>NZ_CP162756.1:4800000-6719191 GCF_054668305.1 Pseudomonas sp. S2_H01 | reverse complement strand
ATCGGGTTACCGTCATGCGCGACGGAAGTCACGTCTCCACGAGCCGATTCAGCGAAACGTCCGTCAATCAAATCGTTGCCGACATGGTGGGTCGATCACTCGACGAGAAATTCCCTCCCCGTACTGGCACACCCACCCAGGAAGTATTGCTCCAGGTAAAAAATTTCGGGCGCAAAGGTGCGTTCCAGTCAATTGATTTCGATTTGCGCAAGGGCGAAATCCTGGGGTTTGCCGGGTTGATGGGCGCCGGGAGGACAGAAATAGCGCGCGCTATATTTGGCGCTGACGCTATCGACACGGGGAGCTTGGAACTTCAGGGACAGACGGTTTCGATCAGCTCCCCGCAAGACGCTATCCGTCACGGAGTAGCGTATCTCTCAGAAGACCGAAAGAGTGATGGGCTGGCGCTCAAGATGTCCTTGGCCAGCAATATAACCCTGGCCAATATGGATGCAGTCTGTAACGCCTTTGGGTTCATCAAATTCAAGGAAGAAGAAGCGGCAGCTCATAAATACATTAAAAGCCTCGGCATCCGTACGCCCTCGACACGTCAGGCGACTCGGCTTCTGTCAGGCGGTAATCAGCAGAAAGTCGTGATTGGTAAATGGCTGTTCCGTGATTCGAAAATCCTGTTTTTTGATGAGCCTACGAGAGGTATCGACGTGGGCGCCAAATACGCGATCTACGAGTTGATGGACACGTTGGCAGCGCAGGGCATTGGGGTTGTTCTCATCAGCTCCGAGCTCCCGGAACTGCTTGGGATGAGTGACCGGATTTTAGTCTTTCACGAAGGTCGACTGACGGCCGAGCTACAGGCACGCCATACATCACAAGAAGAAATCATGCACTTCGCTTCGGGGTACACACAATGAGCGATCTCAGTATCAGTAAGCAGTCGGAACCTGGCGGCGTGGGCTCAGTGAATAAAGAACGGCGCGGCGAGCTTCTGCAGAAGTTTGGTGCGTTGGCGAGTCTTTTTGCTCTGATCATTGTCTTTGCCACGACTAGCCAAGCCTTCATGTCTATGGGCAACGGGATGAGTGTCGCCCTCCAGGTCACATCAATCGCGTTCTTGGGTCTGGGGGCAACGGCGGTCATCATTACCGGCGGCATCGACCTTTCCGTGGGCTCGGTCCTGGCATTGGCCGGCGTCGCCGATGCCCTGGCTATCAAGGCCGGCGCGTCAATTCCCTTAGGAATTCTGGTGGGCCTCACCGTGGGAGGTATATGCGGGGGGATCAACGGTTTATTCATTACCCGTTTGAAGCTCCCGCCGTTCATCGCCACTCTCGGGATGATGCTGGTTGCCCGGGGTTTTGCGCTGCGTCTTACCGATGCGCAGCCGGTGTCCGGCCTGGGTCAGGGTTTCGCGACGTTAGGTAACGGAACGCTCTTCAGGATAGAACGTATGGGCGATGACGGTTTCCCGAATGTCATCTTTCCAGGCATCCCTTACCCCGTCGTCATCATGATTGTCCTTGCTGTTGGGCTATGGCTCGTATTAAGCCGTACGCGATTAGGGCGGCACATCTATGCGGTCGGCTCGAATGCTGAGGCCGCGCGATTGTCCGGCGTCAATGTCGCTCGCGTGACGCTATTCACTTACGTGTTGTCTGGTGTGCTCGCCGGCTTGACGGGGTGCGTCCTTATGTCCCGCTTGGTAACGGCCCAACCAAACGAGGGCGTGATGTATGAACTCGATGCTATTGCCAGCGCAGTCATTGGCGGAACTTCCCTATCTGGGGGAATCGGGAGCGTCTCGGGAACCGTCATTGGCGCATTCACCATTGGGATTTTGCGCAATGGCCTGAACATGCTCGGCGTGTCGAGTTTTACTCAGCAAATCATTATTGGCGTCGTCATCCTGCTCACTGTGTGTATCGATCAACTCAGAAATCGAAAATCCTGAACTTAATATATAAAAACAAAATGGACTGTCTACCATGAAAACGCTGAATATCATCACGCTTGCTGTGGCGGCCTCGCTCACTTCACCATTTTCCATGGCGGCCAACAGTGAAATTGCTGTCATTGTAAAAAGCTCGAATTCCAACTACTGGCAAAACGTGCAGAAGGGAGCCCAGGCAGCCGCTAAGGATTTACCGAATGCCACGGTCACTTTTCAAGGGCCAGCCTCCGAATCGGCTATCGCTGATGAAGTGAATATGGTGGTTAACGCGGTGAACCGTGGCGTCTCGGGGATTGTCCTGGCCGCGTCTGATCCAGACGCATTGGTGCCCGCCATAAAGCAGGCTTGGGAAGCCCATATCCCCGTCGTTCTCATCGACTCCACCGTTTCTGCGGAGGGTGCTGCCTACTATCAATCATTTCTTTCGACGGATAACACCAAAGCCGGTGAGTTGTGCGCGCAGCGGATGATTGAAAAAGTAGGGAAGACAGGGAAGATCGCGATTATGTCCTACGTCCCTGGAGCAGGGTCGGAAATTGGCCGTGTGGGCGGCTTCACCCATTATATAAAGCAGCATTCTAATTTAACGATCGTTGGCCCTTTTTACTCACAGTCGCAGATGGCGAACGCGCTTAATCAGACAACAGACGTTCTGTCGGCGAATCCGGACCTAAAAGGTATCTATGGCGCCAATGAGCCCACGGCCGTTGGGATGGCGAGAGGTATTGCGCAAGCGGGTAAGGCCGGAAAACTCGTCGCCATTGGGTTTGACGGCAATGAGGATCTCCAGAACTTCGTCAAGGACGGCACCCTCGACTCCATTGTGGTTCAAAGCTCTTACAAGATGGGATTGGATTCTGTGACCTCGGTGGCCAAGGTTATTGCCCGAACGCAAGTGCCGAAAACGATCGATACCGGTGTGCTGCTGATCGATAAATCAAACATAGATAGCACTGAGGCGAAAAACGTCTTGTACTAATCGATAAAGGTGACGGCAGCTATGCAAATCACTGAGACGCGTTCGCTCATTGGCGGTTCGATTGAAATAGGTGTATTTGGACTCGGCTGCTCCCAAGTCGGAGGGCTTTTTCAAGAGGTTTCGCTTTTACAGTCGTCTCAAACGTTAGAGGCCGCCTGGGACAGGGGGATCCGATATTTCGATACTGCCCCTTTCTATGGCTACAGCCGTTCCGAACGCCGAGTGGGCACAAGCCTGAGCGAGCGTACCCGGACAGACTTCATATTGAGTACAAAAGCAGGTCGGCTACTCGTTCCTGATGACTCAGTGCGAAGGGGAGACGATGGCTGGGCTAATCCTTTGCCATTTCGCCCTCGGTACGATTACAGCTATGACGGCATCCGGCGCTCCCACGACGACAGCCTTCAACGTCTCGGGCTCTCCAAAATTGACATTTTGTACGTACACGACATTGGCCGGATGACCCATGGTGAACTGCACGACCATTATTGGCAGCAGCTCACTAAAGGCGGCGGATTCCGCGCGTTGGAAGCACTGCGCAAGGATGGAACGGTCGCGGCTGTCGGGTTAGGAGTAAACGAGTGGGAAGTCGTTCAGGACAGCATGAATGAATGCAAGCTCGACTGCACACTCTTGGCCGGGCGCTACACGCTCCTGGAACAAGAAAGCCTCAAACCTTTGATGAATATTTGCCTGGCCCAAGGCAATGCGATCGTGATCGGAGGGGTCTTCAACTCCGGCATTCTCGCCGGCGGAAAACATTTTGATTATGGCGAGGCGCCTGCTGCTGTGGTCAAGAGGGTTGAGGCGCTCAAGTCCGTTTGTCAGGAGTACGACGTAGCGCTTTCCGCCGCTGCGCTGCAATTTCCGATGGCTCACCCCGCGGTGGTGTCCTGCGTTGTTGGCACACGCACAGCGCAGCAACTTGAGCGCAGTATTCAATGGTTCGAGCAGAGCATTCCTGATGCTTTCTGGGAAGCGCTCGTTGAGCAGGGACTTATAGACCCAGAATCTCCACTGCCCAAGGGGGCTCTATGAGTTTTCGCATAGACGCTCACCAGCATTTTTGGCATCTGAACCATGGGTACGGAGATTGGCCACCCTCTGAGCTCACCCGAATCTATCGAGATTTTACCCCGGCTGATCTGGCTGAGCTTCGTCGAGCGTCCCACATTGACGGAACCGTCGCCGTGCAGTCAAACCCGCACCCAGGAGACACGGAATACCTGTTGGGATTAGCCAATGAATACGCCAGCATCCTGGGGGTAGTCGGGTGGGTCGACCTACTGGCCACTGACGCTGCCTCCCAGATTGCTGCAATGGCTCGCCATCCGAAACTCAAGGGTGTGCGCGTAATGCTGCAGAACTTGCCAGCCCACAACTGGATCGAGAGCGATCACATCCAACCCGCAATACAGGCACTCATTGCGCACGACTTGAGTCTTGATGCGTTGGTTTTACCACAGCACCTGGTTGGGCTCTATCGGTTTGCCGAGCGCAATCAAGGCTTGCGCGTTGTCATCGATCATGCCGGAAAACCCGATATTGCCAATCGGGTGGCTGCCCCGTGGCGGGATGACCTCCACCGTTTGGCGACGCTTTCCAATGTGCACTGCAAGCTGTCCGGACTGCTCACGGAAGCTGCGCCCAATGATGGCCGAGAGGCGCTACAGCCGTACATGGACGCGATTCTAGAGGCGTTTGGCGTCCAGCGCGTCATATGGGGGAGTGATTGGCCAGTGGTCAATCTGGCCTCCAGCTATCAACAGTGGGTGCGTATCTCGACCGAGTACCTTCGAGAGCATATAGACCAAACCGTCCGCGAGGGTGAGGCTTTGATAATGGGGCTGAACGCCAAGCATTTTTATCGCATTGGTCAGCTGGCGCACCGCTAACCCATCCTGACTCTGCCAACCTTTCGACGACCTCGCAGCTTAAACATGCAGGTCTGGAGAATCATCATGCTCACAATTGTGTGTGAAAAACCGGGGTCGCTGACTGCTGTGGAAACCAGCCTTCCAACACGCCGGGAAGGGGAGACCTTAATTCGAATTAAACGTGTGGGGGTTTGCGGCACAGACCTTCATATCTTTACCGGGAACCAGCCCTACCTGGAATATCCCCGGGTCATGGGACACGAGTTTTCAGGGGTCGTCGAAGAGAGCGGTGCCACAAGCGGTCTGATACCCGGAGATGTTGTGTACGTGATGCCCTACATTTCGTGCGGCGACTGCATCGCCTGCAGGCAGGGAAAAACCAATTGCTGTACACGCATCCAAGTGTTGGGCGTGCATCGGGATGGCGCGTTTACCGAGTACCTGAGCCTGCCGGATGAGTTCATCCACAAGGCTGAAGGAATCACTCTGGATCAAGCCGCGATGATCGAATTCTTGTCTATAGGTGCGCACGCGGTCAGGCGTGCTGATATTCAATCAGGTCAGCGTGCGTTGGTTGTAGGCTCCGGGCCCATTGGGATGGCGGCAGCCATTTTTGCAAATCTCAAAGGCGCCACTGTCAGCGTGCTTGACACCCGTGCTGACCGCCTCCAATTCTGCCGCGAGCAACTGCATGTTGCTGCGACGGTGGAAGTCGGTGTCGGCGATAAGGAGCGGCTGGCAGAGCTCACGCATGGCGAGTTTTTTGACGTGGTATTTGACGCGACCGGCAATCCCAAGGCCATGGAGCGCGGCTTCGAGTTCATCGCCCATGGTGGTAAATACGTGATGATCTCGGTGGTTAAAGACACCCTCACTTTCTCTGATCCGGAATTTCACAAGCGGGAAGCCACTTTGTTGGGTAGTCGAAATGCTACGGCAGAAGATTTTCATTATGTTCAGCAATGCCTTCGCGACGGCTTGATCCCTGATGCCGCCCTTAATACTCACCGTATGAGTTTGAGTGACGTGCCGACCCAATTCCCGACGTTACTGGATCCGGGCCAAGGTGTGGTCAAAGCAATAATTGAATGTTAGGGGGCCGCATGGCGCTACAGCGGTTGCGCCAGTCCTTCTATTTGGCACCCGTCGGTTTCTTCAAGCGCCTGTCGACTTGCCGGCCTTGTGCAACCTCGTCTAGATCACGCCTTATCGAGGCGTCCCTGAAGTGACGCCTACCTGAGAGAATCCTTAAGATGACTGTCCTTAGCCCTTCATTGATTATTCTAGCAACCGGCGACGATGTGGCTGTCGCTCGAAGCGATGTTGCCGAGGGAGAAAACCTCTGCGTGAGCGGCATCAATCTGGTCGCAAAGGAATCGATTCCCTCGGGGCATAAGATAGCGATTCGTGCTGTTCCCTCCGGTGGCGTGGTTCATAAATACGGGCAGGTTATTGGGCAAGCCACACAGGACATCCGCCAAGGCGAGCATGTTCACGTCCACAATCTGGAAATGCCTGTAGAAGGGGCTTTTCACGAATCAAGCCACCTGTATGTACCGACGTCGTTGGTCAATGAGCCGATGACCTTTGAAGGTTTCTTGCGCGACGATGGGCGAGTGGGCACTCGAAACTTCATTGGTGTCATCTCCAGCGTCAATTGCTCTGCCACCGTCTGCAAACAAATAGCCGAGGCTTTCAAGGGGGAGGCGCTGGGCGAATGGCCCGGCGTTGACGGGGTGGTGGCGATCACTCATGGCAGTGGCTGTGGCATGGGGGCCAAAGGCGACGGCTTTGACATTCTCAGCCGTACCCTGCGTGGCTATTCAAACCATGTCAATTTTGCCGGAGTACTTTTGATTGGGCTCGGGTGTGAGGTCAACCAGCTAACGCCGTTGATGGAGGCGCTCACCCCTCGCTCCAGTACCCTGATGTCGAGCCTGGTGATCCAGGAGCAGGGTGGGACAAGGGAAACTATCGAGCACGGTAAATCACTTGTTCGACAGATGTTGCCGATCATCAACGAAGCCAGACGTACACCTCAGTCGCTGCGCCACCTGACAGTGGGTTTGCAGTGCGGCGGGTCGGATGGCTATTCGGGTATCAGTGCGAACCCCGTCTTGGGTGCGGCGGTCGATCTGCTGGTGCGCAACGGTGGGACGGCGATTCTGTCTGAAACCCCTGAGATATATGGTGCTGAGCACTTACTGACTGCGCGCGCCGCCACTTCGGAAGTCGCGTCCAGGCTGATGGGCCGCGTGCATTGGTGGGAGGACTATGTTGTGCATAATGGCGGCGACATGAATAACAACCCTTCGCCGGGCAATAAGGCAGGTGGTATTACCACCATCCTTGAAAAGTCGCTTGGTGCTGTTGCAAAAGCCGGGTCGACCGGGCTAATGGATGTTTACCAGTACGCTGAACCGGTGACCGCCCAGGGTTTGGTGTTTATGGACACTCCCGGCTACGATCCCGTATCGGCAACAGGTCAGGTAGCAGGCGGCGCAAACCTGATCTGTTTCACCACCGGTCGCGGCTCGACATACGGTTGCAAACCGACGCCCTCCATAAAGATCGCGACTAACACTTCACTGTTCGAACGAATGCCTCTGGACATGGACTTCAATGCTGGCGGCATCATTGATGGCACCGATTCGATAGAAAGTGCGGGTTACAGGCTATTTGAATTGATAGTCGCTACCGCTTCGGGACTTAAAACCTGCAGTGAGCTCAATGGGCTTGGCGACAATGAGTTCTTGCCCTGGCAGATAGGGGCAGTGATGTGATGACGACTGTCTCACCCGACGTGCCCGATACGACCTCAGTGAAATAGACGCCTTATGCGGGTTTTTGATCTCAGCGCGCTGTTGCGCGCTCTGTGCATTGAAATTTAAAGCGCAGACTAGTGGGGGAAACCAGAAGTGGATTGCAAAGCATGTCTCAAGAAAAAGTTTCAACCGAGCGTAAGGTCTATCAGATCATTGCTGACCGCCTCCGCGAACGGATCCGGCAAGGGGACTTTAAGGCCGGTTCACGACTGCCCGCAGAGCGCGAGCTTGTTCAGATATTAGGTGTTTCACGTCCGTCGCTAAGGGAAGCGCTGATAGCCTTGAAGATAGACGGCAGTATCGAAATCAGGATGGGGTCGGGGATCTATGTCTGCCAGAAACTCCTCGATTCCACGCGCCAGACATCCACGTTCGGCGAAAGCCCTACTGAGCTCATGCAAGCCCGCGCGATCATTGAGGGAGAGACGGTGGTAATGGCCTGTATGAACGCTACCAAGGCAGATTACCGGTATCTTCAGGCCACGATTGACAGTATGCGTGCGGCCGTTGCGAACGGTACCTCTGCGGTGGAAGCTGATCGAAAGTTTCATCACCGCCTGGCCAAGATAGGCGGTAATACTGCTTTACTAAAGATCATTACAGCGCTTTTCGATGAGAGGCATAGCCCTATTTCTTCCCATATGACAGAACATGCAGAGAGTGTCAAAACATGGACTGCCGCAATTACAGAACATACGGCCATCTTGGATGCGCTTCAGTCCAAAGATATCGTCGCAGCTCAAACTGCAATGCGGCATCACTTAAAGACCTCGGAAAAACGCTGGATTGAAGGGGCGCAGCTTCGGTCATTTGAGGATGAAGAGTCCTATCAATGACTCCGCGCAAATGTTGGCGGAGCTGGACGCCTTGGCGTCGTGACCTCATGCCGGCGTCGATTCCCGACTGAAGGCATTCACCGCTTGCACGAGACCCTTGGCGGCGAGCTTTACCAGTTCGCCGCCTTTTTCCGGGGTGGCGAGGTCCGGGTCTGAGCCCATGCGCCCGTCCGGGAAGCGCGCACGAAAGTCGCGCGCCTCGCGGATCGGGCCGGTAGGTGCAATGCGCGGCGAGTACGCCGCCGACTTGATGGCGTCCGGATACGCCCATTGCGTCACCGCAATTTCCGACGGGGTGGCGTGCGACCCATGGCCCACGGGAAACTGCTCATGGGCCAGTTGGCCGACGCCTTCCAGATCCCACCAGTTGCACAACTTCAACGCGAATCCCGCCGGGCGTCTGGCGAAGCTGGCTTCGGCGTACAGCTCGGAAAACGCGGCTTCAATCGACGCCACGTTGCCGCCGTGGCCATTGAGGAACAGGATCTTTTCGAAACCGTGCCCGGCCAGGGAGCGAACCCAGTCGCCAATGGCGGCGATGAAGGTCGAAGGGCGCAGCGAAATCGTGCCCGGAAAACCGAGGTGATGCTGCGCCATACCGATGTTGAATGTCGGGGCGATCAGGATATCGGTGTCTTTCTGCGCTTCTTCGGCGATGATCTGCGGGCACATCCAGTCCGTGCCCAACAGCCCGGTCGGGCCATGTTGCTCGTTCGAACCGATGGGCACGACGATGGTGCGGCTGCGGGTCAGAAACGCTTCGATCTCGCGCCAGGTCGACAGGTGTAAAAGCATGCTGGATTCTCTCTAGGATTTCGCGGAAACAAGGGCAGGTGTGCGCGGCGGAATCAGCCGTTTCGACCCGGTCGATTCAAACGCAGACGCCAGACGCAGCAGCGTCGAGTCATCATAGGCGCGACCGGCGAACGTCAGACCGACCGGCATGCCGATGTCAGCCATGACGCCCATGGGTACCGTGACTGTCGGAACGCCCAGATGGCGAATGGCGAGGTTGCCGTTGGCGACCCACACGCCGTTGCTCCAGGCGATGTCCGCAGACGCAGGATTGACGTCCGAATCAGCGGGCGCGACGTCTGCCACGGTCGGGAACAGCACGGCGTCCAGTCCTTGGGCATCCATCCATTCTTCCAGGTCGATGCGCCGGGTTTTCTCCAGCCCGCGCAGGCCGTCGGCCAAGGTGTCGATTTTGTTCCAAGGCGTGATGCCGCGCTCGGCCATGCGCACGTATTCGTCCATGCCTGCCGCCAGATCACCTTCGCGGTTGGGGAGTGTGCCGGGGTCGTGAGGGAAGATCTTCGGGCCGTCGACATCCACCAGGCGGTTTAGCTTCGGATCGCCGTTGGCCTGCAGAAAATCATCAAAGGCCCACGCCGTCAGGTCCCACAATTCGTGGTGCAGAAATTCCTTGGAGACGATTCCGCGGTTGAATACGGTCGGCGCGCCCGGGCGATCGCCTTCGCAATTGGAGACCAGCGGGAAATCGACTTCGATGACTTCCGCGCCTGCCGCTTCGAGCGCATGGCGGGCGTCTTGCCACAGCGCGATGACCGAAGGACGGGTGTTGATGCGCTGGCCGGTCGGGCCGCCGATGCCCGGCGCTTCACTGGTGCCTGCATCAGGGTCGGCATTGATGTACATGCGCGGGATGCCCAGGCGTTTGCCTGCCAGTGCCTCGGCATTGACCGCGAGGTCCGCGTAAGAGGCCGGACGGACCGACGCAACCGAGGGGATCGGCACCCAGGGTTGCAGCCGCCACAGGTCGCCGCGTGTGTCGGGATCGTCCGCGACCACCACGTCCAGCACCTCCAGCAGGTCCGCCATGGTGCGGGCGAAGGGCACGACGACGTCCATGGTCGGTGTCAGCGGCCAGTTGCCGCGTACCGAAATCACGCCGCGCGACGGGGTGTACGCGCACAGGCCGTTGTTGGACGCCGGGCCGCGACCGCTCGACCAGGTTTCTTCAGCCAGACCGAACGCCGCGAAGCTGGCCGCCGTCGCCGTACCGGCGCCGTTTGAAGACCCGGAGGCAAACGGTGCCGTGAGGTAGTCGCCGTTGTAGGGACTCTCGGCGCGACCGTAAACGCCGCGTTGCATGCCGCCGTTGGCCATGGGCGGCATGTTGGTCTTGCCCAGGCAAATCGCCCCGGCAGCGCGCAGCCGTTCCACCGTGAACGCATCGCGGTAGGCAACCAGATCGGCGAATGCAGGGCTGCCGGACGCAGCGGTGAGGCCTTTGACCAGGTAACTGTCTTTGGCGGTGTACGGAATGCCGTCGAGCGGGCCGAGCGTCTGACCGTTCGCGCGGCGCGCGTCGGAGGCTTCGGCTTCTTTGAGGGCATCAGGGTTGCGGACCACCAGCGCGTTCAGGCGCGTCGTGGTGTCAGGCCCGTCATAGGCGTCGATGCGCGCCAGATACGCCTGGACGAGTTCAACGGCGGTGGTTTCGCCGCAGGCCAGCGCAGCGCGCAATTGAGCGATGGAGACTTCGGTGACTTCGATCATGCTGCCACCGCCGACGAGTGGGAAAGAGGGGCGTTGCGTGTCTCAAAAAGGCTTTTCATATCGCGTTCCGTTTCGCTGAACTGTCCGACAGGGTCTGAGCGTTTGACCCGGGTGGTGTATTTAACACCAAGTGCAAGGCGCGAGGCACGGGGCCAAATGGCGACAGCGCGAACAAATGACCCGTTTTGTAACATCACCTTAATATCACCTTGATACTGTCCGCGCTTTAGTCTGGCGCGGTAGTACTGGCATGCAGGCGGAACATTTCACATTCATGCGGCCGACGTTGCCACGAGATCACCGGTGCGCGGGCGACCTGTGCAATGAGGTGCCCGGCATTGAATCGGACAGCACCAACCATCGTGTCATGGAGATTTTCAGTGCCCACCGCGAGCGCGCCTGTCTCGCCGTGCTGGAGGGCGATCGACCGATCGGGCTGATCAACCGCAACATCTTCCTGTCGCAGATGAGCAAGCCGTTTCACCGCGAGCTTTACGACAAGAAAAGCTGCATCGCCTTCATGGACAAGGAACCGCTGATCGTCGATGCCGGGATGAGCATTGAGGCGCTGACATTCAAAACCGTCGAATACGGTGAAAAGGCGCTGGCCGACGGCTTCATCGTCACCCGCAACGGCCACTTCGCCGGTTTGGGCAACGGCCTGGAATTGATGGCGGTGGTCGCTGCCATGCAGGCCGAGAAGAACCGCCAGATGATGCAGAGCATCGAATACGCCAGTGTGATTCAGCGCGCCATGCTGCGGGCCTCCCGCGAGGCGCTGAGTTCGACACTGGGCGATGCCTCGCTGTTGTGGGAGCCGCGCGATGTGGTGGGCGGCGATTTCTATCACTTCTGCGCGTATGCCGATGGCTGGTTCGGCGCCATCGCCGATTGCACAGGGCACGGCGTTCCCGGGGCGTTCATGACGTTGATTGCGTCGTCATCCCTGACCCAGGCGCTGGCGCAACTGGGGCCGCGCAACCCTGCGAGCCTGTTGTCGGCGGTCAACCGCAGCGTCAAGGAGCAATTGGGGCAGGTCAACGGCCTCGATGGCACGCCCGAATCCGACGACGGTCTGGACGCGTCTTTTTTCTGGTTCGATAACGCCACGCAGGTGCTCAGCTTCGCGGGCGCGAGTATGGCGCTGCATGTGTTGCACCCCGATGCCGAACAGCTCGAGACCATTGCCGGGCAGCGCATGGGCGTGGGCTACGTCGACAGCCACTTCGATTACCAATGGTCCGTGAGTCGCGTGCAGATGCAACCGGCAAGCCTGATGTTCATCGCCACCGACGGGTTGATCGACCAGATCGGCGGCCCGAAGCGCATTGCCTTCGGTAAGCGCAAAGCCTTCGAAACGATCATCGCGCACCGCAACCAGCCGTCGAATGTGATCTGTGAAGCCCTGCAAACCGCGCTGGCCGTGTGGCAGGGCGAGCAGGCCCGCCGTGACGACTTGACCCTTTTCTGCGCCCGTATTCAGGAATGATGATGTTCACTTCACCCACCGCTCAGCAGGACTGCACGTTTTTCGATCTGGCCCAACAGAGAAACGTGATTTTCTACCACATGGGCTACTTCTCGCATCACATCATCTCGGCGATGGCCGAAGTGGTGAAGCTGCAGCTGGAAATTTCCGGGGTCAGCGGCCCGACCCGCCGCAAGCTGTTCTCGTCGTTCGTCGAGCTCTCGCAGAACATCATTCATTATTCCTCCGACGCCTTGAGTGCGACGGTCGCCGAAGCATCGGCGCTGCGCCAGGGCGCCGTCTGCATCAGCACCGACGGTGAGCGGCACCTGATGCTTTGCGCCAACCCCATTGCAACGGCCGACATCGAGCGACTGCGCGAGAAACTCGAGCCGCTGCGCACCATGTCACTGGAAGAAATCAAGCAGGCCTACAAAGTCACGCTGCGCGCCGAGACGCCGGAGGACAGCAAAGGCGCTGGCCTGGGTTTCCTGACCATGGCGCGTGACGCCAGCGCCCCACTGGAATTCGGTTTTCATCCGCGCCCGGACGACCCCGAAACCACTTTGTTTTGCCTTAAAGCCACTATTTGATTGAGCGACGCTTAGCCATGGACAACTTCTACATTGAAGCAACGGCCACTTCGCCGGAAGTCGACTTTCGTTTTGACCAGCATCTTCTGTCGATGAAAGGCGAATCGTACCCGGAGAACGCTGCGGCTTTCTACGCACCGATCGTGCAGCAGCTGCGAGCATTTCTGGACGCCAAAGAAGGCGCGACGATCACGGCGAACATCGCACTGGCCTACTTCAACAGCTCCAGCACCAAGATGCTGTTCAGCATTTTCGATGCCCTGGATCAGTCCGCCGAGGCAGGCAACCGGATTGAAGTGAACTGGTACTACGAGGAAGAAGACGAAACCATCTTCGAATTTGGCGAAGAGCTCAAGGCCGACTTCACCTCGATCATCTTCAATGACCATCCAGTAACCACGTGAACAGGGTGATCAACATGGCAGCTTCTGTGGCGTCGCGGGGCACCTCGCCGGACCCTGCGCCAGACTTGTTCAAAAGCGAGGCCGAGGCGCTTGAACAGGCTCGCTCGACCCTGGCGCTCGCCGACGCCGACGCGCAGGTCTACCGCACATCCTTGTCCGAACTGGCGACGCACTACGAGCGCCTGATGCGGGAAACCCGCCGCCTGATCGGTCGCAGCGACCGCGCTGAGCGCGAGATGAACGCGCTCAATGCTCAGCTTCAGACGCTGGCCCGTCAGCTGGAGTACCGCGCGACCCACGATGCCCTCACAGGCGTACTGAACCGCGGCGCAATCATCGACATGACCGCCCAAGCGTTGCTGCACACCGGCGCGGTGATGATCGTTCTGGACATCGACCACTTCAAGCATGTGAACGATGAGTTCGGCCATCCTGCGGGCGATGCTGTCATTCGGGGGATCGTCGATTGCCTGCGGCAGATCGTGGGCGAGGGCGCTGCCATCGGCAGGGTAGGCGGCGAAGAGTTCACTGTGCTCATCCCCGGCGGCCAGCTCGAACAAGGGGTCAAGCTGGCCGAAGCCATGCGCCAGGCCATCGCCGCCCATGTCTTCGGTGCCCCCGTCGACCGCGCCATCACCGCCAGCTTCGGCGTCAGCGCCAATTCGGCAGGCACCGGTTTCGACACGGCCTATGGGTTGGCGGACACCGCGCTGTACCACGCCAAACGCGCGGGACGCAATCGCGTGGAAGTGGCTGATGATTCGGTTTGAACCAGCGAGTCAACGCAAGTCGCGTACCTGCCGCAGTACGCTCGCTTGCAGGCTATCGGCAGTAAACCCCGCAAACGCGATCTTTAAGGAGCAAGGCTGCGCAGCACCAGGTTGGTGGTTGCGTTCATGCCTCTTTCCAGCTCATCCCAGGTCCGTTGCTCCAGGCATCTTGGATTGGTGTACGGCATGATGACCTCTGCCAGTCCGTCAGCCACTTCATCCAGCGGCGACTTCTTCTCGAACTCGCCGGCCTGGCGGCCTTCTTCCAGAATGCGTTCCAGCATCGAGTAGATCTGCGCCTTGTGCCCGGCAGCGGTACACCATCCACCCTCGATCGCGGCGACCACCACCTCGTTGACGGCGCTCTCGATGACGAACAGCTCATAGCTCAACTTCAACGCAGTGCGCATGAACAGCCGGAATCGCCGTGTCGGCGACAGGTCCATGTCGACGACTTCCTGCAGCTGAGTGTCCAGTTTCTCCAGCGTGTGTGCGCAAATCGCTTCGCCAATGGCCTGCTTGGATTTGAAGAAGCGATAGATGTATGCCGTGGAAATCCCCATTGCTTTGCTGAGGTCGGCCACGGACGTCTTGCGGTAGCCGGCCTCACGAAACAAGGCCTCGGCCACGTTGATGATTTGCACTCGACGGTCATGCTCGGCTGGGCCGCGTTGACCGGAGGTGGGAAGGATGACGGGTTCGGATTCGCTTCGCATAGGCCTGATAACTGGGTAGGTTGCGCAAGGGGGCGATTGTACATCAACGGGTTAGCTGCATCTGTGCCCGGTCACGACAGGGCTGTACGCCAACAGCCCCGGTGGCGCAGTCGCTTGGCGACCACGCCACCGGAGGCGTGGGCTCAACCCGCGTCGGCAGGAGCCGCAACGCGCGCAGCCGCCGCGTTCTCCGTTCCGTTAGCGGGTGGTTTGATCTTGAACCAGATCGCGTAAAGGGCTGGCAGAAACAACAGCGTCAGGACGGTCCCCACCGCCGTGCCGCCGATCAGCGTAAACGCCATCGATCCCCAGAACACCGAGAACGTCAGGGGGATAAACGCCAGCACGGCGGCCACGGCCGTCAGGATCACCGGTCGTGCTCGCTGCACCGTAGCCTCGACCGCTGCGTGATAGGGGTC
This sequence comes from Pseudomonas sp. S2_H01, assembly GCF_054668305.1. Lineage (NCBI taxonomy): Bacteria > Pseudomonadati > Pseudomonadota > Gammaproteobacteria > Pseudomonadales > Pseudomonadaceae > Pseudomonas > Pseudomonas sp. S2_H01. The sequence goes on along the minus strand of NZ_CP162756.1, from coordinate 6,703,872 downwards.
GAGCCCGTCGGCCTCGTTGGTGTGAATCTGCCCGATCAGGATAAGCGTGTTGCGCATCAAGATTCCTGACAGACCGATCAAGCCCAGGATGGCGTTGAACCCGAACGCCTGATGGAAGATCAGCAGAATCGGCACGGTGCCGACCAGTCCCAGCGGGGCGGTCAGGACGACCATCGCCATGGCGGCGAAGCTGCGCACCTGGACAATGATCACGATCAGGGTGAACAACAGCATCACGGGGAAGATCGGCGCCAGCGCATTGTTCGCCTTCAGTGATTCCTCGATGTTGCCGCCGATCTGGATCTGATACCCCAGCGGAAGGCTGCTGATGATCGGCTGTAGCTGCGCATACACCTCCATCGAGACCTGAGGCGGCTGCATCTGCTCGTCGATGTCACCGCGCACGGTGATCGTCGGTATGCGATTGCGGCGTTTGAGAATCGGGTCCTCCGAACGAATCTCAACGTGGCCGATCTGTCGGATCGGAATCAACTGACCGGTCTTGCTGGTCAATGTCATGTTTTCGATGCGGGCCGGGTCGAGCCTGTCTTCATCCTGAGTGCGGGCCATGACATCGACCGTGCGGATGTCTTCGCGCACCTGGGTCACGGAAATACCGGTCAACAGGAACTGCAATTGCTCCGAAGCCTGGGAGGAGGTGAGTCCCATCACCTGAAGGCGATCCTGATCCAGGACGAAATGCAGTGTGGGCTGTTTTTCGCTCCAGTCGGTGTTCACCTGACGCATGCCAGGGTTCTTGCGCATCACCTCGGCAACTTGCTGCGCGATGCCACGCACTTTGTCGGCGTACGGCCCCATCACGCGAAACTCGACAGGAAAGCGGGTGTACGGCCCGAAAACCAGTTGCGAGACACGCACCCGTGCTTGCGGAGCGAGTTGTTTTTCCACTTGGGCACGCAGGCGCAGCTTCAAAGCGTCCCGTGTGCCTTCGTTCTCGGTCAGTACAATGATTTTTGCGAACGACGGATCCGGCAGCTCAGGGTTATAAGACAGGAAAAAGCGCGGCGCCCCTTGGCCGATGTAACTGGTCACGATCTTCGCTTCCGGCTGGGTTCTGATCCACGCCTCGACTTTTTTCGTGGCCTCGCTGGTGGCGTTGATCGAACTGCCTTCGGGCAACTGCACTTCCACCAGCAGCTCGGGACGGTCGGAGCTTGGGAAAAACTGCTGCTTGACCGAGCCCATCCCCACGATCGCCAGCGCGAACAAGGCAAACACGCCTCCGGCGACCCAGTACTTGTAACGTATTGCGGCGCTGATCAACCGCCGCAGACGCTGGAAGTTGGGCGTGGAATAGATCCTGTCATGACCGCCCTCGACCTGTTTGATTTCAGGCAACAGCATGACGCCCAGATACGGCGTGAAGAACACCGCGACCATCCAGGAAATGATCAGCGCAAAGCCGACGATCCAGAAGATATTCCCGGCGTATTCGCCTGCCGTCGACTGGGCGAACCCCACCGGCATCAGTCCGATGACAGTCACCAACGTGCCCGCCAGCATCGGCGCCGCCGTGTGGCTCCAGGCATAGGACGCCGCCTTGATGCGGGTGTAGCCTTCCTCGAGTTTGACCACCATGATTTCAATGGCAATGATCGCGTCATCGACCAGCAGGCCCAGCCCCAGAATCAAGGCGCCCAGTGTAATGCGGTCAAATACGCGCCCGGTCGCCAGCATCACAATGAGTACCGCGGCCAGGGTCAGGGGCACGGCGGCGGCCACAACGATCCCCACGCGCCAGCCCAGGCTCAGCAGGCTTACGACCATGACCACGGCCAGCGCCACGAAGAACTTGATCATGAACTCGTCGACAGCCTCGGTGATATTCACCGCCTGGTCGGTGATTTTGCTGAAGCTGATGCCTTGCGGCAGGTTCGATGAGATTTTCTGTTGTTCGGCCTGAAGGGCTTTGCCCAGGTCCAGTCCGTTCCAGCCGTCCTTCATGACGACGCTGAGCACCAGTGCTTCTTCACCGTCGTGACGGATGATGAAGGTTGCCGGGTCTTCATAACCCCGCTTCACGTCCGCCACATCACTGAGCTTCAGCGTGCGGCCTTGCGAAGCGGCAATCGGCGTGTTGCGAATCTTCTCGAGATCGTCCAGGGCGCCATCCAGGCGGACGAACACCTGCGGGCCTCTGGCCTCGATGGAGCCGGCGGGCGTGATTGCGTTCTGGTTGTGCAACTGGGCGAAGATGTCTTGGGCATTGACACCCAGATTCGCCAGGCGCGCATAGGAAAACTCGACGAAAATGCGCTCGGGACGCTCGCCCAGAATATCGATTTTTTTCACCCCAGGGACCTGCAGCACATCCTGACGAATTTCCTCCGCCTGGCGGGTGAGGTAACGGTGGGGCAGACCGGGTGCTTTGAGCGCGTACAGCGCGAACGAGACATCCGAGTATTCGTCGTTGACGTACGGGCCCAATACGCCGGAGGGCAATTTGCGGGTTTCGTCGAACAGCTTTTTGCGGGCCTGATAAAACTCGTCGGGGACCTGTTTGGGCGGCGTGGCGTCGAGCAGCGTCAAGGTCATCAATGCCAGGCCCGGACGCGTGATGGTCTCGACCCGGTCGTACCATTTGAGCTCCTGCAGGCGCTTCTCCAGAGGTTCGGCGACCAGGTTCTGCATCTCCTCGGCCGTCGCGCCTGGCCAGGCGGCGGTGACGGTCAACACCTTCACCGTGAACGCCGGGTCTTCCGCGCGGCCGAGCTTCATGAAGGCCACGAGCCCGGCCAGCGTAATCGCGATGATCAGAAACAGCGTGACGGCACGTTCGCGCACCGCCAGCGCTGACAGGTTGAATCCGCTCATGGCGTCACCGCCAGTTCATTGCCCAGGCGAACTTTCTGGTTGGCGTGCAGCAGGTGAGCGCCGAGTGCCACAACGGTATCACCGGGTTTCAGATCGCCGGCCACGCGTGCGGTTTCCAGGCCCAGCGCCAACACGTCGACCGCGTGCTCCTGGACGGTCATCGACGCCTGATCGATCACCCAGACGCTGTATTTTTCGCCGCCATTGCGCAGCGCTGTCAGGGGGATGGCGAGGGAGGGTTTGTCTGACGAGAGGCTGGACTGAAGCGTGACCTTGATCGTCGCACCGAGCGGTGCGTTCTTGAGTTCGTCGCTGAGCACATAGCGTGCCGAAAAGGTTCGGGTCACCGGATTGGCGGCCTCGGACAGCTCACGAAGCCTGGCGGGAGCACTGCGCACCGGGGTTCCGTACAAGCGCGCCTGAGCGGTGGATTCAAGCGCTGGCCTCAGGGTTTCAGGCAATTCGACCGCCGCCTCGCGGGGGCCGTCCTTGGCCAGCTCCACCACGGTCTGTCCCGCTGCAACCACCTGGCCGGGTTCGGCCGCCGTGTTCACCACCAACCCATCCGCGTCTGCCTTCAGTTCTGCGTACTGGCTGGCATTGGCGGCGACGTCTGCCTGCGCCTGGGCGGCATCCAGCTGAGCCTTGGCGCTGTTCAGTGCGGCAATCGCCTGGTCATAGGCCATGGCCGAAATCGCACCAGCGGCGACAAGGCTGCGCAGTCTCGATTCGTCAGCCTGCGCCTGCACCAACCGGGCTTTCGCCGAGGCCACGGCGCCTTTCTGGTTGGTGATGGCCAGATTCAGGTCGACCGGGTCGATCTTCATCAGCGTCTGCCCCTTGTGAACCCGTTGGCCCACATCGACCAAGCGCTGAATCACCTTGCCGGAGACGCGAAAACCCAGATCGCTCTGCACCCTGGCCGCCACGACGCCGGTAAATGATTGCGTCGTTGAGTGATCAGGCTGAACGACAGCGGTATCGACGACCGGGTCGACGAGGCGTGGGTCGCTTTCCGGAGGATGGCCACAGGCAGCCAGCAGCAGGGTAGCGGCCGTGATGGAGACAAGTGCAGCAGGACGTATCGACATGGCGACCTCCAGAAAAATTCAGGACGCAATGTTCTTTTATGTTTACGGTTTTGTAAATGCGTAACTTTAGATGGCTGTCATCGCCTTCGTATCGTTAAGATCTAGGCCGGTATACGTTGGGGTTCCATAAATTTCAGTGTGACGAATTTAATAAACCGTTGACAAAAAGTTCTGCTCGGAAATAATTGCCGCTCGAGATCACAGGACTTGCCATGAACCTTTTTCCTTTTCGAAGCGCATGGACCGCAGGCTGGTTGTCCGCTGTGTTTCTGGCGGGGTGCGCGGTCGGCCCGGACTACCACGCGCCGGACCTTCCGGCCCCGGCTTCGTTCCGCAGCCAGGCACTGCTGGAGCAGCGGACCTCCAGCCTGCCCGCTGCCGACATGGCCACTTGGTGGGCGGGGTTCGGTGACAAGGAACTGGAGACGCTGGTTAACCGTGCGCTGGCGCAGAACCTCGATCTGGCGCAAGCCGTTGCCAAGGTGAACCAGGCCCGTGCCATGACCACGGGGGCGCGTTCGGCGCTGTTGCCGTCAGGTGAGCTGAGCGCTCAGGCGAGCAGGAATCATCAGTCGCTTCAGGACCCGATCGGGCAGCTTGCCAGCGCGTCTCCCGGCTTCGATCGCAACAGCAGCCTTTATCAGGTCGATGCCGGTGCGAGCTGGGAGGTCGACATCTTTGGCGGGTTGCGGCGCGGCCTCGAAGCGGCCAACGCCGAGCAGCAGACGGCGGTCGCGCAACAGGCCGCCGTCAGGCTGATTGTTACGTCGTCTGCGGCCAGTGGTTACATCCAGCTGCGTACGTTGCAGGCTCGGCTCGAAGTCGTCGAAAGCCGGGTGAAAACACAGGCCGATCTGGTCAGGCTGCTGCAACTGCAATACGCCAACGGCGTGGTCGCCCGACTTCAGTTGAAACAGGCCGAGGGCGTCCTGGCGACGGTGTCGGCGCAGGTACCGCCGTTGCGCAGCTCGATTGAAAGCACGATGAACTCGCTCGAAGTCCTCAGTGGCGTGATGCCAGGGACGCTTCACGCAGAGCTGTCGGTGGTGACACCGATACCCGTGGCGCCGGGCATCGATACCGCTGGGGGGCAAGCCGACATGCTCCGTCGCCGCCCCGATGTCATTGCCGCTGAACGCACGCTGGCGGCCTCCAATGCGCGAATCGGCCAGGCAGTCGCAGATTATTACCCCAAGTTTTCGCTCGGCGCGCTGCTGGGCTCAGCCACCCATGCCAGTGGCAATCTCTTCTCCGGCGATGCCGATCAGGCACAGGCGGTCTTCGGATTGCGCTGGCGCTTGTTCGACTTCGGTCGCGTGAAAGCGGAAGTCGAATTCGCCAAAGGCCGTGATGCGCAGGCGCTGGCCGCCTATCAACAGACACTGCTGCAAGCCACCGCCGACGTCGAAGACGCGATGACCCAACTGGTGCAGAGCGAGAAGCAGAAGGCAGTCCTTGAGGACGGGGTGAGATCGTTGGCTGAGGCGCGAGCGGCAGCCTTTTCTGCGTATGAGCAAGGCAGTGTGAGTTTTATCGAGGTGCTGGACGCCGACGACCGTTTGCAGCTGGCGCAGGAACAGACGCTGCTCGCGCAGTCCGCAGCGTCCGTCGCCGCCGTGGACTGCTTCAAGTCGCTCGGCGGAGGCTGGAACGCACCCCGCGCCGACGTCGTGGCGAAGGCTGGACAGTAAATGGGTGCAGAGGCCGCGTTGCTCAGAGAGAGCCTGTTGAGTGAGCTCGATTTGAATCTGCTCCTGACCTTCGCGGTGTTGTACCGGGAGTGCAACGTCAGTAAGGCCGCCAGGTGCCTGCGCCTGGGGCAGCCGGCGGTCAGCAATGCGCTGGCCAGACTGCGCCTCTATTTCAATGATCCGTTGTTCAAGCGCGGGTATCGCAGGATGAACCCGACCGCCAAGGCGACACGGATCGCCGAGGCAATCTTTCCTGCACTTCAGGGTGTTCAGGAAGCGTTGCGTTGCGCCGGTTCCACGTGTGCTCCGCAGCGCTAACGCCTGAAAACACAGATGCCCCATCGGTTGCATGCCGCACTAGAAAGGATCCGAGCATGAAAGGTAAACGTATCGTTGTCACAGGCATGGGCGTCGTTTCGCCGCTGGGCGTTGGCGCGCAAATTGTCTGGCAGCGCTTGTTGAGCGGGCAGTCGGGTATTCGCGCGCTGCCGGCCGAGATCGCTGCCGACATCAGTTCGCAAATTGCCGGTGTGGTCCCCACGATAGAGGAGGACCCTGAGGCCGGTTTTGATCCAAATGCCACTGTGCCCTCCAAAGACCAGAAGAAGATGGACCGCTTCATCATGTTTGCGCTGGCCGCTGCCCGGGAGGCGTTGGATCAGGCGGCCTGGCATCCGCAAAGCGATGAAGAAAAGGAGCGCAGCGCCACGATCATCGCCACGGGTGTCGGCGGTTTCGGCTCGATTACCGATGCGGTGCGCACCACGGACACCAAGGGCCCGAAACGCCTGTCCCCGTTCACCATCCCGTCGTTTCTGGGCAATCTGGCGGCCGGGCACGTGTCCATTCAGCATGGCCTGCGTGGGCCAATCGGGGCGCCCGTCACTGCGTGTGCGGCCAGCGTGCAGGCTATCGGCGATGCCGCGCGTCTTATCCGCGATGGTGAAGCAGACATCGCAGTGTGCGGGGGTGCCGAAGCCGCCATCGACCGGGTGAGCCTGGCGGGTTTCGCCGCCGCGCGAGCGATGTCCGGTGGTTACAACGACACGCCGACGCTGGCTTCCCGTCCGTTTGATCGGGACAGGGACGGTTTCGTGATGGGTGAGGGCGCGGGTCTGTTGGTCATCGAGTCGCTGGAGCACGCGCAGGGCCGGGGTGCGAACATCCTGGCGGAGCTTGTCGGCTACGGCACCAGCGCCGATGCCTACCACCTGACGGCGGGGCCGGAAGACGGCAATGGCGCGCGCAGGGCCATGCAGAAAGCGATTGATCAGGCCGGCATCAGCGCTCATCAGGTTCAGCACCTCAATGCTCACGCGACGTCGACCCCGGTGGGGGATCGAGGGGAACTGGCGGCCATCAAGGCAGTGTTTGGCGAGCAATCGGGGATCGCGGTGACCTCAACCAAGTCGGCGACCGGTCATTTGCTGGGCGCCGCCGGAGGTCTGGAAGCGATCTTCACGGTATTGGCGGTGAGGGATCAGAGGGTGCCGGCGACCCTGAATTACACCCACCCGGACGAAGCGGTGGGGGGATTGGACATCGTGCACGGCGCCGCGCGGCCGTGGGCCATCGAATATGCCTTGTCCAACGGTTTCGGGTTCGGTGGCGTGAACGCCAGCGTGCTGTTCAGGCGCTGGCAGGGCTGACGAGCTCAGCCTGCGCTGAAGCCAGCAGCCACTCCCTGAACAACTCGGCGGACGGAGACAACGCGCGATGCTTCACCGACACCAGAAACTCGCCATACCCGGTTCTGCACTCAAAAGCCGTGACCCGCTGGAGTTCGCCTCGGGCCACGGCCTCATCTCCCATGAACGTCCACGCCAGGCCGATGCCCATGCCCTGTTGCACGGCGCGGAAGGCCAGGGTCAGTTGGTTGAACACCGGCGCATGGTCCGGCGGCGAATAGTCGTGACCCAGGCGGTGAAACCACTGATCCCAATCCAGGCAATGCCACGCGGACGTGTCGATCTGGATCAGGTTCGCTTGTGCCAATTGCTCCAGCGTCTGGATGCCGGACACATCGAGCGAGGGGTGAGCGGCGGGGTAAACGATTTCCGGCAGCAGGAAATCGCTGTTCAGTGAGGCCCATTCGCCAGAGCCGTACAACAGACCCAGGTCGTAATCATTGACGCTGGCTTCGTCCATTTCATTGATGGCGTGAACGTGAACGGCGATTTCCGGGCAGGCCTTGTTGAACTCGATGAGCTTGGGGAACAGCCAGAACTGCGCGAGTGCATGGGTCGCCAGCACCGAGACGGCGTTGGTTTGATGGACGTTACGAATCCGCGTGACACTCTGGTACATCGTGGTGAGCATGAGGTTGACCGTCACGAGCAGTTCTTCGCCTGCCGTGGTGAGCGCGACGCCACGGGGTTTGCGCTCGAACAGCGCAACGCCGACGCCGTCTTCCAGCGTGCGCATCTGTTTGCTGACGGCGCTTTGGGTCAGAAACAGCTCGGACGCGGCGCCGGTAAAGCTGGCGTGGCGTGCGACGGCTTCGAAGGTGATCAGGGTTTCCAGCGGCGGTAAGGTGCGCAGGTAGCGGTTGATGGTGAATGTCCTCGACATGCCTGTGTGGAATGGGTCGCTGACTTTTTATCGCATGTGGTCTGGTTTTTCCATCGTTAGAATCGACCTCATTCACCTGGCCGAGTCGATGTCATGAACAGCGGGATTGTGTTTGCACTTCTGGCCGGGGCCATTTGGGGCGGCGTCATCGTCGGCCCGTCGTTATTGCCGGAATTCAACGCTGTTCTGATCAGCAGCGTTCGATTCGCCATTTACGGGCTGTTTTCGCTGGCCGTCGCCTTGCCCTTCGCCGCGCGCCTGATTGCGAAGTTGACCCGCGCCGACCTGATGATGCTGTTGCGTCTTTCCTTGACCGGCAATGTGTTGAATTACGCGTTGCTGGGGGCGTCTATTCAGCTCAGCGGGGTCACGGCCGCTGCGCTGATCAACGGCATGATGCCGGTCGCGATCACCTTTCTGGGGCGCAGTGATGCGGGGTCACTGCCGGTCCGAAAGCTCAAGTTGCCGTTATTGATGATATTCCTGGGAATCGTAGCGATCAGCCTGGAACACGCAGCTTCAGCGTCGTCGAACGTGCCATTGTCCTCGCAGCTGCTGGGCCTGGCGTGCGGTTTCTCCGGCGTGCTCAGCTGGTCGTGGTACGCCACACGTAATGCGCGTTATCTCAGAAACAGCGCGTTCAACAGCAGCGAGTGGTCGACGCTGCTGGGCATTGTCACCGGCGTGGTGGCGGTGGCTTTTGGATTGGGCGCCCTGATGCTGTTTCCGAACCTGATACCGGCCAACATTGAGCACAGCCGCTGGATGGATTTCTTCTGGGTCTGCCTGTTCCTCGCCCTGTGCGGCTCATGGCTGGCCAACGGCTTGTGGAACGCCTGCTCGCGCCGAATGGCAACCTCCCTCAGCGGCCAGATGATCGTCTTCGAAACGCTGTTTGCCTGCGTGTACGGTTTTGTGTTCAACCAACGAATGCCCGGCCTGATGGAAGTCATCGCCATCACACTGCTTATCGGTGGCGTCGTCTGGGCGGCGAGACGGCATCGGGTGCCGACTCTGAAGCTGGAGCAGTCGATTTTGTGATGCCATCATCGTCGGCAGTTTCAGCCGGTCCGCATTCACAGGATTTACTGCCGGTTCCCGGCAGATCGCGGGCAAGCGCGCTCCTACAATAACAAGTGGGGTGGGGACGACCGATGCAGGAACCAAGAAAGCGAAGAGCGTTAGCTCCAGCTCGCATTCTTCTTGTGCGCGGCAGCCCAGACACCACAAATCGCGACTTGGGTGCAGGCTGAACGCAGGTGGCGCGGAGTGGGCCGAGCGGCATGGATGCCGCGAGAGCCGCCCCCGGCCATGGATGGCCGATGGCGGCGGGCCCACGGAGCGTCGCCGGAGTGAAGGTACCTCGACGAAGTCGAGGCCAAACCGGGAGCCTTCAACCCTTGGTTACTTGGGGTTATCAAGTAACTCGCCGAAGGCGAAACAGTTAGGCCGTTAGGACTAACCCTCAATGCCAACGCAAATAACGGATCAGCACACGAAACCCAGCGCCCTCAGGATTTTTAAAAAAACCACTAATCATCCCGCCCGCTCAATCGTCTTCTAGATAACGCCGCCCTGCACGCGGCCAATCAACATCGACGAGGTCCACTCATGAGCTTTGACGGCGAAAACACCCAATTCCGCGTAGTCATCAACCACGAAGAACAGTACTCCATCTGGCCCGACTACAAAGCCATCCCTGAAGGCTGGAAAAGCGTCGGCGTCGAAGGCGACAAGCAGACCTGCCTCACCTACATCGAAGCCACCTGGACCGACATGCGTCCATTGAGCCTGCGCAAGGCCATGGCCTGAATCACCCTTTTCACTGCTGCTTCTGGAGCGCCTTGCCCATGAACATGAGCATGCTCACGCCACACCCCCTTGAGCTCGACGCCGGTTTTCCACTGCGGGTCTACCCAGGCCAAGCGGGCGCCTCCCTCGCTGCGGAATTTCAAGCCCTGCGCGGCGTGGTCGAACAATCCCTGGAGCGCGACGGCGCGATCCTGTTCAGCGGTTTTGCCAGTGACGGCATCGAAGGCTTCCAGCGATTTGCGGCGGCGTTCGGACACCCGCTGCTCAACTACGAATTCGGCTCCACGCCACGCAGCCAGGTCGACGGAAAGGGGGTCTACACCTCCACCGAATACCCGGCGCACCGCTCGATCCCGCTGCACAACGAACAGGCGTACACCAACGAATGGCCGATGCGCATCTGGTTCTACTGCGCCAAAGCCGCCGCCAGTGGCGGCGAAACGCCGATCGCCGACAGCCGTGAAGTGTTCCGGCGCATCAACCCCTTGCTGCGCAAGCGCTTCGAAGAGAAACGCCTGATGTACGTGCGCAACTACGGCAATGGCCTGGACCTGACCTGGCAACAGGTGTTCAACACCGACCGTCACAGCGACGTCGAAGACTACTGCCGCAAGCGCGGCATCCAGTGCGACTGGAATGAAGGCGGCGACCTGCGCACGCGTCAGCAGGTGCAGGGCGTGGCGCAACACCCGCGTACCCGCGACTGGGTCTGGTTCAACCAGGCGCACCTGTTCCATCTCTCCAATCTCGACCCGGACATGCAGGAGATCCTGCTGGACACCGTCGGCGAAGAAGGCTTGCCGCGCAACGTGTACTACGGCGACGGCAGCCCGCTGGAAGAGGACGCGCTGGCGGAAATTCGCGCGGTGCTCGCTGACTGTGAGGTGGTGTTCCCCTGGAAGACCGGCGATGTGCTGATGCTCGACAACATGCTCGTCGCCCACTCGCGCAAACCCTTCAGCGGTGAGCGAAAAGTGGTGGTTGCCATGGCCGAAGGCGTCAATGGCGACACGCTGTTCACTCCCAAATGAGTTCGAAACCCATGCAAAAAAACAAACTTGTTTACGTCTGGTCGCTGCGTAACGGCGCGGCGGATAAAGCCGGTCAATACGTCGATTACCACGGTGAAAAACGCTACATGAAGTCGCCGCTGGAGCACTTGGTCCAGGCGCTGAACGACACGCCATTGGGTGACCACTACGCGTTGGAAGCGGTCATCTGCGACGACAACCCGGCATCGGCCCGTGACCGGGAAAGCATCAAGGAATACGGTTTTGCGCCGGGGCAGGGCGAGCACTGGTTCTACCCGGCGGACCTGAAGGTGCAGGGCCGTCTGGTGAATGAATTGTTGGAAAACGTGCCCTCGACCTACCGCGCGCTGCCGCTGGGCGACAGTCAGCGGCCAGCGGGCAAGTCCGACTTCGAGCGGCGTCTGGGCGAGCGTCTGCACGCACTGGAAGCCGACATCGTGGTGCTCGACGGGTTGCTGGTGATCCTCGATGAACTGGTGCGCCCCGGCGCGGATTTCCACCGTCGTGTCGTCAACGTCCATCCAGGCATCACCCGACTTGAGTCGCCTTATGAGCGTCGCGGCGCCTACGCCACCCTCGATGCGCTGTACGGCGCGAAGGGCAAAAAGGTGATCGACTGGTCGACCCGCGAAACCGTCGACATCCCGGTGGTGAACATGACCGGCGCATCGTTCCATTACGTCGACAACGGTATCGATTCCGGCGAGGTGATTTTCGACGTGCTGGATACGCCGATTGCGCCGGACAACACGATCCTCGAACTGCGCTGGAACAATTTCAACAACAGCCTGTTCCCGGCGCTGGAGCAGGGATTGCGGGTGCTGGCGCGGCGTCAGGCTCATCAGTAGCCCGTCAGAACACGCGGCGCCCGCCAAGGGAATCAGGCGATGATCCCCGCGCTGGCGCCGTTGTTCATCGCCGACTTTGCGCACTATCGGGACGTCTTGGTGCTGGAGGACGACCCACGTCCTGCCGTGCCACTGCGCACGCTGCTCACGCCCGAGGTGTTCAGTTCGGTATTGAACCGGTTCGGCGCGCAGTATCCCGGCAGCGACCGGCGAGGTCTGGCCTCGATCTGGTCCAAGTACTACTTCACCAAACTGATCCCGCCAGTGGTGGCGGCGTCATTGATGCTCAATCACCGCCTGCCGCTGCGGCTTGAGCAACTCCAGGTGATGCTGGACGAGCAGGGGATGCCGCTCGGCTTCAAACTGCCGGATCCCGGCCAGCGCTGGGCCCTTGCGCCAACCGACACCTTCCAGCGTTTCGGTGAGCTGACCGAAGGCCACCTGCGTCCCTTCATCGACACTGTGGCAATCTTCACGCGCTTGTCCCCCAAGGTCCTTTGGAGCAACGCCGGCAATTACTTCGAATGGCTGCTGGGCGTGCTCGCCAGCGCCATCCCGCAGGCCGACCTGAGCCATGGCCACGACCTGCTGAATGCAGTTGATCTTCCGGACGGCCGTCGCAACCGGCTGTATCAACCCGTGCAGTACATCAAGGTTGCGGGACAGGTGGATTTGAAGCGTCAACGGCGGGTCTGCTGCGTGCGTTATCGGGTCGGCGGGCTGGCCGTCTGCGAAAGCTGCCCACTTCTCTGTCGACCGACCCGACCAATGGTCGGCTCAGCGCTATCGCTACGCGAATTGTGATGTTCAGACCCTCACGGCATCGCCTGAAAGGTTAAGTGGCGGCTATTTGACGTCAAATTGCTATCAAAATGTTTCAAGTTGTATGATCACCGGCCGATAGGGGAAGACCACACGACCAGGAGGTGATTTGTCTCATGAAGCTGACCGTCAAGAGCAAGCTGCTCTGTCTTGCCATCATTCCCGCGCTGCTGTTCGCCCTGATTCTCAGTGGTTTGGCGTCGTGGATGTTGCAGCGCAGCGCCGATCAGGAAATGAAGGATACCCGCGAGCAACTGGTGGAGCGCAACCGCCAGGTGCTGAAGAATTATGTCGACGTGGCGCTGACCACGATCAAACCGCTGCACGACGCATCCGCAGCCGGTGACATGACCGCGCGGGACAAAGCCCTGGAGTTGCTCAAGCCGATGAAATACGGCGAGGACGGTTACTTCTTCGGGTACGACACCAAGGGTGTGCGGGTCTTCCGCAGCGACAGCCCGGCGGGCGTCGGCAAGAGCTTCTGGGACACTCGCGATCCCGATGGCTCCTATCACTACCAGACCTTCGTGGAAGTGGCGAAGAACGGTAAACACTACATCGACTACGCCGCGCCCAAGCCGGGCGACGAAGCGGTGCAGGTGCCTAAGCTGGGCTACACCGTGTACCTCGACAAATGGGACATGGTGCTCGGCAGCGCGATCAACATGGACGACATTGACGCGTCCATGGCGCTGGAACAGGAAGCAGTCACCGGTCGTACCCGCAGCATTCTTGCCAGTGTCTTCGTTGTTACCCTGATTCTGTTGCTGGTGACCGCCGCCGCCGGGATCTGGACCGCCAACGGCATCGTGCGTCCGCTGCGTGTTCTCAAGTCCAACCTGGACGACATCGCCGCCGGTGACGGCGACCTGACCCATCGTCTGGTCGTCACCAGCCGCGATGAACTGGGTGATCTGGCGGTCTCGTTCAACCTGTTCGTCGACAAGATCCACGGCATGGTAAGGCAGATCGCTCAGATGACCACTGACCTCGCCGGTCTGGTGGATCAGGCCACGCAGCAGACCCTGCGTTCCGAGCAGACCATGCAACGCCAGCGTGAAGAAACCGATCAGGTCGCCACGGCCATTCACGAAATGTCAGCGGCCGCGCAGGAAGTGGCCCTCAGTGCGCAACGTGCCGCCCAAGCCGCTTCTGAAACGGATCAGCAAGGCCAGGCCGCCCGCAAGGTCGTGGGCAACAGCATCACTGGCATGAGTTCGCTGGTCGCCGACATCCGACTCAGTGGCAACAGCCTGGACAGTCTGCAACAGGACGTACGTTCGATCGTTTCGGTGCTGGACGTGATTCGCTCGATTGCCGAGCAGACCAACCTGCTGGCGCTCAACGCCGCTATCGAAGCTGCGCGGGCCGGTGAGGCCGGACGTGGTTTTGCCGTGGTTGCCGATGAAGTTCGCGCGCTGGCCAGTCGCACGCAGCAGAGCACCCAGGAAATCCAGGGCATGATCACCCGTCTGGAAACAGGCACCCATGCTTCGGTCGCCGCCATGCGTCGTTCCACTGAAGCGGGCGAGGGCGCCAACCAGCAGACCAATGAAGTCGGTGTCTCGCTGGACTCCATCTCCGGCCTGATCGGCACCATCAACGCGATGAACGCACAGATTGCCAGTGCCGCTGAAGAACAGACCTCGGTCGCCGAAGAGATCAACCGCAGCGTGCACCAGATTGCCGGTGCTGTAGAGAACCTCGCCGAAGAGACCGAGCAAAGCGCCCGCACCATGCGCGACGTGTCAGCGCTGGGTGGCAACCTCAGCGCGCTAGTGCGTCAGTTCAAGATCTGATGAAACGTTTAACCCTGCAGCGCCCATAGCACGGTGCGGCTAAAGCGGGTTGAATGACGTCCGAATGCTTAGCTAGGTAATGATTAGCAGGCAATCGATGTTCCGGGTGCTCGGCTGCAAGGCTCCGCAGCGCCCGGAGCAACATAAGAAGAAAACACAAGAAAAATGAAGCACACCCGTGTTCAGTCTCAGGAGAAGTGAAAGATGTTCGATGACGACACCTCCCCGGCCCGTCGCGATTTTCTACGCAAGTCGCTGACGCTTATTCCCGTCGTAACGCTGGCCAGCGCAGGCCTTCCTTCCAGTACGTTCGCCCAGACCCCGGCGAGCGATGCCAGTCAGGGTGCCTCCGCAGCGCCAGTTTCGTCTGCCGGTGACTACAAACCGACCTTCTTCACCCCCGAAGAATGGGCGTTCGTGTTCGCCGCCTGCGACCGTTTGATTCCGTCCGACCACGTCGGCCCAGGCGCCGTGGAACTCGGTGTGCCCGAGTTCCTTGACCGTCACATGCAGACGCCCTACGCCAACGGCGGTATCTGGTACATGCAGGGGCCGTTCCTGGAAGCCGCCCCGGAATTCGGTTATCAGGGCCGCTTGAACCTGCGCGAGACCCTGCGCATCGGCATCAAGGCCATGGACACCAGCTGCAAGAAAACCTTTTCTGGCAAGGCATTCGCCGAATTGTCCCATCCGCAACAGGAAGAGCTGCTCAAGGCTGCGGAGGCCGGCAAGCTGGCGCTGGACGACATTTCTTCGAAGCTGTTTTTCACCAATTTGCTGAACGAGGTGCGTAACGGTTATTTCGCCGACCCGTCCCACGGCGGCAACAAGAACATGGGCGCCTGGAAAATGATCGGTTACCCCGGCATGCGCGCCGATTACATGGACTGGGTCACGGTGCGCGACAAGCCGTACCCGTTACCGCCCGTTGATCTGGCCGGACGGAGGGGCTGAACATGGCGAACGTAAAACCGAAAGTAGACGCCGTAATCGTCGGCATGGGCTGGACTGGCGCGATTCTGGCCAAGGAATTGACCGACGCCGGACTGCACGTGGTAGTGCTGGAACGTGGCGCCGACCGTGACACACAACCCGATTTCGCATACCCGAAAGTGGTCGATGAGCTCGAAGGCTCGGTGCATCGCCGCTATCTGCAAAGCCTGTCGCAAGAAACCGTTACCGCGCGGCACAACCTGACTTCCACTGCCGTGCCGTATCGCCAGATGGGCTCCTTCAAACCCGGCACGGGCGTTGGCGGCGCAGGCAGTCACTGGTCCGGCTGCCATTTCCGCGCCTTGCCGGAAGACTTCAAGCTGCGCAGCAACGTCGAGCAGCGTTACGGCGCCTCATTTATTCCCTCGGACATGAGCATTCAGGACTTCCCGGTCACTTACGAGGACCTGGAGCCGCACTTCGATCACTTCGAATACGTCTGCGGGACCTCCGGCAAGGGCGGGATCATCAAGGGCGTCAAGCAGGCGGGTGGCAACCCGTTCGAGGGCTCGCGCTCCCGCGAATTCCCGTTGGGCCCTAACCCGAATTACCTCGGCGCCGAGATGTTTTACAAGGGCGCCCGCGAGATGGGCTGGGACCCGTATCCGATCCCGGCGTCCAACGCGTCCGCGCCTTACGTCAACCCCTACGGTTGCCAGATGGGGCCGTGCAATGCCTGTGGTTTCTGCAGTGACTACGGTTGCCTGAACTACTCCAAGGCCAGTCCGAACATCAGCATTCTGCCGGTGCTGCGCCAGCGCAAGAACTTCGAACTGCGCACCCACGCGCAAGTGCTCAAGGTCAATCTGGACAGCGACGGCAAGAAGGCCACGGGCGTGACTTATCTCGACGCTCAAGGCCGTGAGGTCGAACAACAGGCAGACCTCGTATTGTTGTGTGCGTTCTCGCTGTACAACGTGCACCTGATGCTGCTCTCCGGCATCGGCAAACCCTACGATCCGCAAACGGGCGAGGGCACGGTCGGGCGCAATTATTCGTACCAGAACCTCAACCGCGTGGTGCTGTTCTTCAACAAGGACGTGCAAGCGAATCAATTCATCGGGATTGGCGGCGCCGGGACCACCATGGACAACCTCAACGGCAACCAGCTGGACAACGCCAAGGCCGGCTTCGTCGGTGGCGGCATCATCTGGGCGCGGCAGCCGGGCGCGGGTCCGGTGCGCGGAATCAACGTGCCGCCGGGTACGCCGAACTGGGGCACGGCCTGGAAACAAGCCGCCAGCGATGCGTTTCGCCACTCGTTCTATTTCGAGGTGCAGGGTGCCTGCATGTCGTACAAGCAGCATTACCTGAGCCTCGATCCGACCTACAAGGACGGCTTCGGTCGGCCACTGTTGCGCATGACCTTCGACTGGCACGACAACGAAGTGAAAGCCTCGCAGTTTCTGGTCGGCAAGGCGCTGGAGATGTCGAAGATCCTCAACCCGACGGCCTTGGCCGGTGACGCGAAGAAACCGGGCGAGCACTACAACATCACCAAGTATCAGAGCACCCACACCTGTGGCGGCGCGATCATGGGCAGCGACCCGAAGACGTCGGCACTGAACCGTTACTTGCAATCGTGGGACGTGCACAACGTGTTCGCCATCGGTGCCAACGCGTTCCCGCAGAACAACGGCTACAACCCGACCGGCATGGTGGGCGCGCTGGCGTACTGGTCTGCCAAGGCCATTCGCGAGCAATACCTGAAAAACCCTGGCCCGCTGGTTCAGGCATAAGGAGAGACGACCATGAAAAAGCTTCTCTTGAGCCTGGTTTCACTGGCCGTTGTGGTGCTCGTCGTGCTGCTGATCGTCGCTTTCTGGCCGACCACCACGCCGACGCTCGCCGCCGCCAGCGACGCCGATCAGGCCGCGCTGATCGAAAAAGGCCGCTACCTGGCCGACGCGGGCGATTGCACCGCGTGCCATACGGCAACAGGCGGCAAGCCGTTCGCGGGCGGGCTGCCGATCGCCTCGCCAATCGGCACGCTGTACAGCAGCAACATCACGCCTGACAAGGCCTCGGGCATCGGCAATTATTCGCTGCAAGACTTCGACCGGGCCGTTCGCCACGGCATCGCGGCCAATGGCAGCAGCCTGTACCCGGCGATGCCCTATCCCGCCTATGCGCGAATCAGCGATGACGACCTGCGGGCGATGTACGCCTACTTCATGCAGGGCGTCGCGCCGGTCTACGCCGAGAACCGTGCCAACGAGGTGCCTTGGCCGTTGTCGATGCGCTGGCCGTTGGCGATCTGGCGCAAAACCTTCGCCCCCGCGCCGCAGTCGGTTGCCTTCGATGCCGGTCGCTACAAAGACCCGCAGATCGCCCGCGGTGCTTATCTGGTGCAGGGGCTGGGACACTGCGGCAGTTGCCACACGCCCCGTGCCTTGACCTTGCAGGAGAAAGCGCTGGACGAGTCCGGCGCCGAGTACCTGTCGGGCGGTCCGGTGATCGACGGCTGGCTGGCGGTGAACCTGCGCGGGAATCCGGCCGATGGACTGGGGCGCTGGACCCCTGACGACATCGTCGCCACGTTGCACAGCGCGCGTAACACCCAGCACGCGGTCTTGGGGGGAGCGATGGGCGATGTGGTGGTGCACAGCACTCAGCACCTCAACGACGCCGACCTGCACGCTGTCGCCGCGTACTTGAAGAGCCTGCCGCCGACCAAGGAACAGGTGTCGAGCTTCGAGGCTGATCCGACAACGGCCAAGGCGCTGGCAGCGGGGCAGGAAGGCAGTCGCGGCGCTGAGCTTTACGTCGACAACTGCGCAGCCTGTCACCGCACCAACGGTCAGGGCGATGACCGCGTGTTCCCGAAGATTGCGGGCAACTCTTCGGTGCTGGCGCAGGACCCGGTGTCGATGATTCGCCTGGTGTTGGCGGGCAGCAAGCTGCCGGCCACGCAGACCGCCCCTTCGGAACTGGGCATGCCTGGCTTCGCTTGGCGACTGTCGGATGAAGAAGTGGCGCAACTGCTCACGTTCATCCGCAGCAGTTGGGGCAACCGGGCGCCGGCGGTGGGTGCAGCGCAGGTGACGAAGTTGCGCGCGACACTGCCAAAAGCGTCACCGGCAGTGAGTCGTACGGACATTGCGAAGCCGTAACGTGTACGGCCGCTGCAAAACGCTTGACCTGTAGGAGCGCGCTTGCCCGCGATAGCGTCGTGTCAGTCAGCACATGCAAACCTGACACAACCCATCGCGGGCAAGCGCGTGTTTGGCTGCACCGGCCTCTCGCGGAAAAAATTCGCTTCCACAGGGGGATGTATTTCTCCGGGGGAGCCGGGTTATCGAGGCTGTTCCGCCAGGCTGAAAATCCGTGCCATCGCCTGCCACTTGTTGCCCGGTTCCGTCCACGGCGTCGGTTTCTGGAAGGCCCACATCAGGTCTTCCCATTCCTGCACCTTGGGGTTCTCGGCCGAGGCGTTGTCCATCGCCTGGGCACTGAAATTCGCCGCAGTTTCCATGACCATGAACAGCCGCGTGCCGAGTCGCCAGATCTGCATGTCGAGCACGCCGACACCGCGCAGGTGATCGGCGATCTCGGGCCAGATGCGCTGGTGCAGTCGTTCGTATTCGGCGATCAATGCGGGGTCGTCGACCAGGTCCAGCGCCAGGCAGTAGCGTTGTCGGCTCATGTCAGTGCCCGGTCGAGATGGGTGTAACCGCCGTCCACCACCAGCCATTGCCCGGTGGTGTGCGAGGCGCGTGAGGACAGCAGGAACAACACGCTGTCGGCGATCTCGGTCGGGGTGGTCATGCGCTGGCCGAGCGGGATCTTCTCGACGATCTTCTCAAGCTTCGCCTTGGGGTCGTCGAAGCTTGAAATCCAGCGCTCATACAGCGGGGTCATGACCTCTGCGGGAATCACTGCGTTGACCCGCACGCCGTCGTCGAGCAACGACGCGGCCCACTCGCGGGTCAGCGACAGTTGCGCGCCTTTGGACGCGGTGTAGCCGCTGGTGCCGCCTTGCCCGGTGA
The DNA here is from genome assembly GCF_054668305.1 of Pseudomonas sp. S2_H01. NCBI lineage: Bacteria > Pseudomonadati > Pseudomonadota > Gammaproteobacteria > Pseudomonadales > Pseudomonadaceae > Pseudomonas > Pseudomonas sp. S2_H01. The sequence continues at coordinate 6,684,390 of NZ_CP162756.1, read as the reverse complement.
GCGCGGTTTTCGAGCCGATATTGACGATGGCGCCCTGACTGGCCTTCAGCGCGTCGACGCACAAATGGGTCATGAGGTAATAGTGGATCAGGTTTTTTTCCAGCGATTCGATGAACGCGCTGCGGCCGGCCTCCAGGCCAACGTTGTCGTTGACCCCGGCATTGTTCACCAGTCCGTCGATGCGCCCGAAGCGTTCGAGGACTTTGCTGACGGCGGCAGCACAACCGGCTTCGTCGCGCAGTTCCACTTGCAGGAACACGCTCTGCGGCTGGCGTCGGTCCAGCTCGGCCGCGAGTTCGGCGGGCAACGGCTGGTTGGCGAAGATCACCGGGATCGCGCCTTCCTCTGCCAGCCCCAGGGAAATGGCCGCGCCGATGCCGGAGCCGCCGCCAGTGACGATAATGACTTTGTTTTGCAGATGCAGGTTCATGGGCAGTTTCCTTTCAGGCCATAAAGGCGAATGGCGTTGCCGCCGCGAATCGCCGCCTGTTCGTCGGCGGACAGTTCGCGAAGGGCGGATTCGAACAGGCGATGAACGTCGCTGTAGGTGCCGGCCAGCTGGCACACCGGCCAGTCGGAGCCAAACATCAGCCGCTGCGGGCCAAACAGCTCCAGCGCAAGGTACAAGTACGGCAACAGCTCGACGGGTCGCCATTGCTGCCAGTCGGCTTCGGTGATGAGGCCTGACAGCTTGCAACTGACGTGGGGCAGCGCGGCGAGCGGGGCGATCCGGTCGGCCCAGGCGATGGGGTCTTCTCGGGAAACGTCCGGTTTGCCGAGATGATCGAGAACGATGGTGTGCTCGTCGTGACGTTGGCAGAAGCCAGCGGCGGCCTGGAGGTCGGCGTCCTTGATCAACAGGTCATACGTCAGGCCGCGGGCCTGCAGCAGACGCACGCCCCGGGCGAATGACGGGTCTTGCATGAACAGCGAAGGCGAGGGTTCGTCCTGAACCAGGTGGCGGAGGCCGACCAGCTTCTCGGACTCGGCCCGCCGTTCCAGTTGCCGCTCAAGGTCCGGGGCGCGCAGGTCGACCCAGCCGACCACGCCGAGGATCCATGGGTGTTGGGCGGCGAGGGCGAGCAAGGTGTCAGTCTCGTCGAGGCTGTGGCGCGCCTGCACGGCGATGCAGCCCGCGATGCCGTGCTGGTCGAGCAGCGGCTTCACATCCTCCGGCAGGAAGTCACGTCGCAGGGCGCCGTGTCGATCGCCGATCCACGGGTAATCCTGCGCACGGTAGCGCCAGAAGTGCTGATGGGCGTCCACGCGTAACGTGGCTGCCGAATGACGTGTTTCCTGGGACGACATTGTTGTTGTACTCCGTCCGTTGTTGCGGGTCCGACGCTATCCCCCTGTGGGAGCGAATTCATTCGCGATTGGCCGTCCGGATCAAACATCTCTGTCGGCAGAAAGATTTTTCGCGAATGAATTCGCTCCCACAGGGGCGCTGAGTCTTCTCGTCGCAGCGGGGGGTCACCCGCGATAGGCATACTGCTTGCGCGACGCTTCTTTCATCTGGATCGAAAACCCCGGCGCGGTCGGCGGCATGTACGCGGCATCGCGAATCACGCACGGGTCTTCGAAGTGTTCATGCAGGTGATCGACGAACTCCACCACGCGGCCTTCGTGGGTGCCGGCCAGGCACAGGTAGTCGATCATCGACAGGTGCTGCACGTACTCGCACAACCCGACGCCTCCGGCATGCGGGCACACTGGCAGGTGGTACTTGGCGGCCATCAGCATCACGGCCAGCACCTCGTTGACCCCACCCAGACGGCAGGCGTCGATCTGCACCACGTCAATGGCTTCGCGCATGATCAGTTGCTTGAAGACGATGCGGTTCTGGCACATTTCACCGGTCGCCACTTTGACCGGGGAGACGCCGAGACGGATCTTGCGATGGCCCTCGACGTCATCCGGGCTGGTCGGTTCTTCAATGAACCACGGCTTGGCGAACGACAACTCGCGCACCCAGTCGATGGCAGCATCCACTTCCCAGACCTGGTTGGCGTCGATCATCAGATGACGGTCCGGCCCCAGGACTTCGCGGGCGATGCGCACGCGACGAATGTCATCCTGCAGGTCGCGGCCGACCTTGAGCTTGATGTGCGAGAAGCCGCCGTCGACGGCTACCTGGCACAGTCGACGCAGCTTGTCGTCGGGGTAGCCTAGCCATCCGGCCGACGTGGTGTAGCAGGGGTAACCCTCGGCTTTCAGCGACTGCAAGCGCTCGGCTTTGCCTTGGGCGCGGTCGCGGAGCAAGGCCAGCGCTTCGTCCGGGGTGATGCAGTCGGTGATGTAGCGAAAATCGATGCAGCGCACCAGTTGCTCGGGGCTCATGTCGGCCACCAGTTGCCACACCGGTTTGCCTTCGGATTTGGCCCACAGGTCCCAGGTGGCGTTGACCACGGCGCCAGTCGCCAGATGAATCGCACCCTTGTCCGGGCCGATCCAGCGCAACTGGCTGTCGCTGGTGACGTGGCGCCAGAAACGGCCCATGTCCTCGGCGATCCACTCAAGCTTCAGGCCGACCATGACGCCCGACAGGGCCTTGATCGCCGCGCAGCAGATCTCGTTGCCGCGACCGATGGTGAACGTCAGGCCATGGCCTTGCAGGGTGGGGTGATCGGTTTCAAGAATGACGTACGCCGCCGAGTAGTCAGGGTCGGGGTTCATCGCGTCGGAGCCGTCCAGCGACTGCGACGTGGGGAAACGAATGTCTTCAACGCGCAGGGCGGTGATGGTGGTCATGGCGGGTCCCGTTGGAATTGTTTTTGGACAGTGCAACGTTCGTTGAAACCTTTACGTGTGGGACTGAGCCACAACCGGGTAAACACCCCCCGATTGCAGGAGCCGGCTGGCTGGCGAAGGCGGTCGGTCAGTGAGTATCCACTTGACTGACAAGCCCGGTTCGCCAGCAAGCCGGCTCCTACAGGGGATTGGGCGTTCAGTCCCAGGGTGTTCAGGCATCGACCGTCAGTTGCTCCTGTTCGCCCAGACCTTCGATGCCCAGACGCATGCGCTGGCCCGCGCGCAGAAACACTGGCTCCGGCTTGATGCCCAGACCCACGCCCGGTGGTGTGCCGGTGGAAATCACGTCGCCCGGTTGCAGGCTCATGAACTGGCTGAGGTAGCTGACCAGTTTCGGGATCTGGAAAATCATCGTGCGGGTGCTGCCGTTCTGGTAACGCTTGCCGTCCACTTCCAGCCACAGGTTGAGCTGATGCGGGTCGGCAATTTCGTCCTTGGTCACCAGCCAGGGTCCCATGGGGCCGAAGGTGTCGCAGCCCTTGCCTTTGTCCCAGGTGCCGCCGCGCTCGATCTGGAATTCACGCTCGGACACGTCGTTGATCACGCAGTAGCCGACCACATGCTCCATCGCATTGGCTTCGTCGATGTAGCGTCCGCCCTTGCCGATGACCACGCCGAGTTCGACTTCCCAGTCGGTCTTCTTCGAGTTGCGCGGGATTTCCACGTTGTCGTTGGGACCGACGATGGCGCTGGTCCACTTGTTGAAAATGATCGGCTCTTTGGGAATGTCCGCCCCGGTCTCAGCGGCATGGTCGGCGTAGTTCAGGCCGATGCAGATGAATTTGCCGACCTGAGCCACGCAAGGGCCGATGCGGGGGGTGCCGTCGACCAATGGCAGGCTGGCAGGGTCCAGTGCTTTGAGCGTCGCGATGCGTTCCGGGCTCAGGACCGGACCCGAGACGTCGTCGATGAATTCCGACAGGTCGCGGATGCCGCCGTCCTTGTCCAGCAGGGCCGGGCGTTCTTTGCCAGGTTGACCGTAGCGCAGCAGTTTCATGGGGTGTCCTCGTTCAAATGAATAGTCAGAATTGGGCGTCAGTCTCTGTAGGCGCGGATGAATTCAGTTACTCCAACCACCGTCGATGATCTGTGCCGTGCCGGTAGTAAACCCGCTGGCGGGCGAACCAAGATATAACGCCAGTTGCGCAATCTCTTGCGGCGTGCCGAGACGCCCCATCGGTTGACGTGCCTCAAACGCGGCGTACACCTGGGCTTCATCGCGATGCTCGCGCACGGCCTGTTCGGCCACACGCTGACGCAGCGACGGCGATTCGACGGTGCCGGGGCAGATGCAGTTGCAACGGATGTTCTGCCCGACGAAATCGGCAGCGACAGACCGCGTGATGCCGATCACCGCGGCTTTGCTGGCGCAGTAGGCGAATCGGTTGGGAACGCCCTTGATGGCGGACGCCACCGACGACATGTTGATGATCGAACCGCCGCCGTTGGCCAGCATGGCCGGCAGGAAGGCGCGGATCATCTTGTACATGGCGGTGACGTTGAGGTCGAAGGCGAAGCTCCAGTCCTTGTCCGAGCATTCGAGAATGTTGCCGCTGTGCACCACGCCTGCGCAGTTGAACAGCACGTCCAGCGCGCCGATCTCGGCTGCCAGTCGCTCGATGGCCGCGTGATCGGTGACGTCCAGCACGTGTTTGTGTACGCCTTTGAGGGTGTCCAGGGCTGCGCCGTTGATGTCGACGGCAAAGACTTCCGCGCCCGCATTCAGGTAAGCCTCGACGCTGGCTTGACCGATGCCCTGAGCGGCGGCGGTGATGAGCACTCGCTTACCGGTGAGGTCCATGTTGAATCCCTTGTTCTTATTGTGAAGACGACCGAGGCGTCAGGTCTAAAGGTCAGGCCATTGATGGCGCAGTGACGGTGACTGGGAGCACGCTCAACCGGCAGAGGTTTGCTATGATCCGTTCACTGCAGTCGTCCAATGGTCAGGCCATTGGTCCTGTTTTTAGCACTTGTGCCGGACCTCAACAAGGTCATTTTTCTGCCGGGTTGCACTTTTCATTTTCGAGCTGAGTTCCAATGCCCATCCAAGCTATTGATAACCAACGGCTTTACCGCCAGATCGCCGACCAGCTGCGCGCCTTGATCGACAGCGGTGAATTTCCGCCGGGCAGTCGTTTGCCCGCCGAGCGTGAGCTGGCCAAGCTGCTGGGTGTCAGCCGCGCGTCGGTGCGTGAGGCGATGATTGCGCTGGAGGTGATTGGTCTGGTCGATGTACGGGTCGGCAATGGCGTGCTGGTCTGTGAGCCACCCTTGCAGATCCTGTCTGACGAGCCTGTGATGACACAGGCGACCCGCGATCAATGGAAAGACATCGACCCTGAACTGGGCATCGAAGTGGATTTCAGCGCGGAGATTCCGCCCTTTGCGTTGTTGCAGGCCCGACGACTGATCGAGCCGGAAACTGCAGCCCTCGCGGCGCAGCATGCCAGTGATGAAGAGCTTGAATCGATCCGCGAAGCCTTCGAGCGCAACACCCACGATAATCGCGAACACTCCCATACCCATCCGGGCGACCGGCTGTTCCATATCCGTATCGCTCAAGCGTCCGGTAATCCCGCTTACGCGCTGATGATCCAGCATCTGCTCGGTCATCAATACGGCAGCATGTTCCAACGCCTGCAAGCGCATTACACCTCGGACGACATGCCGTTTCGCTCGGAGCACGAGCACCGGTTGATCCTTCAGGCGTTGCAGAACCGCAATCCCGACGCTGCACGCCAGGCGATGGCGGATCACCTGGATGAGGTGATCCGGATCTTCAGCCGGGGCGGGGTTTAGCAGCAAGGCAACAGAAGCAGGTCCGCCAGACTTTATCCATCCGTCGACCGCGTCACCGCTTCCCACGCGGCAATCTCCGATTCCAGCAACGCCAGCTTGTCTCGCACCAGCTTCAGTGCGTCGCTGCCGAGCAACAGGTGCGCAGGCGGGTTTTCGCTGTCGATCAGCTTCAACATCGCATCGGCTGCCTTCACCGGGTCACCGATCTGCTTGCCGCTGCGCTCTTCGCGGGCCTTGCGAATCGGGTCGAAGGTTTCGTCGTAGTCGGCGATCTGCCGTGGCGAGCGTTGCATTGAACGGCCGGCCCAGTCCGTGCGAAAACTGCCCGGCGCGACCGCTGTGACATGCACGTTGAACGGCTTCAGCTCCTTGCCCAGCGCTTCCGAGATCCCCTCGAGCGCGAACTTGCTGCCGTTGTAGTAGGCGATGCCCGGCATGGTAATGAAGCCACCCATGGAGGTGATGTTGAGGATGTGCCCCTTGCGGCGCTGGCGAAACAGCGGAACGAACGCCTTGGTGACCGCCACGGCGCCGAACACGTTGACGTCGAACTGCCGACGCAGTTCGTCCAGCGAGGACTCTTCCAGAATGCCTTCGTGGCCGTAGCCAGCGTTGTTGACCAGCACATCCACTGGGCCGAATGCCTTGTCGACGTCGTTGATCACGCTGTCGATGGCGTCGAATTCAGTCACGTCCAGCAGCACGCCATGGGCGCGGCCCTCGGCCTGAGATTCAAACGCGGCCAGTGCTTCCTGGGTGCGCACGGTGCCAATGACCGTGTGCCCGGCCACCAGTGCCTGCGCGGCGAGCGCCTTGCCAAAGCCACTGCTGACGCCGGTGATGAACAGGGTTTTTGTCGTACTCATGGTGTATCCCTCACGAGGCAGATGCCGTTGCTTGATCACCCATGTTAGGAACATAAGGTGGCCAAGCGGTGTACCAGTTCTGCGGGATGATTGCCTGATCCTGCTGCGAGGGTAGCGAATAGGTCGATCAACACCGCATTGGCGTCAAGTCGAAGCGTTCGCCTTGGTCTTGGTCACCAACCGCAATCCACTGGCCACGCTGCCCACCGCGGCGAACCCGGCGCCGATGCTCAGTGCCAGCGCCGGGCCGTGTTCGCTGGAAATCCCGAAACTCAGCGCCACCAGGGCGGCGCCGGTGGCCTGACCGATCAAGCGGGCGGTGGCGATGGTGCCGCTGGCGCCGCTGGAGCGTTCTTTCGGGGCGCTGGTCATCAGCGCTTTCTGATTCGGTGCCTGGAAAAAGCCGAAGCCGATGCCGCACAGAACCATCCGCGCGGCGATGGACATGACGCTGGCGTCCGCAGGCATGGTCGCCAGGGAAATCATCCCGCAGCAGAGCAACGCCAGACCGATGCCGCCGAGCAGCCCCGGCGGGTAACGATCGGACATGCGTCCGGCGAACGGCGCGATCATCGCCACCACCACCGACCAGGGCGTCATCAGGAAACCGGTCTGCACCGGGTCACGGCCCAGCGTGGTTTCGAAGAAGAACGGCAGTGACACGAACGCCAAACCTTGCGTGGCGAACGAGCAAAAGGCAGTCAGGGCTGACAAGGCAAACATCGGGCGTTTGAGCAGGTCCAGCGGGAACATCGGCGCCGGATGCCCGGCCTCGCGTTTGAGCATCGCCGCGCCGCTGACCAGAAAGATCGCCAGGGCGATCAGCACGGTGGTCATCGAGCCCAGCTGCGCGGCCTCGCTCAAGGCGAAGATCAGCGCACCAAAGGTGATGACATTGAGGATCGCCGTCACCCGGTCAAAGGTCAGGCTGCCGGGTTGGGTGGCAGGCAGCGAGTTCCAGGCGAACACCAGCGCGAACACGCCGATGGGCAAGTTGATTGCGAACAGCCACGGCCAACTGGCCACCGACAGCACCAACGAGGCGATGGTGGGGCCGATGGAAAACGACGTGCCGACCACCAGCGCATTCATGCCCAGCCCGCGGCCGAGGCGCTCGCGGGGGAAGATCGAGCTGATCAGACCGGCGTTCACGCTCATGATCGCGCTGGCGCCCAGGCCTTGCAGCACACGGGCGATGGTCAGCGTGGGCAACGACCAGGCGAACGTGCACAGCGCCGAAGACAACACGAACAGCATCAACCCGCCAAGGTAGACCTTGCGTTGACCCAGCACACCGCCCAAGGCCGCGAACGGCAGCAGGGTTGCCACCGCCGCCAGTTGGTAGGCGTTGATGATCCACACCGACGCCGCGGGCGAAGCGTTAAGGTCGGCAGCGATGGCGGGCAGGGCGGTATTGGCGATGGCCGTGTCGAGCGTGGCCAGGGCGATGGACAGCAGAATCGCAACCATGCCGCGAAATTCGCGGGGGGTGAGCTTATCGCTGACGCGCGGGGAATCCTGAGTGGCGGGCTGGACCATTATCGACAACGCTCCGGGGACTGCAGGCGGGTCTGCCTGCACAAACGAAAGCGTGATGGTGCCGGTTTGTTAGGGGGCTATGCAATGGGCAAATGCTTGAGTTTGAGCGGCGGCGGGGGAACTCTGTGGTTATCGCAACTAGAGGCCTTCGCTTGCTCGCGATTGGGTGGTGTCAGACGATCCATCCGTCACAGACATACCGCAATCGCGGGCAAGCGCGCTCCTACAGGGGATCGGCGTTGTTTAACCGCCAGCGGTATCAATGTCCCGATCCGTGTCGCCGGTCTGGTTCTCTTCCTTGGTCTTGTCAGGGGATTCGTGTTCCTCAGGCTCGAAATCCGGCGTGAAGCTGTTTTCGCCCGACTGATTGCCGTTGTTTTCCTGACTTTGTGCGCCATTGTTGCTCTGGCTTTGAGCACCGTCCTGGCTTTGGGAAGTGCCCTGGTTTTGCTCAGGCGCGGTGTTCGGCGCGGCCTTGTCCTGGCCCATGTGGTTGTCCGGGGTGTCCGGGTCGATGGCAGGGTCGTGACGCTCTTGGGTCTGCTGGTTCTGTTGGTTATCCATATGCACCTCTTCTGTACGCCCGAATCACCGGGGCTTACAGCGTTCGAGGGCAAGGCGTCACAGGCGTTCGATGAATCTGCTGACCGGCTGTCTCCCGCCTTCAACGAGGCCGTTCAACTGTCGCGGTAACTGCCCGTCACCGGCAAGCGGCTGCCGAGACGGTAGCGTGAAGAAGGGTGGACCAACCGCACGTAGGTCACGACGCGGCCGCTGTTCCACGTGCGACGCATCAGCACCAGACAGGGCTCGCTGGCGTCGATCTGCAGGTATTTGAGTTCGTCGGCGGTCGGGTGACTGGCCTCTACAATGTGCTCCATTTCGTCCGGTTGAATGATCTGCAGCAAGTAGCGCGCTGATTGCAAGGCGTCGCCGAAGGGTTGCTGCAGAAAGTCCGGCGCCGTGTGCGGATTGACGTAGCGATCCTCCAGCTGCACCGCGATATCTTCTTCGTAATGCACGCAGAGCAGGTGAAACACCGAGGCACCGGTGGGCAATGAGAGCGCCGAGGCGATCGGCATCGACGCTGATTCCCGCGTCAGTTGCAACACCTGACAGCGATAACGATGCCCCCGCGCCAGAATCTCATCGGCGATGTTGGTGATGTGCAGCAGGTTCGATTGCGGCTTGCTCTCGGCGACGAAGGTGCCCACCCCGGACACCCGCAGCAGACGGCCTTCTTCGGTCAGTTCGCGCAATGCCCGGTTGACCGTCATGCGCGACATGCCCAGTTCAAGGACCAGGCGGTTTTCAGACGGAATCAGGTCGCCCGGTTTCCATTCCCCGGACACCAGCTTGCCGAGCACAAAATCCTTCGCCTGGCGGTACAGGGCTTGTGGCGCCGGCTTGTCCATCATTGACCTCCTTAACGCAATACGGTCCGGGTGATCACCTGTAGGAGCGCGCTTGCCCGCGATCGCCACGGGTCTGACCCATCCTGTTTTCAGATCTTACGACCGGTTCCCGGCCGATCGCGGGCAAGCGCGCTCCTACACGATCGGCTCTTGCTACTTGCCGTCCTGCCAGAACGCATTGCGGTCGAGGTAATTCTGCAAAAACTGCTGCAAGCGCGGCTGTTCGGCGTTGTGGAAGATCTGTTGGGGTGTGCCCCGCGCGACCACTTCGCCCTGATCGAGAAAAATCACCGAATCGGCCACCTGTGCGGCAAAGCCCATTTCGTGGGTGACCACGACCATGGTCATGCCTTCTTTGGCCAGGGTCTTCATCACCTGCAGCACTTCGCCCACCAGTTCCGGGTCGAGCGCGGAGGTGGGTTCGTCGAACAGCATGATGTGCGGCTCCATCGCCAGCGCCCGGGCAATCGCCACGCGCTGCTGTTGACCGCCGGACAACTGCGCGGGATAGGCATTCGCCTTGTGCGCCAGGCCGACTTTTTCCAGCATCGCCATGCCGCGCCGGGTCGCCTCAATGGCCGACAGCTTGCGCACTCTGCGCAGGGCTTCGCAGACGTTGCCCAAGGCGGTCATGTGCGGCCACAGGTTGAATTGCTGGAACACCATGCCGACGTTGCGGCGAACCTGATTGATCTGCGATTGCGGCGCGCGTCGGCGACCTTTGTCGGTGTTCTGCCAGCCGAGCAACTGACCCTCGATGCGAATCTCGCCTTCGTCGTATTCCTCAAGGAAGGCCATGCTGCGCAGCAACGTGCTTTTCCCCGAACCCGACGGGCCGATCAGGCACACCACTTCCGAGCGCTGCACCTGCAGGTCGATGCCCTTGAGCACGCGCAGGGCGCCAAAGCTTTTGCCCACCTTGCTCAGCGACAGAATGGTCGGCTGGTCGCCCGGCGCTGTTGCTGAAGTCTTCATGCATTCACCTTGTTTCTCGCGTGTGCTGGCGGACGCGGCACCGCTGGGTATCAGGAAGCTGTTCATGGGAGGGCTTCCTTATCGTGGTTGTTTGTTCATGAAGCGGCCCACACGGGTTTCCAGGAGCATGCCCAGTCGCGAGCAGGCCTCCACCAGAATCAGATAGCCGATGCACAACATCAGCAGGGTCTCGACGAAGGCAAAGGTCTCCGAGCCGATGCCGGTCAGGACCATCGTGAGTTCCGGGATGGTGATGATCGACAGCACGGCGGTTTCCTTGCACAGCACAGTGATCATGTTCACCAGCGCCGGAAGGATGATCACCAGCATTTGCGGCACTTGAATCCGCCAGATGCATTGCAGGCGGGTGATGCCCAGGCAATCTGCCGCTTCCAGCTGACCCCGGGCCACCGACTCGAACCCGGAGCGAAAGATCTCGGCGAAATACACGCTGCCGTAAACGCCCAGCCCCAGGATGCCGGCGGGAATCGGATCAAGGCTCAGCCCGAAGGAAGGCCCGCCGTAATACACCAGGAACAGTTGCACCAGAAACGGCGTGCTACGAATCAGCTCGATGAACACCCGCAGCGGCGCCCGCACGAAGCGGTTGCCAAACACTTGAGCCACGGCAATCAGCATGCCCAGCGCAATACCGAGCACCACGCCGCTGCTCCAGGTGCCGAGGGTGACCAGAAAGCCCGAGCCGATGTCGCCCAGGTGGTCGGTGATGATTTTCGGGTCGAAGATCATGCCGTCTGCTCCTTCAACCGACGTTCAAGCAGGCTGCCGCAGTAGGCGAGCGGAATATTGATCAGACAATAGAAGCCCGCGAGCATCAGGTAATCCTGAACGAACATGTAGTCGCTGGCGGCGAGGTTCTGCGCGGTGCGGGTCAGGTCGGCCAGGCCGACGACCGACACCAGCGACGAGGCCTTGATCAACAGGATCATTTCGTTGACCAGCGCAGGCAAGGTCAGGCGCACAGCCTGGGGCACGCGGATGCGGATCAGCATCTGGCTCGCGCTCATGCCCAGTAAACCGGCCGCTTCCAGCTGACCGCCAGGGATGGCAAGAAAACCACCGCGCATGATTTCGGCGATGTAGGCACCGGCCGCCAGCGACAGGCCAATGACCGCCGCCACGGTAGGCGAGACATTGGGCAGGCCGATACGCGGCAGGAAGTAATAGATGAACAGCAGTTGCACCAGCAGCGGGATGCCCCGGAACACGAAAATGTAGGCCCCGCCCATACGGCGCAACAGGGGAATCGGCGACAACCGCAGGCTGCCGACCATGATGCCGATGACAAACCCGATCGCCAGCGCGGCGATGGAAACCTGCAACGTCACCCACAGGGCGCCGAGCAATAAAGGTGCGTTCTGCTGCAGCAAGGGCCAATCGAACACGGTGTGACTCCAGCGTATAAATCAGATGCCAGACGCCGAACCCTGTAGGAGCGCGCTCCTACAGGGGAGCTTCGCCGGTATTACCAAGTCGGCTCAAAATCACCCTTTGGCACATCCATCTCCGCGCCCAGCCATTTCTTCTGCAATGCCGCCAGACGGCCGTCCGCGTGCATCTTGTTCACCGCAGCATCCAGCGCGGCGATCAGGCTGTCGGCGTCGGCATCCTTGCGGCCCAGGTAGGCGAAGTAGGATTTCTTGCCGAACGGCGGTTGCACCACTTTGTACAGATTGGCTTTCTGTGCCGCGACGTAGGAAATGTTGGGCAACGAGTTGGCCACGGCGACGATGCGTTTGGCCGCCAGGTCGGCGTAGGCCTGGTTGTTGTCGACGTATTCGCGAATGGTGACCTTCTCCGGCAGCGTTGCAGCGAAGGTTTTCAGCTCTTCCAGTTGCGCGGAACCTTTACCGGCACCCACGGTTTTACCCGCGATGTCCTCGGGCTTCTTGATGCTGTCGTCCTTGGCGCCGACCATCAGCGCCACGGTGGCTTCGGCGATTGGCGAGACAAAGTGATAACGCTCTTTGCGGGCTTTGGTGACGATGATCGGGCCGGCGACCACGTCGAATTTCTTCGCCTCAAGGCCTGGCAGCACGCTTGGCCATGGCAGGTCGAGGAACTTGATCTTGACCCCCAGTTCCTTGCCCAGCGCTTCGAACAGCTCGGCGTTCAGGCCTTTCTGTTTGCCCGCGTCGAGAAAGTCGAACGGGGCGAATTGCATCTCGGTACCGACCACCAGTTCACCGGCTTTCTTCACGTCGGCCAGTTGGTCGGCGTGAGCGGCCAGCGGCATTACCCCCACAGAGAAAGCCGCCAACATGGCCGCGATGCTCAGGCTTTTGAACGTCTTACTGAACACTTTCGTATCAACGCAGGAATCGAGTTGCATGGGGTAACTCCTTCAGGTGCAGTGTTGTCGTCGTTATGTGGGGCAGAAGTGGTAGCTCGTGCTGCAGTTAGCGTGCCATACCGGTATATACAACCACCGAAGCCTTTAACCGAAGATTTTCCCCGGATTCAGAATGCCCTTGGGGTCAAAGCTGCGCTTGAGCCCGGCCATCGCCTCTAAAGCTTCTTGGCTGACCGAATGATGAAGAAACTCGCGCTTGAGCAGGCCGATGCCGTGTTCAGCAGAAACGGCGCCACCCAGCTCGCCCACCGCGCTGTACACCAGTTCTTCGATTTCGTAGACGGGCGCAGGTTGCGGCAGCGAGTTGCAGTCCACGGTCAGGTGCAGATTGCTGTCACCGATGTGGCCGAAATACACGCTGTGGTTACCGGGCCAGCGCTCATCCAGGCGTTGGCGGCACAGGTCGGCGAAGTCGCCGATCTGACCGATCGGCAGGCTGATGTCGAAATTCAAAGGCGCCAGACGCACCGGGAATTCGCCGGTGGCTTCGCGGATCTTCCACAGGCTGCGGGCCTGGGTCTGTGAGGTGGCGAGGATCGCATCGACCACTTCGCCCGCCTCGATGGCCGCTTCCAGCGTCTGCTCCAGCACCTCACTGGTCGCCGAGGATTCCAGCAGCACGTACAGGGGATGATGGTCGGGCATCGGCGCCACCGGGGTTTCCAGCCACGACACGCCCATGCAGAAGAAGTCCTGCCACATCAACTCATACGCCTGCGGCGTGCCAGCGTTGCGCTGGAGGCGCCGCAACAAGGCGACCGCGCTGGCGTAATCGGGCAGGGCGCAGAGCAGGGTGGTGGACTCGCCCGGCTGAGGGGCCATCTTCAGCACCGCACGGGTAATCACCCCAAGGGTGCCTTCGCTGCCGATGAAGCACTGTTTTAGGTCATAGCCGCAGTTGTTCTTGATCATCTTGTTCATCAGGTTCAACACGCGACCGTCGGCAAGCACCACTTCCAGCCCGAGCACCAGGTCACGGGTCATGCCATAACGGATCACCGCATTGCCGCCCGCGTTGGTCGCAATGTTGCCGCCGATCTGACAGGAGCCGCGAGCGCCCAGGTCCAGCGGAAACAGGTAACCGGCATCGGCAACCGCCTGCTGGATCTCCTGCAGGGTGGTGCCTGCCCTCACGGTGACGGTCGCGGCCGCCGCGTCGATTTCTTCGATGCCGCGCAGGCGGTCCAGCGACAGGGCGATGTCGCTGGCGCGGGGCACCGCTCCGCCTGCCAGGCCAGTCATGCCACCTTGCGGCACGACGGGTTGTCCGGCCGCGTTGCAGATGCGCAGGGCGACTGACACCTGTTCAGTGTCTTTGGGCAGCAGCAGCGCAGCCGGACAGGTCGGGGCGTGGCGGGTCCAGTCGCTGTAGTGACGCTGGCTAATGGCATCGCCGGTCAGCACCTGCGCATCGCCCAAGGCTTCACGTAACCGGGTGAGGGTCTGTTGCAGGTCGCTCATGTCATCCACTCACGGTAAAGGTCGCGTCAGGCTTGCGGCTGGCGCTCAATTGATTCAGGTCTGGTTGACCGAGCAAGGTCAAGGCCAGCCGCAGTTCGTTCGCCAGCAAGTCCAGCGCATGGCCGGCGCCGGCCTGACCGCCCACGGCCACGCCGTAGAGGGTGGCGCGGCCCAGCAATACGGCGTCCGCACCCAGCGCGCACGCCTTCAGAATATCGGTGCCGCGTCGAATGCCGCTGTCGAGCAGGATGCTGAGCTTGCCTTTGGCAACATCAGCGATGGCGGGCAGGCAATCGAGCGTGGCAGGGACGCCATCCAGTTGCCGACCGCCATGATTGGTGACGACGATGCCGTCCAGCCCGAGCTTCACGGCCTGCTCGGCGTCTTGCGGGTGCATCACGCCCTTGAGCAGTAAGCGGTGGGGCCACCGCTCACGCAATCGGGCAAGGAAATCCCAGCTCAACTGCTTCTCCATCTTTTCACCGATGAAGTGCGCGGCCCCGGCGGCATTGCGCTGGTTGGCCGGCAGGTAGCGGTCGAGGTTGGCCATGCTCGGCATGCCGTGCGGCCAAAGCGCCTGTTTGATCCAGCGCGGGTGGCGCAGGACGTCGAACTTGTTGCGCAGGCTCAGTTGGCGCGGTCGCGCGAAATTGCGCTTGTCCCACTCGCGGTTGCCCAGCAGCACGGCATCGGTGGTCAGCAGCAAGGTCTTGCAACCCACCGCTTCGGCGCGCTGCAGCAAGTCCTCCTGCACCATGGGATCGCTCATGCTGTACAGCTGAAACCACAGGTTGACGTTGGGCACGGCGGCGACGATCGCTTCCATTGAGGTGGTCGAAACGGTGCTGAGGGAAAAGGGCAGGCCGCGCGCGGTGGCCGCTCGGGCAAGATGAATGTCGGCGTCGCGGTGCAGCATGCCGTTGTAGCCCGTCGGTGCGATGGCCATCGGCAGTGCCAGTTGTTGCTCGAACAGCGTGCGGCGTGTGTCGGGGGTCTGCCAGGGAATCAGTGTCCTGGGCAGCAGGCTCACGTCGGCGAACGCCTGGCGATTGCGCGCCAGCGTCAGTTCTTCTTCGGCGCCACCTTCCAGGTACTCCCAGGCGAAATGCGGCAAACGCCGACGGGCCATGTGAGCCAGTTCGGCAATACTGTGCGCACGGAGAAAATCGGTACCGGCGTGATAGCGACGCATGACAATCCTTGGGCGAGCTGTATAGACAGCTTACGCAAGATGCAGGCCAGTTCAGCGCAGGAACCTGGCGCTTGGGCTGCCATCACCGCCATAGGAACAGTGCTTGGAACGATGTCACCAAAAGTTGCACTGATAAAGGCCTGCCTGCCCGGTACTGGGGCGTGTGGGAACTGTCTTGATTCGCACACCGAACTTTGTGGGAGCTGCCGGAGGTTACGACGGTGGCGAAAGCGTCCTGTCTGACACGCCTCACACCACGCATTCGCCACCGTCTTAACCTCCGGCAGCTCCCACAGGACCAAGGGGGTGCTGCAGGACAGTGTTGGGCACACTAAATGCTTCACCTGTCTATACAGCTTGTCCGACCTTCCACCGACAGGAGCTCGCATGACCGCACATACTCATCTCCCTCTGATCGACATGGCTGGCGTTCGCGAAGGCGACCCCGCGGCGGTCTCTCGTGCCGGTGAGGCGATTCGCAAGGCCTGCGGCGAAACCGGGTTTTTCTACATCATCAACCACGGCGTGCCGCAACCCGTGATCGACACTGCCATGGCGGCGGCGAAAACCTTCTTTGCCTACCCGGTGGACGTGAAGCGTCAGGTGGCGGTGAACAAACGTCACCGTGGCTGGCATGCCCTCGGCGGTGCGCTGATGTATGAAGCGACTAAGCCGGACTTCAAGGAGTTCTTCAGCATGGGGCTGGAGCTGCCGGAAGACGATCCCTGTGTGCTGGCGGGTGAGGCCTTGCGTGGGCCGAATCAGTGGCCGGATTTCATGCCGGAGTTGCGCATGGCGCTGGATGGCTATTACGAAGAAATCGGCCTGGCCGGCGCCGACCTGCTCAAAGCGGTTGCGGTAGGGCTGGGCATCGAGCCTGGTTTCTTTGAGCCGAAATACGGCAAGCGCTTGCAGCGCACGCAGATGGTGTATTACCCGCCGCATCCGCCGATGGCCGAGACCGATCAGTTCGGCGTTGCGCCGCACACGGATTACGGTTGCATCACGTTGCTGTATCAGGACAACACCGGCGGTTTGCAGGTCCGTGAACTGGGCAGCAACCGCTGGATTGACGCCACGCCTGTCGAGGGCAGTCTGGTGGTCAATGTCGGGGATCTGCTGGCGCGCTGGTCGAATGATCGCTTTCGCTCGACGTTGCATCGGGTGATCAACAAATCCGGGCATGAGCGGTATTCCATCGCCACGTTCTACGACCCCACCTACGGCGCCATGGTTGACCCCTGTGATCTGGGCATTGATGCGGCGACCAGCCTGTATCCGCCGGTGGCGGCGGGGGATTACATCCTCAAGCGGATTGATGACTCGATGGCGTATCGCAAGAAGGCGCAGTGAGTAAGGGCATGAGCCTATGCAGTTGCTTGGGTGAACGCGGGTAAATGTAAGAGCGCGCTTGCCCGCGATGGCGATATGTCTGTGAAAGGCAGGTTGCCTGAAACTACGCTTTCGCGGGCAAGCGCGCTCCTACAGTGTTTTGCGTCAGGCATAAAAAAGGGGAAGCAGACACCGATCTGCTTCCCCTCATGCAGCTTGCAGCTGCTCGTTAAATAACCGCCAGAATCGCTTTGGTCACCGCTTCAATGTTGCGGTTGTTCAACGCCGCCACACAGATCCGGCCGGTGTCCAGCGCGTAGATCCCGAACTCGTTGCGCAGGCGATGCACCTGCTCGGTGGTCAGGCCCGAGTACGAGAACATCCCACGCTGACGCGCCACGAAGCTGAAGTCCTGACCGGCTGCGTTGTTCGCCAGGCGGTTCGTCATTTCTTCACGCATGGCACGAATGCGCAAACGCATTTCGGCCAGTTCGTCTTCCCACTTCTGACGCAACTCAGGGCTGTTCAGCACCGCGGCGACGATGGTTGCGCCATGGGTCGGCGGGTTCGAGTAGTTGGTGCGGATCACACGCTTGACCTGGGACAGGACGCGCGCAGTTTCTTCTTTGGAGTCGGTGACGATCGACAGCGCGCCCACACGCTCGCCATACAGCGAGAACGACTTGGAGAACGAGCTGGAGGCGAAGAAGGTCAGGCCCGATTCAGCGAACAGACGCACGGCGGCGGCGTCTTCGTCGATGCCGTCGCCAAAGCCCTGATACGCCATGTCGAGGAACGGCACGTGGCCTTTGGTTTTCAGCACCTCAAGGACTTTTTTCCAGTCGTCCAGGGTCAGGTCAACGCCGGTCGGGTTGTGGCAGCACGCGTGCAGGACGACGATCGAGCCGGCTGGCAGGTTCTGCAGGTCTTCCAGCATGCCCGCGCGGTTCACGTCGTGGGTGGCGGCGTCGTAGTAACGGTAGTTCTGCACCGGAAAACCGGCAGTCTCGAACAGGGCGCGGTGGTTTTCCCAGCTCGGGTCGCTGATCGCCACAACGGCGTCTGGCGACAGCTGCTTGAGGAAGTCAGCACCAATTTTTAGGGCGCCGGTGCCGCCGACGGCCTGCACGGTCATCACGCGGCCGGAAGCCAGCAACGGCGAGTCGGCACCGAACAGCAGGGTTTGAACGGCTTTGTCGTAGGCGGCGATGCCATCAATCGGCAAGTAACCGCGGGGGACGTGTTGAGCGACGCGAATGTCCTCTGCTTCGGCAACGGCACGCAGCAGCGGAATTTTCCCTTCTTCGTTGCTGTAGACGCCTACACCCAGGTTGACCTTGGTGGTACGGGTATCGGCGTTGAATGCTTCGTTGAGGCCCAGGATAGGATCGCGTGGTGCCATTTCGACAGCGGAAAACAGGCTCATTTTTGCGGCGGCTCTGAATGGGGAGTGAATGGGTCGCATCGCTCCGGCCGAATGCACTAGAGCGGTGCACAAACGGGGAGTCAGTATAGAGAGCATCGCGATCGGGGGCGACAGGTCGGGACTGGTTTTTTCCGGGTTTTTCCGATTATTTTCGACCATTAGTCATGTCACGCTGACTAATGTCCTGAGGACGGCTTGAAAGCTGGCGTTATGGCCACCATTTGTAGTCCCATCATTCTTTTCTTCGTACGTCTTTTCCTTTGACGGGATCAGTCGTCCTCGCTCATTACGCCCTGGCCCGGAAGTCTCGTTCGGGCGAGGGCGAACACAGAGGTAGGTTATGTCCGAGTTTCAGCTCGTTACCCGTTTTGAGCCGGCCGGTGATCAACCGACGGCGATCCGCCAACTGGTCGAGGGCATCGATGCAGGGCTGTCGCACCAGACCCTGCTGGGGGTGACCGGTTCGGGCAAAACCTTCAGCATTGCTAACGTCATCCAGCAGGTGCAGCGCCCGACCCTGGTGCTGGCGCCGAACAAGACGCTGGCGGCTCAGTTGTATGGCGAATTCAAGGCCTTCTTCCCCAACAATGCCGTTGAATACTTCGTGTCCTACTACGACTACTACCAGCCGGAAGCCTATGTGCCGTCGTCCGACACCTTCATCGAGAAGGACGCGTCGATCAACGACCACATCGAGCAGATGCGGTTGTCGGCCACCAAGGCGTTGCTGGAGCGCAAGGACGCCATCATCGTCACGACGGTGTCGTGCATCTACGGTCTGGGCAGCCCGGAAACCTACCTGCGCATGGTGCTGCACGTCGACCGTGGCGACAAACTCGACCAGCGCGCCTTGCTGCGCCGTCTGGCTGACCTGCAATACACCCGCAACGACATGGATTTTGCCCGTGCCACCTTCCGCGTGCGCGGTGACGTGATCGACATCTTTCCGGCGGAATCAGACCTGGAAGCCATTCGCATCGAGCTGTTCGACGACGAAGTCGAAAGCCTGTCGGCCTTCGACCCGTTGACCGGCGAAGTCATCCGCAAGCTGCCGCGCTTTACCTTCTACCCGAAGAGCCACTACGTCACGCCACGGGAAACCCTGCTGGACGCGATGGAAGGGATCAAAGTCGAGTTGCAGGAGCGCCTGGAGTACCTGCGCGGTGCCAACAAACTGGTGGAAGCGCAACGTCTGGAGCAACGCACCCGGTTCGACCTGGAGATGATCCTGGAGCTGGGTTACTGCAACGGCATCGAAAACTACTCGCGCTACCTGTCGGGCCGTCCGGCCGGTGCGCCGCCGCCCACGCTCTACGACTACCTGCCGCCGGATGCCTTGCTGGTGATCGACGAGTCCCACGTCAGCGTGCCGCAGGTCGGCGCCATGTATAAGGGTGACCGCTCGCGTAAGGAAACGCTGGTGGAATACGGCTTCCGTCTGCCGTCGGCACTGGATAACCGTCCGATGCGTTTCGATGAATGGGAAAGCGTCAGCCCGCAGACCATTTTCGTGTCCGCGACACCGGGCCCGTACGAAGGCGAGCACGCCGGGCGAGTGGTCGAGCAAGTGGTGCGTCCGACCGGTCTGGTCGATCCGCAAATCGAAATTCGTCCGGCCCTGACCCAGGTGGACGATCTGCTGTCAGAGATCCACAAACGCGTGGCGCTGGAAGAGCGGGTGCTGGTCACCACGCTGACCAAACGCATGTCCGAGGACCTCACCGACTACCTGGCCGACCACGGCGTGCGGGTGCGCTACCTGCACTCGGACATCGACACCGTTGAACGCGTCGAGATTATCCGTGACCTGCGTCTGGGCACCTTCGATGTGCTGGTGGGGATCAACCTGCTGCGCGAAGGCCTGGACATGCCGGAAGTGTCCCTCGTGGCGATTCTCGACGCCGACAAGGAAGGCTTCCTGCGTTCCGAGCGTTCGCTGATCCAGACCATTGGCCGCGCGGCGCGTAACCTCAACGGGCGGGCGATCCTGTACGCCGACCGCATCACCGGTTCGATGGAACGGGCGATTGGCGAAACCGAACGCCGGCGTGACAAGCAGATCGCCTTCAACCTGGAAAACGGCATCACCCCCAAAGGCGTGATCAAGGACGTCACCGACATCATGGAAGGCGCCACCGTGCCCGGCTCGCGCAGCAAGAAGCGCAAGGGCATGGCCAAAGCCGCCGAAGAGAACGCCAAGTACGAAGCCGAACTGCGTTCGCCGAGCGAGATCACCAAGCGCATTCGTCAACTGGAAGAGAAGATGTACCAGCTGGCCCGCGACCTGGAGTTCGAAGCGGCGGCACAGATGCGCGACGAGATCACCAAGCTTCGCGAGCGGTTGCTGGCGGTTTGATCGCAGGCTGAGCAAACGGGGACTTTCGGTGGGAGCGAATTCATTCGCGATGGTTGTACAGGCGATGCACCTCTGGCGCCTGATCAATTTTTCGCGAATGAATTCGCTCCTACAGGTTCTCTGCACGGCATACGGCTTGATGAGAACCCTGTAGGAGCGCGCTTGCCCGCGATTGCGGTTTGACCGTCAACACATGAGTTGGAGGCAGACAGCTATCGCGGGCAAGCGCGCTTCTACAGGGAAGAACCTTAATGCGCCGCGCCACCCTTGATGCCCTGCGGCAGCTTCTTGGTCAACAACACCGCCACCATGCTGATCCCCAGCGCGATTCCAACAAAATGAAACGCATCGTTGTAGGCCATGATCGCCGCCTGCTGGTGGGCGATTTCGCTGAGCTTGCCCAGCGCTGCCGTCTCGTTGCCCAATCGGTCCGTGAGCTGTGCCATGCGTTCGGCGACTTGCGGGTTGGCGGGGGAGATGGACTCTCGCAAGTAGTCGAAGTAGGTCTTGGTCCGGGCATCCAGCAGGGTCGCCAGCAAGGCAATGCCGATGGCGCCCCCGAGATTACGCAGAATATTGAACAGGCTCGACGCCGACCCGGCGTCCTGTGGCTGAATGAACGCCGTGGCAATCAGCGAGATGGTCACCATGATCAGCGGCTGACCCAGCGCTCGAACGATCTGGATCTGATTGAATTGCGGCCCGGCGAAATCCGGGTTGAGCACGCCCGATGAAAAGCTCGCGATCCCGAACAGGCCAAAACCCAAGGTGCAGAGCACTTTCGGCGAAATGATCTTCATCAGTTGCGGCACAAGCGGAATCAGAAACAGCTGGGGGATGCCCATCCACATGATCACTTCGCCAATCTGTTGCGCGTTGTAACCCTGTATCTGTGCCAGGTACAGCGGCAGCAGATAGATCGAACCGTACAGCCCAACGCCCATCCCGACACTGGAAATGCTCGACAGCCCGAAATTGCGGTTACCGAGGATGCCCAGGTTGATCAGCGGTTTGGGTTTGGAGAACTGGATGATCACGAAGGTCATCAGGCTGATCAATGCGATGCTGCCCAGGCTGACGATGAGGTTCGATTCGAGCCAGTCCTTGCGATGACCTTCTTCAAGAAACACCTGCAGACAGCCCAGCCCGACGCCGAGGGTAACAATACCGGCGTAATCGGTGCTCTTGAGCAACTCCCAGTGCGGCGCTTTCTTTTCGAGCCCGTAGAGCAGCCCGGCGATCATCACCAGCCCTGGCGGGATGTTGATGTAGAAGATGTATTCCCAGCCGAAGTTTTCCGTCAGCCATCCGCCGAGGGTGGGGCCGATGGAGGGCGCGAAGGTGGCGGTCATGGCGAACAGCGCCATGCCTTTTGCGCGATGGTGTTCTGGGAGTTTGATCAGCGTCAGGGTGAACGCCAGCGGGATCAGCGCGCCGCCGGTGAAGCCCTGCATGGCGCGGAACACGATCATGCTCTCCAGGCTCCAGGCCATCGAGCAGAGCAGGGAGGAGACCAGGAACCCCAGCGACACCCACACCGCCAGACGCCGTGCCGAGAGCAACTGCACCAGCCAGGCGGTGAGCGGGATCATGATGATTTCGGCGACCAGGTAGGACGTGGAAATCCACGAGCCTTCTTCAAGGGTCGCCGACAGCGCGCCCTGAATGTCCTTGAGCGAAGAGTTGGTGATCTGGATATCCAGCACCGCCATGAACGCGCCGAGCATCACGCTCATCACCGCGATCCAGTCCCGCCGGCTCGGCTCGCCGACCGGGCGGATCAGCTCGTCACCGGCCACTGTGCGGATCGTTCTCAGGCTTGATGTTCACCGAAACCGTCACCGACATGCCGGGACGAATCTTGCCGTGCAGCGGATTATCGGCCGCAAACGTCAATTTCACCGGAATGCGCTGCACGACCTTGGTGAAGTTGCCGGTGGCGTTGTCCGGTGGCAGCAAACTGAACTGGGCGCCGGACGCGGCGAACAAGCTGTTGACCTGCCCTTTGATCGGCGTGCCGGGGA
The DNA here is from genome assembly GCF_054668305.1 of Pseudomonas sp. S2_H01. NCBI lineage: Bacteria > Pseudomonadati > Pseudomonadota > Gammaproteobacteria > Pseudomonadales > Pseudomonadaceae > Pseudomonas > Pseudomonas sp. S2_H01. Next base: position 6,661,820 of record NZ_CP162756.1, on the reverse strand, counting down.
AACTGTCGAACGTCAGCTCGGCGGACTGGCCGATCTCCATGTGCTCGATCTGGGTTTCCTTGAAGTTGGCCTGCACCCAGATGTCTTCGTCGGGCACGATGGACAGCAGGTACGCACCCGCCTGCACGTACTGACCGTTGCGCGCCGCGCGCTGGCCGACCAGCCCGCTGATCGGCGAGTGGATCTCCGTGCGCTGCATATTGATCTCGGCCTGCGCCAGGTCCGCGCGGGCGTTGGCGATTTGCGCGTCGAGGCGCTTGATCTCTGCATTCAAAGCGTTGACCTGCTGACGCTGGCTCTGGGCGTCGGCCTGGGCTTTGGTGACCTGCGAGCGGGCGACGTTGCTGTCGGCGGTCATGGTGGTGACTTGCGCTTCCGAGACGAAGCCCGGCGTGCGCAGCTTTTGCAGACGCGCCAGGTCGAGTTGAGTACGGCCAAGGGTCGCTTGATTGGCTTGTACCTGCGCGTCGCTGGCCGCGATCAGGCTCGATTGCTGGGTCAGCTTGCTTTGTGCCTGCAAACGTTCGGCTTCACGCGTGGCGAGGGTGGCCTGCGCGCGGTCGATCGCTAGACGAAAGTCATCGGGTTCCAGCCGCACCAGCAACTGACCTTTTTCGACGTGCTGGTTGTCCTGCACCCGCACGTCGCTGACCCGCGCGGCCAACTGGCTGGACACTCGGGTGATTTCACCCTGCACGTAGGCGTTGTCGGTGGTTTCGTAAAAACGTCCTTTTAAATACCACTGGGCGAAGAAGGCGAGGGCGATCAACAGGACCACCCCGAAAAAGATGAACAGGCGGCGTTTCAGTTGGGCAGGCATGGTTATTCTGATTATTGGAAAGTCAGGAAATGATCAGCAACAAATTATCAGCAAAGAAGGTCTGGCACCTAGCCATCGTTGAAATAATGACTGGAAGTGATAATCCGGTATTCATTTATGGCGCGGGGTGAGGGACGGGCTACGCTGAGTTCCCACCTGTGCGAATCTGCCCCGTGATCCGGTTCCGGCGCTGGAGCCGCGAGGGCTGCGCCTGTTAAGATTCGCGGCTTGTTCGACCTATTCGGAATTTTCCATGACCACCGTTCGTACCCGCATCGCGCCATCGCCTACCGGCGACCCCCACGTTGGCACGGCTTACATCGCACTCTTCAACTATTGCTTTGCCAAGCAACACGGCGGCGAGTTCATCCTGCGCATTGAAGACACCGATCAGCTGCGCTCGACCCGCGAGTCCGAACAACAGATTTTCGATGCCCTGCGCTGGCTCGGTATCGAATGGAGCGAAGGCCCGGACGTCGGCGGCCCGCACGGCCCATACCGTCAAAGCGAGCGTGGCGACATCTACAAGCAGTACACCCAGCAACTGGTCGACGCCGGTCATGCCTTCCCATGCTTCTGCACCGCCGAAGAGCTGGACCAGATGCGCGCCGAGCAGATGGCCCGTGGCGAAACCCCGCGTTACGACGGGCGTGCGTTGCTGTTGTCGAAGGAAGAAGTCGAGCGCCGTCTGGCCGCCGGCGAACCCCACGTGATCCGCATGAAAGTGCCGAGCGAAGGCGTGTGCGTCGTGCCGGACATCCTGCGCGGTGAAGTCGAAATCCCGTGGGACCGCATGGACATGCAGGTCCTGATGAAGACCGACGGTCTGCCGACCTACTTCCTGGCGAACGTCGTCGACGACCACCTGATGGGCATCACTCACGTGCTGCGCGGCGAAGAGTGGCTGCCGTCGGCCCCGAAACTGATCCTGCTGTACGAATACTTCGGCTGGGAAAAACCGGCGCTGTGCTACATGCCGCTGCTGCGTAACCCCGACAAAAGCAAACTGTCCAAACGCAAGAACCCGACGTCCGTCACGTTCTATGAGCGCATGGGCTTCATGCCCGAAGCGATGCTCAACTACCTGGGCCGGATGGGCTGGTCGATGCCGGACGAGCGCGAGAAGTTCTCGTTGCAGGAAATGGTCGACAACTTTGACCTGAACCGCGTCTCGCTGGGCGGTCCGATCTTCGACATCGAGAAACTGTCCTGGCTCAACGGCCAGTGGCTGCGTGAGTTGCCGGTCGAAGAGTTCGCCGCACGTGTTCAGAAGTGGGCGTTCAACAGCGACTACATGATGAAGATCGCGCCGCACGTTCAGGGGCGCGTGGAAACGTTCAGTCAGGTCGCACCGCTGGGTGGTTTCTTCTTCGCAGGGGGCGTCAACCCGGACCCGAAACTGTTCGAGCACAAGAAACTGTCGCCGGAGCAGGTGCGTCAGGTGCTGCAGCTGATTCTGTGGAAGCTGGAATCCCTGCGTCAGTGGGAGAAAGACACCATTACCGGTTGCATCCAGGCCGTGGTCGAGCACCTCGAGCTGAAGCTGCGCGACGCCATGCCGCTGATGTTCGCCGCGATCACCGGCCAGGCCAATTCGGTGTCGGTGACCGATGCCATGGAAATCCTCGGTCCGGACCTGACCCGCTTCCGTCTGCGCCAGGCGCTTGACCTGCTGGGCGGCGTTTCGAAGAAAGAAAACAAAGAGTGGGAAAAGCTGCTCGGCGCCATCGGCTGAGTCACGCCCGGCCGCTGTGCGTACCCGAACACGGGCGCACGGTGGCCGAGCAACCCCCTGATTCTTCGGGGGAGGGCGGTAAGTGATTGTTATCCCGGAAAATTCTTTTGGAATTTGTTGAAAAAAAGTTTGACAGGTATGTGGGTCGCACTTAATATGCGCCCCGTCCACACGGCAACACAGAAACGCGGCGGCAACGCCGAGTAATCTGAGAGTGTAATGTGGGGCTATAGCTCAGCTGGGAGAGCGCCTGCATGGCATGCAGGAGGTCAGCGGTTCGATCCCGCTTAGCTCCACCAATTTAGAAACTTCAAGGTTGGCTACACTGCCTTGAAGTTTGTACCGCAAAAATCGGAACCAGCACCGATTCAGGTACACAAGGGTTACGTCCCCTTCGTCTAGTGGCCTAGGACACCGCCCTTTCACGGCGGTAACAGGGGTTCGAGTCCCCTAGGGGACGCCAGTTTTACCGAGTGATGCCGATAGGCTGATCTCCGTCGAGAGACGTAAATTCGGGGCTATAGCTCAGCTGGGAGAGCGCCTGCATGGCATGCAGGAGGTCAGCGGTTCGATCCCGCTTAGCTCCACCAAATTTGCCAGGGTTCGTTGATGATGTTTATCACGAACCTGACTGAAGGTTTTGCGTCCCCTTCGTCTAGTGGCCTAGGACACCGCCCTTTCACGGCGGTAACAGGGGTTCGAGTCCCCTAGGGGACGCCACGATTTCTCGCTCTGCGAGACCAAGGGTCATTCGATTATTGAATGGCCCTTTTGTTTTTCTGGGGTTTTATTTCCCCGTCCCTCCTTTGACGACCACGCTTTTGACGACCACGGATCAGTGGGTTCACATCGCGACTTGCCATCTCGCATGATGCAGATAATATTACTGCCATCATCCCGGAGGCGGACATGAACGATAAGAAAGCACAAACCCGCGAACGTATTCTCAATGCGGCCAGCGTCGCGCTGATTGCACGCGGGCCTGTCGAGCCCAGCGTCAACGAAATCATGGGCGCGGCGGGGCTGACAGTGGGTGGTTTCTACGCGCACTTCGACAGCAAGGAAGCCTTGATGCTCGAGGCGTTCAACCAGTTGCTCAGCGAGCGGCGGGACATGGTTGCGACAATAGACGACCAGCTCCCCGGCGAAGAGCGGCGCGCCTTGCTGGCGGCGTTCTATCTGTCGCGCAAACACCGCGATGCCGAAGATCACGCCTGTCCGCTGCCCACGGCGATCGGGGAGATGGCGCGTCTCTCGGATGATTTTCGCGGTGCCTTGTCCGAACACATCGAGTTGATGGTCGCGCAACTGGCTGCCAGCCCTGAAGAAACCGACAAAACCCTGGCCGACATTGCCCTGATGCTCGGTGGTCTGGCGCTGGCGCGAGCGCTCGGCCCAAGCGAGCTGTCAGACCGCGTGCTGCGTGCCGCCAAGTCGGCCATGCAGTGAGGCGTTGCTGACAGAGACGGACCATGCCTCCACGCTTTTAGTTACACTGCCTCGCGAACGAACTAACGAGGGGCAGGAACGAGCATGGTCTGGGATCTGGCAACGCCATTCGTCATCGACCTGAACGTGGGCGAGGACGACATCGATGGATTGGGGCACGCCAACAATGCGGTGTACGTCACCTGGCTTGAGCGCTGCGCGTGGCGCCATTCACAACAGTTGGGGCTCGATTTGACCGAGTACCGGCGTCTGGACCGCGCCATGGCGGTGGTCCGTCATGAAATCGACTATCTGGCCAGCGCCTATCAGGACGACGAGCTGCAACTGGCGACCTGGATCGTGGACTGGGATCAGCGCCTGAAGATGACCCGGCGTTTTCAACTCAAGCGGCCCAGTGACGGGGTGACGTTGCTGCGCGCGCAAACCACCTTCGTCTGCATCGAGCTGTCCACGGGCAAGCCCAAACGCATGCCCGCCGAGTTCATCGAAGGCTATGCGCCCGCCTTACAGACGGCAGCGTCCTGACGTCCGGCGCCTTCGGCCCGTTCCCAAGCGCGCCACCACTGCGTAAACTGCCGGACTTTTTCGAGTGTGACCCCATGCAAATTGCTCTGGCACCCATGGAAGGCCTGGTCGACGACATTCTGCGCGATGTGCTGACCCAGGTCGGCGGCATCGACTGGTGCGTGACCGAATTCATCCGGGTGACCGAGCGTCTGTTGCCTGCGCATTATTTCCACAAGTTCGCCTCCGAACTGCTGACGGACGCCAAGACCCGTGCGGGCGTGCCGTTGCGCGTGCAACTGCTGGGTTCAGACCCTGTGTGCCTGGCGGAAAACGCAGCCTTCGCCGCCGAACTGGGCGCCCCTGTGATTGACCTGAACTTCGGCTGCCCGGCCAAGACCGTCAACAAGTCGCGGGGTGGGGCGGTGCTGTTGAAAGAGCCTGAGCTGCTGCATTCGATCCTCAGCCATGTCCGCCGCGCCGTGCCCGCGCACATTCCGGTCACCGCCAAGATGCGCCTCGGTTACGACAGCACCGAGCCAGCGCTGGATTGCGCCCGTGCGCTGGAAGCCGGTGGCGCCGAACACATCGTCGTCCATGCCCGAACCAAGGTCGACGGTTACAAGCCACCCGCGCACTGGGAATGGATCGGCAAGATCCAGGACGTGGTGAAGATCCCGATCATCGCCAACGGTGAAATCTGGACCGTCGACGACTGGCGTCGCTGCCGTGAAATATGCGGGGCACGGGACATCATGGTCGGGCGCGGTCTGGTCGCTCGTCCAGACCTGGGGCGACAAATTGCGGCGGCAGAAGCGGGGCGCGAGGTTGTCGAGATGACCTGGCAGGAACTGCAGCCGCTGCTGCGCGTGTTCTGGCAGCAGGCATTGGCGAAGATGACCCGTGTGCAGGCGCCGGGGCGTCTCAAGCAGTGGGTCGTGTTGCTGACCAAGAGCTATCCCGAAGCCGTCGTCCTGTTCGATGCCTTGCGTCGTGAAACGGACTGCGAGCGCATCAGCCAAATGCTCGGTGTTGTCGCACAGGAAGCGGCCTGAAAAAATTTTCATAGCGACTCTTGAAACAGAAGTGACTGTCCCTATCTTGGGATTACGCGATGCCGAAGTCGGGTCGCGGAGACAACCACTTGCTGATTTATCAGGAGATTCACATGACTACCGCTTTCTCTCTGGCTCCACTGTTCCGTTCTTCCGTGGGCTTTGACCGCTTCAACGACCTGTTCGAATCGGCCGCCCGCAACGAGTCGGCCAGCAGCTACCCTCCCTACAACGTCGAGAAACACGCAGACGACCAATACCGCATTGTCATCGCGGCGGCGGGTTTCCAGGAAGAAGACCTCGAGTTGCAGGTCGAGAAGGGTGTGCTGACCGTCACGGGCAGCAAGCGCGACAACACGGCGGAAGGCGTGACCTTCCTGCATCAGGGCATTGCCCAGCGCGCGTTCAAGCTGTCGTTCCGTCTGGCCGACCATATCGAAGTGCAAAACGCCGCACTGGTAAACGGCCTGCTGAACATTGACTTGCTGCGCCTGGTGCCTGAAGAGGCCAAGCCAAAACGCATCCAGATCAATGGTCAGAAAACCCTGGCGCATTGATTCACCCGCCAGCGAAATGAAAAGGCGCCCCTTGGGGCGCCTTTTTTTAGGCTGTTCAGTCACCGCTTGACGCTTCTGTGGACGTTACAGGAACCTCCCACGCAACAGCGTTTCAAACCCTGCGGCGCTCAGCGGTTCGCTGAACAGAAACCCCTGATAAAAGTGGCAGTCCAGTTGCGCAAGAAAGTCCAGTTGCTCCTGTGTTTCGACGCCTTCGGCAATAATCGCGAGGTTCAGGCTGGCGGCCATGGCGACAATGGCGCGGACGATTTCGGCGTCGTTGGGATCGGTGGTTGCGTCGCGAACGAATGACTGATCGATTTTCAGCGCGTCTACCGGCAAGCGTTTCAGGTACGTCAGCGACGAATAGCCCGTGCCGAAATCATCCATGGCGAAACTGATGCCCAGGTGCTTGAGCTGGAGCATTTTGGCGATGGTGTCGTCCAGGTTTTGAATGACGATGCCTTCGGTGATTTCCAGTTTGAGCAGGCGGTTGGGCAGTCCATAGGTGCGCAGGCAGCGTTCGACGCGCTCGACAAAATCCGACTGACGAAACTGCCGGGGACTGATGTTCACGCACAGGCTGAAATCGTTACCGTCGATCAACTCCTTACCCAGCAGTTCTCTGCCCGTTTTGCAGGCTTCTTCGAGAATCCAGTTGCCGACCTCAAGGATCATCCCGCTTTCTTCCATGACCTGAATGAACTGGCTGGGCGCCAGGTGACCCAGGCTCGGGTGTTGCCACCGCAGCAGCGCCTCGGCGCCGACAATGCGATTGCCGCGGGTGTCCACCTGGGGTTGATAGCTGAGGCTGAACTCGCCGCGGGCGAGCGCCTGGCGCAAGTCGTTCTCCAGGCGCAAACGGTCGCTGGCCGCCTTTTGCATGGTGGCGTGAAACATCTGTATTGCGTTGCGGCCCGAGTCCTTGGCCCGGTACAGCGCGATATCCGCGCGCTTGAGCAGGTCGGCGGGGGTTGAGCCATGGTCGGGAATCAAGGCAATCCCGATGCTGGGCGTGACCTGCAGCCGGTGGCCGTCGAGGAACATCGGTTCCGAAAGCAGCTCGCGCAAGGTGTTTGCCAGGCGTTGGACCTGATCGACGACCTCCTCCCTGGATCCCTCCAGTCCGCTGATCAGCACGACAAACTCGTCGCCTCCCAGCCGCGCCACGGTGTCTTCCAGTCGTACGCTGGCTTCCAGGCGCGCGGTGATGATCTTCAGCACACTGTCGCCAACCGGATGCCCGAGCGAATCATTGATGTGCTTGAAGTGATCAAGGTCGAGGAACAGCAAGGCGCCGCGTAAATTGTGGCGCTTGAGCAAGGCAATCTGCTGGCTCAGACGGTCCATCAGCAGGGCGCGGTTGGGCAGGTTGGTCAGCGAGTCGTGATAGGCCAGGTGCTGAATCTGCGCCTGGGCGTTCTTCAACTGGCTGATGTCACGTGCGGTGATTAAAAGGCACGGGGTGCCATCCAGTAACAGTGGGTCGATGGAGACGTCGACCGTGATGAGCTCACCGTCCTTGTTGCGCCCCAGCAACTCACGGTTACGCACTTTGCCCTTTTCTTCGATTTCCTGAATCAGCCGCGTGCGTTGGGTAATGTCGGCCATGATCGAGAACTCGAACACCGTGCGATTGACGACATCGCTGGCGCTATAGCCGGACAGGCGAGAAAAACCGTCGTTGACTTCGATGTACCGGCCGGAGTCCCGTTCGGTGATGATGATGGCGTCCGGGCTTGAGTGAAACGCGCGGGCAAACTTCTCTTCGCTGGCCTTGAGCGCCTGTTGTGCGCGTATATGTTCGGTGTTGTCGATGAAGGTGCTCAGCAGGTAGAGGCCGTCGCTCAAGTCTATTTGCTGGGTATAGAGCGTGCCGTCGTGGGTGCGTCCGTCCCGGCTGCGCCACTGGGTCTCCAGGCTGGCAGGTTCATCGGTAACCAAGGTTTTTTCCAGCGCCATCTCACGATGCTGTGCGGCCATCCAGAGGCCGATCTCCAGCGTGGTACGGCCCATACAGTCGCTCATCGGCCAGCCGAACGTCGTCTCGAAATGGCGATTGGCGTTGCAGATCAGGCCGTCTTTGAAGCGCGTGAGCAAGACCACATTGGGACTGAGGTTAAACAGGGTCGCAAAGTGTTTCTCCGACTCTTTCGCGGTCAATGCCAGGCCAGTCAGTTGAAACAGTGGGCTGTCAGCGGTTATGGGCATGCGATCACGAGCCTTCAGGGAGTCAAGCCAGTATGTCGATCAGTAGGCAGCACCGCTCAGGCGACGGTCGCCTGGGCATCGAGCAGCGCCATGAAGGCCTTGGCGGCGTTCGACAGCGTGCGTTCCGTGTGAACAATGTAGCCTAGCTGGCGCCGCAGCTGTATGCCCGGCAATGGAATGCTGGCGACCTGTTCGTCAAGCATGGTTCTGGGGAGCACACTCCAGGCCAGCCCGATGGACACCATCATCTTGATCGTCTCCATGTAATTGGTGCTCATGGCGATGTTCGGCTTCAGTCCCTCGGCTTCGCACAAGCCACTGACGATGTGATGGGTGAAGGTATTGCCGCCCGGAAACACGGCAGGGTAGCGGGCAATGTCGGCCAGGCTGACGTTGGGCGTCGTGGCCAGCGGGTGTTCGGGGGCCGCCACGAAGTCCAAGGGGTCATCCCAGACCCTCACGGCCTTGACCAGCGAGTGCGGCTCCGGTGCCAGGGTGATCACTGCCAGCTCCGCACGGCCGTGCAGGATTTCCTCGTACGCGACCTCGGAATCCAGAAACTCGATGTCCAGCGCGACGTCGGGATAAGCGCGGGTGAACGCTCTTAACACCGGTGGCAGGCGGTGCAGGCCGATGTGGTGGCTGGTCGCCAGACTCAAGCGGCCGGTGACCTCACCGGTCAGATTGGTCAGCGCGCGTCGCGTGTCATCCAGTACGTTGAGGATCTGGTAGGCCCGGGGCAAAAGCGCGCGGCCGGCTTCCGTCAGGCTGACTTCCCGACCGAGGCGGTCGAACAGGCGTACATTGAGTTGTTGTTCAAGGCCGGCGATGCGCTTGCTGATGGCGGGCTGAGTCAGGTGCAGGCGTTCACCGGCGCCCGAAAAACTGCCGGTCTCGGCAATGGCAATAAAGGCATTGAGGTTCGCCAGATCCATCTCGAATTCCTGTTGGTTATCCAAAGCATGAAAAATATGAATTTGAGTTATTTAAGCATATTCCATAGCATCTCCCCCACAAGCCAAGGGGTCTTTGATTCGTCGCCGTGATGACGATGACCCAAGGCATAGAAACAAGCTGATGAGGAAACCGTCTGATGGCCGGCAAAACGCTCTACGACAAGCTCTGGGATTCGCATTTGGTCAAACAGCGCGACGATGGTTCGGCGCTGCTTTATATCGATCGTCACATCATTCACGAAGTGACCTCGCCACAGGCGTTCGAGGGCTTGCGCCTGGCTGGCCGCAAACCATGGCGCATCGACGCCAACGTCGCCACCGTTGACCACAACGTGCCGACCACCCCGGACCGCAAGGACGGCGTCGACGCCATCGTCGATCAGGTGTCGCGTCTGCAGGTCAAGACGCTGGACGACAACTGCGACGAATACGGCATCACCGAATTCAAGATGAACGACGTGCGTCAGGGCATCGTTCACGTCATCGGCCCGGAGCAGGGCGCAACCTTGCCGGGCATGACCGTGGTCTGCGGCGACTCTCACACCTCGACCCATGGCGCCTTCGGCGCTCTGGCTCACGGTATCGGCACATCCGAGGTCGAGCACGTGCTCGCCACTCAGTGCCTGGTCGCCAAGAAAATGAAAAACATGCAGGTGAAGGTCGAAGGCAAGCTGCCGTTCGGCGTCACCGCCAAGGACATCGTGCTGGCGATTATCGGCAAGATCGGCACGGCCGGCGGTAACGGCCACGCCATCGAGTTCGCGGGCAGCGCGATTCGCGACCTGTCCGTTGAAGGCCGCATGACCATCTGCAACATGTCCATCGAGGCGGGCGCGCGCGTCGGTCTGGTGGCCACGGACGAAAAAACCATTGCCTACGTCAAGGGCCGTCCTTTCTCGCCAAAAGGCGAGCAGTGGGACATGGCTGTCGAAGCCTGGAAAACGCTGGTGTCGGACGACGACGCCGTGTTCGATACCGTGGTCGAGCTGGACGCCACCCAGATCAAGCCGCAGGTGAGCTGGGGCACGTCGCCGGAAATGGTCCTCGCGGTGGATCAGAATGTTCCGGATCCTGCGCAGGAAGCCGATCTGGTCAAACGTGGCTCCATTGAGCGCGCGTTGAAGTACATGGGCCTCAAAGCCAATCAGGCGATTACCGACATTCAGCTGGATCGCGTGTTCATCGGTTCGTGCACCAACTCACGGATCGAAGACTTGCGTGCCGCCGCCGACATCGCCAAAGGCCGCAAAGTGGCCTCGACCATCAAGCAGGCGATCGTTGTGCCGGGCTCGGGTCTGGTGAAAGAACAGGCAGAAAAAGAAGGCCTGGACAAGATCTTCCTCGAAGCCGGTTTCGAATGGCGTGAGCCAGGCTGCTCGATGTGTCTGGCGATGAACCCGGACCGACTGGAAAGTGGCGAGCATTGCGCGTCCACCTCCAACCGTAACTTCGAAGGCCGTCAGGGCGCCGGTGGTCGTACTCACCTGGTCAGTCCGGCGATGGCGGCGGCGGCAGCGGTCAACGGCCGTTTCGTCGATGTCCGCACCATGAGCCAGCAATAAGGAGCCCAGCATGAAGCCTTTTACTCAACACACCGGTTTGGTCGCTCCGCTGGACCGTGCCAATGTCGACACCGATCAGATCATTCCCAAGCAGTTCCTGAAGTCGATTCGTCGCACCGGGTTCGGTCCGAACCTGTTCGATGAGTGGCGTTATCTGGACGTGGGTCAGCCGTATCAGGACAACTCCAAGCGTCCGGTGAACCCTGACTTCGTGCTTAACCACGAACGTTACCAAGGTGCCAGCGTGCTGCTGGCGCGCGAAAACTTCGGCTGTGGCTCGAGCCGCGAGCACGCGCCATGGGCGCTGGAAGAGTACGGTTTTCGCAGCATCATCGCGCCGAGCTACGCCGACATCTTCTTCAACAACAGCTTCAAGAACGGCCTCTTGCCGATCATCCTGAGCGAAGCTGAAGTGGACGATCTGTTCAAGGTGGTCGAAGCCAATCCCGGTTACCAGCTGAAAGTGGACCTGCAAACGCAGACCGTGACCCGCGAAGATGGCAAGGTACACACCTTTGAAATCGACGCCTTCCGCAAGCACTGCCTGCTCAACGGCCTGGACGACATCGGCCTGACCCTGGTGGATGGTGATGCGATTGCGACGTTCGAAGCCAAACACCGCGCCTCGCAGCCCTGGCTCTTTCGCGATGCCTGATTGATACACGAACGGTAGGAGCGGGCTTGCTGGCGAAGGCGATTAATCAGACCCCTTGGGTGTCGCCTGACTTGACGCATTCGCCAGCAAGCCGGCTCCTACCCTTCAGGACACACCCGCTTTTCCAATCGGCGCTCCTGAAGCGCCGATGCACTTATTGAAACGAGGATGGTATGAGCAAGCAGATTCTGATTCTTCCAGGTGATGGTATTGGTCCGGAAATCATGGCCGAAGCGGTCAAGGTGCTGGAACTGGCGAACGAGAAGTATCAGCTGGGCTTTGAATTGAGCCACGACGTCATCGGCGGCGCAGCCATCGACAAGCATGGCGTGCCGCTGGCGGATGAGACGCTTGACCGTGCCCGTGCGGCCCACGCCGTCCTGCTGGGCGCCGTGGGTGGCCCGAAGTGGGACGCCATCGAGCGTGACATTCGTCCTGAGCGCGGCCTGCTGAAAATCCGCTCGCAGCTGGGCCTGTTCGCGAATCTGCGTCCGGCCATCCTGTATCCGCAACTGGCTGACGCTTCGAGCCTAAAGCCGGAAATCGTTTCGGGCCTGGACATCCTTATCGTTCGCGAGCTGACCGGCGGTATCTACTTCGGCGCGCCACGTGGCACCCGCGAGCTGGAAAACGGCGAGCGGCAGTCTTACGATACCTTGCCGTACAGCGAGAGCGAGATCCGCCGCATCGCTCGCGTCGGTTTCGACATGGCCCGTGTACGCGGCAAGAAACTCTGCTCGGTCGACAAGGCCAACGTTCTGGCGTCCAGCCAGTTGTGGCGTGAAGTGGTTGAGCAAGTGGCCAAGGACTATCCGGATGTCGAGTTGAGCCACATGTACGTGGACAACGCCGCCATGCAACTGGTCCGCGCGCCGAAGCAGTTCGACGTGATGGTCACCGACAACATGTTCGGCGACATCCTGTCCGACGAAGCCTCGATGCTTACTGGTTCCATCGGCATGCTGCCATCGGCGTCGCTGGACTCCCAGAACAAGGGCATGTACGAGCCTTGCCACGGTTCGGCACCGGACATCGCGGGCAAAGGCGTGGCCAACCCGTTGGCGACCATCCTGTCGGTGTCGATGATGCTGCGTTACAGCTTCAATCAGCACACCGCAGCCGATGCGATTGAGAAGGCCGTCAGCCTGGTGCTGGACCAGGGCCTGCGCACCGGTGATATCTGGTCCGAAGGTAATGCCAAAGTCGGTACGCAGGAAATGGGCGACGCCGTAGTCGCCGCGCTGCGCAATCTGTAATATCTCGGGCCCACTGCCGCAAGATCGAGTCCAAAGGCTCTCTGCGAGAAGGGGCCCCACTTTTAATTAAGGTGTAGTTGCGATGAAACGTGTAGGTCTGGTCGGTTGGCGCGGTATGGTTGGTTCCGTGCTCATGCAGCGCATGCTGGAAGAGCAGGATTTCGATCTCATTGAGCCGGTTTTTTTCACCACCTCCAACGTCGGCGGACAAGGTCCGTCGGTGGGCAAGGACATTGCGCCGTTGAAGGATGCCTACAGCATTGACGAGCTCAAGACTCTGGACGTGGTACTGACCTGCCAGGGCGGCGACTACACCAACGAGGTGTTCCCGAAGCTGCGCGAAGCCGGCTGGCAGGGTTACTGGATCGACGCGGCCTCGGCCCTGCGCATGCAGGACGACGCGGTGATCATCCTTGACCCGGTCAACCGCAAGGTCATCGACCAGCAGCTGGATGCCGGCACCAAGAACTACATCGGCGGCAACTGTACCGTCAGCCTGATGCTGATGGGGCTGGGCGGCCTGTTCGAAGCCGGTCTGGTCGAATGGATGAACGTCATGACGTATCAGGCGGCCTCCGGTGCCGGCGCGCAGAACATGCGTGAGCTGATCAAGCAAATGGGCGCGATCAATGCGTCGGTGGCTGACGAACTGGCGAACCCTGCCAGCGCGATTCTGGACATCGACCGCAAAGTGGCCGAAGCCATGCGCGGCGACAGCTTCCCGACCGAGAACTTCGGTGTACCACTGGCGGGCAGCCTGATCCCCTGGATCGACAAGGAACTGCCGAACGGTCAGAGCCGTGAAGAGTGGAAAGGCCAGGCGGAGACCAACAAGATTCTGGGCCGCTTCAAAAGCCCGATCCCGGTCGACGGTATCTGCGTGCGCATCGGCGCCATGCGTTGCCACAGCCAGGCGCTGACCATCAAGCTGAACAAGGATGTGCCGATCGCGGACATCGAAGGCATGATCAGCCAGCACAACCCGTGGGTGAAGCTGGTGCCGAACAACCGTGACGCGAGCATCCAGGAACTGAGCCCGACGTCGGTGACCGGCACGTTGAACATTCCGGTAGGCCGTCTGCGCAAGCTGAACATGGGGTCGCAGTATCTGGGCGCGTTTACGGTGGGTGACCAGTTGTTGTGGGGTGCCGCCGAGCCGTTGCGTCGTATGTTGCGGATTCTGCTGGAGCGTTGATTCGCTTTTTGTGTTTCAAATAAAAAAACCGCCTGTCAGGGGCGGTTTTTTTTTATGGGTTTGATTTGGGGGCGGCCTAGGTCTTGTGTGTCCTATCCGCGTCACCACCGATCGTACGGATTCACACGCAGAGCAACGCCCAAAAGCTTGTAACCCCCTTCAAACCTGCTCCGGCGGTGGATCATCCTTACGCCGACGAAACAACGTTCCGCGCTTCCAGTGCTTCCCAAACCGGATCCCCGGCGCTTCGATATAGCAATGGGTCAACATCGACACCACCACCACGGCAATGACCACAAAGAGCATCAGCAAGTTATCGTTCAGCGCAGTCCCGGTGCTGAGGTAACGCACCATCGTGCCGCTCGTTTCGCCCGGCCGGTCGACCAGCAGTGAAAGCCCGCTGAACTTGGCCGCAATCGTGATTGTCGTCGCCAGCACGAAAATCACCGCCGCGTGGGTCAGATAGATCGACAGCCACAACTTGCCCAGCGCCGGAAACAACCGCAGGCTCAGAAGTCGAGACACCAGTCCGGCTTCATAGGAAAAAATCAGTATCGCCACGCAGAACAGCAACCCAAGCTCGAGGGTCAGCGGCTGCTCGCCCTCCGTCATGAGCCAGTAAATCGCTGCCAGCACCCCCACTTCCAGCACGGTGGCGAAGGCCGGACCCGGCACCGAGTCGTGCAGTCTCACGTACAGCCGGTAAGCAATCGCCCCGGCGAAGAAACACGAAGTCCCCCACAGCACGTTGCGCGGGATCAGGTTGAAATCCTTGTACAGCGCGATGAACGCCAGCACACACAGCAGCGAAAACAGCTTTCTAGCCAGGCCCGGTAGGGAGAACAGGATCAGTGCGAAGATCACCCACAGATAGAATTCGACACTGATGAACCAGGAGGGGTAGTTGAAAGACAGCGCATTGAACGTCGGCCACCATGCCTGGATCAGCAGCAGATTAGGCAGGATCTCGCTCGGTGCGCGGTCGCCGCTGAATGCCGGGTAATTCAGGGAAAGGCCATAGCGCTCCATCACCAGTTTCAGGCATTCGAACCCGATGAAGAACAGCAGCACGGCAATGTGCAGCGGCATTACGCGACAGGTTCGCGTGATCATGAATTCGCCCAACTGGCGGGGCGTGGTGAGGTTGCCGATGTAGCGGCGGTAAATCAGAAAGCCGCTCAAGGCGAAGAAGAAGCCCACGAACTGGCTGGCGTTTCTGAAAAACGTCAGTTCCGTGACGCTACGTTCAATGTGCGAGTGATGAACGATCAGCGCGACGGCACACAGGCCGCGAAAGCTGTCGAGCACGAGAAATCGCTTCATCTTACGGGTCCTTTTGCAGATGAGTGTAGACCGTGGATGGCAGGTGGCTATCGGCGTCTGATGTCGCCTGAGTGTAGGGAACAGCGTGTGAAAAAAACGCGAGGGATGGTTACCACCTTCGGCACGGTGGGCTGAATGGGCGGTGAGGCAAAGAGGGTGGGTGCAGCGGTCCGGGGATCCGGGCAGAGCGGAGTATGCCTGAGTGTCCTGATGGCCTGCCAGATGCAGCGGGAGGGGGCGAGGGGTATAGGCGTCGCAAAATGTAACCATCCCACAATATGGGATTGATATTTACATATTGAGATATTTTGCTTTCCGGGTTTATAGTTCGTCCCGCATTCACTCATTAATAACAATCAGGTGAAGCCATGCAGGCGCAATTGATCGCGCTCGATTGGGGAACGACCTCCCTACGCGCGTATCGACTCGGCGAAAACGGCCGGGTACTGGAACAACGCTCGCTCAGCGCGGGCATCATGCAATTGCCTTCAACCCCCCGAAGGGTTGCCGGTCAGCTGTGCAGCGACGGTTTTGAGCTGGCCTTCGATGAAGCCTGTGGCGACTGGCTCGACGCGCAGCCGACCTTACCGGTTATCGCTTGCGGCATGGTCGGCAGTGCTCAAGGTTGGCGGGAAGCGGTCTACCAACAGACACCGGCCAGCGTCGCGGCGCTGAGTTCTGCGCTGGTGACGGTGCGCAGCACGCGCGGCGTCGATGTTCATATCGTGCCTGGCGTGCTGCAACGCTCCGAACTGCCAAACGTCATGCGCGGTGAAGAGACGCAAGTTCTGGGCATTCTCAGTGCGTTGTCTGCCGAACAAGCGGCCAGACCGATGTTGATCGGGTTACCCGGCAGCCATTCGAAGTGGGTGAGGGCGGTCGACGCTCGCATCGTTCATTTCGATACCTTCATGACCGGCGAGGTGTATGCCGCGCTGTCCAGTCACACCATCCTCGGCCGCACGATGCAGCGCAGCGATGCGTTCGACGCTGTTGCCTTTGACCGTGGCGTCGCCGTTGCGCAATCACCGGAAGGGGCCGCAGGCCCGCTGTCGAACATCTTCAGTTGTCGCACCCTGGGGCTCACCGGTGCACTGACCGGCACTGCCCAACCGGATTATCTGTCCGGTCTGCTGATCGGCCACGAAATCGTGGCGTTGGTCCAATTGCTGCGCCAGCACGAGCAGCACCTGCCGGCGGTGATCCTGATCGGCAGCGGCCCGTTGCTGGAGCGCTATCAGCGCGCACTCCACGCCAATGGCTTCCCGCAGGTGAAACTGGCCGAGCAGGCCACCGAACGCGGCCTGTGGCAGGTCGCGGTTCAGGCCGGCCTGATTTCATCCCCTTCTGTGGCCGCTGCCCGGCCCCTTCATGTAGAGAACTGAGATGCTCAAACAAGCCCTCGCGCAAAACGGCCTGGTCGCGATTTTGCGCGGCCTGCGTCCTGAAGAAGCCCCGGCGATCGGTGACGTCCTGTACGCCGCCGGTTTTCGCGTCATTGAAGTCCCGCTTAACTCCCCTCAGCCGTACGACAGCATTCGTCTGCTGCGTCAGAGCCTGCCCGCCGATTGCCTGATCGGCGCGGGCACCGTGCTGACGCCTGAGCAAGTGCGTCAGGTCAAGGAGGCCGGTGGACAGGTCATCGTCATGCCGCACAGCGACCCCGAGGTGTTGCGTGCCGCCAAGGCCGAAGGCTTGTTCCTGTCGCCTGGCGTGGCGACGCCGACGGAGGCCTTTGCGGCGCTCGCCGAAGGCGCTGACGTGCTGAAAATGTTCCCGGCCGAGCAAATGGGACCTGCGGTGGTGAAGGCCTGGCTGGCCGTGTTGCCAGCGGGCACCGTGCTGCTGCCGGTCGGCGGGATTACCCCGGACAACATGAAGATCTTCCTGGATGCCGGCGTTTCCGGTTTCGGCCTCGGGTCAGGCCTGTTCAAGCCCGGCCTGAGCCCGGCAGACGTCGCCGAGCGTGCGAAGGGTTATGTCGCCGCCTGGAAACAGTACCGCCCGGACGGCAAGTAACGCGTATTGCGCAGAGCGGCTTTGATTGGCAGGCCGCGATCACCGGCTTCGAATACAAGAGAGACAAGACATGAAAATTACCAAACTCACGACCTTCATCGTTCCACCGCGTTGGTGTTTCCTGAAAGTGGAAACCGACCAGGGCGTCACTGGCTGGGGCGAACCGGTGGTCGAAGGGCGTGCGCACACGGTTGCTGCGGCTGTTGAAGAATTGTCCGACTACCTGATTGGCAAAGACCCACGCAACATTGAAGACATCTGGACCGTGCTCTATCGCGGCGGCTTCTACCGGGGTGGCGCGATTCACATGAGCGCGCTGGCGGGTATCGACCAGGCGTTGTGGGACATCAAGGGCAAGGCGCTCGGCGTGTCGGTCAGCGATCTGCTGGGTGGTCAGGTGCGCGACAAGATTCGCGTCTACTCCTGGATCGGTGGCGACCGTCCTGCCGACACCGCGCGGGCGGCGAAAGAAGCGGTGTCCCGGGGTTTCACCGCCGTGAAGATGAACGGCACCGAGGAGCTGCAATTCCTCGACACGTTCGAGAAGGTCGATCTGGCCCTGGCCAACGTTGCGGCCGTGCGAGATGCGGTCGGGCCGAACGTCGGCATTGGCGTCGACTTCCACGGTCGGGTGCACAAGCCGATGGCCAAAGTGCTGATGAAAGAACTGGACCCCTACAAGCTGATGTTCATCGAAGAGCCGGTGCTCAGCGAAAACTATGAGGCGCTCAAAGAACTCGCGCCGCTGACCAGCACCCCGATTGCTCTGGGCGAGCGTCTGTTCTCGCGCTGGGACTTCAAGCGCGTGCTGAGCGAAGGCTACGTTGACATCATCCAGCCGGACGCTTCTCACGCGGGCGGCATCACCGAAACCCGCAAAATCGCCAACATGGCCGAGGCCTACGACGTGGCGCTGGCGCTGCATTGCCCGCTGGGTCCGATCGCCCTGGCCGCCTGTCTGCAACTGGACGCCGCCTGCTACAACGCGTTCATCCAGGAGCAGAGCCTGGGCATTCACTACAACGAAAGCAATGACCTGCTCGACTACATCAAGAACCCTGAAGTCTTCGATTACGACAAAGGCATGGTGAAGATCCCGAACGGGCCTGGGCTGGGGATCGAGATCAACGAAGAGTACGTCAAGGAACGCGCCGCCATCGGCCACCGCTGGCGCAACCCGATCTGGCGTCATGCCGACGGCAGCTTCGCCGAGTGGTGATTGAACGCCGGATCGGTTTGCTGAAGCCATCGGCGGCACCCGCCGGCTGACGCAAAAACCGGGCGTTGGCCGCAAAACCTGTAGGAGCCGGCTTGCTGGCGAAAGCGATGGGTCAGGCACTGAGAGGGTGAATGATGAGTTGCGTTCGCCAGCAAGCCGGCTCCTACAGGGGGCAATGGTCGTTCCCTTGCTCTGCGGCGTCACGATCATTAACCCGCAACACACGAATCCAGACCTCAGATAAACATAAAAAGAGGCATTTCCCATGCGCACACAGACCTTGCCGGAGGCGCGGGCGATCACCGCCACGCCGACACGCAAACGCTTTTTCATCATGGTCCTGCTGTTCATCACCGTTGTGATCAACTACCTGGACCGCAGCAACCTTTCCATCGCCGCGCCTGCGCTGACCAGCGAGCTGAACATCGACCCGGTACACGTAGGCCTGGTGTTCTCGGCATTCGGCTGGACCTACGCCGCCATGCAGTTGCCGGGCGGCTGGCTGGTGGACCGCGTTCCGCCACGCATCCTGTACACCGTCGCGCTGGCCCTGTGGTCGATCGCGACGATTTTCCTCGGCTTCGTTGGCAGCTTCGTCGGCCTGTTCGTGCTGCGCATGGCAGTCGGCGCGCTGGAAGCGCCGGCGTATCCGATCAACAGCCGCGTGGTCACCGCCTGGTTTCCGGAAAAGGAACGCGCGACCGCCGTGGGTTTCTACACCTCGGGCCAGTTTGTCGGCCTGGCGTTTCTGACCCCGGTCCTCGCCTGGTTGCAAGCCACGTTCGGCTGGCACATGGTCTTCGTCGCCACCGGCGGCGTGGGCGTGATCTGGGCCGTGATCTGGTACATGGTTTACCGCGAGCCGCGTGATTTCAAAGGCGTCAATCAAGCTGAGATCGACCTGATCAAGGACGGCGGCGGCCTGGTCGACATACAAACCGATACCGATAAAGCCAAGAGCGGTTTCAGTTGGAAAGACCTGGGCATCGTTCTGACCCAGCGCAAGCTGTGGGGCATCTATCTCGGTCAGTTCTGCCTGAACTCGACGCTGTGGTTTTTCCTGACCTGGTTCCCGACCTACCTGGTGAAGTACCGCGGCATGGATTTCATCAAGTCCGGTCTGCTGGCGTCGTTGCCGTTTCTGGCGGCTTTCGTCGGTGTGCTGTGCTCTGGCTTCTTTTCCGACTGGTTGATTCGTCGCGGCCACACCGTGGGATTCGCGCGCAAGCTGCCCATCATTGCCGGGCTGTTGATCTCCACATCGATCATCGGTGCCAACTACGTGGACTCGACACCGTTGGTCATCGCGTTCCTGGCCCTTGCCTTCTTTGGCAACGGGCTGGCGTCGATCACCTGGTCGCTGGTTTCGACCCTGGCCCCGTCGCGTTTGTTGGGTCTGACCGGGGGCACCTTTAATCTGATCGGCAACCTGGCGGCCATTGCCACCCCAATCGTCATTGGTTTTCTGGCCTCGGGTGAGTCGTTCGCGCCTGCCATCACGTACATCGCTGTGCTGGCATTGCTCGGGGCGCTGTCCTACATCCTGCTGGTGGGCAAAGTCGAGCGAATCGAGCTGGATAATCCTCGCTGACGATTGGCATGCACTGAAGCGGGCGACGATAATGCCGCCAGCTTTCTGATTCGATAAGGCGTGATATGCAAGATTCTTCCGACACCCCGAGCCCGATGGGCAAAGACACCGCGCCGACCGGCACGCAAACGCTGTTGCGGGGGTTGGGCGTGGTGCAAGCGGTGGCCAGTGGCGCCCGAGACCTCAAGGAGATCGCACGGCTGATCGGGACGACGAAAAGTACGACGCACCGGTTGGCCAGCTGTCTGGTGGAAGAGCGCTACCTTCGGGTGTTGCCACAGGTGGGCTACCTGTTGGGGCCGAAGCTGATTGAACTGGGTTTCCAGGCGCGTGAGGAGTTGCCGTTGGCGATGCTCGCGCGCCCCTTCCTCGATGAATTGTCGGCGTTGACGGGCGACACCATCCATCTGGCAATTCGTGACGGGGACGAGGTGTTGTATCTGCATAAGAATCCCGGTCGCAACGGTCCGGAGATGCGTTCACGGGTAGGCCACCGGATGCCGCTGGCGCGCACCGGCATCGGCAAGGCGCTGTTGCTGGACAGCCCGGAAAGCGAATGGCGCCGGCTGTATGACCTGAGCGTTCCGGAAGTGGCCAGGAATTCGCTGTGGCCCGCACACCAGGAGCAGACGTGGGAGCAGGTGCGCGACCGGATGCACGAGTACGTGAAGGGCGGTTACGCCTTCGACCTGGAGGACAACGAGCCCTCGATTCGCTGCGTTGCCGCGCCGGTCCGCGATGCCAGCAAACGCATCGTCGCGGGGATCAGCATCGCCAGTACGGTGCCGTACATGCCGCTGGAAAAGATGACCGAGCTGGTGCCGGTGA
Organism: Pseudomonas sp. S2_H01; assembly: GCF_054668305.1. NCBI lineage: Bacteria > Pseudomonadati > Pseudomonadota > Gammaproteobacteria > Pseudomonadales > Pseudomonadaceae > Pseudomonas > Pseudomonas sp. S2_H01. Next base: position 6,640,885 of record NZ_CP162756.1, on the reverse strand, counting down.
TCAAGGAAACGGCGGCGCGCTTGTCGGCGGAGCTGGGTGGGTAGCTGGAGGGTAACGTTCGTCTTGTCGCGCGATCCTGTGGGACAGAATCATTCGGGATGCGATGTTTCGGCCGATGAAGGTGTGTCGGATGTTCCGGCCTCTCCCGAATGAATTCGGTCCCACAGGTTTGGCCCCGCGCCATGCGGGGCGAATTGTCCTTACGCTTTCAGGGTGGCCATATCAATCACGAACCGGTACTTCACATCACCGGCGATCATGCGGCTGTACGCCTCGTTGATGTGCTTGATGTCCAGCATCTCGATGTCGCAGCTGATGTCGTGTTCAGCGCAGAAATCCAGGACTTCCTGAGTCTCTGCGATGCCGCCGATCAATGAACCCGCCAGTACACGACGCTTCATCACCAGATTCGCCGCGTGCAGTGCGGGATCGACCGGCTCGATCAGGCCGACCAGAATGTGCACACCGTCGAAACGCAGGGTTTCCAGGTACGGGTTCAGGTCGTGCTGGACCGGAATGGTGTCGAGCAGGAAGTCGAAGTGGCCGGCGGCGGCTTTCATCTGCTCGGCGTCGGTGGACACGATCACGTGATCGGCACCCTGACGACGGGCTTCTTCGGCCTTGCTCGCCGAGCGGGTGAACAGCGTGACTTCTGCGCCCATGGCTTTGGCGAACTTGATGCCCATGTGACCCAGGCCGCCCATGCCCAGTACGCCAACCTTGTCGCCTGCTTTAACGCCATAGTGTTTGAGTGGCGAGTAGGTGGTGATGCCGGCACACAGGATCGGTGCCGCGGCGGCCGGGTTCAGCTTTTCCGGAATCCGCACCACGAAGTGTTCGCTGACCACGATGCTGCTGGAATAACCGCCCATGGTGTTGGTGCCGTCGATCCGGTCCGGCGTGGCGTACGTCAGGGTCGGGCCTTCGAGGCAGTACTGCTCAAGGTCCGCGGCGCAGGCTTCGCAGTGACGGCAGGAGTCGACCATGCAACCGACGCCGACCAGATCGCCGACCTTGTGTCGCGTGACGTTGGCGCCGACTTCAGTGACCTTGCCGACGATTTCGTGGCCCGGCATCAACGGATAAACGGCGATGCCCCATTCATTGCGTGCCTGGTGGATGTCGGAGTAGCACACAGCAGATTTTAATACCTTGCATTGACAACCTTCTTAACCCCATAAAATAGGGCTTATGAGGCAACAATAGGTTAGATCATTGACACAGTTTTTTCAATCAGAAACATTGACACTCTGAGCTTCTTTCGAACCCGAAATTGACTGAAAAGATAGCGAAAAAATCTTTCTGCCACCAAGGATTGACACCCTTCATCCAGCAACGAACCCTGAATTTCAGGAGCATTAGGCAAAAGACTCGTAGGATCGGTTATCGCTGGCAGGTGCAATTGTTTGGAAAATTAGCGCGTCAAATTTGTTTTCGTTTGAGGTGCCTATGTACACAGCTATTGGATACGCCGCTCAATCCGCCACCGCTCCGTTGGCCCCTATGACCTTTCAGCGTCGTAATCCACGTGCCGACGATGTCGTCATCAAAATTCTGTACAGCGGGGTTTGTCACAGCGATATCCATCAGGCTCGAAACGAATGGGGGATTGCGGTTTATCCGCTGATGCCGGGGCACGAGATCGTGGGCAAGGTCACCGAGGTGGGCACCAGCGTTACCAACCACAAAGTCGGCGACTTGGTCGGTGTGGGTTGCATGGTCGACTCCTGCCGTCATTGCGAAGCCTGTGCGGCGGATCTGGAGCAATACTGCCTGGAAGGCCCGACCCTGACCTACGCTACGCCCGATCGCGTCGACGGCAGCAACACGATGGGTGGCTACTCGAACAGCATTGTGGTCAGTGAGCATTTCGTGGTGCGCATCCCGGAAAAGCTCGACTTAGCGTCCGCTGCACCGATTCTCTGCGCGGGCATCACTACCTACTCACCGCTCAAGCACTACGGTGTTAAAGCGGGTGACAAGGTCGGCGTACTGGGCATGGGCGGCCTGGGCCACATGGGCATCAAGTTCGCCAAGGCCATGGGCGCGGAAGTCACTCTGTTCACCCGTTCCGCCAGCAAGGCCGAGGAAGCCCGCCGTCAGGGCGCCGATCACGTGATCGTGTCTGCCGACGCCGAGCAGATGAAGGCCGCTGCCGGTCACTTCGACTTCCTTCTGGACACCATTCCGGTGCAGCACGACCTGAACCCGTATCTGGAAACCCTGCGCTTTGACGGCGTGCATATTCTGGTGGGCCTCATCGAGCCGATCGACCCAGCCGTGCATGCAGCCAATCTGGTGATGAAGCGCCGAGTGCTGGCAGGCTCGTTGATCGGCGGCATCGCCGAGACTCAGGAAGTGCTGGACTTCTGCGCTGAGCACGATATCAGCTGCGATATCGAGATGCTCGACATTAAGAACATCAACGAGGCCTTCAGTCGAGTGGTTAGTGGCGATGTTAAGTATCGATTCGTGATTGATATGTCTACGCTGGCAGCATGACAAGCAGTTCTAAGACCCGTGCGCTGAACTCGCAGTCGTAGATTGTTTTGTATCTGCTTCGTCCGTGACAAAATATGCGCTTCGCTAGCGAAGCGCTTCAAGCGGCTAAGAGACTGTTAAATTAGCTCATCACCTCTCGCAGTTATTATTCGCGGTTAACAATGCTGTCCTATACGTCCATGACAGGGTATTGTCGGGGGCTGGCGTCGCCATAATGGAGGGGGTCGCCACTCTGAATGCGGGATAGGGCGTTATTAAAAGTTGATAGTGCGAGCCCACATATGTCGATTTTCTACCAATGTGTTGGGTAAGGAAAACCATCACTCCGAAAGTTTTCACCAGTATCCCATGTTGTTTTGGGGGGGGTGGCCCAACGCGCAAGCCATTTTTCTGGGCGATAACTGTAAAAAGCCCAGCCAGGGCCGTCGATGTAACTAAGGTAGGTGTACATGTTTCCGAAAGGAGTTGCCAGAATTGTTTTGAAGTCGGCAATGTCTTTATTGAGCACCTTAATTGCGTCTTTGCATGTCTGGATTCTCCGATTGTAGGCGGAAACTCTATATTCTAGAGTAGAAATAAACCGCTCGCATTGCTCTAGGTCTATATTTTTTAGTTGTTCATTAATATATGTGCTGGCGTCAATGCAATCCTTGAGGGCCTTACTTCGACTTTCACTCCGTTTTATAAGAGAGGTAAGTGCTTTGGCTGCTAAAAGGTGCCTTCTTGATGCTTCCAACTGAAGGGTATGGTACCGAAGGTCTTCTTTGTAGGGGGAAAGAAGTTCTTCAGCTAGCTCCATTGCTTTTTGGACGTCTACATGATTTATTTGTGGAAACATTTCAGATTTTCCAGATTGGTAGGATCAGTAGGCTGAGTTCTTTAGATACTTGCTCGCTAAGTCTTCCCAGCTTAGTCGAAAAGCTTATTCGGTGTGTTCATAACCATAGGTGTCCGAGAAAATGTCTATCGAACTGCCAAGGTAATCACTCGCTAGAATTTTGAAGAACCCAGACTCCTCTTCGTCAGACAGAGCAACGCGAACGAGGTGCGAACTGGATACTGTGGTGGTCGCATTAGGGTGTATCATTGCAATTCTTGGCTTGGCGAGTGACTCGGTTGTACTTGCACGAAACGTATGATATTTACTCAAAGTTCGCTCCATTTCCTGGAGTTGAAACTCATAGAAGCTAGCGTGCCGATCCATCCGTGCTTGTATCTGATTATGGCTTTCCCCGTCCTGCTTTAACCGATTGATTTCTTCTTCATTATTCAAAACGGTGAACATCAACGTGTTAATACGGCCATACATGGCGGTAACTGGCATGTTGCGTCCCGGATTACTCTTGCTCTTCGGATATTCACTGCTATCGTCTCTGACCTTCCAGTAAAAAGAACCTGCACCATAAGCATCATTCGCCCAAGGATATTTCATCTGAAGCTTACGCATCACCCCGGGATATACCGTACTCCAAATGCCACTCACCGCTGGCCCGCGATCCTCGGTAAACAGTGATGTCACATGGATCGCTTCGCATCGTCCCAGACTGACCATCTGGTCTATGCGACGTCGGTGTTCCGGCTTAAGAGACTGGCCTTTGTTATCTACGAACAATAGAAAGAAACATCTGTCTAGACCTTCACATTCAAAGGCATCAAATATTTCGCAGATTGCCCGACCTGAAACTACCGTGTCGACAAAGATGAATTTTTCACTCGGTGCGATTCTTGGATTCACATAAGACGGCCAATGACCTTTTACCAATTTTTCTATAATGCACCGATATGTCTGCAAATGAGGACTTGTCTTATCCCGCCTGATGATTGCGGCTAGCACCTTTGTCCAGAACAACCTGATAGCAGCTGAGGTCTGACACGTTTCATCCGGATCTGCAGAGAACGGTAAAGTCAGTTCCCGATGTATGGGCGACGAAAGCTGCTCATACTTCGCGGCCAACCGGGCATCAAAACCCCCATGGCGCCGTATCTCTAGCTCCCAAAGTGTTTGAGCTAAATCGAGGATTGGATAGGCTCCTCTGCTTGGTATGACGATTGAGTCATACCCATCCAAAAACAGTACCCGATAATGGCTATTGATTTCTCGTGCCGCCTGCGCGTAGCTCTTGAGGTTTTGGTGCGAAAACACGGTTTGCCAAGCTGACGCCATATCGCTGCCTACTCTGATACCCCATCCATATACCTCGAATATAGCGATACGCCATCAATGTGTAAAATTGATACGCGGGCCTGGGCGCAAGCAACCGACCTTTGGAAAGCAGCATAGAACGGCCGCAGTGTTTACCTGGAGCCGGTCACGATACCCATTCCAGAGATCCCAAAACGTGATGGTCGTTTGCTTACAGGTGGCAATCGCGCATGCGAGGCTTTGGGCTTCAGTAGCTCAGTCAAGCTTTGCAATTTCCCGATCTTGAGGGGCGCTGCCCGCCCCGTGGCATTAGCTGATTCGCTGGTTCATTAACGAGGCAGATCTTCGGCTCGGATGATGTAGTGTGCCATGGCATCAGCTGGGTTCTGGCCGTGCTCATTACCTGCTCGACCTAATGACTCTGGGGTTACGTCCAGGCTTGGCCAAATTGAATCTGCAACCAGTTCATCAAGCTTATTCAGTGCGTTGAGCTTGAGGTAAAATTCGTCAGTCCCGTCACTGTAGTGTTTTTTGTTGAGGTAATACGCCAGCGCGCTAGTGATGACATCAGTTGCCTGGACTCCATCAGATTCATGCGATGCGGTAAACCTCAAACTGCGTAGCTTGAGGGGCAGCTCGAAGCTGTTGGGCCCATGACCTATTACCTCGGTTGGCTGCCTAGGATCAGCGACCAGGGCAAAAAAATCGGATTGCTTTTCGACAGGCTCCGAATCGTCGCAGATTGCGTCGAATGCGGCGTACTGCCTTCCCCACATCACGCACAGTGAGAAAAATGCTGGTATGGCCGGGTTGAACGTGCTGTCTTCAATAATCGCCAGTGTTTCCCGGACATTTCGCTGTGTCATCTGCAGTAGCTGCAGTTCGAACTCTGGATTCAGCGTTCCACTGGCAGCAACGGTCTGCATCTGCTCTATATGAGTATAGAAGGCAGCAATGTCGGCCTCTGTCTTGCTCAGGCACATGTCGTAGTACAGCCGAAGGAATTGGTCGAAGAGCTCCTCGCCAACGGCAAGAGGCAGCACGCAGAAAAGCATGTTGCAAAACGCTCGGTTCTGACCATTTTCGTAAAAATTAACGTTCAGGTCGTCTAACAGGTTTTCGAGCAGGTCATCCATTATCTTGGTGAACAGCATAAACCGTTTGTTAAACACCATTGCCTTGAAACGGGCGGGGGATACAAGGGGAGACTGTAGCAATTCGACAATCCGATCTTGCCCTCGACCGGATTTACGAAGCCGCTTGAAGTGAATCTCTGGTGCCTGACGAGACCTCAGTGGGCCTAGTAGTGCCTCACACTCCGCGTGGGTGAAGTCGCAAGACCCCAGGATGAAAATCGGTTGATCCAGATCTCCTAATTGCCTGCCGGTGTTGCCTGATTCGTCGAAGTAAATCGTCGTCATATCCCGCGTATCCATTCAGGTTCATAGGGGCTGGGTCGACTGCTCCCAGGGCTGATGCCAATGCCTATCAATCGTCGAGGGCCGTAGCCCAGCGCTGTCATGACGTCAATTGTGGCTCAGGCTTCTGTTTGCAAATCCGCACACCACATCATGTTCTCTACTCTTTTTTCTGCTTACATCCCGCACGGTTTGCTCCTCAATATCCCAACTGCCAAGCGCCCTCGGCCGGGCTACAGACGCTGGCATCCCATGCGTGACCCGCTATGCATTTATCTCAGCGAGGAGAAGATGGGCCTCTACGCTAACAGCACATGGCTCGGTACAGCGCCCCGTGCCGTAGCGTCGAGCTCATTCAGCGTTTCGCTTGCCAGTGCAGGCGCTGAGAATCAATGCAGCCCATACCGACTTGCAGGCACTCCAGTCTGTGAGGCACTGAAAAGTGCCTGACCTGCGGCTTGGAGCTTATCGAAGAGATTTTTGTCCTCGACTGACGTCATGGTTACCTTTTCCCTCAAATCTAGACCCGCTAGGGCTGCATCAACGCAGTGCTCAGGCGTCATGATGGAGGCAGGGTCTAGGTTTGAAAGCGGGAAGCCTGAGTTTTCCCAGATGTCTGTCGAGGTCGACGCAGGCATTACAAGCTGCACAAATACGTTGGTGTTCTCCACTTCACTTTGCAGACCTAAAGTGAAGTTCATAACGTATGCCTTGGTAGCACTGTAGATTGCGCTGATGGGAAGGGTGAATGCACCAAGCACGGATCCGATATTGATCAGCGTTCCTTGGTTGCGCTCTTTGAATTTCCTCAGAGCCACCTGACTGAGTACCGTAAGCGCCATCACATTCACGCCCATCATTGCCTCACGTTGTTCCTGGGTCGTGTCACCCACAAACGCAAGCTTTGATGCGCCTGCATTGTTGACCAATAACGTAATGCGCGAGTCGTGCTCGACCTCTGTTGAAACCCGCTGCAGATCTTCGCGATCGGATAGATCGGCACTTACCGTTTTCACCTGAACATCATATTTCGCCCGCAGCACAGCGGCCACTTCTTCGAGTTTGTTAGCTCGACGAGCAATCAGCATCAGGTCATAGCCCCGCTCGGCGAGTCTGTGTGCATAAATTTCGCCTAGGCCGCCTGAAGCGCCTGTGACGACCGCCGTCCCCAGCACACCGCCCTTACCTTGGATTTGTCCGCCAGCACTCATAAACGTCTCCGAAGCTTTGAAAGGAACAACCTCGGCGTAGCGCCTCAGTTGGTTTGGTGACATGAAGCACACAAGAAACCGTCGGCCGTGCATATCGGTCATGTTGCTTCAAAAAATGAAGGATGTTATCTATGCCGATGGGTGTCAAGGGGCGGAATGAGGGTTTAGAAGCCTTCATGGCGCTCCTTGCACTAGGAAAATAAGACAACGCCCGCTTGGGGCCACGACGAGATACAAGCCAATGCCACAGATTGATAAAGAAGAATTGCAGTACAAATACAGCTGGACGACAACGATGGGGGATAACCCTCACCTGATCCACGAGGATGCAAAGCATCTCAGTCGAAACGAAGGCTATGAGATGCTCAGTTACCTGAACAACCTAGGCTGGTCGGGTGACGAAACCACGCTTGTCTATGGGAGTGGGAGTGACATGCCGAAAAACGATCGCTTGCGTGCGGAGCGGATGATCAAGATGCATTTTCACTCCACGTCTCCGGGTCGTGGCACCGTTACTGAGTGGCTTAACGCTCATTGGGTACATTAAAAAGGTCGTTCTAAGCCTTAGCTGAGCTCTAAACTGCATAAGGCATGATCGCGAGTTCACTCGGGATCCTGCCTCCTGCGCGATCGCCTTACAGGCGACCGTGGTCTGGCAATGGACGCGACGGCAGCGTCATCTCAACCTCTCCCATGTTTTTTCAAGGCCAGGTTTCTTTCGCTCCGGCCTCTCTGCTCAAGCACTCTTGAACAAAGTATCGCGATCAAGAACTGCTACTAACCTCCATCAGTCCGTCAAGTCTCTCAGCAACGAGCCTGATAATCAGAGGAGTTTGTTCGCCTCGTCCACCATTGAGCGTGACTGATTAATACGTTCGGATAGTATTTATATCCCTAAGCACAATTTTCATTGGCTTTTGGATGATAGGACTCGCACGGCGTTCTTGATAGTTTGGGTGCTGTTTTGCTTTTTCGCAAACTCTATGGGTTTTCTCATTTGAACGGCCTGATCGAGAATGCAGACCGTCTTAATCTATTGCGATAGTCAAGCGGGAGCGACTTGGTGGCGAATATACAACTATTTGATGTTAAGCCGAAAATCGCACATACCGCGCTTTTTATGTTCGTCTTGTGTGGTTTGTTTCATTTCAGTCAGTACGCAGCCAGGTCTGCGCCTGGAGTGATGCTTCCAGAGCTCGGTATGAATTTGGGTATCACGACTGCATCCCTTGGAGCCCTGATCGGCAGTTATTACTACACCTACTCCTTGACTAGCGTGGTAGCGGGCGGGGTGCTGGATAAATTCGGCGCCCGCGCTCCCATTGCTATAGGGATGGTCGTGATGGCGATCGGCTGTGTGCTGTTCACGAACAACCACTACGGCGTCGCGCTTTTCGGCAGGCTTTTACAGGGGGGCGGAGCTGCGCTGGCGTTCACTGGCGCTGTGTACATTGCCACAAAAAGCTTCCCGCCAGAACGGCTCGCTTCAGCCATTGGCATCGTCCAGGCGTTCGGTATGTTCGGTGGATCTGCAGGGCAGTACGCGGTTGCCCAATCTGTTCATCAGTTTGCCTTGCCATGGGCGTACATCTGGTTTGGTCTTGGTGCCTTGGTGTTTGTACTCGCGATAGCAATGCTCTTGCAACGTGCTCTTCCTTTGCACCCAAATCTTGATAGTCAGTCCGCAAAAAAAAGTGCGCTCGATGGTTATCGAGTTGTTTTCTCAAACCCTCAATCTTGGCTCTGCGGCTTTTGCGCCGGCTTTTTATTCATTCCTACAACCGTGGGAGACATGATCTGGCGAGTCGCGTTTTTTACCGAGGGCCTGGGCATCTCCTACGAGGATGCCGTCCGAAGTGCAGCGCTCGTTCTGTTCGGCTGGGTGATCGGTTGCCCCTTACTGGGTTGGATTTCTGACCGTCTCAAGCGACGCAAACCAGTTGTGATCGGTGGCGCGTTCGCGTTGCTGCTTTCTGAAACGGTGATTGTGTACGGGCCATCGACGGTCGTAGACAGCATAGGGCTGAGCCTCTTCTACGGGATCGTCTCGGGCGCAGCGATGATCCCTTACACCATGATCAAAGAAGCCAACCCACCAATGGTGGCAGGAACGGCTACCGGCATCATGAACCTGCTTGTTTTCGCGACCAGTGCGTTGGTCGCACCTATCGCCAGTGCGCTTTATTCCCACGCGGGCCATACCGACGGGATGGAGGTACTCCAATTTCGCGGCATTGGTTTCTTGATGATCGGCTGTGCAGCAAGCGCAATCGTTCTCGCGTTTTTTCTCAAAGAAAAGCCTGCTCAGCGCTGACGCTTTTCGCATCACTACGTGTAGGAGTTGATCAGATGACCAGAACAGTGTCGGATTTTGTGGTTGAGGCTTTGCGAGGCGCTGGTGTGAAGCGCGTTTATGGCGTGGTTGGAGATTCGCTCAATGGTTTTACCGATGCACTGCGCCGAGATGAATCCATCGACTGGATTCATATGCGTAACGAAGAGGCCGCTGCATTCGCGGCAGGCGCTGAAGCGCACATCACCGGTCAACTGACTGTCTGCGCCGGCAGCTGTGGCCCTGGAAATCTTCATCTGATCAACGGGCTTTACGATGCCCACCGCAGCCGCGTTCCTGTTGTGGCCATTGCTGCTCATATACCCAGCACCGAAATCGGGATCGACTACTTCCAAACCACCCACCCGGAAGTGCTCTTCAAAGAATGCAGCCACTACGTGGAGCTCGTCTCGCGTCCTGACCAACTTCCGCAGGTGCTAGAACGCGCCATGCGGGCGGCCATATCGAAGAAAGGCGTTGCTGTGGTGGTACTTCCGGGCGACATCGCGTTGCAGCCTTTATCCAAAGCCGTACCCCGTTGGCTCGTGCCGAGAGAGCCGGTTATTCGCCCGCCCCGAGACCAGCTTGAACAACTCGCGCTGTTGTTAAACGAAGGTGGGAAAATCACCCTGCTGTGTGGGGCAGGCTGCGTGGGTGCACACGATGAGATTCTGGATCTTGCTCAAACGTTGAAAGCTCCGATCGTGCATGCACTTCGTGGCAAAGAATTCATCGAGTATGACAACCCTTACGATGTGGGGATGACTGGGCTGATCGGGTTCTCCTCAGGGTATGCCGCGATGAAGGAGTGCGACACGCTGCTCATGCTGGGTACCGATTTTCCATACCGTCAGTTCTACCCCTCGGATGCCCGCATTTTTCAGATTGACGTGCGCGCGGAAGCGCTTGGGAATCGGTGCAGCCTGGAGATGGGTTTGGTTGGCCAGGTGAAACCCACATTGCATGCGCTGCTACCTCTGCTTGATGAGCACAATGACCGCACCCACCTTGATGCTGCGCTGGAGCATTACAAGGAGACGCGTGCAGACCTTGATGCACTTGCTGAAGGGGGCTCTGATGGCGCGATGATCCACCCGCAGTTTGTGACTCGCATGGTCAGCGAGTTGGCGTCTGAAGATGCCATCTTTACCTGTGATGTGGGTACTCCAACCGCTTGGGCCGCGCGCTATTTGAAAATGAACGGCAAACGTCGCCTCATCGGTTCGTTCAATCATGGCTCCATGGCCAATGCGATGCTGCAGGCTATTGGCGCGCAGAGCGCTTTTCCAGGTCGCCAGGTCATCTCGCTTTCCGGTGATGGCGGTTTCGCGATGATGATGGGCGACGTACTAACGCTCACTCAGCAGAAACTGCCTATCAAAATCGTCGTGTTGAATAACGGCACATTGGGGTTTGTGGAGATGGAGATGAAGGCACACGGTTTTCTGGACGTTGGCTGTGAGCTGCAGAACCCCAATTTCGCTGCGATGGCTCAGGCTATTGGAATCAAGGGCATCCGGGTTGAGAAATCCGGAGATCTGGCCGGCGCATTAAAGGAGGCATTCAGTCACCCAGGGCCAGTGATAGTTGACGTCGTGAGCGAGCGCCAGGAACTGATCATGCCGCCCAAGACTTCATTTGCCGAGGCGCAAGGTTTTGGGTTCTTCATGTTAAAAGCGGTGCTTGATGGGCGGGCAAAGCAGCTCATCGACCTCGCCAAAGTGAATTTGGTGCGTTGAGCCGTTAGGTTCCACCGAGCCAGCACTCAACTGTCTGGTTCGACGCCCCATCATCATATCGCCGCGCATGATCCGTATTGAGCCCTCCATGGACAAGCGATTTTTACTGTAAGTTGTTACTAAGCACCTTCGTTGAAATTGATCACAACCATTTCTCTCGGGATTTTAGCGAAAGAGCAGAGTTCAGATAAAATGCTGTATGTGAAGCGAGCGGCAAGTCCCTCTATCATAAACTGTTCACCAGGTTCAAGCTCGTAGGGCAGCATGAGCGAATATGATGTGCTGTGCATAATTGAGCTCGTATAGTCATAAAGAAAGTCATGCATCCTGCCGAGCCCTACGATTGCTGCTTTATCTTTCCATGAGCGTTTATCTGTGAGTTCCTTGTCCACCCGGCTTGTCTGTCCCTTGAAGTCGAAGAGTGCAACTGCCTCTGGGTCTTGAATTAGTTCTTTTTTTAGTAAGCTCCATTCATCTTCAATCTCTTTTTCGCGGATGCTATGACTCAAGAGGTACTGATCTATGTAGTGGCTAAGCATTCCAGTCCCAAACGACTCAGCGGCATCTAGAAAAACAGAAATTTCATTATTTAACTCTTCATACAAATCGTCTGTCCGCTGTTTGTTAATGGCAAAATTTTCACTAATGTCAAATTGTCTATTTATGTCAAGCTCTGCTTTCGCTAGGGTTTTTAGCCGAGCCAAGTCAGAGCGTGCTTGAACTCCGAGGCTTTTAGATTTTTCGAGTTGATGCCTGTATATCGAGAAACGTATTTTGAATTTGTAGTTTGCTTCTAGGTTAAGTAAGCGAGTGCTGATGCATGTCTCAAAAATGAATCTCAGATTTGTAATTAATGCCAAGGTGGAATTTTTCTGAGTACCGACCTCTCGCAGGCAGCGTTCAACCGCATCTGTGATGTGGATGGTGAGGTCTTGGATAATGGAGTCCGTGGTGAATACGCCATTGAGTGCTCGAATTTGGGCCATCAGTTCGTTGTTATGCTTCGAGACCCTAGCAACCCTTGATTTCGTGTACTTAGCAAGTCCAGTTTCGTAGTTTATCACAGTGTCGAGCGCTCAATTTGAGGTGGGGGCGAGGTGGTTGGTCGGAGAATTTAAAACGCAATATCCGTCCTTAGATTGTTTACTAAATCTTCGTCTGAGATATCTGAGTACGCAAAATCTCCAGCGAGGAAGAAACGAATTAGCGGAATATATTCGGGGTCGTCACGCGTTACGACTTGCTTAAAAGACACCTTTCCTTTTATTTCTCCAGAAATATCAAAGCGTTCGGCTTCGCCTATCATTTCGAAAACTACGTAATTCGGGCCCCAATTTACCCAAGTTTTGAGTTTTGGTGTTGGGTCGTATATTGCACATTGGAATATAGTTTGACGAAACACTCTATGGGTGAGCTCAACAAACAATAATGCTGTATCTACTGCCAGCTCAGCCTGCTCGCGGGTAGGATTTGTAAAGTCATGCTCGATCGAATTTCTTAATTTATTGATTTTTTCGAGAATGCGCGGTGCGACTAGTCCTATTTTGCGTATAGAAGACAGCCGTGATGGGAATCCTCCATTAGCGCGGAGTCCTAATGTTTTGAGTACGGCCTCAACTTGGCAGTCAATAGCTCTTTTGGCATTAGAGACAGCCTCGCGGTTACCTCCCAATGTAAGCCTCGACAGTGACTCTTCTGCTTCGGCCAGGTAGCTGTGAGGCGTGACTTCAAACGGGAATTGAAAGTCACGGAAGGCACCACGTGAAAACTCTGTCAGCAATGGTTGAAAGTCGTGAAGGAAACGTTGCAAATTCATGCTGCTCTGCCTTTCTAAGATGCTTCCGACGTGCGATGCCGGATACTAAAATTTATCGTGCATCATGGTACTCCCCCCGCGCTGTGCTTAGCTACCGCGCATAGGCCGGCCGTTGCCTTGGGAAGATATCTGCGTAGTTCTCGTCGGTGAAGGTTACCAAACTCGCTGCGTTTGACTGGTTCCACGGGAACACGCGGTAAAAAACCCTAGGCCAGGTAACCTAAAGTGAACAACCGTGCAAAAATTTGTGATAGGCCAACAAGGGAGTTTGTAAACATTTAATTTAGTTCTCAAGATGCATAATTTCTCAGAAGTTTTGATCATAAATTGTGCTGTCTTTATAAACTTACCAGGGGCACATGGATCACCCATCTCCATTAACGTGGTTGATTCAGCTGCGCCCCCGTTGTCAGTTAACGATTACCGTGTCCGCCCGCCTTTCAGCACTGGCCGCCTGCCTGTTCGCATCACTCTTACGGCGCATTTCCATGATTGGATGGTCATTGGCAATCTGTGCGCCCAGGTGCATTGGGCTGGGCAGTTTCAAATGCCCATCCCACATCGGAGCGTTGCGACAAAGCAATGCGACCTGCTCGGCTACCTGAGTTGCGGTCGCAAAATGTCCCGGCTCGATGACGGTAATTTCGGTGACGCTCAGTTGTTGCCATGGATCTTTCAGATCCCGTCCGCTTACGTCATACCGGGTGTGCTTGCGAAAGGAAATCGTCGCGTTGTAGAGCTTCGACGGACTGACGAAGTAGTAGACACGGTCGCTTCGCAGGGACTGGAAAACACCTATCCGTTGCCCTACGAAAGCGGGCTTGTCGGGTGATACGGTATGGTCGCCGCTGATTTGTGCGATGTCTTCATCCACCCGGATCCTGATCACCGCTGCCCGAGGTGAGACAGGAGGCAGACCTTGTCCCGGACTGTCTTTCAATGACCCATAGAACGTTCTGAGCCCGCTATCCAGACACAGGATCAGAGGAGCGTTCGCCTTGGTAGTAGGCACCAGAAGCGATTGGGTGATCAGGTCTTTTACCGAGTCCTGATCAAGTAACGTACGTCGGGCATGGATAGCGGCTACGCCATCGGTGAACTCATACCACTTTCCGTTCTGCACTTGATCTGACTCGAACCAGAAAATCTGTGCATGTGGGGTACCAACCACTGCGCGGGTGATGACCGGGAGGTAGATGGATTTCCCCTTGTTGGTGATTCGATCGAGGCGAACGGATAGCACTGTGGTCTCTGCAGGGATCGCGGAGGATTTCATGAATGCAGACGGGAAGTAGCCACTGAGTCTTAGCACCTCTGTCACGGCGTTCAGCGCCTTGAAATCCCTTTTGTCCTTTTTCGACTCTGGACTGTCGCCGATCGTCGCAAGCATCGGGTCATGCATGATGAACTGCGTTGCCACGCCATGCTCGGCAAGCACGCGCCGAATGAAGTGCTTGGGATCCTGATCTCCTTCGCGGGCAGCTGCTTCGATGCTCGTCTCCACGACCGCCACTTTAGACTCTTGCTTGCGTATTTGCGGCAACACCGACTCAACCAACCACTGCTTGAGCTCTACGAGGGTGGCGTTACCCTCTAGCATGCGGCCGGCATCAGCAAGGTCAAGCCTCGACAGATTGATCTGCGGAGGGGAGACCTGTTTGAAGTAGGGCATAGCTGCGCCCAGGGTTTCGCTGGCTTTCAGCAGACGGAGCATTACTTCCGCATGCGCAGCGATGACGACGGCCTGGACAGTAATTGATGGTGCGATGGGGATGGATTTGGTCTTCGCCAAGCTGGAAACGGCTTTTCGTGCGAGCAACGCTCGCGTTCCGTTGATGGTTGAAAGCAAATGGAAACAGGCCTGATCCAGAAATAGCGGGCCGGGGCCCGAACCGATCATAGGCGTCGATGGGGGAGTGGCGTAGATAGGTCTGACAGGGCTGTCGACAGGGATGGCCCCGTCGGTTAAATCCGGAAGGGGAGCGTGCCCCAAAAACGCCAGGAGTTTATTCGTTGGGAACTCGTATTGAGTCTTCCATCCCGAATCGCTCATCCGGCTCTTAACGCCGGCCCGAAGAATGACGTTCTCTGTCTGCACCCATGCGTGCTTTTTACGACCCACCCAGCTCGGCATCACCTGACTGAGTTGTACCTTCAACTGAATAAACGGCTCATCGCAGTCTCGAAGAAGTTTGAGCTCAGGTTCAATGAGGTGAAGTGCACTCGCGTACCTCACATCATTCTTGGCAACGATAGGATCGTCCCATGCCAACAGCGTATTGCTTGAGCTCTGGTGCAGGGCAATGGGCTTGGATGATTGAAGCGGTTTCTGCGACATGGCCTGACCCACCAGCCATGGAATCGCACCATAAGCCAATGGCGAGACAAATCCGGGCTTGATGAGATCACCGGCCGCGAGAGGGATGACGTCTATAACAGCCAGCTTGCTGTCCAAGCCGTCTATGAACTCCCCCCAGATATTCATGACTTCAAGTGACCACAGGTGAAGTGTTTGATTGATCTGGTCAACGGACATTGGTTTGAGCATCAGAATCGCCGAGGCGCCGCCATCCCGATAAGGGTTTGCGCTCACACTCACCGGCCCGCCGGAGTACACCGCCAGCAGCTCGTTCAGCGCATGAGTAGGGAGGCCTGGGTGATGCTTTCTTCCCAAGTTCTGCAGCACTTGCCATGCAGCCAGGTAGTGTTCGCCGACCTGGACTCTGTAGACGTGGCCGAGCTGGGTTGGATCAAAGCTGAATTGGCTGGTACGCAGGTCGAGATGTTTCATCGGCTCTCCGGTACTGAATGGATGATGTACTGCTCAATCGCCGAGGCGACGCCATTGTGATGGTGAGCGAACTGCTGCCATTGCCCTTCTTCCTTGAGGCACCGAACGCTGTCTGAAAGAAGCTTGGCCCAGGTCATTCGGCCTGTAACGAATGCCGCATCCGCGAAGTAGCAGGTCACAGGTGTACCGCCCCGGCGGCCCCGTCCAATCAATTGCGTCAGCACAACCAGAATGTTCATGACCGTGTAATGCCTGATGTCTTTGGGTTGCTGGCTGAATGCAGGAGGCGCACTGCGAATGCTGTTGAGCAGTGAGTTCGCCAGTCCCCGCTCCACGCGCAAAATCTCCCCGAGATCTTCTCGGGGCTGAATGGTGTTCATCGTCTGGTAGCAGATGTGCGCAAGGTTGTCTTCAGGACTGTCAGATGAGGGCAGAGGCCGCACGCACAATACGACGCCACCAATAGCGGAAAGACCATCTACGTTTACTACGTTGTGGCCACGCGACATTGGGTGAAGAGCGCTGACGAGTATCTTTTTATCGCGGTGTTTGCCCGTGATGAATTGGGTGAGGTCATCGTAAATGAGCGCGTGCTCAGGGCTAAGCAGCGTCGGCTTGTGTTCGCTGGAGCGGCCGCGTACCCACCCAACGATGGGCTCTTGAGCAAGATTGGCCAGCGTCACCGCAAGCAGCTCGGCGTCAGCATCACTGGTTGCAACCAACAATAGCCTGGCCCGGTTTTGGGTTTCGGGATCGCCAGCCAGGATTTCCAGGCGGCGCATCAACCAAGGCCAAATCTCTACTGCGAGCTTCTTGATCCTGTCTTTGCGTTCAAAGAAAGGTGCGCCCGAAACAACGGTAGTCAGGCCTACGTTTTCAAACGTCACCTGACCCGTCGCATCAGGAACATCGATGAAGTCGCGGGCCTTGAGATCGAACGCACTGGCGCCCGGAAAATACGCGGTGGCCGAAAACCCCATGGACATGCGCTTTACTCCCGCATACCCCAATGCCACCAGATCAGGCATCGCGAGGAGAGTCCCGTGAGGATCGCCGCGCATAGCAACCACGTTGAGTGAGGATTCGGTCTCGCTGGTCTGAATGCGTTTGAAACCAAAGACCGTGCGATGGAGCGGGCCGATCGGGCTGAACGAAAGCGGCTCACGTCCTTTGAGATCACTCTGGACTTCGTGGGCATATGGCACCTGAGCGCCGGCAAACAGTGGAAGCTCGATCTGCAGGTTGCGCAATGCGACCTCAATCAGGCTGAGTGTCCCTCTCAAAATCAGAGACGCTTTCAGGCGCACCTGGTCGAGATTGTTGAGCTTGCGAGGCAGGTGGTCGCTGTCAGACAGGTGCTTGATCAGGCGGCTCAGCTCTGCTGCCATGAGCTCCGGGCGATTGGAAGGATCGTTGATCCGCCAGAACGCGAGGTTGGTGCGTAAGGATCTGAGGTGTTCCGGGACGTCATCGGAGCCATTGTAGAGGCGATCCAGTGTGGCGATGCCGATGCCTAGTTTCGCCATGATGAAAGCGTCGTCAGCCTGAGGCCAGGTTGTCTCTTTCTTTGGCCACTCGAAATGTCTGCGCTGCTGCAAGTTCATCAACTGATCAACGCTGACCGAACAGTACGTCAACGCCCACCTGATTCGGATCAGACTTCCTTGGTCGATGCCTGGAATTTTTGCGCGGTTACTGACGGTACGCATCAACTGAATGAGAGAGCTTTGCTCTTGAATATTGCCGAGCTCAAGCTTGACCGTGCTGCTATCGATGGCAGTCTTGAGCAAGCCGTCAATTTCATCGACTAAAAAGATGGGTGCGGCTCTGAGCAGCAACTCGATAAGACTGCGGGGGCCTTGGAATTGATCGGAATCCGCCAGCGGAATCCGCGTGCTGCCCGACAACAATGCATGGTGGTTGACGACAATGATGTCGGCCTCCATGGCTTCTGAAAGCACGCGTGTGCGACCACATTTGAAGAGAAAAGGGCAATGAGCAAGACGTTTGGTGGTGTCTGGCTTGCCAGCTTTCTGACTGACTAGGTGCAGATGAAAGCAAGGTTCCTTGTCTGCGGGCATGGCCTCCAGATCATCTGCGAAGGCATTGAGCAGGCACGCATAATCGTACGGGTGATGTTCGCTGTGTTGAGCGAAGTGGACAGCCGCTCGCTCGTGTATGCGTGACAAGGAGTGCAGTGGAGCGACTTTGAGGTGTTCTGCGACGACGGCTGCGGACTGCTTGAGTGCGCTAACCGTGTTCTCCACCTCCACCAGGCTTGGGACAGCAATAACAACCTTGTGGCCACGCTGGGCTGCGTCCAAAGCCATCATGACCATCGCGACTGACTTGCCAGCACCGGTAGGTGCGTTGACTCGGTAGAACTCTCCAGCGCTCGCAGAGCGCCGTGTAGCATCACCCCAGATATTGTTAAGGGACGCCACATGTTGTTGATGGAGTCGCGTGGTTTGGTCAAGTCGCTGAGCGATGGAAAGAAGCGCGTCCTTATCCCAGCTGATGTCATTGACCGCGCTGGCCGGTCGCAGATCCAGATGTTGGTTGGGCGTGGGAATGACAGATCGCTCAGCGTGGGGTATTACAAAAATCCGGGTTTGCTCGGCGGAAATATGCTTGAGCACAACGTCGCCTGAGGCAGGAAGAGCTACTGGCTTGGGGGGCTGATGCCAGCCCTTGAGCGCCTCGATGTTTTCCCGGACGACCTGATCCATATCCAGGCCTGGTTTGATCCGGTATCGGTCAGCCTCAAGCAGCCTTCCACCCTGTTGCTCCGGCGCCGATAATTCGAAAGGGCAGAATTCGTCCTGAAAAACCAAGTCTGCACTTTCCAGGAAGCGACCCGGCTGAGCCAGCGGAGGCGGGCGTAGCCTGAGCCCCACGGCGATGGTGGCTTGTTCTGTCTCGCTCAGAGAGCTCCACCGAGTCCATTTGTGTGTTCTGCCAGCGATGAGAGCCGCCGCATCAGCCAGGCTTGGAGCGCGAGAGTGACGTGCCGCCAGGGCCAAAAAAAGTGACGTTGCGATATCAGAAAGGCTTCGCATGTTTTTTCAGCTCCTTGCTGCAATCGCTTTGGGTGAAAACCTCGATACCAGGTGGGCAGTGCTCACGCAGCGAAGGCACATGCGATTTCTGGTAGTCGGGTACCACGATCCAGCGAGGTGTCTTGCTCGGTAGCTGGGCAATGTGTCGTGAGAGCGCTTGGGTTGAAATCCATACCTTGGCGTCCAGCTCCAGCGTTTTGTCTGGCAGGCGGATCGCAAGATCGGATCGGTCAACATCAGGCCACAACGTCACATCGAACCCATCCGTCGCGAGCTGAGTCGCCAGGCGAAGTTCAAGCAGGCCCGGGATCAGGGTAAATTTCCACAACGCGCTCTTGAGCATCAGTCGTTCCCCGACGGGTTCGCCCCTGAGCTCTTCGCCGGTCACACGGTTGATCAATTTTTTCCCGTCTCTCGTAAACAGACTCTGATGCTCACGGCACCATGCTGAGTCGCATTGAACCTCGCTTCTGCGCAGACTCATGGGCCACTGACATTCAGGGCAGCGGAAGATGTGCCCGTCGTCGCGCACCGCTTGAGGAATAGCCTCGTAGAAGTCTTTTATCTCCAGCCCCAGGGGGATGAAGACGACGGCAGCTTCGTAGGGGAGGACAACGGCGTGCTCGATGAGGAAGCGTCTGAATCGTCTGTAATGCAGGTCACCATCCTTGCGAAAGCGGCAAAGGTCTCTCACCTCTTTCACTCTCAACTGGATGCTCTCCCAAATCTGTTTTGCGTCGAGCTCCAGCAGTAATTCGTTGCAGGTGTGGGTGGGCAGATTTCCGGAGAGAAGGGCCCCGTTGTAGTCGACCCTTACGATCTCGGGGAGCCATTGCTCAAGCGGCACAGACAGCATTCGTTCCAGCTCGCTGGCGGTCAGCAATGGACTATCAGGCACGAATCGCCAGAGATGGGCTTGTGCCTCACGGAGGAAGAGAAGGGCTTGGGTGCGGTTTGTCTCGACCAGATGGGCCGCTTTTGCCAATAGTCCAAGAAGGTGCTCGGAACGTTGAACATCCATGGCTACGCCCGCTTCGCTGCTGATTTTGTGGTTTGCTGCAGGAAGGATAGCGTGCGCGAAGAAGTGCAGGATCCAATCTGCTGCGACCTGAATTTATACGCTGTGATGTCGCGTCGCTACTATCCTTGAGGATGAGTTGACCCAGGCGGCGAACGGGGTTTTGCTGCCGGGTGAGCAAAGCACGTCATGTCGTGATGCTAAGAGTGTCTTTGGCTCAAAATCGTACCTTTATGCAGATGGCCGGTCTGTGGTTTTTAGCCTTTCCATTACTTCCACAGCTCGACTTGCCATCCTGGAGGTGAGCGCTTTGCACTCGCGCTCTTGGGATTTCGATTTCTTAGAAACCCAACACTATTGAAAGCCTGATCGCCCTGCTTGAGGAAAGGCATTCCAGTTCCGAAAAAGTGGCGTATCGCAAATTTGGCGTTTTCGTGAATCGCTGCGTGCCCTCGCCGGTGTGCAGCTTCTTACCGTGATGAGGAGCAGTTGATGGCGCAGTTGAACGCCCGTGTTGCTGACGAGGATAAAGAGAAGGCCGAGAAAATAGTGAAATCCTTCGGCCTTTCTCTGACCGGATACGTTGCCAGTATCATTGAGTACATCGCAGACAGCGGGACGATACCGTTTGAGGTCAGACGACTTCTAGAGAAAGTGAATCTGGACGATTCCTATGCGGAGGCTGTCCATAAATTTGAAGATTTGTACCATGGGCTTCTGGCGTTAAAAAACGTCATGAAACCTGGAATCGAAGATCAGATGGCGCGCAGCCAATCCCTGAGAAATGACCACTCTTTGGTTGCAGGCTTTCTAAAAGAGAACCAGCGATATGTGTACAACGCTCCCTGTCAGATTGACACAATTGGCGGCAGTGAAGGGAGAGAGTTTTCGCTGAGCCGCGAGAAGTTTGCCGTGCTGGATACATACCTGTCAGGTGCGTTGGCCTGTACGTACGACAACAGCCGGCCGCTCGCTCAGTTTGACCTCGATGAGATGACGGACTTGTTATCCAGCGCGGAGGAAGTCATTCAGTCTTTGCTTGCCATGTGCCCTGCGGGAAGCTCCGAAGAGTCTCGTGTCGCATCGTTCGTAGCAGCGGCAGATGATATGGCTCGGTCTGCGAGAGCACTCACCGACGGGCCCTATGATCCTCACGTTTTTCCTGCTCGATTCTCACGGCTCGACGCGGGTAGCCGTGACGTCCAGGCCAATCGCCGACGTATTGGTAAGAGCCGATGGGACAGGGATATCTTTGAGCTTTCAGAACACCTTGTGGAGCTGAGACGTAGCATTGATCGGTGGAATGAGGAAAGGCTGGGCTACGCCACTCGCAACAACTACCAATGGCTTGCTTTTGACGCCTCCGATATTGAGATTGCCGAGGGGATGGTGCGCGCATTGCAACGGCGGATTGACAGGGCTACGGCTCGGTAACACTGATGGGGGCGGAACACTGCGCCCCCGATTAAGATTTCTTCCAGATATCGTTTATCGTCGACCAAGCGATCCCGAGCTCCTGAGAAACCTCTCGTTTACTCTTTCCGGCCATCTTGGCTTCCAGCACGGCCTTTACTTTAGCAGGATCTGTGCGGCGGCCAGGTTTGTGCGTGACCACGTCACCCTTCTGGTAGTACTCATGGATCCGTTCATCGATGCCTAGGGCCGCAAGCTTTTCAAGTTCATTCCCCAAAAGCCCGATGTATTCCCTCGCTGTAATCCCTTTTCTACCTTCGAGGCATAGGCAAGCAGCGCGACGGGATCGACGTCCAGTCGCTGAGCGATTGTCTCCAGACGATCAAGGGTGATGCTGCTCTTGGCGTTTTCGATGTTATGAACGTGTCTGGCTTCCACCGCGCCTGAAAGCTCTTCCTGAGACAGTCCTCGTGAAAGCCTGACGAGCCTGAGCATTGCCCCGAGTGGGCGCATGAGCGGCATGAATAATCCTCAAAAACGAGGATAGAGCCATATTGAAGCGCTCGGAACTATGCAACATAGTGCGTATATCCGTATTTCGTAACGCCATCCCTGTTGATAAGCCGTACCTTGTGGGGCGGGGTGGTTGGATATCGCAAGCCCAAGTTGGCCTAGATCTCCCAACGGACGGTAAACCTCAAATCAATAACTGCATTAATTGTGCAGACCTTGCGGTTCTCAAATCTCAATAAATTTCGCCGGCCAGGTAAGCGTGCGCATTCGCAAACGCTTGCCAAGGCTTTGTCTTGTCCGGCGTGGGCGTTTTCAATGGAGTGCAGTATGAGTGACGTCAGCGTCGTGAGCGGTAAGTTGGAAGTAATGGGGCCGTCTTCGGACAAGCCCGACGGTTCGGAGTACACCTACATCCGGATTGCCGAAAAGGGTGGCAATGTGAAGCTGATCAAAAAAGTCGGAGTAGGACAGTTGATCGAGTCTTACCTGAGGCCTGGTCTGGAGGGCGATTTTTTCTTAGTCAAACTCGGCCGGCTGGGCTACATCCTGTTCGCCATCAAGAAGGAGGATGGGCAGAAGGTCTACGAGGAAAATGGTTTCAAGACGTGGATCAAGAAAATGCGCATGACCGCGTTTCTGTTAGTTCTGTTGTTCTTGCCACTGAGCTTCGTGGGTTTATTGATGGGTGGCTACCTTGGGGTCATTGTACCAATCGGTTTCATCTACGTGATATGGAAGCTGGCGATTGGTTTCCCGAAGGTGCTGAACGAGCGTTTTCTGAGGGGGCAGCTCGACCAGCTCGGCTTCGGAAGATGAGCATCAGTTTGAACGATGCCTGAGCAACTCCTGCACCGTTAGAAGCTTGCCTCCACTCTGGGGCATTCCTGGCTGACTGGCCTGGTTGTTGATGGTCAGGTCAGCCGGTTCCAGTGACGCCCAATTGTCGAGGTGGAAAGCCCCAATGCTTTTGCTACCTGCGCTTGGCTAAGACCTTCACTCTTTAACTGTTGCACCGCCTGAGTGGTTTGCACACCTTTGGCTGTAATCGGATGCAGGATTTCATCTGCATTGATCACCTCATCCAGAAACGCACGGCCATCCAGATCATCCTCGATTCGTTTCAGCAATTTCCGAGGAGTGCTGTCCTCTTCGGCTGCGTAGGCGAGAACCAGCATCGAAAGTGGATGAAGTCCTAGGACGCGTGCCA
This sequence comes from Pseudomonas sp. S2_H01, assembly GCF_054668305.1. Classification (NCBI taxonomy): domain Bacteria; kingdom Pseudomonadati; phylum Pseudomonadota; class Gammaproteobacteria; order Pseudomonadales; family Pseudomonadaceae; genus Pseudomonas; species Pseudomonas sp. S2_H01. The sequence continues at coordinate 6,617,723 of NZ_CP162756.1, read as the reverse complement.
AGCGATCATTTGCATCAACGGTCACCGAGCTTTTGCCCGACTCCAACCTGCTGACATACGACGCGTCCACCGCCCCCGCAATGTCCGACTGCGACAGGCCCAGGCGCTGACGTGCGAACTTGAGTGCCTGAGCGAAAGCGTGGCGTAGCGGCATACCAATCGTCCCTTAAACAGAACTGTATGCCGGGATTGCACTATCCCTCACAAATGCATATAGTCATTCGAAAGGGATAAATGATGCTCACGTCATTTCGCCGGCAAAGCTGTTGGATAGTCGTGTTCGCTACGATCTTCCCGCTGAAAATCTGGCGTTCGAAGGAAGTCGTTGCAATATACGGCTTAACCGAACTCTAGCTTACGTGGGCCCCTTGCCGAATTTTGGCCCTCGAAATGAAGCAGCGTTGCGGAATTTAGCTCTTATGAAAATTCAGATTTATTCAGATATGCACAACGAGTTTTCGATGTTTGCGCCGACAGCAGGGGACGCAGAATTAGTCATCCTGGCGGGCGACATCGATCACTCCGCGCGAGGCGTGAAATGGGCTAATGAAACCTTTTCTTGTGAGGTGATTTACGTCTGCGGCAATCACGAGTTTTACAAAGGCCACATCGATAAAACCCTGACCAAGATGCGCGACCTTGCGGCGCCACATGTACACATTCTTGAAAATGAAGCGTTGGTCTGGCGTGGAGTTCGTTTCTTGGGTAGCACCTGTTGGACTGATTTTACGTCGTCGGGTGACGTCGTTGCGGCGAGTAATCTTGCGTGGCAATGGATGAATGATTTTAGACAGATCAGGGCAGATGATTCCTTCCGCCGGCTTCGTCCAGATGATGTTGCTGCCCGAAATAAATTGGCGAAGGCGTGGCTGGAGACTGAGCTTTCGAAACCCTATGTCGGGAAAACGGTGGTGATCACTCACCATGCGCCTACCACCACGGTCGCCGGAGACAAAGTTGATGGGCATCTGAGCGCGGCCTACTCGAATCATTGGCCATCCCTTCTGGAGAAAACAGATCTGTGGGTTTTCGGACATACCCATCGAGGCGTTGATACCACCATCGGCGACTGCAGAGTCGTGTCGAATCCCAGAGGCTATCCAGGTGAGGTAACCGGATTCAGAGCTGGCTTCGAGATTGACCTCTGATGGATTTTGATGCTGTCAACACTTCAGCGCCCGGGTACGCCGACTACCTGATAAAGCATTTTGGTGCGACCCGCGACGACCTCTATTTTTTCAGGTATCCGAAAGTGATTTTGAGGGCGATGGAAGCTGTTTCTCATGGGGCTATCGTTGGGTACCTCGCCTGCGCACTTGAGCGACCGACGACGATGACGGGGTTGATGTTTGGTGATCGCCGTCGCGCTTTCCCTGATGGGCTGCCTATTCGCGCACCTGCGGTTTCAAACTGCTTTTTATGTAACGGATTTAGGGTTGTTCAGGTGAAAACAGGGGGCCTGTATGTGATCGCGCACTGGCTTTTCGAGAATGGTGAGATTGGGCCGTTTTATTCGCTTCAGTGAAGTTAAGTGCGAAGGTGGGTTGATGAGCGCAACAGGCAAGGATCGAATCGGAACCATTCCGATGATGGTCAGAGCGGCCAAAGAGATCAATTTCGGTATTAGCGTCACGGCGTATTTGTGCCATGTGTCGTTTCGCGGTCGCTGTGCCGTGGGGATTGTTTTCTGTGATGTATTCGGTCGATTTGAAGATGGCCATGGCATTCACACCTCGAACATCATGAGCAAGGTCATGGTTGGCAGTCATACCATTTTAAGGACGGTCAACAGCGTGTACATCGTATGCAGCTGGTCAGGGAGGGCCTTGAAACTCGTATGTGTCATCGGCTGCACTGACAACGGAAATGGTGATGGGAATGTGGTTTCGGAAAAGGCGGGCACCTGACGGTGATGCCCAAGCAGTGACTGATTCGATCAAATCTTTGAAGACGCTTACTTGTAGAGATGGACGGGTCTCCGTCGATCCTCGGGAGATTTTGGAGTGGCCCGGGTATCAAGAGGCTCGGCGTAGTGCTGCCGCACTTGTCCGGCAACCCTGGTCTCAACACAGTCGAAGCCAGGCTCCTTCGGATTGGAGAAGCTTTGATGAAATAGGCGTTGAGGCGTGGGTCACTGAGGCGATTTCAGTGATGTTGAAAGCGCGAGCGAGCGGAGAATGCTTCTTCGGCGCGATCGAGCAACTAAAGCATTTACGAGCCGAGGGTTTGCGTCATGAATGACGTGTTACATGACGTAGTGGAGTTGTTAAACGGGCCAGGCGAAGCGATGGTCGGGTTCAACGGTAGCGAAGATCAGGCCGAGGCTGCGGCCATTCTGCTTTCCAATGGTAAGCAGTACTGCCTCGTCCGAGATTGGATGATCATCGAGATTGAGGTCACAGACGCATTTAGAGAGTCGCTCGCCCAGGATGGCCTTGAACCTTATGTCCTCTATGCGGGCAAGGTCGTCTGTCACAGCACAATGAAGCGACAACGAAATGATTGGGTTAGAAGCACGTTTCAGCGTTCCTTGCGCGAAGGCTATGTGTTTGAAACTCGGAACACTGCCTATCTGCTTTTTGGGGCGGGGCAGAGAAAGAAAGCCAGAGCTGAGACGGTCATGGCGATAGTTGAGTGAGCTGCGGGTGAAAGAGATTCAGAATAAATTTGCTAGACCGTGGTCAGCGGATGACGAGGCTGTCGGAAACCTTCTTTGGGGGCCAGCGTCTGCGCTTTTGGGATCAAAACTTGCCGATGAGCAGATTTGGCAAGCCGCATCTGAAGCATTCCCTGAAAGAAGGGTATGTATCGCACGACATTGGATGTTGATAGACATCACTCTCACCCATCAACACAACCATTTGATCGATGCACATGGGGTGCAGCCGATGGTGCTCTACGCCAATACGTTGGTTGAGCCAGACGATGCGAGGGAATGGCCGCTGGGCTTTTTGTCCGGCTTCAAAGAGCGCCTGGAAGATTGCTTCTTTGAAACAGACGGGACAATTTATGTACTCGCAGGCAGAGGTGCTCGCAAACACGCGAGCGTTCGATGTGTCCAAGCATTAGCCCGCCGATGCGGAACAGAGCTTATCGATATGTGAAGGGTGATCTGTTGTCGATGCTGCGCCTCAAATATCCAGAACTGTGCAGCGATCCGAACCTGCGCGCATTGGAATATGAGGCCGGCTGGTATGACTTCTGGATAGCCTCTGCAACAGCCTGCAAGCCCATGCCGACGCTCATCCAAAGGTTCAGCCAGTATCGTCCCCATAAATAGAAATGGGGTGAGCTTTGGGTGCACTACAACGGAGGAGACGCATTTTGCAGGCAGATTACCGATGCCGCGAATGTGCGTCGCTGTCGACCTGCGAAGCCTGCGATGCGCCAGGACTGCGGCGTGGGTCTCACTGCTTGAACGTGCGCTGTCCTCCACATTGGAGTGACACCGGGGCAGTATCTTGAGCAGAAAGGCGCCATGAGGTGAGGATGTCGGCATGAAACCGCAACCAGTTACCGGGGTGATTTTTGATGTTTTCGGAACGCTGCTAAGCATTGAAAAACCCACTCAGCCGTACCTGCGACTCTTGAACCTTGGAGCGAGCCAAGGCAGGCGGAGGAGTGCAACTGATCTGCGTCAGCTAATGACGAACCCACTGACCCTTTCAGGTGCGGCGAACCTATTTGGGATCGAAATTACTGATGCGCAAATGCAGATCCTGGATGACCTCTTGACCGAGGAGCTTGCTTCGATCAAGGCTTTTCCCGATGCGCTAGACGTGGTGTCGGCGTTGGATGATGCGACGGTGCGAGTTGGTATCTGTTCCAACCTCGCTCTGCCCTACGGCGCGCCGATCATGCACCTTTTCCCCCAGATCGAATGCCATGCCCTGAGTTTTGAGCATGGAATTATGAAGCCTGACCCCTTGCTCTATCAGATCGCTTGCCGGCAGCTCGGCATTGCACCAGGCAACTATTTTACGGGTGACGGCGGTCGAGTGGTCATGATTGGAGATTCCCGTAAATGTGATCGGGATGGGCCGCGCCTAGCCGGGATTACAGGCTTTCATTTGGATCGTTCAGGGAAAGGCGGGATCGATAATCTTGCGCAGTTTGCTCAATCGATTGTTGAGAGCAATAGCCACAGTGCTTAGTTTTGCAGTGCTTCGACTCAGGTAGCTGCGTTCCAGAGTTTACATCTAACCCGTAATAGCCCCCTCACTGTCCGACTGCCCGTCATCTTCCCAGAGTCGCGCCACCGTAGTTTTCGGGAAGCCCAACGCGGTTTCGACTTGGCTGCGGCTCATCCCCTGATTCTTCAGATCCTGAACCAAGCGTTGCTTTTGTTTTGCTGCGGTCACTCGTGGTGGTGCCAATTTCTGCGGCTCTGCCGGCAACAGTGTGTCCGCGAGCCTCAGCCTTTCTAAATCCGATAAGGCAGATAACAAGACTTCTCTCGGAGTACGTTGCTGCTCGGCGGCGATCACCATTGCAAAGAAGGTCGTTGCGTCCACCTCCAATGCCTTCGCCAGCGAGGCCGTCGTGTCAATTGTTGCTGTCGCTTTTGAGGACTCCAGAAGGCTGATATGGGCCTGGGTGACGTCACCGGCGATCGCATGCTGCGCGCGATTCAAGGATTTGCGAAGCAGTTGCAAGGTGGCAGCGTAAGGACGTCGCAGCGACATTTGAGTGGCTCGTCAAAAAGAGACGGTATGCCGCGTTTGATAAAGACCGTTCAAACATATATAATTATCAGATTGGTCTTTAGGTCAGTCTTCTCCCATGCAAGCCCGACAGACCGACCGAGCGATCTGTTTGCCGGTTTTGTGTTTGGCCGAGAGTGGTGTGCTGCATCGCGGAATAAAAAAGGTGGCCTAGGCGCAAAACCGGATTTTTCAAGATGCTTGTCTGCCCAACCTTTTTTGCGTGCGATACGCCACTTGATCTGTGGAAAAACGGTTGGGTGCCATATGGGATTCAGCCGAATATCCAGCGCTCAAAACCGATCCACGTAGCTAAGGCACATTAGCTTCGCGCTGCAGGCCACGAGACCCGTTTTAAAACCTTAAAGCATGACCGAACCGCTCGATTTTTTAATCGGACGGAGAACGGTCTCGCCTCCATTTTGAGCACGACAACCCAGCAGAGTTGTTCCAAGAGGAAGTAGTCATTGGAAATTGGAAGTGAAGTCGCTGGTGCTTCCCGAGCGGCTAGCAACAGTCTGAAGGCATTGGATGAAGCCGGTAACCGTTCGGCAACAACCCATACCCCAATGCCAGAAATCAGTGAGCGAATGAAGTACCGAGCCGACGTGGACGGTCTGAGGGCCATCGCAGTTTTGCTGGTTCTCCTGTTTCACGGGGGAAGCTCGATTTTCTCGTCAGGCTTCATCGGGGTTGACGTGTTTTTTGTCATCTCGGGCTATTTGATTACATCAATCGTGCTCAACGATTTGGGTGCAAACCGCTTCAGCTTCGCGCAGTTTTATGCGCGTCGTGCTTGGCGATTGCAACCGGCGATGATCACGGTGTACCTGGTGACGCTGATGGTTGCTGCGCTGGTTTACCTGCCGGCTGACTTCATCGATTACCTGAAGAGCGGCAAGTACGCGACGATGTTCTTGGCGAATCAATATTTCGCCCGAACGACCACGGCATATGCGGCGGATGACAGCTCGTGGTTGCTGCTCCTGCACACTTGGTCGCTGGCTATCGAGTGGCAGTGGTATTTCTTGCTTCCAGTCTGCCTTGCGATCCTGCACAGAAAAGCATCGGCTTTTGCCCTCAAAATCATTGCACCTTCAATAGCGGTAATTGCAGCCGCCATCGCGCTGATGCTCTCATCCCACCAGCCAGACGATAATTACTACTCGTTCATCTCCCGCATATTTGAGCTGCAGGTAGGCGCCTGCGTCGTGATTTTGCGTGCTGATTTGCTCAAACTGAGCCGAGTCAGTGCAAGTGTGATCGGGCTCCTTGCCTTAGGCGTTATCCTTTTCTGCGCCACTCGCACCGGCATTCTTCGCGGCTTCCCGGATTTTCATGCCATCTTGGTCTGCCTTGCCACCGGCGTTCTGTTGTTCAAGGACGTAGGCGAGAAGGGTATTCATGGCAGTATCATCGCAAGTCTGTTGCCTCGATCATTGGGTAAGATTTCTTACTCCCTTTATCTTTGGCATTGGCCTGTGTTGGCGCTGACCGCCTACCTCGGACTTACCTCAGCAAAATATTCACAGATGGTTTACTACATCGCAGCCATCGTGCTTGCGATCGTGTCTTACCGGTTTATTGAGAAGCCCCTGCGTCGAGTAAGGCTGAAGCTCATTCCCACGTTGGCAATCCTTGTGATCGTTCCGGCCGTTGCGTACTCGGTAGCGTATAAGATCGCCGATTCGAAAGGCGGCTTCCCTCAGCGCTTCGGCTCACAGTACGCCGAAAGTCAGAAAACGCTTCAGGATTACGAGCTCGAAAACCGACGCTATTGCATTGATGGCGCTACGGATGAGTCCGATCCGCGCTGCGTCGTTGGCGATGTCCACTCTTCTGCCCGTGCACTGATGCTCGGGGACTCATTCAGCAATCAGTACATGGCCTTCATGGATGTACTAGGAAAGGATGCCGGGGTCTCTGTCACGGCCCTGAGCACTTCAGCTTGCCTGGCTCTGCCGGACGTCTACCTCTACAACTGGTGGAAGTCAAAGGACACGCTCTACTACAAGTGCCATGACCGCGCTGTAGAATTCTACAATTTGGTCAAAGCCAATCGTTACAAGTACGTCATGCTTGGCCAGATCTGGGACAACTATGCGGGGGACAGTGTCGTGCATGCGCTGACGGACGAGCGCACAGTAGAGCTGTCGAGGAAGAGGGTTGAGGATTCGATGCGTAACGCGCTCGATGTAATCACTCAAACGGGGGCCACGCCGGTAATTATCAAGGCCGTCCAGACTATGCCGCCTGGCGTGAACGAGTGCCTTTCACAGCATCTGAAGATGCGCGGGCTCATGGGCAGTCCCGAGGTGTCGGCTGGCTGTGTTTCCACGCCTGAAAATCCAAAAGAGAGCAGTTGGTTCGAGACCTTGTTCGTACAGCTTAAGCGCGATTACCCAAGCATCAGGTTTATCGACCCGAAGAACGTCCAGTGCGTGCAAAATGTCTGTAAGACCGTTTTGGAGGGTGTGCCGGTGTATCGGGATGTAGGTCACATCACTGACTTCGCTTCACGCAGATTTGGTGAGCAGTACCTTCAGACATTTGGGAATCCGCTTAAGTAGCGATATCTGCTCGCCCCCAAAGCTAATGGGCAGCTTTGGGTGCGTTCCAGCAACCTTGCACAGATCCTCACCAAACCGGTGGCTCGATGGAGCAAGGCATGCAACGCGAGATCCGTTTGATGAACCGACAGTGTAGAAGCTTGGGTTATGGACAGCGCTTGCAATGAACTCCTCGCACCAGAGTGGTGGAGGAGTGCGGTTGGTCGACGTTCAATTCGCGGGCTTGTACACCCAGTGGTTCAGCCTGCCGAGGGTCTGCGCAGTTTGATGCAGCTGTGCACCTATGACTGCGACTGCCTCATACGTAGTGTTGGGATCACGAACGAGGTGGTATAGCTCATCGAGCTCCGCCAGATAACTCCTTAGCGTCGCCCGGTCTCTGTCTGTGAGGCTAGATGCCCCGAGGTCTGCAAGAATATTACTGCGATAGGAAAAGTATTCACGGCGCATCCGCTTGGCGTGTGGGTAATTCGTGATCGGAATGAGAAAGCAGAGGGCGGCGGATACATAAAATGCTGCTGAGGTGGTAGCAGGGTTCAACCAGCCTGACGACCACAGAGCTGCCATGACTATTCCTGGGAACGCGGTCATCAGGTTGAGGTAGGTCTCCCGCTTGGCTGGTGCCTTATGCCGGGCCGGGAGGTACTTTGATCGCTTCATTCGTTTTGCTTCTCCAAATGCAGGGAACAATGATCATGGAGCTTTTGGTCTTCATACGCATCCCGACTCGATGTAATTCCCCCTGGCCTATGTTGCTCTTGCTAGCGCTCATGAGTCGTTAACTGGCGCTTTGAGCCATATAGGCACCCAGTCGAGCAGTCGTTCGTGGACTCGGCGCCAAGATGCCTTCCAGGTTTGACTCAGCACGTCACGCATTTCCTCTGCTCAGCAGAGCGGTACCACGTCAGAATTGCTAAGTTGCTCGCCGCGCCGAGGCTGCCGAGTACACTGCACATTTTATCAGCCTTGATATTAGGTGCGATGGCTATCCACGCGGTCACGAGGATCCAGTCATGCTCCAGGAACGCATCGAGTACTTAGGCTCCCTAAACCCATTCAGGGCCCGGTGGACGACCTTGTGCGATCGCTAAACGCTGCGAGCACGAAAGAGGACATCGAGAGAGAGGCTGAGATGCAGATCGCCTTCATCATCGACTGGAGGCAGCTCGTCGCTTACGTCCGTCGGACATCGAAGCTCTCTACATAATCTTTGATGATGCCGTGCAGGAAAGGCTTGGTCGGTTGCAGAGTTGAGAGGAGGGCGGTGATCTCGGTTACCTAATGCCCCTCCCTCGACGCTCATCGTATTAGCAAAGCGTCGACCCTTTCCGCTGCGCTGCCCTCAATGCATTGAGCTCGGCTGTCAGCGCATCATTCATAGCCACCAACGTCCGAGTATCTCCCTTGAGTCTTCTGATGTCTGCCCATGCTTCATGGAGTTCATCCAGAAGCATGAGGCATTGGTGTTGGTAGCTTTCGAGCTCAGTGGGAACACCAAGATCGAAAGCTGAATGAGTGGTATGAGTCATGGGAAAATGCCGTTAGGAGTACATTTGTTCTCTTTCTAGGGTAGGCTCAGATGCTGGATGGATCAACAGTGTTTTGACGAATGGGATCAGTTGAAGAAAAAGTGTAATTTTACCCGGGGCGTGCCCTGAGGGTCGGCTGTCGTAAACCAAGCCACACGCTGCGCGGATGTCTTGGCCCTATCGGGCTTCCATCCTCACGCCTGCGCGCTCCGCTTGCTGCTCACAAAAGACGTTAGCTCTATCACTAAGGCGTTGGCGCGGGCACACCAGAAAGACCTTCGGAAGTAAATGCATGGAGCAGATGGACGGTACGATCAAAGCAGCAGGCTTGACCCCGATGATCGTCATCACCGTCGTCTTGGTGTGGCGCTACCGCGACCCGTGACGCGAAGAGTTCGAAGCTCAATTCAAGCGCGCTTTAGCCAGCCTGGACATCAGCGATCACGAGTTCATTGTCGATCGGGTCATCAGTCCGAGGGGAGGCCAAATTGCAGAGGTCTATCGGATTCTCCGAGATCCAAACGATAGGTATTTTCTGTTCATGCAGACCGGGGGGTCAGCCGGGATACTGAAGCCGCTTACGAAAGAGCGAGCGTTCTTGGCAGCCAAGCTGAGTGGCTTTGGACAAGCAGCTCCCCATATGAAACCGAGATCTCCAAATGAAGGGAGTTGGGCGTCTGCCTCTGAGTCTGAACCCGCGTCATGGGGCGACGTAGAAGGTGAGCCGGAAACGACGCAAGACGCACCGCCCGTACCGACGGGTATGCGGTCAACCTTGCATACCGTGCTGGTTAAGCTGTGTCTGTACCTTGTGATCTGGCCCAATATTATCTTGACCTCTTTTCTCACCATCGTAGGATTTGTAGCCCCGCCCGTGCTCATTTTTGTGCTCATTGGCTGGTGGGGGTTGGGATCGCTATTGGTGCTTCACCGCAGGTTTGCCGGCAAGTGGCACCCGCCCGGTAAGCCCGTGTGGTGGGGGTTATTTTTTGCCAGCTTGTTCGTCGCAGGCATCGGCTGTAGAGAGGGCGTAGCCAAGCTAATGGCGCCTTCGATCTACTGGTTGCCGGTGTCATGTATCCCGATCTCTTTCTACTGGGCGTGGCTCAGCCACAAGGGATTTCGGTTTTGAGATCAGCCTCGTGCCGATAGGTCTACATGGCTTGGCGCGCAGTGTCCTTTTAGAGGGATCTAGATTGAAAGGGGTCGTCACATTGCACGTTTTCAAAGTGCTTTTAGGGCTGGTGTCCATGGCGAAATGCCTGGTTCTAGGTACGCAGGCCTTTAAGTGATTGCCGAGGAGTAGTGATGGGGCCAAAAACCGCAGAGTTAATCCGCGTTCTTGAGCAGATCGCTTCGCTCCTGAATAACGAGGGGGTGGATCACTGGTGCCGATGGGCGTGCAAAGCCCGCGCCCGATTACTCGATTCCGACTATTCGGGGATCGAGTACGTTCTATCCGCTTACGGTGGGATGGGATCGTTCAATGACCTCGTTCTTGGACAGAAGTATGAGGACGGCATGTTCAGCACCACATCCGACTACGTTTTCCTAAACGACAAGCTCGAAAAACTCCGTTCAGATGCAGGACGGCTCGCAGAGGAAATTCGCATGTCGCAGAAACCGTGAGTATGTGAGATGTGTATTGATCCAGGCGGGGTGTATTGCACCTTTCTCCAAGGTCACTCACCAGTGTGGCCGCTCCTCTCAATCATTGAGCTTAAACCCCAGATGCATTCGTCACCGACATCCGGCATTCAAAAATGGCAAATGGAGTTTTCCAAAAATGGTCGGATACAGTGCTGGACGCTGATGGAACGTTCGATCTGGCTAATGCTGGAGGCTGAGGGCGAGCTCACATGCCCCATCCGTGAAGCCAACGACGACCCGGTCTTCCAGGACGCGTATGCCTGGATGAAGGGCTCGATGGCGAGCGCTGGGATCTACCCACCGGGGCCCGATTTATCCCCCTGGTGGTGCTGGGTAAGGCGTGAGCAGAATCATCCTGAGCCCTACATTGAGGACACGGAAGGCCTACATGATCCTGTGGTGCTTGAGCTATCTATTCCCGCCGAAAAGATTGTGCTGTCGTGCTTCGATCTTTGGCATTTTGTCCTCAACAAGTGCTACGTCTGGGCGTCGGAGCTTGATGAGCAAGATTTTGATAGGGCTCAGGAGAGTGCAGAGGAGGGATCCGACGCTGCGGTGCAGCTCCAACAGCGGATGCAGAAATCGTGGTCAGCGGTGTTTGAGCTAGATCAATGTGCTGTGGATATGGGCCCACTTGAAGCCAAGAGCATCCAGGGATGTTTTTGGAAACTGAGCTTGGCGTACGTGACAGCTGTCATTGAACGGGACGTGCTGACATCCTACGACCAATCTGAAACCGAGCCTGTACTGCTCGCCTCGAATACCATGCCGCCAACGCTGATTGAACCATCCTGACGAGAGGCGCTGATCTGACAGCGATTTCCTAACCTGACTCCTTGTGAAACAGTAATGCTTTTAGCGAGCAACACGCTGAGCGCGCCTGCTGCGACGCCAGTCGCGGCGTCCTCAAGATTCTCGTAAAGATGATTAAAATTTCGTCCTTCGTATTTATCCGGCTCTCGATGCGCGTAGGCGTAGATGCCACTCACGGCTGATTGCTTCCCCCAATCGACAACCTCCTGTAGCCGAGGACGCAGCGCGTACAACTCATCCGTTGAGACCATTTCGACCAACAACTTGGGACTGCCGATTGACGATATCACGGCAGGTGGCCTGATGGCCGATTCCGCGCAATTAAGCATTTTTGCAATGGTATCGATGGGAGGCGAGAGCATTGTTAGCTGGCCAGGGGTTACGCTGACGTGCAGCTCATTTCCCGAATGCTTGAAGGACAGCAGCTGCCTGGTCATAGAAGTCAGCACCGAGCCGGAATACTCCGCGATCCCATGGGCATGCAGGTAACGCGCAGCCGCAAGGGATGCATGCAGGCATAGGGGGCTTCTAGCGTGTGGGTAATAAAAGTCCAGAACGCATGGCCCGGCATCATCTTCGTTTGAGGTGATAAACACGCACGCGTTGGCCATTTTTGCGGCTGCGAATTCCTGGCGCGCCTCTATCGATCATCCGGAGGACGCACCGAGAAACACAACCAGAGCTTCGTTTCCGGTATCAGGGCCTGTTCCGAAACACTTGTATCGTTTCATGTGCATTCGAGAGTCCTGCTGCGATGGAAATGCGAGGGAGCACGGTCTCGGCGGATGACAGAGTCAAGCAGCCATATTGTGCTAATTTGTCCCCAACAATACGGTGTTACATCGACTTGATGGAAACCACCTCAACGTACCTGAATTTCTTTCGGGCTGTTTTCACTGCTTCTTGCTCAGCGAGAAGTGTGCTCAGCGTGTCAGCTTCGTGAGTTATGTCCTGGGTCTCTCCCTCGAAAACATTCCCTACTCGTAAGGTCACCCTCAGTCTGGGCGTGAACGCTTTCGCCACTTTCTTTTTCGCAACTGATTTTGCTGGCGGCACGATGACGACTTCTGGAACCGACTCTTTTGCTACCGCAGGGGTGATTGGAGCAGATACCTCGGCATTGCCAAAGAGGGCTCGGCGCATCTCTTCTTCTGTTAGTTCAGGGTTCATGCGGTGTCTCGGTGTAGGAGGTTGGGGCATGTTCAATTCTACCAGTATCGCTGATTGACTCTGCATTGCCTGGGTAGATTCGCGGTTTCAAATTTCGCTCGACTTGCTCGGGCGCGCCCTTGCGGGAAAGCTGTCGTGAACCAAGCCCCCAGCATGCGCTGGTGTCTTGGCCCTATAGGCTTAGCGCCTGCGCGCTCCGCTTGCCGATCCTGACCCTCAGCTTGTAGTTTTGAGATGCAATGTCCACGAAAGATCGAGCCAACCAGAAACGAAGATCCAGCTTCGTCCATCGTGTTTGCGCCCGTGCTCGTAGGAAAACAAAGGGTGATGAACCTGCCATATGTCTACGACCTGTGCATCTTCACGGTTTCGACTATCCGCCGTCCTAGCTCTCAAATCCCTAGAAAATTTGTACGCGGATATAACCGATCAACGTTCACGAGTTCTGGGAAGCCTGGATAGGCATCGTCGTGCAAGCCGTTTCGGTTGTCAGCTCCTGGCTTCGTGAGCACACCACGGGGATGGACATAGCTGGAAATTCTCTTCAATGGCTTCTCTCTCCAGGCGATATTGAACGCGCTCAGTCTGGGGAAAAACTGCAGTTCGCTGTACGGAAGATGGTCATGAATCCACCAAGCCATGGACTGCCATTGATGATGGGCTGATATGTGATCAACCAGCCACGGAACGACTATCGTGACCATCGCTCCGGCCATGCCTTCATCATCTCTTTGATCCCAGATATGCCTGCCTCTGTCTGCCTTGTTCGAAGCGCAGCTCAAATTATTGGCGTTGCCAAACTCGTTTACCGCAGGCGACCGGTAGCCTGAACGAAGCGCTATGCGTCCGAACGTTGCCTGAAGTGGCTCTAGAAGCTCCTCACAGAGCTCCCGGCCTGCTGCAATGGCCAGGTCAGGATTGTCGGGCAGATTGGGGATACCATGAATGTTGGTGATTTCGCTGTACAGGAACTCGCGAAGGAAGAAGTTCTTGGAAAGGCGCGTGCGGCCTAGAGACTCAACACCTCGAACGGTAGCGGGCTTTTTCATTCAGCACTCCTATCGGTCGAATACCCACTGGTGTCTGTGGGTACCTCTATGCTTGTATGTGGCCTCACTCTGACCACCAATCTTTCTCTGCACGGATCATGCTGTAGCCGGTAAACCAGCAATCGATGGCCATGGTCAAGGATGTTACGGATGTGCTGTTAGCCCGTAGCGGGTCGAGCATATCGGCTTGTGCAGACGCCCATGAGACCCATAAGGCCGTTTGCTCCTGGACATGCTGTGGGCTGTTGGCGTGTGCCTCACAGGTTGCCTGAATGAAGGCGCGAAGTTCCTGCGCTCGTTGCCAGCTCTTCGAATTCTTCACAAGCATATGACGCAAGCGCCGTTGGCTTTCTTCATGCCTGGCTCGTTCCAGTCGCCGTGCTTCGCGGATCAGGCTTTGCCGCGATTCCTCCTCTCGCCTGGCTCGCATGGCTTTGATTGAAATGGCGATCAAGGAGAGCCCATCGACGACGTCCGCCAGCCTATCTTCAAGCCTCTTCGTTTTGGTGTCCGCCCAGTTCTTGCGCGTGCCGTATTCGGTATCGGCCTCCAGCTGCAAGCTCAGTTCCCCAGTTGGCACCCAGTCATACTGAGGGGCGACCCGAGGCTGAAAGTCCGGCGTCCATGGAACGCCGCGTTTAGGTGGGGGAGGCGGAGGCGGGGGGATGGTTATCCTGGTGATACGCTCCTTCAGCAGTAGCTTCAGCTCTTCTCCGTCGATCTCAATCGACGTTTCGTTGTGAGCCGTTGTTGTCCAGCGCTGACCCAGTGCCTCACTCGCCTTTATGAGAGTGTCAAAAATCAGCGCTGAGCGATCTACCTGAGCAGCTGAAATGTGGGAGCGCAACACATGCTTCCCAGCAGTCATTAGATGGCCTTCGTGAGTCTTAGCAGACTGGGCTTGCTTTAGCCATTTGACTACCAAAGGATGAGGATCAACCAGTGCCTGGGGAACCTCAAGCCGCGTGATAACGGATTTCACCTTCGCGGGGATTTCGGGCCGTGGCGGAAGTGACGCTCTATCCAAAACTTGGAAGCTTATCGATCCCATTTCGGTCGGGGGCTTGGGCCTTGCTGGGCGTTTCGAGGGTTGCTTGGCCCAGTAGCCGCGAGGCGGAAGTGGGATACCTGCTTTACGGCAGGCTTTGGCTAACCCTACGTCCGACACGCCAATCTCTTGGGCGAGCTTCAACACAGGTGTTTCCCATACCTTTTCGAACAGTTCCAAAGTCGTGAAAGTGATCGTCTTGTACATTGGCAGTGTCTGCTGACGTTGCTCGGAAATCGGCGTAGATCCAATGTCAGCCAGCGGAAGGTCTGCGTACCTGGTGATCACACCTAGTCACCTACTGCTCCTTCAGGGAGTGGCGTTGTTGCGCATCACTGAGTCGTTCCTGAGCGAGCATGAGCTATGACCACGCCGCATGATCCTATTATTAAGGACTCACGTGCATAGGCAATGGATTCAATGAGCGCTTCCCCGAAAGGTATCCACCTACCACATGAGGTCTTAAATCCTAGACTCGGCATTGTTCTCTGCTTGTTGTCGATGCTTGTCTTCGCGAGCCAGGATGGGATCACGAAGGTATTGGTAAAAGATCTGCCCATTGCGCAGCTTGTGATGGTGCGATATTGGGTTTTCCTCGCTTTCGCCATTGCCTACAGTGCTTATCAAGGCGGCGTACGAAAAGCCGCCCGCAGCTCCCATCCTGTACTCCAAATCGTTCGAGCACTGCTCGGCGTCGGAGACATCGTATTGTTTGGTTTAGGGCTCCGGTATCTCGGGCTTGCTGAAATGCATGCGCTCTACGCAGTTTTCCCGCTCATGACCTTAGCTCTGGCTGGCCTGTTTCTCCGTGAACTCATCGGCATTCGTCGGTGGTTAGCAGCAGCAATTGGCTTCGGCGGCACCGTCGTGATTCTTCGCCCAAGCAGCGGCGTCTTTGAGCAGGCCGCGTTGATCCCTTTGGTATCTGCTTTGGGCTTCGCTGCCTTCAGCGTACTGACACGGCGTATCAGCCGAGACGACTCTTTTGCGACCAATATGTTGTATATGGGGATTTTTGGCGCAATCGCCATCACGTTGATTGGCATGCCGGGCTGGGTTTCTCCTACCAGCAGCCAATGGTTACTGATGGGCGTGCTCTCCGCCACTGGCGTAGTGGCCCAGCTTCTCCTTCTTCAGGCTCTGAAGTACACAAATGCCTCTACCCTCCAGCCCTTCAACTATATGCTGCTCGTATTCGCAACCTTCATCGGGCTGTTCGTATTTGGTGAACTACCCGATGCATGGACGGTGGTGGGGGCATGCGTGATTATTGCGTCGGGGATTTATGCGGCCCGAGTAAAGGGCTGACGGCCGCCACATCGCTCGATTCACCTGCCGTCGACCTCAGAACCTCATTGTCTTCGACATGAACTGGTTTCGAACAGATGCCGGGCTAACGGTCGTCAAACGAGTAGGCCCTCTATAATAATCAGCTCACGCTTGGACGCGCGAAGCGCAAATACTTTCGCCTCTGTGTAGGCCGGATCTTCATAGCAAGCCTTCGCCTGCTCATACGACTCAAATTCAACAGCTAGAACCCGGTTGCTGGCGCTGGCTTCTTTGAGCACGCCGTCTAAAAGCTTAAGCTTGGCATCGTATTTTTCAGCTATCGGTTTCCACAACCGACCGTATTCTTGCTGAGCGTCGGAGTCGGTGACTTCCGCGCCGAGGATGATCCAGTAACCTTTCATTTTTGTCTCCGTTTGCAGTGGCGAGCAGATCACTCATTGGCATATCAGCAACTCCAGAGAGCCCAGGATATCCAACGATATCCGCCCAATACTCAGATAAGATCCGTGCCATTTGGGCGTGAGTGAGTCAGGTGAGTCCGCAGCGGGTGCGGTGCCTGATTATGGAGCTCGCCAAGACGCTTTAACCCGAAGACATCGCGAAGGGAGTCGGCCTCATTTTCCAGTGAGGCCGAGCTATTCAGAAAGGCAACGGTAGTTTGGCAGTGCGTCCGCCATCCACTACCAGCACTTGGCCGGTAATGAATGCGGCAGCCTCGGAGGCAAGAAATACCACTGCACCGCCAACGTCCGTTGGCAAGCCCGTACGACCCACTGGGTGCAGACCTAGGAGCGCTTCACGCGCCGTGGCAGGGTCAGCTTGCGAATCGATGTAAGCGTCGCTCAGTTCGGAATTGATCCAGCCTGGGGCGATGGCATTGCATCGAACACCATCCTTGCCGAGATCGACAGCCAATGCTCGGGTCAAACCATGAATGCCTGCCTTCGAAGCACAGTAGGCGGCGTGTAGAGGATTGGAACCCAGACCTTCAATGGAGCCAATATTGATGATGCTTCCACCGCCGCGTTCACGCATCTGAGGAAGCAGCGTCTTGATCAGAAATGCAGGCGCTCGCAAATTCACGATCATCATCCGATCCCAATCAGCCTCGGTTAAATCGTCGATGCTTTTCTCGAACATGAACCCCGCGTTGTTCACGAGTACATCCGCCGCGCCGAAATAGCCTCTGGCAGCCTCAGCGATAGCCTGAGGTGCGTCTGGATGCGTGAGGTCGGATGACACGTAAAAGACATCGGGAAGAGAGGCGAGGTCATCGTCCAGCGGCTGACGTTGCGCGACCAATACTCGGGCGCCGGCAGAGAGGAGCTTTTCAGTTATCCCGCGCCCTATGCCTTTGCCTCCGCCGGTGACGACAATGTTTTTACCATGCAGCATTCGATTTCTCCCTCAACCAGAGACGGGTTTGGCACCGGTAACTTCCAACGTTTCGCCAGCGATGTATCGGGCTTCATTGGATGCAAGAAATGCTATGACGTCAGCGATATCCTCGGGCTCGGCGATGCGTCCCAGGGGAACACTTTTGTTCAACTCTTCCACCGCTTTGTCCGGGTCGAGGCCACGGCGTTCAAAACCTGTGCGGATCATTGGCGTGTTTATTTCATGTGGGCACACAGCGTTGACCCGGATTCCGAGCGGAGCGCAGTCGCGCCCTAGGTTTTTGCTGAGTGCCGCGACTGCGCCCTTGCTGGTGCAGTACGCGACATGGCCGGGCCCTGGATATACCCCCCAAACCGATGAGGTGTTGACGATCGCCGCGCCTGGCCGACCTTTCATGTGAGGAATTGCTGCGCGACAAATGTAGAACACTGCGTTGAGATTTACGCCCATCGCGTCAAACCACATATCGTCGGTTGTTTCTTCAATCGTTCCGCGAGGGATGATGCCGGCATTGTTCAAGACGACATCGATGTGTCCAAAACGATTTATGGCTGTACTGACGATCGCCTCGCAATATTCTTTGCTGCGCAGGTCACCGGCGAGATACTCGACTTCACCACCTGATTTCCTGGCCTTGGCGGCGATTGCCTCGCAACCCGCTTCGTCGCGATCAGATAGGAACAGCTTCGCGCCTTCTCCAGCGAACAACAACGCCAGGGCTTGGCCTACGCCCCCGGCAGCGCCGGTTATAACCACCACTTTTTCGGAGAATCTCATTCAGTACACTCCTTTGGTTTTAATCATTCGGTGAGCAATTGCCTCATCCGTGATGGATGTCGGGACGGGTTATGTGGCGTGCCGAATCTCCTTGGAAGGCCGGTAGCCGAAGTAAGAGCTGTAGCATTTGCTGAAGTGGCTCGGGGAGACGAACCCACAGGCGACTGCGACTTCTGTGTGAGATAGGTCGGTATGCTGGATGAGGCGACGAGCCTCCGTAATGCGTAGCTCAAGGTAATAGCGCTGTGGTGTTGTACCGAGTTGCTCCTTGAACAGTCTCTCGATCTGACGGCGAGACCGGCCTGCGTATACGGCCAACTGTTCGAGCTCCAGAGGCTCCTCAAGATTCGCGTCCATCAGTTTGACAACCTCCCTCAAAGGGGCACTGACGGACAGATGCCTTGACGGTTTGATCCTGCGATAGCGAGAGGCTTCGAAAGACAGAATGTCCTCGATTCCCTCAACCAGCTCCTTATCGTGCAGGCCTTTGATCCACTCCAGCACCATCTGAAATGCGCCGGCTGGGCTCGAAGCAGTCATTCTGTTTCGATCCAGCACATAGGCTTCACTGGTCACGTGGGTGATCTTGGATATCTCGGCCAGAGCAGAGCGGTGCTCAGGGTGAATGGCGCACCTATAGCCATCAAGCAGCCCCGCAGCGCCCAGAAACCAGGCGCCATTCCATAACCCGGCCAGAATGACGCCGGACTCCGAAGCGGAGCGAAGTATTGTCGTGAGACATGGCTCGATTTTGAGCTCTGTCCGATAGCCGCCGCAGACGACCAGAAGATCAAGTTCCTTGAGTTCGTCGGCATTTAAAGCGGCATCAGGACGGATGATCAACCCCAGATCGCTTTGAACCTCTTGATCGGTCAGCCCGAACGTTCTGGACGTGAACAGATTGGGTCTGAGCAGGTTCGCGGTGACAACGGTATCCAGTGCCTGGGTGAAGGCGGGGAGGGAGAAGTGCTGAAGCAATAAGAAACCTACTTTAGCCTGGGAGGGCGTTTCTCTCTCGCCCTTGTCCAGATAACGGAAGTTTTTGCACAGTGTTGTACCGCTGAACTCTCTTCGCTCGACCATCTTCTCTTCACCTGAACATCGCCACAATCGTACGGCTCATGCAAAGCCCTACTGCCGTGGCGATGTTTCCGATAGCAATTTGTATTGAAGATGCATGCCTGTCTGAAGCTGTGATCTGGATTGAGCGATGCGAACAACTACAGCCTGTTTGCGCGGCTTTATCCTTCCCGACCGGCTCTGAAGGCCTGCCAGCCGATCACCGAACTCACCCCGAGCTTCGTCAGGATCTTGGGCGGCAATTTGCTTGGCCCTGGCGCTTGGCTGAAGCGATCCAGAAAGGCCGAGCGTGTTCCGGTTGCCAACTCGGCTGCCATCACACCCGCGAGAGTGCTTTTCACTGTACCCAGGCCGTTCTCACAACATGCGGAGTAAAGGTTTTCCTCAACTTCGCCAAACGCCGCAGCGTTGTTACGACTCAGGCACAGTCGACCGGCCCAACTGAATTCGAAGGGGGTGTTCCTCAATTCGGGATAACGAGCATCGAAAGACGCACGTTGCTCTTTCGCCACAGCCGCTACGCGACTCGGTGAAACCTGAATGCTGGGGTCGTAGGTGAACTTGGTACGAATGACGATCCTCGACTCACCATTGGTTGTGATCTTGCGAACTGTGGCGCCCATAGGATCAGCAGGTAGCAACGCCCAACGTGGCTGGCCGGTATCTTCTCTGTCAAATCCGCTGTGGTCGTAGCCAGCTGTCATCGAGGCGTAGGTAAACACGTGAAGCAAACGACCCTTGAAATGGCCAAAGTCTTCAATGTGCCCATTGACTGCCAGAATCACTTTCGGCGCCGTGACTCGGCCCTGATGAGACACAGCGACCCAGTCACGCCCTGATCGGGTCAACTCAACAACAGGGGAGCGCTCGTACAACGTAATTTTGCCGCTCAAGCCATCGGTGAGATCCTTGATGTATTGAGCTGGCTGAATCATCACTGCGCCGGGGGTATACAGGCCCCCGTGGTAGTAATGAGAACCTGTGATCTCGCGCATCTGAGCGGTATCGAAAAGCTCATAGCGCTCGCCGATTGCTTTCAGCGATGCCGCGTAATTGATGTTTAGTTTCAATCCCCGCTCAGTCGCAGCAGCGTTGATTTTCCCGGACGGGTCAAAAGTCTCGGCAGACATTCCGTACTCTGCTGCGGCCTCAGCGGCGAACTTGATGGCAAAGCGGCTCTGCGCTATCTCCAGTGCCGTTGCAGATTCGCCTGCCACCGAATACTCCCCAGTGGTGAGACTATGGGGTACATCGATCATAAACCCTGAGTTGCGGCCTGCCGGGCCTTTTGCGACCTCGTGCGCATCAACCACAACGATCTTCTCGCCAGGTCGAAGCTGAGACAGACGGCGGGCGGCTGACAAACCGGCAAAACCTGCACCGATGATCAGCCAGTCCGCAGTCACATTCCCATCAAGCACTTTTACGGGAGTCTTACGTTTTG
The DNA here is from genome assembly GCF_054668305.1 of Pseudomonas sp. S2_H01. Taxonomy (NCBI): domain Bacteria; kingdom Pseudomonadati; phylum Pseudomonadota; class Gammaproteobacteria; order Pseudomonadales; family Pseudomonadaceae; genus Pseudomonas; species Pseudomonas sp. S2_H01. The sequence goes on along the minus strand of NZ_CP162756.1, from coordinate 6,597,202 downwards.
AGATGGCCTCCCAACCGGAAATGCCAGTATCTACCGGAAGGCGCTTGATGGAATGGGTATTCATTTTACTGTCTCGTCGACCGACCGATCAGACACATCGATCCAGATGGTTTTGATTTCTGTGTACTGGTCGTGAGCAAACACAGACTTGTCGCGGCCACCGAAGCCCGATTCTTTGTAACCACCGAAAGGCGTCGATGCGTCACCTTCGCCGAAGCAGTTGACGGTAACGATCCCGGCGCGGATTTCGCGCGACAGCTTGATGGCGTTGCGCAGGTTGCTGGTGTACACGGATGCCGCCAAGCCATACACGGTATCGTTGGCCAGCGCGATGGCTTCAGAGATCGAGTTGAAGGTGGTCACTGACAGCACCGGCCCAAAGATCTCTTCCTGGAACAGACGGTTGTCGCGGTCTACCCCATCAATCACCGTCGGTTGTACGTAAGCGCCGTCCTGGGTGTCGCCGCCGTAGACAACGTCGAGTTTTCCTTGAGTCGCGTATTCAAGGTAAGACTTCACTTTGTTGAAATGATCAGTGCTCACCAGCGCGCCTACGCGGTTGTGCGGATCGAGCGGGTCACCCATTTTCCATTCGCGAATGTAGGCACCCATACGTTCCAGCAACTCATCTTTCACGGATGCATGAACCAGCAGGCGAGAGGTCGCCGAGCAGTTTTCGCCCATGTTCCAGAACGCGCCGTTGACCACCTGTTCGGCGACCAGATCGAGGTCTTCCGCATCGTCCATAACCACGGCGGGATTCTTTCCGCCGCATTCCAGGACAACACGTTTGAGGTTTGAATCTGCGGAGTAATGCAGGAAGCGGCGGCCAGTTGCCGTCGAGCCAGTGAAGCTGACCATGTCCACATCTTTATGCAGACCGATAGGCTCGCCGACCTCTTTACCGGTGCCAGTGATGATGTTCAAAACCCCGGCCGGCACGCCTGCTTCGAATGCGAGTTCAGCGACGCGCAGTGTTGTGAGACTGGTTTGCTCGGCAGGCTTGACGATGACTGAGCAACCGGAGGCCAGCGCAGGGCCGATTTTCCAGGCGAGCATCAAAAGCGGGAAGTTCCACGGCAGCACGCAACCAACCACGCCAATAGGCTCACGCACGACCATGGTCAGCGCATTGTTGCCTACTGGAGCTGTGTGGTCGTAAAGCTTGTCGATCACTTCTGCGTGCCAGCGCAGGGTGTGGATTGTGTCTGGCACGTCCACTTGCTGGCATTCGCTCACTGGTTTGCCGCTGTCCAGGCTTTCAAGGACGGCCAGTTCGTGACGGTTGTTCTCCAGCAGTTTGGCGAACTTAAGCAACACGGCTTTGCGCTCACCAGGAGGCAGCAGTCTCCAACGACCGTCATCGAACGCTTCCTTGGCCTTACTGACGGCGTAGTCGACATCTTCCGACGAACACGCTGCGATTTCGGTCAATGTTTCCCCAGTGGCCGGGTTGACGGTGGCGAGGGTGTTACCTGAGATCGCGGGTTTGAACGCGCCGTTGATGAACGCATTGGTTGGAAACGAAATCGATTTGGCGATGGCAGCGTATTCCGCTGCGGTAAGAAGATCACGCATGGTTAGCTCCCGATGTGATGTGTGCGACGGTGCGTTTGACGTTGGTGATGACGGTCTGCAGGCTGCGCTTGTCCCCCGAGTTCAGTGGGCGAAGCGGTGCTCGGACATCTCCGACTTTCAAACCATTGAGTTCACAACCGAACTTGATGCACTGCACAAACTTGCCGCCATCGAGGGCGTTCATCAGAGGCATCATGGCGGACATGATTTGCCGTCCCTTGTCGAAGTCCTTCTCGACTACGCAAGCTTCATAAAGGGCAACGTGCTCTTTTGGCAGAAAGTTGGAGCCTGCGCATACCCAACTCCGCGCACCCCATGCGAAAAACTCCAGGGCTTGATCATCCCAGCCGCAAGAGAGAGCAATGTGCGGGTACTCACGGGCAAGCAGGTGCACGCGTCCCATATCACCAGAGCTTTCTTTGATTGCTACAACGTTTTTCGATTTGCCGACCCGAGCGAGGTATTCCTCGTTCATCTGAACGCACATCCGGCCTGGATAGTTGTAAAGCATGATTGGCAGGTTTGCTGCGCGGTCGATGGTCAACGCATGGATCGCGTTTTCCTGATCGGTGGGCAGAGCGTACGGCGGGGTGGTGACCAGGATCGCGTCTGCTTTGATGCGCTTGGCATCTTCGGCGTAAATAACAGCGTCTTCAGTGCGGATAGCACCGGTACCGACGATCATCTGGACGCGGGAGCCAATTACGTCTTTGGCGTACCCAGCCAGCTTGATACGTTCTTCGGCGGTTTGTGCGTAATACTCACCTGTAGATCCACCGATGATAATCCCATGCACCTTGGCCTCAATGAGAGACTCCAAGACTTCGCCAAATACACCCCAGTCAATTTCCCCATCTGGCGTGTGCGGTGTTACCGCTGGTGTATAAATACCTTCGAATCTCAAGACGATATCTCCGAATGTTTGATGCCTGACCGAGCGTCATCCCCACTTTGGAGATAAACGGCAAGGCGATTTATCATTGAGCAGTTTTGCCGGGATCGCTGTAATCAATCCGATTTCAATTCTGGAAAAGATGCAGTCTCATTTATGTCATGAACGCACAGTTTTTATTATTGGTTTAAAAACTAATAGTCGAATGTGATGAACACGATCTGGCGCTAACCAAACATTCGCACTCGATTAAAATACTCAGGGCTTTAGCGGGCGATGACCGATGACGGTCATCGCCTAACCACCTAGCCGACAGACTTAAGGAATACCTTATCGCCAGTGAGACGTTGTTGCATGATGTCGCAGTACCAGTCGTCAAATTGGCAAACGCCATTTTCAGCGACCTCGGAAAACGGCCCTGGCTCATAGGCGGGTGAGTTAACACCAACCTGCGCACCCTCAACCAAGACTCGGTCTTGGTCATTGGTAGCAATCCAGACCTTGGTCAGACGATCCAGGTCGTAATCCACGCCCTCTTGGGCGGTCTTCTTGACTAGCCACTTGGTAGTGACGAGGGTTTCATTCGGCCCAATTGGCAGTACGCGGAAGCTCAGCGCGTGATCGCCCAAGAAATGGTTCCAGGTTGACGGGTAGTTGAAGTAGAGCAGGGCGCCGATGTTCGGCTCGCCACTGTTGTCCAATCTTCCGGCAACGCCTGGTTTGCCATCCATGGTGTAGCTGACTGCGCCGGCGGAAAGCGGGATGCGAGTCATACGGAAACGACCGTCTTTATCCATTACAAGGCGGCTTGGCAGACCGGCTGCCTCGCAACGATCCCAGTGTCCGGTCAGTTCAGGATCATCATCGCCACCTACGCCCGCTACCGACAAGTTTTCTACATAGGAGTTGAGAAGTTCCGGGTGGGAACCATCGCAGTGGTAGCACTCACGGTTGTTCTCGAACACCAGTTTCCAGTTGCCTTTTTCGATCAGATTCGATTCGAAGGCGACCTTGCAGTCATCCAGATTATGGGGCGCAATGAACGGCGATACGGCATTCCGGAACACCGAAAAATCCGGTGCCACTTCAGCCACACAGACGTAGATGTATGAGTTGACGATTTCACAATGCGCCGGCTTCAGGCCATGCTGAGATTTGTCGAAATCCTGGCCCATATTGCCTGCAAACATAAGCCGGCCATCCAGCTCGAATGTCCACTTGTGGTACGGGCAAACCAGCTTGGCGACTTTGCCATGAGACTCAGGGCATACCTTCGAACCACGGTGACGGCATGAGTTGTGAAAAGCACGAATCTGCCCGTCTGCGCCGCGTACGACAGCTACCGGATATTCGCCAACCTGTAGGGTGAGATATTGCCCGGTCTTTTCAAGCTCGAAGGTATGGCCAGCGAAAATCCAGTCTTTATGCCAGATCTGTTCAAGATCTTGTTGGTATACGTCTGGATTGCTATACAGCTCACGCGGCAGCGCATGGCGTGGTTTACGCTGGGCGATGAGCTTAGCTACTGATGACTTAGTATCCACTTTAAATACACTCCAAAAGCTACGGCGGTGCACCCCTTAGGTAGGAGCAGCGCCGGCTAACCATTCGTTACAACACGGTGCTGGGGGCATCTGGGTACCCATCAAAACCATGCCGCCCTTACCCCGAAGGATTGCGTCCGGGGCGCCACTTCAATTTTCGGCAGTCCAAATGAGAATTGAATGCAGCTAATTTTTATTGTTCAGTCAGCCACGCTAAGCATCATGCTGAAGCGGAGATTCTGAAGAAAAGACATTCCACCTATGTCGCGGAGTGCCTCTTGCTGAAAATCACCTTGCCGTTAGTCATCACGGCTTGTGTGAAGATTACGTGTAGAAAATAGGAAGCAACAAGAAACATTTATGCACGGCTATACATAAACAAAAGTTATCAATCCTGTGCGGGTTGCCTCTGCTCAGAAGTAGAAAGAGCCGGTTTCAGGCAGAAGAATGGGAGCGAGAAGGGCGGATACGCTCGCTTAAATACAGTCCACGCTCGGACGCGGTGGGTTGATTGACACAGGACTAGGGCGGGCAATGCTGCCGGTATGAGCGCCGAAAAAGGATGCTCATACCGGTTAGGCGTTTGTTCAAGTGAGCTCGGTGAGCAGCCACTCGCGCAGTTTGCAGCAGGCTGCGTTGCTCTCTCGATCTTCCTTGAATGCCAGGTAGTGTTGAGAATCCTTGTGCACGACCTCCTCCTTGATAGGCCGAACAAGCGCGCCGCTCTCGATCAGCGCTATGACCAAGTGATTCCATCCAAGCGCTACACCTTGGTTGGCCAAGGTCATGCTGATGATCATGTTGTAGTCGTTTGCAGAGAAGACATGCGGGCTGGCAGAAGGGCGGCGTTCGATGTCTGTCTCGTGAAACGCGAGCCAGACGCCCCAATCGACATGCTCTGCTACCTGAGATCTGCCGTAAGGACTGAGGTTCAGTAGAGCGCCGTCGCGCAGGCCTTCTAGGGTAGACAGTTCCGGGTGATCGTCTCGGTATTGTGGCGTGCACACCGGGTAGATCACGTCGTGGAAGAGGGGGTAGCTGCGGTACCCGCTCTGGAAGCTCGCAAATTTGGTAACAAAAATATCAGGTGTGACGCCAGGCTCCATCGACAAAAAGTTTTGCGTGGTGATCAGGTTCAGGTCGATGTCTTCATGCTGACTGAAGAAGCTTGGCAGCCTCGGCGCGAGCCACAAGGCCGAGAATGCTGGCGAACAGCATAGGGTGACTTCAGACTTTCCAGTGCGGTGAGCCCGAACCCGCTTTGCCGCCTGAGAGATATTGACGAACGACAGTTGCGCGGCGTCGAAGAACGCTGCTCCAGCCTCCGTCAGTTCCACGGTGCGTCCAACTCTGCGAAACAACTCAACGCCGAGGTAGCTTTCCAGTTCCCGGATCTGACGACTGATGGCTGCTTGCGTCACGCAAAGCGATTCGGCTGCACGGGTAAAGCTCTGGTATCTGGCAGCGGCAACGAATGACTTGACCGCTTTGAGGGATGGCATCTGCAGCAGGGTGTTATCAGGATCGATGTGCTTAACCATAGCGTCGGGTATCGGATCTCAAAAAGCCTACGTACGTCGCCTCAAGACGGCTCTCTGCCGCTGTCTAAAGGCCTGTCTGTCGGCCCGAGGATAGCTGATAGCCAAGCGGGATAACAGGGATCAGCTACGCTCAATGAACGATGCTTGCTCGGAATGATGGGCTTGTGACCCGCTATTAATAACCTAGCGTTATTGATAGGCCTGACGAAATGTTGTTAGACGCGCTGGGGCTAAGGTAATAACTTTGTCATCACGGCCCCAGTCCAAAAAAGGGTCAACCTAAAAAAATAAATAATAATAAAGGATAGTCCTAATGACTTATCATTTTTCCTTCAGAAAGTTCGTCTGCCGCGATAAAGATTTTGAACTTTGATTTGGTTGTTCAACTAACGAATTTCCATATCTTCCATAGCACTCGCAGAGGAAAGGGAATATGAGTCTTGGCGACGAAATACTCTCAGTCAAAAATATCTACAAAGTATTTGGCCCCCAGCCAAAACTCGCGATGGATATGCTTAAGGGCGGTGCCGACAAGAGCGAAATCTTCACGAAAACCGGCCAGGTCGTGGGCGTTTTCGATGCCAGCTTCACCGTGAAGCGTGGCGAGATTTTCGTAATCATGGGTTTGTCCGGCTCCGGCAAATCAACCATGGTTCGCCTGTTCAACCGTTTGATTGAACCGACCTCAGGCACCATACACCTGAACGGGAAGGAAATCACCGGTCTCTCTGATGACGCGCTTCTGGATGTGCGACGCAGAGAAATGAGTATGGTCTTCCAGTCTTTCGCGTTGATGCCGCACATGACGGTGATCGATAACACCGCATTCGGCCTTGAAATTTCAGGCGTGGATGAGAAAGAGCGCCATGACCGCGCTCGCGATGCGCTCAAGCAAGTTGGCCTGACCGGCCACGAATACAGCTACCCTCATCAATTGTCTGGCGGTATGCAGCAACGTGTGGGCCTAGCCCGTGCTTTGGCCAACGACCCCTCCATTCTTTTGATGGACGAAGCATTCTCGGCTCTCGACCCGCTGATTCGGCATGAAATGCAAGGTGAGCTGATTCGCCTTCAGGCAGAGCAGCATCGCACCATCATCTTCATCTCCCATGACATTGAAGAAGCTATCAGGATCGGACATCGAATCGCGATCATGGAAGGCGGGCGGGTTGTACAGATCGGTACGCCACAGGAGCTGCTTTGCAGCCCGGCCAACGATTATGTAAGGGCCTTCTTCAAAGGCTTCGATGCCTCGAAAATTCTCCGGGCTGGCGACGTCGCGAAAATTTGCGTCGAACATCCCTTCAATGGCGATGCTTCCAAACCGACACTTCAGGCTGACACGCCTCTCCAGGACATTTTCCATATCGTTGCCGATGCTCCGCATCCGGTGGCGGTACTTGATAGACAAGGCGTGTTCCAAGGCACCATTTCCAAGAGTGTTTTGCTCCAGACAATGAGCCGTCACTGACAGTGTCAACTGAGCAATCTCCAGCTCAGAAATTCAGGTATACACCATGTCCGATTTCAGCTTTCTTGACCCGTTCCAAAACATGACGATCCCTCTCGGCCAATGGGTTGAGGTAGCGCTCAACTATATGGTGCATAACTTCCGAGAGGTATTCCGTTCGATTAGATGGCCAGTGGATCAGATCCTCAATGGCATTCAGTTCGGTCTGCTGTCGATCCCCCCGACCATTTTCATCATCCTCGCCACCCTGATCGGCTGGCAGGTGGGTGGTAAACGTGTCGGAGCGCTTTGCTTCGTTACGCTCACGCTCCTAGGATTGATCGGCGTCTGGGCGGACGCCATGACGACGCTTTCTCTCGTGCTGACCTCTTTAGTGTTTTGCGTGCTCATCGGTGTGCCGCTGGGCGTGTTGTGTGCTCGCAGTGATCGTCTGGAGCGAATCCTACGTCCGGGCCTCGATGCGATGCAGACATTGCCGGCATTCGTTTACCTCGTACCGGTCGTGATGCTCTTCGGTATCGGCAACGTTCCCGGCGTACTGGTCACGATCATCTTCTCCGTAGCGCCTCTGGTGCGATTGACCAATCTCGGCATCCGTCAGGTGCCAGAAGACAAAGTTGAAGCTGCCCGAGCGTTCGGCTGCACCCGACGCCAGATGCTCGTCAAGGTTCAGCTCCCTCTGGCTGCTCCTACGATCATGGCGGGTTTGAACCAGGCGTTGATGCTTTCGCTCTCTATGGTGGTCATCGCATCGATGATTTCGGTAGGGGGTCTAGGGCTCATGGTACTTCGCGGTATCGGTCGGCTGGATATGGGACTCGCCACTGTTGGCGGTGTAGGTCTGGTGCTCCTCGCCATCTTCCTTGATCGACTAACTCAGGCCATGGGCGAGCGCAGCAATATGGCAGTCAAGGGTGAGCGCTGGTACCAGACAGGGCCGGTAGGGATTCTCTACAGACTCAAAAGAAAAAATCACCCCAAGCAAGCCGTCGCTCGTTTGAAACAGAGTTGAGTCTTTCAAGACAGCACTTCCTGACTAGAAGTCTGACCAAAAAAATCTCGCAAGGCTGATCACGATGAATGATGGAAGTCGCAGTATGAAAGCAAAATTTATTCGTTGCATGGCACTTTTTGCCATCGCTGTAGCGCCTACCTTGAGCATGGCGGCTTCGGCCACGGAGCCCGGTAAAGGCGTCTCGATCACTCCGATTTTCCCTACGATCGCTGAAGAGCGTTTCCGGGGTGAGATCGCCATGGCTGGTCTAAAGGAACTGGGTTACGACGTTAAGACTCCGAAAGAGACTGACTACCCGGCGATGATGCTCGCCTTGTCGTATGGCGATGCTGATTTCACCGTGCATGCCTGGGAGCAGTTGCACGCTTCCTTCTACGCCAAGGCTGGCGGCGATGACACGATGGTGAAGGTCGGCAACATCATGCCTGGCGTCTTGCAGGGGTACATGATTGACAAAAAGACTGCCGACCAATACCACATCACCTCGATTGAAGATCTCAAAAAGCCCGAAATTGCGAAGCTGTTCGACAGCGATGGGGATGGAAAAGCCGACATGACAGGCTGCAACCCGGGTTGGGGTTGCGAGGTCATCGTCGAGCACCATATGAAAGCGTACGACCTTGAAAAAACGGTGACCGATAACCGTGGTTCGTACTTTGCGCTGATGGCCGACACCATCGCGCGCTACCAGCAAGGCAAGCCGATTCTGTTTTTCACCTGGGTACCGCAATGGATTTCCAGCGTGCTTGTTGAAGGCAAGGATGTAGTCTGGTTGACCGTTCCGAAGACAGATCTTCCGGGTGGCAAGAACGACGTCAACACCACCTATGATGGCAAGAATCTCGGGTTCGCAGTGGATACCGTTCGAGCTGTCTTGAACAAGGATTTCGCTGAGAAGAACCCGGCAGCGGTGAAATTCCTCTCAGAGATGCAGATCACCACTGCTGATGAAAGCGCCCAGAACCTGAAGATGCACAATGGCGAGAACAAACCAGCGGACATCACGCGTCACGCCGCTGAATGGATTGCTGCGCATCGTGCTGCTTACGATGGCTGGCTCGCCGACGCCCGCGCTGCCAAGAAATAATCCGTTCTGCATGCTGCCAAGCAAGGTTGCCCGAGGTTTGGGCAACCTCTCTCCCACATGAACCTTACGGAAGTGCCACATGTCGCTCTATTCGTTCATCCGGAATTTCAAATTCAGCGATGCCCCCGTCAAGACGCAGGAGCTGCTCAAAACCTGCCTGCTGGACATCATTGGCGTTGCATCGGGAGCTCGGGCGAACCACACCAGCATGACGCTCAAGAATTTTGCCGCGACGCACTACCCAGCTTCATCGTTATCGAGTCGGCTCTGGTTCGACGGCAGGGCAGTGCATCCTTTCGGTGCTGGGTACGCGGGTGGGTTCAACGTCGACAGCCTGGATGCTCACGAAGGTCACTTCACATCCAAAGGTCATGCAGGGGCGACAGTTGTTCCTGCTGTGATCGCTTTGGTGGATGCTTGTCGCGCGCAGGGCAAGGACATCAGCGGCGAGGAGTTGTTGACCGTTCTCATGCTCGGCTACGAGACAGGCCTTAGGGCCGGAAACGCTCTAATGGCAATCGCGCCCGAGTATCACGCCTCTGGCGCGTTTTCAGGCCTTGGTGTGGTGTGCGCCGGCGCGCGACTTTTGAAAATGGATGAAGAGACTTTCCTCCACGCCCTTGGCATCGCCGAATACTTTGGGCCACGTTGCCCCATGATGCGGTTGGTTGACCATCCTTCAATGCTTCGTGATGCGCATGGCGCTGGAGCTTATGCGGGGCTGAACGCGCTGTTCATGGCGCAATCTGGCGTCACAGGTGCACCCGCCGCAACGGTCGAAGCAGTAGATGTTGTCGAATTCTGGGATGGCATCGGTGAAGACTGGGAAATCGATAAGCAATACTTCAAACCCTGGCCTGTATGTCGTTGGGCTCAGCCGGCATTGACAGCGATGACCGCCCTGAAGCTCCAACATGCTGAGATCCTTCCGGAGGCGGTTGAGACTGTAGAAGTCGAGACTTTCCATGAGTCAATGCGCCTGCAAGGCCATCGCCCAAAAAACGCCGATGAGGCGCAATACGCCTTAGCGTTCCCCATGGCCGCGTTGATAGCTCGCGGGCGGGTAGGTGCCGATGAGGTAACTGGCGATGCCATTCACGCTCCTGACATCCTGAACATCAGCGAACGAGTCATCATCACGGAAGCTGCTGATCTGTCAGCAAGGTTCCCTGCGGAAATTCTGTCCCGCGTCACAGTTCAGCTCAAAGGCGGCACCTCCTTTATCAGCCCGATCACAGCAGCAAAAGGTGATCCGGAGAATCCGATGTCGGATGCTGAGTTTGCGGATAAATTCCACATGTTTGCAGACGTCAGCCTGGGCGCCTCCCGTAGTCAGGCCATTCAGGACTCTGTCCGTAGTCTGGCGGGAAAGTCGGACTGTGAAGATTTCCTGAATTTGCTTCTGAAGCCAGTGTGATGCTTCGGCGTACCTGATGTACCACCGTGTAGATTGGGCTTTGAAGGTTATGGCATACGTTTTCGAGAGCGTACTCAAAAATCAGAATATGCTTTATTCATCGGTTGCGAAGGAAGACGCGAGTAGTCCATCTGCAGTGCGCGTCGCCTTTGTGCTGATGGATAACTTTTCGATGATGTCGTTCACAGGTGCAATGGATGCTCTTGTGACGGCAAATCTGATGAGTGAAACACCGGTTTTTGAGATCCTCAAAGTCGGTCTGGCCGGCCGTAGCGCAATGAGTGACCTAGGCATCGCCATTCCTACGGACATGGAGCTTTCCCAGCTTCGCACCCGCCAAGATCTCCTGATGGTCGTTGGAGGGTTGAGGGTCGATCTGAAAGTTAACCAATCCTTGAGACGCAAGCTTGTCAGTGCCGCAGCTGCAGGGGCTATGATCGGAGGCCAGTGGAACGGTGCGTTCTTCCTGGCTGATGCTCATGTGATGGACGGCTATCAATGTGCATTCCACCCGGACGGGCGCGCCATGATGGCCGACGCATTCCCGAAAGTTGAAATCTGCGACCGTAGCTATGCCATTGATCACGACCGGGTTACCTGCGCAGGGGCGAGCAGTTCGTTGCGGATGATGCTGGAGTTCATCCGTGTCAGAAAAGGTAACGCGCTGACTCAGGCGGTAGAAGAGGTGCTTGGCTGCGACGAGCACGATCATCTGGCGGGGATTTCCGCTATTTCTGTTGATACAGATCCAACGCTCCCAGAGACGTTAAAACTTGCCCTTGAGCTGATGCAAAAGAATATTGAAGAGCCATTGAGTATTCCCGAGCTCGCGTCCTGCACCGGGATTTCAAAACGGCAATTGGAGCGCCGGTTCGGTCGTTTCGTAGGTGCCACTCCCTCTCGGTATTACTTGGAGCTCCGTCTGACCCGGGCGAGACAGTTGGTCTTGCAGACCAACCGATCCATTACTGAAATCGCCATCTCGACTGGTTTCGTGAGCCTACCTCACTTTCAGAAGCGCTTTAGGGATTTCTTCGGCGCAGCTCCGGGCAGCTACCGGGCTACCTACGAAAGACGAAAAACACCTATGCCAGCCCAGCTGCGGGCATAAACGCTAATTGATCTACATGGATCGAGCGTTCCAGGCTGCACTGACAACTTTGAAAGCTCATCCCTGCTCACCTTTTCCCACAAAGACGTGGCTGATCTCATGCAGTCCGCAGTTCGAAGGGTATCTCTACAACAAATACCTCAAGGTAGGATCAGGGGTAGACAAAGGGAGAAATATCAGTGTCAACGCAAGCTACCTGCGCGATATCAACGGCGGACACGGCGCCGCGAGAAATATCTGCCAAGCAGCGCAATTTCATCATCAAACTCACCATTCTGTTTTAGGGTGGCATGCTCATCGATGGATTCATCCTCGGTAGCATGGGCATTGTGATGCCTGCCAATACTAAGGATCTGGCGCTATCTGTGACGTGGCAGGGACTTATCGGAGCTTGGGCTCTGATCGGAATCCTCATCGGCGCGCCGCTGGGCGGTTACTTCGCGGACAAAGTAGGTCGGCGCCCCATGTTCACGATCGATCTGGCGGTCTTTTTATCGGCTCGGTCGCTCAGTTTTTTGTGGTGGATGCGTGGCAGCTGTTCGCAGTGCGATTGCTTATGGGAATCGCCATAGGTGCAGACTATGCCATCGGTTGGCCATTGCTCGCCGAATTTGCCCCAGCGCGGGTACGTGGACGTTTGCTCTGCATCCAGGAGGTGGGCTGGTACGTCGGGTACTTGATCTCCTATGTGCTGGGTTGGGCATTGACTGTCAGGTACGGCTAACTGGAATGTCATCTTGGGCTTGAGCACCGTTCCTACCGTCATTGTTTTTCTGATGCGTCTGGGCACCCCTGAATCACCTAGGTGGCTGATGAGCAAGGGGCGAGTGGCTAAAGCGAAGGAGCTGACAGAGGAATATATGGAGGAGGATGAGCAAGCCGATCTGAAGCACCAGAAGTCCGACTCCCGCCACGGTTTTACCTGCCTCTTCTCTCGCAAATACATCAAGGCGACATTGTTTGTCTCAATCTTCTGGGTGTGTAACGTCACTCCGTATTTTGCCATTGGCACATTCGTACCCATCGTTCTGGAGCAGTTAGGGCTTGAAGATGGCCTGACAGCAGGCCTGGCTCTGAATACCATCGCCGTTCTGGGGACGTTGATCGCTGCTGCTTTAATCGAACGAGTGGGGCGACGTAAGTTGGCTATTCCACCTTTTGCGATCTCTACCGTCGCTTTGGTCATCGTGGCTGTTTTCCCCCATGACTCACCGACCTTGGTCGTCGTTTGTTTCCTGGCGTTCTCGTTGGTCAATGCCATCTCGACCACGCTGACGGGTGTATTCCCAAATGAGATGTTCCCAACGGAAATACGCGGCGTGGGAGTTGGTTTTGCCACGGCTGCATCTCGGTTGTAGGCTGCGGCGGGCACATTTCTCCTGCCGCTGTCGATTAGCTCGATGGGGGTGGGCTTTACCATGTTTATCGCAGCAGCGATTCGCCTGATTGGGTGGGTAACTTCTCACTTCCTCGCACCGCAGACGATGGGCAAAAAACTGAGCGGAACGTCGGCTCCCTCGGTTTAGGGGCTCTGGCCGTCGGATCGACGTTTGTAGCTTTTTCCAGCGGGCTGGACACCAGATCCTAAACTCTTTGGGTCTGGTGCTCCAAAGGCGCGCGCTGACGCATTCCTACCTGTTCAAAAACTTGGGAGAAGGTGGCCCAGAATTGTAATGTCTGATGAGTCGGCGCCAAGGAATGCTGCGATGATGTTGCAAGGAACTTGGCGCCAACTTTTTATCAAAAATGACACCCATAGGTGCGTCGATTGATAACGTGCGGTTATCCATTCCCTAGCCTAAATGTTGTTAGACTTGCTGGCCATATGGTAATAATTTAACTCCACCGGCCCGCGTCAGGCCGGGCCATAAGCGAACTCTTCAATAATAATAAAAGGACGGTCGCTATGCTTCAATTCGGTAATTTTCTATCATTTGTTTCCTGCTATTTCATCCGGATTTTCGGCAATCACTATTTCGATATCTCCTGCTTTGCGGTCGTCGTTCGATCTCGAATCGCGGGTTGAGTAAGTTGGCTTGAAAGTGTTGTTGTCACAGCCTTCAGTCCCAGATTGCCCATCGGGCGATTGGATGACTAAAAAGCCCTGAGTGGCAGCTGCCTGCAAGCTGGTTTTGAAAGTCAGGCTGAACACGGCGGCTAAATAACAAGCTGTGCAGTCTCTGCAATCCAAAGGTAAATCTGCCCCTTGATACCAGCCAGGTAGGACGATATGTACCGAGAAATCTACAGCATGAAACAAACTGCGATTCGGATGATGGCCGCATTGGCGTTGGCCATGTCGCCTGTTCTGAGCTTCGCTGCCGACCCCCAGCTTCCGGGTAAAGGCGTTTCCGTCACGCCGGTTTTTCCGACAATCGCTGAGGAGCGGTTTAGGGGAGAGATTGCCATGGCCGGGTTGAAGGCGCTTGGTTATGACGTGCAGCAGCCCAAGGAGACAGAATACGCAGCGATGCTGCTGGCGATTTCCTATGGTGACGCGGATTTCACTGTCCACCTGTGGGAGCAACTCCACGCGACGTTCTACGCCAAGGCTGGTGGTGACGATACCATGGTGAAAGTCGGGAATATCATGCCCGGCATCTTGCAGGGCTACATGATCGATAAGAAAACTGCAGAAGCCTATAACATCAAGGATATTTCTGATCTCAGAAAACCGGAAATTGCCAAGCTCTTCGATAGTAACGGAGACGGCAAAGCTGATCTTACAGGCTGCAATCCGGGGTGGGGTTGTGAACTGATCATTGAACACCATATGAAAGCTTACGATCTGGAAAAAACGGTCACCCATAACCGTGGTTCGTACTTCGCACTGATGGCCGACACCATCACCCGGTACAAGGAAGGCAAGCCAATCCTGTATTACACTTGGGTGCCTCAATGGATTTCCGGTGTGCTGATCGAAGGTAAGGATGTCGTCTGGCTCGCAGTCCCGAAAACGGATCTTCCAGGCGGTAAGAATGACGTTAACACGACTTTCAACGGCAAAAATCTTGGGTTCTCGGTTGATACAGTCAGGGCGGTTCTGAATAAAAAGTTTGCAGAGAAAAATCCGGCAGCGGTCAAGTTTCTCTCGGAGATGCAAATCACCACTGCCGACGAGAGTGCTCAAAACCTGAAGATGCATGACGGTGAAAGCAAACCCGCCGATATCAAGCGGCATGCTGCAGAGTGGATTTCTGCGCACCAGCAAAAGTATGACGGCTGGCTGTCTGATGCTCGGGCCGCTGCTAAATAGCCTAATGACTGCCTGAAAGAAAGGGACTCCATTGGGGGCCCTTTTTTCTATGTCAAACTTGGGCGAAGAGCCTTAATGCACAGCACTCGCTGCCCTTAATATAACAAAGCCTTGAACCTGGCCAATCAGGAAGTATTACATGTCCGATTCGCCTGAGTACGCATCGTCGTTTTTTAAGCGTGCATCTATTTGGGTGGTGCCGCTTCCCCTCCTTGAAGCTGCGATGGTATTAACGTGGAGCTCTGGCTTTGTCGGCGCAAGATTTTCCATCGACTATGCTCCCGCGTTCCTGGTCGTTTTCTGGCGTTGTGTGTTGGTTTCAATCGTCCTGTTGCCGTTCGCGGTGGCTGAATTGCGCAGGTCTTCGCTCAAGACAATCGTTCACTATGTCGGGATCGGTTTGCTCGCAATGGCCGGCTACCTTGGCGGGGTAGTTCAGGGTATCGCCTTGGGAGTGCCGGCGGGGCTGGCAGCGCTCTTGGCGGATTTGCTTCCTATCGGCACTGCAATATTGGCTACGACTCTGCTTAAGCAAAAGCTAGCAGCACAGGTATGGTTCGGCCTAGCGATTGGTCTGGCAGGCGTGATGGTGGTTACCTGGAGCGCTTTGGTTTCGGGCAGCGCTCCTCTGTGGGTCTACGTTCTTCCTTTCCTTGGGATGATGTCCTTAGCCGCCGCCTCTATCTGGCAGAAGCACTCGGATACCTTCAGTTCGATGTCTCTGATTCCTAACCTGTGGCTGCAAAGCACGGCGTCGGCGGTCGTTTTTGGGGTGGTATCCAGCGCCCAAACGGGCCTGACTCCGATTCCCACCACAGGGTTCTGGATTAGCGTTTTGTGGACGGCTGGGATCGCCTCTCTCGGCGGGTATGGCTTGTACTGGTTGTGCTTGCGCCGTTCATCGCCCACGCGAGTGGCAACCGTCCTGTACTTGAGTCCGGCTGTGACGCTGATCTGGGCGTGTGCAATGTTTGGCGAACCGCTGTCATGGCTAATGGCCGTAGGTGTTGCCGTATCCGCATGCGGTATCTGGCTAGTGATACGGGGGGAGAACCCGCGTGAACAACTGATCTGAACTACCGCGGTGGGCGTAATCGCTTTCGGCTCTAACTGGGTCTTTGGTCACGTGCAAGTCAGGCCACGCTAAATATAAAATTTAATAACCTGAAGTTATCTTTTGGCTGGAATAAATGTTGCCTATGCATGTGAACATGGAGGGAAGTTAGTCATGCGATAATAAGCGGCGATGGTGTTTTCGATCAAGCTCTCCTGTCTCAGGTGAGCACAGTAATGTGGAAAAGAAAAGTTAGCTGCGTGAGATGCGGTGATACCTGCTGGCCGCGCAATCATCGATGTTTGGGAAACAAATAAATGACAGAGATTACTGACGTTCGCCTAGCGAGCAAGCAAATAGCATTCAACGAAATTCCAATTATAGATGTAGCTCCCTTGATTGACGGAAGCGATCCGGCAAGTGTCGCTCAGCAGATTGGTCATGCCTGTGAAAAGGTTGGATTTTTTTATATAAAAAATCATGGCGTAGATCAGGCGCTCATTGATGATATGTATGCCTTGACCAGGGAATTTTTTGATCTGCCTTATGATCAGAAGAACAAACTGAACGTCGTCAACTCGGGACAAACCCTGCGCGGCTACATTCCGATGTACGCGGAAAACGTAGATCCTGTCAACACCCGGGATTTTAAAGAATGTTATGACTACGGTGCCCATTCAGAAGTGGTTTCACCGTTTTTTGGCCCGAACCAGATGCCGGCTGAGCTGCCTCGCTTCAAGGTGGTGGCTGAGGACTACTACGCCCAGGTGTTCGCCCTCTCCAGAAAGCTCATTAGTGGGATTTCGCTGAGCTTGGGGTTGCCGGCAGATTACTTCGAGAAGCTTCAGAAAAAGCCGATTACGATTCAACGCATCCTCCATTACCCTCCTCAGATGGGTGAGGTTTCCCAGGAGGAAATCGGAATCGGCGCTCACACTGATTATGGCTTTCTGACTGTGCTGTCCCAAGACACTGTCGGTGGCTTACAGGTGCGGAATCGAGCCAATGAGTGGGTCAGCGCGCCGCCGGTCGAGGGTACTTTCATCGTCAACATTGGTGACCTGGTTCAAACTCTCACCAATGATCGTTATGTCTCCACCATGCACCGTGTGGTCAATATCAGTGGTCGGGAACGTTACTCTATCCCACTGTTTATAGATTTGGATTTCGATGCGGTTGTGGAACCGGTTTCCACCTGTGTCAGCGAGACGCGGCCTGCAAAGTATGAGTCCTATACCTGCGGACAGCACAAGTTCAAGCGATTCGTTGACAGCTATGCGCACCTCAAGGATTTACAACCAGTTTAAGGTACCCCTACCCGAGCCAGCGCACTGTGGTTGAGATCCTGAGTCTGAAAAAACCTCATGTCGCCCCTTGGCCGATGGCCAAGGGCGTCGATAGACGTGTTCATGGCCCGGAAGGAGCTCCTTGGGTGTCTCTAAACAACGGGTAATGCAGAGTTGGTGTTGGCGCCGATACCGCTTTTGGCACGCGCGCTCTGCTGGCTGTATCCGCTTTCGTCTTAATCGGACTGCTGTTGGACGTCGCCGTTTTGCAGCCATTCATGCTCGTTGACGTGTTCGACCCGGTAAGCTTGAGTGTGGCTGGAATCGCTCTCTGCGCAGTCGCGTGTGTTACGCGAGATGTGCAAAGGAAAGGGGCAGAGGCCCTGAACGTTGTTGCAGCATCAGTCGCAACCCAACATCAAGTTGATTAGATGCCTAATCTATTAAAGCTGCAAAAGCACAAAGGTTTCTCGTGACGCTTAGCGGAAACGCTTGGCAGCAGCCTCCATCCATCATGCATCGGAGGCCTTACGATGTTCGACGCATATTCTGAACAGGCGCGAGGCCGCTCCACTGCGTTGTGGATAGTCATTGTCTCAGTGATTATCGGGGGCTGTGCTTCTGGGCAGGAGCCTTAGCGACTGGATTTGCTTTCTCAGTCGTAATCCTTATCTTTCTCCCTGCACCAATGTTTTGCAGCTATGCGGCGTTCGAGCCTTTATAGGCGCTTCTGGAGCTCTATTTCTTGGTTCGGCTAGTAGCAAATGTTGAGCAGGATCTGGGGACGCGCTCGATCTTTGTTGCTCTTCTGATGTTGGGAGCAGGTCATGTCCAAGATTCCAAAGCCCCAAACAGTGTCAGCCCCGTGTTGATGATGTCGGACACCGTCACCGGCGCTGGTTTGTGTATGGTCATGTGCACGCCCCATTCGATTCCCAAATCCTACTTAGATGCGGACGTTCGGTGTGATACCGGCAGGCTGGCTACTGACTTACGATTGCTGCAGAACCTAGCACTTGAAGCTGTGCAGTTTCAGACGCGGCAGTAGTGAGTGTGAACAACATTTTTCTAGCACCGTTTGGAACCGACCATTCGTACGAGACTGTGTGAGTTACTCCGTTAGCCACCGTCTGCTTGTCCTCGTTCATCACCATTCTCGACGTGAATGGGGCAGGGGCATTTGCCACCAGTTTTTGGAACAGGGTATTGGCGACATCTACGTCTGCTCTGCGAGCATGGACGGCACACAGGTGCTTGCCGCTTGGTACGGCAAGCACGAACGTGCCGTGTTTGTCCGGCACCGGCCATGCGTCCCCCGGATCACCTCCAAGAAAGAGAGCAGCTTTGTCAGTTGGCAGCTTCGGCATGGGCGCCAGCTTTTGGCGGAGAGCCTCAAGGTTGGGCAGATTTTGCAGGCAAAGGGATGCGTAGATTTTTGCAAACGAGTTGGCCTGATCATCGGCTTCGCTGGCCAGGCAAAGGTTCATACCCAAGATGGCGGTGAGTGAAACGAAGAGTCTGAACATCAAATTCCTCCATGAATTATCTTAGCCAGGCTGTTGCAGGGTCTGGGCCTGTGGCTGCCGCGAGGGCACTTTTTCTTGGTGATCCTATCCGATGCTGCACGCAGAGCTGAATGATATGCCCTGAACCTCTCAGATTTTCGAATGCCTGATCAAGTACAGCCCCCGATGACATAACCATGGCTGAAGCAAAGAAGGCAACGACCAAGGAAGACGCACTGGCGCACTCCACTGAGCAGGAAAAAGAGCGCCTCGAAGACTTCATTAAAGACGGTATTCCCCTGGATCGAGCTAGGAGTTATTAGCCTCGTTCGTCGTCGAGTATCTGATGCAGCTCAGCCCAAGGCGCCTCGCAGACTTCATCCCTCGCCTTACATTTTGACTCGTGGGTAAAACGCAGGTCACTTTGAGTGATTGGTTGGCTTCGCATGCAGCCGGTGCATACCACCGTCCCACCTATCAATGCCCAAGCGCTTGACCATGTGATCATGCGTTGCTTGCTGTCCATGTTGTCGCGTCCGTTGCGAGAGTTGGTGCTCAGCCTAAGGCTTGCAACCTGGTCTGTACACGCTCAAACAGATGACCTCAAACGGGTATCTTCGGGAACGGTACAACGGTTAATGCTCGCTCAGTTTCACGATCTTCCCCCCCAGCGTCCCTCGCATGCCGGCGAACCTTTACTTCAGCGCGCTCAATGCCTTTCGCTAGGTCAACCACAGGCCTCTTGATCCTGGCCGGTTTCGGCCAGTCGTACTGACGCACTCAACAACGAGGTGTAGGAGCTATTCAGCGTTGTGGCGACCTCTCGCATGCTTCTGATGAACTCAGCGGTGGGCGCATTTGTGTGTACTTGTCTGTTCACAGGCGCCTACCTAGATTGATCGGTCGAAATCTTGACACGGCCTAAGCATATCTCAGAGACAGCTAAACCGGACTTGGTTGCGGCGCCAATGCTTCGAGCATCACCGGTTTACCTAGAGCCGCAGCAAATCGTCTCAATCCTTGGTGACGCGTACCATCCGCTGCACCATAGCCTGTAAGGGCAATCGCTGGCATCGCAGCCTAGCCCGGCAGTTTGCGTAGCGCAGCAAGGAACTCACGGCCATCCATGCCCCGGCAATCCTATGTTCGAAACAACCACACAAAGCGTTGCGACGTCGCAACAGCCAGTGCGTTAGACGGGTGATCAAATGCGGGTAACTGCGCGTAGCAGTTGTGCCTCCAGAACCTCCGGCGAATCGCCTAAAAGTGTCATCAGAATCCCAGCCAGCTGACCTTCTTCCTCATCAGGATTACCGCTAGTAGTCCGATCGGCCACCTCGACCAACGCAATTCCAAGGTGAAGCATTCACCCTTGCCCGTGCCTTCGTAATAGCGCGCATTCGGCCATAGTGGCTTTCGACCCATTGCTCGACCAGTGCCAGGCCAATCCCCAATCCACCCAGGTGTTGACCCGAAGGGCGATGATTGGCCTGGCTGAACATCTCGAAAATGCGTTCCACTAATCCTGTTCAATTCCCGGCCCCGTATCGATCACCTCGATACGCACTGATTGAGCATCAGTTTTCCATAAGTCGCCCGCTCATGCGTTCCTACTCCATGGCCAGCCCGAACTGGGAAGAGCATCTGCAGATCCTCCCGACCGCTGTGAATGGGTCGTATAGATTTTTCCCAGTCCGGCGAAGCGATTGGCGATCAGTGACTGTCCAACCGCTAAATCCCAGCGAGCACCATCATGTACCGACTATTGGCAGTTCTACCCACCGTCCTCTCCGGCCTTGCTTTGTCTGTTTCAATCGAAGCCCAGGCCGCAAGCTTTGATTGCAACAAGGCAGGAACGGCTGATGAAAAGGCTATCTGCAGGGATCTCGTCTTGAACGACAAAGATGTTCGTATGGAGCTGCTCTACAGCATTGACCGGCGATTCATGGGCATGGGTGCCCGAGGCGCCTTAATCGACGAGCAAAGTGACTGGCTAAAACGTCGCCGTGCTTGTGGTGCAAAAACTGACTGCCTGAACGAGCAGTACGACCAGCGAATTGCCGCGCTACGCAAATTCATCGACGAACGCGTGGTAACCCACGGGCCGTTTTAGAAGATCTTTTTTAAATAAAAATCAGCCGGCAGGATCGCCGAGTCAAAGCCGTATCTGGACGAGACATTGATCACTTAAGTCGCGAATGCTGGTAGGCGTGAATCTATCGTACCGGGGCGCGGCAAACCGGTCAGCCTCGGCGATGCGGCTATCATCTAACTTGGCGAAAAGGGCATTCGGTTCGAAGCTTGATCTGTTACGCCTGATCGCGCTTCATCTCCGCCCATTCAATCAACGCCTGGATTGACGGCCCAAGCGCATGGCCGATAGGCGTGAGCTGGTACTCGACCCTAGGCGGCACCTGTGGATATACCGTCCGCAGCACGATACCGTCCTTTTCCAGCTGCTTAAGCTGCTGGATCAGCATTTTCTGATTGATCCCTTCGATAAGCTTCTCCAGGTCGGAGAAGCGAAGCGCATCCTTTGCCGCGAAAAGCTGGCACAAGATGATGATCTTCCACTTACCTTCCAGAACGCGAAGAGTTTCAGTCGTCGCCTCAGCCCAGGCTCGCCGATTGTTCGGGTCGCCGCAGTTCCACTCTCGCTCCATTTCTTCCTCATCGGTGTGTAACCCACCTTTTGGTGTGTACTTACGATTATCTCATGAGCTCACTAAAATCGGAGTTGTTTAATTTATTAAAGAGGCTCAGCCATGAAAATAGGTGTCATTGGAACCGGTAACATTGGGGGAACTCTCGCTCGTAAGCTCATAGCTGCTGGGCATGAGATTCGCGTAGCGAACTCCGGGGGCGCCGATGCTGTCCGCGCGTTTGCCGAACAAATTGGCGCTGAGCCTGTAGATATTCGAGGCGCAGTGGATGGGGCGGACGTAATCGTGCTGTCGATACCCCTACCTGCAACCAGCGCGCTTCCTGCTGACCTTTTTGCCTCCGTACCTGACAGCGTACCAGTGGTCGACACCAGTAATTACTATCCGGGTTTGCGTGACCCTCGAATTGATGAAATTGATCAGGGGATGACGGAGAGCGTCTGGATTACGAAGCAGATTGGGCGACCTGTAATCAAAGCTTTCAACAATGTACTGGCCTATACATTGGCACAGCTAGGTCTTCCGGAGAGTACTGAAGGTCGCCTTGCGGTAGCGGTGGCGGGTGATGATCGTGGGGCCAAAGAGACGGTGATGTCTCTGGTTAACCAAGTTGGCTTCGATCCGGTCGACGGAGGTTCTCTTGCAGAGTCCTGGAGGCAACAACCGTCCACACCATGCTACTGCTGTGACTATGACGCCGATACCATGCGCAAGGCTCTATCGCTAGCAGTTAAGGGACAGGCAGCAGCGAAGCGAGATGAACTGCCCCGAGACTTCAAGTGGCTTGGGCCGAACCCAAGCCATGAGGACGTCGTCGCCATGAACCGCTCCTTCAATCCATTGGATTGACGTTCGCCAAAGGCCGGCGTGTTCAAAATGGAATCCACGAAACCATCTATCGACCGCTATCCCGTTCGTTATTGATAGCATCCTTACCCGAACTAGATGCTCCGGTCATCGTCAGCTGATGGGACTAGAGGCCATTCAGTTATGACTCGATACCGGCCCTTATAGGACTCGTAAAGTGCAAAGCGGTCGGCTCGAAGAAAAAATTCTGGCGGGTTACCTGCCTCTGGAGCTGCGGACTGATAGTCGCGCGCCAACGTGAGATGAGGTCGAAATTCTTTGTACTCTTGATCCTGTCCGAACCTCGACATTGCTTGCTCTAGCGCGTATGACAGTCGCATCAGCTCTGGCGGAGCATCGTCTGGGGTGAGCACCATCGCCTTTGATTTACGCCAAACCTCCAGGCGGTCAAGGACTAGCGTCAGCGGCTTCCCGGGTACTTTAATCTTCGAGGCGGTCGTGCAAATTTCCGCGATCTGACCCTGATCAACTGATCCTAGAAAAAGCAGCGTGAGATGGAAATTAGCAGCGGGAACCGGGCGCCCCGCTCGGAGCGAGAGAAGCGCACGCCATTGGGAGATCGCCTTCCTTAGGGGAGCTGAGCATGTGAGCGCGAAAAACAGTCTCGATTGCGGTTCATTGATCAACGTCATGCCTCGCTCCACACCAAGTTATTGTTCCTCTGGGCCTTCATGCTTCAAGTCGACGGGCTCGATCAACTGCGGCCCCTGGTTACGAACATTGCCGACATCCTTTCCTACTTTGTACCAGTGGAAATCGGTGACAGGTCGGCATCCCTCCACCGCAATTTCCCTAGCGCGTTCAGGTGAGGTTCCTAGATCTATCCACTCACGCGCATGCTTGGGGGAGAGCACCAATGGTTTACGATCATGGATGTCGACCATCCCCTGATCGCTCGCAGCAGTGATGATGACGAAGCCGTCGCGCTCGTCCGGCTCCAAGCCTTGATGCACCTCAGCCAACCCTGCAAAGAACATCGGAATCTGCTCTTTCAACGTGATGAAGTAAGGCTGTTTCTTCTTCGGATCAGTGGGATCTTTGACCCACTCGTACCATCCGTTAGCCGGTGCCAAAATACGTCCGTTCGGCCACAGCTGTTTGAAGAACTTTCCCGTCATGACCGTCTCGACCCTGGCGTTTATCGGATCAGGGCGCTTGCCTTTGGCCCAGAATGGAGCCCATCCCCATTTCACCCTGTCGACACTCAACCCGCCCGCAGTTGGACGGATGATCTCCACGCGTGTCGTCGGCGCGACGTTGTAGCGTTCAATCGGCCAGAGATCGTATCCATTGATCACGAGCTGCTTTGGAGCGAGCTCCTTGAGGTAGTGATCCATGGATTCGTAGATCGAGTACCGTCCACACATGCTGTCACCCGTCGAAATTTCGTGCTTATGAGATTGACCGCAAGCCGAGTAGAACGTTAACTGTATATCCGTACAGTAACCCACAATAAGGCTTGCATCATGAGCATCACACTCCTTGGCCCTGTCGCCAGCGGCGGCGAAAAACTACCTCTCTTTTCGTTTCACGTGCCAGCAGGCTTTCCATCGCCTGCCGCCGATCACATTGAGAAGCACATTTCGCTGGATGAGCTGTTCGATGTCCGTGCACCTCACGTTTACCTGGTAAAGATCGAAGGCGACAGCATGCAAGGGGCGGGGATCTACAACGGCGACATGGTGATCGTTGACCGCAGTTTGTATGCGGAGCACGGGGACATCGTCATCGCAGCCCTCAACAGCGAGCCGGTCTGCAAGCGCCTAGACATGCACGGTAACTCGGTGATTCTGAGATCTGAAAACCCGAAGTACCCACCTCGTCATGTGATGGAAGGCGACGAGTTGGTGATCTGGGGCGTCGTGAAATACAGCATTCGCGATCATGACAACACCTGAGCCAGTATTTGCCCTGATCGATTGCAACAGCTTCTATGCGAGCTGTGAGCGCGTCTTCAGACCGGATCTCGCCCGCACTCCCATCGTGGTGCTTTCGAATAATGACGGCTGTGTAATCGCCCGGAGCTACGACGCCAAGCCTTTCGTGAAAATGGGCCAGCCGTACTTCCAGATCAAAGATCATCTGCGACGTAATGGCGTGGTTGCTTTTAGCAGCAACTACGCCCTCTACGGCGATATGAGCGAGCGTGTGATGACCATCATCGAGACCATGGTGCCGGCGCTCGAGGTCTACAGCATCGATGAGGCGTTCGCTGATTTAACGGGTATTCCAGGTGATTTGACAGCCTTTGGCCGAAACATCCGTGCGACGATTTTCAAGCACACCGGCATACCTGTCGGGGTCGGGATCGCTCGAACCAAGACCTTGGCCAAGCTTGCGAATCACACTGCCAAACGCTTGATCGATCAGACTGGCGGCGTGGTCGATCTTTGCGACCAATTCAAGTGCGACTGGACGCTGCGCAACACCGAGGTTGGTGAGGTCTGGGGTGTTGGTAAGCGGATGAAAGCGCACCTTGAAGTCATGGGCATCAAGACTGCGATGGACTTGGCGAAGGCCGATGCCTGGACACTCCGGCAGAAATTCAGCGTCGTGATCGAGAAGACAGCTCGTGAGCTTGCTGGCATTCCATGCCTGGAGCTCGGAGAGGCTGACCCACCCAAGCAAGAGATTTGCTGCAGCCGTATGTTCGGCAATCGCCTGACAGACATTGAGCCCATCAAAGAGGCTGTGGCCACTTACACCCAACGTGCGGCGGAAAAACTCAGGGCGCAAAACTCACTTTGCAAGAAGATCCGCGTCAGCATTCGTACAGGGATGTTCAATCCGGAGGAAGCGAAGTACGCCAATGGGGCTTTGGTCGAGTTGCCGTACCCCACCAACGATGTGCGACTCATGACCAAGGCTGCCACCGAGGCGGTGAATCGCCTGTTTAGGCCAGGCTTCAAGTACAGCAAGGCTGAGGTGCTTTTTCTGGATCTACGCCAGCCAGGCGAGTACACGGACGATCTGTTCGCGCATTCGCAGCCTGCTGTAGCTGACAAAGTGATGGGGGTGCTGGATGAGATCAATGGCCGCTGGGGGCGGGGCGTACTTCGTTTAGCCAGTGTGCCTGCGGCACCTGGATGGGCGATGCGCCGGGATCTCATGAGCAGAAGCTATACGACCAAGATTGATCAGCTTTGGACTGTAAAAGCGAGGTGACGGTGAAGGACGGGGCCGGCACGCGCTGATACCACTCAGGCTTATGGCGCCCGAAATGTTGGAGATGATCACCTCAAGCTTTTCTCTGAGATTGATGCTGGTTCGACGCATGGCGCCAAACCTTCCAGTAATAGGCAAACGCAAAAGCCATAGATACGATCAGCAAAGCCCATGAATTTTCGTTCCTTTGGGCCGTCGCGACCGCGACTTTGATGTTTTCACACTGAGGCCCTGAGGTGCATTTGGGGGTACAAAGCTGCTGACCATTTAGCTCACACGTCAGGATTTGATCGTTGATGATCTGGAGGCTGAAGATCTTGCCTTTATCCCTATCAAATGACATCACGGTGCGAGTGAAGAGGTCATACAGTTTTTTCAGCTTCCCCGTTTCAACGTCTACAAACAGATACTGTGATGGGGCATAGCGGGATTTCCCTGGCCCAATTACATGGGCGAACTTTCCGTGCATGAGCCGAGCTTCAGATTCAGCGTATCCGAATGGCCCAGGATGGCGGCTATAGCCATACAGCCCCCAGGCGAGGAGGGACTCGACCAGAAGGAAAACGATAGTTATTGCGATAAAACCCAGGCTCCTGAATTGCATCTTTCACCTCCTGTGGATGTGCAAAAGCGTAGGTGAATCTGACGGGCAGCGCACAGTTATCCCAATTCATTGCCGATAAGGCATCAGTGGAACCAGACAGGAGCCTCGAGCATGACCAGTAACAACAACACTCTTCGAAGAGATCTCCAAGGCCTGGCCGCAGATCTTAAGTGGTCGGCAGTCGAGCTGGTCAGAATTGCTGATCGGTTGAGTCAGGCGGGTAACGAGCCTGACGCCCAAGCGCTTCATCGCATGATCGCTATGTTTCAGCGAGAGGAGAGCAAGCTCAGTTCAATCGTGATCGAAATCGTGGCTGGGCGGATTGCTCAGATAGACGAAGCATCTGTTTGAGATGCGGGATTGAGCCCGTCGACGTTCTCGTCGTATCGAGCGGCTAGTTGTCCGATCAGACTGTTCACCTGGGCACTGAATTGTCCCAGCATGCATAGCACTTCATCGATATCACCATCGGATGCCCCGTGCGCCGCCTGATCTGAGACCTGGGACTCAATTGTTGAAGTCAGCTCAACTTTTTTCGCCTCTTGGCGCGCTGGGATGCTGCTATCCATGATGCGACCAGAATCACAACCATGGCAGGCCATTGAATAAAATTCATGGATTCCTTTAGCCTCTCGAACGCACACGTGCATAATCGGCAGACAGCCCGTCGGTCACCTATCTGGAGTTATATGTAGGGATCGTTCAACCGTGTCGGTAGCTGGACGACCCTAAGTGCAAGAGATCCGGATGGTGGGGCGTGGTAACGGCCTGCCACCAACTGATGTGCTTTGAGGGTCGATGTTCATCGCTCGGATAGGCGTCATTCAACAGAAAGAAAAAGTCGTTTGCCCCCCGTTCTTCAAAGCGCAAGCTACCCAAATGGCTGATAGTTGATTGAGGAGTTATCTATCAGCCATGGGGGCATCCACATCGTCATGGAGTGGGGTCGTTACTTGCGCGTGCAGGGTGTGGCGGATTGATTTGAGGATCGGACACCTCTGACGAGTCAGGGTCGAACCTCAACTCTTGCGCTTAACTCGCGCCACCGTCTTCACGGTTCGTCTGGGCATCCTGATCGGAGCCCGGATTTCCTGGTGGAGGACTCCAGTCCTCTGGTCGCTCTTGCGAGCCTTGCTTGGGCTCGGATGTCGTTTTTTCCAGGCCTGAGTCATGACCCTCTCCGGTATCAGGCGCTTCCTCATCTGGGCCGGGATACGCAGCGTCTGGCCCGTTGTTATCAACTGACATGGCAATTCTCCGTTCTTCACGCAGTTCATCCGCGTATAGGGTTCAGAGGGAGAGTGTGTGACAGAAGTGCTCTGGTAGCGACGAGCGGGGCTCGATGGGTGTTCGGGTATGATTCGCGGTACTGTGGATCGATAGAAAACTCGGTGAACTTTCTCTGAGAAATCGACTTCCTTAATGGCATAGACGCGAACGCGCGTCCTTGATTTTCGACTTTGGGGTATCAGTCATGCCACGTGGAAGCAAAGCCAAGTACACCGAAGAGCAGAAACGAAAAGCGGAGCATATTGAAGAAACCTACGAGGAGAAGGGCACGCCCAAAGATGAAGCGGAGGCCCGTGCCTGGGCGACCGTGAACAAGCAGTCTGGTGGAGGTGAGAAGGCGGGTGGTTCAGGTAAGAAAACATCTGCCTCTGCCAAGGCCCAAGCCAAGTCTGATTCGGGCAAGAGGGCTGCGCAAACTCGGAGCGGCCATGGTCGAGACTCTAAGTCATCACTTGAAAGTCAGAGTAAAGCGAGTCTCATGACAGAGGCGCGCTCTCGCAATGTGGCTGGACGCTCGAAAATGACTAAGGCCGAGTTGATCCAGGCGCTCGGGGCGAAATGACTCTCTGATTGGCGCGAACGCTTTAAAGAGTCGGGCATAGGCGTTTGCATAACTGGCCGAGTAGTTGAAACGTCGTGCTGCCTGAAGGAAGTGAGCCATGAGCAAGATTATCAGTGCTGCGGATCTGAATATTGATCTGAGCAGCGAAGATGAGCACGAGCTGTTCAAATGGTTTATCGCCAGCTTTTTGATGGGGAAACGGATCCGCTCAGACATCGCCGCAGCTGCTTACCGGGTCATCATCGAAAAGAATCAACGTGACACCGCGCGCAAGCTAGGCTCGTGCACCCATGGCGAATTGGTGAAAATGCTGGGCGAAGGGGGCTACGCACGATACGACGAATCTACTGCGCAACGCTTATTCAAACTTAGCAAAAAACTGAGCGATGAATACGGCGGGAAAATTGAGAACATTCGGCAGGCAAGCCATGACCGGACAGAGTTTGAAAAGCGTCTCGCGGAATTTGAAGGGATCGGCCCCAAGACCGTTGAGATCTTTATGCGTGACGCGCAACAGGTACTGTTTTGAAAACCGCAGAGGTTTACGTAGGGTGCGCTGGCTGGAAGCTGGCACGGGAGTTCGCGCCTGAATTTGAAGGCGAAGGTACGCATCTGCAACGTTACGCATTACGGCTGGGCGCTGCTGAGATCAAC
Organism: Pseudomonas sp. S2_H01; assembly: GCF_054668305.1. Lineage (NCBI taxonomy): Bacteria > Pseudomonadati > Pseudomonadota > Gammaproteobacteria > Pseudomonadales > Pseudomonadaceae > Pseudomonas > Pseudomonas sp. S2_H01. Next base: position 6,568,640 of record NZ_CP162756.1, on the reverse strand, counting down.
AGCTCCTTTTATCGCCCACACCGACCTGCAACCTATGCGAAGTGGGCATCATCGGTAAGCAGCGATTTTCGCTTCTCAGTGAAAATCCCCAAGTCGATCACTCATGAGAGCCGGCTCGTGGACTGCTCAGAGCTGCTTGATAAATTCTTGTTGGAGATCACTGCACTGGGCAGCGCGCTCGGCTGCCTGCTGATCCAACTTCCACCCTCTCTTTCATTCGATGCCCGGTCGCAAGTCACTTCTTCGACTCGCTGAGAGCTCGCTTTTTAGGGCATGTAGTGATCGAGCCGCGTCATGAGTCCTGGGTGGATGCCCATCAGCTATTGGTCGAGCAACACATAGGACAAGTGGCGGCTGATCCTGCCGGGTTGAGCAACGGCGCGCAGCCAAGTGGCTGGCCGGGAGTTCGCTATTGGCGCTTGCACGGAGCCCCGAGAATTTACTACAGCGCTTATGAACCGCGTTGGCTGGAACAACTCTCGCAGCGCATTAAAGCCTTGGCGAAGGAAAATGTGCCCACTTGGTGTATTTTTGACAACACTGCTGGCGAAGCCGCACTTGAAAACGCTCTGCTCATGCAAAAGTTGCTGAAGATGGGTTGCCTCACTGAGCAGGAACCGGGCAGATAGTCTGCGAGTATCCCCTGCGGCCTCAGTTGCCAAGGCAAAGTATCAACGCTCCTGCCATGGTCACCTGATCATTCGCAACATGGATAAGCATAGAGTCGAGGAACAAGGGATATGCTTAGCCTTTCGTCTTGGCCGGGTCAGCCTTTCTAGGGTACGTGCGCTCTTCTTGGATCGTGCCATTCTCGTTGTGAATCTTCAGTGAAGCCGTCTTGCCCTCAAGGAACTTGCTGGCGAGGGCGGTGATTTCCGCTTTGGTCGACGCCGTTTTCGATGCACGGTCAGCGCCCTGCCAGGCTGCTCGCGGTCAAGCCATTGCAACAAATTGGGCAGTCGGGCACCGATGCCATTCACGTTGTACGTGGCGATCTTCAAGTCTTGCACCTTTGCGTACCTTCGAGCAGTCCGCCTACTCATCTGAGGATCTCCAGGTAGCGGAGTCCGCAATTTATCACTGGACGATGACCGTTCGAGAACTTCATCGAACGATGGTTCATGCATGGATTCTCAAACTTTGAGCCACGACTTATTCGTGGCCAAGCGAGGTGGGTATGAATACTTCAGCAGGAATTCCTGGCGGTACCGAAAACGCCGTCGACTCTATTGAACCGCTGGAACCCGGCGGGCCTGATGTTATCCCCAATCCTCCACCTGGAAGCGACGATCTCGGGCCCAATGAAGGTGAGATTCCTTTGGAGTCAGATGACGAAGCGGCACTTGAGGAGGATACGTCCGATGTTGATGCCAACAATGAGGTATCGACTGAGCATCCTCAGTCAACTTGATCGGTTCGAGGGATGAAGTCTGATGCGTTGTGACGAGGGAAGGTGTTCCTGTCGCAGCGCATCGTCGTGGCCTCATGAATACGCTTTGGTCACCGTCAGAACCACCGCCGCAATCCGTTCGGCCTGGGTATAGTTTTCAGTCTCAAGCTCTTCACCGAAGACGTCAGGGTCAACCTCGCGATACGACCAGGTGAAGCCTGACTGATCCACTATAGGTCGGGCGTGCTCAAGGAACAGATCCACGCCATCAACCCAGGATGTGCCGGTGTAAAGCACCAGACTGCCGCCAGGCGTTAGGCGATTTATGGCCTGTTTAACGATGCGGACGGACAGAGCAGAACCCAGCCGCTCTCCGCCATGCCGGTAGGCTCGTTTCCGGGAATCCTGCATGTAGGGCGGATTGGCGACGATGAGATCGAAATCTCCCGATGCGCTGTCGAGTAGATCGCTGTGCCATGCAGAGACGTTCTCCGTCTCAGCCAGTGCTGCATTCACTGCGGTGAACCTCAGCGCCGTGGGGTTGATGTCCAACGCGAGTACTTGGGCGTCGTGCCTGGCCTTGGCGATCAGGATGGCGCCTGCACCACTGCCGCAACCGATATCGACTGCCGTGCGAACTGGATGAGTCGAGGTGCGCAAGTGTTCTTCGATGGCTTGGGCGAAGCGATAGGTATCGGGGCCGAAAAATACCGAGTCATGGGCCACGGTCGGATAGCCTGAATGGGCAAAAAGCATGTCTTTCAGACTCGACCATCTGACGTCGCTGATCCACAACCCGGCATGAGCCCTGATAACACTACTGCTAAGCAATGCCTTGAGCTCGGCATCAGGCAGCAGCTGTGATTCAAACGGACGATTCCAGCCGAAGATGCCCCGTAAATCCCGGGCCTGCTGATTGCCTTCACGTTGGTTATTGCGTTGATGGGTCAACGGCGTGACGGTCGTGAATTGATACCCGTCTGCCTGAAGACGCCGGCCCAGTTGCAGCAAGGCTACGTTGTGCGTCTGGTCTTCCAATACAGCGGCATCGTTTGAGGTGGCGAATGCAGGGGACTGACTCATAGTGCTAACGATCCTTCGGCGAGTTGGCGAGCGTAGGCTCGGGTGGCGAGCAAACCCTCGGGGGTGCAGTGATGGGCAGGCGAAAGTAGATCGATCAGACGAGATGTTGAGTGAGGGGTCTGTGCCGATGAGGCAATCTCAGCGGCCTCGGCTCGAGGGCGATTGCGAAATTGTGATCGGAATGGATTGGCGGACTTAGCGGTGCCCGTTTCTTTCCAGTCCCCGGTGATCCAGTCTCGCAATAGCTGCATTTCATAGCCGCTGAACACACCAAACATCACGGCACCCGGCCCGTCAATCATTTGCCAGAAACGACTCTCCGACGGATCTTGATAGCGTTTTATCCAGCCCTTGTTTTCAAGCGCCGCCAGGAATGCCCTGCATTGCCCTGGCTTGGCCAGCCACTCATTGACTGTCAGGCCCTCAATACGGCAGTAATCGGAGTGCATGTGTTGGCCGAACGAGCGCTTGCGCTCCAACATCGCCACCACTTCTTGTTCCAGATCGAAGGAGCCAATGACGGCTTGGGTGCCTTTGCCCAATTCATTTAACAGGTACCCGTTGCGCAGTCGCGCGATGAAGTCTGGTCGAGATTCGTCATTCGGGAGCAGATCGAGCACGGTCTTGACCGCTTTGTGCGCGTGGCCGGTGCTGGCGTTATCGATGGTGACGTGGAGAGTGAAGTAATAGGGATCGATCCCCAGTTCATTGAGTTCGAATGCTGTGATCAGCAGATGCAACGGCAGCTGCTCGTAGCCCAGGTTGTAGCCTAACAGCTCAGGCAGGAACTCATCGCCCAGATGTCCCAGTGCTAACTGAATGGCGCCTTGGAGGTAGTACTCGTCATCAAGCGGTTCAGATGGTGCACAGTCATGATTTGCCAATAGTTTGCGGTAGAGCACAACATGATTCAGCGCCGGCTCCCCATCCCCAAGTTCTTCCAGATAGGTGCGAATGAGGTCGCGATAGCGCCAGTCATCAGCGTGCGAGACCGAGCTGTACAGCCAGGCACCGTCGACCAGCTTGGTGGGGGCCACTTGCTGTAGAAAGTACAAGGCATGAGCTTTGCTGCTGAAGAGTGTTCTGTCACGGCCGGAGCGTCGCCCCTCCAAATATTCCCGATACTCAGACGCCACATTGCTGGCATTTATTTCTACCCATTCCGCCAGACCGTCGAGGTCGTCAGGCAGCGGGTTATGGTGCTGTTCTGCCGTGGCAATTTGCTCCGCGAGAAAACTACGGATCAGTTGGGCATCGACATTTTCAGGTTCATGGAGCAGCGCGTGATAAACGGCAGCGGGGCCGGATGATAGCGCTGGATCTAGCATCAGGCGGTCAGCAACACTTCGCAGAGAAGTCATAAGGGGGCCTACACAATGTTCTTGAGATGTAGTTGAGAGGTTGGCCTTTTGAGATAAATTCAACGAAGTTTGAACGGGAGGGACGGGTGACACCTGTCGTTGAAGTGGTGTGGGGGCTTCATCGGGCGTTCAGAGGCACGACCGGCGCTTTCTTGTCCCAACGTGGCGTTTATGAGTAGCGTGAACAACTCGTCAGTGTGGAATATGAGGCTTACAAACGTGCGAAGCTGAGCGGTAAGTTCGGGTTCAACCTTAAGGTTCCAGACGTTGCGTTCGTGAAAGCGCGTATGGCGCTTCGAAGCTCCAATACACATTGGTCTAGGGATAGCGGAACAGATTGGTCACGGATCCCCAGCAAGGTCTGACGATTTACGCGCTTGCGGGCTGACCTAGTGGCTGAGATGTGTAGCAACGCTGAATTTGGTGATGCAGATAACGCCAGGCTCGTTGTTCACAAATACGAAGTCGGCGTTCAGCTGGCGGCAGAGAGAGGCAATGATCTTCATCCCTAGAGATTTACTTTTGCGAGGATCAAATCCGCTGGAGAATCCTTTGCCCTTGTCAGCCACGGTCAAAACCATCGACTCATTTTCTGGTTTCATAGTGATGGATACTGACCCGAAGGACTGGGAGGCGTAGGCATACTTTAGAGCGTTGGTGACCAGTTCATTCACCAGTAGAGCCAGTGGGATAGCAGTGTCGAGCGATAAGCGTGCCGGGGTGATGTCGAGTTCAAATGTGATCTCATGAGATGCCGTCGCACGAATACCCGCAATCACCTGGGACAGATACGTTGCTGCGTTTACAGTGCCTGCCTCATCGGTTTGATAGAGCCGTTCATGGACAGCGGCGATGCTCATGATCCGACGAGATGTGTCCATTAGCGCCGTTTGCGCCTCCTTGTCATGCACCTGGCGAAGCTGGAGCCGGATCAGGCCTACGATGAGCTGGAGGTTGTTCTTCGTCCTGTGATTGACTTCCTTGAGCAGGATTTCTTTTTGCTCAAGCAGAAGGGTTTTCTGACGGAGCGAACGTCTCAACTCCAACTGCGCCATCACCTGATTTGCCAATGTTTTTAGCGCTGACTGCTGCCGTGAGGTAAGTAAACGCGGGGATCTATCCAGCACACATAGTGTTCCGATTCCATGTCCGTCCGGAGTTTCCAGCAAGCAGCCCGCATAAAAGCGAAGTCCTTCGTCTGCTGTCACCAGAGGGTTTGCACACATCCGAGGATCATCCCGTAGATCGGAGATCATCGTGATGCCTGGCTGCAAGAGCACATGCCTGCAGATCGACACATCCAGCGGAGTTTCCCTGATCCCTAGGCCCACTTCAGCTTTAAACCATTGTCGATGGTCTTCGATCAGATTCACGACTGAAATAGGGGCTTCGCAGATTTCTGCCGCCAGTTCCACGAGCTCGTCAAACTCTGATTCGCGTGGAGTATCGAGTATTTCGTACCTGCGCAGGGCGGCAAGTCGCTCAACAGATTCAGCAGGATCATAGTGATTTGGCATGAGCATTCGCTTGTTCCCGGGATTGACGGCCAGCAAGCGTCATTACGGTCTTGGAGGCTCCCCAAATTGGAGGGGGCTATTCAGTGCAAGCTGATAGCTAATGTGGTGGATGTAACTCTCTGACCTTCAAAATCGACGAGAGTTTGATTGGCATCAAAGCTCGACGGCGGCAGGAGCTGCGTCGGATGGCGGAGCGTTGCCTGGATTAGGGTAATAGCCGGGATAGCTGCTGCGGTCAACGACCTAAAGTGCCAAGCGGTCTGGGCACAGGGTGCGTATTCGCTGCACAATTCTTAGCGTGTGTAAAGTCCTCCTCCGTCGCAGACAAAGGTTGTCGTCTGCCGCAACTGACGCAAACGATTTTTCCATCTAGCAAACTCCATTCGGCCATCCAGGCACTCAGGATCTCTGTTTTCGCACCCATGCTACATTCCTTGTTGGATCCAACTTGCATTCACTGTAGATCACCCGACCATAGGTCGAACGGCCCGCCGACGCGTGGCATTTGCAAAAAAGACGCCGAGATAGCGCTGAAGTAAGAGCGCCGCGATTCCGGTACACGTCGTCCCGCTAGGAAACCTGACTAAGGGTGTGGAACCATCGTGCCACTATTTCCTCAAAAGGGATTGGAGGCATTGCGCACCTCTTAACCAGGCCATGGACGATTCTGGCATTCACCAACAGGCATCCCAGAGGACATCCATGCAAAACAATCCGAACACTACTACGCTCCTTCATACGATCCTAAAAAACCAACATGCCATTACGGATGCGTTGGTGAAAATCGCTGATTGGGTCGAGGTGACGGAGAACAACGATGCCAAGGCTGTTGCCCATTCTGTTCGGCGGTCGCTGAAGGGCGTCGATGATAGTCGACTAATCCTTGGGCAATGCATCAGCGAGATCATGAGGGCTTCAAGCATCGAGCGAGAAGAACCGCCGTTCACGAGGTAAATCTTGTGAGCGCGATTGGATGAGTCTGATGTCCTAAGTGTTATGAAGCGGGTGGTTCTGTTATGGAAATTGCCGGGGCCCATCCTCTTTGCCCGCCAGATCCCTCAGCATGATTTCCAAGGTAGCTTCAAAAAGGAGGTAAAGCCGTTTGGCCTGCTCATCGGTGATAACTCCGCTCAACTTCAATCCTTTGACCGTATCCTCAACCGCGATGGAAGTGTGGAGTGCTTGAGTGGTAGAGATACAGCTCCGTAGATTTTTCAAAGCTTTCTCTGCCGCATCCAGTGCGGCTGAGGGCAGAAAAGGTTCTTCATTAAGCGTGAGCATTAGATTTAGCCTTTTGCTGCCAGTATTGCGTACGTCGATGCGGTCATCGAGGCGACAGGCGCAGCCAGTCTGTATAAGGCTGTGAGTTGTGAGCCTTAGGTAAATTCAATAATTCAGATTGACTACTGGCGGCGTTAGGCGGGGAGTGAAACAATTCCTGCGACTAAATGGCGCGCAGGTAAGCAAGTGCTAACGAATTGGGAAGGTGTGTTGCCAATTGAGGACTCGGTCATCGTCGTCGAGGACGACGATATCCTCCGCACGGTAATGACTGAGATTCTCACGGACATAGGTGCGCATCATGTGGCTTTCGTCACTGCTGATGACGCACTAATCCACATGCTAACGAATCCTGGTAGCGCCGCGTTGGTAATTGCTGATCACGGCGTTCCAGGGCAGATCAGGGGCGCCGAGTTTCTGAGCATGGTGGCTCAGCGTTGGCCTGGGCTACCCTCCATCCTGACAAGTGGATATGAGCTGGAGGCGGCCCTAGTACCTGAGAGCACCGTCTACCTTCAGAAACCTTGGTCGATTGATGTCCTGGTGATCGCAATCGCAGAGCTGCTACAGCCTGGTATTCCTGTCCGCCGGATTTGACCGACGCGCTCCACCGCGCTTCGAGACCTCTTAAGTCACTGGCCTTTGAAGTTTTTCCTGAAACCTCGCAAGTTCAATCCGAACAAGCATATTTGAAGAGCGATCAGGGCGTAAGCGTGAGCTGGCCATCCCCAGACGATCCAGAGAACGTTGCTCAGGATGAAACACCAAAAACCTATCATCCGCCGACGGGCCCGCTGCGAGCCGATCAGCCATGCGGCTAAAACCGTCACGAGCATCGCAGGCCATTGCACCCAGTCAAAAGTATTCAATACGCCGCCCCGCTTTCAGACCAAAAAGTAACTAGCAGATCTATCTCAAGGTGCATGAGCTGCACTCCGTTCTGTTGCGGCGTTGTTCCTGAGAAATCCCCTCAGGTTCATTCCACATAACATCATGTCCAGCAAGGCTAGTGCATAAGCCTCGACGTAAAGTCCCCAGATAACACAAAGCACGTTGCCTACGATAAAGCCAAGGAAAGCGATCTTCCTGCGCTCGGCACGCTGAGATCCAACAAGCCATGACGCCAAGACAATCACCACCATGGCTGGCCACTGGACAATATCCATGATGGGGCGGGCGCTCCGTTCTTGTGGTTTTGAACCGACTGATGAGCCTCCAATGGCCTAGTAATAAGGCCTCTGGTGAGCGCAGCGAGCTAAGGGGCAGTCGGGGCACCAGATCTCTTGAGGTAACTCGTAACCATGCCGAGAACTCATCGTCTGGGAGGGAGCTTGAAAGAAAACGTTCAGTCTTATTGTGTTCGGCAGCAGTAAGTCAGCCACTCCTACTAGGCGAAGATGTTGAGCTCCAGCTTCAAGGATGATTTGACCGGGAAAAAAGATGGAAACATCTGCCGCTACCTCGGTCGATAGAGCGGAATGGGCGAGCTATCGCCCGATTACAGCCGCCCTATCGGACGGGCCAAACGGAGACTCATGATGATTCGTAACAAAACTCTATGTCATCTGACCTTTGCTGCCTTGTGCGGCTTGAGCAGTTTCAGCTACGCCGCTGAGGAACCGAGCGTGACGATGGACAGGCCTGGTGCGGGCGTCAGGCAGATCAAGGAAGGAGACAATGTGCCTGATGAATTTCAACGTCCGAGCCTGGCCGTAAGGGATTGGCAGAAACATCACCTGAGCGCACCTGGCAAAGATGAGCAGTGGGTCAAGATTCAGGACAAATTCGCACTTGTCAGCATCCCCACCGGCACGATTAAGCAAATGGTTGATCAGTCCAGATAGCACCGCACTCATCAGGCTGCGCTCCGAGCGCAGTGAGATTAAATAGAACGAACTCGGATGCAATGGGCAGAGTCCACTTTTGAGAATGACACTTTGCCCAGCATCCCAGGAGAACAGAGATGAGTGATTATCCAGTCCCGCCGTTTAAACCCCAGCAGCAGTCCGTTCCAGGCGATCAGAGCAAGATGGAACCGTACCCCGATTGCGGCGAGGCAAGCTATAAGGGCTCCGGTCGCCTGACTAACAAGATTGCCTTGATCACCGGGGGTGACAGCGGAATAGGTAGGGCTGTTGCCATCGCTTTCGCGCGCGAGGGTGCGGATGTCGCTATCTCTTACCTCGATGAGCATCAGGACGCCAAGGAAACCGCAAGGTGGGTCGAAGAGGCAGGCAGGCAATGCATCCTCATGCCGGGCGACCTTGCAGACAAGGCGCATTGCTCAGCAATAGTTGATGCAACGGTCGAGAAATTTGGCCGTATCGACGTCCTGGTCAACAATGCCGCCTTTCAGATGACCCACAAAACGCTGGAAGAGATTCCTGACGAAGAGTGGGTGAAGACTTTTGATATCAACATCACCGCCATGTTCCGCATCTGCAAGGCTGCTCTGCCATCAATGCGGGCAGGCAGTTCCATCATCAATACGAGCTCGGTGAATTCCGACTCCCCAAAGCCTACCTTGTTGCCTTATGCGACGACCAAGGGAGCTATTGCTAACTTCACCGCCGGTCTTGCCCAAATGCTGGGGCCTAGAGGAATCCGAGTGAACAGCGTCGCTCCAGGCCCGATCTGGACGCCATTGATCGTATCGACGATGCCTGAAGAGGATGTGAAGACCTTCGGTGAGGAGACTCCATTGGGCAGGCCTGGCCAGCCGGTCGAAGTGGCTCCTATCTACGTACTGCTCGCTTCTGATGAGGCGAGCTATATCTCTGGCTCGCGCTACGCTGTAACGGGCGGCAAGCCGATTCTCTGAGCAGGTAGGCCACATCGATGCTTACACACGACCAGGAAATGCAAGACAGGCGTCATCCAGTCGATGAAGACATTGCCTTGCAGCGCAGAATCTGGCGCTTCGAGCGGGTAGGTTGGTATTTCCTGGTTGTGGTTGTCCTGTTGACGCTGTGCGGCCTTTTCTCGCATGGACTGCTTAGCTCGACAACCGTGACCTCAGCGCAGAAGGATCTAACGGTGGAGTACGAGCGATTCCATCGCAGCGGAGGCATCAATCCAATGATCATCCGGAGCCGCGGAGCGCCCGGAAAGTCTCACACCATCATTCTTGGTCGCGCCATGATGGAGGGTTTCAGCATTGACTCTATACAACCTCAGCCGGTCAGCTCAGCAGGCACTGATCAGGGGCTAAGACTGACCCTGCCGGGGGATGAGCGTGGTGACAGCACACTCTACCTGGCATGGCGCAGCGATGGCCTCGGGATGTTCAGGAGCGGCGTCAGTGTCGAAGGCGGCGGCCAGGTGTCCATCAATCAGTTTATCTATCCGTAGGTACAAGAACATGGATGCAGTCTTACGGGCAGGTGCCATCTACATAGCGTTGATGGTGCTGTTTCGGATATCCGGACGTCGGGCGCTGGGTGAGCTGACGTCTTTCGATTTTGTGCTGCTGTTGATCATTGGCGAAGCGACGCAGCAAGCTTTGCTCGGTGACGATTTCTCTGTCACTAACGCCATCTTGGTCATCGTTACGCTTCTGACCATTGATATTGGCTTTTCATTGCTTAAGAGACGTTCAAAGCGTATTGGAAAGTTTATCGACGGAGGCCCCACGATCATCGTGGAGAACGGCATATTCCTGCGCCATCGGATGCATGAGGCCCGGGTGGAGGAAGACGACATCATGCAAGCTGCGCGCCTGGGGCAGGGCGTTGAAAACGTCGAGCAGATCAAGTTCGCCATTATTGAGCGCAATGGCAAGATTTCGATTATTACCCGGTAGTCAGGTTATTTCTGATGGCAGGCCTGTATTAAGTATCCGCACCCGGTAATAGCTTTTGCAACCGATTCGTTAGCAAGTCAAACAGCGGGGAGCCCGTCGATCTGATCATTCTGGCGGGCTCTCCTCAAGCAATCAACCCTTGCTGTGTTCCTTGGAAGTAGGGGGGTGGGCAACACCGCGTGGCCCAGCGATGCCCCAGATGACCAGACCGATCACTGGCAGCGCCAGAATCAAAAAGGCCCAGCCGACTTTAGTGCCGGATGGTTTGGTCGTGTGCCAGACATTCGCGATGGCCCAAAGGTCGACCAACAGCACAATCACGGGCAACGCCACCCAGAAAAAAGTCATTTCCATCACACACCTCCCTTGTCCGCTACATGGCGGGCACAGCTACGGTTTCGTCGATTTCGGGTGTGGCAATATCGGTTCCACCCGGTGTCAGGATGACCTTGCGGCAGTCTTCCTGTTTCTTGTCAAAGATCTTGTAGCCCTCAGCCGCTTGCTCCAGCGACATGCGATGAGTAACGATGGCTTCGGGCTCAAGACGGCCCATCTCGATATGCTCAAGCAGCTCCGGCAGGAAGCGCTGAACGTGGGTCTGGCCCATTTTGAACGTCAGTCCTTTATCGAACGCATCGCCGAACAGGAAGCCGTGGATGAAGCCCGAATACACACCGGGAACACTGACCACGCCACCACGTCGCACTGCAGCGATGCATTGGCGCAGCGCTTTACCGCTGCTGCCTTCAAGCTTGAGCGTCGCCAAGACAGTTTCTGTGGTGCTGCCTTTGGCTTCAAAACCGACAGCGTCGACGACGCCATCGACACCGCGCATGCCAGGCGTCTGGCGGATGATGGTATCCGCAGGGTCGTCGTCTTCATCGAAGTTGATCGGGATCACTCCGTACGTTCGCTGGGCATAGGCGAGGCGGTAGGGGTGATGGTCGACCATGAAAATACGGTCGGCGCCTAGCATACGAGCGACCGCAGCGCTGAGAAGTCCGACTGGGCCAGCGCCATAAATGGCGATGCTTGAGCCTTGACCAATACCGGTATTCGTCACGGCCTGATACGCCGTGGGGAGGATGTCGGAAAGGAACAGCACCTTCTCATCGGCAAGCGTCCCCGGCACTTTGAATGGCCCGGTGTTCGCCTTCGGCACTCGCACATACTCGGCCTGTCCGCCAGGAACTCCGCCATACAGATGGCTAAACCCGAACAACGCCGCCCCTGGGGGAATTGCCTTTTTATTGATGATCGCACCGCGTCCGGTATTGGTGGTCTCACAGGCAGCATAAAGGTCTTGCTGGCAGAAGAAACAGTCACCGCACGCGATCACGAAGGGAATGACAACCCGATCACCGGGTTGGACAGCCATCACAGCAGAGCCGGCCTCTTCAACGATACCCATGAACTCATGGCCGAAAATATCGCCGTGCTCGACGGTCGGTATCTTGCCCCTGTAAAGATGCAAGTCTGAGCCGCAAATAGCGGTAGCAGTAACGCGCAGGATGATGTCGTCGGCGTCTTGAATCGTGGGGTCTGGAACGGTGTCCACTTTCACGTCATGCGCGCCATGGTAAGTCAGTGCTCTCATATCGATCTCCGCAGTTTGAAGGGCCTGTAATTAGCGGAGCGGGCATGAGCGCAATTAGTTCATGGAGTTGATAGGCAGCGGGGATCAGCGGTAGGGATCGAGAACTCGTTTCACGAAGACTTTCAGCTCGCTGGTAAGTATCTGAGACGAAGGTATTGCTCACGTGTCCAAAATTAAGCCAAGCCTCAAAGAGGTGCGCGTGATGGTCGATGACATTGTTTACTACCTGAGGCAGCACTCACTCCTGTTGGCAACGGCTGAGTCTTGTACGGCGGGCCGGATAATCGCTTTGCTTGCCGAGGCTCCTGGTAGCGGCTCACTGGTCGAGTGCGGATACGTGGTTTATTCGCCCGAAGCCAAACAGCGGCTGCTAGGGGTTCGTGCAAAGACTATTGAGCATTTCAACCTCACCAGTCTTGAGGTGGCCAGGGAGATGGCGCTGGGCGTCCTTCAGGACAGTCCTGCAACGGTCGCCATAGCGACTACTGGACTGTGTGGGAATGAGGATGTCGATGGTATCCCTGCGGGAACTGTTTGCTTTGCTTGGGGGTTTCAGAGCGACGGTCGCACAAATTTGTTCGCGCGTAGAGAGCGTTTCTTTGGGGACAGGAAAGAGATGCAACAAATGGCAGCGCTCCATGCACTCAAGCTTTTGCCTCATCTTCACCAAAGGATGCTCGCCGGCGAAGCAAGCTGAGAATAGTCTCAGTGCATCTTCATACTCTCATTTTACTGTCGTCTCGCTCTCATTTGCATGGGTTTACTTCTCAGATTTGCCTAGTAGGTAGCACCGGTGAAACCGCCCGTTCGAATGAGTCTTCACTACGACGCTGAGAAGCTTCCCGCCGTCCTGAGGCGTCACATTTGCATCGTTCGCGGATAAGGCGTCAATCACGTCGGAGGCTTCAGACCATTGGATAAGCTTTCCCCTGTGATTCCGGAAAACTCAGGCGCACGGGGCAGGCTTCATGCAATCAACCCTTGGTCTTCGCTGGGTCTGCACTGCGTGGATAGGTACGCTCTTCCTGGATTGTCCCGTCTTCCTTGTGGACTTTGAGCGATGCCGTTTTGTCCGAAAGAAATTCGCCTGCGAGCGTCATGATCTCTACCTTTGTAGTAGCCGTTTTTGACGCTCGCTGGGCACCCTGCTTTGTCAGCGCCCATCCGGTCTCAGATTTGGTGATGTGATAGTTGTCCATTGTTTCTCCCGCGTTGATTACCACCTAGTAAGGGCTACCCATAGTTTGAGCTGCCACTACAGGCCGACCTAAAAAAGGCCGACCCTTTGTGGTGTTGCGCATTGTCATATCAGCTTTTCAACATCATTTTGCGGCATCGCCGCCATGAGCTTTCGACAGAGCCTGAGCTTCGGACAGATGCGCTTTCAGCTTTGGCAGCGTCTCAGCTGCAAAGGCTTTCAGATCCGCATCCTTGCCGTTTGCGGCTTCTTCCTCGAACAATTTGATCGTCGCTTCATGAGCCTTGACCTGATTGTTCGCATAGGCCTGGTCAAAAGATTTCGCGCTTCGCAGTTCAAGAATCATGGCCTTGGCCTTATCCATCAGCTGGGCGTCATCGGACACTTTCAGGTTCTTGGAGGTCGCCAGCGTTTTGAGTTTGTCGTTGGCAGCGGTGTGATCCTTGATCATCATTTCAGCGAAGCTCTTCACGTCGGCAGCTGTACCTTTCTCTTGAGCCAGCTTGCCAGCTTCGACTTCGGCCACCCCCTTCGCAGACGCGTCTTCCACGAAGTCATCGTTGTCTTGAGCCGCATAGGCTCCCTGGCTTGCCATTCCGATAAGAATCGCCAGCACAGAGGTACGTACTAAGTTGGTCATCTGGTCACTCCTTCGCTGATAAAAGATTGGTGCCCCAGGCACCTAGATCTCGACTGGTCAATTTTTTCACGGTTCCGAGAATCTTCATCAACGGTCAGCAAGCGTGTCGGTGACCGTAAAAAAGTGCATTTCGTCGGCGTGCTTCGTGCACGCTCGAACGTCTCTCGTTTGTGCAGGGTCGAGTATTTACTGGCGCGCAGTCGCCCAGTACACGATTGACTAACCCCTTCATTGGATGAGGATGTAATCATGGCAAGAACCACCGTTGACGATCTGTTTATCCACGAACTGTCCGACGTTTATAGCGCGGAGAAGCAAATCACCAGGGCGCTTCCGCGACTGGCCCGTGCGGCGACTAACCCTAAACTTTCAGAGGCGTTTACATCCCACCTTGAGGAGACCCAAGGTCAGATCGAACGCATTGATAAACTCGTTGAGCAGGCCGGACTGAAGCTCAAACGCATGAAGTGCGTGGCCATGGAGGGGCTGGTCGAAGAGAGCAAAGAGTTACTCGATGAAATCGAGAAAGGCGAGGTGCTGGACGCAGCGCTGATTGGTGCCTGCCAGAAAGTTGAGCACTATGAAATTGCCAGCTACGGCACGCTGATCGCGATGGCCAAACATCTCGGGATGACCGACGCGGCTAACCTTTTGGCCGAGACGCTCGCAGAGGAGAAATCGGCTGATGAGAAACTCTCGGCTATTGCTGAGCAGGGCGGGAACCAAGCGGCGACGATGACCAAGAAGTAAGTAAGTCTCGTGGGTTTAAGTATTTTTATGAATTTGCAATGGGGCGAATTAGCTTGGTAACACCCCGTTTTTTGCACTAAGTCATGACCGTGCCATAGGCATCTAAAGAGAAGTTCGCGTGCAGCCAGTTGCGTGTATTTATGCAGCGAGGATCTGCTCGTCTCATGAAAAGTTCTGATGGGAGAATCACCATGTTTCTTCACAACAAACGACTTCAATACACCGTGCGAGTAGCCGAGCCGAACCCCGGTTTGGCGAATCTGCTTCTTGAGCAATTCGGCGGGGCCCAAGGTGAACTGGCAGCCGCTACCCGCTACTTCACCCAAGCGCTGGCTGAGGAAGATCCAGGCCGCAAAGATCTGCTGCTCGACATCGCGACGGAAGAATTGAGCCACCTTGAAATTATTGGCTCGATCATCGTGATGCTGAACAAGGGGGGCAAAGGCAAAATGGCAGAGGGCGTCCAGGAGGAGGGCGAGCTGTACAGAGATATCAACGGTGCGGGCAATGACTCACACATCACCAGCCTGCTCTACGGTGGGGGTGCGCCATTGGTCAATTCTGCGGGTGTTCCCTGGACGGCGGCCTACATCGATACCATCGGTGAGCCTACGGCTGATTTCCGCTCGAACATCGCTGCTGAAGCCCGCGCAAAGATCGTCTACGAACGCTTCATGAACGTCACAACCGATCCAGGCATCAAGGACGCTCTCGGCTTTCTCATGACCCGCGAGATCGCTCATCAGTTGTCATTCGAAAAAGCACTTCATTCGATCCAGCCGAACTTTCCTCAAGGAAAGCTTCCGGGCATGCCTGAGTTCTCTCGCACCTATTTCAGCATGTCCAATGGCGAGCCGAACGTCCGGGGGCCTTGGAACAGCGATGCCGAGTTTGAGTACGTCGAGAATCCGCATCCAGCTGTAGACGGAGGGGACGGGACGGCGTCGGTGATCCTGAGCGAAGACGACTCAGTAACGCTCACCATGATGAAAGAGCGAACCAAATCCGACACAGAGAATGATCCGGTCACGGGCGCAGACCTGGGTTCTGGATTGGCTCAGGGAGTCAAGGAATGAGCGGCGGTGTGAACGTCCGCGACTGATCCGCGCAAGCCGGCATGAATAAACACTGTGAGGGTGACAGCCATGAGTGCATCGACAAAGACCACCATTACGAGCGGCGGCGCCGATGGAGCAGAACGCCCGATAAGCTATGAGGCCTATTTGCGACGCTTCGAGGTTGAAGCGGCGGCCTTCGAAAGAGGGTTCAAAACGGCGTTGTTCATCGAGCAGTTCAAAGCGGGTTTGCTGCCAAACGCTGATCGCAAAAGCCAACGCCTGCAGTAGCCGTTCATCTCATTTTGATGAAAATTCGAAAGCGAGATGAGTGTTTACGACTCAGACCTTTTGAGTCTCCATTTGTAACTCCTTTACTTGCCCGCATCTGATGCGGGCTCTTTTTGCTCTTCGCAGGTATGTATGTTCGGCAAGCCTGGGCGCACGCGCGAGCAGCCACGTGAGAAGGCCTAGGAAGTTGCACCGATGAGGACATGAGCGACGCAGAGGGGGAATAATTTGGTCGCCGCAGCTCATCCAACGCAACCTTACGTAGAAGCTAACGACCCCGACGTTGTGCCGGGGTCGTCTCTGTGTCGCGCCTCCGGCATCGCGGTAAAGCTACACGCCCGTCAGCGGCGGATTGTCGCCATTCTGCTGTTCAAAAAGGGAATTTTTTCTGTGGCGGACAATCTTTGGCTTATCAGAAGGAGCATGCCAAGGAGTAAAAATGGCTCAGGAAAAACATTACCGCGTCGACTACCTGCTGAATGGGAACTACAAGACCTTTTACATCCGCGCCTCCAAAATGGACAACGCCGAAGCCTGGCATTGGGCGACCGTCGACGCTGGTGTGGGGCAGTTGCCAAAGTACAGAACTGACCCGGTTACGAAGCTCAGCAAGCCGCAGGCTGAGAAGCATGGCATCACTGATGTGGAATGGCGCTCGGCTTGAGTATCCCTGACGGTCGACCCTCTGCGTATTTGGGCAGTTCTGTCTTGAGTCCCCGCCGGTGGTAAGAGGCGACTCTGGGGAATTGGGCCTCAGCAACAGGGGCAGGGTGTGTCTCGGTGCTGGACGACAGTCAAGGGTGCTGTGCCCCGAATGTCCACTCGTGGATCCCCTAGCGGTTCGCTGAATGGAATTCTTTGCGTTCATCTGTACAAAAGCTGTGACACGCCTTTGGTTGCAGCAGGGTTACGTACGGTGATCAGAGTTCGCTGACTTCTCCCGTGGCTTCGGCCATAGAGGCGAGCCCGTTTTCCATATCAGTGATCGAGTCTTGAAAATTGGCAAAACACTGGGAAATCGATTGCTGTGAGTCCACAGTTTGGTCGCCCGTCAGGTGCTTTACATGGGCCAACTCGATTTGCTCAAGCTCAGTGACCGCATCGCGCAGTGATCGTAGCAAGGACGCGATCTGGGTAATGTGTACCGCGTTGGCTGAAGTCATGCGCGCTCCTGGAAATGCGAAGACCGGAAACATTTGGACACCATGAGTTCTTTCGCGTGCGTAGCAAATTGGCTAAACAGACAGCGTATGGTCGCTAGGCATTTGCCCACTTAAATATCTCGAATCCTCCGGTTACACGAGAGTCCACCATGAACAACAACAAGGAGTTTTCGTCATGGCAATATCACCCCTAGAGCTGCGCCACATCGTTGAGTGTGGATTTCTGCCCATGCAATGCCGATGCTCGATAGACGAGAGAGGATTTTTATCGATTGATCTGGTCGACCCAACCTCTGGCAGGAATCTCGTAGCAGGCAGCATATCGGTTGCTGAACTCAGCACGAGTCGCGCCATTGCGAATTTCATTGCCGAATTGAAGACTAAGGTCGCCTCCAGCTCCGATGCGAATATTAGAAATACTGCGTAATCGCCGCGAATCGAGCATTTCTGACCAAGTCGACTATTTTTTGATGACCCTACGCGATTATGTCGCTGTCAGTATTTCCAAGGTCATGGCGATCTGCGCGACAATGTCAGAAGTGGCGGCCCTAGCTCAGTTGCCCTCACCACATAGCGATTGGTAGTTGGCACCATCCAAGGCGGGATCACAGGGCGTAATGGCTATTTCCAAAACACGGGAGCTGTCCGGTTTTGAAGATATTAACGAGGTTGTGAATGGATCAAGACAGCACTGAACCACCATCCCCAGCACAGGTTCAGCCTCAGGATGCTTCAGAAGACGCTTCTGAACGTCTGCAACTCGCATTGGATGCCGGCGCAATTATTGGCACCTGGGTGTGGGACATTCCAACCGACTCCGTGACTGCCGATGAGCGGTTTTCCCGCTCATTTGGCCTCTCGGCTGAACGGTGCAAAATTGGAATTCCTACGGGACTACGTTCCGCACAAGCAAGGCGGGAGGTCGACAGATTGCGAGGGGTAGGCGTTTTAGAGTTATCAAAATCGAAACGCGGGAGCCTCGTGCCAGCGCTTCCTGCTTGGTTCGCAGCTTGGCTGTTACCCCATCTCGATTTGCGATGAGCGATCAATAAGCGCGACTCTCAAAATCGAGGCTCGGGCTGGGTATCAATTGTGCACTGCCAAGTGATTTCGTCCGTGCTCTCAGCTGAGGGAATAAAAGGCGCTCGCCCGGCGGATTTCCACGGCCAGCTTCATCCAAACTTAAATAAATGCGACAAAACCTTTTCATCTTGCGACGACTTACGATTTCCAGTCTGTAAAAAAAATTTTTGAGACGGAGTTGTTATATTTGAGACCAAAGAAAAAGCAGCAGGGTTTCGGACGCGTCATTTCTCTGAAAAAATCCGGTCTTGAGAAGATCGCTTGTCGCTTTAAGTGAACGTCGATTGAAAGCAGAAGAGGGCCTTGCTGCGAACCATGGGCATGAGGGCCTAGGGGAAATCGCCTTGATTGGTAGCGTCAGCTACCGCTGCTTTTATCTTTGCTATCAAAGACCTATCGCCAAAATCAAAAAAAATGCCGAAACCACAATAGGTTGTGCTTAGTTAGCATTTTAAACCCATATATTGTGTTTCTGCGATCGTCAGCGAACGTTTTATGACGGCAAGTTCTAGATGGCGCGATTTTTTTTGAGGTATTGACTTGTGCTCGCCCTTACATTTCGCTGAATCGAAACTCCGCTTCAGGCCTCCAGAAGCCTCTTGGCGCTCGTTTATTTGCAGGGCCCTACCAAGGTATAAAGTTATGGGGATCTCTTTGCTGTGGAGTCCATAGGGGCTTTGGCAGAGCCTGCGACGAGGTCTATGTCCACTATCCGTTGGATTGTCTTAACGATCACTCCAATACAGCAACAATGCAGGAGGGAAAGGTGATTACTGACATTGAGCGTCTGGTATGGCTCAGCGCGTACGAGTTACTCAAAGATGATTTTCAGTCAGTTCTCCACGTGGCAGTACAGAGCTACAAACGTCAGCCAGGCCTAGATTCGTTAACCCGAATGCATGAGTGCCACATCGGGCTGGTCGGATTGATTGCTCTGAGGTCAGCACTCGCTGCGCACCCTAGGTACAGCCATGACACGGGCCCAGCGACCTATGTGAACGTGAGATCAAGGCTGCGTACTCATCTGCAGCGACATTTGCAGTGGCATATCATGCGCAGCGGCGAGTCGTTTGGCGTGATGGATGAGGATTTTCTGACTTCCGATCTCGGACTCTAATCACTGAGGCGATACCTATGCGCTGTCACTTCGACTGCGCATGTACAGATGTGGGCCCTGCGAGCTCCTCGTCATAACCAAATATTTTCATTCCCGATTAGCTGGAAACAATGATGATCGTGGTTACCTTGCAGCAGGTGATTGGTTTTCTGATAGCAGCACTTCTGATCACCGCAACCCCCGGGCCAGACAATTTGATGGTGCTCGGGATGGGGATGTCTAGAGGCCGCCGGCAAGGAGTAGCGTTCGGCTTAGGATGCGCTTTCGGCTGCGTCAGCCACACGCTTCTCGCTGTCGCCGGTATCAGCGCGCTGATCGCGGCTTCGCCTCTGGCGCTTACCCTTCTCAAAGGGGTGGGCGGGTTGTATTTGATCTGGCTGGGCTATCGAGCGTGGCGGAGTGCGGGGGGCGTTCGAACCCGCACGGTGGCTGAGAATGAAGAGCCCCTTGCAAAGCTCTTTTTGAGGGGCTGCATCGCCAATGCGATCAACCCCAAGGTCGCTCTTTTTTTCCTGTCTTTCCTGCCGCAATTCGTCATTGCCAGCAACGGTGAGGTTGCCGGTCAGGTCGCGTGGCTGGGGATCCTCTTCACGATCCAGGCTGGCATCCTGTTCGGATGCCTTGGTCTTTTCTCAGGGGTGATTGGTCAGTGGCTCAACAGCAAGCCTGCTGCTGGAGTGATTCTGGATCGCGTAGCCGGAACCGTGTTCATTGGATTAGGGCTGAGGATCATGTTGGGCCGCTGAGAAATTTGTTGAGCAACCACCGGGAATGACTGGTGATGTTCTGTCGGAAGACCACGAGGTTTGTAGCGCCGCGCGCGAATAAAGACGAATTGGAGGCTTCAACAAACGTGGCCTCGGACAGGTAAAGTCCGAGGCTGTTTTGGCAGCTATCAATGCAACGAGTTTCCCCGTCCTTTGGCGATGTCCTTGGCGCTGATTTCTCCGCCGCTCTGTCCGAAGCGACGCAACACAAATGTGCTGACGGCTGCGAGCTCGGTATCGTTGTAGGCGCGGCCAAAGTCCGGCATGCGTTGATCGGCTCTCACTGCAGACGGCGTGTGGCCTTCCAGCAGCGTGGCGATCAGGTTGGTGCCGGCTGGGTCGTTGACAGTCTTGAGCCCCATGAGCATGGCGATCGGTGACTGATTGCCACTGCCATCCGGACGATGACATGCGGCGCAAGCGTCCGAGAAAAGCTTGTGACCCAATGAGACACCAGGTTGATCAACGACCGCTGGTGTGGGCCTGGAAATGCCCTGGCTTTGCGCTGGCGTAGATTTGAGATACACCACAATCGCCTTAACGTCCGCCGGGTCGAGGAAGCGCAGGCTGTGTTCAACAGCATCCGCCATTGGCCCGCCAGCCCCACCGTAACCAGGCGCGTAACCTTTTGACAGGTAGTTGATCAACGATTCCTGTGGCCATGCGCCAATCCCGTACTTGACGTCTGAGCTGATGTTGTAAGCCCGCCAATTGCCGACCTCTCCGCCTGCCAGCGACTTTCCAGAGCTCATTGCCTGGAACATGTTGCGTGGCGTGTGGCACTCACCGCAGTGACCTGGCCCTTGAACCAAATATGCTCCGCGATTCCACTCTGCTGACTGCTTGCTGTCAGGTACGAAGCGCTCGTTTGATGCGAAAACCAGATTCCAGAAAAACATACCCCAGCGTTGATTGAACGGGAACGACAGATCGTTCTGCGGTGGTTTCTGATTGACCGGCTCCAGGCTAAACAGATAGGCCTTGATCGCGAGAATGTCTTCACGGGACATCAGGGTATAGGAGGTATAGGGAAAAGCCGGATAGTAATGTTTGCCATCCTTGCCTACGCCTTTTTGTAATGCGCTGACGAACTCATCGTCGCTCCAGTTACCAATCCCGGTTTCCTTATCTGGGGTGATATTCGGGGAATACAGCGTGCCAAACGGCAGCTTGAAAGACAGACCTCCGGCGAACGGTTTACCACCTGGTGCCAAATGACACGCGAGGCAGTCTGCCGCGCGTGTCAGGTATTCCCCTTTGCTGACCAGCGCCGGGTCGGCGGCCTGCGCTGTCACTGCTAATGCACCGATCAAGAGTGCGAAGACGAATTTAAGCATTTTCATGACGTCGCCCCTTAAACAGTGAAATAGCCGAAACGGCTGAGTGGTAACCGACGCTCGCGGACTCCGCAAGCGGCATGCAGCGCATTCACCAACGCAGCTGCGGCTGGCACCACGCCGGTTTCTCCAATTCCGCCAGGGCTCTCAATACTTGGCATCAAATGCACGTGTACAGCGGGGGCGTCGCTCATCCGAATCTGCCTGTACGCATTGAAGTTGCGCTGCACTACCTGGCCTTTCTCTACAAGGATTTCGTTAAACAGAGCTGCTGATAATCCGAACAAAGTGCCGCCCTCCATCTGCGATGCAACCGAAGTCGGGTTGTTGACGAATCCGCAGTCGACCACGGAGGTCAGCCGTTTTATGCGAATGCCTTTTTCTCCCTGCATCTCAAGCTCAATCACCGTAGCGACGAAACTGCCGAACACTGCGCTGACCGCCACACCTCGTCCCTGGCCGGCTGGCAATGCCTCTTTCCAGCCAGCAAGCTCCGCTACTTTCCTCAATACTGCCTGCGCACGTGGCTGTTCCTGCATCAGCCCCAATCGGTATTCCACAGGGTCGGCTTTCGCGTTGCGTGCTAGCTCATCGATAAAGCATTCGATTGGGAAGGTGCTGCGCAAAGGGCCTACACCACGCCACCAAGAAACCGGAATGGCCTCAGGGTCTTGCCGGATGTAGCGCACCTGCAAGCTCTCCAGTGCATAGACTGGCTCGATCGCTACTTCCACCGCGTCGCCATCCACTCCACTTTCCGGCAGTTGACCAAGGTAAGACGCGACAATTGAGGCACCAACAATACGGTGCTCCCAGCCCACCGGTCGAAGATCTTTGTCCAACGCCGCGTTGAGACGGTCGACATAATGGGGGCGATATTTGTCGTGGGTCATGTCTTCTTCGCGACTCCAGATCAGCTTGATTGGATAGCTGACTTGTCGAGCGATATCCACGGCCTGAAAGATAAAGTCGGACTCAAGGCGGCGACCAAAACTGCCACCAATGAGCTGGTTATGGATAACGACTTTTTCCATGGGCATGCCGCTGATTTTGGCTGCACCCATCTGCGCGAAAATAGGCGCTTGGCAACCGACCCACAGCTCACACATATCCGGGCGGACATGGGCGACGCAGCTCATCGGCTCCAGCGGTGAGTGCGAAAGAAATGGTTGTTGATAGACCGCTTCAAAATGATTAGGCGCACTTTTTATCGCGGCCGCGATGTCGCCCGTTTGCTTGGCAAATACGCCATCTCTGGAACTTGCATCGAGCAAGGCGTTGTCCAACTGAGCAGAATCTACGGAACCGTGGGCCCCGAAATCCCACTCGACCTCCAAAGCTTTGAGTGCCTGCTGGCAAGCCCAGAAATTGGTAGCTGTCACCGCAACCGCATTGTCCAGTCGAACTACGTCTCGTACGCCTTGAACTTTACGTGCCGCCTCGTCCTTGACGCTTCTGAGCTTGCCGCCGTACACCGGGCAGGTTAGCGAGGAGGCAATCAGCATGTCCGGTATTTTTAGATCGATTGTGAATTGCGCAGATCCGTTGACCTTGTTTGGCGTATCGAGTCGCTGCGCGGGAGTGCCCAACAGTTTGAAATCTGCGACGGGCTTGAGAGCTACGTCATTTGGAATCGGAAGCAGAGATGCTGCGTCTACCAAGTCTCCGTAATCTGCATGTTGGCCGTCAGGCCCTAAGACTTGACCGCTTAGAGCTCGGCATTCGCTTGGCGCGACATTCCATCGTAGCGCCGCAGCTTGAACCAGCAATAGGCGAGCGGTGGCGCCAGCACGCCGGAGCGGTTCCCAAGTGAATCGGGTCGAAGTCGAGCCACCAGTCGCCTGGAACTGCAGCAGCGTGTCCGTATACAGAGCCCCGTTCGGAGGCGCTTCTTCGATGCTCACCTGACTGAGCGGCACCTCTAGCTCTTCGGCGACCATCATGCCGATGGCCGTCTGTACGCCTTGGCCCATTTCGATTTTCGGTGATATCACGGTAACGCGACCGTCGCGCGCAACCTTCACATATGCACCGAAGCCTGGCGCAGCATTGTCACCCAGCCGCGCCGTCGCGACCGTTCCGGCGGCAAAGCTGCGGCCGACCATTGGAGGTAACCAGGCACTTATAAACAAACCACCCAATGAAAGAGCGCTGCCCTTAAGAATGCTTCTGCGTGAGACCTTCGCAACCATTCGATCATTATCTGTCATGGGAATTTTCCTCAGGCCTTGCTCACGCTTTTGATGGCTGCGCGAATGCGGGTATAGGTCGCGCAACGACAAAGATTGCCGGCCATTGCCGTCGTGATCTGCTCATCGTTGGCGTCGGGGTGGGCTTGAAGCAGACCGACGGCAGACATGATCTGGCCAGGTTGGCAGTAGCCGCACTGAGCGACCTCATGCTCCAGCCAAGCCTTCTGCACTTGCTGACCTACCGGCAAATCTGCCATCCCCTCGATTGTGGAGACCCTGCGTCCTGCTACTGCGCTGACGGGCAGTACGCATGAGCGAGTGGCTTGTCCGTCCAGATGCACGGTACAAACGCCGCATTGAGCAATGCCGCAGCCATATTTAGTGCCTGTCATTCCCAGTACATCACGCAATACCCAGAGCAGTGGCATGTCATCAGGGACATCCACAGCGTGATCCTGACCATTGATCAGTAATGTCTGCATCGAAACCTCCGGCGTTGATCACGGTTGCCGCTGACTCATTGCCCAAAGGGAACGTTGGCCTACAGCGGCGTGTTTATGTTGGTCGTAGCTGACCCGACGTAACGCTGACGTAGGGATTCGGAGCCACAAGGTGAGCACAGGCGCGGCTCATAGGTCGCTTCAAAAATTGATACTACAGGGGCAGGATCAGGATGCGGAGCCCTTTTTAAAAACATTTTTCACTGTTGCGTGACTCCGGGCCTTACGTTCTGGAAGGCTCAATCAGCTTGTTCTGAGAAGAGACTGGACGGCCGCGCATTTTCAGCGGGTAGCTGAAAGAGCTGGATCTGTCAGGAAGCCATTCGACGCAGTTGGCGGGAGATTCTCGAAGGGTGGTGAGGGTGGGAAAAAGCGAGCATCACCGTTCCTCCTTGGATCTTTGAGGTTTCGGAACGACTTGGCAGGCCTTGATGGTTAGGCGCAGCTGAGCTTCATCCACGCAGATGGCTATTTGGCTCTCGCAGAGAATACGTGTACGGATAGCGAACCTGCCGCAGCGCGACGCGCAAAGAGCCTACCAATGCAGCGCTGTATTGACCCGTGACTGGCAAAATTCATTTCTTTACCGCTTTAAAAACTGAAGCTACTATCCGGGTAAGGATGAACTAAAACGTGAAGACCTGTGCATCCACGAAATAGATTATCAATGGACGGAATACTTCGCTTTTACCCCTACCAATGACATCACTTATGCAGAGGGTTTCATGACAAATCTATTAAAAATTGACGTAAGTACGCGGGGCGAGCAGTCGGTCTCAAAGGCTCTTAGTCAAAAGTTTGAACTCGAATGGCAACGTCATCACCCGGAAGGCGAAGTATATCATTGCGACTTGTCGGAATCAGCACCACCATTTGTAGATATCGAGTGGATCGGCGCAGTCTTCACTCCGGTGGATGTTCGAGATGAAGCGCAGAAAGCGGCGTTAAAGATAAGTGATGATTTTGTCGAGCAGTTGCATCGTTGTGATCATTACCTTATCGCTACCCCTATGTACAACTTTGGGTTGCCTGCTGCACTGAAGGCGTGGGTTGATAATATCGTTCGAGCTGGCGTTACCTTCAAAGCGAACTCAGACGGTTCTTATACGGGCCTGCTGAGTGGCAAGAAGGCGACACTCATCGTGGCCAGTGCTGGCGTTTACCTAGCTGATACTCCCACTTTTCCCTATGATTTTCTCACGCCTTACATGCGCCATATTCTCGCATTTGTTGGCGTTACCGATGTCGCTGTCGTCCAGGCGGGCGGGACATATACGATCGATGGCGAAAAGGTCACGATCGATTCCTTTGTAAAGTCCGCAGAAGAAGACGTTTCCAGTGCTGCGAAGCGCTAGTGAATTTTAGCAAATAATAGACAGGTGGATTACATGTATTTTTTACATCTCAGTTTGACCGAGAAGTTTGGTAGTGTTGAGCCTTATAGGGACGCGCATGTCGAATGGGTAAAAAAATACGTTGATCGAGGCGTATTTCTACTCGCTTCTGCAAAGGTTAATGGCCTGGGAGGTATGATCATGTCCAAGGGAGTTGATAAGAAAGAGCTCCGATCCATCATCTCAGAAGATCCGTACTATGCTAATGATCTAGTCGAATATCAGATAATCGACGTCGATGTCAGGATGGTTCAGCCTGAACTCAAGTTTCTAGAGAATGTTTGAATCAAAGCTCTGTTACCATAATTAGAAGTGTTCAAAATTCTTGTGAGTGCGTGCCTTGAGTGCTTGCTGTGAGTAAGTTTACCTCGTACCCGTATCAATGATGCGGGTATTTTTTTATATTTCACCGGCTTGGGTTGACTGCTTCTCCAGCGAGCCGCTTTCAAAGCAGTTCCAGCTGTTGTGTTATTACTGTCATCACGACAGATCAGCGCGCTAAAGTTGACTATGCTCTGATGATCGATGCTGTGCGGGCAGTCCGTATGGTCAGATACGCCACGCAAGCGCCATCCTAGGCTGTGCCGGCGGCATTTCTGATATGTATTAGTCCACATCCCACAAGAACTAAGGCAGTGACACGCAGCCAGGGATATTCACCAGCGATTCCAGCGGTTCATTGAAACGGGGGGATCTTCGCGTCAATCGACTGGGGATAATTTTGGGAGAAGTACAGTTGCGTCCACCTGTATGGTGTCGAGCAGCACCGTTAGGAGCATACCCGCGTACATACGTCGACAACAGAACATTGATCCAGCTGCCACTGTTGGCACCTTTTCTGAGTCGAGACCGGACGGCATCAATGCCGGTTAAGCTGAAAATCGGAAGGTTCGGCATAAAAGCGGCTAGGGCCTCAGGCACATCTGTGTGACGCGCTTGAGGCCTGCCGAATCGACGGAATTGGGAAATTAGGTATCTATTGATAACCAAGGGTAAGCACTAGTTGTCCATCTCCCTCCGCGTTCAGGTTGGCTGATCAAGGTTTGCGCGTTCAATGTCTGTTTCGTCCTCAACATTTCCCCTGTCCAGGAATAAGAACACCACTGCGGCGGTTAGGATGGTGATCGAGGTTAAAATCAACAACAGAGTACTGAATGCAGCACTATAACTAGCGACCAGCAACTCATGAGCGGTATCCGGCAGAATAGAGGCTGCTGTCGCGAGATCACCCGTGACAAGTCGTTGCGCGGCCTCATTCATGTTTTTCGACTGCTCGGTTGTTGACGCAGCAAGATGTTGTGCGGTCAATCCTGACAGCACGGCACTGACGACTGCTACGGCAACACCTTCGCCAGCGACCCTGGTGGTACTGAATATTCCTGTGGCCATCCCTGCGCGTTCCTTGGGCACTACGCTGACCGCAAGGCCGTCCATCAACCCCCACGGCAGGCTGATCCCCGAGCCAATGACCAACAGAGGCAGCATCACATCAAGGGGTGTACTGCCGACTGGTTTGTGACTCAGCCAAAAGAGACCAACTGCCGAAACCGACAAACCGAGGCCACAAATGGTGGAAGGTTTGAACCATCTGGTCATGTGACCTGCTGCGATCGGCAGAAACAGCAAGGGAGCAGAAAGTGCAATCATGAGTTGGCCAGCTGCGATCTCACTCATGCCATCAATTCCAACAAATCGTATGGGCAGCAGGATCAGTAGAACGACATATGCGTAGGCAGGAGCGGCGGCCAGCAGCTGTACGCCCACAAATCGCGGATAGCGAAACAGCGTGAGATCAAGCATGGGTTGCGCGACCCTTCTCTCAATCAGCACAAATGCGGCGAAGGACACCAGAGCACAGACGAGCAAGCCGATCACTGCAGGATCGCTCCACCCATTTTCAGGCGCCTTAAGAATACCGTAAGTGAACACAGTCAAAGCCCAGGTAAAGCTCAGCGCACCGGGCCAATCGACACCATTCGCATCCGGGTTGCGCGAGTCCCGCATGTATCGCGCACCTAGCACCGTAGCAATCACTGCAAACAAGGTGATCAGAAGGAAAACAGTTTGCCAGCCGACAGTGGAGATCATCAGTCCTGAAGCAATGGGGCCAAATGCCAAGCCGATTCCGAAACTACTGCCCACGTAACTGAATGCCCGCACCCGTTCGGCGCCGTCAAATTCTTGCGCTAACGAAGCCATCCCGCCGGAAAATGCCGCTGCAGCAGCAACACCCTGAGCTGCGCGCAAGAGGTCAAAGCAAAGAAGGTTTGGGGCAAAGGTCGATGCCGCAGAAAACACTGCGAATCCTGAAATACCGGCAATGAAGACCGTCTTGCGACCATAGTGGTCAGCAAGCGCGCCGGCGGCCATTAGTCCACTGCCGAACGTCAACATGAACGCGTTGGTCACCCAGTTCAAGGCCATGGGAGTGCCCTCAAAACTTCGACCAATCGCCGGTATCGCGACTGCAGCAGCCGTGAAGTTCAAGGGCATGGTGATTGATGCGATGCAAACTGCGATCAGAATCAGCGTTTTCTGCATCGCAGTCAGCGCTATTGACGTTGGCATTATTGAGTTCCTCGATCTTACGATGCAGGCGACTGGGATTTGTTGCGCGAGCCTGCGGGAGATCGGGAGAGGATAAAGACGTCGTAATCGTTTAAAAAACGCTTTAAATTCCGCGTATACCGGAACGAAACGATTGAATTGAAAGGGGCGAATGTGGATCGGCTAAGCGGACTGATGGCGTTTGTAAGAACCGCCGAACTCGGTAGCTTCGTTGCCGCAGGAAGAGCTCTGGGGCTATCTGCCTCTGCGGTCGGGAAGGGCATCACCAGGCTTGAGCAGCAGTTGAGCGTCCGTTTGTTTCAGCGCTCCACCCGAAGCTTGCGTTTGACGGATGAAGGAAAAGAGTTCCTGGAGCGGTGTCGGCGAATCCTGGATGACCTGGACGATGCACAAGCCACTATTTCGCGCAGCACCGAAAAGCCGCGTGGTCGGTTACGCGTCAGCACTCCAACGGTCACCTATCACCTCCTGCTTCCCATTCTTCCTGAATTCCTCAGCCGCTTTCCGGACATAGATCTGGATATAGATTTCAATGACCACATGGTTGATTTGATCGACATGGGAGTAGATGTAGCCATTAGAAGTGGGCCCTTGTCGGACTCTCGATTCATGTCCAGACCGCTTCGCTCTGTGCAGATGCTGATCTGCGCTGCTCCGGCCTATCTTGAGGCGCACGGCGTCCCTGAGTGCATTGAAGACTTATCGAGACACACTGCGATCAGATTTCGGTTTCCAACCAGTGGAAAGCTTCAGGAACTGCCGTTGTCCCTGACACCGGGAAAACCGGAACCGCACCCTGAGACAGTGTTTACCTGCAACAACATGGAGGCATTACGTGGGGCTACGATCGCCGGGTTGGGGATAGGCTGCATGCCTGACTTCCTGGCGCGTGAGCCACTGGCTAGCGGCACTCTGAGAGCTATTTTAAACGACAGTATCAGGAGACCGAATCCGTTGAGCCTGGTTTGGCCATCGAGCCGACACCTGTCGCCAAAGGTCAGAGTATTCGTTGACTATGTTGGGAAGGCATTGGCAGCAGCCGACGTCTAGCCACAAAGTGCCGCTACAGATTGCTATTTGGTGCTTCATCAAGAAGGGGGCTTGATGCGGGGGGTGAAATGTACGCGATCAGTGCCCCCTTTTGAGCAAGGGCGAATCGATATCTCAGGCAGTTTCGGCACGATGCCAGACGAGTTTGGAAACCACCGACTTGCCTTTGGATTGAATCGGGATAGCGGTCGATAGGGTCAGCACTGTGCCCTCAAGGCTGACCAGACGGGGTTGATTGTTTCCAATCCAGTTTGGCAACAAGGAGACGAACACGCTATGGGTGACCATACTTTTCTCTTCATCGACCACAAAAGGGCCTGAGTATGCAACGTAGGTCGAGGCGGCTGCTTTGTACTCCTCAAGAGTCCCTTGATAGAAATCATTGACAGCGAAGTTTGCTCTTTCAGCGAGCATGAATTGCGCTGACATGTATCCATCGGGTGTGTACATGATTATACCCTTTGGGTTAGTGCCCATTGGGTGAAAGGGTTCCGTGCCATCCACCGGTGTCTCAGTGTACGAGCATAATTTCCAAGCACCTACGATACTCTCGCGCAAACTCATTCCACACTTCCTATCAAAGGTTAAATGGCGGCTGCCAATGGTGGTTCCTAACCATCATCAGGCTTACAGAAGTTCCTCGACATTTTTGATAGAGATTGCCCGCTTAGCTTGGAGGTCAACGCTCAGTCGCGCGAACTGTTCGTTTTCATTGTCGTACCAGCGAAGAGCTTCTGCCTGGGAGGCTTTCCAGCTAACCCCTTGCACAGGCTCAGACTGGGCAGAGTGATCATCGTCATGGGAGACTGCAAAAATGTTGCCGTCAGAACCCCCAATTATCCCGGCCTTGGCCTTCTTGATTTCCTCCGCAGTGATGGATCTGCCCGCTGTGAGAGTCACTGAGGATCCGACATTTTCAACGCTGCTCATAGCCATCTCCGGTTTTAGTTTTCATGAGATCTTTCTCCAGCTGCATGCAGAGCACATGGGGTGAATGATGAAATGTATGCTCAATCACTTCAAAAAATAAAGCAACAAGGCGGTTGATGAAAATTTTTGTTCGATGGGGCGGCAGAGGCACAGGGAGGCACGAATGATTGGGCCAAAGCGGGGGAGAGTAGGGAAGGGGTGCAGAATGGGGTGGATTCCCGCCTAGAAGCAGCCCCCTTACTGAACTGAAACTCGAAATGCATCGATGACGTGTCGCTTGAGCAGGTCGTTTGCTTGCTTCAGATTTCCCTGTTGCAATGGGTAAACGACCCAAATATTCATTTGAAGAGAAAAGTCCGATACCTCGACAATTGATAACTCGTCGCTAAGTGAGCTTTCCTCAAGTACTTTTTTCGGCAGCAGCCCCAGTCCCAAGCCGGCAGCAATCATGCGCATCTGGATAGCTGCACCATGGGTATCGACAGCAAGCTTCAGCACTTGCCCGTGTCCTCCCATTGCCGACTCCAGCGCTGCTCGGTAACCACAGCCCTTTGGGTTCAAGACCCAGCCACAGTCAGACAAGCTTCTTATAGTGGTTAGTTGCTCCACCACTGGATGCCTTTTGCTTTGCACCACTAGAATATCGAGAGTCGCTACATGTGTCCCATCGAGGCCCGGCGGCGGGCTGCTGGGGGCAGAGAGCAACAGGGTTGCGACATCAAGCTCCCCCTCAACCAGCAGGTGTTGAAGTTCGGAACTCCAATGGGTTGCCACCTGCATCTCCAGCCCAGGAAAAGCCTTTCTGATTGATGTCACTGCATCCAGCACCACGACATCAGCCACCATCTGAATAAATCCCACCCGGAATTTCCCACTGGGCGACGCAGTTTCCCGGGGAATCCGTCGTAACTGTTCGGCATCGTGAAGCAAATCCAATGCCCCCTCATAAATCCTAAACCCCATCAGGTTTGGTACAGGAGGCCTGCTGGTTCGATCAAAAAGCAATGTCCCAAGCGACTCCTCCAGATTTTGGATGCGTCGCGATACTGCCGACTGAGTCAGACGTAGTCTTTCAGCAGCTTTCGTAAGTGACGCGCACTCCACTACAGCAGCAAAGGCTCTCAAGTCTTCCAGTAGCATGCGAATACCTCATGATTAGCAGAAAAACTATGCGTTTGATGAATTCAAACCGATGCCATAGGGTAGGTCAACCTCCGCTTGCTGATAGCGGGTGAAGCAAAAAAATTCCAGAAAGGATCGCTCCAATGCCATTAGCGCGAATTGATGTAGCAGCCGAAACCAGCTTAGAAACCGTCGCGGCAATCGGTGAAGTGGTGTACGACGCCATGGTGAATGCCGCCGGAGTTCCGGAGCATGACCGGTTCCAAGTCATAAACCGGCACGCCAAAGACGAATTGGTTTATCCAGCGGCCGGCTACCTCGGCGTTACCTACACACCAAAAATAGTCTTTATTCAGATTACCTGGAATGCAGGGCGAACCATTGAGGTGAAAAAGGCATTTTATAAGGCAGTGGCTGATGGGATTCATGCCAATACCGGGATTCGTAAAGAAGATGTCTGGATCAGCTTGGTGGATGTGAAGCGTGAAGATTGGTCATTTGGCAACGGAGAAATGCAGTACGCTCCCGTGGAATGAAAGCTTCAATGAGCATGCTTCAAGTCAGGTAGTCCTCCGTAAAGGGCTACCTGACGGCTGAACGGTGCCTTAGGTCATCTGAATCGTCGTCTGAAGAATGGTGCTTTCTGTGGAAATTGTTTTGGCGTTGGCCTGGTAGTTGGCCTGGGCCTTGATCAACTCTACAAGCTCAGCACTAAGGTCAACGTTGGACTCCTCCAGAGCCGAACCATTGATATAACCCAGCGTGCCTGAGTCGGGTTCCCCTGTGACAGGGGTACCAGAGGCATAGGTCTCACGCCACATTGTTCCCCCTGCCGGTTCCAACCCTTGAGCGTTTGCAAACGTGGTAAGTGATACCTGGCCGATTACCCGGGATTCTCCGTTGGTGTAGGTTGCAAACATATTGCCCGAGTGATCCACGCTCATGCTCGTAATTTGCCCGGTAAAATTCCCGTCTTGGTGCTTTGAGGTAGCTCCGCTACTCGCATCAGTTTGGGTGGTAGCGAGCATGTCCAGTTTCATGCCTGCGGGAGCTACGCCTGCGCCGTTGGCTGTCCAGGTAGTAACAGACCCCGTCGTATGTTTTTCGGCCGGCACCCAGTTTTTTACAACAAAAGTGCCATCGGCATTGACGCCGATGTTTGCAGTCGAGGTAGGCGACGGGGATGTGATGAGATTGCCCGCAGAGTCAAATTTCAACTCAGTTTCATCCGCGACCACAGGATCGGTTGCCGGATCCGAAATACCTCGTCCGTCAATCAGTGTATGCATGCTCCATGTGTTAGTTCCTGTTTTAGTAAAATACTGATCTAGCGTGTGCGCATTACCCTGATTATCGTAGATGGTTGTAGTCATGGTCGTTGAGTATGAATCAGTTGCTTTTGGATCGAATGTTTTAGTGATAACGGGCATTGAAGAATTTAAATTGGAGGCGATCGAAATCTCCCCAGTAGCTTTGGGTGGCATGTTTGAGCTGTCCACTCGCAGATTCGTCAGGGCTCCCTTCTGCACGTTGCCGTTAGCATCTACGCCATAACCTTGCAGGTTGTTGCCATTGTTATCGATAACGTACCCGTTCGGGTCAGTGTGGAAGTTGCCCGCTCGGGTATAGAGTTTTTCCCCATTGTTACTGACCATGAAAAAACCATTCCCCTGAATGGCTAGGTCAAGACTGCGTCCGGTACCGGTGGACAGCGTGCCTTGGCTGAATTCCTGAGTCACTGCTGCGGTGTATACGCCGTTGCCCACATCTGTCCCACCGGAAGTACCGCGTATTGATTGGGCATACTGATCAGCGAATTCAGCCCTGGAGGCTTTGAAACCAACCGTTGCGACGTTCGCGATATTGTTACCGGCAACATCCAGGCTTTTGTTCGCAGCCTTTAAACCACTCAGACCAATATTGAAAGACATGTTCACGCTCCTATTGAGAAATATGAAGTAATTCTAGGGTTGGGGCATAGCTTCGCCGCTACGTAAGAGCGAGTACTCTCACGTCATAATTCTTATCGAGGTTGGCAGAGTTAATAGCGTCTCAGGTAAGCATAAGTGACTCTCATGCACTTTATGGGATCGAAACTTTAACGGAGCATTTTTTATGCCAGATATGTCAAAAAAGGGTTGCTCAATGTTTACTGGGCAATAGCTTTAAAAAGTGAAGCTGGTGGGGTCTCGGTGGTGAGACTTTGCCGCTAAACGGCAATTTCTCTCCGCAACACGTTCAGTTTCTAGTTGTAAGTTTTGCAAGAATTTGGGATCGACATTCTCAGGGGCTGCACGATGAGTTCGGACGTCAGTTCATGAGGGTTTGTTGCGGGGTGCAGGGTTCTAGATTAGTTTTAATCCATTTACCAAACGGCGCCGTAAGCAGATAACCCGGCGCTCGGCCGGGTTTCAGGCTGCTGATCCGTCATCAAGATTTCTGTGCGTTCAGCGAATCGAAGAAGGAAGTGATGCTGGAGGCCGTAGCTTTCAGCTGACCTACCAGCGAGTCCATCGAGTTGTACTTGGCTGTCAAGGTGGCGGTGAGACTCTGAACGTGCAGGTCAAGTGCCGCCTGCTGGTTCTGAAGGTCGTCCTCCTGAGTGGTCAGCCTGCTCTTCCTGTCGTCGAATAGGCCGCCAGTCTGGGTGTACGGCGTGAGCGCGGTGTTCATCCGTGTCAGCAATCCGTTAGCGTCATCGGTACCACTGAACAATTGCTGCACATCACCGCCCAGTCCCTTGTCCATTGCTGCGGAGAACTTTTTGTCATCGAGCGACAAGGTACCATCAGTCTGAGAGGTGCTGATACCCAACTGCGACAGCACCGACAAGTCACCGCCAGAGCCTGTGGTTGTCAGTACCCCACGCATTGCGGAGAGAATCTCGCGAGGCATCGAATCGCCAGTCAATGCTGCTGGCGTCACGGTTGCGCCAGTTGTTGGATCTGGCGTATCGCTGATTGTAGCTTTGGTCACAGTGGAAATTGCGGTGACCACATTGTTATAAGCCGTGATGAATGATTGCAGCGAGGTCTTCAAACCGTCGGTGTTAGTGCTTACGTCCACTGTTGAATCAGCATTGTTACCCAAGAGAGTAAGGGTCATTCCCCCAACTGTCTTGTCGATTTTATTGCTGCTGCTTGTGATGGCCATACCGTTGACAGTGAAGGATGCGTTTTCAGGCTGGTTACCGATGTACCCTGCGCTGTTGGCGGACGATGGATCCAACGCTGTATTCGACGCGATTGTGAAACCTGCGATATCGCTGCTTGTGGTGATGTCGGAGCCCTTGCCAGTGATCGTAGAGTTGAACACGAGCCGAGTGCCCTTATCATCGGTGACGAGGTTGGCGCTGACATTGGTTGTCTTGCTCTGCGCGTTGATCTCTTTGGCTACCGATTCCAGCGTAGCGCCGGCAGGTATGGAATAGCTTTGCGTAGTGCCATTTTGAGTGACACTCAGGCTGCCACTCGGAATTGCACTGCTGGTGCCGCCCGAAAACGCGGCGGTCGCGACGGAGGAGCTGGTGGCGATATTGTTGACGTGGATTTTATAGGTGCCAGGTACTGCATTATTATCGGAAGTCACTGTCAGGGTGTTTTCATTAGATGACTTTGCCGAGAAACCGTTGAAAACTGGGTTGTCCTTATCTCCAAGCTTTTTCAGCACGTCCTGAAAGGCGGCCACTGCTGACTGCAACGTACCGATACCGGACAATTTGGTCGTAACCAGCTTTGTCTGAGTAGTGATTTGGGTTTGTTTTGCTAGCTTGTCTGCGTCGACAAGTGCGGTGACAATCTTTCCGAGTTCAAGACCCGAACCTAGACCGACAATCGGGGTAATAGGACTAGCCATTTGCTTCTCCTTTAAACGTTAATCTGGTTTGATGGTCTGGAGCTGGTATGTGCCAGCTCGCATTTCGTATGACGTATCCTTGGGTCAACCCCGAAGCCTTTCGATCAGATCGCTGTCGATAATTCGCCTCGGACTAAAGTCCTGAGCGCCGTTCCAATAGCGTGATGTAAACAGCCGAAATAGATGATGCATGTCTTTATTTATGGTCTTGTGTCCTGCTGGTGGTGGCCTGACCATTGCTGTGTCGCGTCACTGAATATAGATCTCAGTCAAAGATACTCTCAGCCATGGCATGAGTCTGAGAGCGCGTAAACGTCAGCTCACGGCACTAAGCCGGAGTGTCTGGCTACCCCCTCACCAAAGAACCTTTGCCCAAATCTAGTAAACCCGAACAGTCTGGGCGGTGAGAGAAAACCTCACTGTAAAAATAACACTCAAGCTGCACCGCTGTTGAGCCTCCACCACACTTAACAGCATTCCAAGCGAAGCAAATCATGGCTGGGGTTATGAAATATGGTTTTACAATACGACCCTTTAAAAAATAAAGCAACTGATCCGAGCTGCGACTTAGAACATGACAAAATTCGCGAAAAATCCTTATAAATCAGATAGATATGCAAAGTTATGTGGTGTTGGCTACAGCAGCTAGGCCAAAAAAATGAACTTTTTTACGTGCTGGGCATTTGAATGCGGCAACCGGTGGCACTATTGCATAGGCAAGAAATTGCCACTACCGGCTAAATATTGCCGCGCATAAAATTATTGCTTTAGATTTTGAAGTGTATAAGATTTGCCCATCGACGCTGTTGTCGTCCGCAGTGATCTAGATCTGTGCGGCAAAAAAGCAAGGAATATGTATTGATCGTCAACGGGTACCTGTATTTGGTTTTCCTTCGGCAGGATAATTTCTACTTAAGCAGTGGGTGGCGGGGATGAGTGCTTCTGTTAATGGCAATGCTAGCAGCGATTTTGTGAAATCCTTACAACAAGGATCCTCAGGAAAGTCCGGCAATACTTACACGGGCGACAGTTCACTAGGAAAAGACGCGTTCCTCCAACTCCTTGTTACTCAGATGCAAAACCAGAACCCTCTTGACCCTCAAGATAACAGTCAGTTTGTCGCACAGCTCGCTCAATTCAGCAGTCTTGAAACGATGCAGAATCTGAGCACCTCAGTTGATGGGATCGGTGGCATGTATCAAGCTTCCCAAGCTCTCCAAGCTTCAAGTTTGGTTGGGCGCACGGTTATAGTCGACAGCAGTTCGACGCATGTAGATACTAGTAAGGACATGGTTGGCACAGTGAACCTGCCGAGTTCCAGCACACAAACCACCGTCAAGATCTACAATAGTGATGGTGACCTTGTGCGTACTATTGATTTGAAAGAGCAAAAGGCTGGTGATGCAAAATTTACCTGGGACGGCAAGGATGATGATGGAAAGGCGGTGGCGGCCGGGGATTACAGCTTCAAGGCAACGGGCAGCCTGGATGGCAAAAGCACTGACCTGAAAACTTATCTTCCCAATACTGTTACAAGCGTGACGATGGGGGGAGCAGGCGCCGCAATGACGCTCAATCTTGCTGATGGTACAAACGTAGGGCTATCAAAAATCCGTCAAATCGGCATATAAGTTCGCTTGTAATGCGCACAGTCCCCGTTTATGCCCTCTTGAAATGGCAACTCGCAGTGGCGGAGATCTGCCCACCAATGCAACGAGGGCAGAGCGGACACATACTTTGGTGCGATGGATCCGGTTTGATCTGCGATTAGGCAGGATGATCTATTAGCGCGTTGACTATCAAGATCTCCTGTTGATTGCTAATGTTGCAGTGTTGAGGTGCGAAATAATTACCGGACTTTAGACTGCCGCCAGCCTATTAATGCTTCACTAGTCTTGATGCCACTGCTACTGGGTAGACATGAAATCGGCGTGGCTTTATAGTCGGTTCAGTCTACGGTGATCGCGAGAGACCAAGTGGTCTGCGTATCTCAAAGCTTTTGCCCAGCATCCGGCTGCGTAAAGACAGATGCTACTATACGTTCTTAAAGTGACTGGTTAGGACTATTTCAAGAGATGTAATCACGACCGAAAGTCGAAATTTTTAATAATATTTCGATTTTCTCGTTCCGCATATTGTTATTCGTGTTCACAAACCATGCACTGCTCTAGCTAAGTCCTATGTTTGTTTTTGATGTGTGGTCTTTTGCCGTAGCTAGGTACCATTGTCGCGGTAGTAGGTATGATCGTCAGTGTCGACTTGATCAATAATAATTATCTTTTGTCGCGTTTCTCAGTGTTTTATAAGCCCTTTCAGTTGAACGAATATTCTCAATATCTGAAGTTTGTGATGCTGTGCCCAAGTTGGTTGTTTGTCTACATGCAATCTCGGCCCTGTCAAGCTTACTTAAGTATGATGCGTGATGGCCCTTCGCGTGGTAGAGGGGGGGGGGGCTTGGAAGCACTCGTTCAGTGAATATGCCTTGCATCTGCCTTGCCATAAAGCCTAATAAAAAATGGGCCTAGCGTAGAGATCAGACACGGCTCTGATGCAAACGTATCGACGTAGGTGCCTGCGTATTGAACGCTTCAATTATTGAACCTATATTGATTTAGGGCCGTATACCGACGGCCCTTCGGTGATGCAGGTGCTGTTGATGATGCGCGTAATTCGGCTCCTCGAAACTGCGGGGGCGACAAATAGGTAGCTAGGCTCCCGGATTGCGATGCTGGCTTGTAGGTCAGTAGAGGGGTTGCCCGAAAATATTTATATCCTTAATCGACTAAATGGGGTCATTGGACTTCAACCCAGGGGAGGTAGCTAATCCTAAAGACTGATGACTTGGTTGTCTTCAATTATTAGTAGTCAGTCCACGAATGATTTAGGCATGTGTTAGGTAAGACCATGGTGCAGAGTTGGGGCGACGACGCCATTACTAAATTAATACGCTTTGATCTGCTCGGGAGTGAAGGTATGCGGGTGGCTAATTCTTCCCACAATGAGGTGGGGATGGGTTCAAAGCGGGAAGTCGCCGGTTTTTACGAAGTGATGGACTGGTTATTGGCTATTTTGGTAAAGGCCTCCTCTGTTAAGTGTGAGCATTCCCTTTTATTTGTTGGTTCTTTTGGTTCGAATACTCATGTCGTCGCTGGTGGCGATCTGGGTGATTTTCCCATGCGAATGGAGGAGGTTGATTTTTTTTCTTGAGTTGTTCTCTAGAGAACAGCTATCGGAAACACCTAGAAATTATGTGCCCCAGAAGTTTAAGGCCGATTACGTTAAAGGGATAAACGCAGCCGGGAACAATGTGGGCTTGCCGATCTTCCTGGCTGATGGAAGTCGATTGGGAACCCTATGCTTGTTTGATGCGTCAACGCTTGAGGCTGAGAGCGAGTGGGTTAATATATTGACCCGTTTGGCGTCAACTATTGAGAATATTTTCTCAAGCGCATACTTGATGACTGTCGAGTCAGGAGCACTACAGTTATATGGCTCTCATAAGAAACAGTCGTTAGTGCAGGCGCTGACTCAGCGCCTGCTGAACGTTGTGGATGCTCAGAGTCTTGATCTGCATGAGAGGCGTCAGCGCAAACTTCAAAAAAATCCAACTGCTTTTGAAATGCTGCAAGTCAGTACCTGGCAGGTATGGCCATCGCTCGGAAAGTTCGAGGTCAGTGACTCCTGGGTTCGCTTGACAGGGTTGAGCTCAGATGCCGTGTCCGAATATACGGCGCCAAGACTGTTTCAAGATTTTCACCCTGACGACTTTGACGCCTGCCTGCTTCAGTTCAACCAGTTCCTGTCAGGCGAATCCACTTCTTATAAAACTGAAGCGCGCGTGCGAGGTGCAGAAAATACATGGGTCTGGTTGTCCACCCAAGGTTGGGTTACCGAATCAGACTGCGAGGGCAAGCCCGCAGAGGTTCTATTCACCCATGTGGACGTTTCCGATCAAAAAAAACAAGCACAACATCTAGAAAACAGCCAAGCGTTTCTGGATCGAACCAGCCGGCTGGCTGGAGTGGGCGGTTGGGAGGTCGATTTTCAGAACAACACCGTCACTTGGTGCAATGAAACGCGTCGCATCTACGGTGTCGGGCCCGATTTTGAGCCAGTCGCTGATCACTACATCAAATATTGTGCCCCTGACGCCCGCCATATCATCCAAGCCGCTGTCGATATTGCTATGCAAGGCGGCCCCGGTTTTGATCTTGAACTCCCGTTCGTGCGTCTGGATAAACAAGGCATTTGGGCCAGGGTTGTTGGCACAGTCGAGTTTTTAGGGTCGACAGCTATTCGAATGGTTGGGTCGCTTCAGGACGTCAGCGATAGGGTGCTAGAACGGTTGGAGCTTGCTCAAGCGAACGAGCGGGCAACGCTCGCGACGAATAGTGGAGGAATTGGGATTTGGGACTGGGATGTCATCAACGATATGTTGCGGTGGGACAGTTGGATGTACCACTTGTATGGCGCTCTCCCGAACGACCTGGCCAACAGCATATCGTGGTGGACTCGACAGATTCATCCGGACGATATTTCCTCAGTGGAGCGCGCCTTGCGCACGGCGTTGCAGGGTGGGCCTTCCATTGATGTCGAGTTCAGGGCGGTCTGGCCAGACGGCAGCCTAAGATACATTCATTGCACGGGGCTTGTGAAATACAGTGATTTGGGCGAGCCAATTCGCATGGTGGGTACCAACCGCGATGTAACCAACGCACGTCATTTGGCGA
The DNA here is from genome assembly GCF_054668305.1 of Pseudomonas sp. S2_H01. Lineage (NCBI taxonomy): Bacteria > Pseudomonadati > Pseudomonadota > Gammaproteobacteria > Pseudomonadales > Pseudomonadaceae > Pseudomonas > Pseudomonas sp. S2_H01. The sequence goes on along the minus strand of NZ_CP162756.1, from coordinate 6,528,867 downwards.
CGGAGCTGTCGGAACAGCATGAGATGTTACGAGTTACGCTTAAGTCCATTGGTGATGCGGTGATCACCACGGACGCGAAGGGCAACGTTGCTTGGCTCAATCCTGTTGCTGAAAACTTAACTGGTTGGTTAAGTTCCGAAGCGAGTGGCCTACCGCTCTCCCATGTATTTCATATTATTCATCAGAACACCGGCCTCCCCGCTGAAGATCCCGTCGCCATCTGCTTGCGCAAAGAAATTGCCAGCAGTCCTAACAACCAGACGTTGCTCGTGTCAAGGACGGGGCAGGAGTATGGAATCGAGGATTCCGCTGCCCCCATCAGAAACGAACATGGTGAAATTTTGGGGGCGGTCTTAGTCTTTCACGACGTTACGGAGCAACGCAGACTTTCCAGTGAGCTGAATTACCGAGCCTCACATGACCATCTCACTGGCTTGGTCAACCGCGCAGAGTTCGAAACTCGATTAGGGCGTGCACTGCGTCGCACCCATGAAAGCGGCGCATGTCATACGCTCCTTTACATCGATCTCGACCAGTTCAAACTCGTCAATGATGCGTGCGGCCATGCGGTGGGAGATCAAGTGTTGCAGCAAGTGTCCAAGTTGCTCTCAACATGTGTTAGGGAAAGAGATACGCTTGCTCGCTTGGGCGGTGACGAGTTCGGTGTGATTCTCGAACATTGCTGTGCGGAGCACGCTCTACGAGTCGCTCAGAATATCTGTGACGCGATGGAAAAATTCAGATTTTTGAACGAGGGGCGGCGCTTTCGCATCGGAGCAAGTATCGGATTGGTTCCTGTAGATTCCAGGTGGAACACGACACTCGCGCTCCAGCAAGCTGCGGATACTTCATGCTACGCAGCCAAGGAAGCGGGTCGGAATCGCGTGCACGCCTGGTTTGATAGTGATACGGCGATGCATGCACGCCATGGGGAGATGCAGTGGACGATGAGAATCGAGCAAGCATTGGATGAGGGACGTTTTGTACTCTATGCGCAGCGAATCACGCCTCTCAATCACTCATCCAACGCAGTTCATGCGGAAGTGTTGCTGCGCATGCTGGATGCAGATGGCGCGCTAATTCCTCCCGGAGCGTTCCTGCCAGCAGCAGAACGTTTTCACTTGGCTTCTCGAATTGATCGATGGGTGCTCACGCGGGCTATTGAGTGGATGGAAGCCTTACCTGCGGATGCAAGAGTCGAAACCCTCAGTATCAACTTATCAGGACAATCTGTCGGTGACCGGGCGTTTCACGCGTGGACGCTTGAGGTTTTGTTGAGTGCCGGCAGTCTAGTTTGCTCGCGGCTGTGTTTCGAAGTCACAGAAACGTCTGCAGTCACTAATTTTTCCGACGCAGCGCTTTTCATTGAACAAATCAGGGCCGTCGGGGTGCGTGTGGCCCTTGATGATTTTGGGGCGGGGGCATCGTCTTTTGGGTACCTTAAAACTTTGCCGGTCGACTATTTGAAAATAGACGGGCAGTTTGTCAAAAATGTGGTGACCGATTCATTGGACGATGCGGCTGTCAGATGTTTTATAGACGTTGCTAGGGTCTTAGGAGTGAAGACAGTTGCGGAGTATGTAGAAAACATTACCGTCCAAAATCACCTCCGAGACCTAGGCGTTGATTTTGTACAAGGCTATCTGCTGCATCGGCCATCACCGATCAACGACTTGGTCGGTAATCAAAGCCATCTCTACTGTTAGCAGAGGCGGCAAGTCGCAATGTGTCTCAGTTGGGCAGGAAGGCCTTGCGAATTTCACGCATGTTTACCTTCCGCTTTTCCTAAAGTTACGCCGCTTGGCTTCACGTTCGGCCTCGAACCGCTCGCTGATTCGCGCATCGAGAGAGTCAAGCGAGAATGGCCATTCGTTCTCAGGTATACGCCAATGCTCGTCCACCACTTCGCCCGTTGGTCTATGGGTCAGGTGTACTGCCGGCTCCTCGACGGGAGTGTGGGTACAATATTGCATCCCCCAGGCACGGAGCATCAGCAGGATAGGGTCAAGCGCTCGTCCCTTAGGCGTCGCGTAATACTCATAACGTTCCGGTTTCTCGCGATATAGACGCCGCTCGATAATTCCGTCCTGCTCTAGTCGTTTTAACCGCGTTGAAAGCAGGTACGAAGATGCGCCAAGTTGAGCTTGGATGTCGTCAAATCTGCGAACGCCCATGCTGAGTTCCCGCATGATCAAAAGCGTCCAGCGGTCACCCACGGCAGCGAGTGATTTCGCAACAGGGCAGACTGTTGAGCCTGCCTCCTCTTCCCATCCCATTAATTGTCTCCATCGTACAACTGGTGATGCTAGACGTAGGCGTTACGCGCTTAGCATCTCGATTCGTGTGACTCCAATATACATTGCAGGCGTAATTTATTGAAGGGCGCCCATGGCCGCTTGGGGCGATATTCATCTTCGCGAGATTTATTTGCGCTGAGTGGTCGTGGTTTTGGGGGAATGACAAGGTAGTGGGCTGATATATCAGCCCAATCAATGTTCAGAGCAGTCGCGAGGGGTGAGCGTCGGATCCAACCAGCTGGAAGGATCGCTTAGGGGGGAGGGACGGTGTTAGCAGCAATCACTCCATCAAGCGACGCTCCGTCCCGACTAAAACGAAGTTGAGCTGGCTCAAAATGTTTCTTCGTTGGATCGCAGGTCAATCTCCGCTGTCCAGGCGGAGCGGGGTTGTCGATGAATCTGGAGGTAGACCTGAGCCACCGCGTCGTAATCCATCAGGCCCCTTTCAGGTCTGTTGCGAACATTCACCGCTGATTGAGCCGTTGTGTGCTCGCGCATGATGCCTCCATCAAGGATGACATGGGCTACATGCACACCCATTGGCCCAAGCTCTCTTGCGATGCTCTGCGAGATCATTCTTAACCCAGCCTTCGCGGAGGAAAAGTGGGCGTAATTGGCTTTTCCGCGAAGGCTGGCTGTTGCCCCACTAAACAGCAAGGTACCTCCGCCGTGAATTGTCATGGCCTTGGCCGCTTCTCGGCCGACTAGAAAGCCTGCAAAGCATCCGCCACGCCAGTGTTCTTCGAACTCCACTGCAGACATTTCCCTGATGGGGGTACGCGCGAAGCTGCCCCCATTGAATACCACTAGGCTAGGGGGTTCGTGGTTCAGATGCTGCTGGTTGGCTGCGGCAAAAAGTTCGACTACCTGTTGCTCGTTGGAAGCATCCATGACGGCCGGTTCGGCTGAGCCACCGCTTGAAATGATATGGTCGATGACTGCTTGAAGTTTGTCCTCAGTTCGCCCCGCGACCCAGACATGAAAGCCTTCAGCTGCAAAAAGCTTACATAGGGTTGCACCCAGCCCATTGAATGCCCCCACTCCTACGACAATAGCTGTTGGTTTTTTCATCGGTTGACCCATCCAATTAGCACAGTGACGCTTCAAAAAATGAAGTATATTCTTGGAAGTGGCAATCGACCATCTTCTATCCGAAGGAATTTCTATGCAGTGCAACTCACCACTGCCTTTGGCCGTGCTCTGTGTCTTTGGTCTGGGTATTGGAGTGACGGATAATGTCTGTGCATCTCAGGCGAATCTGGTCAGTGTTTACAGCGAAGCGCTTCAGAACGACCCGGATTTGGCTGCGGCTAAGGCCGAGTACCAAGCCCGGCGGGAGGTGGTTCCTCAGGCAAAGGCTACTTTACTTCCCAACCTTTCTGCGGGAGCGACCTTAAGCGACACACGTACTGCATTCGACCAACCGTCCGTGACTTCAAATCGGAGCGGAAACGCCTACCAGGCCACGCTAACACAACCTGTTTTTCATGCCGATCGTTGGTTCCAGCTCAGCGCGGCTGAAGCTGTCAATGAGCAGGCAATGGCGCAACTGGCTGTGGTACAGCAAGACTTGATAATGCGTAGTGCCCAAGACTATTTTGGCGTTTTGCGAGCGCAGGATAATTTGGCTGCAACCAAAGCAGAGGAAACAGCCTTTAAATATCAGTTAGATCAGGCAAGTGCGCGTTTTGCCACGGGCCTTGCAGACAAAACGGATACGCTTCAAGCCCAGGCAAGTTACGACACATCGCGTGCAAACCGGATTCTCGCCGAACGGCAGGTAGACGACGCATTTGAAGCATTGAACACCCTTACGGATCATGAATATCGATCTCTGCAGGGGGTTATGCATCAGTTGCCACTCGTCCCTCCTTCGCCAGCAAGTGCAAGCGATTGGGTCAACGCAGCTGCGAAGCAGAATCTGGACTTAAAAGTCAGTAATTACGCAGTAGATTCGGCGCACGAGACAGTTAAACAACGTAAAGCTGGCCACGCACCCACTCTGGATATCGTCGCACGCTTGCAAAAAGGTGATAACGACAGTCTTGGTTTTACAAACCCTAGCAAGACCGGCGCAAGGTACAGTGGGGACGTCGAGCAGCGCACAATCAGTCTCCAGTTGAATATCCCGATTTACAGTGGCGGGTTGATTAACTCCCAAGTCGCGGAGGCTGTCGCACGTCTCGATGAGAGTGAGTATCAGCGGGAAGGGGTGCGACGACGGGTGGTGGAGTCGACGCGAAACTTTTATCGAGCCGTGGTTACAGATGTTGAGCAAGCGAAGGCTCGCAATCAATCGATCATTTCAAATCAGAATGCTGTTCAGGCCACTGAAGTGGGTTACAGAGTCGGAACGCGCAATATTGTGGATGTCCTTGATGCGCAACGCCAGCTCTTCACTGCTGTGCGCGATTATAACAACTCGCGATATAACTACCTACTAGATACCCTGGAGCTGAAGCGCGCCGTGGGCACATTATCCCCCGCCGATCTGAAAGCGCTGCAGGGCTATTTCAAAGCAGATTATGACCCTGACAAAGATTTTCTTCCTCCTGAGATTAGTCGTGGATCAGACGAGGCTGTGGACTTAAACAGTATCCAGTGAGCACTTGCTTAAGTGCCACGGCGGGCGGCGCAGTAAGAAACTGGCGCAGTGGGGAAGACCGTTTTTCACTCAGTTAGCGATTCTAGCCGGTAAATATAAGCGTATCACAATGGTGGAGCGTTTCAGATGAGCATGAGTTATTCAGCAGGAAGTACAGCGTTGTTGCTTGTGGACGTGCTTAATGATTTTCTTGATGAGAAAGGAAAACTTGCAGGCGCGATTGGCCCCATGGTTGAAAAGACCAATCTCAGGTCGCAGCTGCAGCGACTGTTGGGGGGCGCACGCAAGGCTGGGATAAAAGTGTTCTATGTGCCTCATGGTTTTCACGAGCACAGCTTTGATGGGGTAAAGCATGTGTTGCCGCGCTGGCAGTTGGCACTACAGAACAAGGTGTTCTGGATCGGGGAGTGGGGAGCTGAATTCTATGAGCCTCTTCGTCCCTTGGAAGGAGAAGTTGTTGTCTCTCGTCATCGTAGTTTCAACGCGTTTGAGGGAACAGATCTGCATGAGCAGCTGCGGGATGCTAAGGTTGAGAATGTGGTTTTGGCGGGTCTCACTTCGAACACCTGTATACAGGTCACCGGCACGCAAGCGTTGGAGTCCGGCTTTCATGTAACATATTTAACCGACGCTGTAGCGGAGTTCGATGAGGCTGTGCATAAAGTAGCATTGGAAGTTTCATACCCTGCGTTTGGCCACGAACTGTTCACCGTGGATGGATTCTTGAACGCCATTGTTACTGGTTGACAAAATAAGTGGCGGCCGCTGGTAACTTATCTCACCCACAGTTGAGTATTAAGCTTTGCTGTTGAGTGCGATTTGGTTCAGAATTTCTAACCTCTCCTTGTTGAGTGAGCGGTCTGCTGGTAGCGGTAATGAATAATTATAACTTTAAACTTGACCCGTGTTTCGCATGTCCAAGTGAGGAATGTTGATGTCTCTCTCTCAGCAGGTGATTGCTAAAAGTTTTGGAAGTCCTGACGTTCTAACGTTGCTGGATTTAAATGCGCCTTCCCCGCGACCTGGTCAGTTATTGGTAAAGGTCGCAGCGGCGGGGGTGCTGTTTGGTGACACAGTACGACGCGCCAACCGCTATATTGTGCCTACGGAACTGCCTTATGAACCCGGCAATGAAGTTGCAGGTACCATTGTTGAGATGGGTAAATCTGTATTCGGCTTTGAGATCGGTGATCGAATCCTGTGCCGTGTCGCCTCGAAAGGCTATGCGCGTTATGCGGTGGTCGATGCAGCCAATGCCATGTACCTGCCAGAAGAGATTGAGTTCGGCGCGGCTACTGCGCTACTGGGGCAAGGGGTGACCGCATATCTGCTCACTCGACACTTGGTTGCACTCAAAGGCAAAGCCATTTTTGTTGAGGCCGCAGCGGGCGGTGTCGGGATCCAAGTGGTTCAACTCGCAAGGCAATCCGGTGCGTCAGTAATCATTGGTTCTGCCAGCACCCAAGCGAAACGGGATTTCGCGCTTGGCGTTGGTGTTGATCTCGCCGTGGACTTGAGTAGTAGTGATTGGGTTAAACAGATACTTGATGCGACGGGGGGGAAAGGCTTAGATATAGTCTATTGTGCCTCCCGTTCAACGGCCCAAGACCTGGTTAAATCTCTCAACGAATTTGGTACGATAATTCACTACGGGGTGGAAAGTTGCGCAGCGCCGCTTTTGGAAAGCTGCACACGTGTTTTACACAATCAGCGTTTTACGAAGTTTTATCTACCAGGGTACTTTACGCCAGCCTACACTTCACTGTTGAACTCAGCAGGAAACTCACTCATGAAACTGGCTATTTCCGGGCATCTAAAAATACACGCTGACACACGGTATTCGTTGCAGGATGCGGCAAAAGCCCACCGAGCGCTTGAGGAGAGAACAACCATCGGGAAGCTAGTCATTGAGCCATGGGGCAGGGAGGCTTGAAGTTTTAGGGGTAGAAAGGAAGTTCTAGGCTTTCAACAGCACCGGATCTTGTGGGTGTGGTCACTTCCGGTGCTGGGCATATACTTGGTCACTGAGATGCTGTGCTGGTAGTAAAGGGGGCGACGTCATGACGTCGAATTCTTTTGACCGTCCAGTTGTACATCATCAACCCCTAAAACCGTTCGGGCGCTCTTGAGGATTTCCTCGGATAAGTCGGTGCTCCTGGCTGCTCGTGCTAAGGTCAGTGCTCCAATCATGACGGAGTATTCATTCAGGGCCTGCTGTCTCAACTCTTCGGGTGAAGATGCCTGATCGAGCGCTTCCATATAGATTCCTAGGAGTTTTGCAAGGCCATCAGAATACGTCGCATTAATTCTAGAATCATGATCTTCTTGGGACACCTCGCTCGAAAAGGCCACGACGGGACAGGTTTTCTCGCTCTTCTGTACTCTATGTTGAGACAGATAATCGGCGATGATCAGCTTTCTCGCCGTTTCTTTATTCGGTGCCCCTGCAATGAGCTGCCTCCAGAACTGGACAGCCTGTTCAAACGCGTGGTTACAGGCTTCGTTGGTAAGTGCTTCTCTTGATTCGAAATGTCCGTAGAAGCCGCCCAGCGTCAGTCCCGAAGAAGACATGACTTCAGAGAGCGGGATATTTCTGAAACCTCGTTCTCGAAAAAGCCTGGCGGCATTTTCTACGATGGTTACTCTGTTAAGCTTTGCCTGCTGGCGCGATACTCTTGGCATGTGGCCTCGGTAATATTCATAAGGTTCATACCATCCTGGCGGTTAATGTGTGAGTCCTGCAGGAGGCAGCTGTGAGTTGACTCCTGGTTGTTAGCTTAAATGGTTAACAGAGGATTACTTTCACTAAGCAAATGTGTGAAGGCTATCGCGTAGTCAGAAGGGGTAAGGTCAGCAAGCCAGTCGCCGAGGTCTGAGCTACTGACCACAAACAGAATCTTCATGCACTGCTCCTCGATAGGGGGTCAGGTTGCATAGGATTGCGCCCGACATGAATAGTCTCACCGAGGAGCAGCCATCATTTGAAATCAAAAGATGTTGGGTCTGCTATCGATCTCATGGATGGCTGGAGTCCGCCCAGCTCAGGAAGCTTTTTTGGTTTTCCTAAAGTTGCGGCGTTTGATCTCTCGCTCAGTCTCGTAATCAGTGCTCATACGTCCTTCCAGCGTGTCGAAAGAAAATGGCCATTCCTGATGAGGGATTTTCCAAAACTCGTCAACGACCTCACCGGTTGCCTTGTGACGAAAGTGGACAGCGGGTTCTTCGTTGGGCACATGGTCGCAGTACTGGATTCCCCAAGATCGAAGCATCAGAAGAATAGAGTCCAGCGCTCTGCCTTTGGCCGTTGCATAGTACTCGTACCGTTCAGGCTTGGTGCTATACGGGCGGCGCTCAATGATGCCGTCTTTCTCCAGCCGTTTTAATCGAGTAGATAGTAAAAATGACGACGCCCCCAGCTGGGCTTGGATGTCGTCGAATCTACGTACGCCGAAAACCAGCTCTCGCATAATCAGAAGTGTCCAACGATCTCCGACGGCCGACAGAGACTTGGCAATCGGGCAGAGCGTGGTACCTACTTCCTCTTCCCAACCCATGATGAAGATGCTCCCATTTCCGACCTAGCCTGATAACAGCTCATCTCTGATGCAGCTGCGCTATTTTCGAACCGCTCCCAATAAATATACATTACTCGCTTCATCTATTGAAGCCTTGACCTTCCGAATCATTGCTTTATATTTTAAAGCTTGCAGATTCGGATTTGCTGCATTGACCAATAAAATCAGTACCTTCCGGGCGGTTTCCGCGATTCGTCACGTAAGCCAAAATGCCAAGAGGGCCGCTCTTTCCTTTTCGGAGCTCTCATGAATCATAACCCCTATTCCGTCGAACGTACGGCGCTGCTCCTCGTTGATCCTTATAACGATTTCCTCAGCCCTGGGGGCAAGTTATATGAAATGATCAAGGATACGGCGGAGCAGGTCGGGCTATTCGAAAATCTACGGGCCATTCTGCTCAAGGTAAGAACTGCGGGCATGCAGGTCTTCATTGTCCCTCATCATCGCTACCGCGAGGGCGACTATGAGAAATGGCAGCATCTGAGTCCAATGCAGCAGGCTGCCAAGCAAAGCAAGTCTTTTGCTGAGGGTAGCTGGGGAGGCGAATGGCACCCTGAGTTTGGCCCTCAGTCAGGCGACGTCATCGTTAAGGAGCATTGGGCTCAGAGCGGATTTGCGAACACCGACCTTGACGAGCAACTGAAGCAGCACGGTATTCAAAAAATCATTTTGGTCGGCATGGTTGCCAATACCTGTATCGAGTCCACCGCGCGGTACGGTATGGAGCTTGGATATCACGTGACGCTCGTGCGAGACGCCACTGCCGCGTTCAGCGCAGAGGCGTTGCATGTTGCTCACGAAGTTAACGCACCAATGTTTGCTCACGCTGTGCTGACGACAGCCGAATTGATTGAGTTGCTGCCTGAGTAATACATCATCGCATACGAGCTTTTTAGCTCGCATGATGGGTAGACCAGGCTGTGCTTCGAGTAATTCGTGAAATGTCAGCGACCAGCCGATCGATTTCACGTCTCGATAAACCATCTGAAAGAGACTAAACGAATGACCACTGAATATCCTGCCGCTCGCACGGCTTTGCTGGTTGTAGATCCCTATAACGATTTCATGTCCGAAGGTGGCAAGCTCTACGGGGCTATCAAGCCCACCGCTGATGAGTCGGGCATGTTTGACAACCTGCGCAAGATCATTCCCGCCGCGCGCCAGATTGGCCTGCAGATCTTTGTACTGCCGCACCACCGCTCTCATGCCGGTGATTTTGATGGTTGGCAGCACATGACTCCTTTTCAGAAGCAAGGTGTGCCGCTGCAAGCCTTCGCTGTAGGTACCTGGGGTGGTGAATTCAACAGCGAATTTGGCCCTCAGAAGGGTGACATCGTTGTTCATGAGCACTGGGCCCAGAGTGGTTTCGCGAACACCGACCTGGATCAGCAGCTGAAGCAACATGACATCCAGCGCGTTATTTTGGTTGGCGTGATCGCTAATAGCTGCCTTGAATCAACGGGTCGCTTCGCAATGGAGCTCGGGTATCACGTGACGCTTGTGCGAGATGCTGCTGCCGCTTTCAGCCCTGAAGGAATGCACGCAGCTTTCAATGTCAACGGCCCTACCTATGCACATGCGATTTTGACTACCGCTGAACTGCTGGAGCGTCTACCAGCCTGAGTAAGGCTGCGCCTTCTGAGGTGGGAGCGTGTTTGGCGCTCTCACCTAGGTTCCTTGATCGTCTCCTACCCCAGGTAACTTCCATGAGCTCCAGCGACGCTCGTCTTCACCAAAAATTTCCCATTCTTACAGAACTTCAGATCAATGATGCCTTGCGATTTGCTATCAGGGAGCCGCAACGCTTCGCTGTGGGTGAAGTAATATTTGAAGTTGGGGCCCACGGGGCCGCTATCTGGCTGGTTCTCGATGGTGCCATCAGCGTTGTTCGGCGTGATGGTCTAGGTCGTGAAGCGTCAATCGGCAGTGGAGGCAGAGGGCATTTCACCGGAGAAATTGGATTACTCGGTGGGCGGGCTGCTCTGGCTCAGGGGAAGGCTGGCCCTGAAGGCTGTGTCGCGGTTCCCTTTGATGCAGCCCACCTTCGGGCGCTAATCATAGGGTCGGCCGATCTGGGTGAGATAATTGTGCGTGCGTTGATCTTGCGCCGGGTTGGAATGCTTGAATCTGACCGAGTTGGATCGGTGATCGTAGGGCATCGAAATGATATGGAGACAGTGCGTCTTCAAGGTTTCCTAACGCGTAATGGATATCCGCATTCCTTCGTAAGTATCGATGAAATGGACGATGAGACGCGAGGTCTCATCGAGCGTATAGGTATCCTGGATGAACAGAAACTCCCATTGATGATTTGTCCCAACGGGAACGTGCTTGAACAGCCAACTGACGCTCAAGCTGGAATTTTCCTGGGGATTACACCGGAGATCGATCCGCTCAAGGTGTATGACATCGCCGTAGTTGGTGCCGGCCCGGCCGGGTTGGCGACGGCGGTCTACGCCGCGTCGGAAGGTTTGGAGATCGTCGTCCTCGATCAGCGAGCTTATGGTGGACAGGCTGGAGCATCGGCGCGAATCGAAAACTACCTCGGTTTTCCAACTGGCGTTTCGGGTCAGGCACTCGCGAGCCGGGCGTTCGTTCAGGCTCAGAAGTTCGGCGCAAAAATGGGCATCCCCCTGCAAGTCGAGAAGCTTGATTGCAGCGAGCCTGATCAGCCTCTGCGGTTGGTGTTGACGACGGGGGCTGTAATCCAGGCCAAAAATATCGTTGTGGCCACTGGTGTGCATTACCGAAAGCTTCCAGTAGAGACCGCTGGGCAGTTCGAGGGCGTGGGTGTGTCGTATTGGGCATCCCCAATAGAGGCTAATCTTTGTAAGGGTAAGGATGTCGCATTAGTTGGGGCGGGCAACTCTGCAGGTCAAGCTGCAGTATTCCTTGCTCCCTTGGTCAAGCATCTTCATCTGGTCGTACGAGGGCGGGGGCTTGAGGCGTCGATGTCCAAGTACCTCATAGACCGGATTGCTGCTCTTCCAAACGTTACCCTCCATACCGATACGGAGGTCAGTGAGTTGCAAGGTTCAAAGCAAACCGGCTTGGAGCGTGCAGTCCTGCGTCACCGATCCACTGGAGCTCTGCAGACCGTTGAACTGTGCCACCTCTTTCTGTTCATCGGTGCCGATCCCAATACACAATGGTTGAGTGGTTGCGTCGAGACGGATGAGATGGGTTTTGTACTCACGGGCGCAGCACTCTCTAAAGATGTTGAGAGGGAGTGGTTGGTGCTGCCTTTGGAGACCAATCGTAAAGGCGTATTTGCGATCGGAGATGTGCGGGCAAATTCGACTAAACGCGTAGCGTCGGCCGTTGGTGAGGGGGCATCAGTGGTTGCGCAGATATTCGAGGCGATCACCCGAGGGTAAAACGCAACTATTTAAAGGGATCTGCGTTTCCGAGCAGAGCCCCTCTACGAATGTCTTGTCTTGCCAGTATCTCGCGGCTTGTTCACTCGGCCGCGAAACCAATGCAGCAGCCCTGTCGGTGTATCTTCTAGCGGGCGATGTTGCAGAAGTGGCTCACGAGCTTTTGTGCGAGTGCGAACAAGCTCGACCAAAGCTCGTCGCAGCTCGCTGTGCTCGTCAAAAGTAGCAGTTATGTCTGTGCGATCCACTCGATAGATGACGCAGTCCGTAAGCGCGGTAAATCTTACTGCGGTGGGAGATTCGCCAGTCACGCCGCCTTCACCCATCAGCTCCCCAGGCCCCATCCTACCCAGTTCGTATGGGCCGTCGGATCGCTCCATGGTGACCGTAACGACTCCGGATTCAACGATGAGTAATGCATCTGGGACAACAGCTAACTCAAGAATCACCGCGCCGGCGGGGTAAGAACTCAAACGCATGTGTTGTTCCAGCTCCAGGCGATCCTCGGATGAAAGCGTGCGCAAAGCGTTCACGCTATCCAGCGCGGCCAATTGCCGTGTCGTCGCGACTGGATGTGCGGAGCTCTGCCGCACTGACTCTGATGCCGCAAGTTGGCGATAAATTAGGTCATGCAACTGGTTTCTGGCGATGCCTCGCCGGTCTCTGGAGTGTACGTAGCCCGTGACTTCGTACTCCACGCTTCTCAAGCCTGACTTTTTGACGACTGCGCTACCTTCGGGCTCGGACATGAGTTCACGGCAACCCTTCAATGCCTTGGTGAGTGAGTCCAGAACGGAGGCCGGGCGAAGCCGAACGGGAAGCTCCACCGTGACTGTCACTGAATGAAAGTGATCAGGGCGACTCAAGTTGATGATTCGTGTTTTCGCAGCCATTGCGTTAGGGATGACGACCATGCTTCCGGCTGAGGTCAGGAGGTAGGTTGAGCGCCAGTCGATCTCGACGACCTTCCCCTCCACGCCATCAATATTGATGACGTCGTCTACTCTGAACGGTTTTGTAGCATTCAATACGATGCCTGAAAATACGTCCGCCAAGGTGCTCTGTACTGCAAGTGCGAGAATAATTGCGACTGCCCCCGAGGTGGCAAGTAGCCCTTTTACCGGAAGGTCAAGGATGTAGGCCGCAGCGGCAACCAGCGCAACCAGAAAAACCCCTGCGCCAATCAAGTCCTGCAATAGATGACCCTTGCGTTCGATACGGGATTCCAGCAACAGGATCATCAACCCGGTAATGGCGCGAGCCCCGAAGAGCCACCACGCAATGCCCAACGTCACGGCGAGCGTGTGCTCGGCACCGTCGAACTGATCTGGAACAGTGTTTAAGGGGGTGAGGCCGGCCCCCAGTAGTCCCGCGCTGAACATCACAAACAGAGCCGACCTGATCGCGATTTTCCAGTGGCTGCGGGTTTCTGAAATCAGGCGCCAAAGGATGAGGTCTGCCACCAAAATCGCGGCCGTCCAGAACAATGGATGGGAAAGCTTCAACGGATCCATCTGACACTCCTGGCTGAATCTGGCGTTTTTCCGTCAAGCGGGCCAGGAGCCAAAAAGGTAATTGCATCAAGTAATACGCCTGCAGATAGGGAGGGTAGCTTTATAAATTGAAGCAGTCAATCTGCCTTGCACTGCTCGAAAAACCGCCAATTGCTTTCAGCTTTGAACGGAAAAAATCGTTATCAGTGGTGCCGATCGCTGGTGTATGCTTTAAAAAATAAAGCGACATGATTTTTCCCATTTAAGCTGAGAGGTACGTGGTATGAAGGCTACTGGCTATTCAACTTGGCAGGGGACGTGGAAAGAGGGGGTGGGTACGCTTTCTACTGAAAGTGAGACGCTTAAAGATAAGCCTTATAGCTTCTCCAGCCGCTTTGAAGGCACCCCGGGGGGAGTCCTGAGGAGCTTCTGGGAACTGCCCACGCAGGGTGTTTCAACCAGGCATTGGCCAATAACTTTGGCATGAACAACTTCATCGCTCAGTCGATTACGACATCTGTGGCTGTTGATCTGGGGTATGGCGATGATGGCCATCCAGCTATCAAGGGTGTGCACATTGTCACTCAAGCCGCAGTCCCTGGAATTTCGGAAGAAATGTTTCGGCATTGCGCCGAGCGAGCTCGCACCAACTGTACGTTGGCCAAGCTCTTCAAATGCGAGATCACGATGGATGCAACGCTGAACGACATCTGATCCAGCGGCTGGATGCGTTGTTCGCGAGGTGTCAGTGCTCTGCGCAAAACTCTTGCAACTGGTTACGCAGCCAGATGCGGGCAGGGTGGTTGTGGGTTCGATCGTGCCAGACCATGGAGATTCCAAACCCCGCCACCGGTACCGGCGGGGCAAACATGTCGATCCTGTCTGAGTAACGCTCGGCAAGTCTCTGCGGCGCAACCGCTAGGAGCTCGCACTGTGAAACTGCCTCGATCATGAACATGAACGACGAAACGGCGAAGCCCACCTTTCGGGTTAGTCCGACCGCCGCCAGTGCGTTATCGGTCGCTCCCTTAAATCCGTCCCCCCTGGGTGAAACAATGATATGCCTGGACTGTATGAATCGATCGATTGGCATAGGGCGTTCGCCAATGGTGCCCTTTCTCGCGATGCCGACATAGCGTTCAGAAAGCACCTCCTTGTGTCTAAGCTCACTCCCTTCCAAGCCTTCTGTCACCAGGAACGCGATATCGGTCAGGCCTCGCTCAAGTTCAGTTTTCAGAATCTGGCTGTCTGGAAGCTGCCTTACCATCACCTTCACGTTGGGGGCCACAAGATGCACTTTCAGCAAAAAAGGCATGAGGATCGCGATCTGCATGTAGTCGCTTGCGGAGATAGTCAGGGTGGCGCTAGCGGTGGACGGATCGAAGATGCGTGCGTTGCTCACCAGCTCCCGCATTTGATCGAGGGTTTTACGTAGAGGTGCTTGGAGCTCAAGCGCCATCGCCGTTGGCAGTACGCCACGCGAAGTAGGTATCAAGAGTTCGTCGCCAAATACCCCTCTCAGCCGGGAGAGCTGAGCGCTTAAGGCGGGTTGGCTTAGATTCAGGCGTTTGGCTGCGCGAGTGACGTTGAGCTCCGCGAGCAACGCTTCCAAGGCCAGCAAAAGATTCAGATCGAGTTTTTTGTCATCCATAGTGTGGATAACACCACCTTTGAGGTGCGAATTCAACAGATGGCGACTTCGGTGCCTGCGAAGATTTCATCGGCCGTCAATTATCGCTCATACCGCCGTATTCAAAGCGCCGATTAGGTGTACGGAGATCAAATGGTCAAGGTTGCAATTGTTTATTCCACTGGGCACGGGCATACCCTCACTGTGGCTGAGCACATCCAGAAAGGTGCGAGCGCTTTTGCAGGGGTGCAAGTAGATCTTATGCAAATTGTTCCAGAGCAGATTGGTGCTAATGGGCGATGGTTTGATGAAGCGATCATGCAGAACCTCGCTGCAGCTGATGCCATTGTGTTCGGCGCCCCAACCTACATGGGATCCATGCATGGGCTCTTCAAGCTTTTTCTGGAGCACGCTTTCGCACCGTGGGTGGGGCAGGAGTGGAAGGACAAAATCGCGGCTGGTTTTACCAACTCAAGTTCGCGGTCTGGAGACAAGCTCATTGCCTTGGAGCAACTAGCGATCTTCGGAGCGCAGATGAACATGATATGGGTCGGCGTGGGTGATCAGCCTGGTGGCAATTACTCCGCAAGTCAGAACAGTGATGTGAATCTATGTGGCTCTTGGCTTGGGTTAGCTACCCAGAGCATTGGAGACGCTGCTCCCGAGGACTCCCCCCATGCTGGCGACAGGCTCACTGCAGAGCGTTTCGGTCGTCGGATTGCCCGAACCACCGCTCGCTGGATGCTAGGCGCTCAAGCTTTTCCTGCTCAACCCGTTAGCGCCGCCGAAACGCGCAGGCGAAATATCGCAGGTGTCGAGGAGTGGAGGCGTTTTGATGATTGATCGCGATTTGGCGTGTCCTCAACGCGGTAGGGGTTCGGCATGTGTTGCGCTTAGATCCTGATGTCAGTGCAGCGTACTCATGATGCGCGCAGCGGAAGGCAATCAGCCCGAAGCAGCACCCCATTTGTGTTTCCTTTCAATTTATTTGCTCTGCGATATCACTATGAATGAAGCCGTAAATTCCAAGTCGACACCTGCGTCAGAGGTCGACATAGAACAGCCGCCAAAGCCAAATCACTGGGGGCTAGTAGCGCGTTTCGCAGTTGTTCTTTTGGCCGTAGCGACGGTGTGGGTCTTTGCCACGAACTGGAATTTCTGGACGGGGTTGAAGGCGGTTCAGATTACAGATGATGCGTATTTGGAAAGCAACGTCATCCCGCTATCGGCCCGTGTGTCTGGGCTCGTCAGTAACGTATCAGTAAATGATTACCAGACTGTGCACCGCAATGATGTATTGGTGCAACTCTACGACGGGGACTACAAGGCTCAGGTCGCTCAGGCCAAGGCCGGCCTGGATAGGAGCTTGGCGCAGGTAACTGTTCTGGAGAAGCAACGAGCCCAGCAGGAGGCCACGATAAACGCGAACGCCGCTGGCGTCGTGGCATCTGCAGCAGGCGCAGAGCTGAGAAAGCTGGAAGCCAATCGACAGCATGATCTATTGACCCGAGGTAATTTTGCCTCACAGCAGGCGGTTGACCAGGCAGATGCAAGCAACAAGCAGGCGGCGGCTGGGCATGTGCAACAGCAGGCACAATTGATGGCTGTGCGTCGTGCCCTCGACACGATCGACTCCCAGATCCTGGTCGCTCAGGCCGATGTTGCCAGTCAGCGCGCCGCATTGGATCTTGCAATGATCAATCTGGATTACACCCATATCCGGTCGCCAGTTGATGGTGTGGTCGGCGCGCGGCAGGTTCGCCCGGGTCAGTACCTGGGGATTGGTGCGCAGGTCATCACGGTTGTCAGCTTGCCAGAGGTCTGGGTGGTTGCAAATTTCAAGGAAACGCAGATGACTCATGTTCGCAAGGCGCAATCTGCGACCGTGGAAATCGATGCTTTCCCTGGCGTGGTCTTCCACGGGCATGTCGATAGTTGGGCGCCGGGTTCAGGCTCCCGTTTTGCTCTCTTACCACCAGATAACGCGACGGGGAACTTTACTAAAGTTATACAGCGAGTGGCTGTGAAAATCGTGCTCGATGACTTGTCGAGTGAAGACGCGAATGCACTCTTAAGGCCCGGTCTTTCGGTCGTCGCCTCGATTGATACCTCCTCCTCGGACAACCGCTAGCATGGCATTTGCGAGCAAAAATCCGCTGATTAACCTGTTGCACTTGTCCGATGGAATGCGCAACGAGTCCACTCGACCCTGGATTGGGATTCTGGCGGTAATACTTGCGGCGTTCGTGTCTACGCTGTCCAGCCGGCTTACTAACTTTGGGGTTGCTGATATTGGCGGTGCCTTAGGCGCGAGTTTTGACGAGAGGGCTTGGATCACCACCTCGTTTAGCTCTGCACAAATGCTGATGGGGCCGTTAGCTGTCTGGCTTGGCCTGGTATATGGGCCAAGGCGTGTTTTGCTAACGGGAACGTTGGTATTTGGCTTTGCCGAATTGCTTCTGCCAATGTGCAGAGAGCTTGAAGGCTTTCTCGTATTGCATTTTTTAGCTGGCTTGGGGTCGGGTACTTTCGTGCCTCTAGCGATTGGCGTGGTCGTCAGGAATTTGCCAAAACACCTATGGCCGTTGGGAATCAGCGTCTATGCCATGAATCTGGAGTTGTCCCTCAACATCGCGGCGACTCTCGAAGGCTGGCATCTGGATCACGGTGGGTGGCAATGGATTTTTTGGCAAAACCTGCCCTTGGCAATTGCATTGGTGATCTGTGTCTATTTCGGAATACCCCGTGAGCCGATCAAGCAAGACGTAAAGGGGAAGGGTGACTATTGGGGGATGGCATTCGCGGGCTTAGGCTTCTCACTCGTTTATGCTGCGCTGGATCAGGGGAACCGATTGGATTGGGGGCTTCAGGCCTGGTGGTTGGCCTGTTGGTAGGGGGAGGGGGACTAATCGGTGCGTTCATCTTCCACGGCTATAAAAATCCCCAAGCATTTATTGATTTCCGGTTCCTTCTGGCGCGCAACATCATTCCACTGGTGTTGCTTCTAGTCACCGCTCGATTGCTAGTACTCAGCAGCAATTTTATCGTCCCGCAATTTTTAACCCAAGTGGCAGGATTTCGACCGCAACAAGTCGGCGAAATCCTCCTATGGGTGGCATTGCCGCAGTTTTTGATCGGGCCGAGCGTCGGCTTAATATTGCGATACGTAGATGCCCGCATTTTGATGACTATTGGAATGAGCTTAATCCTTACAGCTTGCATTCTCGCTAGCAGATTGACATCGCTTTGGTCGGAAAGTGAGTTCATCCCATCGATGTTGATGCAAGCGATAGGACAGACCATGGTACTCACGTCCTTGATCTTTTATACCGTCCGGCATCTCAACCCTGTCCTCGTCATCACTTTTGGGGCCGTCATCCAGACTGCCAGGCTCATGGGTGGGGAATTGGCAAGTGCGCTCGTGCAAAGCTTTGCCAGGATTTCGACCCAGATACATTCCAATTTGTTGGGAATGCACGTCGTGGCGGGACAATCTGCACTTATCGAGCGTTTGTCTGGGTTTACCCATGGCACTTTGTCCCGATTTGGAATCGGGGATCCCTTGAATGCAGCGCGCGGGACGGCATTGTTGGCCGGCCAGGTAAGGGCGCAAGCCCAGACCTTGGCCTATTCCGACGCTTTTCTACTTGCGGCTGCGACCGCTGTGATCGGGTTATGTTTGATAGCTACCCTTCGCCCTCCACCCGCTTGATCACGCCAGGATCGATTGGATCAAGCCAGGCAGAGACGCTTCATCAATTAAAGCAACTATTGCTTGACGCGTAATGGGCTATGGTTTAATAATTGAATCTACATCTGTATTAGATAGTACGCTGCAATGTTGCCTAAAACTGTCTGTAAAATAGATGACGCGTTAAATATATAATAAATGACGAGGGTCATATCACGTGAACCATCAGTCTGCCAAGGGTTGAATCATGCTCTTATCTTTAGTAGCTGGATCAGCGGCCCGTCAAAATGTAAATAGCAGCTGGGTGATTGCGGCGGTGATGATGTTGATAATCGCAGCGTTGGCAGTGTGTTTGTTGATGCGCAACCATCTGGTTGAGTCTGGGTTTGCTCTCGACGGAAAGACCGATATCGCTCTAGCTACGCATGTACCCCCAACAAGTTTGGGTAAAGGGCTTTTGGCGCCCTTGATGAGATTTCGAAATGCCTTTGGGTCGATGACATTCTGGATCCTGTTTACGACCTTTTTCATATGTGGAGCCTCGTCTGTAGGCCAGAGCTTCAATGCAACGTGAGCTTATTAAGTCGCGAATCTGCGAGGGCACTCGCCATGTCTTCTGAGTGGAAAAAAGCCGGGGCACTGTTTATCGCAGTTGTCATATTTCTAGTGGACGGGTTCAGTTCTCTCGATATTGCTGTTGCGGTGCTCTATATTCTCGTAATTTTGATATCGGTCGATCTGTTTTCAAAGAAAATGCTGCTCGGCATCACCTGTCTGTGCATCGTTCTAACGATTGTCGCTTTCCTCATCTCTCATGGTCTGGAATGCAATGACGAGTCTTGTGGACGAGGTGGTATCAGCATAGCCGCAATTGCGATCGCTTCGCTGCTGGCGTTAAAAAGTAGCGCTAGTCGAGTACAGCTCAGGGCGCAGCTTGAGCTTTTAGCGCGAAGCCAGGCGTTCCTGGCGGGTGCGCAGCGACTAAGCCTCACTGGAAGTATCGGGTTCCGTGTCCCACCAACTGACATGTATTGGTCGGAAGAGGCCAAGAGAATCTTTGAATTCAAGAAAGCTGTGTCGCCCACTCTAGATCTCATGCTTGGGATTACTCACCCAGATGACCAAGAGCGTTTGAGATCCGTGTTGGAGGATGTGTGCGATAGCCAAAGCCAGGTCGAAGTGGAGTTTCGTCTTGTCATGGCGGACGGGCGAATCAAATACCTCCAAATGTGGGCCAGACAGTACGAGATCGCGGGGCCCGAGTGTGAGTTTATTGGGGCTCTGATGGACATAACTACTACGCGAAAAGCGGAAGAGGCTTTGCACAGGAGTCAGGCTGAGTTGGCTCACGTCACCAGGGTGACAATGCTGGGAGAGTTAGCCGCCTCCATTGCACATGAGGTTAATCAGCCGCTCGCGGCGGTGTTAACGGATTCTCAAGCTGGCCTGCGTTGGCTGGGTCGAGTCCCGCCCGACTATCATGAGGTCACTAAGGCTGTTGAAAGGATTGGAGCGCAAGCACAACGTGCGGCTGATGTGATACGGCGGGTGCGAGATCTCTCGAAGAAGGGAACAATCTTTCAAGAAAAACTCGAGCTTCATAGCCTGTTAGCCGAGTCATTACTGCTGGTTGAGCGAGAACTGTATATCAACAAGGTGACAATCAGCATCGACAACGGAGTTTTGCCGGCCACTATCTACGGAGACAAGGTGCAGCTACAGCAAGTCATTATCAATTTGGTAATGAATGCAATGCAGTCTTTGTGCGCTACGCGTGATCATGGTCGCAGGATAGTGGCTCACATCAATCGTAATGACGCAGATCATCTGGAGTTAATCGTACGAGACAACGGTGGTGGCATCCCCCAGCAGGACGTTGTCAACGTGTTCTCTCCTTTTTTTACGACCAAGTCCTCGGGCATGGGGGTAGGTCTTTCAATATGCAGGTCAATAATTGAGTCGCATGCTGGCCAAATTTGGGCTGAAAATGAATCGGCTGGTTGGGTTGCTGTTGGTTTTCGTTTGCCTTCATATGAACTGAAAGAGAGGATGCGCGAAAATGATGCATTCCTAACGAACTAGATCTCAATCGGTTCTGATAAATCACACTCTTTTCTGGCGGTGGGGAGTTGTTCGGCTTCTAATTTCCTTATATCTGATCGCTAATACCATTGTATGATGAACCAGAGTTGTAAATGTTCTACTGTGGCTTCTCCGCTAGTTAAGCCCCGCTAGCGGTTGAGTACGTGCATTAGGTTCTCTTTGAGCTGAATGCCGAACCTATACGCGCAGGTAGGTAGAATGATGAAAATTTCAGCGTTGAGAACTAGCCCTTTTTCTGAAGATCCTATGAGGTTTTCAAAGAGGTTGCGCGTCGGCGTATCCACGGACGTAGAATACGTATTTCTACAGTCGCTTCTGTGCAAATTGCGCATTGAAATGCCCAAGGTTCCCCTGAGCGTGCAGCGAGTAGACCCATCAGCGATGCCGTCCTTGCTGGCTTCTGGGGAGATTTCCTTCGGAATTGGCTTGGATTCGCGTAATCACCGCCTTGCAAATATGCAACTATTGCGAACTAGCAAGTCTGTGGTTCTCCGTGCCGACACGGGGCCAGGGCCATTGTCGTTGAAAGAGATCTGCTATCGCCCCCACGCATCTGTCAACTATTCAATCAATGTCGACGTGCAGATTGACGAAATGATGCGAGAGCTCGGTCACAACAGAAAGATCTCTGTCGAAATCCCCCACTTCGAAAATTTACCAAGTGTGTTGGCAAGAACTGATTACCTGGCGATCGTACCTGATTACGTGGGTGAACAGTTGGTCAAGCGTGGAGGTTTGCGTTCTGAATTGATGCCGATGCAAGAGGGTAATTTCGGACTGTTCATATCTTGGCGAGCAGGTGCAGATGACAGCCCGTCTACTCGCTGGCTTCGATCTAGATGCTCCATGATTCTCGGTTATCGATAAATCTATCAATACGATTGATCCAGTTTCATTTGTAGCTTTATTAACTATACATATTGGTGAATAAGACATGACTAACCCGAACGTGCTCACTACTGCAGGTGGCTCGCCAGTCGCGGATAATCAGAACTCTCGCTCTGCTGGTATGCGAGGCCCGCTCCTTCTTGACGATTTTCATTTGATTGAGAAACTGGCTCATTTCAATCGTGAGAATATTCCTGAGCGTCGGGTGCATGCTAAAGGTTCTGGAGCACACGGAACATTCACTGTTAGCCGCGATATCAGTCAGTATACCTCAGCGAATGTTTTCTCTACCGTTGGTAAGCAGACGCCCATTTTCATTCGGTTTTCAACTGTAGGCGGAGAGCGTGGATCTGCGGATACCGAGCGAGATCCTCGGGGCTTCGCGGTCAAGTTTTACACCGAAGAAGGCAACTGGGATATCGTCGGCAATAACACACCGGTGTTTTTTATCCGTGATCCATTGAAGTTTCCTGATTTTATTCATACCCAAAAACGTGACCCGCAAACTAACCTCAAAGATGCGCAAATGATGTGGGACTTCTGGTCTCACTCACCTGAAGCGCTCCATCAGATAACCACGCTGTTTTCTGATCGCGGAATCCCAGATGGCTACCGCCACATGCATGGTTTCGGGAGCCACACGTATTGTCTCGTCAACAGCGCTGGTGCTCGCTTTTGGGTCAAATGGCATTTCAAGACCCTGCAAGGCATCAAGAACCTCGCGCCATCAGAGGCTGCTCGCCTCGCGGGCACTGATCCAGACTATGCACAGCGGGATCTGTTTTCGGCGATCGACCGTGGGGATTTCCCGAAGTGGCGAGTCTGTATTCAACTGATGACTGAGCATCAGGCAGAAACCCACACAGAGAATCCGTTCGACGTCACAAAGGTTTGGTCTCAAAAAGAATACCCTTTGATTGAAGTTGGTGAACTTGAGCTGAATCGAAATCCTCTCAATTATTTTGCTGAAGTCGAGCAGGCAGCATTTGCTCCTAGCAATATGGTGCCGGGGGTAGGGCTTTCTCCTGACAAGATGCTGCAGGGCAGAGTATTCGCCTACGCAGATGCGCAGCGTTATCGGGTAGGTACGAATCATCAGCAGTTGCCTATCAATGCGCCGGTGAGCCCGGTCAACACTTATCAGCGTGACGGCTCGATGCGCTTTGGTTCTAACGGGGCAAGTACGCCCAATTATGAGCCCAACAGTTACGCTGATTCGCCTAAGCAGGACAGTGCGTTCGCGGAACCGGCGCTGCCGCTGCGGGGCGTAGCGGGGCGACACGATCAGCGTGAGGACACCGACTATTACAGCCAGGCTGGTAAATTGTTCAATTTGATGAGTGATGAACAAAAATCCGCTTTGGTTCTTAATATCGCTGGCGCTATGCGCGGTGTGTCTAAGGAAGTAGTAGATCGACAACTTAAGCATTTTTATCAGGCTGATCCTGCCTATGGATTATTTATTGCTGAGCTAATCAGCGAAATGCAAGCTCTGTAACCGATGACGCCTTTTGGATGCGCAGCTCAAATTGTCCATAGGCGTCTAATGCTATTAAAAAACTAGCTGCTTATATGGTTTTGATCTTGATAGTTGGTTTCGGAAATGCCATTGCCAACGCAGCTGATGACGACACTTTACCTCCTGTGGTGGCAGAGAACGGAGCCGAGCATGTGAGACCTCGATCCGTCGCATCGGAGGGTGCGGATCACGTCGGTGCGCATTCACTTGCTTCGGATGGCACTGACTACGTGGGCGCAGGAGCGGTGGCCGACAGTCGTGTTGAACGCTGGCTGGCCTTGGATGGCTCCAACAACAGCAAGACCGGCGTTGTGCCGGCGGATCAGTTGGATCGTATGAACGCAACAGAGCTCGCGGGCGAGCTCTGTTATGACTGTTCGACCCGGTGATTTTTTGTAAACCCTTGGCGTGCGGCCCCGAATATTTCAAGGGGAACGCTGGAGCCAAGGTTTTGGCTCAGACACTGAGTTTTGAAAACCCTAAAAAAAGGCGGGTTTACCCATGTTGATCAAACCAATTCGCGCACTCGGGCATCTCGCGCTGGCCTCTACCTTGGTTGCGCTGGCTTCGCTTGCTTTTGCTTCCGAGCGTAAGGACATTTCTGATGCGGCGCTGGTGAAAGCTCTGCCCGGTTTTAGTAATGGGTATGCAGAGGTTAATGGGATACGGCTGCATTACGTAAGTGGAGGGAAGGGCGAGCCAGTGATACTGCTACCTGGTTGGCCGGAAACATGGTGGGCATATCATAAGATTATGCCGGAGTTAGCCAAGACGCACCGTGTGGTGTCTGTTGATTTTAGAGGCATGGGGTCTTCGTCTAAGCCAGCTGGCGGTTATGACAAGAAAAGCATGGCTAAAGACATCTCTGAATTGATCCGTCAGTTGGGTTACGAGAAGGCCGACGTGGTGGGCCACGACATCGGAGCGATGGTGGCTTTCAGCCTTGCCGCCAACCATCCCGACCAGGTGAGAAAGCTTGTGATGCTTGATGTCGCTCATCCGAGCGCCGGTTATCTGAAAATTCCGATGCTTCCGGAAGCCGGAACGTTCAATGAAAAGATCGATGAGAATCACCCTTACCTTTGGTGGTTTGCATTCCACCAGGTGAAAGGGCTTCCAGAAGATTTATTGGAAGGGCGCGCGGGTATAGAACAGGCCTGGTTCTTCCGTTATATGCTGAAGAACGAATCCGCTATCGATAAACGCGATCGTGCTGTATATGCGGCGGCGTATTCCAGCCGAGACGCAATACGCGCGGGAAATGGATGGTATCAAGCGTTCGATCAGGACATCAAAGACAACGAAACCTACTCCAAAATTAAGATGCCTGTTTTGGGGCTGGGTGGGCCAGGTTATCCCCGGCTAAAGAGTGCCCTAGATGCTCAGGCGGAAAACTCTCAAACTTTCCGGGTGGAGGGTAGTGGCCACTTCATTTCCGAAGAAAAGCCGAACGAACTGCTTGCGCATCTCAAGGACTTTTTCGGTGAATGACGTTCATTTGCTCTAAAAATCTTTATAATCAATGCCTCTCTGCTCTTCCGCGCTAAGGAGTTTATCGTGAAAATTAAAAGAATTGGTTCTGCAAAATGGCAAGGTGGTTTCAAGGATGGCGGTGGCTCAGTTTCGACCGCTAGTAATGCCTTGTCAGAGTATCCGTACGCAGTGGGCACCCGTTTCGATACCAGACCAGGCACCAATCCTGAGGAACTCATCGGCGCGGCACATTCCGCATGCTTCACCATGGCGTTCTCGATGATTCTTGGAGAAGAAGGATTCACTGCCAGTCAGTTGGAAACCTCTGCAACTGTTGCCATTGAGTCCGTAGAAAAAGGTTTTGCTATCACGTCCATTTCGTTGGATCTAAGGGCGAGTATTCCCGAGATAACAAACGATCAATTTCAGCAGTTGGCATCGTTGGCAAAGCTCCATTGCCCAGTATCAAAACTGTTCAACGCCGAAATCAGCTTGGAAGCTACGCTACTTAGCTGATAAATGACCGCTCTAGGCAACTAGAGCGGTGTGTCTCAGAGTGTCAATAATTTTTTGTGAGGAATCGCCGTGATTTATCGTCATTTGGGAAAGTCAGGTCTTCGAGTTCCGGTTCTTAGCTTTGGCACCGCCAGCTTCGGGGGCGGAAATGAATTTTTCAAGGGATTTGGGTCAACAACTGCCAACGCTGCCTCGCGTTTGATTGATGTTTGCCTCGATCACGGGGTTTCCCTGTTCGACAGTGCTGATGTGTACTCCGATGGGCTATCCGAGAGCATTCTTGGCGAAGCGATCAAGGGGAAGCGTGAAAGATTGCTGCTCTCGACAAAGCTCACCTTTCCAACCGGTGAGGGCCCGAATGACTATGGTTCCTCGCGGATGCACCTGATCGATGGCGTTGATAAAGCACTCGCCCGTTTGGGCACCGATCGGATCGATCTGCTGCAGCTCCATGGCCAAGATTTGAACACACCTGTTGAAGAGACGCTCAGTACTCTGGATCAATTGGTGCGCGACGGTAAGGTCAGGTATATCGGGGCCTCGAACTTCTCCGGTTGGCACCTGATGAAATCGCTGGCATGTTCAGAGCGCCATGGCTACGCCCGATATGTTGCGCATCAAGCTTACTATTCGCTTTTGAATCGCGATTATGAGTGGGAGCTGAAACCACTCGGGATGGATCAAGGTGTGGGAGCGATCATCTGGAGCCCACTGGGCTGGGGCAAATTAACCGGCAAAATTCGCCGCAATCAGTCGGCGCAACCAGGAACAAGAGCTCATGATATTGCAGGGACGGGCCCGCAAGCTCCTGAAGAGCGTCTGTTCCGGATCATCGACGCGATTGATGTCATTTCTGAGCAAACAGGCAAGTCCGTTCCGCAGATTGCACTTAACTGGCTGCTTCAGCAAGCGTCTGTGTCGAGCATCTTGATTGGAGCGCGTAATGAGTCGCAATTGTTGGAAAACTTAGGCGCCATTGGCTGGAACCTCAACACTGAGCAACTTGCCAGTCTGGATGCTGCTAGTGCACAACAAGCGTCATACCCAACCTGGCATCAATCAGACTTTCCAATGCTAAACGGTGCTGCATAAACGGGATGAATGTCCGTGGGTTTTGCGGATGGCGGCAAGGACGTTTTGGCTGCGCAAATGCTGTTACGGCGCTTGGTTTTTATCCGCATATGAGCTAGTTCTTGTGCGGCTGAGTACCAAGCCATTCAATTTTTTCAGAAGGCTTAGTCATGACGTTGAGAGATATGTTGAGTTGTCGGCCAGCAGTCGTACTCGCACCACCTTTCAATTCATTGTGGAATGAGGAAGAGGCCTTTGACAGAGTGAATGCGCTCAGTGGCGAAGAATTCAGGAAGGTCGCCGGCCGCCGTACTTTCCGCATTGACTTAGGTAACACGGGATATTTTGTTAAAACCCACACAGGAGTCGGCTGGGGTGAGGTTTTCAAGAATTTGATAACAGGTAAACTCCCGGTCTTAGGTGCGGAATCGGAATTTCGCGCGGCGACCCACCTTACGAAGCTAGGCATATCGACGCTGACCGTGAGCGCTTTTGGGTCAAGAGGATTTAACCCAGCCCGAGCCGAGTCGTTCTTGGTAACGGAGGAAATTGCTCCCGCTGTTGACCTCGAAGTACTCACTAAACATTGGGAGATTGAACCGCCTTCGTTTTCGTTTAAGCATTCTTTGATAGGCGCGCTTGCTCGCTTGATCCGAGACATGCATGAGGCAGGTGTAAACCATCGAGACTGCTATCTTTGTCACTTTCTTCTGCACAGTGATTCCCAAGCCGGGGTGATAAGGTTATCCGTAATCGATCTTCACCGTGCGCAAATACGTGAATCGGTATCGGGTCGCTGGATGATTAAGGATTTAGCCGGACTCGCCTTTTCGGCTTTGAACATCGGTCTCACCCAGCGTGATTATCTGCGGTTCCTGATGATGTATTTTGAATGTGACACGGATTCGATTTTTGAGGGACGTAGGTATGAATTAGAGGCGATAAAACGCAGGCTTGATAAGTTTGCCAGGAGAAAAAATAAGTATGGAGATTTGCTGTGATTTTTTTTCAGTTTCCGGTGTTGTTATCCGAAGGGCTGTATCTGGCGCTTCGGCACGCGTTCTGTCTCCGCCAGTCGCAACGACAACAGGGTTATGCAATGCATCTTATAGCAACAATAGATAAAAAAGGTGAGATTGAAAATGACCAATGCAACTGACTGCGGGCGTGCTTGGTCTTCAAGTGGCGCCGCTATGCGCGGAATCATTTTGCTCTTGATGTTGATCTTTTTTTTATTGGAAAGTATTGGCCCATTTGGTACGGTTGCCAGTTTTTTTTACATTTTAGTGGTCGCCATTTCTGGCGAAGCCGGTGATCGGCGCTGGGTCATAATTGTTGCGTCCGGATCCGGACTTTTGACCGTGCTATCAAATCTGTTATTTCATGATTCAAACTTACATTTCTCCTTGGAAGCGTGTTTGGCCAGTCTTCTCGCGATATATATCGTTGCGCATTTGGTACTGGGTAAAAAAGAGGCAAAGTACAGACTGACATTCCAGCAGCAAATTCTCCATCGTACCCAGGCTTTACTTGAAAGCACGCAAAACCTGAGCGCTGCGGGGAGTATTTCGTTTTTATTCCCATCTATGGATATGCAGTGGTCTGTAGAGGCGAAGCGAATTTGTGGATTTGATCGCAATGATTCGCCGCTGATATCAGATCTACTGAGGTCGACTCACGTAGACGATCACGACCTGGTGCTGCAGACCATTCAAGGGCTTTGCTGCCAGCAGTCTTCTACCGATTCCGAATTCCGCCTTGTCCTGGCTGACCGTAAGACTAGAATTATTCGCTTCGTTGCCAGCCCTATTGGATCAGTTGATGAACTGTCTGAAGTCACCGTGATCTTGATTGACGTCACTTCTGCTCGTGAATCCGAAGATAGATTTCAGCAACATCAGGCAGAGTTGGCACATATTAATCGAGTAATGGTATTTAACGAAATCATTGCCTCTATTGCGCACGAGGTAAACCAGCCGCTTGCAGCTGTTGTCACAAGTGCACAGTCGGGATTGCGATGGCTGAATCGTGAGACTCCCAATCTTGCGGAGGTTGATTTGGCACTGCTGCGTGTTGTAGAGCAAACTAATCGTACGAGTACGTTTATGAATAATCTAAGAGAGCATTCTGTCGAAAGTGTACGGGTAGCGGAGCCGACCTGTATCCGTGAAATTTTTAAAAGCGCCGATATTCTGTTGAAGCGTGAAGCCCGTGCGTATCAGATTGACGTGAGTTTTCACATCAATAGCGATACTCCTCTGGTTGCTGCAGATAGAGTTCAGATTCAGCATGTGATAATGAATTTAGTGTCTAACTCGATAGAGGCCGTGTCGCAATGTTCTAGTGGTGTTCGTGAGATAATTATTGTTGCAAGTCGTTCTATTAGTGGTGATTTGTCCGTTTCCGTCCGTGATAGCGGAACTGGAATCAGAAGTGAACACTTCGAGAATTTATTCATTCCTTTCTTCACCACCAAGAAGCACGGGGTCGGTGTGGGACTGGCTATTTGCCGGTCAATAGTCGAAGCCCATGGCGGCAGGATTTGGGCCGGAAGCGAACGACGCGCAGGTGCGATATTCAATTTTTCGTTGCCGCAGCTCGGCAAAGTGAGCATCTAATGGCTGCTATTAAAACGGCAGATGTTTTTGTTGTAGACGACGATGTGGCTTTATGTGAGTCAATCAGTTCGCTGTTGCGATCGATTGGGCTAAAGGTAAGAACTTTCTCCTCCGGATTGAGCTTTTTGAATGCGGCCGAAATAGAGCGCCCTGATTGTGTAATTCTGGATGTGAGGCTGCAGGGAGAAAGCGGATTGGATTTGCCATTGATAATGCGTAGCAAAAATATAGACAGTCCGGTCGTATTTATTAGCGGCCATGGGGATATCAAGATGTCAGTCAGTGCCATGAAGACAGGGGCATTGGATTTTTTAGCGAAGCCTTTCCGTGATCAAGAGTTGCTTGACAGCGTTGCGATGTCCATAAAACAGTGCAACGAGCGTCGCAATTCATCCGATATGTTGGCATTACTACGCACTCGCTATTCGACGTTAACGATGCGGGAGCGCCAGGTCATGACTCATGCTGTAAGCGGTTTGATGAACAAGCAGATTGCCTCCCTACTAGAGCTTAGTGAGGTGACCGTTAAAATCCATCGCAAGCAAGCGATGGACAAAATGTGCGCTAAAACATTTGCGGACTTGGTCAAGATGGAAGTGATGATCTCTGATGTAGCAAAATAGTGGGGACGGCCTTGCAGAGTTTTCAATTTTATTCGTGAGAGGGTAGGTGTATGGTTCAAGGTGCCGTCATATCAGTCATTGATAATGAAGATTCAATACTTTCATCTGTTGGAAGTCTGATCAGGTCTGTCGGTTTTTCGGTGAATCTCTTTTGCTCCGCTGAAAGTTTTGTCTATTCAACCGCCTTTTCTGAGACTGTATGTTTGATTGTCGATATTCAAATGCCTGGAATGAGCGGGCTTGAGCTACAGGCGTTGCTGATCAAATCTGGGATCAACATTCCTATCATTTTCATGACCGGATTTGCTGATCCCTCCATTCGCAAGCGTGCAATGGAAGGCGGAGCAGTATGCATCCTGGATAAGCCTTTTCAGAGTGATAATCTTATCAGGTGTGTTGAGCGCGCGCTGAGTGCCTAGTTTAATGTAATACGATTTTTTTCTGTCCAAAAAGAAGCCCCTTCAAGGGGCCTCATGTATATTTTTAATTTCAAAGCTTTCTATTCACTTCTCTACCGTTTTGAGCTGATGGAACCGAATCGTTTATTGAATCCTGCGATCCTGCCCTCGGTAGTCGCTTGACGTTGTTGGCCCGTATAAATAGGGTGGGATGCGCTGGAGACATCGAGGATGACGTAAGGATATTCGATACCGTCTGTGTGCAGTTGTGTCCTGTCAGTTTCAACCGTCGAGCCTATGACGAAATAGACGTTTGCCGCCGTATCGTGGAACAATACGTTGCGATAGTTTGGATGGATGTTCTCTTTCATTTTTGTATTCCTCACTTGACCTGGGTAATCGTGATCATAGTACAGGTTCAAAAAATGAAGTGTCAATTTTTCATGCGCTCTTTATCGGGCTGGGGGAGCCTCTATGCTCTGGGCTTGTTAGGGTTAAATTATCTGATTCGGCTTTGGGTTGAAAATAGCTTGCCGAGCTTTGCGCAGACTTTGGCCCACAGACCAACAGGCCAACAAAAAACATCTCGTCAATAATACTTAAGCGTTACCTACCGCCTCCGGCGTAATACTTTTGTTTGTGTATGCGCTTTAGAAGTAAATGCGTATGATGTTTCATATAGCACCCGTCATCTGAGGACTTTCGAAATGGAAGTAATTGTTAAAGAGCGCACTGAAGATCACATGTCTCATGATGCGATCAGCGCAGGCGTCACGATGTGGGAGGTTGTGCAAGGGGACGTATTGGTAGGCGTGTACCATCGAGAGTCTGATGCAATTGCGTACAAGAATCTTTTGGAAAGTGGAGCGCTCACCCAGTTGGATCACATCACGTCCGTTCATAAGTAAATTTTCAGGTGTGATGCATTGTTTATGCCTGATTTAGTGACATTGGGTCGGCTTTTTTCTAAAGCCGCTCTTGTGTGTATGTAAAAAGGTGATGGGCATGATCAGGTCGCACAGAGAGCTTTCTCGTATTGACAATTTTCGACATCCCTAAGATTGGCTGGGCATTTGCCAGCGCGCTGCCCTTTCCTGGCTGAAGGATTGGGCAGTGCTATTTTTAAAACCGTTTAGATTTTGATCAAGTCCTCTCAGTAATTCTTCCTGCCTCCCCTCAAGACAAGTGATGTTTAGATTGCTTGTGAGTCCATTGTTTTTGCGAGTGCTATTTTGGCCTTTAGCTGTACTTGCGCTATTTCTTGCTTCTTCTTGAGCAATTGCTCAAGCTTTTCATCCACGGCTAATTTCTCCTCAGGCGACATCTGGTCGTACTGCTCCTTGGTCACGCCTGTCAGTTCTTGACGCAATTTCTCAGCGTCTGTTTGATTCATGTAATCCATGAAGTCATTTCTGGCTGAGTGTATCTTTGGTTGACTTGTAGACGCATTGAGTGACTCGCTATCGTTGCTTCTACTCTCTGCCACATCATTTTTTTGGACGCTATCCACCGCGTTTTTGGTGGCATCTGCATTTTTTCTTGGAGTTGGATAGATGCTGCTGGCGGTCGCTTGGCTGTCGGGCGTTCTCGTTGGTAAGTTGACCATCATTCGAGCGAACGACTCTTGGTATTCGTCTGGCTCAGGGTTCTTGATCGAGGCTGAACTGGTGAGTTTATCTTGTGAGACTCCAGCAACGGCGTAAACGCGCTTTTTAAGGCTTTCAGTGTTTACCTCCGCTCCTGTCGTTCTCGTAACGGTTACTAGCATTTTCTGGTGGTAAGGCCTTGGTGCATGGGCTCTTGGCTGAGCCGGAACGTTGGCATTAATCATTTAGAGATCCAGTTTCTTGTTGGTTCAATAATTGAAGCAATAATCGTACCGGATAGGATATGACTCCCTCTAGTGCGTCTAGCCCGATTTCACCACTGTTCCCGTGGTTCGAATGCCGTTTTTTGCTTCAGAAAAATTGGCAGCGATCTAAAGACTGACGCCCAAACGTTCCTCTTTGCCGCTATCGGCACTTTTTTGCCGACTGGAGAGCATTTCGCGATGACAGCCAGCACCTTCTAGTGATTGGTCGCGATGCCCACTGGGCTAAAAATCCTCCACGACACAAACCACCATTGGTGGTGAAGCGCTCGCGAACACCCGAGGGAGGTCAATAACTCGAACAAGTCCTGAGAGGAATGCCAGAGGCCTTTGCTTAGCAGGCACGTGGATCGTGTTCAGCGACCGCGAAGAATCAGACCCAACGTTGGGATCTGAACGAAGACTCAATTCGATCCTGTACAAAATCCTGGAACGCGGTTGCGCTGAGCGCCTCTGCGTAGAAATAACCCTGCGCCTGGTTGCATCCGTGGGTTGCCAATGCGTTACGAATACCAATCTCTTCGACGCCTTCAGCGATGACGGTCATGCCGAAGCTGTGGCCTAGAGTAATTATCGCGCGCACGATCGCTTCATCCTGGGCGCTCGTCATTACACCGCGAACAAATGACTGATCAATCTTGAGCTTATCCACGGCGAACCGTTTTAGGTAGGACATGCTGGAGTAGCCTGTCCCGAAGTCATCAATGGACATACCTACCCCTAATGCTTTTAGCCCGCGCATCGTTTCAATGACATGTTCGGAGTGCTCGATCAGGATTGATTCCGTCAGCTCAAGCTCCAATAGTCTCGGGTCGAGTCCGCTGTCGTAAAGCGCCCATCTGACTTGCTGCACCAGGTTTCCCTGACGAAATTGCACTGCCGAACAGTTCATTGCGACGCTGAGGTTGCCAAGGCCTGTCTCATTCCAAGCCATCGCCTGCGCGCAGACCTCCTTAACCAACCAATTCCCAATCGGCACGATGAGTCCGCTAGCCTCTGCGACCGCGATAAACTCATAAGGCGGTATTTGCCCGTGGATTGGATGATCCCATCTCAGCAATGCCTCCGCACCAACCACCTCCTCTGTAACGAGATCAACCTGTGGCTGATAGAAAATCTGGAGTTCTTTTCGTTCAAAAGCCTGACGAAGTTCGCTTTGAATATGCAGAAAGCGCAACTCGCGCACGCCCATGGTTGCCTCGTAAAAAGCCCATGTGTTGCGCCCGTTTTGTTTGGCCTGCGTCAAGGCGGTGTCAGCCGCTTTAAGCAATGAGGTGAAATCGTGGCCGTGGCTGGGGTAACAGGCAATCCCGGCCGAAATGGACACAGATAAATTGTAGCCATCGAATACGAGCGGTTTCTGTATGAATTGCAGGATGCGGCTAACCAGTTGTGCGATGCGGTTTGGGTCACTGTCATCTATCAAGACCAGAAACTCATCACCGCTGATCCTCGCGACCTTTTCCACTGAAGGCTTGAGGGCCTCAAGCCGTAGGGCAAGGCACCTGAGGATTGCGTCTCCTGTAATATGTCCGAGCGAATCATTAATCGTCTTGAAGTTATCTACGTCGAAGTAGACAAGCGTCAGGTGCCGGCCGCTGTCGTCTGTGATGCTCTGATTAACGTGCTCCAAGAGATAGCGCCGGTTGGGTAAACCGGTCAGTTCGTCTTGAAAGGCTGATTCTCGCAACTCTTCTGCCATTTGTTGGCGACGAGCGCGATGGGTCTGCAGGCGCAAGCTCAGCCCGATGATCAGCAGGTACAGGGCCGCACAAACACTACTTGAGGCAATTGCCGTGTACTTCCATCCCGCGAGGTAATCCTCCGCCGCCAGTCCGATGACTGATACCACTGGTAGATTGCCGATCCGCTTGAAGTTGTACAGTCGCTCGATACCGTCCACGCGGGATCGCATCGAGAGCGAACCTTCCTCAATGCCTTGCGCCAATAGTTGATCGATCCCGTCGGCCCTATAGAAGCGCGGGTAGCTCTTGCGCGATGGGATTCGCAGTATGGTCTGCGGTTGATCAGTTCGACGTAAGGTGATTACGCCATGAGTACCCACATTTATTTTGCTAAGAACGTCGATGAGCTCCTTCAACGGTTTGCTGGTGGCGATCCAGCCGAGAGGCCGTTGCTGTCCGTCAACGACAGGAACGGCCAAGTACAACAAGTCCTTGTTAGTGCTACTGCCCAACACCATGAATGTCGCACCTAGTCCTGCGACCTGCTGTGTAAGCGAGGCTCGGAACTGTTCCAGTCCGTCAGAGGTGACTGGCGGGCGCGCATTGGAATCAAACAAGAAGCTACCGTTAACCGTGAGCACGTCAAAATGCCCGATAGCGGGATAGCGTTGAACCAATGAGCGTAGCTGCCAGGGCTGAATCGATGGGGCTCCATCGCCCTGACTAAGCGTCGCATCCATATGTGATGCAATACCTTGCAAGCTTGCTTGGGCCTCACGCAGAGTGCTGTTCAGGCGGGTCTCCAGCATCTGATTGAGATTACTTGCGTCCAGCGTTGCTTGGTGCTGCGCTTCTAGATACGAAGAGATTAACAAGGTAGCCAGCAGCGCTACGATGGAGATGCCCAGTACCAACCACCCCCACCATTGCAATCCCTGTGCTTTACGAGTGGGCGAAATCGCATCAGGGTTTTCTGCGCAAACACGAGCCCTGCGCTCTATTGTTTCGTTGATCGCATGATCACTCATAGGTAGGGCTCAAATAGAGAAACGGGAGATCATGCCGTTTAGGTCAACAGCTAACCGTGACAGCTGGCCGCTGGCGTGGCTCGTTTGGCTAGCTCCTGTCGCGGACTGCGTCGAAAGGTCACGAATGGTGACGAGACTGCGATCCACTTCCCGAGCGACTTGGGCTTGTTGTTCCGTTGCGCTGGCAATCACCACATTTCGTTCGTTAATTCTCGATATAGCTAGCGTGATCTGCTCCAAGGCTTGACCCGCCGAGCGAGCGCGTTCGAGCGTTTGCGCCGCTTTAGTCGCACTGCTGTGTAGTGCCGCCACAGTGGCGCCCGTTCCTGTCTGGATGCTTTCGATCATGTTGCCGATTTCGACGGTCGACGCTTGAGTACGCTTGGCGAGGAAGCGAACCTCATCAGCGACCACGGCAAAGCCCCGTCCCGCATCGCCGGCACGCGCTGCTTCTATTGCGGCATTAAGGGCCAGCAGATTCGTTTGATCAGAGATGCTATGTATCACGCTGAGTACTGTGTTGATCTCAGAAGCATGCCGTGACAAATGGTTGGCCTGGTCGGAAGCCAACATCACATCCTGAGCCAAGCCTTGAATCAGAGCGATGGTTTCGTTGACCTGCTCGTGCCCTTTCTGGGTTTCATGATCAGAAGCTTGAGACAGGTTGGAGGTGCTGACGGCGTTGCTCGCGACTTCATCGACCGCGCTGCTCATTTCGGTAACGGCCGTCGCGGCCTGTGCGATCTGATCGGACTGCTGCTGCAATCCTTGAGTGCTTTGCCCCATGATTGCCGTCATTTCTTCGGCCGCTGCCGCCAGTTGCTGGGCAGAGTCTCCTATGCCTTCAATGGTCGACCGCAGGTTTGTCTGCATTTCCCGCATAGCCCCGAGCAGAGCCGCAGGTTCGTCCGAGCCTCTGACGTCGATGGGCCCATTGAGAATGCCCCCGGCAATTGTCTGAGCGACCAAAACTGCCTGGCGTATCGGATAGATAATGCTACGCGTCAGCACAATGGCCAGCGCAACCGTCACTACAACCGATAACGCCAAAATAAGGCTGATGATCAGTTGCATGTTTTCGTACAACTGATGAGATTCCTGCGCGGCAGCGGATGCGCCGGCTTCGTTGAGTCTCACCAGTTGATCCACGTTGTGCGTCAGCTCATCGCCGACGTTCGCAAGAATAGAACTCAACCGCTCCATTTCCCTCACATCGGGATCTCGGTTGCCGAGCAGCGCGACGAAATCATGCAGGGCAGGCAGATAGATATCTAGAGAGCGTTTCAAGGCGTCGAGCAGCGCGACCTCGTCGCTCCCAGCCTTACGGTTGCGAAACTCCACCATCAGGGATTCCAGGTTTCTCTCAGTACTGGCGATGAGTGCCTGACTCTTCAAACGCACCTGCGGATCCTTGGAAGCACGCATACGCTGGCCTTCCAGCCGTATGGTGTTGATACGCACAGACAATTTTTGTGCTGAGGTAATGCCAGCTATCCAGATCTCATTTGTGCGGTTAGTCGCTCGATCCAGCGCTGCCATCTGCATCAGAGAGAACAAGCCAAGGAATAATACGATTAGTGTGATGACTGAGAATCCGGCTGCTGCCCTGATTCCGATGCTGAATGACCTAAGATGCATGCGTTGTCTTCCCCTATTTTTCTCGGCCATTGCTGAGGTGAATTGACGAGCTGACCGCGCCACTTTTAATGTGGCTTCAAGACTTGAAGGGTAAGCTAACACTGAAACTTTGTGATGCCGATTGGCTATCCGACTGATGCGATCATACTTACGTATAGGGGCGTCCTTAGTCGGGAAAAATGTGCTGTAAGCTAACTGAAACACTTTCCGGTTTCGGGCCATTGACGGCGAACGCGCGCGTCCACGACACGAACCGTAGCCAAGGGTACAAATGGTGTTGACCAAGGTTGTATCTAATAGATGTCCTTCAGCTCCCACTGGCTTTTTTAAGCGGCCCAACGGTGCTCTCGATCTGCGGAAACTGCATTGAGACGATCTTGATTAACCGAGGCGAGCTTACCGTTGCCATGTCTGCATCGGCCGATGCATGAGGGATATGCGTGATTGTTGATCCGCATGTGGGAGGGCCTCACAGGAGTATTTACCTCCATCGAGACCCCGCGAGATTTATTCTCTTTAGAGCTTTCCAATCTTGCGATGGCTAAGGTGGGAGCCGTTGAACCCCTAGGACACTATGATGGAAATTGAGGTATGGCGGTGAGCGAGATTTTGGCAATCAAGGATCTGGTCAGACAGTCCGCTGAGGCGTTGCAGGATGCCGTCCAGCATCATTGGCCAGTGGTTAATCCCGAGCGTAACGGGCTGCAGGAATCTAACCTGACGATTCACTTTGCGGCTCGTGCTTTGAGCGCCGGCTTGCATGTCTATCCCGAGGCATCAAACCATAACGTAGTGGATGGTCACAGCCGAGTGGATCTGTTTGTTAAGGGGCAGATTGGCGGAAATGATGTGGCAATTTTGGTTGAGTCCAAGAAATTGTTTTCAGCGGGCAAAGCGGCAGAGATGCATGCGGATTACCAGAAGATGCAAAATTTCCAATTTGCAAACAGCCAAGGGGCGAACCTGGAGAAAGAACAGGGATGTTTGAGGTTGGGGGTTTTACTGGCCGTGACTGCAGATGTGAACAACAAGGACTGGTGGATCGAACCCTATCCATACGACGGTAGGTCATGGGACAGGTTGGCCGGAGTCTTGACGAAGGCGTGCGATAAGGGGAGTTACGAAATAACGGGGTTGTATCCACAACACATTCTTTATGCTGTGTTCCGACTCTAACGCCTGCTCGTGGCGGGGCCATGCTACTGCCCGGCTATAGGCAGCTCCGAGATGACGTTCTCCCTTGGGCATGCCCGTTAGCGAGAGAGGGGATTTCAGTTCGCGGTGCATTTCACTAGGCGCCGGGAAGCTAATGGAAAGGTGTTTCAGGTGGAGGATCCCGAGAACCTCACGCTGATGGGCTTGCGCAGCGAGGCCCCGAAAGCCCGTCGATAAGGCAGTCAAGGAATTCTCACTTCATCAATGACTCGGCTAGGAAACTGTCGGGTGCTGACTTGGAGAAGATAACTGCTATCGCAGGATCACCCATGTTATTTGCCCGGCTGCCTGTGCCTTGCATACATGACTGCGGTACCACCTGAGCTGCCCCGCGCTTGCAGCTCGAACGACTGGGGATAGCCTTTAATGAGATCACTGAGTTTTTTGTAGCCGTGGGTGCGAGGGTCGAACTCTGGACGAAGTTTGGTGATGTTCGTTCCTAACGCGCCGAGCTGCACCCAGCCATCCTCGTCAGCGATGTCGTCCAGGATCTTCGCAATGAAACCGATTGGAGCCTTTGGCTTTTTGGGCGATTGCGCTGCAGCGGGTTTCGACACGTCGAAGGGTGCAGCCGGGTCTGCGCTGGGCTCTTCGGGAACAGCTGCAACGGCATCTTCGCGCAGTAGTTCGATGTAGATGAATTTGTCGCACGCCGCCACGAAAGGCCGAGGAGTTTTTCTTCGCCAAACCCGTACACGGTCAGTCCTTCTTCACGCAGGCGAGATGCCAACCGTGTGAAGTCGCTGTCGCTAGAAACCAGGCAGAACCCGTCGAAGCGGCGGGTGTAGAGCAAGTCCATCGCATCAATGATCAATGAGCTGTCAGTGGCGTTTTTGCCCTTGGTATAGGCGAATTGCTGGATGGGTTGAATGGAGTGGTCGAGGAGAACTTTCTTCCATCCACCCAGCTGCGGCCCAGTCCAGTCGCCATAAATTCGCTTGACGCTTGCGACACCGTATTTAGCGATCTCCTCGAACAGGCCCTCAACGATCGCTGCTGGCGCGTTATCGGCATCGATCAGAACTGCGAGGTGCTTCTGGGCGTTACTACTAGTATTCGTAGCCATGGATCATCCTTGAGTGAAAGCACCACCATACCCGTAATCGGAGGATTATTCCGCGCTTCTACTGGGGTGTTGCCTTGTCCCAGGCTTCAGTCAGTTCATCCAAGCGATCAGGGATCTTCGGCGTTTTCGACAGGATCAAGCAGCGGCTATTCCCTACATACTCTTCGATTAGGAAAACCGAGTCCCCGACATCTACACCGAGCTCTTGGAGAACAGCGTCGGGAATGCGGATGGCGCCATCGCCGTTCCAGTCCTCAATCGTGATTTTCAGTGGTTGGCTCAAGGGGATTCTCCAGCATACGGTGGTGAGGAGGGCAGGCGATTTTGGGATTGCCGACCGAGACGTAGTGTCTTCATGTATCGAGATTCTCTGCGATTAACTCGACCATCAACAGTGGGCTTTTGCTGTCGATCACCTTATAAATAATTTCTCGTTTGCTCCGTGGCAGCTTCTTCACAACACTTTTCGCAGTCGCGCGGACTGCTTGATCGGTGCCGTGAATGCGCGCCGCCAGCAGTAGAGCAATGATCGCGTCTGTGAGGTTCATCTGGCGTCCAGCGGCTTCGGATAAAGTTTAGGACTTTAACCCAGTTTTGGACTCAATAGAGGTGACCCCATGAGGGCTTTGAACTAGCATTACACCACTGAGCATCATCATTAGGATTCAAGGAGCTTCACATGTCTCGTCTCGCAGAATTTCGCAAACTTGAACAGCAGCTGGCTGCTCAACTGGCCGAGCTGGAAACACTGAAAAATGACAGCGGTTTGAAGAAAGAAATCGAGTTTGAAACCAAATTGCGCACGCTTTTGGGTGAGTACGGCTACAGCCTGCGTGAGATCGTTGGCATTCTGGATCCGCAAGCGGGTGGGGGTCGCAAGGGGGCGCCGGTCGTGGCCGAGAAAGCAACTCGCAAGGCCCGCTCTGTAAAAGTCTACAAGAGCCCACTAACTGGCGAAGTAGTAGAGACCAAAGGCGGCAACCACAAACTGCTCAAGGCTTGGAAAAACCAGTTTGGTAGCGCAGAGGTTGAGTCCTGGCTAGTGAAGTAAGCTGTTGCTGGAAGCAAGAGCCGCCCTCGGGCGGCTTTTTTGTTCCGATGTCCGATTTACGAAGGGATTCACCACGCTTGGCAATTTCCATGCGACCCACCTCATCTACATCGACCTTTCCTCAAGAACGCCCATAAAGGATCTCTCCTCAGTTGTGATGAAGTGGAATAGCAGATCGAATGTGTCCGCGCCCGTCACATGCCCCACCTGGTGCCCTGTGCGGATCCTTCCGCCTCTGTAGGTGCTCGTGATGGCAGTGCCATCGACTTAGTACTTAAAAGCAGCGCCGACCCCGGAAAGGCCATGGGTATCGCTGGGGAAGTGACATGGGTTTGTAAGCAAATAAGAACGCGTGAGGATGGAAGCCCGAAGGGCCGAGACGCCCTGGAGCCAGATTTACGGCGCCAATTACGGCAGGAAAAAGCCGTCCCGGTGATGGAGAGGCTGCATACTTGGATGATCACCCAGCGAGATCTCGTGCCCGAAGGTTCGGCCATCAGCAGAACGCTTGATTACAGCCTAAAACGCTGGGCAGCGCTGTCGCGCTACCTCGATGACGGGGCCGTACCCATTGATAATAATTGGGCAGAGAACCAGATCCGGCCATGGGCTCTGGGACGCAAGAACTGGCTCTTCGCAGGGTCATTACGCAGTGGCAAACGGGCGGCGGCGATCATGAGTTTGATCCAGTCTGCACGGCTCAACGGGCATGATCCGTACGCTTACTTGAAGGCCGTGCTCACGCGCCTGCCGTCGCAGCGGGCGAGTGAGATTGCCGATCTGCTGCCACATAATTGGGTGGCCATCTGACCGCGCATATTTCAATGCGGAAATTTGCGGCGTAACTCCGGTGGCCTGATTCTACTCGATTTTGATTACTACCTTACCAAAGGCGCCTCTGGCCAAATGTTCGTACGCTTCGCGTGCTTGATCGAATGGATACACGTGGTCGATTACCGGGCGAATCTTGTGCTCATTCAAGAATTCGTTCATTCGGTCAAATGACGAGCGTGGAGCAACGGCTATGCCGCGAATCGTTGTTTGTCGGAAAATCATAGGCATCAGGTTCAGGGCAGAGGTTTGGCCTGTCAGAAAGCCGATCTGTGCGATACGTCCACCTACCTTTGTTGCAGCAATCGATTGATTGATGCCGTCACCGCCTGCCACATCCAGCAGAAGATCCACTCCCTTGCCGTCAGTGAGCTTCAGAACTTCCTCTGCCCATTCAGGGGTAGTGCGATAATTCACACCAGCAACAGCGCCCAGTTTTTTTACAGCTTCCAGATTGTCATCACGGCTGGAGGTGACGATAACCTTGGCTCCCAAAGCCGTAGCAATTTGTGCTGCAAAAACAGAAACACCTCCAGATCCCTGAACCAAAACGGTTTGGCCGGTCTCGATCTGGCCATAATCGACGAGCGCATACCACGCCGTCAGAGCAGCAATTGGAAGGGTCGCTGCTTCCTCATCTGACATGTTGTTAGGGGCACCTACCGCGCTGTCTTCATGGATGATCATGTATTCCGCCAGACCACCAGGCAATGGCGATCCAAAGCAGTAGTTAGGCTCATCTGGGCCAGGCATGCCGTCCAACCAACGTGAGTAGAGGTGTGAGTTTACCCGGTCTCCGATAGCGAAGCGGCTGACACCATCGCCAACTGCCACGACAGTCCCCGCCGCATCGCTGACGGGGATCAGTGGTTTGGGCACCATGTGAGGTTCATAGATGCCGTCAACGATGGCCTTGTCCCGGAAATTGAGTGATACAGCGCCTACTTTGACCAGCAGTTCACCAGCTTGGGGCACGGGTGTTTCCGTTTCGCCCTGTACCAGATTATCCAAGCCGAAATCTTTCAGAAGCCACGCTTTCATTTTTTGTCTCCAACAATTTTGAATGTGCAGGTGAGGAAAGCTCCTCCCTTACGCTGAGGACATTGTTGAGGTTTCCCGGCTATAGATAAATGTGCAGAAACGAACAGGATTGTTATCCTGATCAGCAACAATCACCCAGTTAACAGGTTCCCGAGAAGAGACTTATGGAGCTTCTACAGTCGATGCAAGTATTCGCCAAGCTAGCGGAGTTGGGGAGCTTCACCAAAGTCGCTGAGGCAATGCAGGCCGGACGCCCGCACGTCACACGCACCATTCAGGATTTGGAAGCCTCGCTGGGTGTCCGTCTGTTCCAGCGCACTACGCGTAAAGTAAAACTGACGGCTGAGGGCGAGCGGTTTTACGAACGCGTCAAAGAGATTTTAGCAACCATCGCAGAAACCACTTCCATGTTCGACCGTAGTGGATCGACGCTGCGAGGTCGGCTTCGAATTGACATCCCAACTGCATTTTCCCAGCGCAGCTTCATGGAAAGCCTTAGGAGATTTACAGAGGCATTTCCCGAAATCGAGCTTGCGCTAGGCGTGACCGACCGTACGGTAGATCTCGTCGCCGAGGGCATCGACTGTGTATTGCGAATTGGTGACCTCCCGGATTCAAGCATGGTGGCCAGAGAAATTGGCACCGCCACCATGGTGACCTGTGCGTCTCCAAGTTATCTCCAAGCCTGCGGGGCACCCATAACCCTACAAGATCTAGCAGACCACCAATGTGTAAGCTTCCTTTCCGGTCAAAATTACAGACCGCTGCCTTGGCACTTCTCGGTAGACGGCAAAGATCGTCCACACACGCCTCATGGTGGAATCACTGTGAATGAGTCGAATGCCTACGTTCAGTGCGGTGTTGCAGGCTTCGGCATTGTTCAAGCTCCTGGCATTGCCGTTGAGACATTCCTCGCAAGCGGAGAACTGGTTGAAGTGCTCAGGGCATTTCGTCCAAAGCCTCGCCTGGTATCCGTGCTTTATCCAAGCAGAACGCATCTTGCGCCTCAGGTCGACGCATTTGTGGATTGGCTGAAGGAACATTTTCCTGTGCTACACCCCAGCTGGTTCACAGCGCACTGACCTTCGCTCATATGCTGACCCCGCACCAAAACGGGCTGGTGCAAGATGTGTTCGGCAGACGCTTACAGCTGGTCGAGACTAACGGCGGAAATCATAAGACGCCGAAAGCTTGGAAAGCTGAGCACTGTAGTGATGAGGTTGAGTCTTGGCTCACCAAGTAACGATTTAGTGCGTTGAAGTGGTCGCCTGCGTGATTGCATCTGACTTGACCACCTAATCGCATCGCTACTGACCAGTCGTTTGCATCCGATTTGACCAGTCATTAGCATTCGCGCTGACCAGCTGTTTGCAGCTGATGGGTTCAGCGGATGCCACTCAAGGACTGCAACCGACCGACTCTGTTGAAAAAGTCGGTTTTCTCGAACGGCGAGAAGACTGATCGGTGAAAGCCCCGTTTTTGCGCATTGCTACGTGAAATCTGAGTCTGAATGCCTTTACGGCGATTCGAGATTTCAATCTCACGCGCGCGCTTTTCTGACTTGAAAACCGCATCCGACTTTTTCAACAGAATCTACCCCAAGGAGACATTCGGTTGTATCCATACAGGATGAAGAACCTGATTTCGCAGAAAATGCTGGCTCAGTGGTTGCGCAGGTTAGAACACGATGGGCTGCTCACTCGCACCATTTACGATGAGATTCCCCGTGCGTGGATTGCCGCTCACAGCACGGGGCCGGCAGCTTCTTCCAGTGCTGGATAGCATGCTGAAATGCGCGGATCGCTAAGGGGCTAAGTGGGTTGTTATCGTTCGCTACGCGCTTTCGTGGAGCTTGGTCGAAGTTGCTCCTCCCGAGCCATGCGGGTGTCGTAATTGAGCCGCGCCACCAACACCGGTTTTAAATTGTCCTGCGCCCAGAGGCACATCTGTTCAGTGATTGCGGTGATGCTGACCCCAAGCGGCGTCAGCGAATACTCCACACTGGGCGGCGCACTCGGGTAGACCTCTCGCAAGACCAGACCGTCTCGTTCCAGCAAACGCAAGGTTTGAGTCAACATCTTCTGCGTCACGCCGCCCACTTGCCGGCGCAGTTCGCCGAATCTCATCGGCCCACGCGACAGGGAATCGATCACCAGCATCGTCCATTTATCCGCGAGCATCTGAATCACGCTGCGTGACGGGCAGGTGACGTCGTACACGTCACCTGCCCGAATTTTACCGATTTCGGTACGAGAGAGATGGTTGAAGGTAGTATCCATTGGGTACCTATAGCACTTAAAGGTGCCTAATTTACAAAGGAGATCACGTCGCCGAGTATAGCTGCGCCAGCTCTATTTCAGAGCTTTTATCTGGGAATTTGAAACCGTGAAGAGCTTGATTCAATACCGCGTAGGCGGCCCCGAGGTGCTTGAGTTGGTCGATGTCCCCAAGCCTGTGCGCAAATTCACCGAGGTGTTGGTGCGGGTGCATGCGGCTTCGATCAACCCTGTCGACCTGATCGTACGATCGGGCGTATTCCCATTACTGGGTGAAGTACCCTTCGTGCCGGGTTGGGACGTGTCCGGGGTGATTGAAGAAGTCGATATTGGTGCTACTCGCTTCAAAGTGGGAGACGAAGTTTTCGGCATGCCGTTATTCCCGCGTGCCGCCAACGCCTACGCCGAATACGTTGCCGCGCCATCGCGCCACTTCTGGTTAAAACCCGCGCGCCTTAGCCATGTGCAAGCAGCGGCGCTGCCACTGGTTGGGCTGACAGCGTTGCAGGCGTTGGGCGAAATCGCACAGGTTGAGCCGGGCCAGCGCGTGCTGATCCATGGCGGCGGAGGCGGGTTAGGTCACGTCGCGGTGCAGATTGCCAAAGCGCTCGGGGCGTATGTCGCGACCACCGCCAGCGCCGGTAAACGCGACTTCGTTCGCAGCCTTGGGGCCGATGAAGTGATCGATTATCAGACGGTTGATTTCACCACAGTACTCAGTGACATTGATGTGGTGTTTGACACCGTGGGCAACGGTTACGCGGAACGCTCATTGTCGGTGCTCAAGCCAGGCGGCATTGTCGTCACGGCATTGGGGCTCAGTCATGCTCACCTGCCAGCCTTGGCAGCGGCCGCTGGACGACGCTTCTCAAGCGTTGCCGTTGAGCCCGATAGCGCCGGAATGCAACAACTCGCTGCGTGGGTTGAATCGGGCCAGTTGACGCCGCACGTCAGTCATGAGTTTCCATTAGGTGAAGGCGCGAACGCGCATGCACGGGTGGAGCAGGGTAGCACCCAGGGCAAGGTCGTATTGAGGATCGTGTCATGAGCCCGCCGTCTGCACCGTTATTATCGCCACCCTGGCTGCATCAGTTGACGCCGGATGCCACCCTGATCTCATCAGTCCTCAATCGCTCGTTGCAGGGTAGGGAAGCGATTATCAAGGTCGTACAGGCCGCAGGCGGGATGTATGAAAAACACTCGGTGGTATTCCGGGCCGCTTTCGCGGACAGAGAATTGCTCGAATACGACGCGCTGGTTTTGGGCGGCGTGGCCATCCATGGCGTTGTAACGCTCAGCAGAAATGCGGCAGGCGATA
Organism: Pseudomonas sp. S2_H01; assembly: GCF_054668305.1. Taxonomy (NCBI): domain Bacteria; kingdom Pseudomonadati; phylum Pseudomonadota; class Gammaproteobacteria; order Pseudomonadales; family Pseudomonadaceae; genus Pseudomonas; species Pseudomonas sp. S2_H01. The sequence continues at coordinate 6,483,971 of NZ_CP162756.1, read as the reverse complement.
TCTCAGGTGTGGGTATTCATCACGGCCCTTTGAGCGCGGTATACAAGTTGTCTGCCGCATTGAAGGAGTGCTTGGGTAACGAGTTGGGGGCTGAGTATTTCCAGCCTTGAGCTTGGGTGGGGCTAGCGCTCTGATTGGCGCTGGCACTACCGCTTGCGGGCTTGATCAATCGGTGCGGCTCAGCCGATAGTAGGTGTTATATCGATCCACGCCAGCTCCTTTCAGGAAGTTGACGTAGAGAATATTGATTGCACATCACTGGGTAGGTATCTGAGCAAGGTGCTGCATGGAGGGATCAGATTGGGCGACTGTTCGGCAGGCAGCTTCTGGCCGTTTTCTGCCTGTCGTCACGACTGCGTACTCCGGTCATGTCGAATGCAAACGGTTGGTCAGTGGCAATGCAAATGAGTGGTCAAGTCCATGCAATTACGCAGTCGCCCCCGTGGCGACCCTTTTCCACTGTTCGACGTACCTGCCAATCACCTGCAGCCATGCGCTTTCCAGTTCCTGGAATTATCTGGGAAGCTTTAGCAAAAAATCATCGGCGATTTCAAATAAACAGTCTGTCGGATCCTCGCCGCGCTCCTTCATATGGAGCATTTCACAGACCTTTTCATCATTGAGGATGAGCATCAACTTACCGTGTTCTCGCATAGCGCCTTGCGTCATTGCAACTGCGTGATCCTCAGCCCCCACCCTAGTCATGATGATGGCTACGCGCCGAAGGCCGCGCTCCAGCAGATATTTTTCGGTTGTGAGGATTTGGCCTTGTTTGATTTTCCCCGCGTAATTTTTGAATTCAAAGAGCACGTATCGGCTGTCGAGGTGATCAATGATGAATTTCCAGAATTCGGTCGTCGGTCTTACGCGACAGACGTAGTCATAACGATTCAGCCCATCATCCGTCCGTTTTTGCGAATGCCAGCCGTGGAGATCGTTGAGGAACAAATATTTCAAAATCCTTTCGCAGACCTTTTCGTACTTGGCCCATGACGATTTGCCCTTCGATAAGCTTTTAAGCTCAAGACACAGCTCAGTACCCTGAGTGTCAGCCTCTCGGCGTGTATATCTGCGTGGTTTGCTGCTTACTATTGGGCTGCCGCGTTTCGGTAGTGACGCTTGTGGCTCGCTAGGATCTGTCTCTAACAGTGCATCCAGTTCTCCGATGAGCTCGGGGGATGCTGAGCACCAGGATCGCAGGTCACCCTGATCCACCACGTTGATGCCATGTTTCTCTTCAAGCGCCTGCCTCACGTCCTTCGCAAGGACGCACGACACTATCAGAATTGCGTTTGTGAATTGCGCCTCGAAGCTGTTGATAGCTAGGCGTGCAGCCGCCGTATCGATGAGTGTTGGCTGCGCCCGAGCGGTGCGGTAGTACTTTACCTCAATAGCCCATCGCTCACCTCCAAAGTGACCCTTTAGGTCAAATCCTGCATCACCTCGGATGCTGTTGCGCAAGATTTGGAAGTTGTTCGCCTCAAGGATGCGCCGGACAAGATCCTCAAAGGACTGCCACGTCGGAATTGATGGTGGGGTCATATGTGTGCGCTTTTTGGTTGATGAGTGCGGGGTGATGCTCGATTAGGAGTTGCCAACGCGGTGCCAAAGCACTATTCATCGACTGTATCTGGATAGATGGTTTGATCCACGCCAGTGGCATGGAGCTTGTCCAGTTCTTCATTCATATGATTATTTGCAGACCAGAATACGTCCATAACTTTGACCAGCAGAAGATGCTCAAGCGAGCCGGGCTTTGATTGCATTGCTTGGTCTCCCAATCTTGCAAGCATCGCCACGCGCTCGTTGAGGCGATCTCGTTGTTCGCGATAATGACCCATTTCTATACTCCTCAAGAAAGACGAATTCGTAGAAATACTCCCGGAAAGCTCCCGGCTGATAATTGCATTGTGACCCTCGAGCGACAGCCTTCAGGCATTTCACCCTTTCCCCACGAGCGGGCTGCCTTAGACATTCGCCTAGCGGTTTTGGTAGTGGTGAAGGTCGACTCCAACTAGACCACAGGCTCCAGTCAAATCCTGAATTGCTTGATAGCAGCGTCCAAATCAGAGCTCAGTGAAGAAAGCTCGCGTGCTGTATCGGCTCCTCTTTGAGTGTCTTGTGCAACCGTCTCGATGGAAACGGCAATTTGCTGCACGCTTCGATTGATTTCTTCCGAGACAGCGGTTTGCTGCTCGGCGGCGCTGGCAATTTGCGCGTTCATAGAGTTGATGGTTGAGATGAGGGTAGCGATAGCCTCCAGCGACGTCATTGCGCGCACTGCCTGATCGCGAGTCTTGCTGCCAGCTTCGCCGGATTGCTTCATTGCGCTGACAGTATTGACGGTACCTGCTTCTAGCCTTCCGATCATTCCGTGGATTTCTTTGGTGCTTTCTTGCGTGCGGCTTGCGAGCGCGCGAACTTCATCAGCCACGACGGCAAATCCACGCCCAGCTTCGCCTGCGCGAGCAGCTTCGATCGCGGCATTGAGCGCGAGTAAATTGGTTTGCTCTGCGATTGAGCGGATGACCGCCAGGACGCCTGCGATCGCGTCGACTTCCGTCTGAAGCTGTGTCAGCGACACACCGCTGGTGTTCAGGTTTGCTACCAACCCATTAACGCTGTCCACGCTGTCGTTCACAATCTGTTCCGCAGCAGCGCCTTCATCTTGCGCCTGGTTTGCAGCTTGGGCTGCTTCCTGGGCGTTCTGCGCAACCTGCAGAGCAGCGGTGGACATCTCGTTGATAGCGGTGGCGACTTGATCAGTCTCCTGACGCTGAAGATCCATCGCTCTTTCTGATCTCTGAGCCTGATCCGTTACATCCGTGACCAGGTTATTCAGGCGGTACGTCATGCCGGCAACATTGCCGATCAAACCGTGAATCTTGTCTACGAAACGATTGAACGCCTGGGCGAGCTGCCCCAGCTCATCGTCGGCAGCAATCGGAAGGCGACGTGTCAGATCACCATCGCCCGAAGCAATGTTATCAAGCTGCATTCGAAGCTGAAGAAGCGGCGAGAAAAGCCTTTTCACCTGCCAGGCGGCTAGGAGGGCCAAAAGAACGGAGGCGACAATACTGAGTGCGAGGATTTGCCACACCAATTCGGAGCGACGTGATTTCAGTTCCTCGGTCACTTGGGCAACCTGGGCGTCGATGTCATCTAGGTTCACTGCCGTCCCAATCATCAAATTCCACTTTTCCAGATACATCGCATAGCCGATCTTAGGCACGACCTTATCGCTGTTCGGGACAGGGAAGCGGTAGCTCTGATAGTGCGATCCTTCCTTGGCAACGCGAACCAGTTCGTTGATCACCGGGACGCCGTCAGGATCCCGGAAGTCGCGGAAGCTCTCGCCGATTTTGACGTCTTTGTCAGCCCAGAAGACCCTGACGCTGTCGGCGTCGTATCCAAAATAATAGCCGTCCGTTCCATACCGCAATTGCTTGAGCACGCTGATGGCTTTGTCGCGAGCGGATAAGTCTCCCGGAGCTGATGCGTCGTAGATGGATGCAATAGCGCTCTGTGCCACTTGGACGGAGTGTTCCAAGGCGCTTTTACGGCTGGCAATGAGCGTGGTGCGGGTGTCGTTTACCTGATCGTCGGCTGTCTGCTGAAGGAGCATGACAGAGAGGCCAGCGATCATGAAAGCGAGCAGCAGAGCAGGAGCGACGCAAAGCACAACGACTTTGCTACGGATGGACAGAGTCATGGTTAGCACCGGAATTGTTGTTGGGTATTCGGCACGAATGCGGGTTGATGATAATCAGCATTTAACTTTCGAGATGCTCGTATTACTACGTAGGCCTTGACGCTGAAGTCGCTGCTAGGATGGGATTGGGCGCAGTTGGCCGGAGCGGTGCATTACGCCCCCGTGATGCGCTGAACAGTTTAGGGCTTCAAAGCGCCTCGATGATCGGCTCCGACTCTGTTTCCGAGTTGCATTGGCCCAGGCAGGTGCATTGCAGTCCTACAACGGGGCGTGCGATCAGTTTCGTGCTTGTTAGCGGTATGTGCTGTCAGGCCAAGAGGAAATTTAGACGCAGATGAGGCGAAGCGAGAAAGCCGTGAAGGTTTCGCAGATGTGTGCGGAAGAAAAGCTGCCTGGCATTTGATGCGGACTACCAGGCATGGTTTCCAGATCTATTTACTGCGTGGCTTGCCTGCGTCATTACGTTTGTCGCGGATCTGACCATCTTGATTGCGGGAACGCGGCTGCACGCCGCCACCTGGTTTGGGAACGTTAACGTCTTTGTTGATTGGGCGTCGATCGGTCATTGCAAAATCCCCTGCATTAATGAGAACTCACAACCCTTGTCAAAGCAGATCACCGTTATAAACACATTATGTAGTGTTTATCTATGATCTGAAACACAAGATATGCCCTTATCCTGTTCGGCGCAAGCGCTGAAGCTGTGAATGTCGACAACTGAAAAAAAACGAGTGGTGAAGCGATTCACCCCCCTTGAATCATGGTTTCAATCCCCGATGCCGCGCGCAAAAGCGATCGCAGTATCTAGGTCGAGCGAGATCGACGCATATGACTTCATCAGCAAAGGACGGGGCAGCGCCCAATCCCATTTCTCTCGCTGCATGTTTTCAACGTTCGCGAGAATCGACTGCAAGTCACGGCCATCGAGCTTGCCTACGTCGCCAAGCGCTTGCTTTGCCTGCTCGATACCGCCGCCGATCTCCATGAACAGTCCAGCGTTGTCGCACGATGTGCCGACATGATTCAGAAGCAATCGCAGAGCGTCGTTAGCGTAATCGCCTAGCCAGCTGACCAGATAACACTTGCCGCCGGCCTCGATCAGATAACGATCCCCAAGCCCCAGCGCACTGAAAATCTTACGGGCTTCAGCCAGCAACTCCTGGGCGCCCGAATCAATAAACGGGCATGGCGTGGTTTCAGCCAAAACCGTTCTCATTTCCTGCCGAACCGTGTCATGCACCATGGCACCCAGTCCGTCAAAATGAGGCGGGGCGCCTCCCCGCGCTGCAGAGACGACAATCACTTTGGCTTGCAGATCTACGTCTCTGACCTGCCACCTTCGACCACCAAAAATGATGCGCTGATCTTTAGTGAGTGGGCGGCTGACGGGTACCGAACCGAGCGCTTTACCGTCACAAACAAGCCGAAATTCTTCATCGCTGGTGAACGCGCTATAGAACTCATAGTGGTTGATCAGGCGCTCCCCGACTGTACCTGGCAATAGCAGTCCAGAACTGTCCTGAACGATGAGTTCGTGCTCCCCGAGAGATTTGAGCAGCCCAATGAAATCGGAATTTTCAACGTTGGGGAACGCGCCTTCTGCGATCAAGCTTTTCCAGAGCTCGCCAGCCGGCGCGCCGCCACATTGCGCGATAATGGAAAGGGTTTGCTGCACCAGAGTCGAGGCATGCAGACCCTGAGCTCGGGGAGGTTCGAACCATCCCTTGATCAGCAACCGAATCATCGCAATGGTCTGTACCAGCCCTTGCCGGAGCTGATCAGACAGGCTGGAGTCGTCAGTGAGGGGGGACTCTTTGCAATATGCCCGCAAGGTCGCCTTCTCACCCGGGCGCCTTCCTGATCGACCTAAACGCTGACGTAGGCTTGCAACCGAAGGCGGCGATCCAATCTGCGCGACCGTCTTGATGCTCCCGATATCAATGCCCAGCTCAAGGGTGGTGGTGCACACTGCCGAAGCCGCGTGACCGCCTTCCTTGAGTGCATGCTCCGCTTGCTCTCTCAGGTCTTTGGACAGGCTACCGTGGTGTGGCCAAAACTCGTTAGGCACACCATCCTGCTCGCACCGTCGACGGAGCTGATCCGCGTACCATTCCACCTGGGTGCGGCTGTTGGGGAATATGAGGTTGTTGCTGCCACGCAAAACTTTGTACAAATGATCCGCGATCGCGAAGTCCGGGCTCGATTTGTCATCGTCTTCGACTTTGCTCTCTGTCGACTCTACCGCCTGTTCTTCAGCCGGGATCTCAGAGGAGGGGAGTTTGGGCTTCTGGACTTGGCTCATCAGTGGCTGAATGTAGCCACGCACCTGCACTTGAAGCTCTTGGTTGGAGTGCTTCGACTCGATGATAGTGACGTTTTCAGAAGCTCCTGGACGCAGAAACTCAGAGCCAAGCCGCATATCTCCGAGCGTGGCGGACAGGCCGACCCGGGGAAGCTTTCGACCCACAACTAATTCGACTCGATGCATCAGCGACTGGAGCTGTTTACCTCGTTCGCTGCCAATAAACGCATGCAGTTCATCCACGACGATGTAACGAAGGTTTTGAAAGACTCCACCTAGGCTGGAACCACGATTAACAAAAAGAGCTTCCAGCGACTCCGGGGTTATCAGCAGCACACCTTCAGACGATTTGAGGAATCGATGCTTCCTGCTGGAGGAAATGTCGCCATGCCACGCAACGACCGGCACCTCCAACTGCTCACAGAGCTGGCTAAGTCTGCCCCATTGGTCGTTGATCAACGCCTTCAAAGGGCTGATGTACAGTACCGAGCCTGGCGGATCATTACGATTGAGAAGGTTGGTCAGAATGGGCAGAAACGCCGCTTCTGTCTTACCAGCAGCAGTCGCCGCTGCAATGATGACGTCCTGATCAGCATCCACGAGAACGGGCACTGCGCGCTCCTGCGCGTCCCTTAGTGATGTCCAGCCCTCAGCCCAGATCCATCGCTGGATCCGGGTTTCAAGCAGCTCAAAACCTGAGGAGTCAGAGCTTGAAGGTGGCAAGTTCGTCATCCGCATCAACCTTGGTGTCTTCCTCACCGCCGGAGTCTTTGATGACTTCGACCGCACCCAGCAAGGTCTTCCAGTCAGAGCCAGGATTTTGCTCAAGGATCGCTAACAGATTGATGAAGGCGGTGATCGTGGTGCGTGGAGTCCGGAAGTACGCTTCTCCCATTCGCTGGTTGCAGTGGGCCATGAACAGCGGCAGCGCTTCGTCAGGAAGCAGGTACTTTTCTGGTTCACCGCCTGCGTACACATGACGCAGCTTCTGCAGCAGGACATAAAAGTCTTCAGGCGTCAGGCTGGTGAGGCGAATAACAGGGCCAGAGAGGTCAACGAGACCCGTCTTTGCGAAGGAGTTTTCTGCAAGCCGCGACTGAAGGGCTGGGTAGCTGAACAGCCCACGGCGAGTGTCCATCAAAAACTCGGGGGTGCCGCCCAAGACAAAGCCCAGTCCCTCGGATGAACCTTGAAGGGAGTCATTCAGGATTCGCAGAATTTGTTCGTAGTTGGCGTTGCGCGCTTGCGTATTGGCGAGCTTGTAAAGATTGACCAATTCGTCCAGACAAATCATCAGCCCGCCAAACCCTGCAAGTCGTACAAAGCGGGAAAGCAATTTGAGCTGGTCGTACACCGAGGCGTCGTCAATGATCGTCCGAACGCCCAGCGCTGCCCGAGCATCGGTCTTGGTCGTGAACTCGCCACGTAGCCAGCGTATCGCATCGGCCTTCAGCTGCTCATTACCCTCGTCAAAGCCCCTGCAGTAGGCCGCAATCGCTTCGGCAAAGTCGTAGCCGTTGACCATCTCGGTCAGCTCACTGAGGTGCTGGCGAATCACGGTCTCGCTATCAGTGCCTGCGGCTTTGGCTTCGGTCTTCGCCTGAGAGATAAATTTCTCGACGATACCCTGCATTGCACCGCCATCTGGCTTAGTGCGAGTCGACATGTTCTTTGCCAACTCGGAGTAGAGCGAACGCGCCTGTCCTCCAGTGGCATGCAAGCGACGATCAGGGTTCAAGTCAGCATGCATGGTGACGAGCTTTCGCTCCATGGCGATGGCTCTTACAAGGTTCAGGAAAAACGTTTTCCCCGCTCCGTATTCGCCAATCACCACTCGAAACGCGGAACCGCTATCCGCCAAACGATCCACATCCTTGATCAATGCATCGAGCTCACCAGCCCGGCCAACCTGAATCAAGTGCTGCCCTACGCGCGGGACAACACCAGCGCGAAGGGATTGGATGACCGCGTCGCGATCCTTTGCTCTGATAGCGCTCATAGGGCTAATTCTTCCAGAATGTCTGCGTTAATTTCGACGGGGTCATCGCCTTCAGTGACGGGCATGTTGAACCGGTCAAAGGCCATGTCGTTGATTTGTTCCAGCGCGCCATCCAGCATCAGTTCCATGTCGCTGGCGGCTGCTTCAAGCTCGGAGCGACTCCACTCTGTTCGAGACACCAGGAGGCGCAGGAACGCTGAATGCTCCAAGTCCAATCCGGAGATGTCAGCGCTCGGCTCGTTCGTAGGCTTGCTTTTTTCGCTTTCCGACGATGGTTGATCAGCTGCCTGCAGCTGAGACTGGCCAGACTCGCTGTCCTGTTTGGTAATTGAATCGCCCGGTTCCTCATCGGTAAAGACTTGGGCCAGTAACGCTGAAACGGCGGCGGTCTCTTGTTGCAGTTGCGCGATCCGGTCGTGGTCGAGCGCAAAGGCTTGAGGTGATTGTGGTGATTTCGCGGGTGCTGTCTTTGGCGTTGTCGAGGTGGAAGCACGGCCTGAAATGCTTGCCGCACCTGCCGCAGCCCCATGAAGATCGCTATAAAGCAGCTGGGTATCTAGCTGCAGCGTTTTATAGACACGCTCCAGCAGCTTGACCTCGGATGGACTAACGACACCGTCCGCCTGCGCAAGGTGAGCGAGGAAACGGGCGATCGTTCGTCTCGCGTCTTCAGGTAACGGATCTAGGCGCTTTTTCAAACTGGCGAGCGTAGGAGGTTGCTGTAGCTGAATTTGTAGATGAGCTTTGAGGCGCTTCTGATGAGCAACGCTCAGATGGCTCCAGGAATCGATGTGCTGCGAAAGCAGCGATACTTCCTCGGGCGAGGTGTCCCCATCAGCAGATGCAACCGCACTCGCCAGATCCAAAGTGACTGATGCCGCGTTGTAGGCATCGGATGCTCGCAAAGCGCCGTCTTCGGGATGAGTCACGAACAAGGCAATCTTGTCCTCAGCCTTCGGTGTCTTGCTACCTGCAAGTACATCTGGTTCCATGCCGATGTGACGAGATTCCAAGGCACGAGCGAGACCCAATACTTTGTCGCGCGACAACGCACCGGCGCTTTTGAAACGGCCGGCAAGCTCGCCAAAGCTCATGACGATCAGGTCATCCGCGATCCTGCTTTCAAGATCATCCAGTTCTGTACGAGCCGACGCTGGCCACAGCATCACAGGAAGCTGTAGCAACCCTTCCAGCGTTTCAGCGCCGTTGGGGTTGCGTCCCAGGTAGCGACTGTAGGGCTCAAGCTCCGTAGTACAAACATCCACAAGACGTTGCAGGATCTTGCGCGTACCCGACGTTGCCATGACGTCAGGCAGGTCATCAATGTTGGTTGCGGGTATGCGCAGTGCAGCGGACGCCGGTCGATAGCTCGCTTTGAGCTTGGTCTTGTTCTGTGGAAGTATCAACCCGGTGGGGTGAAAACTGGCGAAGCGAACCTTGAACAGCGTTGCAAACACATCACTGCAACGTGTCACAGGAGTACGTTTGCCGATGTTGGGATCCGCAAGCGCCCATGCCAAGCTCCAATCAACATCCACCGGATGTTTGTTTGCAGCGTGTTGGCCCAAGCCAATCCGAAGTGGCAATGGCATCTCGTATGAGTTTGAGACAACCTCGGGTGGACGGCCTAAGTACGTATTGGGGTCGGTAGCAGTGCCGCCAATGTGGCTGAGGAGTCCAGTGGCGTAGCCTTTGAACGAGCGATTCTCACCGTATATCTCCAGTAGGCGTTTCACCTCGTCGATGATCAGCGGGATTTCTGCTGTTGCTTCTGGATCAGCCGGAGCGTCAATCAATGCTCGACGTTCGAGCCCGTAGAAAAACAAGAAGACGTAGCCGGTGTCGGCAACGGGGTCAACACGACCGCCAGCCAACCATTGCAGATAACCCCGCCGCGCCTCTGGAGAGATCGAGTCGTAGCTTGGCCAGTAGGACATCAGCCGTTCTTGGACGTCGATGTACGACTTGGAGACCCTAAGCTTCGGATTGATGAGAGACGGCTCAGCTGTGCCGTAATCACCGAGCTGGCTTCCTATATAGAGCATGCCATCAGGTATCAAGAAATCGCCAACGGTAACTGACTCCCCATATGGCACCCAGCGTGCGTCAGCAATGGGTGAGGTAGGGGCTGGGATCTTGAAAGAGGGAGATGTAGTTGAGCCCAGCTGGACAGTAAAGAATTCTGATTCTGTCTGCATTTTTTGAGGGCTTCGGAAGGCTTTGAGAGCGTGATTCGAGTCGTCTCGGTCGTTACCGTTACCTGAGCCATAAATAACAGGCGTGTTATCTCGTTGACGCCTGGCCCGGCGGGCCAATAACCAGAGAATGACTCCGACAGAAGTCACCACAGCAATTGCTATCCATGCGTTCTTCGGGATCGATGCCAACGCGCCAATGAGCAGCGCAAACATGATCAGAACGCCGGTGCCGGCAGAGTTGCCAGCCTTCTTCCTTGCCATAAATATTCAACCCTGAAAAATTGTTGCTGGCCGAATGGCATTATTAGCCGGATCTGTCATCCGCGCCAAGAGAATAGCGGTGCCAATGGTCGCGTTGAACGCAGCGTTGTTTAAGCCTTTGTGCGATCGTCCGGTCATCGGGCCCATCTGATACCAGGTATGCATTGCGCTGTGACGATGGTGTGTTAGCTCCGATGTGACGTCGGCTCTGACCCGCCGGGTAACAAGACAAAATGGGTCAACTCTGTCTGGCACCCGGTGCTTGCGGACGATTTATCGATTCATCCCCTGTCGAGGTTAAAGTCGCCACGACAAAAAGCGATACCAAGATAGATCTCCTTGCCAACAGACGTCGCCGGCCTCATCATTTCGTGTGATGCCAATGTGCTATGTGGCGCGTGGTAAAAGCGAAATCTGTCTCAGTTCATCTTTTTGATCATCCAGTCTTGGGAAGTCTTCCCCGGACGTGGCAGGACGTGGGCCCCCGAATGGGTGTGTATGGCCGCAGCAGATGAGATCGGTAATAGTAAGCTGCAGGATTAACTTAAAATTCAGTTGATTATATAGGCACGGAGCTTTAGGTGGCAGATAGTAAAGAGGCAGCAGCCCTGGGAGAAAAAGGGCTCGATTACGCATTTCAGATCATCAGTACATTGTTAAATTCAAACGAGTCGAGAGATTTATGGCATTGGCTTGTCTTAGCTCTCCTGCTGGTTTTGGTATTCGCAGCAGCAGCAGCCACGATATTAAGAACTGTAAATAAGACAATAGAGCTGTTGGTTAAGTTGGTGACTGCTTACAAGTCGAGCGGATTGCCCATACTTTTGAGTGCGGATAATAAATACAGGGTCAAGCGGCGTAAGCAGTTCTGCAATGTTATGATTAGAGATCTCGTCCAGTTGTCGACGGCGGAGAACTGGAATGACCATAACTTTACTGATCTTGAAGCTGAAGTTGAAATCGAGGGCGGTTATTACGCAAGTGCGTGGGATCGGTTGAGAAGAAAGAAATCTTTCGGACTGCGTAAAGAACCGTCCCTCGTACGGGCCATAACATCCAGCGCTGAGCGTGCACTTCAGTTGGTCGGGGAGCCAGGATCCGGAAAAAGCGTTGCACTCCGCCACCTAGCTATGCAAATTGCAGAGCATGGGAAAAAACGAATGATAAAGACGCAATCGTACCGCTCTACATAAACTTGCGGGAGATGGAAGAGGGATATTCTTCAAGCGTTTCAGCGAATGATGTTAGAAAATTTGTACTGGAGAATATTCGTCGTGGAGACGCCGACACCTCGTCCTATGTTCGTGAGAACTGGGATGATTACTGCAATCGAGGTATTTGGCTTTTTTTGTTTGACTCATTTGACGAGATCCCGGCGGTTCTCCACTCCGCAATAGGCAGTACCGTCATAAAGCAATATTCGGAGGCCATCCGGCAATTTTTGGATGGGATGGGTGAGTGCAAAGGGATTCTTGCGTCCCGTGAGTTCAAAGGGCCTGAAGCTCTGCCTTGGAAGAAACTGAGGATATTGCCTTTGAGCGGGGAAAAGCAAGATGAGTTGATACAGAACTCACTTTTGCCAGAAGGTCGTCTGAAATTAGTTCGCCAGCACCTTGCGGGCTCGCATAGCAGTACCGGCTCCACTCCTCTGTTCTTAACGCTGTTATGTCGGTATGTAAGGGACGAGAATCGTGCACCTAGTAATGATCATGACATACTATTAAGGCATATTGACAGGTTGGCAAGTAGAGAGCCTGAACATTTGCTACTAAAGTATCGGTTTACTGCCGAAGAATTAGTGCGAGGTGCAGAGCGCCTTGCACGGTTGTTTGCAGAAAATGAAAATCTTAGTCTGGCGCCAACGCTTGACCAAATCAAAGCGCACCTACCTGATGATGAAGTGCCTACAAAGTCGATTGAGCGACTCGTACTTGCGCTGGTGGACTGCAAAATTGGCAGGGCAGATGTACCTAATGCTGCAAACGGGGATCGTCGGTTTGCATTCGCCCATCGGCGATATCAAGAGGCTTTGTTCGTGGGGTATCTAGCGAAAAATCCTAAAGTCATTTCTCCAGAAAATCTATTAACTGAGCCCGCTGGCGTGAGTACGCAGTAACGCTGTTGCAAATCTGCGAATTTAGCGAAATTCAAGGTTTGCTCGAAACTGCGCGGACATTTATAGATGAGCGCGCGATACGTCAGGTTCCTGCTTGGAAATCCGTTGCTCCTCTACCTTCCTCGGTCACCTTCTACGATTGGCATCAAGAGCCGGCGGTACCATTGTTGGCTTTGTTACAGGAGGGGTTAGCGCGAAGGTTACAACATGTTCCTTTAGAGCTCTCGGCTGCCGTCGGAAGATTTCTAGAGCCTCGTTGGAGCAGTGGTGATGTCGAGGATCGGTGTCAGGTTCTACGACTTGGCGGGTTGCTGCCTCAAAAAAATCTTTTGAGCTATCTGAGTACTGCATTTCGTGAGGGAACCAGAGCCGAGTGTGCGCATGCGTTCAGATTAGCCGTGTTCGCTCCGGACTTGCCTAACGAAATTCAGGAACAAGTGATGGAGGCGCTTTCTGATGAGGTCATACAGGCTGAAACTCGCGCTTCACAACTCAGCATCGAGGCGTTGGCTGCAAGACTGCCTGAGCTTCTGGGGGCAAACTTTGTGGTAGAGCGCAGTAACAAGATTCGTCAACGATTTCAGATAATAAGTAAGTTGGTTTCATCGTTTATAGATATCATACCGAAGTGGGTATTGGAGCGAACCCGATTACTTGCTCCAGACCACAGTGATGCCACCAAGAGGCGGGAAATGATTCGAGGGGTAATGCCTCCTGTCGTTATCACATTTCTCCCGCTGATACTTGTCGGTTTTTTTCTATTCACAAAACTCCTGGATCTGATTAAAAAATCAGATATGCAAGGATGGGTCACTGTAGGTTTATTGCTATGTGTTTTTGCAATGCTTGGCTCAATCTGTTTTCCCTATATGGTTCGGACTTACGGGAAGCGGATAGGGCCGACCGATCTCGTAAAGTTGATTTTTCGTCTTGCTAATATAAAAAATTTCTTGGGTGTCGGGAAGGTTGTTGGCGGTATTGTGGTTTTCATGACTCTGACCGTACCTTTTGGATATCTGATCGAATGGTCTGCAAGGAAGATCCTAAACGTTACTTTGGTGACGGAGCAAGGTTACACCTATCCCAATATGATGAGTATTGGATTTATCGCGCTAATGTTGCTTCTGTATAGCTTTGGCTTCATCATGTTGGTTAGGGGCATTTATAAAAATAGAACGAATAATCGCCGCTGGTCAAGAAATTTGATAGCAGCGAAACAGGCAGAATCTACAGATTTCTATATTTTGTACTCTGCGTCAGATTTGGAAGAGCTAAAATCTTGGCTAAAATCCGATGAGCAGCTGCTTAGTCAGCAGGAGTCCTTGCGAGCGTTCTCTAGTTTGATTCTTAACCGATTGCGTTATTTGGCAGAAGATGAAGCGTCTAAAAGTTCAAGTGAAGCAGGTGATCTACCAGTTTGCTTTCGCGGTAAAAAAATTGCCAGGTATGAGCTTACAAGCGTCCTCAGAGCGCTAGAGGGAAAACACGTTAGAACTTTTTAGTTCAGTGATAAGCAGGCTCTAAAGTGCCGCTTGTGGTGAGTAGTGCTCTCCCGTCATTATGTTCGTACTTTGAGGGCGGGGGGTGAGGGTTGTCAGCAGTTTTAACAAGATGATGGAGAGGGTTTGTTCGAACAAGAAGCGGCATAGGGCTCAGGGCAGCATCAGCGTCCAGGTCGAATATGGTGTCGGATCACATTTTAATTATGAGTTAATCCAGTGAAGAGACCCAACTGTGGAATCCTCCCCAGCAGCTCTTTTTCAGTGTCCCAGCCTTGCGCTCGATTTATATGGTAGACCCAGCCCCCCAGTTGGGCCCAAGCCGCTGCTCCCTGACCAAACCCGGAGTTGATACTGGAAGTCGCCGTCGTGCCTCTGAAAGCGCTGTCGACGTTTCCAGCAACGTGCTCGCGCAACCTCCGATCTTCCCCTCTGAGCGGTATGCCATCCTCGAAAGCGATGTCGGGGGTAATTTTGTCCGTGCCGTATTAGCGATCGCCGTAAGGCTGCGCTTCTACCTCATTGTTGTTCGGAAGAATCGCCTTGAATGTTGCTTTCATCTTTATCATCTATGATGAGCGAAAACGGGCACAAGGGGCTTTGTCTCCCCATGAGCGTTTTAGTAAATTGAGCCTGCATCTCATGCTGAGCTAGCCCGCTTTACGTACCTCGAAGCCAGGCACGGAATATTTGTGTGAGTCCAGGCGAGTAAATTTCAAACTCCCGCCCTTTACCGATGGCCAAGCGGTTTTCAAATCTTCAGACACATTTACGCGGTTGTAGCCGGCGCTGAGCTTCGATGCTTCCCACACGCATTGCCCGATAGCTTTGGGTTGCATGCTGCCGGGGAGCCCCACCATGGTCACCATCGCCTTGCTCAGGGAGAGGCCGGCACCTATATCTAGGCTTGGTAGCTTGAACCTTTCGAAAAGAAGGTCGTTGACGATTTTTCTGCTTATATCAACACACCTTGCGGCCGCGTTGTAGGCAGCCTTGATCGTTTTTGGGCGATCATCTGTGTCGACCCTGAACAGAATCAAGACACCGTCTCCGAGATACTCGGTTACATGACCGTCCTTGTGCAGGGCGGTCTGGGCCAAGGCCGGAAGTAGAGCCGACGTTTCGTAATAGACGCGCTGGAACCCGTCTTCGATTCCAGGAAAGCTTGCGCGTGTTTTGAGACGCTCGGACGATTTGCGCATGTCGACCACCAATGCAACAAATTCATCCACCTCTGGCTTTTCCTCGTCGACAAAGGGGTGGCCTGGGATCACGCTTTCGTTTACTGCGTAGGCTTCGCTGGAGATGCTATCCAACACCATAGCCTTGCGCATCTGGGAGCCTACTTGGTTCCAGTTACGTATGGCTCTATTCAAACCCTGCGTTGCCGCTTGAGTGATTTCTGCTCGCTCTTTGGGGGTCATTTTATCAATCCCCGGAAATGTTTGGTGACCTGACGCCAAGCACTCGCTGCGCTGGCTGGGTTTTTTACGATGTCAGTGTCGTATCGAACGATGGTGATACCGCTTATGTCTGTTGGCAGCTTGATGTCCATCTTTGTAGGAGCCATTAAAATGGTTCTTTTTCGGCCAAGCACACCAATGAATAAGCCAAGTTCGAAAATCACGTTGTCTCGTGGAGCGGCAGAATGCGCCTTGCGTGATTCAACTATGTCATCGCCTTGGGCGATGGCAATAGCAAAATCCGCTTTCATGAGCTCTGCCTCAAGGTCTTCCATGGGATAGTTCCCAAGCTTAAAAACCTCTGCAGTCCACGGCGCATACTCGAAGATATCTCCGTGATGGATAGCGTCATAGCCGGTATGCGCGACGTCGAGCGCTTCGGATGAGGAAATCGCAAAGATACGGTGTTTCTTGCCAGGTTTGATGATGTTGGCGTTGCGAGTTTCAAGTCGGCCAGCGAGATCCTTGGCTAACGCAAGACCTGCCCCAGGAAACTGCGTCAAGAATTCCTTAAAATCTGTTTTCCCCAATCTCAAGACGATCACCTCGTCTAAAGCTGTCACCGTGGCAGAGCGTGCGACCACCTGCAGCGCTGCAATCTCACCGATGTGATTACCTGCGCCGAAAGATTCGCTGATGACGTGTTTTCCTACATGGATTTTTGTTTCGCCAATGAGTATGAAATACACATCACTTTCGAATTCTCCGATGGTTACCAATGGCTCGCCAGCGGCCACGCTCATCAGATCACCGTGTTCGGCGAGAAAAGCCGCGCGAGTCGGCTCATGCTCTACAAGCTGCTGTCTGAGCAGAAGTTCGTGAACCTCGGATGGGTCTTTTTTCAATCGGTCGAGCATGTGGCACCCCGAAGGAGGAAGAGGAGAGCGGGGTATATTAAGAAAGTAATGTCAATATGCAACTATTGAGTGCAATTTTTGAAGCGCCTAGGCCGAAAGCTGACGTGATGAATGAGCCGCACCTGGGCTCTGGCTGATTCTTGAGGCTTTGTGGCGGCAAGCCTCGCCTCATGCTAGGTCTTCAGGCCCTTTGAATGACTGGGGCAGGCGTCAACGGTGACGCGTGGCATCATCCGCACCTTCATGAAAACTTTCCTTCCATAAGCCTGTGCTTGGGGTGCGTAAGATAAAGCTAATCCGGATTTGATAAGGAGCTGTAATGGGGAAGAAATCCGCTCGTGAGAATAAAACTGGTCGCAGGGCTGATATCGACTTCGACCTACCTCTTCATCCAGACACTGCTCTGGATCGTGATCAGTTGGGACGTGAGGGATTCGCAGCCATCGCCGCTTCCGCCCTTGAGAAGGTATCGGGTTCCGCCGGCTTCGTCTTATCCATTGAAGGCCCGTGGGGGAGCGGGAAAAGTTCTACGCTCGCGATGATCCAGGCATTGCTGGATAAAGAAGAGCCCGAGGTTGCGCCCGTCATCGTTCACTTCAATCCATGGTTGATTGGGGATAAAGATGCGTTGCTTCGGCAGTTCCTCTCTAGCATTGCCAATGCCATCAAGCTCAGTGACCATGCCCGAGATGGCAAAAAAGTCGCCAAAGAATTGAAGGCTTATGCGAAGGTTTTCGACTTCGTGAAATTTATGCCGGGAGCTGAGCCATGGGCGTCACTGTTCAAATCGGTGGTGGAGGCCGCCGGAGAAGCCACTGGATCAGTCTCAGAGTACAAAACCCCAGATATTGAGGCGTATAAGCAGAGGGTGGACGACGCTTTAAAAAAATTTGATCGTCCCGTTATCGTTTTCATTGACGACACCGACCGTCTGTTCCCTTCCGAAGTTTTCGAGATGATCAGGATCATCAAGGCGGTTGGCGGGTTATCGCAGGTGGGCTATGTGGTGGCCTGGGACGCGGCATACATCAGCCGCGCCCTCCATAACTTGAACGTTCCGCATGCAGCGTCATATCTGGACAAGATTGTGCAGGTGAGAATGCCGCTCCCTAATTTGTCATTGGCGGCCCGCGCCAGGTTGTTTGAGAATGCCTTGGCAGCGTTGGACTCCGAAGCGTTAGGCAATCATTTTGAGGATCAGAACAAACGTTTAGGCTTCCTCTATCACTCGGGCCTGCGCGAGTTGCTTGATCAACCTCGGGACGTCGCTCGGGTGTTCAATGCTGTGCGTCTCATGGAGCCGCTTCTGCGGGGGGAAATCGTATTCGCAGACATTTTGGGTATGGCAGCTCTTTCCGTGAAAGCGCCCACAGTGTTTGAGCTTTTGAAAAAACAACCTCGACTGTTTGTGGGGCGACTCTCCGCTGATGCTTATGAGCTCGGGGATACCCAAGCACTCATTGATGCCGGGGTGGAGGATCGCAAGCGCGCCTACGATGCTTGCACGGATGCGGCCGTGAAGAAGGTCGTTCACTTCCTCTTTCCTGCGGTGGCAGTGGCTGAGAAAAGCCGTTCGCTTGGAGCAGGCAGTTATGCAGAGGGCGTCATATCGCACCCATCGCGCTTGATCGTCGCATTGCAGCTTAGCGTCACGGATGGGGATGTGAGCATCAAAGCCGCTCGCCAGTACCTTCAGCGATCCGGACAGAGGGATGAGATCGTTTCTGGCTTGAGCCTAGAAAACTGTGTTGAGTTCGTCGATATGGTTGGTGAGGTCGGCTCGTCACTTCCGGCGGATGAGATAGACGATATCGAAGACACCTGTGTTTCGATAGCCCGGCTGGTGGACACGCCAATTTTTGTAGAGCGCAATGAAGCTAAGCTATTTTTCAGTGCCGGAGTCGAGGATCTGGCGCTGCAGAAGATCAGAATGCTTACCGATGCCCACAAGGGGGCAGACTTTACTTCCGTCATCAAAACTACGGTGACCGATCCCGAAGCGCTCACTTGCGCGGCAGAAATTCTGAGGCGAAGTTATCTGGATACCCGCAACAGGCATGGGGCTGAGTTTGAATTTGCAGCCGATCTAAAGGACAACATCATTGCGGGTTTCGCGGCCAATGTGACCGAGGCGGCGAGGAGGGGAAACCTTCTGGATAAGAACCGTGCGGGTTTCATATTGTGGACGCTGTCGCGTCTAGCTCCTAAAGCGTGCCCTAAGGTCTTTGGCTTCATGAAAGCCAACGAGCCAAGCCTTGATCGCTTCGCGCTTCAGTTCTTTAGCAGCAGTTGGGATTCAACCAATGGCCAGGCATATGGTTTTCCTAAAGAGGAGTCGCTCATTACCGCCTACTGCCCTATGGCCGAATTCAAAGCTCATGCACGCAAGAGGCTACGAGATGATGAGTTGAAGTATCCCGAGCGGGCGGCGTGGCGATCTGTAGTAGAAGGCAAGATTTTGTATGGAGTTGATGGCACTGAGATGATTCGATGACTACGTAGGGTGCGCTCGCGCTAGTCCTCGTTAGGTGGAAGGCATGGGCTAGGGCAACGTTTATTTGAATCAGGTGTTGGTTAGGGCTGATAGCGTGCTCAGGATCCAGCTAGCCGATCCCCATTTGAAACAGCGCAGCTTCTATTTGGCTTCGCTGCCGAGTCAAGCCGAGAGCTTGCATTCAAAGGCGGCTCGGAAAAGCCCAAGCTATACCTCAATGCGGTATAGCTTGGGCGTGTTTCTGGCAAGGGATTTCGTACGCAGAGGTGCCAGCTACTGGTCGAAAGCTCCAATACAGGATTCTGGGCGATTTGCGCCGCAATAATATTTCGGAGTCAGTGCGTCGGCATCCGCCAAAACGCTCATGGTGGGGGTTAATCGCTCTGCGACGTATCCGTTCAGATTGCCGGGCGTTGAAGTATTGGGGTATCGGAACAGACCAGCACCCGCTTTGCCCCACGAGTGAGTGCCACGTAGAGATTTTTGGCGTTCATTTCTTCAGGCTGCAAAATCACTACGACGTCGGCTTCCAAACCTTTGAGCAGTAACGTGCTGCCTACTGCCCGGCGAGATAGTGGGCGGCCCAGTAGGCGGTTTCTTTCGCGAATTTGGACTGCAGCCGCAGGCAGGGTAAGAGCTCCGGTTTCAGCAGCCCTCAGCGCCGCCAGAGAGCAGCGTAAAACCTCAGGTCGATATACGTGCGCACCCTGCTGTTTGGAGAAGCACTGCAGCAGTTCGGCAGCGCTACTGTAAGTCTGCGCATTGAGGAAGGTCACTGCACATTGCTCGGCAGGGGTCGGCGCGGTTCGATTTCGACCATTGCGGATGATTTCTACCCTGGGCATAAATGCAGCTGCTCCAACCGCTGTCATCATACGCGCGGCGAACTGAACAAGATCATTCAGGGCCTGATCAGCAGTGGGAACGAATGATCGGGCAAACGTTATGAGGTCTGGCAGATCGACGCTCTCAACGATGGTGGCTCCGGCGGTTTGGCTTGTGAGTCGTTGGCGACCCGCCGTATCAACTGAGTTACCAATGATCAAGACACCTTGGCCTGCCTGAACTCGTACTAGTGCAGCTCCGCGACGCTGGGCATCTGCCGTAGCCGCTACTATTTGCACCCATTCGACTTCACGAGGCGCAGCACGTAGGTCAACGGGCTGACCTAGCTGCAAGCGCGTCCGCACATCCAGCAGCCATACGCCTAACGCTTCAGTACCTGCTCGGCGCCATCGCCACGGAATGTTTAGAGTACCTAGTGGTGGAAAATGAGGCATCACGTCGATAGTCCAGTCGACAAGCCTGTTCTGTCCAAAGTTAAAGATTGCCTGCATCGGGTCGCCCAAGACATAAGTGCGCAGCACGAGCGCCAGCCATGTCACGATTGCATGTTGTGGCTCGTTGCAATCCTGGTATTCATCGACCAGAAGGTACGCATAACTGGCTCGCAGCACGCTATCGAGATGCCTGGCACTTAGCAGCCTTAAGGCGGCTGCTCGTATAGCAGGGTAATCATGTCTTGGGCTTTCTACGCGCAAGATCGCAGGATCATGTCCGCTTCTGGCTGGGAACCTACTGATGAGCTTCATGGTGAACCCATCAAGCGTCGCAATCACATACGAGGCACTGGGGATGTTCGCGCGTGCCATTCGGGCGCGTAGCGCCGTAGCCCCAGCGTTGGTGTGGGTCAGAATCAGCACAGGTTTGGCGCCAGCATGCTGAGCGAGGGTATCGGCGATGAGTTGTGTTTTTCCGCACCCCGCAGGCGCCATCACCGAGCCACGCTCAAAAGCGAGGAGATTGATTTCAGGCGGCATGAATCCAGTCCCTGACCCTGTCGATAATCGCCCGAAACCCTGGGTGCGCGTTTGCTAGGTCGGGGCCAATGATGTGCTTGGCGATGTACTCGTAGGTGGTGACCGATTTATACCAACCATTTCTGCGAACGCTTGAGGCAACACCAAGAACGCTTCGAACCGTTGGGGGGTAGGGAAGCGCTGGCCTCGTAGATTGGATAACCTCTAACGTTAGGGCGCCGGCAGATTTTTCACGAATGTGGGCTAGCACAAGCTCAGGCTCACGAACTTCAAGCGCCTTTGTCAGTAGGGCATCAATGGCCTGGTCAGAGAGGCTCTGGAAAAGCTCAACCTCTAAGCAGCGGCCTTGGCCCCATGTCGCTGACTGCCCTCCAGCTTGAAGAAAAGCGTTTTGCACTTCGGGCGTCACCTCCTTATCGGCATCCACGATAACGAATACTTGGTAGCCCAAGCTCAACAGCGCCTTGCCTCTCACGTAGCAGTTGTCAGGGCTTCCGCCGTTTACGTTTACGTATGCACCACCAGTAGCCAGAAATGATGGTCGTCCCTCCGAGCACCAGAACTGATCCAGACCACGCATGAGACCGACTTCGCTCGCGCCCTCGCACACGATGATTCGTTTTGCCAAAAACGCTTCGGGGTCAGCGCGAAGGGTGCTCTGGATGGCGTCGGTTACGCCTGCCTGCCGCACATGGTGGGCTCCGTTGAGAGCACGAACGATGAATAACTGATCACCAGAGAGCTCGCGCAGCGCCACCGGCGAATGGGTGGTCAGAAACACCTGTAGTGGCGGCTGCGCTTCCTTGGCTCCAAGGGAGTCCATGAATCGAACCAATCGATGGGGCTCTAACCCGAATTCGACCTCATCAACCAAAGCCATTGAGGCAGCCTGGGAGGCGCGGCGTTGAAGCCCCGCAACCAACAGACGAGATGACCCCGTGCCTAATGACCGCAGGGGTATGCCTTGATCATTGTGCAGCGCGATTGCCCCATCACCGATCGACACCGAATGTGCATCAAGTAGTGCCTGGGCGAATACGCCGACTGGAACGCCAAGGCTTCTTGCCGTTTCGCTTACGATTTGAAGCGGCTGCTGAAGCTGCTCGCCCGCCTGAGACCCAAAATTGTTCCGTGCCTCCCTGGCCGCGTTAGCGAGTGCTTCCCCTAGCGCAGGACGCTCATCCGTCAGGCGATTGAGAATGGAGTTGCGGCTCCAGGAAAGATTCGTGTTAGCGAAGCTACCAATTCTCGCCGGTGCGATACGGGAGCGATCTTTCCAGGAAAGGTTGCGCTCCAACCCCTGTTGCTCGGCGCGCTCGGAAAAAAGGCTCCACTGCGGCTCAAGGTCACTGTGAACGATCAGACGTTGGGTCAGTACTGTTTCAAGCCCAAACCCAGGTTCGTCTTCTACGGTGTCGAATACGTCCTCGAAGCCACGAAGAAAGTCGCCATAGCTGTCGAGGTTAATCAGGTCGTCCGGCAAATCACCTAGCGTGATCGCTATGACTACGGGGGCGTTGACATTGAGGTTATAGAAGTCGTTGTCGCCAAAGGGGGATGTGCGCCTGGTGCCAATACAAAGCTCAATGGCATCCAGGATGGTGGACTTACCGCTGTCACCGGGCCCAATCAGGCAATTAAAGCCGGGGGCGGGTGACCAAGTCAGGTGTTGGATCGAGCGGAAGTTTTGAATTTCGAGCTTGCGAATCCGTGCCATTGCCGCGCCTCCATGCGTACAGACCCGTGCTAGGTCAGTACATCACTGGATCATAGCGCTGCGCCAACCGGAGGGCTACAGTATGTCTTTCTTGATCCTCATTGCGCATGCTAGATAAGGTCTTAGGTAAGTATTCACGGCATGCTTGAAACACCGGGGATGGTTCGGCTTGCCGTCGCCTAAGATTTTTAATTTGTTCTCAGGTGAGGCGCGTCTGCGAAGGTGTTGTGGATGGCGCACAGTTCAGAAGGCGCCGTACCAACAAGGCGTTGTCCAAAGGCTTGAGCTGAACGTCCAACGGCACGCGTTGCGCATTCTTGAAGTTCAGCGGTGAAGCTAGCGACGGGTGCGACGTCTCCAACGAATGAAACCCACCAATCAGCCATGCAAGGGTTAGGCTGCTCTGCGCCCGTTCCAGCTTTGAGACGTATGTTCGAATGCTGACTTCAGCGACGTTTTTCGGTGAAAGCCCTCTGGGGGCGCGTATCCTTTTTTAGCACCGCCGCGAATGCCGTCTTTAAAGACAAGGTCGACTCCTAGAAGTTTGCAAGATCAGTGCCCAGGTCTCCGAGGTGGTACAGCAAAAGCTAGTAGCAGAGGTGAACACTCCCTCCGCCTAAGTTAGTGATTATTTTTTATGGTCGACACATTCGAATGAGCAAGTAGTTGCTGTTCTAGCAACCGTACACGTTCGACGAGCTGCAAATTTTGAGCGACAACATTTTGGACAAGTAAGGTCATCTCGTCGACAGCTTTTGACTGATCTTTATACTTCTTCTGAGCAATCTTTAAATCATTCGCGAACTTGGGCGCTTTAGCCTTGGCACCATTCCGATAAGCTTCGATCTCGAGAATCAAATTACGATGCGGCAACCTTGATTTTTTTAGATAGCCTCGGTCGAAGCCTGCTTCAAAACTCACAACGGCCGGCGTGACCCTTGACGGGGGGAGCCCAATGTGGGCGTCGACCTTCGGTGTTCCTGACTTCAACCGTTCAAATGCAGCTGTACAGGCTTCGACGCCATTGTTATAAGTAGCATCCATATTATTTACTCTTAACATGCTTGGTATGAAAATCTGTGAGTTTATTTAATTCAGATTCAGTTATTTGGTATTCCCCCGAGCCCTTTGAATAGTTAAGCAAATCCTTACGGGTTTGCTCAATTGTCTTGTCAAGCTTTTCAGGAGATATTGCAGCACCATCACAACTTAAGCAGGTCGTCACCTGTCCCAACATGTAGGTATCGCAGTCCCCCTGCTTCATGCACCCTCCTAGCATAGTGCTCCTCCAGACGAAATCCCCGGCTTTGACTCGCTTGACAGTGTCCTCTCGAAAATCGCGAATATCAAGTTGTTCGGTTGCAATAAGCTCCCGTTGACGCTGAATTTGAGCGCCTCCGCCCCCATAAAGCGGCATTTCTCCAAGCACCTCATTAATAAGTTCGAGCGCAGTATTCATTGGGGTAGCAAGTTGAAACTCATAAAGGAAATGCGTGTGTGGAATCTTGTATTCATCCGTTTTTGGATCATAGTAACCAAAGATAGTTTTGATCTTTTCAAAGTGGTTGGCGTAATATCTAGCCATTTGTTTGCAAAAGTGTTTGAATTGTTTTGCTATACTTGGCAACGATATAAATCCGCTGCTGCTTCCATAAAAAGCTAGTGAGCGGCGAAGCTGGTGGGTGCTGATGGGCCAAGGTTTGCCAACTTCAAAACCGTCGTCAATCGAAAATGTCCGCTCAGGGTTGGAAAGTAGTAATTCATTCAAGTCCGATTGTGAAATAATTAGTCTGCTAAAAAGCGCGGGCTCATTCTTCTTGAGCAGTTGGGTAGGTCGCGGCGTACGGTCGGTGATATGAATCGGCGATGAACGAGTGAACAGCAGCATGGATTCCGGAGGGATGCCAAGAATGCGTGAAAGACCTCGACATAGGGCTTGCGCGACCCCAACGGCCTGGACAACCTCTGTCGTAGCCAACCACGAGGCATCTTTGCGGTAACCTGTGTGTTTGGTAGTCGTAGAAATAATGTCAATAATAAGCCCGGGATCCCGAATCAGGCCTTGATCATCATAGACCTCTTTCTCAACTACCTCCTTCATGAGGCAATCATAAGGTAAACGACCGACCTCCTGATCACGCATCCCGGTAAAGGTGTGAATTATATATTTGAGCGAATGCTGTATAACTGCAACGAGATGACTAAAGCTTACTCGGTTTTTGCAGGAGAAATCATCTTTGAAAAAATCGCTTAATGAGTGATCGCGAGTGGCAGTTTCGAAGTCCGGTTGGAGCTGGATTCCAGTGTCCTCAGCTATGCCATGCTGAGTTCTGGGTTGCACACCGTAAGCTCTATCTGCGCACGCACCAATAAGATTTTCCAAATTGGAAGAATAGCTGGCAAAACGCGAGAGATCCGCCAAGAGCCCGTCGATTAGACCCACGTACAACTTCGTTGGGATAACCGGGTGTTGTACCCTGGGGCCTGGAGGGGGGACAGAAAAATCATCAAAGTTAGTACTTACTCGATACCCTAGATTTTGCTCACCCATTGCACCCAGCCGGGAAATAATATTTAAAATGTTGCGCTGCTGGCTGGGCCTGTCCTTAATGCTTTTCAGCATGGCTCCGAGGTAAACTGGATTGGTCATAACTTGCCGCAAGGACAGTGTGCCCACCAGCGGGTTCGCTTTCATGGCATCACAGAACCTTGCCATCAAGCGAACAGTGTTGGAGTAGTCAAGAACTCCCGCAGCCGAAACCGTTCCACCATACCCACTGGCTGAATAATACATAATGCAAAACAAAATGTACTTTGCTTCCTCAATCAAGTCGTTTTGCGCTAAGCTGACATCTTTTTTCGGATCGAAATAATTGTCAAAGTGAATCTTTGACATGAGTTTAGCGCTTAGACGAAGAGGGTTTATATCCCACACCAACTGACCATAGAAGGTTTTCTGTCCATTCATGCTAGTGCATAAGATGAAATTATCTGGCGGGCGAAAGCCCCGGGGTACCGGGCTGTTAAGCTCGGTAATTCGTTCGGCGAGGGATTTATGTGGGTCTGGTTTAATCATATAATTCCCATTTCCTCATAACGCTGAAGTCGTGCTTCCCAGAATGGGGTCAGTATTCCAAGTCCAAACACCCGGTGCTGTAACGTGGCCACAAGGTTTAGTGAGTCTAGAGAGCGATCAGCAATGCAGCTGATCAGCTCAATTAATCTGCAGTTAAGGTCTTTAAAAAGCTGATCAGTATGTGATCTGGATATGGCAGCGTTGCGGAGGGTTTCAACTACGAATTGGATGCTCAGGAGTTTGAACACATCTTCTTCATCTGCATGGCAGGAATAATGCTCACAATAGAGGCAGCCTAATTGAGACTCACATACCGGGGTAATGGGGATCAAGCTGTCGATTGGGGCTGGATGGTTAAGATGGTTACAATGGCCTGCTGCGATAGATGTCGCTTTCTCTTCACCTTTATCTCGGATGACATTAATGATTTTCCGGACTGACGCCCAATAATTCTGGAATTCTTGGCGTTGACCATCGAGTGTTGGGTGAGAGTAGTTGCGGAGGTTGATGTCAGTCGTGTGGTTTAAAACATCAGCTACTACATCAGGATCGTTCGCTAGCTGATGCAGTACGACACTTTTTATTTTTCTGGCGAGTTTGGGGGTGATGTGTGGAGTATTAACGGCGAAATAGTAACTCTTCAAGCGGTCGATTAATACGTTAGAAAATTTTGGATTGAGTGGTGCGATTGCATTCAGGCCATGGTTGAAACCCAGAAATAAGAAATCGGAATGCTCGCTATTCAGTGCCCAAGCACGAAAATCCAAATATTCCTTCAGAATAGCAAGTCCAGTTTTTCGCCCAATTGTATATTTGGTAACCTTTCCACGAGCCCGAAGTTTTATCGCTTTTAGCTGTTTTCTTAACGTCGTTTCCGTGACGAGCACCGCGTCGTCGTACTGAAATTGCACAAGCTCTGCCGCCGATGCGCCCGTGATGAAGATGAACAAGCTTGCGTAGCAGTTCAGTACGAGGGAAATCAGTTGCCGTCTTACGCGGCAGCGAGAGTTAGTGTTTGCATCTTTAAGCGTTCTTCTCACGCCCTTCAGGCAATTTAGCGCTTCAGATCGCTGCATGCCGAATTTTGATGTTAACTCTTTAATAGAGCGAATTTGACAAGAATCATTGTCTATTGCACGAACTGCGTTAGGTTTTTTTTCAGTGCTCATCGAGCCCGTTATGTATGGGAGAAAGCAGGTTTCAGATGAGCCAATTGTTAACTTGAAGGGAAAGGGTGTAGTATTCATCAGCTCTCTAGAGAGCTTTATAGTAATGTCTCGTAGTATTTGAGTATGTTCTCTCACATATTTTTCTTGAGGTATTTCGCCTACGCTGTGACGATCATGCCGGATTGCACTAATGCCAGCGACAATTGACTGGCCCATTGCTGAACCAAAATTCAATACGATCAAATCCTTCATCGCGGATTGATAGGCTGCCCCTCTGACTGGCCCTAATGTTAATTGCGTGTAAATCCGGTGGCGTAGGTCAGTGATATACTGAAGGTAGCACATTCTGGCTGAGTCAGGATCTAAAAATATGTTAGAACAGTTATGGCTGTCGCACCAGTCAATCACAAGCCTATATTTGGAAAGCCTTAAATAGACCGTCAGATCCGAATTTGGTGTGATAAATACTTCATCAACAATGTTTCTTATTAGTTTGATTCGCTCTTCCCGTAAAGTGCTTGCTAGTACTTTGACTGGATCTAGTTTACGACTGCTCACTTTCCGGTTTGCAGGAATGCACCGGTTAGCGTACGCCAGAGCCCCTAGATCAAACGGAGCAGCAACCGACTCCCTAAATTGGATGTTCACTAGCTCAGGGAATTCGATATCGCAACCTAATTCATCTCGATGATAGATGATGGTGGGACGAATGATCATGGGCTCAATAGAGTTCATTTCAAATATCACCCATATCGGTTTCCGGAACCAAAAGGTGTTCGCCGCCGATCAACCAGTCTTCCCACCCTTCTTGAGCGGCGAGGTTTTCATTAATCATCATGAAAAGTCTGAGATAGTGCTCGGTGATCTCCCTGTACGAATGTGCAAGTCGAATTTGGATGATCGAAATTTCATCCCCAGGCCTGAGCAGCTTTTTTTTAACTGCTAGCTGGAGATATTGGAACAGCTGGTAGGCAAACGTTGCGCGCAGCCAGTGGAACGTAAAATCTTTCGGCAGCGATTGATTTGATAATTTCAGGATCTTCTTTCGTATGGTGGAGGTTACTTGCCCCGTGGGCACCGTTTTGACATAGGCGTAACGCGGATCATTTTTTGCCATGTAGTACGCATTACCTTGGTCTGAAAGGAATACATACATGTCGTCGTCCGAGAGCAACGGCTTGCCGCTTTGCAGACCCGATGTCTGCTCGATGAACTTGCGCCGCCGGTTGCTCGCCACGGGGCTAGCGTCCCAAGTGATAAGCCTTTCTGCCAATTTTTGGGGGACAAAAATCAAAAAGCTCTTGCCAGATTTCGTATCGATACCCGTGCCGGGGCCGACCGATAACGCATACGTGTTGTCCCTACGCAGATTTTTAGAATTGAAAAATTTCAGATGCCTGCGTCTGATCGTCAGAACGGTTTGTTTCCGCGCGCCGGTCATCAAGGCTGTGTCCACGATTAATCTGTCTTGTACCGACCAGCTTCGGCTTTTCATCACTTCACGAAAGATCAGGAGCTCAGGGTTGGTCAGGGGTCTTAAATCTTCGCCTTCATCACGTACAAAACCCATCTCTGGGGATGTGGCGGGAGGGGTGGTGAACGTTTGGCTTCGCTTGACTCGATCTACTAGGAAGGATCCGCGAGCAGTAGAGACATACTGCTTCATAGATTTGACAGTATCTACGAGCTCTAGGTTGATCGCGTGCCAGTATCGGGACACGTGCACGTAGAACTCGTACACGATGCCGGTGTAGTGATTGGCTACGCGGCCGCTGCGTTGTCCAGCATTTTTAAGGTGGTTGAAATACTTGTAGGTTGGCCTCTGCGAGGGGCGGCTTCCCGAAAAATCTTTCCAATCGATGCCTGTCTGCTCGCAGTAGGTTAGGTACTCCATTAGCTCTGCAGAGTCTCTGCGCGCGTTGTCGGTGGGGCGGCTGCTGGAATGGTGATTCTGAACTCGGGAATAGAAGAACGAGTTCACCTCGATCCAGGGCGTCCCGTTCTTATGCAGAACGAAGGGATAGTTGTACGCGTTCTTGCCGGCCTGTTCCGAGCCGACTTCGTCTTCCCTGTATAGAACGCTTCCATCTTCTGCACCGTGGATAGGTTCCTCGACAGCGCTGGGTGGGGCCACCGAAACGTATACCGTCGCGAACACATTGGGCACCACTGCGACCTGGATGATTCGGTCTCTGTGGGCCGTCTTTTCGTACGATGCCATGGACTACGGTCTCTGTGAGGAATCCGTTGTCAAGGTTTCACGTTATGGGGCTAGCTGTCAACGTGATGTCAATATCTTATGTTACGAGATGAAGTCAATATTCATATGTTACATGTTGGGCAGACGCCGCAATACAGGATCTCGATCGCCACGTCGTCAGGGCGAGGGCTGCGACGGTTGAAGGTCATGGGGGCGAGGGGAGTGGTGGCTGACTGGGCGGCATAACCGATAGCTGTGTACATGTGTAACCTCGCATAAACGATGACAGTGGAGGCGGTGCATTCTCCTCAGCAGGGCCCTGACCGGCCATGACCATTCCTCCGTGAGTCATGCCTAATCGTCCGAACCTGTCATGTCGGGTGATGCGCAGAGCGGCAGATCTGCGATCATTGCAGTGTCTAATCCTCCGCCTCGGTTCCTCATGCACCTGACTTCCCGTTCCGATGCCAATGCCACGCTGGTTTCGCTGATCAAGCCGCTGTCCCACCGTCCAGGCTTTCTCGACAGTGGTTTGCCCGGTGTGCAGACCATGTCGTGGAGCTATTACGTTGCCAGTTGCCCGCAAATCTACGAGCCCAGCCTGATCATCCTCGCCCAGGGCAGCAAATTGGCGCGCCTCGGCGCGCGCACCTTTGAATACGGTGCAGGGCATTACCTGGTGCAAGCGCTATCTGTGCCGTTCATGTGCGAGACCTTCGCCACCACAGAAGAGCCGTTGTACGGCGTTTCGGTCGCCATCGACCGGATCGTGCTCGGTGAACTGGTGCAGGCCATGGCACTGCCCATCGATGCCTCGGTCAAGGCGCAGACGCCGGAGTCTATGAACTCGGCCGAGCTGGACACGCAGATGCGTGAGAGTGTCGAACGGTTGCTGCGTTGCCTGCACGACCCGATGGATTGTCAGGTGATGGGTCCGGCGCTGGTGCGTGAGGTCTTGTATGCCGCGCTGCGCGGACCGCAGGCGGGTGTGTTGCGAGCGCTGGTGGAGCAACAGGGGCATTTCGCAAGGATTGCCGCCGCGTTGCAACACCTGCGCGATCACTACAGCGAGGCGCTGAGTGTCGATGATCTCGCGCGTTGCGCCAACATGAGCACCTCGACCTTCCACGAGCATTTCAAACGCAGCACGTTGCTGTCACCGGTGCAGTACCTCAAGCGCTTGCGGCTGTTGAAAGCGCAGCAAATGCTCATCGGCGAAGGCATGGGCGTGGCGCAGGTTGCGCACAAGGTGGGGTATCAGAGCACGTCGCAGTTCAGCCGCGAGTACAAACGTTACTTTGATCGCAGTCCGGGAGAAGAGGGGGCCCAGTTGAAGGCTTCTGCGTGACGGCCGGCCGCTGAGCATACTGTGGGAGCGAATTGATTCGCGAAAAATGTTTCATGCGATGAAGGCGTGTCGTCGTTACCTCCGCATCGCGAATGAATTCGCTCCCACAGTGAGGTGGCCTTACCAGGCATCGTCAGGTTGACGCCCACAAAAAAGGCGCCAACCAGGGCGCCTTTCTCTTGTCGCTTGCAGCTCAACACTTGCCGCTGCGTCTATTACATATTCGGGTAAGTCGGCCCGCCCGCGCCTTCAGGGGTGACCCAGGTGATGTTCTGGGACGGATCCTTGATGTCGCAGGTCTTGCAGTGGACGCAGTTCTGCGCGTTGATCTGGAAGCGCTTGGCGCCGTCTTCCTGAGTCACCACTTCGTAAACGCCCGCCGGGCAGTAGCGCTGTGCAGGCTCATCGTATTTCGGCAGGTTGACGCTGATCGGGATGTTCGGATCCTTCAGCTTCAAGTGGCAAGGCTGCTCTTCTTCATGGTTGGTGCCGGAGATGAACACCGAGCTCAGCTTGTCGAAGCTCAGTTTGCCGTCCGGTTTCGGGTAGTCGATTTTTTTCGAATCGGCTGCCAGCTTCATGCACGCGTAGTCAGGTTTGTTGTCGTGCAGGGTGAACGGCATCTTGCCGCCGAACAGGTTCTGGTCGATGAAGTTGAAGGCGCCGCCCAGCACCGGGCCAAACTTGTGGATCGCCGCGCCGAAATTACGGCTGGCAAACAGCTCTTCGTGCAGCCAGCTGCCTTTGAAGGCTTCGACGTACGTGTTCAGCGCATCGCCCCCTTCATTGCCGGCGAACAAGGCGTCTGCCACTGATTCAGCGGCCAGCATGCCGGACTTCATTGCGGTGTGGCTGCCTTTGATCTTGGCGAAGTTCAGCGTGCCCAAGTCGCAACCGATCAATGCGCCGCCCGGGAAGACCATCTTGGGCAACGAATTCAGGCCGCCTTTGCAGATCGCGCGCGCGCCGTAGCTGATGCGCTTGCCGCCTTCCAGGTACTGCTTGAGGATGGGGTGATGCTTGAGGCGCTGGAACTCGTCGAACGGCGACAGGTAAGGGTTGGCGTAGGACAGGTCAACAATCAGACCTACCACCACCTGATTGTTTTCCAGGTGATAGAGGAAGGAACCGCCGGTGTTCTCGGTGCCCATCACGTCCAGTGGCCAGCCGGCGGTATGCACCACCAGGCCTTGTTGGTGCTTGGCGGGGTCGATTTCCCAGATTTCCTTCAGGCCGATGCCGTAATGCTGAGCGTCGGCTTCGCTGTCCAGATTGAAGCGTTTGATCAGTTGCTTGCCGATGTGGCCACGGCAGCCTTCGGCGAACAGGGTGTATTTGCCGCGCAGTTCCATACCCGGCGTGTATAGGCCCTCTTTCGGATGGCCTTCGCGGTCGACGCCCAGGTCACCGGTGATGATCCCGCGGACCACGCCGTTCTCGTCGATCAGCGCTTCCTGAGCGGCGAAGCCGGGGTAGATTTCCACGCCCAGGTTCTCGGCCTGCTGAGCGAGCCAGCGGCACAGGTTGCCCAGGGAAATGATGTAGTTGCCTTCGTTGTGCATGGTCTTGGGCACGAACGCGCCAGGGACCTTGGTACCTGCATCGGCGCTGGTCAGCACATAGATGTCATCGCCTTTGACCGGCGTGTTCAGCGGTGCGCCGAGTGCTTTCCAGTCAGGAAACAGTTCATTGAGCGCGCGAGGTTCGAACACCGCACCCGAGAGGATGTGCGCGCCGACTTCAGAGCCTTTCTCCACCACGCAGACGCTGATTTCCTGGCCAGCTTCGGCGGCCTTCTGTTTCAGACGGCATGCGGCGGACAGGCCTGCGGGGCCGGCTCCGACGATGACGACGTCGAATTCCATAAATTCGCGTTCCACTGGCTATCTCCTGATCAAGGCTCAACGGGTATTTTTTTATAGGTTGCTCAACCGACGCACGTAAACGGTTTGCCCGCGCGTCATCTCAAAGGGGCGCATTATATCTACACCACCTTGCAGGTCCAATACAAACGTTTGTTTGAATCGGCTGAAACCCTGATAAATCATAGGGAGACGGCTCATGACTGGCGTTTTTGTCGTATTGACCGGAATAGGCGTTCCGGTCAAGATACGGGCGGTTTTGCGCTCGCCGTAGGCTGAACGTCAGACGCGAGAACGCCTCTAAAAGCAACGCGACGGCGTGTGTGCGATCCCGTTCTGTGCCTCTGCAGGGCAGGCGCGGTGCAGTTTACACGCCGGGTGGCGGTATGGCTTGGATTGCCGGGGAGGGGCGGTTGTTTTTTGCCGAACTCCCCGTTAAGCAACGACGAATACGCTGTTTTCAGAGGTGTTCTTTACACTGACGTGTACCCATCGCCAGGCCGGGCCTGGCGACTTCTTTTCACCGGAGAGTAACGAGGAATCCATGAAGGTTCTTGTAGCTGTCAAACGAGTGGTCGACTACAACGTCAAGGTTCGCGTCAAAGCGGATAACTCCGGCGTCGATCTCGCTAACGTCAAAATGTCGATGAACCCCTTCTGCGAAATCGCTGTGGAAGAAGCCGTACGCCTGAAAGAAAAAGGCGTTGCGACCGAGATCGTCGTCGTCTCCATTGGCCCGACCACCGCTCAGGAGCAACTGCGCACCGCGTTGGCACTGGGAGCCGACCGCGCCATCCTCGTTGAATCCGCTGACGAGCTGACCTCCCTGGCCGTGGCCAAGCTGCTCAAGGCTGTTGTCGATAAAGAGCAACCGCAACTGGTCATCCTCGGCAAGCAGGCGATCGACAGCGACAACAACCAGACCGGCCAGATGCTGGCGGCCCTGAGCGGTTACGCCCAAGGCACCTTCGCCTCCAAGGTTGAAGTGTCTGGCGACAGCGTCAACGTCACCCGTGAGATCGACGCCGGTGCACAGACCGTTTCGTTGAAGCTGCCGGCCATCGTCACCACGGACCTGCGCCTCAACGAGCCGCGCTATGCGTCGCTGCCTAACATCATGAAGGCCAAGAAGAAGCCGCTCGAAGTACTGACGCCTGACGCGCTGGGTGTGTCGACTTCTTCGACCAACAAGACCCTCAAGGTCGAAGCGCCTGCTGCCCGCAGCGCTGGCATCAAGGTCAAGTCGGTGGCTGAACTGGTCGAGAAACTGAAAAACGAAGCGAAGGTGATCTGATGCCTATTCTCGTAATCGCTGAGCACGAAAACGGCGCAATTGCTCCCGCCACCCTGAACACCGTTGCCGCTGCCGCCAAGATCGGTGGCGACATCCACGTCCTGGTCGCGGGCCAGAACGTGGGCGCCGTGGGTGAGGCCGCTGCGAAAATCGCTGGCGTCGCCAAGGTGCTGGTCGCTGACAATGCGGCCTACGC
The DNA here is from genome assembly GCF_054668305.1 of Pseudomonas sp. S2_H01. Taxonomy (NCBI): domain Bacteria; kingdom Pseudomonadati; phylum Pseudomonadota; class Gammaproteobacteria; order Pseudomonadales; family Pseudomonadaceae; genus Pseudomonas; species Pseudomonas sp. S2_H01. Next base: position 6,450,388 of record NZ_CP162756.1, on the reverse strand, counting down.
GCACCAACTGCCAGAAAACGTTGCGCCATTGGTTGCCGAGCTCGCCGCCGGTTACAGCCATGTGCTGGCCGCTGCCACCTCCAACGGCAAGAACATCCTGCCGCGCGTTGCCGCCCAGCTGGACGTTGACCAGATCTCCGAGATCATCTCGGTGGAAAGCGCTGACACCTTCAAGCGTCCGATCTATGCCGGTAACGCCATCGCCACCGTTCAGTCTTCGGCTGCGATCAAGGTCATCACCGTTCGCGCCACCGGTTTCGACGCGGTTGCTGCTGAAGGCGGTTCTGCAGCCGTTGAGTCCGTGTCGGCTGCACACGATGCAGGCAAGTCCTCCTTCGTCAGCGAAGAGTTGGCCAAATCCGATCGTCCTGAGCTGACCGCTGCCAAAATCGTCGTTTCCGGCGGCCGTGGCATGCAGAACGGCGACAACTTCAAGCACCTGTACGCGCTGGCTGACAAGCTGGGCGCTGCGGTCGGCGCTTCCCGCGCTGCCGTTGACGCAGGTTTCGTACCCAACGACATGCAGGTCGGCCAGACCGGCAAGATCGTTGCGCCGCAGCTCTACATCGCCGTCGGTATCTCCGGCGCGATCCAGCACCTGGCCGGCATGAAAGACTCCAAGGTGATCGTTGCGATCAACAAGGATGAAGAGGCGCCGATCTTCCAGGTGGCTGATTACGGTCTCGTGGCTGATCTGTTTGAAGCGGTACCCGAGTTGGAGAAGCTGGTCTAAACCAGCCGTCTGACTTATAAAGAGAACCCGTTCGTTTCGGGCTGTTCGAAAGTGCTGATCATCGGTTGTTGTGATGATGGATGCCTTCCTCAGCCTCGACTGAACGGGTTTTTTATTGGGCCGAAAAAAGGATTCAGTCATGTTGTCGCCAAGGCAGACGCTGACGTCGCTGGTTGTCGGGCTGTTGTTGCCATCGATGGCAGCCGTTGCAGCTGGCAAATGCGAGCGACTGGTTGTCACTGGAAGTCCTGATGCACCTCCTTATTTGTGGCGCGATCCGCAAGATCCGAAACGTCTGATGGGCGCCAACGCCGACCTGCTCAAGGACGCTGCGAGCCAGATGGGCGTCAAAGTCGAGCTCTTGTTTGCCGGTAAGCGCAGTCAGGCGCTGGAAGAAGTGCGGACCGGACGCATGGATCTCCTGGTGGATACGCCGCTCAATGCCAGTGAGCTTGAAACGCTGGATTTTATCCATCCGCCCATTGCGCAAAACGAGATCATGGTCTGGACCCGCGCGGGGCATGCGCAGCCCTTCAACTCGCTGGCGGATTTGAATGGGCACTCGGGCGCGATATCCGAGAAAACCCGTGTCACCTCAGCGTTCGAAAGTGCGATCAAAGAGCATTTGACGCTCGAGAAGCAGCCGAACCTCACTCAGGCGTTGCAGAAGCTGATGCTGGGGCAGGTGGAGTTCGTGCTCGCCGGGCGCTATGCCGGCATGGCATTGACCCAGGCCCTCGGGATGTCCGGAGACCTGCAGGCGCAACCCCTGCCAGTCGACAAGCCGGGACTGTATCTGGCGCTGTCGTTCAATTCAGCCTGCAACGATCCTTGGTTGCGCGGACAGCTGGCAAAAAAAATGACAGAATTGGCGGCTTCGGGCCGCTCCAGTGAAGCGGTGGCGCGCAACCTGGCGTTGTGGAAAGCCCAGTTGCAGCAGCCCGCCAGCACTCCCAATCAGTAGGAACGTTTTTTGAGCTTTCTTTTGAGAACAAGACCTTTATTCGTTGCCATGGCCATTGCTTCTTTATTCGGCTGTGCAAATGATCCCGCGCCGAATGAGCAGCTGAAACTCACGGAACAAGCCGTCGCTCAGGCGACGGCGGTGGGTGCCACTGATGACGAGCCGGACATGGTCACGGCGCAATCGAAATTGACCCAGGCACGTGCCGCCATGGCGGAGAAGTCCTACAAGGACGCCCGTATGCAGGCCGAGCAAGCAGAGCTCGATGCGCGACTGGCCGAGGCGCGAGTGCTGACCGAAAAGAGTGACGAACAACTGGCACAAGTGAGCGCGCGTCTGGATCGCTTGCGCAAGCAATTGGGAGCGGCGCAATGAACCGTCTTCCTCGTGTATTGAGCGTCTGCCTGCTGTTGGGCAGTGCCGGGTTATATGGCTGCGCAGGCCATCAGAACAGCGAGAAGGCGTTGCAGGGCGCCAGTGCCGATTTCCAGAAAGTGAAGGGCGATACCAATGTGCTGCGCAGCGCGCCGAGGGACGTGATCCGGGCGGGTGAGCTATTAGCCAAGGCCGAGCGTCTTTCGGGGTATGTGGGCAGTTCCGACGACGTGAGCCATTACGCTTATCTGAGCAGCCGCTACAGCGCTATCGCAGCCGAGCACAGTCAATTGCTGTTGAATCAGGAAAAGCTCGCCCGTCTTGAGCTTGAGCGTCAGCGCCTGCAATTGGCGCTGCGCGAGGCAAAACTTTCCGGTGCCCAGCAGCAAGGTAAATGGGCCGAAGACCAGGTGATCAGTCTTTCGACCCAGCAGAGTGAGCGGGGGTTGGTCATGACCTTGGGCGACATGTTGTTCGACACCGGGCGTGCCGAGCTCAAAAGCTCCGCGAACCGCACAGTGTTGAAAGTCGTGCAGTTCTTGCAGTTCAACCCCAAGCGCGTCGTGCGTATCGAGGGCTACACCGACAGCACCGGCGACAGTCAGGAAAACCTGCGGTTGTCGCGTGATCGCGCACAGGCAGTTGCCGACGTGCTCTCGGACCTGGGCATTGAAGACGAACGCATTCAGGTGGAAGGTTATGGCGACCAGTTCCCGGTTGACGTCAATTCGTCCGAGCGGGGAAGGGCGCTCAACCGGCGCGTAGAAATTGTGTTTTCCGACGAGAAAGGACACCTCAGCGCTGCCCGCTAAAAAATATTTCGACTTGAGCCCGGTTTTTTCCTAAAAACCGGGCTTTTTTTGTGCGAAAAAGCGGGCGAATTGGCAGGTATGTCACATTAATTTTTTTGTCACACCCAAGTATGACTAGCCCTTCCCTGAACTGTCCCCGTACACTTCTCAACTGTGCCGGTGATCTCTTGCGCTGATCGCCACGCTGCCGACCTCCAGATCAAGAAAGAGGCAGTTTGAAAGAGTGAAGTCGAGGGACGCAAAATGACCAATCTTTTGCTGTATCAACGTATCGCCCAGCAGTTGGCTGAAGATATTCGCCGGGGCGTTTACCAGCCTGGCGAGCGCGTGCCGTCCGTGCGCAAGATGAGTTCTCAGCTCAACGTCAGTCATGCCACCGTGCTGCAGGCGTATGCCAATCTTGAAGATCAGGGGTTGATCCGGGCGCGTCCCCAGTCCGGCTATTACGTTCACCAGACCCCCGCGCTGACCGCCCCCACGCCTGATATCGCCCGTGTCGAGCGGCCTGGCCTGGTCACTCGGGCCAGCATTATTCAGCAGGTGCTGGTGGAGGCGCGTCGCGAGGGCGTGTTTGCGTTCGGCGCCGCAGTCCCTCACATCGATTACTTGCCCCTGCGCGCCTTGCATCAGCAACTGGCCAAGGTCACCCGATTTCAGAGTCCTCGGGCCTTCAATTACATGTTCAGTCCGGGATTCGAACCGTTACGCCGTCAGGTGGCGATCCGGATGCGGGATGCCGGGGTCGTCGTTGACCCTTCTGAAGTGGTGATCACCCACGGTTGCGTGGACGCGCTGCAGATGTCGCTGCGTGTGCTGACCAGTCCCGGCGACCTGATCGCTGCCGAGTCACCGACCTATTACGGTCTGCTGCAACTCGCAGATTTGTTGGGTTTGAAGGTGATCGAGATCCCGAGCGACCCCAACACCGGTATCAGTCTCGAGGCCTTGCAGCTGGCGGCAAACCAGTGGTCCATCAAGGCGCTCGTGATGACCTCGCGGTTGAGCAATCCGCTGGGCAGCACGATGCCGGAAGAGCGGCAAAAGCATCTGCTGCGACTGGCGTCGGATTTCGACATTCAGGTGATCGAGGACGACATCTACGGTGAGCTGATGTACGAGCAGAACAAGACCAAAGCGTTGAAGGCGTTCGATCGCCTGGGACGCGTGATCTACTGCTCAAGTTTCTCCAAGACGCTGTCGCCCGGGGTGCGCATCGGCTGGATGATCGCGGGCAAGTATCAGGCGGAAATCCAGCGCTTGCAGACGTTCAGTACCCATTCGGCGTGCAGTGTGACGCAAATGGGGGTCGCGTCTTATCTGGAGAATGGCGGCTACGATCGTCATCTGCGCTACATCCGCCAGGAACATCGCAAGAACCTGAGCGCGTTTCAGCTCGCGGTGCAGCAGATGTTTCCTGAGGGTACGCAAATCAGTCGGCCGGCTGGCGGGTTCATTTTATGGATCAGCCTCCCGGGCCGGGTCAACACGCAGGAGCTGCACGTACGTGCACTGGAGCAGGGCATCAGCATCGCGCCTGGCTTGATCTTCAGCAATACAGAACAGTTCAATCACTGTATCCGGCTGAACTGTGGGTTGCCCTGGAACCGTGAAGCGGAGCGGGCGCTGATGACCCTCGGCATGCTGGCCAAGCAGCTTTGTCAGGACGCCGGTCAGGCGTGGTGATTCAGATTCAGTGAACTCGCGCGCGTAACTGTTTTTCACATATTGAGGGGCTGACTGACAGGGCATTCACTTGTCATCGGCCATGCAAAGAGCCAGCATGTTGGCTTCTGCCTATTTCTGCCGAAGACGTTATGAAAACACTGCGTTGTCTGGGTGTGCTATCGGTGCTTCTTCTGACTGCCTGTGATGCCGAAAAGGCGCCTGCGCCACCCCCTAAAGTTGTCGCTACAGCCGCTGTTTCAGCCCCTGAGGTCAAGACGGTTCAGGCGCCTGAGCCGATAGAGAAGGCTGCGGCAGCAGTGCCTTCTGTGCACGAACTGGCGCCGAACGTCTCTGCCGTGCGCGTCCTCGCGGCCAGTAAGCCTGAACCGGCGAAAGCCGACGCTTCAAGAAAAGTCTCCACGCCTGTCAAGACGGTTGAAATCGAGCAAAAGACGCCCAGCGTGAACGCCAAATCCGCCAAGGTTAAAGCGGTTAACGCCGAGATTGCCAACCGTGCGCCCGTCGCAAGCAAGAGCAAAACCCCTGCGCAGGTGGTCAAGGAGACGAAATTGCCGAAAGCCTCTCTCGACTTGAGTCTGCCGCCTGAGATGGTTAAGCAAATGACGCCACCTGCGAATGTCATTACCGCGCAAACCAAGGAGAAGTCCCCATCTGGCGGCGCCAAACCGCTGCTGCCTAAAATGTTTCCGGACACCAACAGCGACCCCGACTTCCACCTTCAGGGTCGTTTACTGAGCAATGAAATGCAGTTGCAGCTGCGCAATGAAGCCCGCAAGGAGGTCGAAGGTGCTGCCGTGGACTTCACGTTCAAGCAGTAACTCGGTCTGATCGGACTCGAATCCTTCATTTTCAAACGCGCGTTTTAGCGGGTAAGATCCTTTCATCTCTCATTGCCTCTCAAGAGGAAGTTTCCATGGAATGCCGTCCAGGCTGCGGCGCTTGCTGCGTTGCGCCTTCGATCTCGTCCCCTATCCCCGGCATGCCTCAAGGGAAGCTCGCGGGAGAACGGTGTCTGCATTTGTCCGTCGACATGCTGTGCGACATCTTTGGCAGGCCTGACCGGCCCTTGGTGTGCAGTCAGTTTGTTGCGGATCCCGAGGTGTGTGGCGGCAGTTCAGAAGAAGCTATCCGGATATTGGGGTGGTGGGAGCAGGCCACGTCGGTCGCATGATGGCGATGGGTCGTTGAGTCGAGACAACTGAACTTCACAATAAGGAATAAGACAATGGGTTCGCTGTACCGGATTGCATTTGGAATCGGCATGACTGTATGGGTCGCCGCCGCTGCTCAGGCCGAGAGTTGGACGGTTGCCAAGAACGAGGACGGCATCAAGGTTTCCCTCAGCGATGTCTCAGGGTCGCAATATAAGGCCTACCAAGGCGTGACCACGATCAAGGCCAGCGTTGCGAAGTTACGCAGTCTGCAGGAGGACGTTACAGGGGCCTGTGCTTGGGTCCACGAATGCAAGTCGCAAAAAATCCTCAAGCACGAGGGCGACAAGACATGGACGTATTCTCAGTTCAACACGCCGTGGCCGGTCACTCCGCGAGATTCCGTGTTGCAGATCACCACGGTTGAGGGGGCTGACGGCAGTCTGACTCGAAACCTGCTGGGCCAACCCACGTATATTCCTGAAGAGAAGGGCTTTGTACGGGTCTCTCAGGTGGAAGGTTTCTGGAAGCTTGTGCCCAAGGGTGCCAACGAGACGGAAGTGACTTATCAAGTTCACACCGAGCCGGGTGGCAGTGTGCCGTCGTGGTTGGCCAACAAATTTGTGGTGGATGCGCCGTTCAATACGCTCAAGGCCTTGAAAGAGCGGGCTGAGAAGTAATACCGGTACAGTTTTCCCCAAAACGAAAAAGGCTGCCAGTGGCAGCCTTTCTTGTTTCCGGAGTGACCGGTTCGCGAAGCGCTTACTTGCGTTCTGCGAGTGGAACGATGTCTCGAGAAACTTCACCGGTGTACAACTGGCGTGGACGGCCGATCTTGTACGGGCTGGACAGCATTTCTTTCCAGTGCGAGATCCAGCCGACGGTGCGTGCCAGGGCGAAGATCACGGTGAACATGCTGGTAGGAATGCCGATTGCCTTCAGGATAATGCCCGAGTAGAAGTCGACGTTCGGGTACAGCGAGCGCTCGATGAAGTACGGATCGGTCAGTGCGATCTCTTCGAGGCGCATGGCCAGTTCCAGCTGCGGATCGTTGGTGATGCCCAGCTCGCGCAGGACCTCATCACACGTCTGCTTCATGACGGTGGCGCGTGGGTCGCGGTTCTTGTAGACGCGGTGACCAAAGCCCATGAGCTTGAACGGATCGTTCTTGTCCTTGGCCTTGGCGATGAATTTGTCGATGTTCGACACATCGCCAATTTCGTCCAGCATGGTCAGCACGGCTTCGTTGGCGCCGCCGTGAGCAGGGCCCCACAGTGCGGCAATACCGGCCGCGATACAGGCAAACGGGTTGGCACCCGAGGAGCCGGCCATGCGGACGGTGGAGGTCGATGCGTTCTGTTCGTGGTCGGCGTGGAGGATGAAGATGCGGTCCATTGCCTTGGCCAGCGTCGGGCTGATCGGTTTGATCTCGCACGGCGTGTTGAACATCATGTGCAGGAAGTTTTCCGCGTAGCTCAGGTCGTTGCGCGGGTACATCATGGGTTGGCCCATGGAGTACTTGTAGACCATCGCTGCCAGCGTCGGCATCTTGGCAACCAGACGGATCGCCGAGATTTCGCGGTGCTGCGGGTTATTGATGTCCAGCGAGTCGTGGTAGAACGCGGAAAGAGCGCCCACTACGCCGCACATGACGGCCATGGGGTGAGCGTCGCGACGGAAGCCGTTGAAGAACGTCTTCAGTTGCTCGTGCACCATGGTGTGGTTCTTCACGGTGACAACGAATTGGGCTTTCTGCTCGGCAGTCGGCAGTTCGCCGTTCAGCAGCAGGTAGCAGGTTTCCAGATAATCCGACTGTTCGGCCAGTTGCTCGATCGGGTAGCCACGGTGCAGCAAAATGCCGTTGTCACCGTCGATGTAGGTGATCTTGGATTCGCATGAGGCGGTCGACATGAAGCCTGGGTCGAATGTGAAGCGTCCGGTGGCGGTCAGGCCGCGTACGTCGATTACATCGGGACCAACGGTGCCGGTCAGAATGGGCAGCTCGACGGGGGCTGCGCCCTCGATGATCAACTGCGCTTTTTTGTCAGCCATGTGGCCTCCTATTTATGCTTCAAATCATCAGACAGGCCCCCCACGCAGGGCCCGCATCACTATAGTGAGATAAATTCTAAAGTCAATTTGCCAAAAGTCTTGTGGCAGAAGGCTTTAAGCCGAGGTTTTCCTCGAATTTCCCTGCCATTTACGCCTTTTATTCCCCTAAAGCAATCAGCCATTAGGGGAGGGTCTGCGCGTTGTCATTAGTTGGCTAACTGTCTATACTCGGTGCCCGACCGCCAGGGGCTCTGAGACCTGTTTTTCTGGGGGTCGCACTTCCTGGGTAGTGGGTACCTGACCAGTGCACTTCCCAACAACTTGCCCTGATTCCTAGGGGCTCTTCAGTGTGAAAAAAAGCCGTGAAAAGCCAACGACCTGTAAACCTAGACCTAAGGACCATCAAACTCCCCATTACCGCGATCACGTCGATCCTTCACCGTATCTCCGGCATCATCCTCTTCATCGGCCTCGCTTTCATGCTCTACGCACTGAGCGCGTCGCTGGGTTCTGAAGAGGGCTTTGCCAACGTGAAGTCGACCTTGACCAGTCCGCTGGCCAAGTTCATCGCATGGGGGCTTCTGTCTTCCCTGCTGTATCACCTGGTGGCCGGTGTTCGTCACCTGGTCATGGATGCGGGAGTCGGTGAAACGCTGGAAGGCGGGAAGCTGGGCTCGAAAATCGTCATCGTCGTTTCTCTGGCGCTGATCGTTCTGGCGGGAGTTTGGATATGGTAACCAGCGTTACGAACCTGTCTCGTTCGGGCCTCTATGACTGGATGGCGCAACGCGTCTCCGCTGTAGTGCTCGCGGCTTATTTCATTTTCCTGATCGGATACCTGATCGCGCACCCTGGCATCGACTACGCCACGTGGCACGCTCTGTTCTCCCATAACGCAATGCGCATCTTCAGTCTGCTCGCCCTTGTTGCCCTGGCGGCTCACGCCTGGGTCGGCATGTGGACCATCGCGACCGACTACCTGACTCCCATGAGTTTCGGTGAGTCCGCGACAGCGGTGCGTTTCCTGTTCCAGGCGGTGTGCGGCATTGCGATGTTCGCGTACTTCGTCTGGGGTGTGCAGATTCTTTGGGGTATCTGATTCATGGCTAAAATTAATACCATCTCGTTCGACGCCATCATCATTGGCGGCGGCGGTGCAGGCATGCGCGCTGCGCTGCAGCTGGCTGAGGGCGGCCACAAGACCGCTGTAGTCACCAAGGTCTTTCCGACCCGCTCGCACACCGTTTCCGCCCAGGGCGGCATCACCTGCGCCATCGCGTCGGCCGATCCGAACGATGACTGGCGCTGGCACATGTACGATACCGTCAAGGGTTCCGACTACATCGGCGACCAGGACGCTATCGAGTACATGTGTCAGGAAGGTCCGGCTGCGGTCTTCGAACTGGACCACATGGGTCTGCCGTTCTCGCGTACCGAAACCGGTCGAATCTACCAGCGTCCGTTCGGTGGTCAGTCCAAAGACTTCGGCAAAGGCGGTCAGGCTGCACGTACCTGTGCCGCGTCCGACCGTACCGGTCACGCACTGTTGCACACCCTTTATCAGGGCAACCTGAAAGCGGGCACTACCTTCCTGAACGAGTACTACGCCGTTGACCTGGTCAAGAACCAGGATGGCGCGTTCGTGGGTGTGATCGCTATTTGCATCGAAACCGGCGAAACCATGTACATCAAGGCCAAGGCCACTGTACTGGCCACCGGTGGTGCGGGTCGTATCTACGCGTCCACCACCAACGCCCTGATCAATACCGGTGACGGTATCGGCATGGCGTTGCGTGCCGGTGTTCCTGTTCAGGACATCGAAATGTGGCAGTTCCACCCGACTGGCATTGCCGGCGCAGGTGTACTGGTCACCGAAGGTTGCCGTGGTGAAGGTGGTTACCTGATCAACAAGCATGGCGAGCGTTTCATGGAGCGCTATGCTCCAAACGCCAAAGACCTCGCAGGTCGTGACGTCGTTGCGCGTTCCATGGTCAAGGAAATCATCGCCGGTAACGGCTGTGGCCCGAATGGCGACCACGTCATGCTCAAGCTCGATCACCTTGGCGAGGAAGTGCTGCACAGCCGTCTGCCTGGGATCATGGAGCTGTCCAAGACGTTCGCTCACGTCGATCCGGCGGTTGCGCCGATCCCGGTTGTTCCGACCTGTCACTACATGATGGGCGGCGTTGCCACCAATATTCACGGTCAGGCCATGACCATGGATGCCGAAGGCAAGGATCGCGTGATTCCTGGTCTGTTTGCGGTCGGTGAAGTGGCGTGCGTATCCGTTCACGGCGCCAACCGTCTGGGCGGTAACTCGCTGCTCGACCTGGTCGTGTTCGGTCGTGCTGCTGGTCTGCACCTGGAAAAAGCGCTGTCCGACGGTATCGAATACGCCGACGCCAGCGACACCGACATCGATGTCGCGTTGGGCCGTCTGAACGCGCTCAACGAGCGTACCGAAGGCGAAGACGTCGCCACGCTGCGCCGTGAACTGCAGAACTGCATGCAGAATTACTTCGGTGTGTTCCGCACCGGCGAATACATGCAGAAGGGTATTGCTCAACTGGCTGATCTGCGGGCCCGTATTGCCAACGTCAAGATCAATGACAAGTCCCAGGCCTTCAACACCGCGCGTATCGAAGCGCTCGAGTTGCAGAACCTGCTGGAAGTTGCCGAAGCAACCGCAGTGGCTGCTGAAGTGCGCAAAGAGTCCCGCGGCGCTCACGCCCGTGAAGACTTCGAAGATCGCGACGACGAAAACTGGCTGTGCCATACCCTGTACTACCCGGGCGAGAAGCGGGTTGCCAAACGTGCAGTCAACTTTGCGCCGAAAACCGTACCGGCGTTTGAACCGAAAATTCGGACTTACTAAGGGTGGCCGCTATGTTGAAAGTCGAAGTTTATCGCTACAACCCTGACACCGATTCGGCGCCCAAGACCCAGGTCTTCGACGTGGATACCGGTGGCAAGGACCTGATGGTCCTGGACGTGCTGGCGCTGATCAAAGAGCAGGACGAAGGCTTCTCTTATCGTCGCTCCTGCCGCGAAGGTGTCTGCGGCTCCGACGGCATGAACATCAACGGCAAGAACGGCCTGGCGTGCATCACGCCGCTGTCTTCCGTGGTGAAGGGCAACAAGCTGGTGGTGCGTCCACTGCCTGGTTTGCCGGTCATTCGTGACCTGGTCGTCGACATGAGCATCTTCTACAAGCAATACGAGAAGGTGAAACCCTTCCTGCAGAACGACACGCCGGCTCCGGCCATCGAGCGTCTGCAGTCGCCAGAAGAGCGTGAGAAGCTGGACGGCCTGTACGAGTGCATTCTGTGCGCTTGCTGCTCGACCTCCTGCCCGTCGTTCTGGTGGAACCCTGACAAGTTCCTGGGTCCAGCTGCACTGCTGCAAGCCTATCGTTTCCTGGCTGACAGCCGTGACACCAAGACTCAGGAGCGTCTGGCTTCCCTGGACGACCCGTTCAGTGTGTTCCGTTGCCGCGGGATCATGAACTGCGTGAACGTCTGCCCGAAAGGCCTGAACCCTAACAAGGCTATCGGTCACGTTCGCAGCATGCTTCTCAAGAGCGGTATCTGAGTTCGTGGCAGCATCGAAGCATCTGTAAGTTTGTAAATGTTGTACCCGTAAACGCTACGGCGCAGGCTGAAACCGGCGCCGTAGTTTTAACCTGAGCAGCAGTTTCAAAGGCTGCAGCTCTTATTTGATGAAATGAGAACCAGCAGGGGCATCCGGGCTGGTACCCGGACTATCTGCGCGATTCCTAGCGACTTGGTGCAGTCGGCGACTCGATACGGTCGCTGCACGGACTTTTCAGGTTGGCAACGGTGTCGACGCCGATGGTGTCCCCTAACCGAGGGTGACCAAGCATGCAAGAAAGCGTGATGCAGCGCATGTGGAACAGTGCCCACCTTTCCGGTGGTAACGCTGCCTATGTGGAAGAGCTCTATGAGCTCTACCTGCACGACCCTAACGCTGTGCCAGAAGAATGGCGCACCTACTTTCAGACGCTGCCGGCTGACGACAGCACTGCCACCGATGTATCGCACTCGACGGTTCGCGATCATTTCGTGTTGCTGGGAAAAAACCAGCGCCGCGCTCAACCGGTCTCCGCCGGTAGCGTGAGCAGCGAGCATGAGAAGAAGCAAGTTGAAGTATTGCGACTGATCCAGGCATTCCGTATGCGCGGCCATCAGGGTGCGCAACTCGATCCTCTGGGTCTGTGGAAGCGTACTGCGCCAGCTGACCTGTCGATCAACCATTACGGTTTGACCAACGCTGACCTCGATACCACATTCCGTGCCGGCGACCTGTTCATCGGCAAGGAGGAGGCGAGCCTACGCGAAATCGTAGAGGCGTTGCAGAAGACATATTGCCGCACCATCGGCGCCGAGTTCACGCACATCGTGGATTCGACCCAGCGCAACTGGTTCATGCAGCGCCTCGAAAGCGTGCGTGGCCGTCCAGCTTACTCCGCCGACATTCAGAGCCATCTGCTCGAGCGCGTCACCGCGGCCGAGGGTCTGGAAAAGTACCTGGGTACCAAATACCCGGGCACCAAGCGCTTCGGTCTGGAAGGTGGTGAAAGCCTGATCCCGATGCTGGACGAACTGATCCAGCGTTCCGGTTCCTACGGCACCAAGGAAATCGTGATCGGCATGGCCCACCGTGGTCGCCTGAACGTCCTGGTCAACACCTTCGGCAAGAATCCGCGCGAGCTGTTCGACGAATTCGAAGGCAAGAAGAAGGTCGAGCTGGGTTCCGGTGACGTGAAATACCACCAGGGCTTCTCGTCCAACGTCATGACCACCGGTGGCGAAGTCCACCTGGCGATGGCCTTCAACCCGTCTCACCTGGAGATCGTTTCTCCGGTGGTCGAGGGTTCTGTGCGCGCTCGTCAGGATCGTCGCAACGACACCACGGGCGAAAAAGTCCTGCCGATTTCCATCCACGGTGACGCTGCCTTCGCAGGTCAGGGTGTGGTACTGGAAACCTTCCAGATGTCGCAGACCCGCGGCTTCAAGACCGGCGGCACGATTCACATCGTGATCAACAACCAGGTTGGCTTCACCATCAGCAACCAGGAAGACTCGCGCTCTACCGAGTACGCGACCGACGTTGCCAAGATGATTCAGGCGCCGATTCTCCATGTAAATGGCGATGACCCTGAAGCGGTGTTGTTCGTGACCCAACTGGCCATCGATTACCGCATGCAGTTCAAGCGTGACGTGGTCATTGACCTGGTCTGCTACCGCCGTCGCGGTCACAACGAAGCCGACGAGCCAAGTGGCACTCAGCCATTGATGTACCAGCAGATTGCCAAACAGCGCACGACGCGTGAGCTTTACGCTGATGCACTGGCTACCGGCAACATCCTCAGCGCTGAAGCGGCTCAGACCAAAGTGGACGAGTACCGCAACGCCCTGGACAACGGCATGCACGTTGTGAAGAGCCTGGTCAAAGAGCCTAACAAGGAACTGTTCGTCGACTGGCGTCCGTATCTGGGCCACGCCTGGACGGCACGTCACGACACCCGTTTCGACCTCAAGACCCTGCAGGAACTGTCGGCCAAGCTGATGGAACTGCCAGAAGGTTTCGTGGTGCAGCGTCAGGTCCAGAAGATCTACGAAGACCGTCAGAAGATGCAAGCCGGTGGTCTGCCGATCAACTGGGGTTACGCAGAGACCATGGCCTACGCCACACTGGCGTTCGAAGGTCACCCGGTGCGTATCACAGGCCAGGACGTCGGTCGCGGTACGTTCTCGCACCGTCACGCCGTGCTGCATAACCAGAAAGACGCAGCCACTTACATCCCGTTGCAGAACCTGTATGCCGGTCAGCCACGCTTTGACCTGTACGACTCGTTCCTGTCGGAAGAAGCGGTTCTGGCGTTCGAATACGGCTACTCCACCACCTCGCCAAATGCGCTGGTGATCTGGGAAGCCCAGTTCGGTGACTTCGCCAACGGTGCGCAGGTCGTGATCGACCAGTTCATCACCAGCGGCGAGCACAAGTGGGGCCGTCTGTGCGGTCTGACCATGCTGCTGCCACATGGCTACGAAGGTCAGGGGCCTGAGCACTCCTCCGCGCGTCTTGAGCGTTACCTGCAGCTGTGCGCCGAGCACAACATTCAGGTGTGCGTGCCGACCACTCCGGCACAGATCTACCATCTGTTGCGTCGTCAGGTGATCCGTCCGCTGCGCAAGCCGCTGGTCGTGCTGACGCCGAAGTCGCTGCTGCGTCACAAACTGGCAGTGTCGACGCTGGAAGATCTGGCCGAAGGCTCGTTCCAGACCGTCATTCCGGAAATCGACACGCTCGATGCCGCGAAAGTGACCCGCCTGGTTATGTGCAGCGGCAAGGTGTACTACGACCTGCTGGAAAAACGCCGTGCCGAAGGCCGCGAAGATATTGCCATCGTGCGTATCGAGCAGCTCTACCCGTTCCCGGAAGACGACCTGATGGACGCCATTGCGTCCTATACCAACCTGACCCATGTGGTCTGGTGTCAGGAAGAGCCGATGAACCAGGGCGCCTGGTACAGCAGCCAGCATCACTTGCGCCGTAGCATCGGCAATCACAACCGCAATCTCGTCCTCGAGTACGCTGGCCGTGATGCGTCTGCTGCACCTGCTTGTGGTTACGCTTCGATGCACGCCGAACAGCAGGAAAAACTGCTGAAAGACGCGTTCACTGTTTAACGCCTTCGCGCACTAGAAACCGAATTAAGGAATTACAGACAATGGCTATTGAGATCAAAGCCCCCTCTTTCCCGGAATCCGTTGCCGACGGCACCATTTCCAAGTGGCACAAACAGCCGGGCGAAGCGGTAAAACGCGACGAACTGCTGGTCGACATCGAAACCGACAAGGTGGTTCTCGAGGTACTGGCTGAAGCTGACGGCGTACTGGCGTCGATCGTGAAAGGCGAGGGCGACACCGTCCTGTCCAACGAACTGATCGCAACCCTGGACGCTGGCGCCACTGCTTCGGCCGCGCCTGCTGCCGCTGCGGCCCCGGCTGCTGCACCTGCCGCTGCTGCCGCGCCGGCTCCTGCCGCCGCTGGCGACGAAGACGCCATCGGCGCTCCGGCTGCGCGCAAGCTGGCTGAAGAAAATGGCATTGCACTGGCCAGCATCAAAGGCACCGGCAAAGACGGTCGCGTCACCAAAGAAGACGTCGTTGCTGCCATTGAAGCGAAGAAATCGGCTCCGGCCGCTGCGCCGGCTGCCAAGCCTGCTGCCGCTGCACCTGCTGCGCCTGTGTTCGCCGCTGGCGACCGCACCGAGAAGCGTGTACCGATGACACGTGTACGTGCCACCGTTGCCAAGCGTCTGGTCGAAGCACAGTCGAACATGGCAATGCTGACAACCTTCAACGAAGTCGACATGACCGAAGTCATGGCGCTGCGTTCGAAGTACAAGGACCTGTTCGAGAAGTCCCACAACGGCGTACGCCTGGGCTTCATGTCGTTCTTCGTCAAGGCCGCTACCGAAGCGCTGAAGCGTTTCCCGGCTGTCAACGCGTCGATCGACGGCACTGACATCGTCTACCACGGTTATGCTGACGTCGGCGTTGCCGTCTCCAGCGACCGTGGTCTGGTGGTTCCGGTTCTGCGCAACGCCGAACACATGAGCCTGGCCGAAATCGAAGGCGGCATTGCCACCTTCGGCAAAAAAGCCCGCGATGGCAAACTGTCCATCGACGAGATGACTGGCGGTACCTTCACCATCACCAACGGTGGTACTTTCGGTTCGATGATGTCGACCCCGATCGTTAACCCGCCGCAAGCGGCCATCCTGGGCATGCACAACATTCTGCAGCGTCCTATGGCGATCAACGGTCAGGTTGTTATCCGCCCGATGATGTATCTGGCGCTGTCCTACGATCACCGCTTGATCGACGGTAAAGAAGCTGTGACGTTCCTGGTGACCATCAAGAACCTGCTGGAAGATCCAGCTCGTCTGTTGCTGGATATCTGATTCAAGGCAGCTGCAAGCCACAAGCGCCAAGCTGCAAAAAATGCAGCCTGGCGCTCGTGCTTGGGTCGTCGCAACATCCTAATGAACAGGCTGCAACTCGTCTGTAGAGCATCACGGATCAGCTTGCAGCTTGTGGCTTGAAGCTCGCAGCTAAAGAGGAACTCTTTTTTATGTCCCAGAAATTCGACGTGGTAGTGATTGGCGCAGGCCCTGGCGGTTATGTTGCCGCCATCAAGGCCGCGCAACTTGGTCTCAAGACTGCCTGCATCGAGAAGTATCAGGATAAAGAGGGCAAGCTCGCTCTCGGCGGTACCTGCCTGAACGTAGGCTGCATTCCTTCCAAGGCGCTGCTGGACAGCTCGTGGAAATTCTACGAAGCCAAGAACCAGTTCAACGTGCACGGCATTTCCATCTCCGGCGACGTGCAGATGGACGTCCCGGCCATGGTTGGCCGCAAGTCGCAGATCGTCAAAGGCCTGACCGGCGGCGTTGCCAGCCTGTTCAAAGCCAACGGCGTTACTTCCCTGCAAGGCCACGGCAAGCTGCTGGCCGGCAAGAAAGTCGAGCTGACCAAGCCTGACGGCACCACCGAAGTCATCGAAGCCGACAACATCATCCTGGCTTCCGGCTCGCGTCCGATCGACATTCCACCGGCTCCGGTCGATCAGAACGTCATCGTCGACTCTACTGGTGCCCTGGAATTCCAGTCAGTGCCTGAGCGTCTGGGTGTGATCGGTGCGGGCGTTATCGGCCTGGAACTGGGTTCGGTATGGTCGCGCTTGGGTTCCAAGGTCACCGTTCTGGAAGCGCTGGAGAAGTTCCTGCCTGCCGCTGACGAAGCCGTTTCCAAGGAAGCACAGAAGACCTTCACCAAACAGGGTCTGGACATCAAGCTGGGCGCTCGCGTCACCGGCTCGAAAGTCAACGGCAACGAAGTGATCGTCAACTACACCGATAAAGACGGTGAGCAGAACATCACGTTCGACCGCTTGATCGTTGCAGTAGGCCGTCGTCCGGTGACCACCGATCTGCTGGCGTCCGACAGCGGTGTCGATATCGACGAGCGCGGCTTCATCTTCGTCAACGATCAGTGCGAAACCAGCGTTCCTGGTGTTTACGCGATCGGTGACGTGGTCCGTGGTCTGATGCTGGCACACAAAGCGTCGGAAGAAGGCATCATGGTTGTTGAGCGCATCAAGGGCCACAAAACCCAGATGAACTACGACCTGATCCCGTCGGTTATCTACACGCACCCGGAAATCGCATGGGTCGGTAAAACCGAGCAGACCTTGAAGGCCGAAGGCGTTGAGGTTAACGTCGGCAGCTTCCCGTTCGCGGCGAGCGGCCGTGCGATGGCGGCGAACGACACTGGCGGTTTCGTCAAAGTCATCGCTGACGCCAAGACCGACCGTGTACTGGGTGTACACGTCATCGGCCCAGGCGCAGCAGAACTGGTACAGCAGGGCGCGATCGGTATGGAGTTCGGCACCAGTGCCGAAGACATCGGCATGATGGTCTTCTCCCACCCGACGTTGTCCGAAGCGCTGCACGAAGCTGCTTTGGCTGTGAATGGCCACGCCATCCACATCCAGAACAAGAAAAAACGCTAAGAAAAAAACCACGACGGACCGCCCGTCGTAGACCTTGCTCGCAAGGCTTACCGCGGAAGGTCCGTTGGACTCGAACTCCCGGTGTGTTCCGATCGGCACTGATGTGCAGGTCCGGGCCCTTCCGGGAGAAGCGGTCACAGGTGGTGCGGCACGCTTAGACGAGCAGCACCGAATGCGCAGTACCTAACGAAGACGGTAATAAGCATGAATCTTCACGAGTATCAGGGTAAGCAGCTGTTTGCTGAATACGGCCTGCCAGTATCCAAGGGCTTTGCAGTAGACACCCCGGAAGCAGCAGCAGAAGCGTGCGACAAGATCGGCGGAACCGAATGGGTCGTCAAAGCCCAGGTTCACGCAGGTGGTCGCGGTAAAGCGGGCGGCGTCAAGCTGGTTCGCAGCAAGGAAGACGCAGCTGCGTTCGCCCAACAGTGGTTGGGCAAGCGTCTGGTCACTTACCAGACTGATGCCAACGGCCAGCCAGTCACCAAGATCCTGGTTGAATCCTGCACTGACATCGCCAAAGAGCTGTACCTGGGCGCTGTAGTGGACCGTTCGAGCCGTCGTATCGTGTTCATGGCCTCCACCGAAGGTGGCGTGGACATCGAGAAAATCGCTCACGAAACTCCTGAGAAGATTCTCAAGGCCACGATCGATCCACTGGTTGGCGCTCAGCCATTCCAGGGTCGCGATCTGGCATTCCAGCTGGGTCTGGAAGGCAAGCAGGTCACTCAGTTCGCCAAGATCTTCGTCGGTCTGGCCAAGCTGTTCCAGGACCACGACCTGGCCCTGCTGGAAGTGAACCCGCTGGTGATCAAGTCTGACGGCGATCTGCACTGCCTGGACGCCAAGATCAACATCGACGCCAACGCCATGTACCGTCAGCCTAAGCTGAAGGCTTTCCACGACCCATCGCAAGATGACCCACGTGAAGCCCACGCTGCCAAGTTCGAACTGAACTACGTGGCACTGGAAGGCAACATCGGCTGCATGGTCAACGGTGCCGGCCTGGCCATGGGTACCATGGACATCGTCAACCTGCACGGCGGCAAGCCAGCCAACTTCCTCGACGTAGGTGGTGGCGCTACCAAAGAGCGCGTGACCGAAGCCTTCAAGATCATCCTGTCCGACAGCAACGTCGCCGCAGTACTGGTCAACATCTTCGGCGGCATCGTTCGCTGCGACATGATTGCCGAAGGCATCATTGGCGCGGTGAAAGAAGTCGGCGTGAAAATCCCGGTCGTTGTTCGCCTTGAAGGTAACAACGCTGACCTGGGCGCTAAAGTACTGGCAGAAAGCGGCTTGAACATCATCGCTGCTACCAGCTTGACCGACGCTGCTCAACAAGTCGTCAAAGCTGCGGAGGGCAAATAATGAGCGTCCTGATCAATAAAGACACCAAAGTTATCTGCCAGGGCTTCACCGGCTCTCAAGGTACTTTCCACTCCGAACAAGCCATTGCCTACGGCACCAAAATGGTTGGCGGCGTGACCCCAGGCAAAGGTGGCACCACTCACCTGAACCTGCCGGTGTTCAACACCGTTCGTGAAGCAGTGGAGCAAACTGGCGCTACCGCCAGCGTGATCTACGTTCCGGCTCCTTTCTGCAAAGATTCGATCCTGGAAGCTGCTTTCGGCGGCATCAAGCTGATCATCTGCATCACCGAAGGTATTCCTACCCTCGACATGCTGGATGCCAAGGTCAAGTGCGACGAACTGGGTGTCACCCTGATCGGCCCGAACTGCCCAGGCGTGATCACTCCGGGCGAGTGCAAGATCGGCATCATGCCAGGCCACATTCACTTGCCAGGCAAAGTCGGTATCGTGTCGCGTTCCGGCACCCTGACTTACGAAGCTGTGAAGCAGACCACTGACGCCGGTTTCGGTCAGTCCACCTGCGTTGGCATCGGTGGTGACCCGATCCCTGGCTCCAACTTCATCGACATCCTGAAGTTGTTCCAGAACGACCCACAGACCGAAGCGATCGTCATGATCGGTGAGATCGGTGGTTCGGCTGAAGAAGAAGCCGCTGCCTACATCAAGGCAAACGTGACCAAGCCAGTCGTTTCCTACATCGCTGGTGTGACTGCTCCTCCGGGCAAGCGCATGGGCCATGCTGG
The DNA here is from genome assembly GCF_054668305.1 of Pseudomonas sp. S2_H01. Classification (NCBI taxonomy): domain Bacteria; kingdom Pseudomonadati; phylum Pseudomonadota; class Gammaproteobacteria; order Pseudomonadales; family Pseudomonadaceae; genus Pseudomonas; species Pseudomonas sp. S2_H01. The sequence goes on along the minus strand of NZ_CP162756.1, from coordinate 6,430,896 downwards.
CGCGATCATCTCCGGCGGCAAAGGTACTGCAGACGAGAAATTCGCTGCACTGCAAGACGCGGGTGTCAAAACCGTGCGTTCGCTGGCAGACATCGGCAAAGCCCTGGCTGAGCTGACCGGTTGGGAAATGAAAAAGTAAGCATCGCTTGCTGATCATTGTCTGATCGACAAAGGCCACCTTCGGGTGGCCTTTGTGTTTTCAGGGCTCAACCCCGTTTGCCTGTCGTTTCCCATCGCGAGCACGCTCACGCCTACAGGATTGCAGTTACCCTCTGTAGGAGCGCGCTTGCCCGCGAACAAACGATGACGCGGTAGACCTGGAAAACCGCGTTGTTTTCCCTCGTAAGCAAGACACCCATTCACCCATTCACCTGTGCGTTCGTGCTTAAGCAGCCAGGCTGCCTGCGTACCAAATGCTGTAGGAGTTTTCCGATATGCGACAGCTACGTGCATACATCGGTCGCCTCGCCCTGTATCGGTGCGGGAAATAGGGTAGGCTACGCGCCATTTTGCGTGGCCGGCCCCCATAAGGAGCTGCTGCGCGCAGACGGGTCTGTTCTAAAAGGACGGGCAGCATTTCCCTCACCCTCAGGGAAATCCTCTTCTTAATTCCGATTCAGCAGTGTGGTTTCTTTGATGAAAGTGTTGAAAGGTCAGGACATCCTGGCGCTTGGTTTCATGACGTTCGCGTTGTTCGTAGGTGCTGGCAATATCATCTTCCCCCCTATCGTTGGTCTACAGGCCGGTCCGCACGTGTGGATGGCGGCGCTGGGCTTTCTGGTAACGGCGGTAGGCCTCCCGGTCGTGACCGTAGTTGCACTGGCCAAGGTAGGCGGGGCCATGGACGCGCTGAGCAGCCCGATCGGCAAAGTCGCCGGTACCGTGCTCGCCGCGGTCTGCTATTTGTCCGTGGGGCCGTTGTTCGCAACGCCGCGCACGGCCACGGTGTCCTTTGAGGTCGGCCTGGCGCCGATCACCGGTGAGAGCCCGCTGGCGCTGTTCCTGTACAGCCTCGTGTATTTCCTGCTGGTCTTCTGGATCTCGCTCTATCCCGGCCGCTTGCTCGACACCGTCGGACGCTTCCTTGCGCCATTGAAGATCATCGCGTTGGCGGTCCTGGGCATTGCGGCCTTCGCGCTGCCTGCCGGTGATGTCGGGGTTGCACAACCAGCGTATGTCGCCGCGCCGTTCTCCCAAGGCTTCATCAATGGTTACCTGACCATGGACACGCTGGGTGCGCTGGTGTTTGGCATCGTCATCGTCAATGCCATCCGTTCTCGGGGCGTGGAGTCTCCAAAACTGATCACCCGCTACGCGATCATTGCCGGTCTTATTGCCGGGCTGGGCCTTGCGCTGGTCTACATCAGCCTGTTCCGTCTCGGCGCCGCAAGCCATGCCGTCGCTGCAGGTGCCACCAATGGCGCGGCGGTGCTGCACGCCTATGTGCAACATACCTTTGGGACGCTGGGCAGCGGTTTTCTCGCGGTGTTGATTTCCCTTGCGTGCCTGGTCACGGCAGTGGGGCTTACGTGCGCTTGCGCCGAGTATTTCAGCCGACTGCTGCCGCTGTCCTACAAGACCCTGGTGATCCTCCTCGCCGCGTTCTCCCTGTTGGTGTCCAACCTGGGCCTGACCAAGCTGATCCAGTTCTCCATTCCGGTGCTGACCGCGATTTATCCGCCGTGCATCGCATTGGTCGCATTGAGCTTCTGCAAGGACTTCTGGCAGTCGCAAGGGCGCGTCGTTGCGCCCGTGATGCTGGTGTCATTCGTGTTCGGCATGATCGACGCGGTCAAGGGGGCGGGATTTGCGGATGTGCTGCCTGATGCACTGGCGCATTTGCCATTGAGCGAGCAAGGGCTGGCCTGGTTGATCCCGTCGCTGATCACGCTGTTCGTGGCGTTCGTGGTGGATCGCATGCTGGGTCGGCGCAGCGAAGCGCTGGCCTGAGGGGAGGGCGGCAGCGTCCTTTCATGACGATGCTGCTGAACTTGACGGTATAAAAAATAAAGCCCGCGCAATGCGGGCTTTATTTTCAGGAACTTTGGAACTTACTGCTTAGTTGGTGCAGGCGCCTGTTCGTTAGCCTCTTTTGCGCGCTCTTGAGCGGCTTCGGCATTCTTCTGGGCGGCTTCCTGACTTTCTTTGGCGGCGTCGTTCACTTTGTCTTGAGCCTTTTGCATCGACTCCTGAGACTGCTGGGCGGCCTGGTTGGCATCTTGCTGTTTATCCTCGGATTTTTTGTCGCACGCGGCGAGGCCCAAGGTGGCAGAAAGCATGAGGGCAATGGCTAAAGTCTTACGCATGGGGTATTTCTCCTTATTGAATATCTACGAGCCTTCGAGCGCGCGCTTATTCCGTTAGTTCCATCATGCACACCGATAAATAAATAGCTGTTTCATTGGCGTTACGCGGGAAACCCGGATTCATGCGGGTTAAACGATTTTGCTCGCGCCGTCGCACCCGACCTGAACGGGGGCCATTAAAGAGCGCATGAAGAATGTGCGGTCACGTTGCCGGCGCTCTTGAAATCTGCGACCCAGCCCCCACCTTGATGACAACCCGTCGTCCAGCGTCAGAAGGGCATCGGACGGCTACCCCTATTTGTATGGACTGATTGGAGTTTGATGACCATGAGTGTGGAAACTCAAAAGGAAACCCTGGGCTTCCAGACCGAGGTGAAGCAACTGCTGCACCTCATGATCCATTCGCTGTATTCGAACAAGGAGATTTTTCTCCGCGAGCTGATTTCCAACGCTTCCGACGCGGTGGACAAGCTGCGTTTCGAAGCACTGTCCAAGCCCGAGCTGCTGGAAGGCGGTGCCGAGCTCAAGATCCGCGTGAGCTTCGACAAGGACGCTCAGACCGTCACCCTTGAAGACAACGGCATCGGCATGAGCCGCGAAGATGTGATTACCCACCTGGGTACCATCGCCAAGTCCGGCACGGCCGATTTCATGAAGAACCTCACTGGCGATCAGAAGAAAGACTCGCACCTGATCGGTCAGTTCGGTGTGGGTTTCTACTCCGCGTTCATCGTCGCCGATCAGGTTGAAGTGTTCAGTCGTCGTGCCGGTCTGCCGGCCAGCGAAGGCGTCCACTGGTCCTCCAAAGGGGAGGGCGAGTTTGAAGTCGCGACCGTGGAGAAAGCCGATCGCGGTACGCGCATCGTGCTGCACCTCAAGAAAGCGGAAGACGAATTCGCTGACGGCTACCGCCTGCGCAACATCATCAAGAAGTACTCCGACCACATCGCCTTGCCGATCGAACTGCCGAAAGAGCAGATCGCTGTCGAAGGCGAGCCAGCGCCTGTGCAGGAATGGGAAACCGTTAACCGCGCCAGCGCCCTGTGGACCCGTCCTCGTACCGAAGTGAAGGATGAGGAATACCAGGAGTTCTACAAGCACATTGCCCATGATTTCGAAAACCCGCTGGCCTGGAGCCATAACAAGGTCGAAGGCAAGCTGGAATACAATTCGCTGCTGTACGTGCCGGCCCGTGCCCCGTTCGATCTGTATCAGCGTGAAGCGCCGCGCGGCCTGAAACTGTACGTGCAGCGCGTATTCGTCATGGACCAGGCCGAGTCTTTCCTGCCGCTGTACCTGCGTTTCATCAAGGGTGTGGTCGACTCCAACGACCTGTCGTTGAACGTCTCGCGTGAAATCCTGCAGAAAGACCCGATCATCGACTCGATGAAGTCCGCGCTGACCAAGCGCGTGCTGGACATGCTGGAAAAACTGGCGAAGAACCAGCCGGAAGAATACAAAGGCTTCTGGAAAAACTTCGGTCAGGTCATGAAAGAAGGCCCGGCCGAAGACTTCGCCAACAAGGAAAAGATTGCTGGTCTGCTGCGTTTCGCGTCCACCTCCGACGAGAGCGGCGAGCAAAGCGTTTCCCTGGCCGAGTACCTGGCCCGTGGCAAGGAAGGTCAGGACAAGATCTATTACCTCACTGGCGAAAGCTACGCGCAGGTCAAGAACAGCCCGCACCTGGAAGTCTTCCGCAAGAAAGGCATCGAAGTGCTGCTGCTGACCGACCGTATCGACGAGTGGCTGATGAGCTACCTGAGCGATTTCGACGGCAAAGGCTTCGTTGACGTGGCACGTGGCGATCTGGACCTGGGCAAGCTTGATTCTGAAGAGGACAAGAAAGCCCAGGAAGAAGTGGCCAAGGATAAGGAAGGTTTGATCGAGCGTCTGAAGGCCGCACTGGGTGACGCTGTCAGCGAAGTCCGCGTCTCGCACCGTCTGACCGACTCGCCTGCGATCCTGGCCATCGGTGAGCAGGACTTGGGTCTGCAAATGCGTCAGATCCTGGAAGCGAGCGGCCAGAAGGTTCCGGATTCCAAGCCGATCTTCGAATTCAACCCGACGCACCCGCTGATCGGCAAGCTTGACAATGAGCAGAGCGAAGAGCGTTTCGGCGAGCTGTCGCACATTCTGTTCGATCAGGCAGCGCTGGCCGCCGGTGACAGCTTGAAAGATCCGGCCGCTTACGTGCGCCGTTTGAACAAGTTGTTGGTAGAGCTATCGGTTTAACATTTGTGTGCAGTCAAAACCCGCTCCGGCGGGTTTTGTCATTTGGTATTCCTTCATTCTCAGCAGCAGGAGTCGGCAATGAGCAACGTTACTGTGCAGTCCGTGGTGTATCAGATTGACGGGCAGAGCTACGAAAGTCGTCTGGTCTTCAGTGAAGGTGCCCAGGCGGCGCCAGGGCTGGTGATGGCGCCTAACTGGATGGGCATCAGCGAAGACGCCGAGCAGATCGCCAAAGAAGTGGCGGATAAGGGGTACGTGGTCTTGCTGGCTGACCTCTACGGCCAGAACGTGCGGCCGAAAAACGGCGATGAAGCTGCGGCGGCCATGATGCCGATGAAAAATGACCGTGCCTTGCTGAACAAACGCATGACGGCAGCGCTGGATCAACTGACCGCGCAGACCGTCGCCAAGGTGGACAAGGCAAGCCTGGCAGCATTCGGTTTCTGCTTCGGCGGCTGCTGCGCGCTGGAACTGGCTCGCACAGGCGCGCCATTGAAGGCTGCCGTGTCATTCCACGGCACGCTGGATACCACCAACCCGGCCGATGCGAAAAACATCAAGGGCAAGGTCCTGGTATTGCACGGCGCATCCGATCCACTGGTGCCGAAAGAGCAATTGCCAGCGTTCGAAGCCGAAATGAATGCCGCCAACGTCGACTGGCAGCTGCTGAGCTACGGCGGCGCGTTCCATTCGTTTACCGATCCGCATGCCAACAACCCTGGCGTGCAGATGTACAACCCGACAGTTTCAAAGCGCGCGTTCACGGCGATGCACAATCTGCTGGATGAAGTGTTCGCGGGCTGATGCAACGTTTTTGACACACCATTAATCCTGTGGGAGCGAATTCATTCGCGATGCGATGGCCCAGGCGATATAGCGGTCGCCGCTGTGCCGACGTCTCGCGAAAGAATTGGCATCCACCGGTTGTATGTCCGGCGTGACTGGTTGCGTGGTGCTACTTTCTGCTCACTGGCAACTCAATCCGCTCCACTTCCCCGGCCACTGTCGGCCAGTCTCCCGCCGCCCATTTCGCCCTTGCCTGATCAATCAAGGCCGGATCGCTGGCAACGAAATTCCAGTTCATTCTGCGTGGCCCATCCAGTGGCGCGCCGCCAATCAGTACCGCGTGGGATTCGCTTTCAGCGCTCAGTGTCGGTTCGTCACCTGTGTCCAGCACCACCAGGCTACGAGGCTCGACCGGTTCGCCATCCAGCAACATGTCGCCCGCTATCACGTACAACGCCCGTTGCTCATGTTCAGCGGGAATCAGCAGCGTGGTGGCGGTCTGCATCATCACTTGCGCATACAGCGTCGGCGACAAGACCGGAACCGGTGACTCAAGGCAGAAACCGTTGCCAGCGATCATGCGGATGCTGATACCCATGGCGTCGCTGACGGGCAAGGTCGCCGCCGGATGATGGCTGTAATGGCCAATGCCTTGCTCGTGGGTTTTGGGCGATGCCAGCCAGACTTGCAGGCCGTGCAGCCGCGACCCACTGTCGTGAAGCGCCTGCGGCGTACGTTCGATATGCGCGATCGCGCTCCCGGCGGTCATCCAGCTCACTTCGCCCGGCATGACATGCTGATCGCTGCCGAGGCTGTCTTTGTGCTGGATCTGGCCTTCAAAGAGGTAGGTGAGGGTCGACAGGCCGATGTGCGGATGCTGGCGGATGTCCATGCCACGCCCCGGCTCATAGGTGGTTTCCAGCATGTGATCGAAGAACACGAACGGTCCGACACTTCGACATTGGGCCGAGGGCAAGGGACGCAGAATCGGTTGGCCTTCGACGTCTTCCGCGCGGGGTTTGATGGTCAGCATGGCAGGGCTCTCGATAAACAGGGCAACAGAATACAAAGCATAAACGCAGCCGTCTGGATCGTCTGTGCTCACAGCTGGCGGTCATAAATTATTACGAACTAGTTAGTGAATTGTCCTACAGCTTTCGGGAGCGTAAGCCGATACAGAAAGCGACAACCGGCTGCTCTTTTTTCAGCGCAGGGTTTGGGAAGGGACCCACTATGACCGTCAGAAACATGAATATCGCACCCCGGGCCGCACTGGGTTTTGGTGTGCTTGCCCTGCTGGTTTTCGGTCTGGGGGCGTTTGCCCTGCTGCAGATGTCCAGCATGCGCAAGCAGTCGGACCTGGTGGAGAGTAAATGGCTGCCCAGCGTCATGGACCTGGGGACGATGGGCCAGGACTTGATGCGGATCAGGACGTTGACGCTGCGACTGATGCTCAACCGCAGCGCTGATGCGCTGCAGGAGAACTACGCCAAGATCGATCAGCTAAAAGCCGGGTTGCAGTCCACCGATCAGCACTATGTCGCACTGATTGAATCGCCCCGTGAGCGTGAACTGTATGAAGGTTTTGCCACCGCCAAACAGGCTTACTTTCAGCGGCAAAATCGCGTCATGGAGCTGTCTCGGCAAAATCAGATGGACGATGCCTTGCAGGTCATCAACGGCGAAATGAATCAATACGCCGACAAGATGACCCAGGCACTCAACGAACTGACGGCGATCAACAAGAAAGGCGCGGGTGAAGCCACTGATCTGGCGCAGCAGGTCTTCGGCAGTGCCCAGAGCTGGGTCATGGGGATGATCGTCCTGACCGCGCTCATTACGCTGGCGCTCGCGTGGGGGTTGACTCGCAGCATTGTGCAGCCGCTGGCTCAGGCGCTGGGTATCGCCCAGGTCATCGCGGCTGGCGACCTTACCGCTGATATCGTCGTTCAGGGACGCGATGAGCCTGCTCGTTTGCTGGAAGCGCTGAAGGCCATGCAGCTCAGTTTGCGCCGCACGATTTTGCGGATTTCCGATTCGTCCAGCCAACTCGCCTCGGCGTCGGAGGAGCTGAGCACGGTGACCGAAGATTCGACACGCGGTCTGCACCAACAGAGCCTGGAAATCGATCAGGCTGCCACGGCGGTCAACCAGATGACCGCAGCGGTCGAAGAGGTGGCGCGCAACGCGGTTGCGACCTCGCAGGCTTCCGACGAGTCGGAGCGTATCGCTGAGCGTGGCCGTCAGCAGGTCAAGGAGACGGTTGCCTCGATCAACCACCTGGCTGAGGACGTCACGCAGACCGGTGATCAGGTCGGCGTCCTTGCGCAGAAAGTGTACGGCATCACCAAGGTGCTGGACGTGATCCGCTCGGTGGCCGAGCAGACCAACCTGTTGGCGCTCAACGCTGCCATTGAGGCGGCGCGTGCGGGCGAGGCAGGCCGCGGCTTTGCCGTGGTCGCGGACGAGGTGCGTGCTCTGGCCCATCGCACTCAGTCGTCGACTCAGGAAATCGAGCAGTTGGTCAGTGATATTCGCCAAGGCACGGATCAAGCGGTCGAGGCCATGCAGGGCAGCAACAGCCGCGCACGTTCGACCCTGGAGCTGGCGCAGTCGGCGGGCGTGGCGCTGGACGAGATCGCAGCAGCGATCACGCTGATCACCGAGCGCAATACGGTCATCGCAAGCGCGTCCGAAGAGCAGGCGCAGGTCGCGCGTGAAGTGGACCGTAACCTCACCAACATCCGCGATCTGGCGTTGCAGAGTTCTGCCGGTGCCAACCAGACCAGCGCGGCGAGTCATGACCTGTCGCGCCTGGCGACAGACCTTAATGGCATGGTCGCGGCGTTTTCGGTGTAGGCATAAGGCGGCATTCGTTCCGGAGCGCGCTTGCCCGCGAAAACGGTGTGTCAGTCCACATCGTGTCGTTCGGTGTGGCGCATCGCGCGCCAGGCGCGCTCCTGCAAAAGCGACAGTGAGTCAGCTAACACAGGTATTCACGCCCACAAAAAAGGCGCCTCGAGAGGCGCCTTTTCATGTTGCGGCAGACTGTATTACTTGCCGGTCCAGCGCTTCATCACCAGCGTGGCGTTGGTGCCACCGAAACCGAAGCTGTTGCTCATGACCAAGTTGATCTCGGCGTTTTCGCGCGTCTTGGTCAGGATTGGCAGGTCAGCCACTTCCGGGTCCAGTTCGTCGATGTTGGCCGAGCCGGCCATGAAGTTGCCTTCCATCATCAGCATGCAGTAGATCGCTTCGTGAACGCCTGCGGCGCCCAGCGAGTGACCCGACAGGCTCTTGGTGGAGCTGATGGCCGGAGCATTGTCGCCGAACACTTCACGCACGCCTTTCATTTCCGCAACGTCGCCGACCGGGGTCGAGGTGCCGTGGGTGTTCAGGTAGTCGATCTTGCCGTCGACGGTGGACATCGCCTGCTGCATGCAGCGGATGGCGCCTTCGCCGCTTGGAGCGACCATGTCGTAGCCATCGGACGTCGCGCCGTAGCCGACCAGTTCGGCGTAGATCTTCGCGCCGCGTGCCAGAGCGTGTTCCAGTTCTTCAACCACGACCATGCCGCCACCGCCTGCGATGACGAAGCCGTCGCGGTCGGCGTCGTAAGCACGCGAAGCCTGTTCAGGGGTTTCGTTACGCTTGCTCGACAGTGCGCCCATGGCATCGAACAGGAACGACTGGCTCCAGTGCTCTTCTTCACCGCCGCCGGCGAACACGATGTCCTGTTTGCCCATCTGGATCTGTTCCATGGCGGTGCCGATGCAGTGAGCACTGGTGGCGCAGGCAGAAGCGATGGAGTAGTTCAGGCCCTTGATCTTGAAGGGCGTCGCCAGGCAGGCCGAAACGGTGCTGCTCATGGTGCGGGTCACGCGGTACGGACCGACGCGCTTGACGCCTTTCTCACGCAGGATGTCCAGCGCTTCCATCTGGTTGAGGGTCGACGCGCCACCGGAACCGGCGATCAGGCCGGTACGCGGGTTGGAGACCTGCTCTTCGGTCAGGCCGGAGTCGGCGACCGCGTCTTTCATGGCCAGATAGGCATAGGCCGCAGCGTGACCGACGAAGCGGTAGATCTTGCGATCGATCAGCTCTTCGAGGTTGAGGTCGATGGAGCCGGATACCTGGCTGCGCAGACCCATTTCGGCATATTCCGGATTGAAACGGATGCCAGGGCGACTTGCACGCAGGTTGGCGGAAACGGTGTCTTTGTCATTGCCCAAGCAGGAAACAATGCCCAGACCAGTGATAACGACGCGGCGCATGCGAATACCCTTAGAAATTGTCAGTGGAGGTGAAGACGCCGACGCGGAGGCCTTCGGCGGTGTAGATTTCGCGACCGTCCACGGTCACCGAACCGTCGGCGATGGCCAGGTTCAGTTTGCCTTTGAGGACGCGCTTGATTTGAATGTTGTAGGTGACTTTTTTGGCAGTCGGCAACACCTGACCAAAGAATTTCACTTCGCCCGAACCCAGCGCACGGCCGCGGCCCGGCAGGCCTTGCCAGCCCAGGAAGAAACCGACCAGTTGCCACATGGCGTCCAGGCCCAGGCACCCCGGCATCACCGGATCACCTTCAAAGTGACAGGCGAAGAACCACAGGTCCGGAGTGATATCCAGTTCGGCGACCAATTCACCTTTGCCGTACTTGCCGCCTTCTTCGCTGATATGAGTGATGCGATCAATCATCAGCATATTGGGGGCGGGCAGTTGCGCGTTACCCGAGCCGAACAGCTCGCCGCGACTGCAGCGCAGCAGATCTTCCCGGGTAAAGGCGTTTTGTTTGGTCATGCGAGCTCCTCGATAATCCTGTGCGGCAGGGTGTGGCAATGCTTACCCAATCTGACCAGCGGGTCATTCCTCAGCTGGCAGCCTACTCATAGACTATTGCGTTGTAATGAAAGTCACAGCACAGGCGAAATGAAAGTACACCTGTGCACTGAAATTTTCCGTCCGCGCGTCGGCGCAGTTCGATCACGGCACACAAGACTGCCGCAATTTATCATTTATCGCCAGTCGCAGATGCCTTAAAGGTCAGCCAACGCTGTAAAACCTGCTGTAAATCAGTGCGTTTGAACGGCTTGGCCAGGTAATCGTTCATACCTGCCTGCAGGCAGATCTCGCGATCACCGTGCCGGGCGTTGGCGGTCAGGGCGATGATGGGCAGCGTTTCGAGCTCTGGAAGCTGGCGAATTCTGCGCGTGGCTTCGTAGCCGTCCATGACCGGCAGGCGGCAATCCATCAGGATCAACGCGTATTTTTCCTGGCTGGCCATGCTGACGGCTTGCGCGCCATCCCCCGCGACACTGACCTGAAGCCCGAGGCTGCGCAACATGGCTTCGACCACGGTGCGGTTGACCGGGTTGTCCTCGACCAGCAGGACACAGCCGTCGCGCTCTTGCGGCATTTCGCCGACAGCGCCCGATGGCGGCACAGGTTCTTCCTGCTGGACCTGTTGTAGCGGAATCTCCAGATGGAACACCGAGCCCAGTCCCTCGCTGCTTTCTGCGTACAGCGATCCGCCCATCCTTTCCGCCAGATTGCGCGCGATCGGCAGGCCCAGCCCGGTGCCGCCGTAGCGCCTTGAAATGGAGTTATCGGCCTGCTGGAACGCGTCGAACATGGATTCCAGCAGTTCCGGAGAAATACCGATGCCGCTGTCGCGCACCGCGCAGGTAAAGAGAATGTGTTGCGCGTCACTCTGACGCCAGGCGGTTTCGACCCGCACGCTGCCGAACTCGGTAAATTTCAGCGCATTGCCGATCAGGTTGACGAGGATCTGGCGGATACGGGTCGGGTCGCCTTTGACGCGCAGCAGATCCAGCCCGGGCTGCACATCCAGCTCGAGCGCCAGGCCGCGCTGCTGTGCATTGTGGGCGAACGCCTGAACCGAGGTGGCAATCAGGTCGGCCAGGTTGAACGAAATGTTTTCCAGTTCCAGTGCGTCGCGCTCAAAGCGCGAGAAGTCGAGGATGTCGTTGATCACCCGCAGCAGGTGCTCGGTGGACTCGGTGGCCAAGGCGGAATATTCAGCCTGTTCCTCGGTCATCTTCGTCGTTCCCATCAACTGCAGCATGCCGAGCACACCATTCATCGGCGTGCGCAGCTCATGGCTCATCATCGCCAGAAATTCGGACTTCGCGCTGTTGGCACGCTCCGCTTCCTCGCGGGTTCTGATCAACTCGTCCATGGCTTGTTTCTGTTCGCGACTGGCTTTCTCCAACCCAAGCGCCAGATTGTTGATATGGCGGGCAAGGTCGCCCAGTTCGGCGTCGTCGGCCACCGGCAAAGGAGTGGTGTAGTCACCGTGCTGGATGGCCTTGACCGCATCGCTCATGGCACTGATGGGTTGAGACAGGCTGAGGGACAGGCGTCTGGCCAGGATGTAGGTAAAGAGGAGGGCGAACAGCGCAAGGATCCCGGCCTTCAACAGGATTTCCTGCTCGCGCACGTTGAACGCGTCGCTGGACATGCCCACCAGAACGCGCCCTAGATAGTCTTCGATGGGCACGCCGGTCATGTCGTCACTGTCGTCCAGGCGATTACCGTCCTGCTTGACCTGTTGCAAACGGATAGGCGCCTGGAAGATTTCCATCTGCCGTGAGCGTGTCCCGTCTGGCGCTTGCTCGACATGCACGAGCACTCTGCCCGTGTTGTCCTGAACCTCGAGAAAGCGTACGTGGGGCGTGCTCATCGTGGCTTTCATCAGGCTTTCGAGGACATCGTTGTTGCCCACGATCACGCCATATTCCGACGCTGGCGCCAGTTGGTTCGCAATCAACTGGCCCGTGTGATTCAGCTCCTGACGCAAGTCCTGAATGCGCACCACGGTGAAAAAACTGATCAATAAAAGCGTCAACAGCAGGGCGGGGCCCAGACTGAGAATTTGCGTGCGGGTGCTGATGTTCCAGCCACGTTGCGACGTCATGGCCTGATACCGGCTGTCATGGGTTGCTTCATGTGCCACTGCTCACGCAAGACAGGGGGTGCAGGTGCACGGGTGTGCCATGGAATCGAATCTCATCGGGAAAACGACCTAACGATAGCTCAACGGATGGGTTGCGGAATTTTCATCCGAGGTGCGCATCTTAACCGAGCCGTAGGTAATTTCCTTGTGAAGAGTAGGGCCACGGCGAGAGGCGTGCCGCTGTCGTGTTTTGCCGCTGGTGGCGAGCCCGGCGCTCCGTATAATGCAGCCATCGCCAGTTCTGATGGCTCTAGATGGATTGTTTTATGACCCAACAGCAACCGATCGCAGTCCTGGGTGGTGGCAGCTTCGGGACAGCCGTGGCCAACCTGCTGGCCGAGAATGGCCACCGGGTCTTGCAGTGGATGCGTGATCCCGAACAGGCGGAGGCCATCCGCGTCAACCGCGAGAACCCGCGTTACCTCAAGGGCATCAAGGTGCTCGAAGGGGTCGAACCGGTCACCGACCTGCAGCGCGCGTTGAGCGACAGCGAACTGGTCTTCGTCGCATTGCCCTCCAGCGCGCTGCGCAGTGTGCTGACACCCCATGTCGATTTGCTGAGCGGCAAGATGCTGGTCAGCCTGACCAAAGGCATCGAAGCCCAGACCTTCAAGCTGATGAGCGAGATCCTCGAAGACATCGCGCCGCAAGCGCGCATCGGTGTGCTGTCAGGGCCGAATCTGGCGCGGGAAATCGCCGAGCACGCGTTGACGGCCACGGTGGTCGCCAGTGAGGACGAGGACCTTTGCCGACAGGTTCAGGCGGCACTCCATGGTCGCACCTTCCGCGTGTACGCCAGCGCCGACCGGTTTGGTGTGGAGCTGGGCGGGGCGCTGAAGAACGTCTATGCCATTATTTCCGGCATGGCCGTGGCGCTGGGCATGGGCGAGAACACCAAAAGCATGCTGATCACCCGCGCGCTGGCAGAAATGACCCGTTTCGCGGTCAGCCAGGGCGCCAATCCGATGACCTTCCTGGGGCTTGCCGGTGTAGGGGATCTGATCGTGACCTGCTCGTCGCCGAAAAGCCGCAATTATCAGGTGGGTTTCGCGCTGGGGCAGGGGCTGAGCCTGGATGAAGCCGTGACCCGCCTGGGCGAAGTGGCAGAAGGCGTCAATACGCTTAAAGTGCTCAAGGTCAAAGCGCAGGAGTTGCAGGTGTACATGCCGCTGGTCGCCGGGTTGCATGCGATTCTCTTTGAAGGCCGCACGCTGGAGCAGGTCATCGAGCTGTTGATGCGGGCCGAACCCAAGACTGACGTCGATTTCATCTCTACCAGTGGGTTCAACTGATCCCATTGCCCTTACGTTTTCCCCTCCATGGAGAAGCCCTTGAACGAGTCAAAACTCAAGCAGCACGAATCGATTCTGCTGCGCATCCTGTGGATGCTGGTGTTTGTGGTGGTCTGGCAGGTGGCCGAGATCGTCCTGGCGGTCGTGGTGCTGGTGCAACTGGCGTACCGGTTGTTCTATGGCGCGCCGAGCCTGAGCCTGATGTCGTTCGGTGACAGCCTGAGCCAGTTTCTGGCGCAGATCGGTCGCTTCGGCACCTTCCACACCGATCAGAAACCCTGGCCATTCGCCGACTGGCCAGCGCCGCGTCCGCCGGAAGGTGAAGCGCCACACACCGTTCCCGCCGCCGCGCACCCGGTGCGTGATGAGGAACCGAAGCTATGAAAGTGTGGATTCTGCGTCACGGCGAGGCTCAGAACCGGGCGCGCACGGACGCTGAACGTGAACTGACGGACAATGGCCGTGAAGAAGTCCTGAACAGTGCGGCGCATCTGCTGGGCCAGCCGCTGCGCTGGATCATCGCGAGCCCCTATGTGCGGGCGCAGCAGACCGCTGAACTGGTGCGTCAGGCCTTGGGGTTTGCCGATGCGGTGGTGACCGTGCCTTGGTTGACCCCGGAAAGCGACCCGCGCAAGGCGCTGTCCAACCTGGACCTGTATGCCTCGGACGATGTGTTGATCGTCAGCCATCAGCCGCTGGTGGGTTCACTGATTGGTCTCGCAGTGCATGGCGATCTGCAAACCGCTGAGCCGATGCACACTGCCAGCCTGGCCGAGCTTGACGCGGACTTTCCGTTGGCCGGGGCGATGGAGCTGGTCAGGGTTCGGCATCCGGAGTAAAAGCCCTGACCTCTCTTTGTAGAGGCGCGCTTGCCCGCGAACGCGGTCGATCAGACACAGCCATGCTGGCTGATACGACGCAGCCGCGGGCAAGGGCGCTGTCATCACCGTTCGGCATTCTCCGCCATCCTATGAATTCATGGCACCGGCAGAGGTGCCTCCAACAACAAGGAAAAACCATGGCCCTATGGCGTGAAGCACCCAACCTCGACGCGCTCAACGCGATGCAGAAAAACACCATTGGCGAGATGCTCGACATTCGTTTCGAGGCCTTCGACGAACAATCCCTGACCGCCAGCATGGTCGTCGATCACCGCACGCATCAGCCGTACGGCCTCCTGCATGGCGGTGCATCGGTGGTACTGGCGGAAACCGTGGGGTCGTCGGCCAGCTATCTGGTCATCGACACCAGCAAATACTTTTGCGTCGGGCTTGAAATCAACGCCAACCACCTGCGCGGCCTGCGCAGTGGTCGGGTGACCGCGGTGGCGCACCCCGTGCACATTGGCCGTACCACCCACGTCTGGGACATCCGCCTGACCAGCGACGAAGGCAAGGCCAGCTGCATCTCGCGGCTGACGGTCGCGGTGGTTCCCCATGGCGAGCAGCCGCCCGCGCGCTGATCGGGCGTGCCCATGACCGGAGTGTCATCGCCGATGGCAGTTCCGGTCATTGCCGCGTCAGCCAGCGGGTGCGCACAATTGCCGCCTGTTCAAGGTTCTCTGGATGCGCTGGCATGACCCAACCCGTGTTTTTCGCTCACGCCAATGGCTTCCCCTCGGCGACTTACGGCAAGTTGTTCGCAGCGCTGGGTGATGAGTTTCAGGTGACGCACCTGGATCAGCATGCCCATGACCCGCGTTTTCCAGTGACCGATAACTGGCCCAACCTGGTTGACGAGCTGGTTCACCATTTGCGCGAACAGTCTCAACCGGTGTGGGGCGTGGGGCATTCGCTGGGCGGCGTGTTGCATTACCACGCTGCCTTGCGCCATCCCGAGCTGTACCGTGGTGTGGTCATGCTCGATTCACCGGTGCTGACCCGTTTTGATCAATGGATGATTCGTGCCGCCAAGCGCTTCGGCTTCATCGATCGCATCACACCTGCCGGTCGTACGCTTGGACGCCGCGAAGTGTTCAGCGATCTGGACGCCGCGCGCCGTTACTTCTCTGGCAAAAATCTGTTCCGTCGGTTCGACCCTGAATGTTTTGAAGCGTATCTGCTGCACGGCTTGCAGCCCGATGGCGAGCAGTTGAGGCTGCGTTTCGACCCGGCCACCGAGATCAGCATCTATCGCAGCGTGCCGCACACCAGCCCAGGGATGGCGCGTCATTTGCGCGTGCCGCTGGCGATGGTGCGTGGCGAGCACAGCGACGTGGTGCGGCGGCATCATGCGATGTCGGTGAAAAGCATGCGCGAAGGCGAGTATCTTTCGGTACCGGGCGGCCACATGTTTCCGCTCGAACACCCAGAGGATACCGCGCAGATGCTCAAAAACCTGTTCTCCCGCTGGTCTGCGCGCAGTCGCGCCGCCAACGATTTGCTGGCACGCCAGCAAGCCCGCGCATGAGTTGTTCGGTTGAAGAAGTGCGTCTGAGCCTGCCGCACATTGAGCTGGCGGCGCATTTGTTCGGGCCGCAGGACGGCCTTCCGGTCATTGCCTTGCACGGCTGGCTTGATAACGCCAACAGTTTTGCCCGTCTGGCACCCAAGCTGAAGGGACTGAGGATTCTGGCGCTGGACATGGCCGGTCATGGTCACTCCGACCATCGGCCTGCGGGCGCCGGCTACGGCCTGCCGGACTACGCCCACGACGTGTTGCAGGTCGCCCAGCAGATGGGCTGGGAAAAGTTTTCGCTGCTCGGGCACTCATTGGGCGCCATTGTTTCGGTGATCATCGCGGGGGCGTTGCCCGAACGCATCAACCGGCTGGCCTTGATCGACGGCCTCATTCCGCCGTTGGGCGAGCCCGAAGGCGCCGCGGAGCGCATGGGGGCGGCCCTGCAGGCGCAACTCACGCAGTCGAGCAAACGCAAACCGGTCTACGCGGACATGGACCGCGCGGTGGAGGCGCGGATGAAAGGGGTGGTCGCGGTGAGCCGCGAGGCCGCTGAGTTGCTGGCTCAGCGTGGCTTGATGCCGGTGCCTGGCGGTTACACCTGGCGCAGCGACAGCCGCCTGACCCTGGCATCGGCGATGCGTCTGACCCGCGCCCAGGCGCTGTCTTTCGTCAATGCGATCCGCTGTCCTGCGCAGTTGGTGGTGGCAGAGGAGGGCATGCTGGCTCAGAACCAGACGCTGCTGGCGAGTGTGCCGTTCGAGGTCACTGCACTGCCAGGCGGGCATCATCTGCACCTCAACGACGAGGCGGGTGCATCCGCTGTTGCAGACTGTTTCAATCGGTTCTTCGCCGTTCCTTGACTTGCGCGGTGCAACTGTCGAGGCTGGGCGGGTTGAAACAGGAGACTGCATGATGGACCACCGCCCACGCCCGACGATTTCACCTGCCCGCAAGCCGCACCGTCGTGCGGCATTCGTTTGCCTCCCGATGTTCACTCCATGAGCGCCCCTATGCATTTATCACGTGCTTTAGGGGTGGTGCTGTGCCTGTCCGTCTACGCCAGTGTGAGTCAGGCAGCGGATGTCACTGGCAGCCAGGACTTCGCCAATCTGCCGCGACCCACGGATGCCGAGATCGTCGATTACCGGCCAGCCGCCGAACTCGAACGTATCTACCCGATGGGCTCCATTCGCAAGATCAGCGGCCAGTTGCGTTTCGACGGCCAGGTTTCGTCGCGGGGCAATGCGACTTCCGTGACCTATGAATTACCGCCTGAGCGCTCTGCCGACGAGGCGTTTACCGCTGCCCGTGAAGCTTTGCAAAAGCAGAATGCACAGCTGTTGTTCTGGTGCCAGGCGCGCGATTGTGGCGAAAGCAGCCTGTGGGCCAACGAAGTGTTCAGCAACTCCAGGCTCTACGGTGCCGACAGCGGGCAGGCGTATTTACTGCTGCGCCTTGCCGCACCGGACAACGACACCCTGGTGGCGCTGTACAGCATCACGCGGGGTAACCGCCGGGCGTATCTGCACGTCGAGCAATTCCAGGCCAGTGCGCCGCTTGGAGAGTTGTTGCCCACCTCGGCGACCCTGCTGCGAGAGCTGAAGAGCTCAGGCGATTTGAACCTGCCCATGCTCACTGGCGCACCTGCCGAACCGTGGATCACCTTGTTGTCACGTGGTTTGAATCTGGACAGCACGATTCGCGTGACGCTGTCCGGGGCGCAGAACGATGCCTGGCGCGAAGCGCTGGTCAGCAAAGGCGTTCGCGCGGCGCGGCTGGAAGCGGGCAGTGTAAAGACCTCGGGATTGACCCTTGAACTGATTCGCTGAGACGCGCTCTATCACAAGCGTTGCAGACGGCAATGGGCGAGCCGCAGGGTTCGCCGTTATGCTCATGATCTTGACCCCTTTATCTGCGGAATAACCCATGCTCAATAACGATCGCCTGTTGGTGCAGATTCTTCTGCTGGCGTTGCTCGGTGCGTGTTTATGGGTGATGGCGCCATTCTGGTCGGCGCTGTTCTGGGGCGCGGTGCTGGCGTTTGCCAGTTGGCCGCTGATGCGCCTGCTGACGCGTGCGCTCAACGGGCGCGAGTCGCTGGCGGCAGGCATCCTGACCCTGGGATGGATGCTGCTGGTGGCGGGACCTCTGGTGTGGCTGGGCTTCAACCTGGCGGATCATGTGCGCGACGCTACGGCGTTCGTGAAGGACGTACAGGTCGACGGGCTGCCGGATCCACCGACCTGGCTGGGCAGCATTCCTTTTGTCGGTGAACGGCTGGTGGGTTACTGGACCACGATCGACCAGCAGGGCGCCGCCATGCTGGCCAGCGTCAAACCGTATCTGGGACAGGTCGGCAACTGGCTGCTGGCGCGCAGCGCGCAGATCGGCGGCGGCATTCTGGAACTGACCCTGAGCCTGGTGTTCGTGTTCTTTTTCTATCGTGACGGGCCGCGTCTGGCGGCGTTCGTGCTCAGCCTGCTGGAGCGGCTGATCGGTGAACGCGCGCAGTATTATGTCGATCTGGTGGCCGGGACCGTACAACGGGTGGTCAACGGGGTCATCGGCACGGCGGCGGCTCAGGCGCTGCTGGCGCTCATCGGCTTCCTTATTGCTGGCGTACCCGGTGCGCTGGTGCTGGGCATCGGCACCTTTCTGCTGAGTCTGGTGCCCATGGGACCGCCGCTGATCTGGATTCCGGCCACGGCCTGGCTCGCCTGGAAGGGCGAGTACGGCATGGCGATCTTTCTCGGCTTGTGGGGCACGTTCATCGTCAGCGGCGTCGACAACGTGCTCAAGCCTTACCTGATCAGCCGCGGCGGCAACCTGCCTTTAGTGATCGTGCTGTTGGGCGTGTTCGGTGGTTTGCTGGCGTTCGGCTTCATCGGTCTGTTCATTGGTCCGACCTTGCTGGCAGTGGCCTACAGTCTGTTGCTTGATTGGGTGGGGGACAGTCGGGCGCGGCAATTGCCGAAGTAGAGGAGAGACAACCTGCGAAAACCGCCGTCGGGCTATGTCCGACGGCGGTTTTGTTTTTTCAGGCAGACGTACTGACGTATTTACCCGCCGTCGCGCTGCTGTTGAGGTTATAGCGATCGCTCAATGCCGCGACCATGCGGTTCAAGGCTTCGGTGGCCTGCGTCGTGGTCTGTTGCTGACGGCTGCTGTCGGGTGTCAGCGCTGCGGTTAATTCATCGGCGCTGACGCCGCCGCTGCTGTCGGCATCCAGTGCATTGAACAGCGAAGTGACGTCATCGGTGCTGCTGGTAGCGCTTGTGCTGCCGGTGGAACTGCCGCTTTGCAGCGCGCTGGTCAGTTCGGCGGCGGTGATGCTGCCGTCACTGTCGGTGTCCAGGCTGCTGAACAGCTCGCTGGAATCCTGCGCGGGCGGGGGAGGTGGCGGTTGCTGCGTTTGCAGGCTGGCGGTCAGTTCGTCGAGGCTGACGGTGCCGTCCTGGTTGGTGTCCAGCGCGTCGAACACCTGGCTGCTGTCGGCGCTGCTGGCCGAGCTGCTCAGCGCGGCGGTCAGTTCGTCACTGCTGACGTTGCCATCGCCGTCGGTGTCCAAAGCGCTGAGCAGGTCCTGAGCTTCATCGGCGGCAGAGCCTGCGTCCATTTGCATGGGAGGCGGCGGGGGTGGGGTCATTGAGGCCAGTTCGTCGGCATCCAGACTGTCATCGTCGTTACTGTCGAGGTCACTGAACGCTTTGCTCAGGCTGACGGTGATGCCGTCTTTGGAGTCCGACGTCAGGGCCGAGCTCAATTCGTCCTTGTCGATACTGCCGTCGCCGTTGGTGTCGAGTTTCTTCAGCAATTCGTCGGCGAACTTCTTGCTGTTGCCAGTGGCGCTGGTGGTACTGCTTGAGCTGACGTAACTGGAATAACTGCTGCTGCCGCTGACGCCTGTGATCATCGGACTGACTCCCATCAGATGGATAAAACCGGCTCAGTGCACCGGCTTATGCAGCGTCTACGGGGCGCGTGTCGTGGGTATGTGGGGTTTGTAACGAGGGGCTTACGCAGGCAGGGCTCGCATCGGGTTCACGCTGTGGGAGCGAATTCATTCGCGATGCGGTGGCGAATCTGGCGTGGACGTACTGGATTTGCCGGCCTCTCGCGAATGAATTCGCTCCCACGTAAAAACGTATTCGGCTCAAACCGTCAGGGTTTCAGACTCTTGGCAGGTCCAGCACGGCTGTCAGACCGCCACCGGGTGTTTCTTCAAGGCGAAGGTCGCCGCCCATGCGTCGGGCGGCTTCGCGGGCGATGGTCATGCCAATGCCGACGCCGCCGGAATTACGGTTGCGCGAGCCTTCGACCCGGTAGAAGGGCTCAAACACCGCTTCGCGCAGGTTGGCAGGAATGCCGGGGCCGCTGTCGGCCACACGCACCACGAGGCGATCGCTGGCGTCTTCGATCATCACCCTGGCGTGCCCGGCATAGCGCAGTGCGTTGTCGATCAGGTTGTGCAGGCAGGACCGCAGGGCCATGGGCTGGGATTTGAGCGGGCGACAGGTGCCGCTGGCTTCGACATCGTCGCCATTGTCCTGAGCGTTTTCGGTGAGCGATTCGATCAAGGCCTGCACATCGAAATACTGCAGGGCTTCGCTGGTGCGTTGCTCGTTCAGGTAGGTCAGGGTCGCGTCGAGCATGGCGATCATGTCGTTCAGATCCTGAGTCATCTGCCCGTGCAGTTTGGGCTCTTCTATCTGCTCGACGCGCAATTTCAGTCGCGCCAAAGGCGTGCGCAAATCATGGGACACGGCGGCGAGCATGCGCCCGCGCTGCTGCACCTGTTCGCGGATGCGCTCCTGCATGAGGTTGAAGGTCAGGGCCGCTTGACGGGCTTCGCGCGGGCCATTGAGCGACAGCGGCATGCTGTCGAGGTTTTCACTGAGGCGCTCGGCTGCCTCGCTCATGCGCCGGATCGGCCGGCTGAGTGCCTTGGCGCCGAACCAGGCAGCGATCACCAGGCTGATCAGTTGAAAGAGCAGGGGAATAAGCGGAATCCCCAGAATCGGCGGGCGTCCAGGTGGCGGCGGCGGGGGGCGCAAGGCGTCCATCGCGCTGTGTGCAAGCGTTCCGTCCTGCCGGGGAGGCGGCGGTTGTTGCGGCGGATGCCCGGATTGCCTGGACTCCCAGCGCGCGTCGGGCGGTGGCATCTTCGGCCCGTAGTAGTGAAACCAGGCGAAGGCGAGCAGGTGTGCCAGGATGATCGCCAGCAGCGCGCCCCCGAACAGTCGGGCAAACAGTGTGTCGGCGGAGCGGATCAACCAATGTCCCTGGCGTCGAACATATAGCCTTCGCCACGTACGGTCTTGATCAGTTGCGGGGACTTGGGATCGTCACCCAGTTTTTGCCGAAGGCGCGACACCAGCAGGTCGATGCTGCGATCGAACGCTTCGATCGAACGACCACGTGCGGCATCCAGCAATTGCTCACGGTTGAGGACGCGGCGCGGGCGTTCGAGGAAGACCCGCAGCAAGCGGAACTCGGCGTTGGAGAGCGGCACGACCAGCCCGTCCGGTGCGGTCAACTGGCGCAATACGCTGTTCAGGCGCCAGTTGTCGAAACGCAAGGTGGTGCGTTCTTCGGTGCGGTCGTCACGGACGCGGCGCAGGATGGTCTGGATCCGGGCCACCAGCTCGCGGGGCTCGAACGGCTTGGCCATGTAGTCGTCGGCCCCCAGTTCCAGACCGATGATGCGGTCGGTGGGCTCGCAACGGGCGGTCAGCATCAGGATGGGGATATCCGACGAACTGCGCAGCCAGCGGCACAGCGACAAGCCATCTTCCCCCGGCAGCATCAGGTCCAGCACGACGACGTCGTAGGTTTCTTCTGCCAGTGCTTCACGCATGGCGTTGCCGTCAGTGACGCCGGTGCTCTGGATATTGAAGCGTGCGAGGTAGTCGCACAGCAGTTCGCGAATGGGTACATCGTCATCGACGATCAGCGCGCGGGTAGTCCATCGGCGCTCGTCAGCCTGTGCGTTGGCGGTGTTGCTGTCTGGGGTTGTCTGCATGTTGCTGCCGCCATGTGATGCCGCCGGGGTGGGCTGCGGGTAAGGAACGACGCTGCCATGCTACTTCGCTGGCGAGCGGGGCGGAAGGGTGAGGGGGGCAGGTGTCGGTGGATTGTCGTGAATGTATCAAGAAATGTACAAGGATCGGGTTTCGGCGTTGCGCTGGCTTTTCTGGCGCGGCGTATCGTGTGTATATCTGATATTCAGGGTGGCGCGGGGTTTGGGTTCTGCCTAACGGCAGAAGCGTTCCGCCTTCGGCGGGTTACTTGAAAGGACCCCAAGTAACCAAGGGTCTGAGGCTCCCGGTTTGGCCCGACTTCGTCGGGTCCCTTCACTCCGGCGACGCTCCGTGGGCCCGCCGCCATCGGCCATCCATGGCCGGGGGCGGCTCTCGCGGCATCCATGCCGCTCGGCCCACTGCGCGTCGCCTGCGTTCAGCCTGCACCCAAGTCGCGTTTGGTGGTGCCTGCGCTATCGCGTACTAGGAGCGACGCGTGCTGGAGCTAACGCTCTTCGCTTTTTTGGGTTATGCATCCATTTCCAGCACTCCACTTCTTAGTGTAGGAGCGCGCTTGCTCTGGGCCGCACTCGGACGATCTGGCGGGAACCGGCAGCAAATCCTGTGCATGCGGAGTTCCAGACACAATTGAGTCGTCTGATTTTGCTACCGCTGCGCGGTAGATCGCGGGACAAGCCACGCTCCTACAGGATTCGCGTTATTCGATGCTTTTGATTTTGCTGTTCTAGCGCGATAGTCCAGACACCACAAATCGCGACTTGGGTGCAGGCTGAACGCAGGCGACGTGGAGTGGGTCGAGCGGCATGGATGCCGCGAGAGCGCTGCCAGGACATGGATGTCCGTTCAGCGCGGGCCCACGGAGCGTCGCCGGAGTGAGGGTACGACGAAGGAGTCGCCAAACCAGGCGCTAGGCCCTTGGTTACTTGGGGTCATCAAGTAACCCGCCGAAGGCGGAACGCTTCTGCCGTTAGGCAGAACAAATATCCGCACCACCGCAAAAACGGATATACACCCAAATCCCAAATCCCAAATCCCGGTGACCCAGTAAACCAATCCTTTACACCCGCCCGCCCAACAAAATCAGCAGTCTTTACGCTTTCTTTATGCCCTGAACCCCCTCTCGGTCTCGTTCCTTTACACCCTGCGTGACGACAATTCCTACACACGGCAATCGCCGTATGACGGAGAGTTTTTTCATGAGCGTTCTGGATGGGGTGTCACTGCTGTTGGCAGCAGGGTTGTTCGTGTACTTGCTGGTCGCGCTGCTGCGTGCCGGCCGGGTCGAGGAGTGACGGCCATGCACGCTTACGACTACCTGCTGATTCTGGCCTTCTTCGCGCTGGTGCTGCTACCCGCGCCACTGCTGGGCCGTTTTTATTACAACGTCATGGAAGGCAACCGCACGTTTCTGACCCCGGTCATGGGCCCGGTCGAGCGCGTGTGTTATCGCCTGTCGGGCGTTGACCCGAAGGTCGAACACAACTGGAAAACCTACACACTGGCCCTGCTGGCGTTCAACCTGGCGGGTTTTGTCGTGCTGTTCTCGGTTCTGCTGTTCCAGGGCGCGTTGCCGCTCAACCCACAAGGTTTGCCGGGCATGGAGTGGTCGCTGGCGTTCAACACGGCGATGAGCTTCGTCACCAACACCAACTGGCAGAGTTACAGCGGCGAAGCCTCGCTGAGTTACCTGAGCCAGATGGCCGGGCTGACCGTTCAGAACTTCGTCAGCGCTGCGACCGGGATTGCCGTGCTGGTTGCGTTTTGCCGTGGGATTGGTCGTCGTTCGACCCAGCACCTGGGTAACTTCTGGACCGACATGACCCGCGCCACCCTCTACGGGTTGCTGCCGTTGTGCATCATTCTGGCGCTGTTTCTGGTCTGGCAGGGCGTGCCGCAGACGTTCGCTCACTATATCGACGCTGTCACGCTGCAAGGCGCCGACCAGACCATCCCGCTCGGACCGGCCGCCAGTCAGATCGCGATCAAGCAACTGGGCACCAACGGTGGCGGTTTCTTCGGCGTCAACTCGGCGCACCCGTTCGAAAACCCGACCGCGTGGACCAACCTGTTCGAACTGGTCTCGATCATCCTGATCCCGGTGGCGCTGGTCTTCACCTTCGGCCACTACGTCAAGGACATGCGCCAGAGCCGCGCCATCGTCGCCTGTATGTTCGTGTTGTTCCTGATCGGTGGCGCGACCGCGCTGTGGGCTGAATACCAACCCAACCCCGCGCTGAACATCGCGTCGGTCGAGCAGACCGCGCCGATGGAAGGCAAGGAAACCCGGTTCGGCACCACCGCGACCGTGCTCTGGGCGACCGCTACCACCGCGGCGTCCAACGGTTCGGTCAACGGCATGCACGACAGCCTCAACCCGTTGAGCGGCATGGTCGCACTGGCCAACATGATGGTCGGTGAAGTGATCTTCGGTGGTGTGGGCGCCGGTCTCTACGGCATGTTGTTGAACGTGCTGATTGCGGTGTTCCTGGCCGGACTGATGATCGGGCGCACGCCGGAGTACCTCGGCAAGAAACTGCAGGCGCGGGAAGTGAAATTGCTGGTCGCGACGCTGATCGTGATGCCCGTGGGCGTGCTGGTGTTCGGTGCGCTGGCGGCGTCCTTGCCTGGCCCCGCCGGTGCCGTCAGCAACCCGGGTCCCCATGGTTTCAGCCAACTGCTGTACGCCTACACCTCGGCCACCGCGAATAACGGCTCGGCGTTCGGCGGTTTCAGTGCCAACACCGTGTTCCATAACCTGATGCTCGGCCTGTCGATGTTCATCGGACGCTTCGGTTACATCCTGCCGGTGCTGGCATTGGCGGGCAGTCTGGCGGCCAAGAAAACCTCGCCGCTGGGCCTGAACAGCTTCCCGACCCACGGCCCGCTGTTTGTCACCCTGTTGACCGTGACCATTCTGCTGGTGGGCGGCCTGACCTTCCTGCCGACCCTGGCGTTGGGCCCGATCGCCGAACATTTGAGCCTGGGCTTCTGAGGACCGAATCATGAACATGCAAGCACCTGTGTCCAAGAACCCTGCGACCGACAATGTCGCGCACGCCACCCCGGCCAAGACCGGTTTTGCAGACCTGTGGCGTCCGGCGCTGATCCAGGCGTTCGTCAAACTTGACCCGCGCCAGTTGCAACGCGCGCCGGTGATGTTGGTCGTCGAACTGACCGCCATCCTCACCACGATTCTGTGTGTGATTCCCGATCCGGCAGTACCGACGTTTGTCGCCGTGCAGATCGCGATCTGGCTGTGGTTCACCGTGTTGTTCGCCAACTTCGCCGAAGCCTTGGCCGAAGGTCGCGGCAAGGCCCGTGCCGACAGCCTCAAGGCGGGCACTGAAGGCCTGAAAGCGCGCTTGAAAGGTGCGACCGGAGACTTTCTGACCGTCAACGCGAGCACCTTGCGCAAGGGCGATGTGGTGCGCGTTGAAGCCGGGGAGCTGATCCCGGGCGACGGCGAGGTCATCGAAGGCATCGCGGCGGTCAACGAAGCGGCCATTACGGGCGAGTCTGCGCCAGTGATTCGTGAGTCCGGCGGTGATCGCTCGGCGGTCACCGGCAACACGCGTCTGGTGTCCGACTGGCTGCTGGTGCGGATCAGCGCCAACCCTGGCGAGTCGACCCTGGACCGCATGATCGCGTTGGTGGAAGGCGCCAAACGCCAGAAAACCCCCAACGAAGTGGCGCTGGACATCCTGCTGATCGGCCTGACCCTGATCTTCCTGCTGGTGGTGGTGACCCTGCAGCCATTCGCCCATTTCGCAGGCGGCAACCTGCCGCTGGTGTTCCTGGTTGCGCTGCTGGTGACGTTGATCCCGACCACCATTGGTGGCCTGCTCTCGGCCATCGGTATCGCCGGGATGGACCGCCTGGTGCGCTTGAACGTCATCGCCAAATCCGGCCGTGCCGTGGAAGCCGCAGGCGATGTGCATGTGCTGCTGCTCGACAAGACCGGCACCATCACCTTCGGCAACCGTCGTTGCTCGGCGGTGTATGCCGCTCCAGGCGTCAGCGCCAAGGAGCTGGGTGAGGGCGCATTGCTGGCGTCGCTGGCCGATGACACGGCGGAAGGCAAGTCCATCGTCGAATACCTGCGTGCGCTGCACCCGATGGTCGAGCCGGCACCGAGCCAGCTGACTGCCGTGCCCTTCAGCGCGGAAACCCGTTTGTCCGGCGTCGACTACGACGGTCGTGTGTATCGCAAAGGTGCTGTGGATTCGCTGCTCAAATTCCTGGGCCGTGATCGCAGCGATCTGCCGCTGACCCTGTCGCGGGAAATCGACAAGATCGCCAAGACCGGCGGCACGCCGTTGCTGGTATGTGGTGACAACAAACTGCTGGGTGCCATTCACCTCAAGGACGTGGTCAAGCCGGGTATTCGTGAGCGTTTCGAGGAGTTGCGCAAGTTGGGGATTCGCACGGTGATGGTGACCGGCGATAACCCGCTTACCGCCGCTGCGATCGCCGCCGAGGCCGGTGTGGACGACGTGCTTGCCGAAGCCACCCCGGAGAAGAAACTGGAGCGCATCCGTCAGGAGCAGAACGACGGTCGCCTGGTTGCGATGTGCGGCGACGGCGCCAACGATGCCCCGGCGCTGGCTCAGGCGGACGTCGGCATGGCAATGAACGACGGGACTCAGGCCGCGCGTGAAGCCGCCAACATGGTCGATCTCGACAGCGATCCGACCAAGCTGCTGGACGTGGTACAGATCGGCAAGGAATTGCTGGTCACCCGGGGCGCGCTGACGACCTTCTCGATTGCCAACGACGTGGCCAAGTATTTCGCGATCCTGCCTGCGCTGTTCGCGGCGATCTACCCGCAACTGGGTGTGCTGAACATCATGCACCTGGCCAGCCCGCAGAGCGCGATTCTGTCCGCCATCGTGTTCAACGCGCTGATCATCGTCGTGCTGATTCCGTTGGCACTGCGTGGCGTTCGGGTTCAGGCGGCCAGCGCTGCGCACCTGCTGCGTCGCAACCTGCTCATCTATGGTCTGGGCGGCATCGCGGTGCCGTTTGTGGGCATCAAGCTGATCGACTTGCTGCTCACCGGGCTGCACCTGGTTTAAGCGTCACGGTTTGCTTGCAGGGCGGGCGAACGGTCGCCCGCCACGCTTAACTTGATTGAGGATTGAATGATGTCCAGTGTATTGCGTCCGGCCGTGAGCCTGATCGTTCTGATGACCCTGATCACCGGTGTGGCTTATCCGCTGGTGGTGACGGGTGTGGCGCAGGTTGCGTTCCCGGAACAGGCCAACGGCAGTCTGGTGTACGACGATCACGAAAAGGTCCGGGGATCGGAGTTGATCGCCCAGAACTTCACCGGCGAAGGGTGGTTCCATCCGCGTCCGTCAGCCGGTGCCTATGCCACGGTCGCCAGCGGCGCGAGCAACCTGTCGCCGAGCAACCCTGCATTGGCGACGCGGATCAGCGATGATGCGGCCAAAGAGAAGGTCGATAATCAGGGGCCGGTGCCGTTGAACCTGCTGACCACGTCGGGCAGCGGTCTTGATCCGCATCTTTCGCCGGCGGCAGCGGAATATCAGGTGGCGCGGATCGCGGCAGCGCGTAATCTGCCACGCGATTCGGTGCAGCAGTTGATCGCGGCCAACACCTACAGCCCGCTGATTGGGCCGCCGGTGGTGAACGTCTTGGCTTTGAATCAGAGCCTGGAAGCATTACCGTCACAGTCAAGATAAACACCGGCCCTGTAGGAGCGTGGCTTGTCCCGCGATCTGCTGCGAAGCAGTAGTAAAACCAAGCGCCTGTGCAGTGTTAGACGCTTAACAACGATGCACGTGCTGCCGGTTCCCGGCAATTCGCGAGACAAGTTGAAGCGCCACCCCGGCAGCTCCTACAGTGATGAGCGGCAGTACAACAACGTCACCAACGCACCAGGACAACCATCGTGAACTCAAACAGCCGTGCTGACGCCTTGCTGGCCAATCTGCCCAGGGATGACCGTGGGCGGCTGAAGGTGTTTCTTGGCGCCGCGCCCGGCGTGGGCAAGACCTTCGCCATGCTTCAGGCGGCGCACACGCAAATGCGTCAAGGCGTTTCGCTGCTGGTCGGCGTTGTCGAGACCCATGGCCGCGCCGAAACCGAGGCCTTGCTTGGTGGCTTGCCGCAGCTGCCGATGCTGCGTTCCGAGTACCGGGGCGTGATGCTCGAAGAGATGGATCTGGACGGCTTGCTGCGCGCCAAACCGAAGCTGGTGCTGGTCGACGAACTCGCCCACAGCAACGCACCGGGCAGCCGGCACGCCAAGCGCTGGCAAGACATTCAGGAACTGCTCTCCGCCGGTATCGACGTCTACACCACGGTCAATGTTCAGCACCTGGAAAGCCTAAACGACCAGGTGCGCGGCATCACCGGCGTGCAGGTGCGCGAAACCTTGCCGGACTGGGTGCTGCAGGAAGCCTACGAGTTGGTCCTGATCGACCTGCCGCCCCGCGAACTGCTGGAGCGGCTGCGCGACGGCAAGGTCTACGTGCCGGAGCAGGCGAGGGCCGCCATCGATGCCTTCTTCACCCAGACCAACCTGACCGCGCTGCGCGAACTGGCAATGCAGACCGCGGCCGCTCAGGTGGATAACGATCTGGCGTTGGGGTATCGGCAATTGGGTCAGGCCGCGCCTGCGGTGCGCGGTCGGCTGCTGGTGGGGGTGGACGGTGACGCGCAGGCTGAACGGCTGGTGCGCCATGCCAGCCGCGTAGCCCAGCGCCGGCACCTGCCGTGGAGTCTGGTGCATGTCGACAATGGCCGGTTTTTCGATGAGCTGGCGCGCACGCGTTTGCAGAACGCTCAGCAACTGGCGGAGCGGCTGGGCGGGGAAGTGGTGGTCCTGCGCGCCCCGGAAGTTGCGAAAACCCTGATTCAACATGCCGCCGAGCGTCGCGCCAGCCTGGTGCTGGTGGGGCAGTCACGGCCTTTGTTGCGTCGTCGGCTGTTCGGCGGCGGGCTGGCGGCACGTTTGCTGCGAAACGCCCATGGCCTGGAAATCAACGTGCTGGACAGCGAGGCGCGTGCCGACCAGCCACGTTCATCCACGCCCCGCACGCTGCGCTGGTTCGATTACCTGCTGGCGGTGGTGGCGACGGTCTGTGCCAGCGCCCTGGCCTGGGCGGTTTCCAGCGTGCTGGCGTTGCCCAACATCTCGCTGGTGTTTCTGGCGGCGGTGTTGCTGGTGGCGGTGCGCAGCAGCGTCGGGCCCGCGATGGTCTGTTCGGTGCTGTCGTTTCTTGCGTATGACTTTCTGTTCATTCCGCCGAATTTTTCCCTGACCATCCAGCGCGAGGAGGACGTGCTGACCTTGCTGTTTTTCCTGTTGATGGCCGCGTTGACGGGCAATCTGGCGGCGCGTCAGCGTCGACAATTACAGGCGTTGCGCGATACCCAGCAGGAAACCAGCGAACTGCTTGACCTGTCCAGACGCCTGACGGCGGCGACGGATCGTCAGGCGGTGCTCAGTGCCGCCGAACAGCATCTGGCGGGTTGGCGCGAGCTTCAAGTGTGCGTGCTGGACAACGACGGTCAGCAAGGCTGGAAGCTTGAAACAGGCAGCTCGGTCGAGTTCTCCGAGTTTGAGCGCGCGGCGGCCGATTGGGCCTGGCAGCACGGGCAACCTGCGGGGAAGGGCACCGGCACCTTGCCGTCGGGCGATTGGTGGTGGCTGCCGCTGTGGGTTGACGACGCGCCGCTGGCGCTTCTGGGGGTCAAACCAAACGAAGGCGAGGCGTTCAGTCCCCAGCGCCGGCGATTGTTGACGGCGTTGAGCCAACCGTTGGGACAGGCATTGGCCCGCGCGCGACTGGCCGAAGACCTGGAAGCGGCGCGACTTCATGGGGAAACCGAGCAACTGCGCAGCGCCTTGCTGGCCTCTGTGTCTCACGACCTGCGCACACCGTTGACGGCCATGCGTGGCAGCATCGACAGCCTGTTGGCCTTGGGCGAAGCCATTCCGCTGGACGATCGCCGGGAACTGCTGGAAGGGACGCGCGATGAGGCCGAGCGCCTGGACCGTTACATCCAGAACCTGCTGGACATGACACGCCTGGGCCACGGCGCGCTGAAGCTGGCGCGCGACTGGGTGTCGCCGGGCGACATCGTCGGGAGCACCCTGAACCGGCTGCGTGCGGTGCTTGCGCCGTTGCAGGTCAGCACCGATCTGCCCGCAGACCTGCCGTTGCTGTATGTTCATGCCGCCTTGATCGAGCAGGCACTGATCAATGTGGTGGAAAACGCCGCGCGCTTTTCGCCGGCTCATGGCCGTCTGCAGATGCAGGTGAGTGCGACGGACGATGAACTGGTCTTTGCCGTCAGCGACGAAGGGCCGGGTATTCCAGAGGCCGAGCGGGCCAAGATTTTCGACATGTTCTACACCGCAGCGCGGGGCGACCGAGGCGGGCAGGGCACAGGGCTCGGGCTGGCAATCTGTCAGGGCA
This sequence comes from Pseudomonas sp. S2_H01, assembly GCF_054668305.1. Lineage (NCBI taxonomy): Bacteria > Pseudomonadati > Pseudomonadota > Gammaproteobacteria > Pseudomonadales > Pseudomonadaceae > Pseudomonas > Pseudomonas sp. S2_H01. The sequence goes on along the minus strand of NZ_CP162756.1, from coordinate 6,400,413 downwards.
TGGTCGGGGCGCACGGTGGACGTATCAGCGTCGGTGAGGGGATCGAAGGAAGGGGCACCTGCATCAGCCTGCATCTGCCGTTGCAGGCACAGCCGCAGGCTGAAATGGAGCAAGCGGTGTGAGCAGAGGCCGGGTTACGCTGGCGATGTTCTGCAATCGAAAATCATGGGTAACGGGAAAAGCATGAACCAGGCGGCAACCATTCTGGTGATCGATGACGAGCCGCAGATTCGCAAGTTTCTGCGCATCAGCCTGTCGTCACAAGGCTACAAGGTGCTGGAGGCCGGCACCGGGACCGAGGGCCTTAGCCAGGCGGCGCTGAACAAGCCTGACTTGCTGGTGCTCGACCTGGGTTTGCCGGACATGGACGGTCAGGACGTTCTGGCGCAATTTCGCGAGTGGTCGGCGGTGCCTGTACTGGTGCTGTCGGTGCGTGCCAGCGAAGGGGAAAAGGTGCGCGCACTGGATTCCGGGGCGAACGACTACGTGACCAAGCCGTTCGGTATTCAGGAGTTTCTCGCGCGGATTCGGGCCTTGCTGCGGCAGGCACCGGAGACGGGGCAGGTCGACTCGGCGCTGGTGATCGGCCCGCTGACCATCGATCTGGCCTACCGGCGCGTGTTGCTCGACAGCGTCGAGGTGGCGCTGACACGCAAGGAGTACGCCGTGCTGGCGCAGCTGGCGCGGCATCCGGGGCGTGTCATTACCCAGCAGCAGTTGCTCAAGGACATCTGGGGCCCGACCCATGTCGACGATACCCACTACCTGCGCATTGTGGTCGGGCATTTGCGTCAGAAACTCGCGGATGATCCCGCTGCTCCTCGGTTTATCGTGACTGAGGCGGGCGTGGGGTATCGGTTGGTGGAGAGCTGAGGCAGGTCCGGAGTAATTGATTTAACCCAGTTGGAATCGACCTGCTCACGAAAGCGGTAAGTCATCCACGACTGAGGTGGCTGATCTGGCGCCTTCGTCAGCAAGCTGACCTGTATGGTGTGCATTTTCACTATATGGGCTGACGCTGATGGTTGGGTTTGTCCTAACGGCCAAACTGTTCCGCCTTCGGCGGGTTACTTGAAAAGACCCCAAGTAACCAAGGGTTGGCTCCCGGTTCGGCCTCGACTGCGTCGAGGTACCTTCACTCCGGCGACGCTCCGTGGGCCCGCCGCCATCCGCCATCCATGGCGGGGGGCGGCTCTCGCGGCATCCATGCCGCTCGGCCCACTGCGCGCCGCCTGCGTTCAGCCTGCACCCAAGTCGCGTTTTGTGGTGTCTGGCCTGCTGCGGTATGAAGATCAAGATCAAGATCAAGATCTGAAGCGAAAGCGGAGCGCGTCTTGCGCTTTCTTGATGGTTCCCACGCTCCGCGTGGTAACCCAGTCAATGACGCTCTGCGTCATCCGGGAGGTGGCGCAGGCTGTCAGGCTTTGCGACCCTCAAGAAGCGGACTGACACCACGGGTTTGAGAGCCATGGAAGCTCCCGCCGCCCGCTGTACCTTTCAATGCTCCCGCTCATAGCGGTCTAGCGTATCTCGGGCGATCTCACGGCCGAGGGCGATGAGCTCCGGCGCTTTGTAGAACTCGAAGAACCGGCACACGCGCTTGGGGACGTTGATCAGGATGTCCGGCGGGTAGCCGGCGATTTTGTACTGCGCCAATGACGTCTGCATCACCTCGAAACTCTGGTTGATCAAGTCCAGCAAGGATGCCGGGCCCACGTTGTCGACGATGATCGATCCACTGGCAGACTTCGGCGCACCGGCCGACTGGGGTGCTGCGGCCGGTTGCTGGCCTTGCGGGTCGGCGGAGTCGGTGTTGCTGCCGGTCAGCCAGGGGTTGGTCGGCAAGGTGGCGGCGGTCGCCTTGAGGCTGTCCTGTTCCAGTCGCAATACATCATCGCCCGCCACGTCCATTTTGCGACGGAACGGCAAGTGCGAACCGATGGAGCTGATCAGGCTGTCAAAGCGCTTTTTCACGGCCGGCGGGCGCTCGATCACGGGCAACTGGTACTGCGTCTGGTTGGTCGAGTTGAGGTTGACGGCGACGATCAGGTCGCAGTGGCTGGACACCACCGGCACGATCGGCAACGGGTTGAGCAGACCGCCGTCCACCAGGGTGCGGTTCCCCTGAACCACCGGCGTGAACAGGCTGGGAATCGCCGCCGAGGCGCGCATGGCCGAATGCAAGTTGCCTTCCTGGAACCAGATTTCCTGCTGGTTGGTCAGGTCGGTGGCCACGGCGGTGTAGGGAATGCGCAGGTCCTCGATATTGATTTCACCGACGATTTCGCGAATCTGCCCGAAGACCTTTTCCCCACGAATGGCCCCAAGCCGGAAGCTCACGTCCACCAGTCGCAACACATCCAGATAATCCAGGCTCTCGATCCAGGCTTTGTATTCGGGCAGTTTCCCCGCCGCGTAGATTCCGCCCACCACCGCGCCCATCGAACACCCGGCGATGCAGGCAATGTCGTAACCGCGGCGTTCCAGCTCCTCGATGACCCCAATGTGCGCATATCCCCTGGCACCCCCGGAACCCAAGACCAGCGCAATTCTTTTTTTCATGTGCAGGCTCCCCGTTGCAAGGGTTCTACCCTACGCCCAAGGCAGCAGTGATTCATCTGGTCTTTAACGAGAATCTCTCACGCCGTCGCGCGCGAACGTGTGGATGTCGGCGATGCGTTCGAAAATGACGATATCTTTTTTGGATGGCGAATGTAATCTTAATGGGCGGGCAGTTGGCTCTCCTGTCCGGACCTACTCATTTCCAAGCAGAAGGAGTTACCCGATGCCCCTGGTCAGAATCGACGTTGCTGCTCAAACCTCCTCCGACACCGTTGCGACGATCAGCGATGTCATCTACGAAGCGATGCTCAGCACGGCCAATGTGCCTGAGCACGACAAGTTCCAGATCGTCCATCGCCATGCTTCGGAAGAACTGGTTTACCCGGCGGCGGGCTATCTGGGTGTGACGTACACCCCAAACATTGTGTTCATCCAGATCACCTGGAATGAGGGGCGAAGCATCGACGTCAAGAAAGCGTTCTACAAAGCCGTGGCGCAGGGCATTCACGACCGGACCGGGCTGCGACAGGAAGACATCTGGATCAACCTGGTCGAGGTCAAACGCGAAAACTGGTCGTTCGGCAACGGTGACATGCAGTACGCGCCCAAGGACTGATCGACATCCGCGCCAACGCGCAGACGGCGATGGCCGATCACAAGGCCTTCATGATCAACATCCACGATAGAAATCGATAGGCTCGCACGGCCGACTGTGGCACTTTTGCATCGCCGGGCCGTCAAAGCCGCATCATCGATTTCCATTGTTGAGGTAACACCGCATGAAAGCCTGGATCTGCCTGCCTTTGCTTGCCCTTGTTCTCACAGGCTGCGCGGGTAAAACCGCCTACCGCGACAGCTGCGCCACCAATCTGGATGCCGCCTGGCATGAGCTGGATCTGGCCAAAGCGGAAGGTTTTGCCGGTACGGTCAGCTACTCCAAAGCGTTGTCGTTGCTGACAGGCGCCAAGACCCAGCAGCAGTTCGAAGCGTTCGAGGGCTGTTCCGAGAAAGCCGAGAAAGCCCGTTTCTATATCCGTGAGTCCCGCGCCGGTCGGTAATCCGGGTCGGGTGCGACGTTATTCCCTGTGGGAGCGAATTCATTCGCGAGAGGCCGGTCCGGGCGCAGTCGCTTGATTGCCTGATCCATCTGATCGCAAATGAATTCGCTTCCACAGTGCTTTCCATCCGCTGGAATTCCGTGGTCAATCAGCAAGTCCTCACCCTCGCGTAACAAATCCTCTCCAATCGCTCCATCCGCTCTGGCGAAAAGGCCTACGCTGACTTTAAAGTGGCTGCATGTCTGGCATCTTCTGCCGTCCTACTAGCCATGAGCAGTCGCCTGGGGAGGCTTTCCAATGGGCAGAAAACTGGATGCTTGTCTAAACGCGATCAATGAAGTGGTGCTGGGCAAGGAGCCTCAGGTTCGTCTGGCCATGACGTGTCTGCTGGGCGGGGGGCATCTGTTGATCGAAGATTTGCCCGGCATGGGCAAGACCACGCTCAGTCAAACGCTGGCGCGGGTGTTGGGATTGAGTTTTCAGCGGATTCAGTTCACCTCCGACCTGCTGCCAGGGGATATCCTCGGTACGTCGATCTTCGACCGGGAAACAGGTCAGTTCACCTTTCATCCCGGACCGATCTTCGCCGAACTGGTGCTGGCCGACGAGATCAACCGGGCGACACCGAAAAGCCAGAGCGCGCTGCTCGAAGCGATGGAAGAGGGGCAGGTGACCATCGAGGGTGCAACCCGCTTGTTGCCCGATCCCTTTTTTGTCATCGCCACGCAAAACCCGTTCAGCCAGGGCGGTACGTTTGCCTTGCCCGAGTCGCAACTGGACCGTTTTCTGATGCGATTGTCACTGGGCTACCCCGCGCGCTCGGCGGAGAAAGCCTTGCTGCTGGGCGAATCGCGGCGCGAGTTATTGCCACGCATCGAGCCAATTCTCGACCACACTGAACTGGCGGCCCTGCAGGGAGAGGCGCGCCGGGTAAGGGCGAGCGACGCGCTGGTGGATTATGTGCTGCGGCTGGTCGATGCCACGCGCAGCCAGCCACAATTTGCCTATGGGTTGTCGCCCAGGGCGAGCCTGGCGATTCTCTCGGCGGCGCGGGCCTGGGCGCTGTTGGTCGGGCGTGATTACGTGATACCTGAAGACGTTCAGGCGATTTTGCCGGCCGTGATCGGTCATCGTCTGCGCGAGCGTTCCGATCCGACCGGGCACGGCGGCGGGGCGTTGGTTCAATGGTTGCTGCGTGAGGTGCCGGTGCTTTGATGCCACAGTTCAAACCGGTCTGGCAGCGCTGGGTGGGACGTCGTATTCCCCCGGCGTCGCGGATCGAGCTCGATCACCGCCGAATCTTCATACTGCCGACCCGGGTCGGCGGCACGTACGCGCTGGTGCTGTTTTTACTGTTGTTGGTGTCAATCAATTACCAGAACAGCCTGGCCTATGGCCTGACCTTCCTCATGGTCTCGGTGGGGATCCTCGCGATTCTGCACACCTATCGCAACTTCAGCGGCCTGATCCTCAGCGCCAGCAATGCCCGCTCGGTGTTCGTCGGGGAGCCGGTGCAATTGCGACTGCGTCTGGAGAGCAGTTCGAGCGGTCATCAGGCCATCGCGCTGGGTTGGGACAGCGAGCAGCTGGAACAGACCGACGTCGACCCAGCGCGTCAGGTCGAAGTTGCGTTGACCTTGCCCGCCGTCAATCGGGGTTGGTTGCGGGCGCCGCGTTTGCGGGTCGAAAGCGTGTTCCCGTTAGGCATTTTTCGCGCCTGGAGCTGGCTGGATCTGGAGCAGACGGTGCTGATCTATCCGCGCCCGGTGCCGGGCAGCATGCCATTGCTGCAAGGTGTACAGCCCCATGCCGAAGACGACGGTCAGGCCACGCGGGGGCAGGGCGTCGATGATTACCAGGGGCTGCGCCTGTGGCAGCCAGGCGATTCGATGCGCCGTATGCACTGGAAAGCCTGGTCGCGCGGGCAAGGGCTGATGGTCAAGGAGTTCACCGACCTCAGCGGCCACGACTTGTGCCTGGATTTCATGGCGTTGGGCGGCGACATCGAAGAGCGACTGTCGCGCCTGTGTTACTGGGTGCTGGAATTGTCTCAGCGCCAACAACCGTTTGCCTTGCGCCTGCCGGGTTTTTTGTCGGCGGTGGACAGCGGTGACGCGCACCGGGAAGCGTGTTTGCGGCAGTTGGCTCTGTACGGCGTACGGGCATGAAGGTGGGACGGTCATGACATCGGCTCATCTTGCCCAGCCTATTCCGCGTGTCAGCCTGAACTGGCTGTTGATTGCCCAGGCACTGGTCATCGTGCCGTTCGCGCTGCACATCCCTGTTTCCCTGATCGTCTTGTGGCTGGCCTGCACGTTCTGGCGCATTCAGATCTTCCGTATGCGCGTGCGGATGCCGGGCACTTGGGTCAAGTCGGGTTTGCTGGTGGGCACCGCGGGCGGGATCTTTCTCGCGCGGGGCAGTCTGGTCGGGCTGGATGCCGGGGCGGCGCTGCTGATCGCCGCGTTCATCCTGAAGATGCTGGAGATGCAGACCCGGCGCGACGCGCTGGTGTTGATTTTCCTCGGGTTCTTTTGCGTTGCCGTGGGCTATTTGTTCGAGGACGCGATGCTCTGGGGGCTGTTCACGCTGCTGCCGATTGCGACCTTGCTCGCCGCGTTGATCGGGCTGCAGCAATCGGCGGTGTCCAGCAAACCTGCGAGCACCTTGATGCTGGCGGTCAAGCTGCTGGTGCAAGCGGTGCCGCTGATGCTGCTGTTGTTTCTGTTCTTTCCGCGCCTGGATCCCTTGTGGTCGCTGCCGCAACCCAGTAACAAGGCGCTGACGGGGTTGTCCGACAGCATGGCGCCGGGCGACATCGCCGAACTGAGCAAGTCTGCGTCCCTGGTATTCAGGGCCAGTTTCGAGGGGCCCACGCCACCGCGCAATCAACAGTACTGGCGTGGCCTGACCCTGGAGCAGTTCGACGGACGGCGTTGGTCGCAATCCTCACGCGCGCAGGTGCCGGATGCGCCTGACTGGCACAGGGAAGGCGAAAAGCTCAGTTACAGCATCGTCATGGAGCCGACCGGCAAGCCATGGCTGATGGCTCTGGATATCGGTGACGTCGAACTGGCCGGCGTTCGTCAGATGAGCGATTTTCGCTGGCAGCGCCGACGCCCGATCGACCAGTCGATGCTCTACAACGTCAATTCGTGGCCGGATGCCGTGCGTGAAACCGTCCTCAGCGATGGCGGGCGGATGCAGAATCTGCAACTGCCGGCCAAGGGCAACCCCGAAACGCGCGAGTTCGCCGCCGATCTGCACCGCCGCTACGGTAAACCCGACGCGCTGGTGGACGCACTGTTGTCTTATTTCACCGAGCAGCCTTTCCACTACACCCTCAAACCACCCTCGCTGGGTCCCAACAGCATCGATGACTTTCTGTTCGGCAGCCGCGCCGGGTTCTGCGCCCATTACGCAGGCGCGATGACCTACGTGCTGCGGGCCGCAGGTATTCCCGCACGCGTGGTAGCCGGTTATCAGGGCGGCGAGCTGAACCCGGATGGCAACTACATCAGCGTGCGCCAGTTCGACGCTCACGCCTGGGTGGAATACTGGCAGGCGGGCATTGGCTGGCGCAGCGTCGATCCAACAGCCGCTGTGGCACCCGCGCGGATCGAGCAGGGTCTGGAGCAGGCACTCGCCGCTGATGAAGATTTTCTCGCGGACTCACCGATGTCGGCGCTGCGGTATCGGCATCTGGCGTGGCTCAATTCGATTCGCTTGAGTTGGGACAACCTCAATTACGGCTGGCAGCGCTGGGTCCTCGGTTATCAGGGCCAGCAACAACTGCAGGTGTTGGGCCGCTGGTTCTCCGGTTTCGAGACGCCGGCCTTCGTCGGTGGCGCCATGGTTATCCTCGGGTTAATTGCGTTGTGGCTGTTCAAACCGTGGCGACGTGAAAGCGATTCGCAGCTCCGTTTGTTCAACGCGTTCGAACGACTGCTGGCGCGCCACGGTCTCAGACGTCAACAGGGTGAAGGTGCGCAAGCGTTCGCAGCCCGCGCGGCCCGGCGCTTCCCGATGCACGCGGACGCCATTGAAGGATTTGCCCGCGAGTTCGAAGCGCAACGTTATGCTGGCGTTTGCGGTTCGGTCGCCCAATTGCGTCGACGTTTGAAGTACCTGCGTCGCAGCTTGCCCTGGCGCCTGTCCGCCGTGAAGGACAGGCAGCCTTAACAGACAATAGGAGTGCCTCATGTCTACCATGGTCGATCATCTGATCGCCGAGATTCTCAGCCTCAACATCAAGTTGCTGGCGTGTCATGCTCGCCTAGTCGCCTCTACGGACAGTGAGGCGCTGCATGATCTGCGCACCACGGTCCGGCGTCTGCGCAGCGTGCTTCGGCCGCTGCGCGGGTTGCCCGGCATGGAGCAGGTCGACGAGGCCGCCCAAGGGGTGGGTGACCTCACGACGCCCCTGCGCGACATGCAAGTGCTGGCCGCGTACCTGCGTGTGCAGGGCATGGATCAGGCCGCCGTCAAACGCGAAAAACACCTCGCGTCAGCCTGCCCTCGGGTCGCCAGCTCGGCTGAGCTCAACCGCTTGTTCGGCGTGCTGGACCAGCTCCCGTCGTTTCTGCGTGCGCAACAGCGCCATGGTCTGCTGAAGAAGCTGCGCCAACGCATCGAAAAGCGCATGGACAAGCAGTGGAAGACCCTGCGTGAAGCCATGGCCGATCCCGCCCATGATCGGCATCGCCTGCGGTTGTTGATCAAGCGTGTCCGGTATGCCGCCGAAGCGTATCCCGAGCTGAGCCACCAGCCGCAAGGCATGCAGAAGCGGCTCAAGTCGGCACAAGGCGCGCTGGGTGACTGGCACGACCACCTGCAATGGTTGGCGCAGGCTGGGCATCAAAACGATCTGGCGCCCTGTGTTGCCGGCTGGGAGCTGGGGATTCTGCGCGCCGAAGAGAAGTCCGACAAAGCGCTGGAGCGGCTGTTTCACGCCTGCTTTGGTGACGCCCCTGCACATTGAACCCGATCAGGCCGCAGGATTGGCGCATATGAGCGCTGTCCTGTGGCCGATGCCTCGATAAGATCCTGCACTCCACCCATCGATTCGTTGGCTGCCACATGGAGTGCGCATGACATTCTCCCAATTGCTCGACGCCGTTCGCGATCACCCGCAGTCAGTGACCATTCCCGCATCGTGGTCCCAGGGCCGTTCGTGTTTCGGTGGCCTGATCGCGGCGCTGCAGTTCGAGGCTATGCGCGCCAAAGTGCCGGTTGATCGGCCGGTTCGCTCACTGGCGATCTGTTTTGTCGGTCCTGCGGCGATCGATACGCCGATTTCATTCGAGGTCGAAATCCTGCGCGAGGGCAAAGCGGTCAGTCAGGTGCTGGGACGCGCCGTGCAGAACGGCGAAACCGTGACATTGATTCAGGGCAGTTTCGGCGCCCCTCGTGAATCGATGATTGCGGTTGAAGCCGAACCTGCGCCGGCGCTCAAACCCGTGGAGGATGTCCAGGCATTCCCGTTCATTTCCGGGGTGATGCCTGAATACCTGCGTTTCATCGACATGCGCTGGGCATTGGGCGGTCTGCCGTACACCCACACGAAGTCGCCCGCCATTGGTGGCTACGCGCGTTTGAAGGATGTCGAGGAGGAGAAACTGACCGAGGCGCACCTGCTCGCGCTCGTCGACAGCTGGCCGCCTGCGGTATTGCCGCACCTCAATAAACCGGCGCCGGGCAGTTCGCTGACCTGGACCATCGAGTTTGTGCAGCCGTTACCTGAGCTGACGACCCGTGACTGGACGCAGTACAAGGCGGTGATCGAGCACGCGCGAGACGGTTACGGCCACGTAGCAGCCGGACTCTGGACGCCGAAAGGGGAGTTGGTTGCTATCAGCCGTCAGACGGTGACGGTGTTCGGTTGAACGCAGCGGCATTGCGCCGGCAGCGCTAAAGCAGAGATACGCAACGCCCGAGACCTTACTGGCCTCGGGTTTTGATGGCCTGCGCAGCGACCAGACCCAGCACGCCAATCGCGGCAGATGTCACGCTGGCACTCAGAGCACCGTCCAGCAAGAGCAGGCCCGACACAATCGACAGCGGGAACGCCAGGGATGACAGCACCATATTGGACGGCAGGCCGGATCTGTTGGCGGCCGTGAAGAAGTGTTCAAGGTGCAGGTTGGTAATGAACTTGGGCATGATGGTGACCTCGTAAAGCCTGAATAAGAACCGTTTTCGATGGATTCAGAATAGGCCCGCTGCCGTCAGACGGCGAATCGAGGTTTGCTATCGGTGTGATAGCCAGCACGTGGGAAAGGTAATAGGTCGAAGACGCGCTGCCCAGATCTATCCCGTCACCTTCAACTGCCCGATGGCCGTATTCAATTCACCCGCCAGCGTCGCCAGTTCATCGCTGGTGCTGGCCGAGTCGACGGTCTGGCGCACCGTACGTTCCGTCACGTCGCGGATGCTGACCACCGCGCGGTTCATTTCTTCAGCCACCTGACTTTGTTGCTGCGCGGCCACGGCAATCTGGGTGTTGCTCTCACGCATTTGCGCGACGGCTTCGGTGATTGCCGTCAACGCTTCCCCGGCCTCCCGCGCTTGCTGCACGCAATCGTCGGCCTTGTACGAACTCTCCTGCATGAAGTCCACGGCATCGCGCGTGCCGGCCTGCAGGTCCGACACCATGGTCGTGATTTCGTCGGTCGAGGTTTGCACGCGTCTGGCCAGGTTGCGCACCTCATCGGCGACCACCGCGAATCCACGGCCCATTTCTCCGGCCCGTGCCGCTTCGATGGCGGCGTTGAGCGCCAGCAGGTTGGTTTGTTCGGCGATGCTGTGAATCACGCTGACCACGCTGTTGATCTTCTGGCTGTCCTCGGCAAGGCGCTGGATCATGCCCGCCGTCTGCTGCACGCCATTGGACAGCCCCGAGATCGACGCCTGCACCCGGTCCACGACCTCTTTGCCGCTGCCTGCGAGCGTGTCGGCGTTCTGTGACTGGTCACGGGTGGCGCTGGCGTGCTGGGCGATGTGATAGACGGTGGCGGTCATCTCGTTGATGGCCGTGGCCACCTGGTCGGTTTCGCTCTGCTGACCCAACATGCCTTGGCGCACATCACTCATGCCGGAGGCCAGATGCACCGCGCCTTGATCCAGCCGCGCCGCCGATTGCGCCACGGTGCCAACGATGCGTTGATAACCCGCCTGCATGGCGTTGAACGCCTTGGCCATTTGCCCGACTTCGTCCTCGCCGGCCAGCGGCACCCGGGCGGACAGGTCGCCACTGTGCTCGACGTGCAGCATCACGTCCTTGAGGGTGTTGAGGTGGGTCAGCAGGAAGCGGATCAACAACTGTGAGGCGCCGAGCATCAGGAGCATCAGCACACACACGGCGATGGCGTAATGGCCGGCATGCTCGGCCAGCAGTCGGTCGAATGAAGGCGGGGCGCCGAGAAGCGGGAGGCTCGGAAGCGCTTGCCCTGCCGGCCATGCAGCCAGCAGGTGTTGCTGAGCCTGATGGAACGCTTCAGCGTCGGCGGCTCGGGCGTGTTGTTCGATCTGAAGGGCGTAAAGCACCAGCAGCAGGGTGGTGATGAACGCGACTGCGTTCACCGCCCAGAACTTGTATTTCAGCGAGATGTTGCTCAACCAGCGGCCCATGAGAAAGCTCTTCTGTGAGTTGCACGTGTCGGTGATGACGCGTGGCAAGGCAAGGTGCCAGCATTTTCCCAGTGCAGCAGGTCAACGGTGTTGATCTGGATCAACACCTGCACTCAGCTCGAGCGCCGGCAGAGAGAAGAACGCGCGTGCACATGCCGTGGTATGAGCGGCGACGTCGGCTTCGGTTTCCCCGCGATGCAGTGCGACTTCGCGCAGTACTTCGGGAAGGTAAGCAGGCTCATTGCGGCCGTTTTTCGGTTTGGGTCGCAGGCTGCGGGGCAGGAGGTAAGGCGCATCGCTTTCCAGCATCAAACGGCCACGGGGGATGTCGCGCACCAGCGGGTGCAAGTGAGTGCCTCGGCGCTCGTCGCAGATCCAGCCGGTGATACCAATGTGCAAGTCCATGTCGAGGTAACTGAACAGCGCGCGCTTTTCTCCGGTGAAGCAGTGCACCACCGCCGCCGGCAATTGATCCCGATAGTCCCGCAAGATCGCCAGCAGCCGTTGATCGGCATCGCGTTCGTGCAGGAACACGGGCAACTGCAAGGCGACCGCAAGGGCCAGGTGCGCTTCCAGAACCTTTTCCTGTTGCGGGCGGGGCGAGAAATCGCGGTTGAAATCCAGCCCGCATTCGCCGACGGCACACACGGAGTTTTCTTTTAACAGGGCATGCAACTGTTTTTCGGTCTCAGGGGTCCAATCGCTCGCCGAATGGGGGTGAACCCCGGCGGTGCTGAACAACCGCTGGCCGCTTTCGTCGAGTTGACGGCACATCTGCAACGCCTGTTCGCTGCTGTCGACGCTGGTGCCGGTAAGGATCAATTGAGCCACGCCCGCGGCGTAGGCCCGGTCGAGAACCTCCCGCTCTTTGGCGGCGAAGCTTGGGTTGGTCAGGTTGACGCCGATGTCGATTAGTTGCATGGTGCACCTCAGGCCGGAGGCCGAGAAGAATACCAGAGCGATTGAAGCGATAAAAAAACAAGCAGTCTCAACTGCTTATAATTATTAGATCCCTGTGATGTTGTTGGCTGCAGAACCCGTCTGCGGCACGTGCGACTGCCCAACACAGACTTCAAGCCCGTTTTTTCGGCATTTTCCCGGAGCGTCAATGATCCGAGCCTCTCTGATCTCGTTGTTGTGCCTGTTGCTGGTCCCCACCCACGCCAGCGCACGTCCCGTCGGACCTCCGGTCATCATCAAGAAAACCCAGATTCGTGACCTTGCGGCCATTCGCAGCAGCAAAGTGCTTCGCGTGTTGGTCAACCAGAGCCGCAACAGTTCCGGCGAAGTGCAGGGTGAGCCCATCGGCGTGGAGTACCGCCGTCTGCAAGCGTTCGAGAAATACCTCAATGGCCATGCCAGAGACGGCCAGAAAGTCTCGATCAAACTGATTCCCAAAGCCAAGGACCAACTGCTTGCCGCGCTGCAACGCGGGGAAGGCGACATGGTCGCGCCCGGCGAACTGCTCGATGCCAGTGCCGCGCACTATGTCGATGCCACCGAGCCGGTGGTCAGTCATGTGCCGCTGGTGGTGGTCGGGGTGCGTGGCGAACGCAGTTTCAGGCACCCGGAACAACTCTCGGGCCGCACCCTGATGCTGGCCAATGGCAGCGCGGCGGACGAGGCCATCGCGCAACTCAACCAGAAACTGGCGCTGCGTAAGTTGCCGCCGGTGAAGATCGAATGGGTTGACCCCAGCCTGGCTGTGGAAGACGTGCTGGAGATGGTGCAGGCCGGTATCTATCACCTGACCGTGGTCGAGCAACCGATTGCCGAGCGGTGGGCGCGGGTCATGCCCAAACTGCGGGTTGACCGTTCGGTGGCCTTGAGCGATCCAGGGGACATGAGCTGGTACGTGCGCAAGGACGCCGTGATGCTGCATGCCACGGTCGACCGGTTCCTGGAGACCTACGAGCCGCCAGCGAACCAGGATGTCGCGTTCCAGAAAGCCTACAAAGACCTTTACCGCGTGCATTACCCGTTGGCCCGCGAAGACCGCCAGCGTCTGGAAAAACTGCGCCCGACCCTGCAACGTCACGCCGATGCACAAAAGATGGACTGGCTTGACCTCGCCGCGCTGGCGTTCAAGGAGTCAGCGCTTAACCCGGTGGCGAAGGGCGGCAGCGGCGCAACGGGGCTGCTGCAAATTACCCCGTCGGCGGCGCAGCGGGTGGGCGTCGACAATATCCATGATGTCGATGGCAACGTGCAGGCCGCGAGCAAATACCTGGCGATGATCCGCCGCAAGTTCTTTGCCAGTCCGAAAATCAACGAACGGGAGCGGATGGCGTTTACGCTCGCCGCTTACAACCTGGGGCCTGAGCGGGTGCAAGCCATGCGCACCGAGGCCAAGCGTCAGGGTTTGAACCCCAATCAATGGTTCTTTCAGGTCGAGCGCGTGGCGATGGAGCAGGTGGGGATGAACGTCGTGAGCTACGTTAACAGTGTGAACAAGTACTACCTGGCCTATGACCAGGAGCGCAGTTCGCTGGAGAGTCCATCCTCACGGAAGGTGGCGATCAGAGACTAATCGATTAAATCGATGTTTATGACGCGCTTTTTGCGATTTTCATATTTATTGATTCGATTATCATGGCGCCAATCCTTCATACCAAATGGAATTAAACGCCATGAACGCTTCTCTTAAATCGCTTTTCTCCACTCGCGCCGGTTATGGCATCGCTGTTCTGCGCATTATCGTTGGCATCATTTTCATGGCTCACGGCAGCCAGAAGCTGTTCGGTATGTTTGGCGGCTATGGTCTCGAAGGGACGGGCCAGTACATGGCCAGTCTGGGGTTGAATCCGGGTTACCTGATGGCGTTGTTGTCGGGCAGTGCGGAGTTTTTCGGCGGCCTGGCGTTGTTCCTCGGTTTGCTTGCACGCCCTGCGGCGGTGGTGTTGATCGTGATGTTGGTGGTGGCGATTCTTTCGGTCCACATTCACAACGGTTTGTTCATGGCCAATAATGGGTTTGAGTTTGGTCTGGCCTTGTTAGGTGCTGCGATTGCGGTGTTGATCGAGGGTGCCGGTCGGGTGTCGCTGGATCGTTTGATTGCCAGCAAGTAACGGTTAGCGGTTTTCTGAAGAATCCCGGTCTTTTTAGATCGGGATTTTTTATGGGTGCTTTTTTGTGTTGCGGTTGGCGGTGGATATCGGTTGCCTGTGTTGTCGCTGATGGGGCTTGGCTCGCGCCAGACCTGTGCCACCTGCGTTCAGCCTGCACCCAAGTCGCGTTTTGTGGTGTCTGGGCTATCGCGTACAAGAGCGACGCGTGCTGGAGCTAACGCTCTTCGCATCATGATTCATGCATCCATCTCCCGCACGCCGTTCTCAACTGTAGGAGCGCGCTTGCTCTGGGCCGCACTCGGACGATCTGCCGGGAACCGGCAGCAAATCCTGTGTGTGCGGTTTACCTGACACTGCCGAGGTGTTTGGCCTTACTACTACTTCGCAGCAGATCGCGGGCAAGGTGGAACGCCACCCCCGGTCGTTCATACGCCCTGCGGGCAGAATCAAAATCAGGGCAGCCACGTGGTTCACTGTTTGCCTGGCCGTGGCTCTTGATGCTGGAGCAGTCCAGCTGACATCAGATGCGACTCGGGTCCCGGCTAGGTGACGCGCAGCACGCTTTTTATCCCTGAATCCGGGAATCGCCACCCACCGCCAATTGACAATGCCCAAGCCGCTTCTCTAGGATGCCGCTCATGCGCCGATTTAAACAGCTACTTGCGGGGCGCCTGATGTCGTGAAAACGCCGTCGAAATACCGCTAAAGCGCTGGTTCGGTGTTGCCTCTCACCGCTGCCCAGCGGAACACTGAGGCCGAGAAAACACACGATGAGCACCCAATCCAATCTGCGCCCCCTCGTTCGTCTGGCGCCTATCGCCAGTCAATTCAATCGCCGTAATCCGAAAATCCTGCTGGGCGGTGCCCATCAGCCCACGCTGTTGCGATACCTCGATGGCTGGCCCCGTCGTCAGAACGGCCCCCACGCGTTTCTCATCCAGTTCATCGACGCCAACGAATCCCTTGAACGCTTCTCCAATGACCAGTTTGACCTGGCCGTCGTCCAGGCGCCTTGCGCCGAGCATGCTGACGCGGTGATTCGTCACCTCACGCGCATTGCTCGCCAGGGGTTGATCACACGTTGCTGATCAAGCGAGTCTGAGCGAGTTCGCGCCAAACCGGCGAACGGCGCAGCCGAGTTCGGGCCAAACGATGACCTGTGTCAGGTCGACAGGGAATCAAAGCAAAGGGATTCGGAGGAAGGGGAACTGATGTTCTTCTGGCGTTTACCCTCAACTTCAGTAAACGCCCATACGTGATGGAGACCGCTCGGCAGCAGGGCGCGGCCGCGCGGGGGGGAGGTGCCTGTTGTTGTTCAGCGCACCCTCAGCACCACGCGACCCCGGACCGGATCATCGTCCAGATGGTTATGCGCCTTGCCGTATTGCTCGAATGGCCAGGTGCGATGGATGTCCGGCTTGAGCAGGCCCTGAACGGTCAGTTCATTGATGGTGTCCAGCGCGCGCTTCATTGCAGGCCCGTCCTGTTCGATACCCAGCTCAGGTTTGCCGGTGAAGTTCTCCAGGCAATGCACGAAGAAACGCATGTTCTTGCGGAAAGCCTGCAATGCCGGGAACGGCGTCTTGTTACCGCCGCGCAAGCCGTACAACACGAGGCTGCCGCGTGGAGCGAGGACGTCGCCGAGCATCGACATCTGCATGCCGCCGAAGCCGTCGAACACCGCCTCGATGCCTTGACCTTTGGTCAGTGCTTCGATGCGCAAGCAAATATCGTCTTCTTCGGTCACGATCACCCGCTCGGCGCCATTGGCCAGGAGGTACTCGCGGTCCTCTGCATGTTGGGTCGCCGCGATGACACGCAGGCCCAGCGCCTTGCCCAATTGCACAAAAGCAATACCGGGACTGTAGGCCGCATCGGTCACCAGCACGGTCTGGCCGGGTTGCACCTTGGCCAGGTCGACGAAGGCGAAGTACGCCAGCAGCATTGGCGTGTAGTGAACGCTGGCCTCGATCGGGGTCAGGGCGTCGGGATAGCGCGTCAATGCGTTGCGAGGGACCAATACATGGTCGCCGCACACCGGATAATCGTTGGCGCTCATGGCCTTGAAGCTGGCGACTTTATCGCCCACTTTCAGATCGGTCACGTCGCTGCCGACGGCTTCGACGATGCCGGCCATTTCGCTGCCGATACCCGCAGGCAACTGGACGTTGGTCAGGGCAAGGTTCTGCCGCCACAACACATCGTCCCAGCTGATGCCGATGGCTTCGGCACGAACCAGCACTTCCTGTGGACCCGGCAAGCGGTCAGGTTGCTCCTCGCAGCTGAGCACATCGGCTTTGCCGAAGCGGTGAAATTTGATGGCGCGGGACATTTCCAACCTCGACTCATTTAATGAAGGATGTAATGACTGTATCGACGCAGGGCTTTTCACACTATTTCTCTCTGTCGATACCCGACATGCCCGTTATCAATTGCGATCCCGGGAACTCCTGATAGGGCACGGCAGCGCCCACGCCGGGCCGTGTGGGTTTATGATTCGGGCGCGGGACACCCACCACCTTCGAACAACAGGGACTGACAATGTCGTGTGATGTGCGCTTCAAACAGGCGTGTGAGCAGTTGGGTCATGACTTCGAGGGCGAGATCAAGATTGGCGGCAATTACGTGCCGCTGGTCCGTCATGAGGATCAGATCTACATCAGTGGGCAAATTCCCCGTGTGGGCGACACGGTGGTCGTCACGGGGCGGGCCGGTGCCGATGTCACGCTGGAACAGGCGCAATTGGGCGCGAAAATCAGCGCCTTGCGCGCCATCGCGTTGCTGCAGCGCAGCCTGGGCAGTCTCGACAAGGTCAGGCGCGTGCTGCGCATGACCCTGTTCGTGCAATGCACCGACAGCTTTACTCAGCAGAGCGAAGTGGCCGATGGTGCGTCTGAGTTGTTGTTCTTCGTGTTCGGTGAGGCGGGCGCGCATACCCGCAGCTCGGTCGGGGTGTATCAGTTGCCGAAGAATGCCACGGTGGAGATGGACCTGATCGCCGTTGCCGAGTAACCGGGCCAGTGCAGCGCTGTGCGGTGGCGTTCACTCGGGTCGTCGGTTCATTTCCCCCACGCCGCCAACGCACATTCCACAAAATGCCTGACCTTGGGCAGGCGGTAGCGGTCCTGCGGGTACATCAGCCACAGCGGGCGACTCGGCGGTTGATATCCTTGTAGCAGCGGCACCAGCCTGCCGCTCTGCAGGTCTTCGCTGATCAGTACGTCCGGCAGCATCGTCACGCCCATGCCGGCCAGCGCAGCCTGGCGCAGCGCCGGCGTGCTGTTGACGATCATGGGTCCGGACACCGGGATTTCGATCACGCCTTCAGGGCCGGTGAGTTTCCATAGCTTTTCGGCTGCTCGCCAGTCGTCACCGGCCGGGTAAGCGAACGAGAGGCAGCTGTGGGCGCTCAGGTCGTCTGCCGTCAGGGGCGTTCCGCGCCGTTCGAGGTAAGCCTTGGAGGCGCAGATGGTCAGCGTGTAGTCATTCAGCGGGCGTGCGATCAGCGCAGACGATTCGGGAATGCCCAGGCGAATGGCGGCGTCGAACCCGTGCTCCACCAGGTCCATCGACTGGTTACTCAGCACCACCTCGACCTTGATCTCCGGGTAGCGCAAGACGAAATCGCTGAGCATCGGCGACAAGCGTTCGGCACCGAACGCAGGCGGTGCGGTGATGCGCAAGGTGCCGCTGGGCTCGGTCTGCAGGTGTTCGGCCATGCGTTCGGAATCTGTTACTAAGCCCAGCACCTCGACGCACCGACGGTAGTACTGAACACCGAATTCCGTGAGGTTCTGTCGCCGGGTCGTACGCTGCAACAGGCTGACCCCGAGTCGTTGCTCCAGCGCTTTCAAGTGATTGCCAACCATTGTGGTGGACATTTCGCACTGCCGCGCCGCCGCCGTCATACTGCCGCTCTCGACCACGTTAACGAATACGTTCATCGCCTGAAGCACATCCATTATCAAGCCCTGCTTTAAAGTGACTCAAGGAAGGCGGTCTTTATACAACAAATCGGGTTAACGATACTGGCCTCACTAAACCGTGATGGAGCAATGGACATGACCGCCGCCTGCCTGATGAACACTTACAAACCCCTGCCGTTGAGCTTCGTCAGAGGTGAGGGCGCGCGACTCTGGGACGACAGCGGTCGTCAGTATCTGGACGCCGTGGCGGGCGTGGCGGTGACCAATGTCGGCCACAGTCACCCGTGGATCGTCTCGGCGATCAGCGAACAGGCCGGTTTGCTGCTGCACACCTCCAATCATTACCGCATTGACTGGCAACAACGGCTCGCCGCGAAACTCACGCGGCTGTCCGGGCTGGAACAGGTGTTCTTCAACAACTCGGGCGCTGAAGCCAACGAGACGGCGCTCAAGCTGGCCCGGTTGTACGGCTGGGCCAAGGGCATTGAGCAACCGCTGGTGCTGGTGATGGAAAACGCCTTTCATGGGCGCACGCTGGGTACTTTGTCGGCGAGCGACAATGGCGCGGTGCGCTTGGGGTATCAGCCGATGTCCGGGGAGTTCGTCAAAGTGCCGTTTGGCGACATGGACGCGATCAAACAGGCCGCACGGACCTACGGCGAGCGCATCGTCGCGGTGATGCTCGAGCCGGTTCAAGGGGAGGGCGGCGTCACCCTGCCGCCACCGGGTTATCTGAAAGCCGTGCGGGCGCACTGCAGCCAGAACGGCTGGTTGATGATCCTTGATGAAATCCAGACCGGCATTGGCCGTACCGGACGCTGGTTTGCCTTTCAGCACGAAGGCATCGTGCCGGACGTCATGACCCTGGCCAAAGCGCTGGGCAACGGCATCCCGATTGGCGCCTGCCTGGCGTCCGCCGCCGTGGCGAGGTTGTTCACGCCGGGCAGCCATGGCAGCACCTTCGGCGGCAATCCGCTGGCATGCCGGGTGGGCTGCACCGTGCTGGATATCGTCGAGCAGCAAGGTCTGTTGAACAACGCGGCCGGGCAGGGCGAGCGGCTGCTGGCACGTCTGCGTGAGGCGCTGGCCGGGCATCCTGATGTGTTGCAGATTCGTGGGCTGGGTTTGATGATCGGGATTGAACTGAACCGGCCCATTCGTGACCTGTGCCTGACCGCCGCCCAGGACCACGGTGTGCTGATCAACGTCACCCGCGGAAACACCATTCGACTGTTGCCGCCGTTGATCATTGATGAAGCGGATGTGGAGCGCATCGTCAGTGCGGTGGTGGGCGCATTGGGATAGTTGACGGGCTGCGCTTGGCTGGATGCCGTGGAAGCCTGGCTGACACACCTGGTTCCACGGCCCTGCGCCAGACTTAAAAACAGTGACTGAGTGGCCTTGGTAGAGAGGCTACTTCTCGGACAAGTCCATGATCATTGCCACCGTCAGGTACAGCCTGGGTGCGATGCTCGACAGGTCGGCGTATTCGTCGTCGGCGTGCAAGCCGGCGCCGACCACGCCCATGGTTTCCAGCACGGCAGGCTTCTGGCTGTCAGGCACATACGCGTAGCCGGCGTCGGTGCCGAAACGCATGGCGATCGGTTCGACCGTGCGACCGATCTTGCTGTACAGCGTCTGGGCGGTTTTCGCGAGGCCTTCCGACGCGGGGTTTTTCACCAGCGGTGGGCGACCTTTGTCGAGACGAAAACTCACTTCCGTTCCGTCGATCAGCTTGTTCTGCACGATGCGTTGACCGTCAGCCAGCACGCGGTCCGTCTCGCTCAGGTCCGAATAACGCATGTCGCCTTCGGCCGCCGCGCTGGAGGGGATGATGTTGCGCTTCTCGCCGCCCTTGATCAGCGTCCAGTTCACCGTCGTGCCTTTGGCCGGATCGCCAAGGTCTTTGAGCTGAAGCAGTTGATGGGCCAGCTCCATCGCGGCGTTGCGTCCGGCTTCGGGCGCGGAGCCCGCATGCGACGACTTACCCTTCACGTCCACGAACACCCCGTTGATGCCGTTGGTGGCGACGGTGACGGCGTCTTTGTCGGGCGGCTCGTACGAGAACACGTAGTCATGTTTTTTCGCCAGGTCGGCGATGAGTTTCTTCGAGCCCGAGGAGCCTGTTTCTTCGTCCGGGTTGAACAGCACGGTGATGGTGCCGAAGCCCTTGAACTTCTGATCCTGCAGCAGCTTGAGCGAGTGCAGCACCATGGCAACGCCACCTTTCGCGTCGGCCACGCCAGGGCCGTAGGCGTGCTGCGCATCGACGCGGAACGGCCGTTTCGCGGCAGTGCCGGGCCCGAACACGGTGTCGTAGTGAATCATCAGCAAGAAAGTCTTGGTGCCGTTGCCCTTGATGGTGCCGACGATGTTATCGCCCGCAGAGGGCGTCGCCGGTGTGGTCTCGACCGTCGCACCCAAGGCCTTGAGCCGCTCGACCAGGACTGCGCTGACCGTCTTCAGTCCAGCGGCCTGTCCTGTGCCGGTGTCGATGTCTACCAGTTGTTTAACGGTCGCAAGATAGGGTTTTTGTTCGGCTTCGGCCTTTTTCAAAAGCTGATCAGGCGGCAGGTCGGCGGCAAAGGCCAGTGAGCAGAAAAGCGTGGCGGCGACGGCGGTCGCCAGAGAGGTGCGTCGAACAAGCATGCTGGATCCCTCAGAAGATGTGCGAGTCATCTTCTGATACCTGAGTGGCCGGCTTGTTCCCTGAGGTCTACAGAGAGGTCCGCGTCATCGCCGACGCGAACCTTCCGGGTCATGGCTGTAGCGAGGGCACCACCTGAGCGGGCGCCCCGGCAACCTGCTGCAACGCAGGCAAAAGCGTCGAGTCTTCCAGCTTCACGGGGGCCGACCTGACTGCGCCATCCAGGCTGCGGTAGCGCACGTAGGTGTCGCTTGAGGACAGCAACTGACCTCGCTCTACATGGCGTTGACCGTTGATCACGTACCGAATGGTCTGTTCGCGTCCCGCGTTGCCTTGTGCCTGCAGGTCCTGAGCCAGGACTTTCATCGACTCATCGATGCTGGCGTTCAGCACCGTGGTGACGTTCGCCAGATCGAGCTGGCCGTCGTCGATGCACGATGCTCCACACCGCCGAAAGGACTGGCTGAAGACCTCGATGCGCGCGTGATAGAGCGCCGAACCGGCGATGTCCTGAAGCTCGACTTCGTTGAGCAGACTGAAGCTGCCACGGTCGGGCGCCAAAACGATGTGGGGCCGTATCACGAGCCGTCCGGCAATCGGGTTCTGCGCTTGCCTGAGGCCCGCATCCGCGCTCGCCTGCCGGTAACGCTCCTGCAACTGGCTGTCGAGGGGGTTACCCGCCAGCAACGATGCCATAGGCTTGGCGTCGTTTTCGGCTTCATGGCGAGCGTCGCGCTCCAGCGCGCCACTGCCCATTTGCGAATGAAGCGCGCCGAGCACCAGGAGCCCGGCAAGTCCCGCGCCGTGCGCGGCATTGGCAGCGTTCTGGCTGGTTTGCTGGGCAGCCATCGCGGTCTTGGCGTCAATCACCATCGAGGCGGTGACGAAGTCCTTGGCTGGTATCTGCACGTCAACCCGCAGGCCGTGATCATTGATGTAACGCATCGCAGCAGGGTCGTTGAAGCTTCGTGATGGCGCCGGGGACTGGGCGCAGCCGCCCAGCATCAGCCCGAGTGCCACGCCCAGGCCGATGTGCCGGCCTGTCATTAGGCTCAATCGCTTCATTTATTGAACGCAGACAGGATTTGTTGACGGCTGCCATCCAGCGCCTGGTAGAAGGCATTGGACAGGTTGCTGTAACCCGGCTGGTCCCATTCACCTTGGGCAGGCTGCACCACCACAAACGGCTTGTACCAGACCAGGCGGCTGTCCTTCGGGTCGACCAGCATGCCAATTCCGCCGACTTGAGGCGTAGGAACGCTGGTAGGCACGACACTGTAGTAACTGCGGAATGCACCTGTGGTGGTGTAGGAGATCAACAGAAGGCGGTCTACGCCGTATTTGCTTTTCAGGTCACTGATGTTGCGCGCCAGGTAACCTTCGCGCTTTTCAGTTTCTTTGAATGTTGTCAGGTCGATTGCGTCAGGAATGCGTTTGGCGTTGAGACCTTTGGCTTTCAGGCTGGCGACGACTTCATCCGGCAGGCTTTCGAGGTCGTGCAATTCCCAGGCGCTGACCTGATCGCTGAGCTTACTGTTCACGCCTTTGTTGATTGCCAGATCCAGTAAACCCTGATTCCCGGTCAATGCCAGTTGCGGCGCTGGCAGCGGGCTCAGCGCGACGCCGATGACAGGGTCCTTGTCATTCCAGAATTGGGCGTCGAGGTCGATGGGTTTCTGGACGAAGCTGGAGCAGCCGGTGAGAACGGCGGAAGCGGACAGCAAAACGAAGACAAGGCTGTAGCGGATGAGGCGAGCGATCATGGGCAAATCCCTTTGGGTGGCGTTGAACTTTTATGATGCCATGGTGATGGCGCATTGCGGGCGGCATAGTGCCATAATCTGTGATTATTTGGCGCCAATTTTTTGATGGGCGGTCATTCTTGAGAACGTTGTGACTGCGACGACAACAGGGTGACGCGCTTTCATACGCCGATGGCCGTAGAATCCCGCCTCTGAAATACGGTTTTGAGGTTGCAGAGGTGGAATTACAGCAGGGCTTTGTCCTGACTCGGCATTGGCGCGACACCGACGCGGGGACGGAGGTGGAATTCTGGCTGGCGACCGATCACGGGCCACGGCGCGTGCGGTTGCAGCCGCAGATCTCCACCGCCTTCATTCCTGAGCAGCACCGCGAGCGTGCCGAAGCGGTACTGCGCAACGAAAAGGGCGTCGAGCTGAAGGCGTTGGAGTTGTGTGATTTTCGCCATCGTCCCGTCCTCGGGTTGTACACCCGTCAGCATCGCCAGCTCATGAACCTGGAAAAAGACCTGCGCCGCGCCAGCGTCGATGTCTACGAGGCCGACGTGCGTCCGCCCGAGCGTTACTTGATGGAGCGCTTCATCACCGCGCCGGTGCAGTTCAGCGGCACGCCGGACGCTCAAGGCGTGCTGCTCGACGCGCAGATGCGGCCGGCACCGGGCTATCGGCCGACGCTGAAACTGGTGTCCCTGGACATCGAAACCACGGAGCGTGGCGAGCTGTATTCCAT
This sequence comes from Pseudomonas sp. S2_H01, assembly GCF_054668305.1. Lineage (NCBI taxonomy): Bacteria > Pseudomonadati > Pseudomonadota > Gammaproteobacteria > Pseudomonadales > Pseudomonadaceae > Pseudomonas > Pseudomonas sp. S2_H01. Next base: position 6,377,033 of record NZ_CP162756.1, on the reverse strand, counting down.
TGCGCTGGAAGGCTGCGGTGAGCGTCAGGTGTACATGCTCGGCCCGCCCAATGGCGATGCCTCGCAGGTGGATTTCAAGTTCGATTACTGCGACAGCCGCCAAGGGTTGCTGGAAAAACTCAATGAGTGGCTGGCGCTGCATGACCCCGACGCGATCATCGGCTGGAACGTGGTGCAGTTTGACCTGCGTGTGCTGCACGAGCATGCCCGGCGGCTGAACGTGCCGCTGCGCCTGGGGCGCGACGGTGAAGCCATGGGCTGGCGCGAGCACGGGGCGCGCAATAATCACTACTTTGCCTCGGCGGCGGGGCGCTTGATCATCGACGGGATTGAGGCCTTGCGGTCGGCGACCTGGAGCTTTCCCTCGTTCAGTCTGGAGAACGTGGCGCAAACGCTGTTGGGTGAAGGCAAGGCGATCGACAATCCCTACCAGCGCATGGACGAGATCAACCGCATGTTCGCCGAGGACAAGCCGTCGCTGGCGCGCTACAACCTCAAGGACTGCGAGCTGGTCACGCGGATTTTCGAGAAGACCGAGCTGCTGACGTTTCTCCTGGAGCGCGCCACGGTGACCGGATTGCCCGCCGACCGCAGCGGAGGTTCGGTGGCGGCGTTCGAGCACTTGTACATGCCGCTGATGCATCGCCAAGGGTTCGTCGCGCCGAATCTGGGCGAGCGGATGCCAGAGGCCAGTCCCGGTGGCTTCGTCATGGATTCTCGGCCCGGCCTCTACGAGTCGGTGCTGGTGCTGGACTACAAGAGTCTGTATCCGTCGATCATTCGCAGCTTCCTCATCGATCCGGTCGGGCTGATTGAAGGCCTCAAGCATCCGGATGACAGTGACTCGGTTGAGGGCTTTCGCGGGGCCCGTTTCTCGCGCACCCGGCACTGTCTGCCATCGATCGTTTCACGGGTGGCGGAAGGTCGCGAAGCGGCTAAACGCGAGCGCAACGCGCCGCTTTCGCAAGCATTGAAAATCATCATGAACGCCTTCTACGGGGTGCTTGGCTCCAGTGGGTGCCGCTTCTTCGACACCCGGCTGGCCTCGTCGATCACCCTGCGCGGGCATCAGATCATGCGTCAGACCCGCCAGCTCATCGAGGCGCAGGGTTACGAAGTGATTTATGGCGACACCGATTCCACGTTCGTCTGGCTCAAACGTCCCCACGGGCAGGAAGAGGCGGCGCAGATCGGCAAAGCGCTGGTCGCGGGCGTCAACGATTGGTGGCGCGAGCATCTGCGTGACGTCTACCAGCTGGAAAGCGCGCTGGAGCTGCAATTTGAAACCCACTTCAAACGCTTCCTCATGCCCACGATCCGAGGGGCCGAGGAGGGCAGCAAAAAGCGCTACGCCGGCCTCGTCACGCGGGCCAACGGCGAAGACGAAATGGTCTACAAGGGCCTGGAAACCGTGCGCACCGACTGGTCGCCGCTGGCGCAGGCGTTCCAGCAGGAACTGTACCTGCGCATCTTCAACCGCAGGCCCTATCAGGATTACGTGCGTGACTACGTACGCCGGACCCTGGCGGGCGAACTGGACGATCAACTGATTTACCGCAAACGCCTTCGCCGAGCGCTGGACGACTACGAACGCAACGTCCCGCCCCACGTACGCGCGGCCCGAATTGCCGACGCGTACAACCACGAGCAGGGCCGTCCGTTGCAGTACCAGAATCGCGGCTGGATCAGTTACGTGATCAGCGTCGCAGGCCCCGAACCCCTGGAAGTGCGCAGCGCACCGATCGACTACGACCACTACATCACCCGCCAGCTGCAACCGATTGCCGACGCCATCCTGCCGTTCGTGGACGACGACTTCGAAACGCTGATCGGTGGGCAGATGGGGTTGTTTTGAAGCGGGTGACCTCCTGGGGTAACCGCGAGCTCGCTCTCACAGGTTCTGAGGCAGCCACGATCTCCCGGTCTGCCCGTTCCGTGTAGGAGACGTCGGAGGTTACGACGGCAGCGAATGCGGAGTGTCAGTCGCCGGTTATGTAACTGCCCCACTGCTTTCGCCACTGTCGTAACCTCCAGCAGCTCCTACAGGTAATGCGGCGGGTAGAACATCTCGGTCTGCCCGGTCCGTGTAGGAGACGTCGGAGGTTACGACGGTATGGGCCGCAGTCGGACGAACGCGGTGGATCAGCCACCGGTGATGTTACTGTCCCACCGCATTCGCCACTGTCGTAACCTCCAGCAGCTCCTACAGGTTATGCGGCGGGCAGAACATCTCGGTCTACTCGGTTCGTGTAGGAGACGTCGGAAGTTACGAGGGTATAGGCCGCGGTCGGACGAATGCGGTGGGTCAGTCACAGTCTTCATGGCTGACCCACATGCGGATCCGTGGTCAGGGGAGGGTGATCCTGTACTCGTCCAGCTTGGCCTTCTGCTCCGCCAGCACGTACTTCTTGTTGGCAATCTGCGAGAACTTCACAAAGTCGGCCTTGGCGTCGTCCTTGTCGCCCAGATGGTCGTACGCGATCCCGCGTGCGTAGTAACCCCATGCGTAGTCCGGTTGGCGCTGAAGGCCGGTGCTGAACGCTTCGGCTGCTTCTCGGTATTGACCCAGGTCCGTCAGCGCAAGGCCCAGATGGTAGTAGGTCGGCATATGGAAACCGGAACCCTTGCCGGCTTCACCCAACCCGTTGTCGAGGTTGTACTGCACCAGCTCGAGGGCTTTTTTCGGGTTGCCCGCGCCACGGTACATGTAACTCAAATCCAGGTTGTCGCGCGGGTCGGGCTTGACCGCCAGCTGCATGGATTTTTCCTTGGCAGCCACGGCTTCGGGAAAGCGCTTCAGGTTGTTATAGGCGTCAGCCTGTACCGCGTAGATCACGCTTTGCAGCGAGGTGGGGAGCGCATTTTTCTGCAGGCATAAATCGCCTTCCTGCAGCACCAGCGAGTAATTTTCGGCTTTTGACGCCTGAAACTGATTACGGCAGTGGGCCAGGTTGGCTTTCTGCGGGTTCTGCATCCCGGCACACCCGGTGAGGATGATGGAGCAGGCAATCAATGCGGGCCAGCGAGCATTCATGAAAAACATCCTTGTCAGTCCAGCAGGTGGGCGTTGAGGTCAGGGCGATAGACCTGCAGCAGCGGCGCGGTCACGGTGCCTTGTAGCGAGCAGAACACAGTGGTGTGTCCGGCAAGCGGCGGTGTGCTGTCGCCCGAGTCGACCATCAGCACACGGTCAACGAAACCAAATGGCGTGGCGACGCCGGGACCGGTCAGTCCTTGGGTGCGCCATTGGCCGATCGGGTCACCGACGCGGCGAATTTCTGCGCGGGTAATGGCGTTGCCCTGATTCACGAAACGCGCGTTATCTACGATCAGCGGCTTGAGTTTTGCGGCGACTTCCTGAGGTGTGCCATCGGCCACGAACCCCCAGAACAGGAAGTTTCCGAAGTTTTTGATGGTCTCGGCCTGATTGTAGTAGCCGACCATGCGCACGCCGTTGATGGTCAGGGGTGTTGCGAAGTGTTGGTACGTGCCGCCTTCCTGCAGCGGACTCATGATGGTCGGCGCCTTGACCGAGCCATAATCGCTCAGTCGCAGGGTATCGGCAGGCAGGCGGGCGTCGCGCAGGCTTTCGAAGAAACGCGCATCACAACGTGAGAATTCAGTGAGCAGTTGTTCAGGCGTGGTGACGGTCTGGGCGTGGGCCGTGGAGGCGACGGCGAGCAGGGCAACGCCGGTAAAAAGAGGGCGGAACATGTGAATCATCCGTGACGGGGAAAAGGAGTCTGTCGGCCCCCGGGTCGCGAACTTTAACAAAAGAGGGCTGCCGAGAGGGGGCATGGTTGCAGGAATGCCCCGTTAAGAGCCTCGATGGCGATCATCCGGATCGCCACCGAGGGTTAGTATTATTTCTCGCCAGACAGCGCGGGCGACTTGTTCACCCGCTCCGCAGGCACCGTCAGAATCAACAGGCCGCCAACCACCAGCACGATCACCATCAGCCACACGGCGGACTCGGTGTTGCCGCTCAGTTGTTTGGCGTAGCCGACCAGATACGGGCCGAGAAAACCGGCCAGGTTGGCGAAGGAGTTGATCAGCGCGATACCGGCGGCGGCCGCCGCGCCACCCAGGATGGCGGTCGGCAGGTTCCAGAACAGCGCCGGAATGGCGAGGATCCCCATATTGGCGATGCACAGGGCGAAGATGCCCAGCGTCGGGTTGTGTTGCCAGACGATCGACAGGCTCAGACCCACCGCGCCCAGCGCGTACAACAGCATCAGGTGCAGGCGTCGCTCGCCGGTGCGGTCTGAATGGCGGCTGACCAGAATCATGCTGATGACGGCAAACAGGCTCGGAAGCGCTGACATCAGGCCGATGCTGAGGTCACTCTTGACGCCCATGTTGTTGATCAGCGTCGGCATCCAGAAACCCAGGCCGTACATGGCGAAGATGTCGCAAAAGAAGATCAGGCTCATGACCTGCACCAGCCGGTTGCCGAACAAGACGCGCAAGGGCATGTGGCTCTTCTGTTTTGATTCCGCGTCGATCAGCATCTTCACATGCTGCCGCTCTTCAGGCGAAAGCCACTTCGCCGACTGCACATTGTTGTCAAGCTTGGTGACCACCAGTACGGCAATCAGTACCGTCGGGATGGCCTCGATGATAAACAGCCATTTCCACGCCGCCAGCCCACCGACGCCTTGCATGGTTTGCAGGATGAGCCCGGACACCGGCCCGCCGATAAATCCGGCCAGGGCGAGGGCGATGTAAAACACACCCATGATCCGACCGCGACGTTGCGACGGGAACCACAGGGTCAGGTAATAGATGACCCCGGGAATGAAGCCCGCTTCGGCAACCCCCAGCAGAAAGCGCACCAGATAGAACTGCCACGGCGAGCTGACAAACATTGTCAGCGCGGAAATGATGCCCCAGGTCGCCATGATCCGGGCGATCCACAGGCGCGCGCCCACCTTGTGCAAAATCACGCTGCTCGGCACTTCGAACAGGAAGTAACCGAGAAAGAACACCCCGGCGCCAAATCCGTACACGGCGTCGCTGAAGCCCAGTTCCTGAGCCATGTGCAGCTTGGCGAAGCCGACGTTGACCCGATCAATAGACGCCGCCAGATACCCCAGCATCAGGATGGGCAAAAGGCGCCAGGCGATCTTGCGGAAGAGGGTGTCTTCATAAGTGGCAGTGCCTGCCACTGTCCCCGCTGACGGGGATGCACTGTGTGTGGTGTTCATGGTCTGGCCTTTTTCTTGGAGTTATCGGGTGCAGAGCGTTGACGGGTTTGAGCGATGATTCGTGAAGGCATCACATTCGGTAAAACACGCGGGCGTTGTTGGCGAAGACGTTGTCGACAGCGACTTGATCCAGCTCGGACACGGCATCGAGTACGCCGGCAAACAGCGTTTCGAAACGTGCGCTCAGGCCCGAGACCGGCAAGTTGCTGGCGAACACCGCGCGCTCGCTGCCGAAGATCGACAGTGCATCGCGCAGGACCTGACGATTGGAAACCGGGTCCCAGCGTCCACCGCGCAAGCCCAGCTCCGAGAGCTTCACGTACACGTTGGGCGCGTCCGCCAGCGCTTCCATCCCTTCGCGCCATGCGGCCAAACCCTCTTCGGAACGGTCCAGCGGCAGCCCGGTGTGATTAAGGATGATTCGGATCCCGGGAAACTGCTTCGCCACGTCCGCCGCTTCCAGCAGGTGCCAGAAGGGCACGCGCAGGTCCCAGGACAAACCGAAGGCTTGCAGCTGTGACAGCCCTTCAAGCCAGGCGGGATCCTGCAGTGTCCCCGGCTGGCCTTGCACCGAAATACCCGGCCCTGAAGCCGTGACGGGCTTGGAGCGGATGCCGCGCACCTGCGCAAAGGCGGTGTGGGCGGTCAGCACCTCGATCAGATCGGGCTGGGTGAATGACACGTGCGGCACCACCACCGTTGGCAGACCGCTGCGCTCGCGCAACCCATGCAACCAGCGGGTTTCTTCCACCTGCTGGGTGCGTGAGCGTTCCGCCTCGATGTGCACCGTGCCGACGATGCGATAGCCCTCGGTGTCTGCGCGGTAGTCGTCAGGCAAATAGTCACGGCGCAACTGTTCGTACGGTCCGAGAAAAAACTGCTCGCCCAGATAATCCTGCTGCAACCACGGGTAGTTACCTTGGGACAGATCCCAGCAATGATGATGCGCGTCAATCACCTCAACGGTGCGCGGGTCGCGGCGGTCGGCGTTCATGGTTTGCACACGTCGGTGCGAACGGGAAGGGTGGAGCAAAGCATGACGATGACCTCGATGACTGACTTGTTGTTATGGGATGAATATGGAGGCGTTCGTCATGCCGAACCAATGAGTATTTGAGACCCATAGATAACGAGGGGTTATAGCGACACCGCACGGCACACCTTTTGCTTTGCTAGCTACCAGAAAATAAATAGCTAGCAATATGCGCAAGGACCTTCATTCATGATTGCGACTTCACGCCGTGCGGTGATCACCACTCCCCATGCCGAGGCCAGTGCCGCCGGGCTGCGCATTCTCGAGGCCGGAGGGACGGCCATCGATGCGATGCTGGCTGCCAGCGCGATGCTCAGCGCCGTTTTCCCGCACATGACCGGGCTGGGCGGCGATGCACTCTGGATGATCCACGACCGCAAGGTGCGCACCATCGTGGGGATCGGGCAGGCAGGTATGCGCTTGCCTGACGCGGGTGGCATCGGGTTGCGCGGGCCGAGTTCGGTGGCTAGCACTGCCGGTGCATTGGCCAGTTGGCAGACGGCCGCCAATATCAGTCGGCATGAGTGGGGTTCGCGCTTGGGCTGGGCTGATGTGCTCGGTGACGCCGCAGTGATGGCGGAACAGGGCGTGCCGGTGTCTCAGTCTCAGTTGTTCTGGCAAACGTTGCGTCAGCCCTTGATCGAGCAGTTGCCGGATCTGCATGCGCTGTGCCGAACGGAAGGCCGCTGGATGCGCGAAGGCGATGTATTGCGTCAGCCTGCGCTGGCGAACACCTTGCGGCACCTTGCGCGTCATGGCGTGGAGGATTTTTATCGGGGCGAACTCGCGGATGCCTTTGGCGAGGCGTTCGGGCGGTTGGGGTGTGGGCTGACCACCGCTGATTTGCGCGCGACGCAAGCGCCGGAGGTGGCGCCGATTTCGGTGCGTTATCGTCAGGGTGAGCTGTTCAACGTCGCGCCGCCGAGTCAGGGGTTGTACACACTGCAAGCGATGGGTGCGTTGCAGCACAGGTCGCTGGCGGGGATCGGCAATGGCAGCGCGGCCTACTACCATGTGCTGGTGGAGGCGATCAAACAGGGGTTGCTGCGGCGCAACGCCGAGCTGTGCGATTCGTCGCACATCGACTGGGATTTCGCGGCCAGTCTTTCACTGGAGAGCACTCAATCGTATGCCGCGGCGATAGACGATCAGCGGGCCGCGCCCTGGAACGAGCCGGGGCGTCCGGCCGACACCATCTGGATGGCGGCCACGGACCACGAAGGCCGTACCGCGTGCCTGATCCAGAGCCTGTTCCATGACTTCGGTTCAGGTTGCATCCTGGGCGACACGGGCGTGCTCTGGCAGAACCGTGCGGCGGGTTTCAATGCCGACCCCGCGCATGTCAACGGGTGGGCGCCCGGCAAGCGTCCGGCGCACACGCTCAATCCGTCGTGTTATCTGGCCGATGACGGTCGCCGGTTCTTCTTCGGCACCCAGGGCGGCGACGGTCAGCCGCAGACCCAGATGGTGCTGGCCACGCAGTTGATCGATTACCGTCAGCCCATTGATCGTGCGCTGCGCATGCCGCGTTTTCTGTTGGGTCGCAGCTTTTTCGACAGCACGGACAACCTGAAACTGGAAAGCGATATCCACCCCGACAGCGTGGCGGGGCTGGCAGAGCGGGGCCATGAGGTGGAACTGATCCCGGCGCAAAGCCCCATGACGGGCCATGCCGGGATCATCAGCATCGAACGCGACGGATTGCTTCACGCCATGCACGATCCCCGTGGTGAGGGGCTCGGGTTGGGGCTGAAAGCGTAGCGGTGCCGATGATTGAATGGCGGCCGCACGCCGGGTTTGCCGTGCCTCGGGCACTGGCGGATAATGCCGCCCGTTGCCCGCCCGCCACCCCTGCGCGCGGCAGAAGGTTTTCTGCAGAAACGAGGAATGGATGGGCTTGAGCACTGTCACCGCCAAACAGCTTGAGGTTCAGCGCATCGTCGATGCGTTGTACAAGGCCATTGCCCAGCATCGCCTGCCGCCCGGCACACGGTTGATCGAAGCGCAGATCGTCGAAACCCTGCACGCCAACCGCAACCATGTGCAGGCCGCGTTGCAGCGCCTGGCCTTGCAGAAGGTGGTCACCATCGAGGCCAACCGTGGCGCGATGGTATCGCAGCCGACGGCCAAGGAAGCGCGGGATATCTTCAGCGCCCGACGCGCCATCGAGCGCGCGATCGTCGAGTCCATCACCCCGGCGATCATGCGTAAGCAACGTCAGCGCATCGCCACCCACATGAACAACGAGCGCAAGGCCACCAACGACACCGACCGCCGGGCGATCGTGCGTGAGCTGAGCGAGTTTCATCTGATGCTCGGTGCCATCTGCGGCAACAGCGTGCTCAGCGATATCCTCGGCAACCTGATGGTGCGCAGCTCGCTGATCGTGGCGTTGTATCAGCGCAACGACGTGCCGTCCTGCGCCTCGGACGAGCATCAACAGATCATCACCGCCCTTGAAGAAGGCGACCATGAGAAGGCCGTTGCCGTCATGCTCGAGCACCTGGATGAGCTGGAAGGGCAGCTGGCGCTGGAAGCATCGGCGCCAGAAGAGTTCAACCTCAAGCAAGCGCTGAGCGACTGAAGAGGGCGTCTGATCGAAGCCACTCGCTTGATAAAAATGACCTGTGGGAGTGAGCTTGCTCACGAAGGCGTCATTCGATGCGCGGGAGATGGGGTGGATGGACCGGCCCTTTCGTGAGCAAGCTCACTCCCACAGGACGCGTCGCGTCTAGCCAGCCGAGGTGGCTGATGTTGCTGCCGGTTCTTGGCAGATCGCACGCAAGGTGGAACGCCACCCCGGTCGCTCCTGTGCCCTCCGGGCAGCCGCTGGAGCGAATCGTCCAAGGCTTAGCCGGGGAGCAGCAACCGGCCTTGCGGCCTTTCAAATGTTCGCTTCCCGTGTTTGTAGCCCATCAGTGGCGCGCTGATTTCAGCGATGACTGCGGCAGGCGAGGGAGCGTCGAAGACGATGAAGTCTGCGTTGCAGCCCGGCGTCAGTCCGTAATCTTTCAGGCGAAGCATCCGCGCCGATTCGCTCGACACCCACGCCATGCACTGCAGCAATTCCGCTGCCGTGCCCATCTGACTGACGTTGGCGAACAGGTTTGCCTGGCGCACCAAGGAGGCGTCGCCATAAGGTGTGAACGGGTTGCCGATGTTGTTGGTCGACACCGAACAGGTGACCCCGCACGCGTGCAGGTGAGCCAGCGGTGCGACACCTCGAGGCTTGTTGTGAAAGTGCTCGCGGCCGGTCAGGAACAGGTCAGTGCTTGGCAAACTGGTCACCTGCACGCCGGCTTCTGCCAGCCGGATACCCAGCCCGATCAGCGTCTCCATCGGCAGCGCCGACAGCTTGGTCACGTGCCCGACGGTCACTCGCCCAGCCCAGTCATGCTGCTCCGTACAACGCGCTACGTGCTCGATGGTCATGCCTTCGGGGTTGAGATCGAAGTCCAGGTGCATGTCCAGGTCGCAGTCGTACTCCATGGCGAGTTCGAACAATCGGTCGATCTGTGCCAGCGGGTCGCTGTCGGTGTAAGGGCAGCCGCCCAGCACGGTCGCGCCATTCTCCAGGCCGTAACGCAAGAGCGCCTCGGTGCCGGGGTTGTTGAGCATGCCTTCCTGCGGAAAGACGCAGATCTCAAGGGTGATTGCCCACGCGTAATCGGCCTGCAAGCGGCGGATCGCCTTGAAGCCGATCAAGCCAATCTGCGGGTCCAGTTCGACATGGGTGCGCATGTGCGTGGTGCCTTGCAGGATTGCCTTGTCCAGCACCTGCCTGCCGCGCTCATACACATCCTGCTCGGTGAATTCAGCCTTGGCGGCACGCGTCTGTTGCACGGCCTCGGCCAGGGTGCCCGCCTGCAACTGGCAGCGCTGCATGATGCAGGCCTTGTCCAGGTGGATGTGGGTTTCGATCAGACCGGGCAGGAGCAGTCGACCCTCAAGGTCCAGGGTTTCACAGGTCGTGATGTCCCGGCTCAGCGCGTCGACGAAACGTCCGTTTTCGATGTACAACGTCGCGAGATCCCGGGTGTCGTCCAAACGTGCATTGCGGATGATCAAGGCGTTCATGCGCAGGCTCCTTCGCCCAGATAGGCCGCAGCCAGTTCAGTGTCTTCGCGCAGTTCGGCGGCGCTGCCGGATTTGATCACGCAGCCGGTTTCCAGCACATACGCGCGGTCGGCGACTTGCAGCGCAAGGTTGGCCATCTGGTCCACCAGCAACAGCGTCACGCCTTCGTCGCGCAGGGCGGCCAGCGCGTCATACAGTTCGCCGATCATCGACGGCGACAGGCCCAGCGACGGTTCGTCCAGCAGCAGGATTTTCGGTTTGGCCATCAACCCGCGACCCACCGCGACCATCTGTTGCTCGCCGCCGGAAAGCAGACCGGCCGGGCTGTCGATCCGGTCACGCAGGCGAGGGAAACGCTTGAGGATCGCTTCGATTTCCCCCTCGGCGTCGAACGCTTCACGTCGCGAGTAACCGCCCAGCAGCAGGTTGTCGCGCACGCTCAGGTACGGGAAGACCTGGCGACCTTCGGGGACCAACGCCAGGCCCTGTCCCGCGATGCTGCTGGCGCTGGCCTGTTCAATGTTTTCGTTGTCCAGCAGGATGCTGCCGCCTGACGCACGATGCAGGCCCGCCAGGCACTGCAGGATGCTCGATTTGCCCGCGCCGTTGGCGCCGAGAATCGCCACCAGCTCGCCAGGGTTGACCACCAGATTGACCTTGTTCACCACGGGGGCAGCGCCGTAGTCGATGACCAGATCTTTCACGTACAGGCGCGCGTCATGGCTGCCGTTCCAGGCTTGGTCGCGGGGTGTCGCCCGATACTCGGTGCCCCCGAGATAAGCGGCGATCACCCGCTCGTTCTGTTGCACTTCCAGCGGCGTGCCGACCGTGATCGGTTTGCCCGCGTCCAGCACCAGCAAGCGTTCGGACACCGACATCACCAGTGCCATGTCGTGCTCGACCAGCATCACGGTCAGGCCATAGCCGGCGAGTTGCTTCAACACAATCGCCAGGGCGTCGGTGTCGCGGCGACTCAAGCCCGCAGCCGGCTCATCCAGCAGCAACACCGAGGGCGCAGTCGCCAGCGCCCGGGCAATTTCCACCAGCCGACGGTCGACGTGGGGCAGGTCGTCGGCGGCGATGTTGACTGCGCCTCGATAGCCCACCAGCGCCAGCAGGTCCAGTGCAAGGGAGCGCTGCTCGGCGGTGGCGCGATTGAAGATAAAACCCAGACGGCCTTTCTGCATGGCCACCAGCACGTTGTCCAGCACCGACATCTCGCCGAACAGTTGAGTGGTCTGGTAGGTCCGCGCGATGCCGGCACGCGCCGTTTTCCAGGCAGGCAATCCAGCCAGCGACTGGTCAAGCTCGATCTGTCCGCTGTCCGGGGTGTAGAAGCCGCTGATCATGTTCAGCACCGTGGTTTTGCCCGCGCCGTTGGGGCCGATGATGCTGGTGACGCTCCCGGCTGGCGCGTGCAGACTGACGCCCTGCGCCGCCTGCACACCGCCGAAACGGATGCCGATGTCACGAATGTGCAGGCCATCCCCCTTCACGCGAGCGCTCAGAAAATCGGCCATGCGTTTCTGATTGATCTGGCCCGGAGGTGTCAGCAGCGTGGGTTTGATCCAGCGACGGGCGAGGGCGCCAAGCAGGCCGTTCGGCGCTATCCACAGCACCACCAACAGCAACACCGAGAAAATCAGCAGGCGGTATTCGGCGAAATCCGACAGCAGTTCCGGCACCAGCACGATCAACAAGGCGCCGAGCACCGGGCCGAACAAGGTGCCGCTGCCGCCGACGATCACCGCCAGCACGAACAGAATCGATTGCGAAAACGGAAACGACTCCGGGTTGATGAACATCAACAACGGGGCCAGCAAGGCGCCGGCCAGTCCAGTGAGCAGGGCGGACAGTGCGAAGGCCAGGGTTTTGCTGACGACGGGATTGAAACCCAGTGAGCGCGCAGCGATTTCTGAAGCCTTCACCGCGCGCATCGCCTTGCCCCAGCCGCTGTGGTGCACGCGCTGGTAAAACGCCAATGCGCCGATCATCAGGACGGTGGCGATCAGCGCCAGCAAGACCGAGGGGTCCATGCCCGCGAACGCCGGCAATGGAATGCCCATCAGTCCATTCGAGCCGCCCGTGACATCACGCCATTCGATCAGGCTGTGGTGCACGACAAACGAGAACGCGATGGTGATCATCGCCAGATAAGGCCCGGTGACGCGTAACGCAGGAATGGCCAGCAATGCGCCAACGCCACCGGCCACGACGCCCGCGGCGGGAACCGCCAGCCACAGCGGCAGGCCCGCGAGGGTCATCAAGGCCGAAACATAGGCGCCCATGGCATAGAAGGCGATGTGACCGAAAGAGATTTGCCCGCTCAGGCCGATCAAGACGTTGAGGCCGACACCGACCACGGCGGCCAGTGCACACAAGGTGAAGACCAGCAGCGAGTAGCTGTCCAGGGTAAAGACCGCAATCACGCTGACAAGGGCCAGTACGGCAATGGACGCAGGGCCTAACAGGGGTTTCAGGTCTTTCATACTTTCACCAGTGCCTGGCTGCCAAACAGGCCGTTGGGACGAATCGCCAAGGCAAGAATCACCAGTGCGAAGGTAAAGATCTGGGTAAACGCCGAGCCGAAATACAGGGTGACCAGCGCTTCGGTCAGGCCGAACAGCAGCCCGGCCCCGAACACACCACCGGCGCTGGAAATGCCGCCGAGAATCGCCACCGCAAAGGCCTTGAGGCCGAACAACATGCCCATCTCGGCGTTAACGCTGAACAGCGGCGCGATCAGCAGGCCCGCAACTGCGGCGAACACCGTCGAAACCGCAAAGGCGATAGCGACCACGCGATTGACGTTGATGCCCATCAGCATCGCTGCCTTGGGATTTTGAACGCAGGCCTCCAGCACTTTGCCCAGGCGCGTGTAGCGGCGCACCAGGAACAGCGCGAGGGCGATGGCCGCGCCCATCAGCGGAATCAGCAACTGCAAGGCACCGATGCCGTTGCCGAACAGCTCGACCTTGAGGCTCACCAGGCTGCTTTCAAATTGACGCGGCTCTTTGCCAAAAGTGAACAGCGCCAGGTTGTCCACCAGAATGCCGCCCGCCACCGTCGCCATGAGCCAGGCCTGAGAGCCACGGCTGTGGAACGGCCGCACCAGCCAGCGTTCGATCACCAGACCATACAGCGCGCTGAGCAACAGCGTCAGCGGCAGTGCCAGCCACAGTGAAAAGCCCCAGGTGATGCACAGCGTATAGCCGAGCACTGCGCCCACCATCATCGCGCTGCCCTGAGCGAAGTTGACGGTGCGCGAGACCACATAGGTCAGGTGAAAGCCCAGCGCGAGCAGCGCGTACATGCTGCCCAGACCGAGGCCGGTGACGATGGCGGCGGTGAACATAATGTGATTCCTTAGCGTGCGGTGGCAGCGTCAATCAAGGCTTGAGCGGGACGATCTGGTCGCCGACGAAATGGGTGAACACGTAGTCGTCCGGTCCCAGTGCGTCGTGCTTCTGTGCCGTGAACGGCTGCTTGTAATCCTTGATCAGGCCGTCGTAGTCGGTGATCCCGTAGAAACCGTCACGTACGGCCTTGCCATCGGTATTCCCCGCCTTTTCGATGGCCAACGCGCTGAGGTGCAGGGCATCATAGGCGTTGGCGATACCGACCGCAGGCGTCACGTCAGCCAGGGTCTTGATCTGCGGGTAGGCGGTTTTCAACGAGGCCAGCAGCGCGTCGCCTTTGGCGTTGTTGTGCTCGGTGAACACGTACGTCTGGATGAAGTGAACGCGAGAGGCGCTGGGTCCGGCCAGCTCACCGAAACGTCCGCCAGCAGGGCCCCAATGCGACACCACCGGCACGTCCCAACCCATGCGGTCCAGTGACTTGACCACCTGCGCCGACGGGCCGACGTTGCCGACCATCAGCAGGGTGTCGGCGCCTGCGTTTTTCAGTCGGGTCAACTGCGGAACCACGTCCAGATCGCTGTCCTGAATGCGCTCGACCCCGGCGCTCTCCAGGCCACGTTTTTCCAGCGCGCGTTTGAAGCCTGCTTCGTTGGACTCGCCCCACGGGTTGTTGATCAGGATCATCCCGGGCTTCTTCATGCCTTGGTCGACGCCGTATTTCACCAGTGCTTCGTCGACGAGTTCGTCGACGGCCGAGACGCGGAACACGTAGTTGTCCGCCGCGCCGTTTTCGGTGATCTTGGTACCGGCCGCCCAAATGCCCATGAACGGGACTTTCAGCTGATTCGCCAGGGGCACGATGGCCAGGGAGACCGGGGTATCTAGGCCACCGAACAGCACCGTCACTTTCTCGCGCTGAATCAGCTCGCGGGCGGCAAGCATGCCTTTGGAAGGGTTGCTTTCATCGTCGCGGCGCACCAGTTCCAGCGGACGCCCCAGTACGCCGCCGTGCGCATTGACCTCATCGATGGCCATGGTCAGGCCACGGGTCAAGGCTTCGCCGGATTTCGCCGATTGCCCGGAAAGCGCGGCCACCAGACCGACTTTGATCGGCGGTTCTGCCGCCTGTGCACCTGCGGACATCGCAAGGGTCAGAGAGAAGGCCGCAGCCGTGGGGGACAACAGACGCTGCAGGGTTGGAAGCCGGAATGACATGGGTGATGCTCCTGATTGCTAGCACTTGTAAATTTATTGCTAGCAAGTAGGATGCCAGTCCAGTCACGCCCTGAAAGCGCAGGTTAAGGCGGTCATCGCCCGTAATCTCGCTCCATATTAAGGCGCTTCGCACCACGTGGATGCACATGGGCCGTCAGCGGTCATCATCGAGTCAGGAGAGCGGTTATGTCAGAAGTGAATAAAGACGTTCAGATTGTTAGCAATTTCCTTGAGGCCTCCATGACCCCGGACCCGGCCCGCGCCGCGACCTTCATGAGCGATGACGTGAAGATCACATTCACCGGCGGTCGCGCCATGCCGGACCCGCAAACCATCACCGCCTTCAACGGCTCGCGCTATGCGTGGGTCAAAAAGGCATTGGGGAATTTCGACTGGATGGACCGGGGTGATCACACCGTGGTGTATTCCACTGGCACCCTGTACGGCGAATGGCCGGACGGCCGGAGCTTTTCAGGTAACCGCTATCTGGATCGGTTTGAAGTGCGCAACGGCAAGATCACCCGTATGGACGTGTGGAATGACAGCGCGGAATGGATGCTGATGCCTGAGATTGGCAAGGCTTGAACGTAACGTTTGCAAAGCTGCGTTCGGCTAGAGCGCGCTCAGTATCAAAGCGTTTGTGCTGTAGGCCAGTAGAGTGCGTATGTCCATCATTTTGGGCAGTGGTTTTTGGATCTGGCTAACGCCAGACCCTGTTTCGCCTTCGGCGAGTTACTTGGGGTTATCAAGTAACCCGCCGAAGGCGGAACAGTTTGGCCGTTAGGACAAACCCGGCCCGCGCCGCGCCAAAAAAAGGAATAAGACACGCAATCCAGACGCAGCTCACCACTTCTCACCAACCCCAAACACCTGCACAAAAAATATTTCCGATCCCCATGGAATAAACCCCCTTCGACAAACGTTTACCTTCACTGCCCACACCAATCGGTGCCAGCAGCGGGAGCCTGGAAGGTTTCTGGCGTCTGCTCCCTACTCGAAAAACAATCAAGGAGTTCACCATGCTGAAGAACATCATCCTCACCGCCGCCGTCGCCCTGACGTGCGCCTCCAGCCTGGCGTTTGCTGCCAGCCCGGCAATGACCGGCAAAACCGACAAAGGCGAAGTGCTCACCGATCACAAAGGCATGACCCTGTACACCTTCACCAAAGACAGCGCCGGTAAGTCGGCGTGCAACGGCGACTGCGCCAAGGCATGGCCTCCGCTGATGGCCGAAGCTGATGCGAAGACCGAGGGCAAATATTCGGTTGTGACCCGAGACGACGGCAGCAAACAGTGGGCCTACGACGGCATGCCGCTCTACACATGGACCAAGGACGCCAAAGCAGGCGACACCACCGGTGACGGTTTCAAGGACATGTGGAAAGTCGCTAAACCGTAAGCGCGACGCAGGTTTAACGCCCGTCCATTGGGGCGTTTTATGATGAGAGGAAGGGCGACTGCGTTTGGTCGCCTTTTTCATGTACAGAAAAGCAAGCGCTTGCGTGAAACGATTCAGCTGGTCTAGAGTATTTCAAATTGATTCTCCAAAGCAGTTCCCGAGCGGCGCCCGTTTACGAGGTGGCCCAGGCATAAAAACAAGAAGCCTCGAGGATTCACATGAACAGTTTGTCTGCTCTGTCTTCACGCGCGCTTACCGCGCCTGAACCCCCAAGAAACCCTGCTGCGGACGCTCGAACATGAGCGCCGTCCTCGCCGAATCCCCAATCCCCGTGCTGGAAATGAACGCCATTTCCAAGACCTTCAATGGCCTGCGCGTGCTGAAAAATGTCGCCCTCAAAGTCTATGCCGGTGAAGTCCATGCACTGATGGGCGAGAACGGCGCGGGCAAGTCGACCCTGATGAAAATCCTCTCCGGCGCCTACCAGGCCGATCCCGGCGGCGAGATTCGCGTGGGTGGCCGGACGCTGCCGGCGTTCGATCCGCTGACCGCGAAAGCCCAGGGCATCGCGGTGATCTATCAGGAACTGAGCCTGTGCCCGAACCTCAGCGTCGCGGAGAATATTTATCTGGGGCGTGAGTTACGTCGGGGCTGGAGCATCGACCGCAAGGCGATGGAGGCGGGGTGCACCGATGTGCTGGCGCGACTGGGCGCCGACTTCAAACCCTCGACCAAGGTCAGCGTGCTGTCGATTGCCGAGCGTCAATTGGTGGAGATTGCTCGCGCGCTTCACGCCGAGGCAAAAATTCTGGTCATGGACGAACCGACCACGCCGTTGTCTTCCCGCGAAACCGATCGCCTGTTTGCGTTGATCAAACAGCTGCGTGATCAGGGCCTGGCGATCATCTACATCAGCCATCGCATGGCCGAAATCTACGAGTTGTCGGACCGGGTGTCCGTACTGCGCGACGGTGAGTACGTCGGCATGCTGGAGCGCGACGCGCTGTCGGCGGATGCGCTGGTGAAGATGATGGTTGGCCGCGACCTGTCGGGTTTCTACAAGAAAGAACACGCCCCGTATGACCCTGGCGACGTGGTGATGCGCGTGCGTGACATGGCCGACGGCAAGCGGGTGAAACCCTGCAGCTTCGACCTGCACGCCGGTGAGGTGCTGGGCATCGCCGGGTTGGTCGGAGCGGGGCGCACGGAGCTGGCACGGCTGATCTTCGCCGCCGATCCTCGCACCGCTGGCAGCCTTGAAGTGGCGGGCAAAGCGGTGACGGAACTGCGCAATCCGACTGACGCGATTCGCGCCGGCGTGGTGTATCTCACCGAGGATCGCAAGGCCCAGGGCCTGTTCCTCGACATGAGCGTGCGCGACAACATCAACGTCTGTGCCTGTGTTCCGGATGCTCATGCCGGCGGTGTGCTGGATCGAGGGCGCGGCGCGCAACGGGCAGTCGAGGCGATCCGGTCACTGTCGATTCGCGTGGCATCGGGCAAGGTCAACGTCGGTGCGTTGTCCGGCGGCAACCAGCAGAAGGTGCTGCTGGCGCGTCTGCTGGAAGTCAAACCGCATGTGCTGATTCTCGACGAGCCGACACGTGGCGTGGACATCGGGTCGAAGTCCGAGATCTACCGGATCATCAACGAACTGGCCAAGGCCGGGGTCGGCATCGTGGTGATTTCCAGCGAGTTGCCGGAAATCATCGGCACCTGTGATCGGGTGCTGATCATGCGTGAAGGGCAGTTGGTGGCGGAAGTCGGCGGCGCGTCGGGACACGAGATTTCTCAGGAGCGGATCATTGATCTGGCGACTGGGGGTGAGCAGGTGGCTGTTCAAGCCTGACACAGGACCTGGTAGGAGCGCGCTTGCCCGCGATTGCGGGGCATCAGGTGATGCATGCGTGGATGACCCACCGCAATCGCGGGCAAGCGCGCTCCTACAGGAATCGCAACTATCCGATAACAATAAAAAGGAGGCCAGGCCATGAGTCTGACCCTGGAAAAATCGCCAAGCGTGGCGGCCATCAGCAAACGTGAACGTGTGCGCGAGCTGATGCGAACCATTGGCATGCTGCCGGTGCTGATCCTGCTGTTGGTGGGCTTTGCGCTGATGACCGACAGTTTCATGACCTGGCAGAACCTGTCGATCATCACCCAGCAGGCCTCGGTCAACGTGGTGCTGGCAGCGGGCATGACCTTCGTCATTCTCACCGCCGGCATCGACCTGTCGGTCGGCGCGATCCTGGCAGCCTCCGCGGTCGTGGCCTTGCAAGCGTCGATGTCGCCGCAGTGGGGCATGCTCGGGATTTTCGCCGGAGTAGGTTTCGGCTTGCTGCTGGGGCTGGTCAACGGTGGGTTGATCGCCTTCATGCGTCTGCCCCCGTTCATTGTCACCCTCGGTGCGCTGACCGCCATGCGAGGCCTCGCGCGCCTGCTGGCCGACGACAAGACCGTGTTCAACCCTGATCTGCCATTCGCCTTCATCGGCAACGATTCAGTGCTCGGCGTGCCGTGGCTGGTGATCATTGCGGTCGCGGTGATCGTCATCTCCTGGTTTATTCTGCGGCGCACGGTCATGGGCGTGCAGATCTATTCAGTGGGCGGCAACCCCGAAGCCGCGCGGTTGTCCGGGATCAAGGTGTGGAAAGTCCTGCTGTTCGTCTACGCCGTCTCCGGCGCGCTGGCTGGCTTGGGCGCCGTCATGAGCGCGTCGCGACTGTTCGCTGCCAACGGCCTGCAACTGGGGCAGTCCTATGAACTGGACGCCATCGCGGCGGTGATTCTCGGCGGCACCAGTTTTACCGGTGGTGTCGGCACCATTGGCGGCACGCTGATCGGCGCGCTGATCATTGCGGTGTTAACTAACGGCCTGGTGCTGCTGGGCGTGTCGGACATCTGGCAGTACATCATCAAAGGCATCGTGATCATCGGCGCGGTGGCGCTTGATCGCTATCGCCAGTCCGGAGCGCGAACCTGATTCATCGTTTTGGCGTCACGCGTTTCAAACAATGGCTCTGACAATAATCACAAGAGAGAAATCATGAACTTCAAACGCAAATTCCCTGCTGTCGTATCCCTGTGCCTGGCCGCGTTGTTGGCGCAAGGCGTTGAAGCCCGAGAGTTGAAATCAGTCGGCATCAGCCTGGGTTCGCTGGGCAATCCTTACTTCGTGACCCTGGCCGACGGTGCCAAGGCCAAGGCGCTGGAGATCAACCCCAACGCCAAAGTGACCTCCGTGTCCGCCGACTATGACCTGAGCAAGCAGTTCTCGCAGATCGACAACTTCATCGCGGCCGGGGTGGACCTGATCCTGATCAACGCGGTTGACCCTAAAGCGATTGCCTCGGCGGTCAAGAAAGCCCAAGCGGCCGGTATCAAAGTGGTTGCCGTGGACGTGAGCGCGGCGGGCGTTGATGCGACGGTGCAGACCGACAACGTCGAGGCCGGCAAACTGGCCTGTCAGTTCATCGTCGATAAACTCTCCGGCAAAGGGAACGTGATCATCGAAAACGGCCCTCAGGTCACCGCCGTGACCGACCGGGTCACCGGCTGTAAATCGGCGTTCGCCGCCGCACCGGACATCAAGGTGCTGTCAGACGATCAGGATGCCAAGGGCTCTCGTGACGGCGGCTTGAACGCCATGCAGGGTTACCTGACACGTTTCCCGAAAATCGACGGCCTGTTCGCAATCAATGACCCACAAGCCATTGGCAGTGACCTGGCGGCCAAACAACTGAAACGCAGCGGCATCGTCATCACCTCGGTGGACGGCGCCCCGGACATCGAACACGCGCTGAAATCAGAGTCGTCGATACAGGCATCGGCCAGTCAGGACCCATGGGCCATGGCGCAGCAAGCGGTGGTTATCGGCAACGACCTGCTCAATGACAAGAAACCGGCTGAAGCGGTGACCCAGCTCACGCCGAAACTGATCACCCGCGACAACATCGGTTCCTACACCGGCTGGTCGAGCAAGCACTAAACGCTAAGCCAGACACGTCGCCAAGAGAGTGAAGCCGTGATCAAGATGGAGGATGTGGCGCGACGGGCACGGGTGTCGACTTCGACGGTGTCCCACGTGCTCAACGGCACGCGCAAGGTCAGCCCGGAAACCGTGGACGCGGTGCAGCAGGCGGTTCGCGAGTTGGGTTACATCCCCAACACGCTGGCCCGCTCGTTGGCCCGCTCGCGCACCCACACCATTGGCGTGGCGATTTCGGCGCTGTCCAACCACTACTTCAGCGAGACCGTTCACGCCATCGAAACCGAGTGCGCGCGCCACGGCATCATGATGCTGTTCGTCGACACCCACGATGATCCCGTGCAGGAGCTGCACGTGGTCAAGGCGCTGCACCACCGTCGGGTCGACGGCATCCTGCTCGCGCCCTGCAGCGATCCGCAACACGCCGCATTGGAGTACCTGCAGGCCAATGCGATTCCGACGGTGCTGGTGGATCGCATGGCAAGCGACGGTTTCGATCAGGTCGGCGTGGAGAACCTGCACTCGACCCGCGAGCTGGTGGCGCATCTGATCGGTCATGGCCACCGGCGCATCGGCATGATCGCCGGGCACCGTGGGTTGAGCACCACCGAAGAGCGCATCGAAGGTTACCGCCAGGCATTGGCGGACGCGGCCCTGACGTTCGATGACGCGCTGCTGGTCGATGGCGAGTCCAACAGTGAATCGGCACGGTGTGCCGCGCAGCAATTGTTGGGGCTGAGCGCACCGCCGAGCGCGATCATGGCGGCCAATAACCTGATGACCATCGGTGCGATGCATGCGCTGCGGGATGCGAACATCGCGGTGCCCGAGCAGATGGCACTCGTGGGATTCGACGATTTCGACTGGGCGGACTTTTTCCTGCCGCGTCTGAGCGTGATCGCCCAGCCGGTGCAGGCGCTGGGTGAGCGTGCGGTGCAGTTATTGTTGCAGCGCATCGAAAGCCCGGAAGGACCGAGACAAGCGCAGCGTCTGAGTGCGACGTTGCGCATACGAAATTCATGCGGATGCCCGTGAGTGCGGCCGCAGACAGGAACGAACATTGATGAGTGAAGCTGTCTCTCTGGGCATTGATCTGGGCACCTCGGAGCTCAAGGCCATTCTGCTCGATTCACACGGTGGGGTGCTGGCCCAGGCGGGCGCGCGGGTGAGCGTTGACCGCAGACAATCCGGCTGGTCGGAACAGCATCCGGCCGATTGGTGGCAGGCCTGCCTGGCTGCTCTGGGGCAATTGCGTGCAGAGCACCCGGCAGCGTGGGGGCGCGTCGCGTGCATCGGGCTGTCCGGGCAGATGCACGGCGCGGTGTTGCTGGATGCCGCCAATCAGGTGTTGTATCCCGCCATCCTCTGGGACGACTCGCGCGCGGTGGCTCAGGCCGAGCAGTTGAATCGCGACTTCCCTGACTACGCACAGCACACCGGCAGTCTGGCGATGGCCGGGCTGACGGCGCCCAAGCTGCTCTGGCTGCAACAACACGAGCCGCAGGTGTTCGGGCAGATCGATTGTGTGCTGTCACCCAAGGATTACTTGCGTCTGCTGCTGACGGGCGAGCGCATCAGCGATATGTCGGACGCGGCGGGCACGCTCTGGCTGGATGTCGCGCGACGGGCGTGGCACGAACCCATGTTGCACGCCACTGGACTGACACTCGGGCAGATGCCGACCTTGCTGGAGGCTGATCAGCGGTCGGGCGGATTGAATGAAGCGTCTGCGCGGGTTTTGAGCCTGCCGGTCGATTTGCCCGTGGCTGCGGGCGGCGGCGACAACCCGGTGTCGGCGGTCGGCATTGGCGCGATCAATGCGGGCGATGCGTTTGTCACCCTGGGCACCAGCGCGGCCATCGTCGCGATCACCGATCACGCGGCGGGCCATCCGCCGAGCGCGGTGCACAGCTTTTGCCATGCGTTGCCCCATCGTTGGTACACCATGGGCGCCATGCTCGCCGGTGCCAGTTGCCTGCGCTGGGTGACGCGCCTGCTCGGCCAGCCGGACGAGCAAACCCTGCTGGCGCTCGTGCAGGCCGAGTTACCGGTGGAGCACGCGGTGGCCGTCTCCAATCCCTTGTTCCTGCCTTACCTGGCGGGCGAGCGAACGCCACACAACGACCCGTTGCTGCGCGGCGGCTTCATGAGCCTCGGACACGACAGCACGCCTGCCATGTTGGGGTACGCGGTGCTGGAAGGGGTTGGCTTTGGTCTGTTGGATGCAATGAATGCGGTGCTGTCGGCCGGCGCCACGATCAACGCCTGCGCCTTGGTAGGCGGCGGCGCCCGGAGTGAATACTGGGCGCAGTTGCTGGCCAACATTCTTGATCGCGAGGTCTACACCCTGCACGGCAGCGAACTGAGTGCGTGCATCGGTGCGGCCAAACTCGGGTTCTTGGCGATCGGGCAGGGCGGTGATCTGTTACACAAGGGGATGCCGGTCAAGGCGCGGTATCAGCCCATGGCTTCAGTGCAACCCGCGCTGCGCGAGCGGTATGGAAAGTTTCGGGGGCTGCTACCTGCGGCGCAGGGGTTGAATGGGTGACGGGTGACTCAAAGGACCGACGCTAAAACAGTCTCTTGGGCCACTGCACCGCAGTCGACAACGCCGTTACCCGTGGTCCCGAAGCCTGAGCGCTGAGATCGAGGAGGAATCGCGTTTTTTCCCGAAGTCAGCGCGAATGCGAGCGATCTCCTCACGCAGCCTGTCCCTGACGAGCATCTGGTCTTGCTCGGACAACGATTCATACCAGCGTCGCTGGGCCGATCGGGTCGATGCGTCGTGCCCGCGGTCGGGAAGTGCGGACAGTATCGATTGAACAAAATCAGAGGCGGGGTCGGTTCCGTCCTCGGCGCGGATATCCTTTGCGGCCGGGTCCATCATGTTGCTCCTAATGACCGTCTCGCGACGGAAAGGGGAATCACAGTCATCTAAAAAGGATGGCTATCATCTTGCCTTGCGGTCATTAAAACAATACGGATCGTAGGAAAAGTTACCGGTCCGCAACGCTTAATGCACCGCCCAGGACCGTGGCGCGGGGGTGTGGGTAAATTTCGAGATGCCTTTGACCCAAAATCGCCGGTGTGAGGTTTCATTCGGTGGCAGCAGCGGCTGGCTGGACCATTGATGCTGGCGCTTGGACTCTTCGCGATACGCTTTCCACTCCATCGCTTCTGCGGTGTCTTTCGCTGCGCGTTCGTCATCGAACCAACCGATCACAGACACTTCGCCCTGATCGCGGCCATGTTCTACCAGCAGAAAAATGTCGTACATACCTGTGCCTTTCACTCATCAAGTCCGGCCCACTTTTCGGGCTCTACTGATGGCTTATCGACACCGATGGAAGAATGTTTAGTTTTTGAAACACCCGCGCTGACCAGCGGTGCCGCGCGCCAGAGCGGCACACGATGGATCGGGGCCTGTTATTTGGGCAGAGGGGTCAGGATTTCACCGTTGTCGTCCAGCAGGATGAACACCAGCAGTTTCGCCGGCTGGGTGGTGCTGGCGTTTCTGGATTCGTAGTGCTTCGAACCGGCAGGCTCGTACCAGGTCTGACCGGCCTTGTAAGTGATCGCCTTGCCGTCGTTGACCCGCGAAATCACCTCGCCCTCCAGCACATAGGCAATCGCGCTGCCGCTGTGGCTGTGGGGAATGGACACTTGCCCCGGTTTGTAGTCAACGGTCAGCACCATGGCTTTTTTACCCGGTGCGTTGAGCATCGGGTGAGTCTCCAGCACGGTGACTTTCTCGTGTTCGGCGTCGTGGGCTTGCGCGTTGAAGGACATGGGCAGCGAAAGGGCCAGGCAAGAGAGGCTGGCGGCAAGCAATTTTATCGGGTTCATGATCGGTCCTCAGTGAACGAAGTGACAGATGACACGCTATGCCTGCGTGCCCATCCGTCACACCGCCAATCCGGGGAAAGATCATGAGGCCAATTTCACATCCGGGCTTTCACAGGACTGAAATGGGGTAATCCACGATCAGGCGAAACTCGTTCTGATCGCCTTCGGCCTGATCTGCATTGCCGCGATGCCACGCCTGACGGATGCGCAACGACAAGTCTTTGGCCGGCCCGTCCTGTATCACGTACTTGGCTTCCAGGTTGGTTTCGTGGTGCTTGCCGTCCTCGCCATAGCCATAGGCTCGGTAGGGGCTGTCCACGGCCATTTTGGTCCCGTCGATGTCGCGGCCGTTGGCATAGCGGGCCATGAAACTCAGCCCCGGAATACCGTACGCGCTCATGGCCAGGTCGTATCGCGCCTGCCAGGATTTCTCGCCCGGGCCATTGAAGTCGGAGTACTGAATGGAGTTGGCCAGAAAGATCGAATCGCCGGTCGTGCCGGGACCGTTATCGCCGAACGCTACATAGTCGAACGGCTCGTCCCCGTGCACTTTCTGGTAGGCGAGGGTAAAGGTGTGACCGGCCATGAAGTTATAGGCGGCGGCCAATGACCACGTGGTGTTATCGATGCTGCCGGCCTTGGCCTGACCTTCATCGAGCGTGCGGTAAATATTGAAATCGAAGGTCAGCGACTGATCGCTTGGCATGGCCAGTACATAGTTGGCGTTACCGTAATACTGACGCCAGATGTCTTCAAACTCCGATCCATACACTTGCACGCTGAACGCGTCATTGATGGCGTACTTGCCACCGACAAAGTCGACGCTGTTAGTGGTGACGTTGGCATAACTGGCAAAAAGCTCTCTACTGGCGCTTGTATGCTGCGGACCGTTACCGGCGGTGAAGTGTCCTCCCTCCAGATCCAGGCCAGTGATTTCACTGCTTTGTAAACTGAAGCCTGTCGCCGTTTGAGGGAAAAGCCGTGTACCGCCCGCTGCGAATACCGGTGCGGTGGGTTGCAAGGTCCCCCATTTGAGTTCGGTCTTGGATATACGCGCTTTAAGGGCGCCGCCGGCGGTTGAAAACTCGTCTTCCGGACTGCCGCTGCTGTCCACCGGGATGTTGCCGGTGCCCGAGTGCCCGGCGCCTCCATCCAGTTTCAGGCCGTACCAGCCGTAAGCATCGACGCCGAAACCGACGGTGCCCGGTGTGAACCCGGAACTGAAGTTGGCCATGGCCGCCTGGGACCAGTCACGTCGATCCTGAGCGCCACTTTTTCCATCGCGATTGAAGTAATAGTTGCGCAACAGCACATTCAGTTTTGCGTCTTCGACAAAGCCTTTGGCGTCGGCCTGGTCACTGACGAAGGGTTCTGCTTCTACGGATTGGACATATCCTGCTGAAACCGCCAGTGCGATCAGACTTAGACTTATCACTCTCATAATGGCATTACCTCTGGGGTCTTTGAGGCAGTCGGCTGTTACTTCAAGCAGTCATAACGCCAACGGGCCCGCAAGACGCAAAGGATAATCCGTGATTTTCAGTTCGCCACTTAACGCGCGCAATCAGGCCGCTTACGGCGGCTTTTCTGACGATTGGTTTAGTTAACAGGCAATTAAGCGGCTTTTCTAAAGTGGATGTTCATCCGTCGCCCGACATCGACACAGACATTGGTCAGCGCGTACCGGGCAGACTGCAGCGTTCGATGTCGCTCTCGAACGCCACCTGGCGCACGAATTGATTGATCAGCAGGCCGTTGAGGTTCTCATTACTCGGTTTGGCAAAGTGTTCTGCCATGGCCTGGCAGGATTCCCACTGAACGCTGATCACCCACACGTTGCTGTCGTTCTCATCCTGGCTCAGGGCGCTCTGTTGGCAACCGGGCAGGCGCTGGAGGTTACTGACGACCGTTTGCAAATATTCGCCCAGTTCTTGCGAGCGGCCGTGGGCTGCGTGAATTCGAACGGTATTGCTGGCTTCCTGGTTTTCCGGGGTCATGCGGGTTCTCCATCGCACCGAGATCGTTTCTCAACCGTTGCCATAGTAGTGGGGACCGCAGCAATTGCCAGTATCCAATAAGGCTATTGACGAGAAGACCAATCAGGGAGGAGGGAGTTGACACGGGATGGAGGAAGAAAATGATCAAGCTTGGTCACGGTTTCAGCGGATTCGTCCCCTTGTGCGGAACGTACGTACGCTGTCGTGATCAAGCTCGATAGATAGGCAAGTTTGGCTTATTTATTTACTGCCGCTGGATCCATCGCCGCCGCCGCTGGTGCCGCCACCGCTGCCGCCCATGCCATTTCCATTGCTCATGCCACCACCTTGGCCGGCCGTGCCATTGCCGTTGGAACTGCCCATGCCTTTAGTGCCGGGTGTGGAGCTGGTGCCGGTTTTTGGCGTGCCATCGGTGTTAGGACCTTGGCTGCTGGTACGTGGGCCAGTGGTGTTCGAGTCGACTGGATCAGTCGGGCCGGTGGAGCCGGCAAATGCGGAGCCCGTCGCGACGGCGAGCAGGCTTGCCAGGGTCAGGGCAGTCAGTTTTGTCTTGATCATGATGTGAATCCCTATTGTGGTCGTGGATACACATTGGTCTGGTGGCCATCAGCAGAGGTGCAGTCTTGCCGACAGACGGTCAGCGTTTTTCCGGCGAGGCCGGCGTCACGTGACAAGCGACCAAGCCCGCTATCGCCATGAGCCGCAAACCACCTGTGTGGCGGATGAAAAGCAGGAATCGCAAAACTTCGAAACAAATCGGGCGAAGGCGGCCATCGCGAAATAAACGTCTCCAGTCGAGACGCACGCTCAAGCGTTTTTTTGCCTTGTAATTGTCACAATTCGCGCCGAAAAAGGCTGAGAAGAGCGGTTTTTACGGCGCTGTGTGGCGCATTGATATTAAATTCTTCAGCAGTAGACAACCCCCGATTTCTTCAATGAAACCGGGGGTTTCGTTTTTACAGCCTGTAAGAAATCGCCTACAGCACGGGGCAGATTTCGACCTATGTCTAAAGACTGTCATCAAACAGAAATGTTTCGGGTTTTAAATCTGCATCGGGTCTTCAATGTGACCGCACACACACAAATTCTTCTGCTGAGGTATTGCCGTGAATCTGCTGACAAAAACACGCCTGTCGCTCCTGCTGGCTTCGATGTGCCTGACTGGAATGGCACACGCTACGGACGTCACTGGTGCTGGTTCGAGCTTCGTGTTCCCAGTCATCTCCAAATGGGCGCAGGACTACAGCAAAAGCTCCGATAATCGCGTCAACTATCAGTCGATCGGTTCGGGCGGCGGTATCGCTCAGATCAAGGCGGCGACTGTTGACTTCGGCGCATCCGACGCTCCTCTGTCCGCAGAAGACTTGAAAGCCGCAGGCTTGGGTCAGTTCCCAAGCGTGATCGGCGGTATTGTTCCAGTGGTCAACCTGGAAGGCATCGAGGCTAACGGCCTGAAGCTGAGCGGCCAGGTTCTGGCTGACATCTTCCAGGCCAAAATCACCAAGTGGAACGATCCAGCGATCGTCGCGCTGAACTCTGGCGTAAAACTGCCTGACACCGCTATCACCGTCGTTCACCGCTCTGACGGCTCGGGCACGTCCTTTAACTTCACCAGCTACCTGAGCAAAGTCAGCGAGGCGTGGAAATCCGGTCCTGGCACTGGTTCTGCCGTTCAGTGGCCAGTCGGTGTGGGTGGCAAGGGTAACGAAGGTGTGTCTGCCTACGTAAAACAGATCAAGGGTTCGATCGGTTACGTCGAGTACTCCTACGCAACCCAGAACAAGATCGCTTACACCCAGCTGGAAAACGCTGCTGGCAAATTCATCAAGCCTGACGCCAAAGCCTTCGCCGCGGCTGCCGACACCGCCGACTGGGCGAGCGCCAAAGACTTCAACCTGATCATGACCAACGCCCCTGGCGATGCTGCATGGCCAATCACTGCCACCACTTGGATCATCATGTACAAGCAGCCGAAAAACGCCGAGAAAAGCGCGGCCGCTTTCGACTTCTTCAAATGGTCCCTGGAAAAAGGTCAGGCCCAGGCTGAGTCGCTGGAATACGTAGCTCTGCCTAAATCGCTGGTCAGCAAGATCGAAAACTACTGGAAAACCGAGTTCACCAAGTAACTCGACGTAATCCGGCTTACCCCTGTCATCGAGCGCTCGATGACAGGGTTTCCTTGCGAGTGGACCCACCATGACTGAAAACACCCAATATATGTCCGCTGTGATTCCGGATGCGACATCCGAGAGCGAAAAACGCGCGGCCCGCGATCACCGACACGACGCCTGGTTCCGGCGCACGATGCTGGGAGCGGCTCTGTTGGTGCTGCTGTTGCTGGCGAGCATCGCCGGCTCGACACTCTGGGGCGGTGCCCTGGCGTTTAAAACGTTTGGCTTTGAATTTCTTACCAGCACTGAATGGGATGCGGTCAACGGCCATTTCGGCGCGTTGGTCCCGATCTACGGCACCTTGGTGACATCCTTTCTCGCGCTGCTGATCGCCGTTCCGGTGAGTTTCGGCATCGCGATTTTTCTGACTGAAGTGGCGCCGCCATGGTTGCGGATGCCGATTGCCTCCGCGGTCGAACTGCTGGCGGGCATTCCTTCGATTATCTACGGCATGTGGGGCCTGTTCGTGTTCGGCCCGTTCATGGCCGAATACATGGCGCCGTGGATCAACGACAACCTCGGCGCACTGCCGCTGATCGGTCAGATCTTCCAGGGGCCGCCACTGGGCATCGGCATGCTGACGGCCGGTATCGTCCTGGCCATCATGATCACGCCGTTCATTACTTCGGTGATGACTGAAGTGTTCCGCAGCGTACCCATCGCGCTCAAAGAGTCGGCGTACGCACTCGGCGGCACGACCTGGGAAGTGGTCTGGGACATCGTTCTGCCCTATACCCGTTCGGCTGTGGTCGGCGGGATTTTCCTGGGTCTGGGTCGCGCACTGGGTGAAACCATGGCCGTGACCTTCGTACTCGGTAATGCTCACCAGTTCTCCGCGTCCCTGATGATGCCGAGCAGCTCGATTGCCTCGGTGATCGCCAACGAGTTCAGCGAGGCTTACACCGACCTGCATCGTTCGTCGCTGATCGCGTTGGGCTTCCTGCTGTTTGTCGTCACTTTCATCGTGCTGGCGATTGCCCGTCTGATGCTGTCCCGTCTGTCGCGCAAGGAGGGTCTATGAGTAAGGCCGATAACGAAAACCTGTACCGGGCCCGCGCCTTCAAGAACATGATCGCGATGGTCCTCAGCTGCGGCGCCACCGTCTTCGGTTTGCTGTGGCTGGTGTGGATCCTGCTGACCACCATCATCAACGGTTTCCAGGCACTGAACCTGCGCCTGTTTACCGACATGACCCCGCCCCCGGGTTCGGCGGGCGGTCTGGCCAACGCCTTTTATGGCAGCTTCCTGATGTCCGGCATCGGCCTGTTGATCGGTACGCCGATCGGCCTGATGGCCGGCATCTGGCTGGCGGAGTTCGCCCGTCATTCCAAGCTCGGCAACGCGGTTCGCTTCATCAACGACATTCTGCTGTCGGCGCCATCGATCGTGCTGGGTCTGTTCGTTTACACCGCCGTCATCCTGCCGGTCAGCGCCCTGACCAACCACCAGGTCGGCTTCTCCGCCATTGCTGGCGCGCTGGCCCTGGCCTTGCTGGTGATTCCGGTGGTGGTTCGCACCACCGATGAAATGCTCCAGCTGCAACCGTCGACCATGCGCGAAGCCGCACTGGCACTCGGTGTGCCGCAGTGGAAACTGACCTTGCAGATCGTGCTGCGTGCCGCCAAGGCCGGCGTGGTCACCGGTGTGTTGCTGGCCCTTGCTCGCATCACAGGCGAAACCGCCCCCTTGCTGTTCACCGCCTTCGGTAACCAGTTCTGGAGCAGCAACGTTCTCAAACCGATTGCAAGCGTTCCCGTGGTGATTTTCCAGTACGCGATGAGCCCGTTCGATGACTGGCATTCCCTGGCATGGGCCGGTGCCTTGATTCTGACCTTGTTCGTTCTGGTGTTGAGCCTCAGTTCCCGTCTTCTCCTTTTGCGCAATAAGGCATCCTGATGAATAACCTTTCCCTTGCCGACGAAAAAACCAAGATTCAGGTACGCGGCCTCGATTTCTTCTACGACGGTCATCGCTCGCTGAAGTCGGTCGACATGACCATTCCCGAGAAGCGCATCACCGCGATCATCGGCCCGTCGGGTTGCGGCAAGTCGACCTTGTTGCGCGTGTTCAACCGCATTTATTCCATGTACCCGAAGCAGGAAGCCAAGGGTGAAGTGATCCTGAACGGCGAAAACATCCTGGCCCCTGGCTATTCGATGAACCGCCTGCGCAGCCACGTCGGCATGGTGTTCCAGAAGCCGGTGCCGTTCCCGATGTCGATCTACGACAACATCGCCTACGCCGTGCGTCACCACGAAAAACTCTCCCGCCGCGAGATGGAAGAGCGTGTGGAAGAAGCCTTGCGTGGCGCCGCGTTGTGGGACGAAGTGAAAGACAAGCTCAAGCAAAGCGCACAAAGCCTGTCCGGTGGTCAGCAACAGCGTCTGTGCATCGCACGGACCATCGCGCTGCGTCCACAAGTGTTGCTGCTCGACGAACCGACCTCGGCGCTCGACCCGATCTCCACCGGCCGTATCGAGCAGCTGATCACCGAGCTCAAAGAGCAGTTCACCGTGGTCATCGTGACCCACAACATGCAACAGGCAGCGCGCTGCTCGGACTACACCGCGTTCATGTTCATGGGCGAATTGATCGAACACGGCGACACCGACACCATCTTCACCAAGCCGTCCAAGACCCAGACCGAAGACTACATCACCGGTCGTTTCGGCTGAGGCTGTAGGCCATTGACGGCAAGGACGCCGTCATCTGTAGGCGCGTGGGTGGTGTCTGGGCCGCATTCGAGGACCGACTGCGAAGCCATAGTCAAACCCTGCGACGCGATTGTGTCAGGCAGCCAGCGTTCGCAGGCTTCACTGCCTAACGAAACACAGGTAGGAGCCGGCTTGCTGGCGAATGCAAAAGGCCAGTCGACATCTTCATGACTGGCCCACCGCATTCGCCAGCAGGCCGGCTCCTACACGTTGTGGTTCATACGATCATCCCAGCGGGGCAGGGGTGATCGTGCTGTGATCCCCCATGAACTGCTCCAGTCGTTTGCGCAGCCAGCGTTCGGCGGGGTCGCTGTCCATCACGCTCAGCCAGACCATCGACAGCTCCAGATTGGGCGTGATGAACGGCAGCGGCTCTCCTCGCAACACCCCCGTCTTGTTCAACGCCAGCGTCAGGTGATCCGGCAGGTTACACAGCAGGTCGGTGCCCGCCATCAGGGCCGGCAGTGTGCTGTATTGCGGCACGGACAGCACCGCTTTGCGCTTGCGTCCGATCGCTGCCAGCCATTCATCGGCGAAGCTCGAAATGTTGGCCACGTGAGACACCACCACATGTGGCCGTGAGCAGTATTCGTCGAGCGTCATCGGTTCCTGCGAATCATCGGCCCGCGCCACCATCGGCTGCATGGTGCGCAGCAGTTTTCGCTTGGCATTGGCCGGCAGCTCGCGGGTCAGGCACACCGCGACAGTGATCTCGCCGGACATGAGCAATTCCGAGACATTCCAGAAATTGACCTGTTTGATGACGATGACAATGTCCGGCGCTTCCTGGCGGATCGCGCGCAGCAAAGGCGGCAACAGGCTGTACTCGACGTCGTCGGAAAGGCCGATGCGAAAGGTCATGTCGCTGCTGGCCGGGTCGAAGTCGCGGGTCAGGCTCAAGGCCACGGACATTGCGTCGAGCGCGGGCGACAGATGATGAATGATCTCGTTGGCCCGCGCCGTGGGCTCCATCCGGTGGCCGACGCGGATGAACAACGGGTCGTTAAACAATGCACGAAGGCGGTTCAAGGCGGCGCTGATGGTGGGTTGGCCGAGGAACAGTTTCTCGGCGGCACGGGTCACGTTGCGCTCCTGCATCAAGGTTTCGAACACCACCATCAGGTTGATATCGGCCTTGCGCAGCTCATTGCGATTCATAAATCGTCCCCGTAGCGCGGCATGTGTCATCCATTTTGTAACGAAATGATGGGCAACAGTTTATGGAGCGCCATTGGTTCACGTCCAGCGCAACCCGATGTTTCGAGGGCCGAGGGGGTTAACCGGTGAGGGAGACTCAACGGTAGGAGACGTCGGAGGTTACGACGGTATGGGCCGCATTTCGGACGAACGCGGAGTCATTCAGCACAGCACCCCTGCACCTGCGGCATTGCGTTCGTCTGCTCCAGGCCCGTTCAAGCGGTCTACCCCAACGCTTGTGCCTAAGTGAGATCAATCCCAATGAACTTACTCCGAGCCCCGTCAGTCAGCATTGAAATGCTCATCATGAGGCTCGACATTCCATGCAGATTTCCTTGAAGGGCCAGGTTGCGCTGGTCACCGGCGCCAGTTCGGGACTTGGAGCGGGCGCAGCCCAAGGGTTGGCAGACGCCGGCGCGGCCGTGGTGATCAACTACCACTCCCAGCCCGAACCCGCCGAAAAATTGGCTGAGCAGATACGTGCCGCAGGTGGCCAGGCCGTTGCTGTGGGTGCTGATGTGTCCAGGGAGGACGAGGTCGAGAAGCTGTTCGCCGAAACGCTCAAGGCGTTTGGCAGGCTCGACATCCTCATCGCCAATTCCGGTCTGCAGAAAGATTCGCCCATCGCCGAGATGACCCTTGAGGACTGGAACACCGTCATCAACGTGAATCTCACCGGCCAGTTCCTCTGCGCGCGCGCCGCCTTGCGCCAGTTCGCACGGCAGGAAATACGCCCCGAGGTCTCCCGCGCGCTGGGGAAGATCATCCACATGAGCTCGGTGCATCAGGTGATCCCGTGGGCCGGGCACGTCAATTACGCGGCGTCCAAAGGCGGCGTGGACCTGCTGATGCGCAGCATCGCCCAGGAAGTCGGCGAGCAACGGATCCGCGTGAACAGCATTGCGCCCGGCGCGATCCGCACTGCGATCAACACAAAGGCCACGTCCGGTGACGCTGAAAAGAAATTGCTGGAGCTGATTCCCTACGGGCGCGTCGGCGAAGCTGAGGACGTCGCCAATGCCGTGGTCTGGCTGGCGTCCGACGCGTCCGATTATGTCCATGGCACCACGCTTTTCATCGACGGTGGCATGAGCCTGTACCCGGAGTTCCGCAACAATGGTTGACCGTGTGGGACACACTCAAAAGCCTCAGAACGACTTACGCGACGAGGCGCAGAACCCCATCGAGAATCACGGCATCATCGGCGACATGCGCAGCGCTGCGCTGGTGGCCGACACCGGCAGCATCGATTTCTGCTGCTGGCCGGATTTCGACAGCCCCAGCATTTTCAGTGCGCTGCTCGACACGCCGGACGCCGGGATCTTCCAGTTGTCACCGCTGTTGCCTGACGCCCGTCGGCAACAGTTGTACCTGCCGGAAACCAACGTGTTGATGACGCGCTGGATCGCCAAGGATGCGGTCGTCGAGGTCACCGATTTGATGCCGATTGCCTCCGATGTCGACGATTTACCTCGGTTGGTTCGTCGGATTCACGTGCGCTACGGCACGGCGCGCGTGCGCATGCTGTGCCGGGTGCGCCACGACTACAGCCGCGCAGACACGCAGGCTCAGATGGCGGGCGAGGACGTGCTGTTCACCGCCCTTGCGCAGCCGGCCTTGCGTCTGTCTGCCACCACGGCATTGACGATTGAGGGGCAGGCGGCCGTTGCCGAGTTCCAGATGAAGCAAGGCGAAATCGCTGAGTTCATGCTGGGCGGTGCTGGGGACGAACAGGTCAAGGCCAGTCGGTGCGACTGCGACCTCAAGAGCACGGTGAATTTCTGGCAGCACTGGAGCCGACATTCCAATTACCGGGGACGGTGGCGGGAAACGGTCAATCGCTCGGCGCTGGCGCTCAAGCTGCTGACCTCACGCAAGCACGGTGGAATCGTCGCTGCCGCCACTTTCGGACTTCCGGAAGAAGAGGGCGGCGAGCGCAACTGGGACTATCGCTACACCTGGATTCGCGATGCGTCCTTTACGGTCTACGCGTTCATGCGGCTGGGCTATACCGACGAGGCGAACGACTTCATGAAGTGGGTGCGCGGGCGCATGGGGGACTGCTGTGAAGAGTCCACCCGGCTGGGGATTCTGTACGCGCTGGATGGCCGTGAAGAACTCCCGGAAGAAAACCTCGAACACCTGTCCGGTTATGGCGGCGCAACGCCGGTCCGTATTGGCAATGAAGCGTTTAAACAAACGCAACTCGACATCTACGGCGAGCTGATGGATGCGGTGTACTTGGCCAACAAGTACGGTGAAGCCATTTCGCACGAAGGCTGGAAACATGCGAGTCGGCTGGTCAATGACCTGTGCGAGACCTGGAACACCAAGGACGTCGGCATCTGGGAAATGCGTGGCGACGATCAGCATTTCCTTCATTCCAGATTGATGTGCTGGGTAGCGCTGGACCGCGCGTTGCGTCTGTCGCTGAAGCGTTCGCTGCCCGCACCGTTTGAAAAGTGGGACAAGACACGCCAGGCGATCCACGACGACATTTGGGACAACTTCTGGGACCCCGAGCTAGGGCATTTCGTCCAGCACAAGGGCAGCAAGAACCTGGATGCGTCGATGCTGTTGATGCCACTGGTGAGGTTTGTCGGCGCCAGCGACCCCAAGTGGATCAAGACGCTGGAAGCCATCGAGCGCACGCTGGTACGCGACGGCATGGTGTTCCGCTATCGCAACGACGACGATTATGGGGACGGCCTGGAGGGTGACGAAGGCGCCTTTGTGGCGTGCTCGTTCTGGTACGTCGAGTGTCTGGCACGGGCCGGACGCGTCGAGCAGGCGCACCTGGAGTTCGAGCAACTGCTGCGCTACGCCAACCCGCTGGGCCTGTACGCTGAGGAATTCGACACCCACGGCCACCATCTGGGTAACACGCCGCAGGCGTTGAGTCACCTGGCGCTGATCAGCGCGGCGAGCTTTCTCGATCGAAAACTCGAAGGCAGCCAGACACTCTGGCAGCCCTGATTAGAGGAGAAGCATCATGGCTCACGCTTTCAAGGTCGGCGATCACGTGCGCTGGAACTCCGATGTCGGGCACGTGGTGGGGAAAGTCACCAAGGTGCATACCCAGGACTGCGAACTCATGGGCCGTCACCGCCCCGCGTCGCCGGACGCGCCGCAGTACGAAGTCAAAAGCGACAAGACCGGGCATCTGGCGATGCACGAGGAAGAGGCGTTGGAGAAGGCTTGAGTATGTTGGGTGAGCGCGCTTGGTAGCGCTTCAACCGTCGGCAAGCGCGCTCCTTCGGCCTGCGGCCAGAGTCAAGGGCCTAAACGTGTCGCTTGCCTGCTTCTGCCGAAGGCGTAGGAGCGCGCTTGCCCGCGATCTGCCGGGGACCGGCAGCAAACCCGGCTGATGCGGTCTTTCTGGCACACCGAGTTGCCTGAATTTACTGCCGCTTCGCGCCAGATCGCGGGCAAGCGCGCTCCTACACTTGAGGCAGAAGTCAAAAGCATTGAGATGTGTCGTTCGCCTGCGGCCAGAATCAAAAGCCTCGAAACATGTCGTTCGCCCTGCGGCCAGAATCAAAAGCATTGACAGTGTCGTTCGCCCTGCGGCCAGAATCAAAGGCCTTGAAACGTGTCGCTGGTCCGCTTCTGCCGAAGGCGTAGGAGCGTGGCTTGTCCCGCGATCTGCCGGGAACCGGCAGCAAACCCGGCTGATGCGGTCTCTCTGGCACACCGAGTTGCCTGAATTTACTGCCGCTTCGCGCCAGATCGCGGGACAAGCCGCGCTCCTACGGCCAGAATCAAAAGCCTTGAACGTGTCGTTCGATCTGCGGCCGGAATCAAAAGGCTGAAACGCGATGCTCGCCCGCTTCTGCCGAAGGCTTAGGCGCGCCCAGATTCAGGAGCCCAGAAACGTGTCGCTCCCACACCCTGCGGGCGGACGCATTACGCGCTACTTCGCCCTTAACTCATACCCCAGCGGCAACGTCTGCAGATCGAACCGGTCGGCGATCGTTGCGCAGTAACTGGTGCGCGCCAGGTAAGCACCAGGTCCTTTCAGGTAAGCGTCGATATTCTCCACTTCCTCGCACAGTTCAAACGTCCGGTTTTGCAGCACGCCCGCGGCCTGCGCCGAGCGCAGGGCGCCGTTCGGGGTCCAGTCAGAGATGATAAGGGCGCCTTGGGGGGCGGATTTTTCGTAGCTCAAGACAAATTGTTCGGCGGAGCGATCACGCAGGTAAGGCGCCATGAAGTAGTGAATGTCATCCCGAAACGGCAACGCTTCCTTGTGGGTTGGCAGGTTGACCGCACCGCTGGCGTAGATGGCAAAGACCGCCAGAAGGGTCGCCGGCGCCGCCAGCGGTGAGGCATTGACCAGCGCAGCAGCTGCGGTACGTTGCAACAGGGCCTGAAGCTGCATCACGCCGATGATGCTCAACAGTACCGCGCCCGGCAGGAAGAAGGTGAAGCGATCGGTGACGTTGTAGGAGACCGCGAAGATGAAATTCATCATTGCCGCGCACCACAACAGCCTCAATTTCGGGTTCTTGGGGAACACCAACAGCCCCAGTAGCTGAGGGCCGATCAGCGACAACATCAACAGCATGACGGAGTTCTTCTCGTGCCACATGTCGTCGAAGCGGAACAGCGACCCTTGCCAGCTTTGTTCCGCAGCGCGGTCGGGAATGCCGATCAGGTAGCGATGCCCGATGTCGTACAGCCCGACGCCCGCCCGCAGCTCGTTGGCGACGCCGGGGAACGCCACGCTGAAACCCAATGCAAACCCCGGCAGCGTCATCAGCGTGCGCCATTTGTGTTGCCACAGCAGTTGCACGTACAGCGGCAACAGCACGATAAAGGTCAACTGATGAATGGCGCCTGCAAGCCCGGTCAGCACGCCGATCAGGAACAACTTCTGCAACGCACCCAGGCGAAACTTTTCATCGACGTGCAGCATGTACGCCAGCGTGACGAGCACCACGTGCAGGAGGTAGACCTCCGCCTTGGTCGACACCCAGAACACGCAATGGCACAGGATCGCGGCGGCGGCGGAGAGCAGGGCGAGCTGCGTCGTGGCGCCCACGCCTTTTGCCAGGCGGTAAATGGCCCACGCCAGTGGGATGAGCAGCAGTGAATTCATGAAACTCAGCACCAGCGGGCCAAATCCGGCATAGAGCGCGGTGGTCACGAACAGGTAGAGCGGATGATCAAGCGGCCCCAGGGTCTGGCTGAAATACACGCCTTGGGACGCATCGGCGAGAAAGATGCCGTTGTCCATCCATTGAATCGGCCCGCTCGAGGCGAGAAAACTGGCGAGGATTGCCCCGATCACCAGCAGCAACGGAATCACCGTCGCCGCTCGATAACGTACTGCTGCCACCATGAACTGCACTCCTGTCCCTGTCTTAACCTATGAATCGTGTGATTGAAGCGGTTGGCCTTCGGGCGTCTGCTCGCCGTTGAGCCTGAACAACATCAGTGCGCCAATGGCCACGGCGAACCACAGCGTGGCCAGGCGGATCAGCACCGTGGCCGCCACGGCGTCGGCGCTGTTCATGCCTTTCCAGACCAGCAGACCGACCATCACCGCTTCTGCGCCGCCCAGGCCGCCGGGCATGAAACTGACGGCACCGGCCAGCATCGCGAGGGCGTACACGAACACCGCGAAGGTCAGCGGAATGTCAGCGCCCATCCATTTCAGAATCCAGTCGAAGGCTAACGCTTCGGCGCTCCAGGCGATCACGCTGAGGAGCGTCAGGCCGAGCATCAGGCGCAGGCGATGACACTGTTGGGCGTGCAGCAATACGTGCAGCAAGTGCCGCAGCAACCCGATGACCTTGCCGCCCTCGGCCGGCACCCTCAGCGTCAGGCGCTCGAGCAAACGACGCTGCGACAGCACCAGCAAACCGACCATCACCAGTGCGACGCCGACCACGATCATCGGCAGCGCTTCGGGGTACAGCGACAGGCCAAACAGCGTCAGCAGCACCACCGCGAACAGGTCCGACAGTCGCTCGCTGAAAAACGCCGCGAAGCTCTGCGGATACGGCACGCCCCAGCGCTTGAGCAGCACACCGCGCAGGGCCTCGCCGGCCTTGCCGGGGGTGGTGGTCAAGGCGAATCCGGCCAGGTAAATGTTCAGGCTCGGGCGCCACGGCATCGGGTGACCGAGTACCTTGAGGTAGGTCTGCCAGCGCACGAAACGCAGGCCGTAGTTGACCGAGGACATGAACAGCGCGATGACGATGCCCATCAGACCGACTTCGCTCACCGCCGCGCCCACCGCGTGCCAACCGCCCCACAGTGAGAAGCCCAGGTAACCCAGCGCAGACCCCACGACCGAGAGCAACACCGCGCGGTAACGCCAGCCGGACAGCTGCAGTCGCTCGTGAGCAGCCGCGGGATTCACAGGTTCAGCCTCTTGAACACCGGTTGCGGGATCGAACGAATGACCAGCATGATCACGCCCCAGAACCCCGGTGCGTAAAGCGTGGGCACTTTGTTGGCGATGCCTTTGACGATCCGTTGCGCAACCTGGGCCGGTTGCGCGAGCAGCGCGGCGGGCAGCGACTGGCCTTGGGTCATCGGTGTGTCGACGAACCCCGGTTTGATCGTGGTGACGTGAACCCCGACCTTGAAAAGGCGCGCCTGCAAGCCTTCGCAATAGGTCGACACGGCGGCCTTGGCGCTGCCATACAGGTAGTTAGAAGGCCGTCCGCGATCGGCGGCCACCGACGAGATAATCGCCAGGCTGCCGCAACGCTGGGTTTCGAACTGCATCGCCAGGCAGGTCAGCAGGGCGATGACCGAGGTGCAATTGTTGGCGAACTCGCGCAGGGCGAGATTGACGTCGCGTTCGCAGGCCTTCTGATCGGGCAGGGTGCCGTGGGCGATCAGGGCAATGTCGATCTGGCCGAGGGCGGTCAGGCATCGCCCCAGCATCAGCGGGTGAGCGTCGATGTCGTTGGCGTCCATTTCGTGCAGGGTCACGTTCTTTGCCCCGCGCGACTTGAGGTCGGCGGCGGTCTGCTGCAGTTTGTCGACGTTGCGCGCCACCAGGAAAAAATCGCTGCCTTCGCTGGCCCACAGACGGGCGCAAGCGCTGGCGATAGCCGAGGTTGCGCCGATGATCAGGACTTTTTTCGATGCGTTTTTCATAACAGTACGCGGCTCCAGAAACGGGACATCAGGGAGGGATCGCGCAGCGCTTCCAGTCGCTCCCAGGCGGGGTACGCCTGACGAAAGTCCGCGCCGCTCATATGGGCATCCTTGGCCGGATACAAGCGGCCTCCCGCCGCCCGGACAATGTCGTCCAGACGCGGGAATACAACGTTTTCCAGGTGTTCGCTCTGCGGGAAGTCCAGCGCCAGTGACGTACCCGGCATCGGGAACGACAACAGGCCGGGTGAACGCACGTCGCCGCAGCGCTTGAGCACGGCCAGAAACGAGCCTTGCCCGGAATCGGCAATCGCCCGCAACAGCTCGCCCATCGCGGCCTCGGCGTTGGCGGTCGGGATCACGCATTGGTACTGCTGAAACCCCCGACGACCGTAGATGCGGTTCCAGTGCAGGATGCGGTCGAGGGGGTAGAAAAACGGCTCGTAGGCGCTGCGGCCTTGAGTACGTTGACTGGGGTGCACGCGCCAATACAGATTGTTGAATGCATTGAGGGACAGCGAGTTGATCAGCGAAACCGGCGGTGTGATCGGCATGCTCAATTTCGCGCGCTTGCCCACCTCGAGGGAGCCGTAGTGCGCGTGGTCGCCGACGATGAACACCCCGCGTCCGGTGTCGGCCCCTTTGGCCAGGCAATCCACCCACGCCACGCTGTATTCGTGTTGGTCGTCGAGCTCGTCGGACAGGCTGAAGAACTCCGCCAGATGGGCGAAGCGCACGGTGCTGGTGTCGATCTGGCTGGCGCGGATCGGCATCAATTGCAGTTGCGCCCAGTGAATGACCCCGGTCAGCCCCAGGCCGCCGATGCTTGCGCAAAACAGCGATGCGTTAACGCTGGGCGAACAGGCCATTTCAGGCTGACCGTGGCGCAACAGCCCGAAGCTGCGGACGTGGCGGCCAAAGGTGCCGCGCACGTGATGGTTCTTGCCGTGAACGTCGTTGGCGATGGCGCCACCCACCGTGGCGAACTGGGTGCCCGGTGTTACGGGCAGAAACCAGCCACGAGGAATGGCCACCGCCAGCACCTCGGCCAGGGTGATGCCGGCCTCGACCTTGAGCACGCCGGCGTCCCAATCCGCCTCGATCAGCCGATCGAGCGAACGCATGTGCAGCACCTGATCGCTGGCCGCCAGACAACTGTCGCCATAGCTGCGGCCATTGCCATAGGGCAGGCTGCTGCTGTGGTCCTCGATGACCCGGTTCAGGTGTGCGGGCAACTCGCCCAGCCAGACGCAACTGTGACCACGTTGCGGACGACGGGGGAAACGCCCCCACGAATACAGCGGTGTGCTCATGCGGCAATCCAGAACATCAGGAGGAATACGGCGCCGATCAACTGGCTGGTGCGGTCGCGAATCGCGAAAACCACCGGGTCTTCATTCATCTGCCCGCGGTGGGTGAGCATCCACACCCGGGTCACCCAGAACAGCAGCAGCGGGCAGGCCAGCCAGATAACGTGAGGCGTTACATACAGGGCAGTGGTCTTGGCGTCCTGGATGTACAGCGCCAGTACCATCACGGCCAGGTAACCCGACGAGGCACCCAGTGAGGCGATCATGTCCAGGTCGCCCGGGTAATAGCCGCGTCCGCGGGCCATGGTGGTGACGTCACGCACCCGCGCATCGCGCAATTCGGCGTAGCGCTTGACCATCGCCAGACTGAGGAAGATGAACATCGAAAACGCGAGGATCCAGAAGGTCAGCGTCAGGTTGAATGCCGCCACCCCGGCGATGATCCGGGAGGTGTACAGCATGGCCAAAACGATCACGTC
The DNA here is from genome assembly GCF_054668305.1 of Pseudomonas sp. S2_H01. Taxonomy (NCBI): domain Bacteria; kingdom Pseudomonadati; phylum Pseudomonadota; class Gammaproteobacteria; order Pseudomonadales; family Pseudomonadaceae; genus Pseudomonas; species Pseudomonas sp. S2_H01. The sequence goes on along the minus strand of NZ_CP162756.1, from coordinate 6,335,918 downwards.
TACCGCCATCAGGCGTTTGAGTTGCAGGGAATAGGCGAGGGTCAGGGCGTAATACGCCGCCATCACAGCGCTGAACTGCCACGGTAAAAGCAACAGCGCTGCGCCGAATGCCGCGAGCAAGAGCGTGGGCACGGCGATCAGCCCGGCCTTGATCGAGAGGCGACCGCTGGCGAACGGACGATTGCATTTGCTCTTGTGGTGTCGGTCGTCGCACAGGTCCAGCAAGTCATTGAGGATGTAGACGCTGGAGGCGCAGAGGCCGAAGCAGAAGAAGGCAAACACCCCGTCGCGCATCAGGTCGAACTGGGTGAATCGATGGGACGCGAGCAACGGTACGAAGATCAGGGCGTTTTTCAGCCATTGGTGCAAGCGCATCGCCCTGCGCCAGTCGCGCAGGCTCGCCGTGTTGGTGCGCAGGGTCGGCTCGACCTGAGTCATCGCCTTGACGCGCCCTTCGACGCCGGGATCCGGGTTGACCACATAGGCCTGGCGAGACACCTTCCAGATCGGCAAATCATCTTTGGAGTTGCCGATGTAGTCGAAGGCGCCTTCGCCATAATGTGCAACTAACAGGTCGCGTTTGTTGCGGCCGGACAAGTTTCGGTTGGCGTTGGACGCCAACACCAGATCAAACAACTGCAAGTGCTCGGCAATACGCTCGGCCAGACTTACGTGGCTGGCCGTGGCGAGCACGATCATCCGGCCGGTGGCTTTTTCGGCAGTGATCAGTTCAATGATCTGCGGATCATAAGGCAGTACGGAAACATCGATCTGTGTCTCCAGGGCCAGGCCTTCCTTGAGCGCAGCCTTGCCCTTGAGCAGCCAGCCCAGCAGCTTGAACACCTTTAATGGCTGGCTTCTGACGAAGGCCATCGCCGTTTCCATGAGCAGATCCGAGCGCAGCAGAGTTCCATCCAGATCCACTACCAAAGGTGGAAAAGTCTCTTGAACTCTTCCCTGAATTCTTGCCATGTCGAGTGCTCCGTAGCGAGTCCACTCGACTATAAACAAAAACCTTTTTTCGCAACTTCATTTAAATTAAACGACTCGCCGATACCCGGCGGGCCGTTGGCGTCAGAATAAACGGCGCTGTGCAGGGCAAACTTTTCGCGGTGACAGTTTCACTTTTGAAACACTCGGCGCCGTTTAATTGGCGACCAACTTATGACTGTAAGCGGGTTGAGCCCGGACCTTGCGAAGATTGTGTTGCGACAGCAGGCGCATGACATAACCGATCTTGATGAGGGTCGGGCCAATGATCGTCATGGCGTGCAGACTGACCAACGCGAACAGGTTCAGTTGCAAATCCAGCAGGTAGGCGCCGACGATGCCGGTCAGCAGCATGGCCAGGCCAACCAGCAGGACACGGCTGGACAGGCGCAGCACGTTGGCGGGTTGGAGGAAGAAATCAAACATGACGGTGACTCCTGTTCGGTGAAGGCATGGCCATTGCCAATGCCGTTACTCAAGCGGTATCAGGATCCGTGCCAGCTCAATTGTTCAATTACTTCATCAGGTTAAGAAAAACGAGTCATAACGACCTCTAGGGCTCGCTGTCGTTTTAACCCGCACGGGTGTCATAATGACCGCGTTTTCACCTTCCTGATCTGGATCGCTGCATCTGGAGTGCGCATGACCAATCCCTTGTTGCTGGCGCTTGTCCCTCTGGTGGCCGACCTCTCTCGTGATCTGCCGGATGACGAACGCTACCGCCGTCTGTTGCGCTCGTTGCGTCAGCTGTTGCCGTGCGATGCCGTTGCACTGCTCAAGCTCGAAGACGATGTGTTCGTGCCGCTGTCGGTCGAGGGTTTGAGCCCGGACACGCTGGGGCGCCGTTTCCGTTTGGGCGAACACCCGCGTCTGGACATCATTTCGCAGAACCGCGAGCCGACGCGTTTTTCCACTGACTGTGACTTGCCGGACCCCTATGACGGGCTGGTGGACGGGCTGCACGGGCATCTGGAAGTTCACGATTGTCTGGGCTGTCCTCTGTATGTGCAGGACACATTGTGGGGCTTGATCACACTGGACTCGCTGGACCCCTCCAGTTTTGGCCGCGTGGACCTGGACAATCTGCAGGCGTTCGCCAGTCTGGCGGCGGCCACCGTGATGGCCAGTGAGCGCATCAACCAGTTGGCCCGCAGTTTTGAAGACCAGCGGCAGCTGGCCGAGGTCTACAAGCGGGCGGCTGGCGGGCGAGGGCCACGCGAGCTGATCGGACAAAGCGCGGTGCATAAACGCCTGCAACAAGAAATCCAGCTGGTGGGCAACAGCCCGCTGACCGTGCTGATCACCGGTGAAACGGGCGTCGGCAAAGAATTGGTGGCCGAGGCTATTCATCTGCAATCGCCACGTGCGCAGAAGCCGTTGATCAGTCTTAACTGTGCCGCGCTGCCCGAGATGCTGGTCGAGAGCGAGTTGTTCGGGCATGTCAAAGGCGCGTTTTCGGGCGCTGTGAGTGGGCGAAGCGGCAAGTTCGAGCTCGCCGATGGCGGCTCGATCTTCCTCGACGAAGTGGGGGAGTTGCCGCTGCCAGTGCAAGCCAAGCTGCTGAGGGTGTTACAGAGCGGGCAATTGCAGCGCGTCGGTTCCGATCAGGAGCATCACGTAGACGTGCGCATCATCGCCGCGACCAACCGCGACCTCGCCGAAGAAGTCCGCGCCGGGCGTTTTCGTGCCGACCTCTATCACCGCTTGAGCGTGTACCCGCTGGTGGTGCCTCCCTTGCGCGATCGGGGCCGCGACGCCTTGCTGCTGGCCGGTTACTTTCTGGAAGAGAACCGCGCGCGGATGGGGCTGCGCAGCCTGCGCATGAGCCCCGAAGCGCAGAAGGTGCTCATGGCGTACCCATGGCCGGGCAACGTCCGTGAGCTGGAGCACTTGATCAGCCGCGCCGTGCTCAAGGCGCTGTCGAGCCACGCTCAAAGGCCGCGAATTCTCACCATCGAGCCACAGGCGCTGGGACTGGAAGATGACGTGCAGGTGCCCGCCACCGCGCAACCAACGTTTGCAGGTGCCTTACCGGTGGTCAAGCCGGGAGAAGGGCTGAAGGAAACCGTCGATGCGTTTCAGACAGGGGTGATCAACGATGCGTTGGCGCGCCATCAGGGCAAATGGGCCGAGGTGGCGCGTGAGTTGAACCTGGACCGGGCGAATCTCAGCCGGCTGGCGAAGCGGTTGGGGATTCGTTAGGTAGACAATCGTTCACCCCCGGCAGCAGTGAATGCCATCCGGATACCCTGTGGGCGTGAGCTTGCTCACGAAGCGTAGCGCCAGTCACGATCAACGTGCCTGACCTGCCGAATTCGTGCGCACGCTCACTCCCTCAGGTCTGTTTGTTGGCAACCCTTAACGTTCCGGTCTGGAATGAAAATCCCCTTTCTCCGGCACCATTTCGGTGCCCGGTTCAAAGCCGGTCTCGGGGTTACAGCCCTCGTCGACCGGGTCGCAGTCCGGCTCCACAGGGTCGGGAACCGTTTCCGGAAAGGTCACGTCCTGCGCATTGACGTCCGGGTTTTCGGGGCGTGATCCGCTCATGATCTCCTCCAGCCAAAGGTGATAGTGGTTGGAGGAGTCAAGCACATGGATGCCCGGGTCGTGGGATAAAAAGCCTCAGCGGTGGGCAATGTCTTCCAGTGCCAGGTTGCGCGTCCGTGGGCCGAAGGCGCCGATGGTGATGATCACGATCAGCATGCTGACGACGATGAACGTCAGCACGCCGGGCGTGCCGAAGTGGTCGAGGAACATCCCGATCAGCAGGCTGCTGAACACGGTCGAAAGCCGACTGAACGAGTAGCAGAACCCCACGGCGCGGGCGCGGATGTTGGTAGGGAAGAGCTCGCTCTGATACGAGTGGTACGCGAAGCTCAGCCAGGCGTTGCAGAACGTGATCATCACCCCGCAGACAATCAGCCCGGCCGCTGTGCTTTGCTGGGCGAACAGGGTGCCGAAGACCATCGCGCCCAGAGCGGAACCGACAATCTGCCATTTGTTCTCGAAGCGATTGGCGAACTTGACGAACAGCAGAGGGCCCAGTGGGTAGGCGAGGGTGATGATGAAGGCGTACGCCAGGCTGTGCGTCACGCTCACGCCTTGCCCCGAAAGCAGCGCGGGCAGCCAGTTGCCGAAGCCGAAGAAGCCGATGGCCTGGAACACATGGAACACGATCAGCATCAAGGCGCGGCGGCGATAGGGCGGCTGCCAGATGTCGGCGAATCGGCCTTTGCCTTCGACCGCAACGTTGTGGGTTTCCGGCTCGTCCAACGCCTTGCCGTGATCCTTCACGCAGCGTGCTTCGAGGTCATCCATGATCTTTTCGGCTTCGGCGAAGCGCCCGTGCTGAGCCAGCCAGCGAGGTGACTCGGGCAGCCGCGAGCGCAGCCACCAGATGAACAGCGCGAACACGGCACTGGCCAGCACCACGAAGCGCCAACCGGCGATGCCGAACGGGTCTTGCGGCACCAGCCACCAAGACATCAGCGCCACCGAGGGCACCGACAGAAACTGAATGAAGAAGGCGAACGCGAACGCCGAACTGCGCATGCGTTTAGGCACGAGTTCCGACAGGTAGGCGTCAATCGTCACCAGTTCGATGCCCAGGCCGATGCCCACCAGAAAACGCATGCAGATGATGCCCAATGCCGAGGTCTGCATGCCCATCAGCACAGTGGCGATGGTGTACCAGATCAACGCGAAGGTGAAAATCGCGCGGCGGCCGAACCGGTCGGCAATCGGGCTGAGCAAGCTGGCGCCGAGGAACAGGCCCAGAAAGGTCGCCGACGCGAAGGCAGCCTGATCGGAGAAACCGAATACGCCTTGCGCACCGGTTGCAAAAAGACCGGCGCGAATCAGACCCGGGCTGATGTAGGCGGTCTGGAACAGGTCGTACAGTTCGAAGAAACCGCCAATGGACAGCAGCGCCACCAGCTTCCAGACCGTTGCCACGGCGGGCAGACGGTCGATGCGGGCGGAAATCAGCGCGGCGCGAACCGGGTCGACGCCATCGGTGGAGGTTTGCGGGGCACCAGAGGTGCCAAAGGTGTGAGACGGGGAGGACATTATTGTTTTCCAGATCCGTGGGACGACGCATGTTAGAGCTTTTACAGAGATTCAAGACAAAACATTTCTGCGAGTTTAAGCTCCGTGGCTGATTAATAGCATTTGCCGGACTCCCGTGAAATACAGACTCCCGACCACCGCAACCGCTCCGTTCTGCCCCTCAGCCGTGACTGACAGCGTGGCCATTCCGGCCAACGCCTCCTTCCTGCGCAAAATGATGCTGTTCGTCGGCCCCGGCCTGCTGATCTCCATCGGCTACATGGACCCTGGCAACTGGGCCACGGCCATCGAGGCGGGCTCGCGCTTTGGCTATGCGCTGCTGTTCGTGGTGGTGCTGGCCAGCCTGTCGGGTATGGTCTTGCAGAATTTGTGTTCGCGGCTGGGCATCGCCACCGGCCGTGACCTCGCCCAACTGTCCGCCGAGCGCTACAGCCACCGGGTCGGGATGGGGCAATGGATTCTGGCCGAACTGTCGATTCTGGCGACCGACCTTGCCGAAGTGCTTGGCGCCGCGCTGGCGTTTCACCTGCTGCTGGGGGTGTCGATCACCACGGGCGTGGCCCTGACCGCGTTCGACACCGTGATCGTGCTCGCGCTTCAAGGCGCCAACTTCCGCCGTCTCGAAGCGATCGTGCTGGGTCTGATCGCGACCATCGCCACCTGCTTCTTTATCGAGCTGGTACTGATCAAACCGTTCTGGCCGGACGTCGTTGCCGGGCTGAAACCGTCATGGGATGTGCTGAGCCATCAGGAGCCGCTGTACATCGCCATCGGTATTTTGGGCGCCACTGTCATGCCGCATAACCTGTACCTGCACTCATCGGTGGTGCAGACCCGGGTCAACGGCACCTCCGTGGAGAGCAAGGCCAGCGCAATTCGCTACGCGCGGGTCGACACGATCGCCTCGTTGAGCATGGCGTTGGTGATCAACGCCGCGATCCTGATCCTCGCCGCTGCCGCGTTCCACGGCACCGGTCATGCCGATGTGGTGGAAATCCAGGACGCTTACCACCTGCTCGACCCGTTGGTGGGCGGCGCACTCGCCAGCGTGCTGTTTGGTGTTGCGTTGCTGGCGGCGGGACAGAGCTCGACGTTTACCGGCACCATCGCCGGTCAGGTCGTGCTCGAAGGTTTCCTCAATGCCAAGATCCCCTGCTGGCAGCGCCGCCTGATCACCCGTGGACTGGCGTTGATTCCGGCGCTGATTGGCGTCATCTGGTTCGGTGACGGCGCGGTGGGCAAGATGCTGGTGCTCAGTCAGGTCGTGCTCAGCCTGCAACTGCCGTTTGCGCTCTGGCCCTTGATTCGCTTCACCAGCGACAAACAACTGATGGGCCCGTTCGCCAACAACGCCCTGACCAAGACACTGGCCTGGGGGTTGTTCGGCTTGATCTCGGCGGCGAACCTGGCGTTGATGTTTTTCTGGGTGAGCTGATCGTTCTCACGCTCACCCAGGCACAGACAGCAATCTGTCGATCAGCGTGCTTTGTGTTGATGGTTCCCACGCTCTGCGTGGTAACCCCGATCCGGACGCTCCGCGTCCCAGGCGCATTGACGCAGAGCGTCAAGGGCTGCATGCCCACGCGGAGCGTGGGCACGATCAAAAAGAGTGTGCCCGACCGTCAACTCAACAATATCCCCCGCGCCATCCCCGTCGCCGCGATGACGATGATCACCATCAATGCCGCTTCCATGTGGCTGATCCGCGCGAAACGCCGTGAGCGGGAGGTGTCGATGGGCTGGTTTCGCTTGAACGCGATGCGCCATTTGATCAGGGCGAACATCGGCACGATTTCCAGCGCGAGAATCGCGATGAATGCCGTCATTTTCAGGTGAAACAGCGGCTGATGCAGGTAATAGAACGAGCCTTTTTCCAGCCCGCCAAACGCCCGAAATGCGCCTGTGATCAGCAGTAGCCCGGCCGATACGCCCCAAATGTTGTCAACCACAAACACATCGCGAAAAGAGCGCGGGTCGTCGGTGCGCAGCCGCCGCAGCGCCCGCCCTCGCGCCAGAACCGCCGCCAACGCAAAGCCGAAAGCCAGCAAGTGCAACGCAGCCACAACCCATTTTATGAGCATGGTTCAACTCCCCCGAGCGATGTCTAAAGCAAGCGTCAACAGAGCAAGCGTAGCGGGTGATTGGCGTTATGCCTTGTTGCACAGCTCACGACGTCGTTATTGAAAGGGTCCGATGCAAATCGTTGTCATCTGTCATGTTTGTCGTGACTTCGGTTACGGTTGGGGTGCACGAAGTCGAAGTAAAAAGCGGAAATGCCAAACACCGATATTGCAGAAACAATAATCAGACCGATGACTGAGTGATCCACGTTGATCATCCATCAAGACGCCCGCAGGCAGAAACGCTATTGATCCCGTTAATGCGCTACGTCGCAATGAATACGACGATCTCTTTACGCGGACGATGAAACGCATGACGCGACTTATACAACGGTGGCGTCCGGCGGATATAAAACCACCGCAGCGCGAAGTTTGTCTGCACCGAAACAACTCATGCCCACGAACGCTTGATGGCTGACCGGCATGTATTGGCAATCCATCGCTCGACGTTGCTGACTGTGATCGACATCAGGGTCATGCAAGTACACGAAGTCTGCGTCGCAACCGGCGACCAGCACCCAGTGTGGGGCCTTGGAGCGGGTCAGCCGATAGCTGCTGATCAGGACCAGCGCGAGCGCATGGCTGGCTTGTAAGTGATCCAGGTTGAGTGCAGCGCTGCCCAAATGGCGCACTCGGCTGCCGGCCAGTTCGCGACTGAACTCCTCGTGCACCAGGCGCATGACCTCGCGTTTTTCCTCGCTGCGCACGCCTGCCAGAAACAGCGGGCCTCTGACCGACACCTGAAGCCCGACCTCGAAGCCGCGCCGCAACGCCGCCAATGCCAGGCCTTGTGGGCTGCAACCGCCATGGCCTGACGTCATGAACACCGTGGTCGCCTCTCGCCAGAGCTGCACCTCCTCGTGGCGCTGCATGGAACGCTCTGGCTGCAAGGCCTTCATGGCCATCAGCAGGCACGCGGGGCCACAACTAAAATCAAGCGTCTGCGCGTAGTAGGGCACTTGTCGGGGAACGCTCACGGCGAAATCGCGGATGCGCTTTTCGTAGCGCAGCGCCGGCGCATGGTCCGCGTAGTAGTCGTCGATGTGATCGAACAGGCGATAGCCGTTGCGCTCATACAGGCGGATCGCCGAGGGGTTATCCGGCCGCACTTCAAGGCGCAGGTAAGCGCACTCGCGACTCACCGCGCACTGCTCGGCCCGCTCAAGCAACTGCTGACCGAGTCGCTGGCCGCGCGCGCGTTCACTGATGGCGAGGGAGTAAAGCCGGCCCAGCGAGGTGCCGCGATGAAACAGGACCAGCGCGTAACCCGCCAGATGATGATCGGCCTCGGCCACCAACAGGCAAGCGTTGGCACGACTGACCATCCACTGAAAGTTGCGCGCATTCAAGCGATCCGTTTCAAAACATTGATTTTCCAAGGCCAACAGTTCATCCACATCGGACAGTTGGGCCAGGCGATATATAAAGTTCATGTCGGCGACCGTAAAGAGTGAGTAACGAAACGGGACATTTCTACAAAGCCATGTTTTATAGAAAGGACTTGTTTCCCGAAGGATCCACTCATGAATGCGGTGCCGGTGAAGACCGAAGTATTAACACACGCTCAACGTTCAGCAACTTTTAATATTGAATCGCTGCGTGCCGTCACTGGCCAGAGTCAGTTGCTCATTGTGGTGGAGCGTCTTGAGGACTGGTCCTCCTACTTGCCCAGCGAAGACCTCATCACGGCGCAGGACTACCTCGAAAACCCCGTGCAAGGCACCGCTGGCAAACGGGTCCAGGTGATCAATCTGTGTCGCAGCTATCGCTACCTGGGGCATGGTTATTACTGTTCGTTACTGGCCGAAGCGCGGGGGCACAACGTCATTCCGTCGGTGAAGACCATCAGCGAGCTGACGCGTAAATCCCTGTACAGCCTGTCGCTGGATGATCTTGATAAACGTCTGGAGCACACGCTACGCGACCACCCCTACGATGACACTGAAGGTTTCACCCTGACCCTTTACTTCGGGCAGACCGATCTTGTGCCGTTGCAGGACCTGGCCAGGCAAGTGTTCGAAGCCTTTCCCGCACCGATTCTGCTGGTGGAATTTCGCAAGCGCGACAGCTGGCACATCACAGGGATCAAGACGGGGTCCATGACCCGCTTGCGTGATCATCAGCAGGACCAGTTCGCCCAATCGCTGGACAGCTTCAGCCGCAAGATCTGGCGCCAGCCCCGTTCGCGCCGCACGTTCCGCTATGACCTGGCGATCCTGCACGACCCGCAGGAGGTATTGCCGCCCTCCAACCAAAAAGCCCTGGAGAGCTTCATCCGCGTTGGCCAGCAACTGGGCGTCGACGTCGAGCTGATCGAGAAAAAGGACTACGCCAGGCTTGCCGAGTACGACGCATTGCTGATTCGTGAAACCACCAGCGTCGACAACCACACCTACCGGTTTGCCAAAAAAGCCGAAAGCGAGGGCTTGGTGGTGATGGACGATCCGGCCTCGATCCTGCGCTGCACCAACAAGGTGTATTTGACCGACTTGCTCAAGCGTCACGACCTGGGCATGCCCGCCACGGAGGTGCTGTACAAGGAACGACCCGATGAACTTGAGCAGGTGGCCCGCCGCCTGGGGTTTCCGCTGGTGCTGAAAATCCCCGACGGCTGTTTCTCCAAAGGGGTTATCAAGGTGCAGAACGCTCAGGAGATGCAGGAGGCGGCGAGCACGTTGTTCGAGCACTCGGTCTTGTTGCTGGCGCAAGAGTACCTGTACACCGAATATGACTGGCGGATCGGGGTGCTGAACCGCAAACCGATTTTTGCCTGTCAGTACTTCATGTCCAAAGGGCACTGGCAGATCTACAACCACAAGGCCACCGCCACTGACATCAATGGCGAATGCCGTACGCTCGCCATTCACGATGCGCCAAAAGCGGTGGTGGATCTGGCGGTCAGGACCGCCAACCTCATCGGCGACGGCCTCTACGGCGTCGACCTTAAGCAGTCGGGCGAACGGGTGGTGGTGATCGAGGTCAACGACAACCCCAACCTGGACGCGGGCATCGAAGACGCCTGGCTGCAGGACGATCTTTACGTTCTGGTCCTCGAAGAGTTCATACGCCGACTGGACGTCAAGCGTCGCGGTCTGGCGAGCTGAGGCCTTGATCAAGTACCACCGCCTCGAGGCGGGCACCTTGCGCGAGTGCACTGAACAGGACGCGAGCGTGCTTTGGTTCAGTCATCCCGACCCGGCCGAGAAGGCGATGCTGCTGGAGCGCTTTCATCTCGATGATCACGCGCTGGCGTCGGCACTGGACCCTGACGAGGTCTCGCGCATCGAGTTTCATCCCAACGCGCTGTTCATGATCTGGAAGCGCCCGGAAAACTATTCGGGCCAGGACAGCTTCTGTTTCGACGTGTCCTCGTTCGGGCTGTTACTGACTCAGGAGCAGATGGTGTTGATCTGCGCGGATGACAAGCAGATCAGCGATCTGGCGCATTCTCGTCCCATGAGTGAGCCGCTGGATGTCGTGCTCGAAGTACTGTTTCACAACATCCACCATTACTTGGGGCACCTGAAGGTCATCAAGATGATTGCCCGTGAACTGCAACAGCAGTTCAATGCCTCAATGGACAGCCGCCATCTGGTGCAGATGTTCAACCTCAGCGAAAGCCTGGTCTATTACATCAACGCCATCGACAGCAACGGCTCGGTGCTGACCCGCCTGCGCAATCATGCCCACAAGCATCAGTTTTCCAGCGACAGGTTGAGCCTGATCGAGGACATGATCATCGAGAACGAGCAGTGCCATAAGCAGGCGAAGATCTACTCGACGGTGTTCGCCAGCCTCATGGACGCCCGCGGCAATCTGGTGAACAACAACACCAACAACCTGTTGCGCAAGCTGACGTTGATCAACGTGGTCTTCCTGCCGTTGAACCTGTTGGCGGGCATCGGCGGGATGTCGGAATACAGCATGATGACCATGCCGATTCCCTGGTGGATCAGCTACCCGGCCTTGCTGCTGGGCATGGCCGGGCTGGGCGTGGCGATGGTGGTGGTACTCAAGCGCATGGCGAACAGCAAGGCCTGAGCGCGCCTTGCGCTCAGTTCGCCTCTTTGACGGCGCTCAGAAATGCACAGGTGCGTTCCTGTTGCGGGTTCTCGAAGATCTGCGACGGCGAACCCTGCTCGTGGATCTGGCCCTTGTAGAAGAAACACACGCGGTCGGCGAACTCCCGTGCAAACCCCATCTGGTGGGTGACCATCAGCATGGTCAGCTTGTGTTCGGCGCCGAGCTTGCGAATTACGTTGAGCACTTCACCGCAGAGTTCGGGGTCGAGCGCCGAGGTCACTTCGTCGAACAGCATCACCTTGGGGCGCATGGCTAATGCGCGCGCGATGGCGACGCGCTGTTGCTGACCACCGGAAAGCTGCGAAGGATAGTGCTCGAGCTTGGCGCCCAAGCCGACCAGTTCCAGCAGGTCGGCGGCACGTTCGCGGGCTTGCTTGGCATTCATGCCCAGCACATGCACCGGCGCTTCGATGACATTCTGCAGCGCGGTCATGTGCGGGAACAGGTTGAAGCTCTGAAACACCATGCCGATCTTGCCGCGCACTTTACGAATGTGGCGGTCATTGGCCGGGACCAGCAGCCCGCCACGACCCGGCATGTGGGTCAGGGATTCGCCATCGACGTAAATCTGCCCTTCGTCGATGCCTTCGAGTGTCATCAGCACCCGCAGCAGGGTGGATTTACCTGAGCCGCTGGGGCCGATGATCGCGACTTTCTCGCCGGGCGCGACGTCCAGGTTGAGGTTGTCGAGCACGGTGAAGTTGCCGTAACGCTTGGTCACGTCCTTGAAACTCACCAGAGGCTGGGCCGCGTCGGACAGGGGCATGGCGTGGGCCTCATGTGGGTGCGCGATCGGCGAGCGCTGTTGACGTTGCGCAAAGGCAGCCGATGCGTTGGATACGGTAGAAGTCATTAGCGTAGCTCCAGGCGCCATTCGAGGCGCCGTACCAGATAGGCCAGAACGATACTCAAAGCCAGGAAGAACAGGCCGACCATGGTGATCGGCTCCAGATAACGGAAGCTTTCCGACCCGATGTTTTTCGCCTGCTGCATGATCTCTACCACCGTGATGGCGGACAGTACCGGGGTGTCCTTGAGCATGGCGATCAGGTAGTTGCCCAGTGGCGGCAGAATCGGCCGGAACGCCTGGGGCAGGATGATGTTGCGGTAGGCGATGTAGGGCGTCATGTTCAACGCGGTAACCGCTTCCCACTGGGCGCGGGGTACGGCGTCCAGACCGCTGCGATAGACCTCGGCGATGTAGCAGGCGTAATGCACGCCGATGCCGATGATCCCCACTTGCATGGCGCTCATGCTGACGCCGTAGTTAGGCAGCACGTAATACAGGAAGTACACCTGAATCAGCAGCGGCGTGCTGCGAATAAACTCGATCACCAGCGTCGTCGGCCAGGACAGCCAGTAGCGCTTGCTGCGACGTCCGATGGCCAGGAACAGACCGAGCACGATGGCGATCAGGAAGCCGATCAGGGTGATGCCCAGCGTGTTGAGGGAGGCGCGCAGCAACTGGGGAAGGATCTGCAGCGCGTACTGCCAGTCGAAAAAGTTGTTCATGACAGCCCTCCGCGCATCCGGCCACGGCTCAGGCGGCGTTCGAAGCGACGCATGGCGAAGTTGATCACCTGCGCCAGAACGAAATACATGATCAGCGCCAGGCTGAAAATCTTCAGGGTTTCGAAGGTGGCCTGATCGAGCTGGCGAGCACGAAAGCTCAGGTCCGACAGGGTGATCAGTGACACCAGCGAGGTGTTCTTCAGCAGCTCGATCAGCAAGTTGGTGCCCGGGGGAATCGCCGCCAGCAGGGCTTGCGGAAGGATGATCCGGCGAAAGCGTGTGAACGCGGTGAAGTTCAGCGCCACCGAAGCCTCGTACTGACCTTTGGCGACCGAGCTGATGGCGCCGCGCATGACCTCGGCCCCGTAAGCGCCGATGTGCAGCCCCAGGCCGACGATCGCGACCGCAAACGGGCTCATCTCGACATTGAAAGGCGGGAGCGGCAGCACGAAGAACAGCCAGAACAGCTGCACCAGCAGCGACGTACCCCGAAACAGTTCGATGTACGCGATGGAAAACCAGCGCACCGGCAGCCAGGGTGACATGCGCCCCAACGCAGCAAGGATCGCGGCGACAATCGCCAGCACCGAGCCGTAAAACGTGACCTGGAGGGTGACCCAGGCGCCCTGTAGCAACAACGGTAGTAATTCGCCCATGGCTCGACCCAACACTCAGGTTAACGCAGGGAATGGGCGCGGTCCGCAGGAGCCGCGCCCGGCGGGGTTCAGATCGACCGGATCACTGGCCGCACAGCTCGGCGGCGGTCTTGGTCGTGATGTTGTCCTTGTCGAAACCGAACGGAGCCACGGTCTTGAGGTGATCCTCGGTGCCCAGCCATTTCTTCAACTCGGCATTGACCGCATCGCGCAGGTCCTTGTCTTCCGGGCGGAAGGCCAGGGCGCCATAACCGATGTGTGACGGATCGTCCTTGAAGTCGGTCTCGGCCATCACTTTCTCGCCGCCCTTGCTCGCCAGGCCTTTCATGGTCAGCTGGGTACCGACGGCAGCATCGGCACGACCGGCGCGGACGGCCTGCAACTGCGCCGTGGTGTCCGGTACCTGCAGGATCTGCGAGTCCTTCACGCCGCTGTCGCGGGCATATTGCAGGTTGACGGTGCCTGCCATGATCGCCAGTTTCACGTCAGGATTTTTGGCGATGTCTTCGTAGCTGTGGAGTTTTTTCGGGTTGCCTTTTTCGACCAGCAACGCGTCTGGCAACTGATACTGCGGGTCGGTGAAGATCACTTGCTTACAGCGGGCCGGGGTGATGTACATCCCCGCGGCAATCACGTCAAAGCGTCCGGCGCGCAGGCCTGGAATCAACGAGCCCCATTCGGTGAGCACGCCATCGACTTTATTGATGCCCATCCTGGCGAAGATGATCTTGGCGATCTCCGGTGATTCGCCGGTGACGTTGCCGTTGGTTTCGGTGTAGGCGAACGGCGATTCGTTGGCATAGCCGATGCGGATGGCGCTGTTGGCCTTGACCGTTTCCAGGGTGGTCGCCGCCTGCGCGCCGGCTGTCATGCCGAGCAACGCACAAGCCACGAACAGGCGACGCAAGGGGAGGGTGACGCTGTGTGCAAAATGGCTCATCGATAAAATCTCCTGTTTCTTGTGGACCCGTTGCAAACGGCTCTGTGTTAGGAGGCAGTGACGCTAAGCGCAAACGTACTGGAGCCGGCGATTGTGTGCCGGTCGTACGGCCAGGCCGTATCAGTACCAGTCGATATGACGTTGTTTGACTGCGTTGATGGCAGTTTTACATCGACCTGTGATTGAGCATACAAAAGGTCTGCCCGTGATGGCATTGCACTAGGACAATTGCCCGCAGCGTATTCTCGGGAGATGCTGTGCCCATGAATCGCAACTCCTCAGTGTGATGGCGTAAATCTAAGGGCAACTGACGATGATGCAGAAATGGCGAGCCGCCGTGGATCAGGCCCGGGGCGGCGAATCCAAATACAAGATTCTGGTGCAGGCCATTGCCAGCGACATTGAAAAGGCCGTTCTGGTCGACGATCAGCGCTTGCCGCCGCAGCGGCAAGTGGCCGATGCGGTCGGTATCAGCGTGCAGACCGTGACCAACGCCTATAAAGAGCTGGAGCGTCAGGGACTGGTGCGCTGTGAAGTCGGGCGCGGCAGTTTTGTCTCGCGACGCATGAGCGACCGGGTCGCGACGTACATTCTGGACAGCCCCGAGCGGGCGCTGGTTGACTTCTCCACCGCACGGATCATGCACACCCGGGAACATGACCGTTTCTGGCGTGATACCTGCGCCGAATTGAGCACCGAAGAAGACCAGCCGTGGATCCGCGCCTGCAGACCGATTGCCGGGTTCGAATCCCATCGTGAGGCCGCTGTGCACTGGATCGGGCAACAGGGCCTGAACGTCCAGCGTGAAGACATCCTGATCACCAACGGCGCGGCCCACGGCATCTTCCTGGCCCTGGCGTCGCTGGCTGGCCCCGATGACGTGGTGCTCTGTGAAGGCCTCACCGACCATGGCGTGATCGGTGATTCGCAAGTCCTGGGTTTTACGCTCAAAGGCCTGGAAATGGACCGCCACGGCATTGACCCCGAGCATTTCGAGGACATGTGCAGCAACGAACGCATCACGGCACTGGTCTGCACGCCGAACCTGAACAACCCCACCACCAGCCTGATGCCTGACAGCCGCCGTCGAGAGATCGCTGACATTGCCCGGCGTTTCGGCGTGCATATCATCGAAGACGACGTTTACGGGCCCTTGCTCGACGAGGAGCGGGCACCGCCCATCAGCCATTACCTGCCGGAACTGTCGTTCTACTGCACCAGCATGACCAAGTCGATTCTCACCGGCATGCGCATCGGCTTCCTGACCGTGCCCAAACGGCTGGCGCTGCGCACAGAAAGCATCTTGCGGGTGAACAGCTGGATGGCCACGCCGATGATGGCCGAAGTGGCCGCACGCTGGATCCGCGACGGCCGCGCCGACACCTTGCTGCGCCTGCAACGCCGCCTGTTGAACGGGCGGCAGGCGATGGTCAGCGAGTACCTGAGCGAATACATCCAGGGCCAACACCCTAACTCGCTAAACACCTGGCTCGGCATTCCCAAGCATTGGGAGGTGGACAGTCTGGTGCGAACCCTTCGCCAGCGGCACATCGCCGTGGCATCGCCCGACCCGTTTACCGTACGCGGTGTGCCCCGGGCGCGCGGCATCAGGCTGTGTGTCGGTGCCGAGTGCAACGACGAGGAGATGCGCGATGCGCTGGCCAGCATGCGCGAGATTTTCGGGCAGTACCCGAGCATTCATGAATTTTAGCCGGCGGTGGGTCAGGCGCATCACGGTTGAATGACCTGCCGCCTTCGTCAGCAAGCTGACTCCCACAGGTGATGCAGTGAATCAAGAGGCGCATTTGGCCCAAGGTTTTTGGGGCTTGGTAAGCCAAGTTTTTATCGCGTGCATATCCGTTGTTTTGGGGCGCTCATGGGGTCTGGCTAACGCCAGACCTGTTCCGCCTTCGGCGGGTTACCCCCCGAAGGCGGAACAGTTTGGCCGTTAGGACAAACCAAAACAGCAGCGCCACCCGACATAACGGACATGCACACTATTCAAGACTGGCTTGCCAGGCTCTCACGCCTTTGGCCAGCTTGAAGGCGATCATTCGCAGGTCAGACAGCGATGCGGAATACCAGGCAAGTTTTTCCAGAAAATTGCCCTAGTACATTCATCAGCACAATTTGCGGCTTTTAGACTGCGACCAACACCTCAGTCGGGACGCGGTCATGTCAGGGTTGCAGCTCAACGATGTCTTCCTCGCTCGCCAGCGCATCGCGTCGCAGGTGCGGGTCACGCCCATGGAGCATTCGCCCAGTCTGTCGAGGCGCATGGGCGTTCCGGTTTACCTGAAGCTGGAGTCGCAGCAGATCACCGGCAGCTTCAAGTTGCGTGGCGCGAGCAACGCCATCGCGCAACTGGACACTGAGCAACGCGCCAAAGGCGTGGTCGCCGCATCGACGGGTAATCACGGTCGCGCGCTGGCGTATGCCGCTTCACAACTGAAGGTCAAAGCCACTGTTTGCCTGTCGCACCTCGTGCCGTCGAACAAGGTGCAGGCGATCCGCGATCTCGGCGCCGAGGTCTGCATCGTCGGTCAATCCCAGGATGACGCTCAACGTGAAGCGCAGCGAATGGCTCGCGAACAGGGCGCGGTGCTGCTGCCGCCGTTCGATCACCCCGCAATCATTGCCGGCCAGGGCACTCTCGGTCTGGAAATCATTGAACAACTCCCGGAGGTCGCGCAGGTACTGATTCCGCTGTCCGGTGGCGGCCTGTTCAGTGGTGTTGCCCTCGCACTGAAAGCCGCCAACCCGCACATTCGTCTGCACGGCATCTCCATGCAGCGCGGTGCCGCCATGCACGCCAGTCTTCAGGCCGGTTACCCGGTTGACGTCGAAGAGTTGCCGACCCTCGCCGACTCACTCGGCGGCGGCATTGGCCTGGACAACCGCTTGACCTTTTCCATGACGCGCGCGCTGTGCGATCAGGTTCACCTGCTGGATGAAGCCTCGATCGGCAACGGCATCCGGCACGCCTACTTTCAAGAGCGGCAAGTCGTCGAAGGCGCGGCCGCCGTGGGGATTGCAGCCCTGCTCGATGGCGTGATCGAACCCCGTGGACCCATTGTGGTGGTGGTCAGCGGGCGCAATGTGGACCTCGAACAACACCTGCGTGTACTGGCCGGAGCCAATCAATGAGTGAAGTCACCCTGTTGAGCGAAAGCGATCTGCGCAGCTGCATCGCGCTGGATGTCGCGAGTGTGGACGCCATCGAACACGCGTTTCGTCTGCTCGCCACCGCGGCGGTGGCCATGCCGCCGATCCTGCGGCTGGACATCCCTGAACACAACGGCGAAGTCGATGTGAAGACCGCCTACCTGCCGGGGCTGGAACGCTTCGCGATCAAGGTCAGTCCGGGCTTTTTCGACAACCCCAAACTGGGTCTGCCGAGCCTGAACGGGATGATGATGCTGCTCTCGGCGCGCACCGGGCTGCTGGACGCATTGCTGCTGGACAACGGCTATCTCACAGCCGTCAGGACAGCCGCGGCGGGCGCCGTCGCGGCTCGCTGGTTGTCACGCGAAAACAGCCGCAGCGTGGCGCTGATCGGGGCGGGCGAGCAGGCGGCGTTGCAGTTGCAGGCATTGCGGCTGGTGCGGCCCATCGAAGAAGTCCGCCTTTGGGCGCGGGATGTCGCCAAGGCTGAAGGCTTCGCTGCGCAGTTGGGTGATGAGTCCGGCCTGACCATTCGCCTTTGCCAGACCCTGGATGAAGCCATGGACGGCGTCGACATCGCCGTCACCTGCACCCCGAGCCGCGAGCCGCTGATCGAAGCACGCCACCTGCAGCCGGGTTTGCACATCACGGCCATGGGCTCCGATGCTGAACACAAGAACGAAATAGCCCCGCAGGCCCTTGCGCAGGTGGATCGCTACGTCGCCGATCGCCTGAGCCAGACCCGTGTGCTGGGCGAGCTGCACCACGCGCTGGCGTCTGGCGCCGTCAGCGATGAGTCGAATTTCGCCGAGCTCGGTCAGGTCATCGCCGGGCACAAGCCGGGCCGCAGTGATGAGCATCAAATTACCTTGTGCGACCTCACCGGGACCGGCGCTCAGGACACGGCGATCGCCAACCTGGCTTTCGATCGTGCCGTGGAGGCGGGCAAGGGCCTGCGCTTCGGTGGCTGAATTTTCCCCATCCTTTTTATCAGTGCGTCATCTACAGAGGGCATCTGCATGTCTCAGATAGTCGTCAATCTTCCTTTCTCAAGGGATGAATACGCCCAGCGACTGGCCAAGGTGCGCCAGTCGATGCAGGCGCAGGGTATCGAGTTGCTGTTGGTGACCGACCCGTCGAACATGGCCTGGCTGACCGGCTATGACGGGTGGTCGTTCTATGTTCACCAGTGCGTGTTGCTGGCGATGGACGGCGAACCGGTGTGGTTCGGCCGTGGTCAGGACGCCAACGGTGCCAAGCGCACGGTGTTCATGCAGCACGACAACATCGTCGGCTACCCGGACTTCTACGTGCAGTCCCGCGAACGCCACCCGATGGATTACCTGTGCCAGGAAGTGCTGGCGCCGCGCGGCTGGTCTGGGTTGAACATCGGTCTGGAAATGGACAATTACTATTTCAGCGCCGCCGCGTATCTGTCGCTGAAAAAACACCTGCCCAACGCGACGCTGATCGACGCTGTCGGGCTGGTCAACTGGCAGCGCGCAATCAAGTCGCCTCGGGAAATCGAGTACATGCGCATCGCTGCGCGCATCGTCGAAAACATGCACGCGCGCATCTATGAACGCATCGAACCGGGGATGCGCAAGAACGAACTGGTGGCCGAGATCTACAGCACCGGTATCCTCGGCGCCGACGGCTACGGTGGCGATTACCCGGCCATCGTGCCGTTGCTGCCGACTGGCGCCGACGCCAGCGCACCACACCTCACCTGGGACGACACGCCGTTCGAGAAAGGCGCCGGCACCTTCTTCGAGATCGCCGGGTGCTACAAGCGCTATCACTGCCCGTTGTCGCGCACGATCTACCTTGGCACGCCGCCCAAGCATTTCATCGAAGGTGAAAAAGCCGTCGTGGAAGGCATTGCCGCAGGGCTGGAAGCCGCCAAACCGGGCAACACCACCGGCGACATCGCCAAGGCGTTTTTCGGCGTGCTGGAGAAATTCAACATTCACAAGGACAGCCGTTGCGGTTATCCGATCGGGATCAGTTATCCGCCGGATTGGGGCGAACGCACCATGAGCCTGCGCCCGGGCGACACCAGTGTGTTGCAGCCGGGCATGACCTTCCACTTCATGCCGGGCCTGTGGATGGACGATTGGGGGCTGGAAATCACTGAAAGCATTCTGATCACCGACACCGGCGTCGAAACACTGTGTAACGTGCCGCGTCAGCTGTTGGTGAAGGATTGATCCATGAATGATTTAACCGACAACCCGATCAGCGCCACCGTCGATTTCGAGCGAAACGGCGTGCAGCACGGTTTTCTCAAGCTGCCGTATTCCCGAGACGACTCGGCGTGGGGCGCGGTGATGATCCCGATCACCGTGATCAAGCGCGGCGCGGGGCCTACCGCGCTGTTGACCGGTGGCAATCACGGCGATGAGTACGAAGGTCCGGTGGCGCTGAGCAAGCTGGCACAACAGCTGAGTGCCGACGAGGTCAGTGGGCGCGTGATCATCGTGCCTTTCATGAACACGCCGGCGTTTCAGGCGGGGAGGCGTACGTCGCCGATCGACAAGGGTAATCTCAATCGCAGTTTTCCTGGCAAGCCGGACGGCACGGTCACGGAAAAGATCGCCGACTATTTTCGGCGGACCCTGCTGCCGCTGGCCGACATCGTACTGGACATCCATTCCGGCGGCCGGACGCTGGATTTCCTGCCGTTCGCCGCCTGCCACGTGTTGCCGGACAAGCACCAGCAGGCACAGTGCGAAGCGGGTATGCGCGCGTTCAATGCGCCTTACAGCATGCGCATGCTGGAGCTTGACGCAGGCGCGATGTACGACACGGCCGCCGAACAACAGGGCAAGGTGTTCGTGACCACCGAGCTCGGTGGCGGCGGTTCGTCCAGTGCCCGCAGCGTGGCGATTGCCGAGCGTGGGGTGCATAACCTGCTGGTGCATGCGGGGATTGTCGAGGGCGACATCGCGCTGCGCCCGACCGTGATGCTCGACATGCCCGACGGCGACTGCTTCATGGCAAGTGAACATGACGGCTTGCTGGAAATGTGCCGCGATCTGGGTGAGGAGGTGAGCAAGGGGGAGGTGATCGCGCGGGTGCATGACATCAAGCGCACCGGGGCGGCACCTGTGGAGTACCGGGCCCGTCGCAGCGGCCTGCTCGCCGCCCGGCATTTTCCGGGGCTGGTGCAGTGCGGGGATACGCTGGCAGTGGTGGCTGAGACAGTGGGCTAGGGCGGACACTGTCCTTCTCGGCGTGGGAGTGTGTGCACGCCCCACCCTCAGGGTTTGAACCCTGAGGGTCACGGGTCAGCCGATCACTCGGATGCCTGAAGCCCTTTCTGCTTCATCATCAGGTTCTTTTCCTTCTTGTACTGCAGCGCGACTTCTGGCGCAGGGCCGCTCTTGCCGGTTTCCATCCACAAACGCATGCGGCTGGCGTCGGCGAAGTGGGTGAACTTGCCGAAGGCATCGAGAATCACCACCGACACCTGACGGTTCGCCATGCTGGTCAGCAACACCAGGCAATGCCCCGCCTGATTGGTGAAGCCGGTTTTGGTCAGCTTGATGTCCCAGTTGGATTTGCGGACCAGATGGTCGGTGTTGCTGAAGCCCAGGCTGTAGGTCGGCTTGCGGAAGGTCACGGTTTTTTCCGGGGTCGTGCTCAGCTCGCTCAGCATCGGGTAGCTGCGTGCCGCCAGCGCCAGCTTGGTCAGATCACGCGCGGTCGACACGTTGAACACCGACAGGCCGGTTGGCTCCATATAAACGGTGTGGGTCATGCCCAGCGCCTTGGCCTTGGCGTTCATCGCCTTGATGAACGCCGGATAGCCGCCCGGATAACTGTGGGCGAGGCTCGCCGCGGCACGGTTCTCCGAAGACATCAGGGTGATCAGCAGCATGTCGTGGCGGTTGAGTTCGCTGCCCAGTTTGACCCGGGAAAACACGCCTTTCATTTCAGCGGTCTGCGAGATGTCGACCTTGATCATCTCGTCCATTGGCAGCTTGGCGTCCAGGGTGACCATGGCGGTCATCAGCTTGGTCACCGAGGCAATCGGCACGATCACGTCCGGATTGCTCGAATACAGCACCTGACCGGTTTTCAGGTCGGTGATCATCGCGCTGCCGGACGCCAGATGAAGATTGGCAGGATCACGGTTGAAAGCAGCGGGTTCGTTCGCAAGGGCACCGGTGGAAAGTGCGGAGCCTGTAAGTGCAAATAATAGGCTGATAAGGGATGCGCGAATTTTCAAGAGCAAAGCTCACTTATTAGGGTAACGACGTGGACGGCCGCACTTTAATCAAGCGCGACAACAAGATCGGCGCATTTTAGGAGCAAGTTTCTAAATATGTCGATGGGGTGCGCTGGACGTTTAAGTAATAAAAGCAGGTTGTATGGCATTCGTTCAGGTTAAGGATCCAAAAAGCCTGTATTTAAACGGGTTGCTTCGATATTCATGGCACTGCAGCCGGTCACCGATTAGCATTCCACGCCATCGATGCTCATCACTCAATCTGACCTAGGAGTTGCGCAATGCCCAAAGGGTTTATCAGCAAGGATTACGCCGCGTTGGTGTTCATCGCGGCGATCGTTGCGGTGCTCTTGCTTGTCACAGGCCTGTTTGTAAGACCTTCCGATTGGGCAGGCTGGATTCAGGCGATCGGTTTGATCGTCGGGCTGATGATGGCGGTGGCCGTGCCGGCAATTCAACGTCGTCAGGAGCTGGCGGCTCGGCAAAAACAGGTACGGGACCGGGAAACCGGGTACGCGCGGCGCATGCAGTACCTGTGCGGCGAACTCAATGAGCTGCTGGCGAAAATCACGGTCAATCTCGTTCACCTGCGCGCAACAGACCGGCATCGCCTGCAGCGTACGCTGGAGGATTACCTGCACCGTCTGTTTGAATCGCACAAGCTGGACCAGAACGACGACCGCGTGGTCATTGCCCACGAGCTGAGGCTGGTGGCCAACGAGATGATCGAAGAGCTGGAAAGCGGCCGTTCCGACCGCATAGTGCTGGGTGCCCTGGAAAAACGCCTGCAGAAGTTGGCCCACCGATGCCAGGTCAATGCCACTCAGGCCGAGCGAATCTGATAAGCGCGTCAAATTCAGGGCAAAAAAAAGCCCGCGTCAGGGGATGCGGGCTAAAGGGAAGTGCGGAGCAACGCACGATTTCAGGGAAGAGCGAATTCGGTTTCAGCTGTTGAGCGTTCGGGTTGCCATCTGCTGCGACAGCGCCTGGGCGGCTGGCAAGGACAGGAGTGGACCACTGACGGGCTCGCCGTTCTGCATCAGGTACCAGCAGGCCAGCAGACCGCGCTCACGAAGCTGTGCGGGGACTGCGCTACCAACTACCGACATGATTTGAACCTTGGTCATAAGTGCCTCCATCAATCTATGGGGCTACTTTACGGCGCGGTGACAACGAGCAGAAATCACTGCTCTCGATAGTCGTCATTGATGAGCCAGAGGTCAGTTCTTCGGCAGGAAGATGCGTAAAGGCGTGAGACGCGTCACACGGTTGCGTGGCGCTGACTTCAGAAAAGCCTGGACTGCCGATTAGCGCAGCGGGGGCGCTTCACCCGGTCAGTCAACGACTTGATCCAGCATGGCGATCACTTCGGACTCGGACAGCAGGCCTTTCTCGACCAGATTTTGCGTCAACAAAGACACAAATTTTGCGGTGCGGTGGCCTTCCAGACTCTTGAGTTCGGTGAGGGCGTTGTAGACCTTGCTCGAAGTGCAGAGTCCTGTGGCGCGATGCGGGTTTTGTGTCGGCATGGACATCCCTTCTTATTGATGGCTGACCCAACGGCAGCTTTAAGCACAACTTGCCGGAGTATGAACATGCCGATCGATCATCACTGTTCTGTTCGCGACCTGTTTTATCGCAGTGAGCACGTCGTCAGCTGTCCGCCAAATGAAAAAACCTTCATTTCGATCATGTTCAATCGTCGGGGTTTCAATACTCGAGATTCGAGCCCGCTTCAAACCATCACGCCCTGAAAACGATAACCCCGCCTGTTGAGCGGGGTCGTGTATTCAGCTACTGACAATCCGAGACCGGCAGTCGTTATCGCGCGGACGCTGTTACCAGCGACCGCCGCCATGGTAGTAACCGTGCGGCGGGCCGTAGTAGCGGGGTGGGCCATAGTAACGAGGGCCGTACACAACCGGGCGCTCAACTACGTAGGCTGGCTGGTAATAAACCGGCGGTGGCGGCGGCGCGTAATAAACAGGTGCGGGCGCTGCATATACAGGTGGGGGCGCCGCATAAACAGGGGCAGGGGTCGCATAAACAGGACCGGAAGCCACCGCTGCGCCAACCACGCCGCCGACGACTGCGCCAATGACTGCAGCCCCACCCCAGCCTGGGCCG
Source organism: Pseudomonas sp. S2_H01 (assembly GCF_054668305.1). Classification (NCBI taxonomy): domain Bacteria; kingdom Pseudomonadati; phylum Pseudomonadota; class Gammaproteobacteria; order Pseudomonadales; family Pseudomonadaceae; genus Pseudomonas; species Pseudomonas sp. S2_H01. Next base: position 6,312,023 of record NZ_CP162756.1, on the reverse strand, counting down.
CCGCCATGGGCTTCAGCCTGACCTGCGAGGGCGAGGGCACCTAACAACAAGGCAACCTTGGGGATGTGACGAATCATGACTAATCCTCGATCAGTCCCGTTGTCGCGAGCCTGCGTTACGCTCAGGCACTGCCACGGGATAACTACTCAGACAACGAATTCCGGGATATCTGCGAAGCCGTTGCGTAAATTTTGTGTAAGGTGTTTGATAACTTTAATGACAAATGCTGCGTTGACAGGCGCAAGCAACTGAATTCTACGCCTTTCTCAAGGCGTTACCTAATACCGTTCAGGAGATTTCATGTCCGTTACTGCAAGCAAGGAAACGCTGTTGTGTATGTCGCTCGCCGGCCGACCGGGCAACTTCGGCGTGCGCTTTCATAACCATCTGTATCAACAGTTGGGACTGAATTTCTATTACAAGGCCTTTGCACCCAGCGACCTGCCCGCCGCCATTGCCGGCATGCGTTCGTTGGGAATCCGTGGGTGCGGGGTTTCCATGCCCTTCAAGGAAGCGAGCATTGCCTTGGTCGACGAACTGGACGCGTCGGCCGCCGCCATCGACTCGATCAACACGATCGTTAATACCGATGGTCATTTAAAGGCCTACAACACGGACTACCTTGCCGTCGCGCAACTTCTCGAGACCCATAACGTGCCCCGCACGCGCTTTGCATTGCGCGGTAGCGGCGGGATGGCCAAGGCGGTGGCATGCGCCATGCGCAATGCCGGGTTCAGCGACGGGCTGATCGTGGCCCGTAATGAACAGGCGGGCAGGGCGTTGGCGCAAACCTGCGGGTTTGAATGGCAAGCCGATCTGGGCAGTGAACGGCCGCCGCTGCTGGTCAATGTCACCCCGCTGGGGATGGCAGGGGATCAATCCGACACGCTGGCGTTCGAGACGGCGGCCATTGAGGCGGCCGACACGGCTTTCGACGTCGTGGCGACCCCTGCACGCACGCCTTTCATTTGCCACGCCGAACAGTACGGCAAGCGCTTGATCACGGGCGATCAGGTGGCGGCCATTCAGGCGCTGGAACAATTCATCCTGTATACCGGCGTGACCCCGACACAGGAGCAGTATCAGGCGGCTGCGGCGTTTGCGCGGGGCGTCTGACCCGCGCTGCCTGAGCTGGGGTTGCGCGATCAACCTTCGAGTTTGGCCAATCGTTCTTCCAGCGCCGCAATTCTGGCTTCCAGTTCTTCCACCCTCTCCGCCAGCGCCGAGCCACCAACGCTTGAGCGCTCGGACGGGTTCTGGCGAGCGGCCAGGATGACCTCCATGTCGGCCGGATCCCCGATCGCGTGCATGTAACGGTCTTCGCGCTGCCCGGCCTGTTTCGGAATCAGGACCGCCAGGCCGCGCCCAATCAGGCGTTCCAGTTGATGAATGACCGCGTCGGTGTCCTCGAAATCATGCATGCGGTTGCTGCGGGTCAGCAGCTCGTTGACCGTCTGCGGGCCTCGTAACAGCAGCAACCCGGTCAGGATCACCTGCGCGGGCACCAGCTCCAGCGTTTTGTCGACCCGGTGCTCCCAACGATCGGCGCGGCTGCCCATGACCAGGCGAGTCAACTGCAGGCTTTCCAGCGCGCGCAGGCTCTGGCCGACCTGACCGGGCGTGAGGTTCATCACCGGCTCGCGGCTGGTTTTCTGATTGCAGGCCAGCACCAGGGCGTTGAGCGTCAGCGGGTAGGTTTCGGGATTGGTCGCCTGCTTCTCGATAAGGCAACCCAGGATGCGTACTTCGGTGCTGTTCAGTTGCAGCGCGTCTGAACCTTCGGCGGTGTTCTCGGCGTTGTTCTCAAAATCCGGCTCGGTCGACATGGCCCTTTCCCTAAGCGTTAAAAAGGCTATGAGGGTAGGGGCTGGATGAGGTAAAAGACAAGCCGCGTTCGCATGCTCGGCATGCCCCTCAATGCGATTCTTCTTATCAGGAACTGCCCATGACTATTTCCCTGTACGCCGCTTCGATTCCTGTCTTCAAGCAAATGCTGACCGCGCTGGGCGCTGTCCTGGCCAAAGGTGAAGCCCACGCCACCGCCAAAAACATCCAGCCAGACGCGCTGTTGCAAGCACGCCTGTTCCCGGACATGTTCCCGCTGGTTCGCCAGGTGCAGATCGCTGTCGATTTCGCCAAAGGTGCAGGCGCACGTCTGGCCGGCGTTGAAATGCCGAAGTATGACGACACCGAAACCACCTTTGCCGACCTGCAAGCACTGCTGTCCAAAGTCCTGGCGTTTCTGGATACCATCACGCCTGACCAGGTCAACGGCAACGAAGAGCGCGAAATCGTTCTGCGTCCGGGCACCGACAAGGAAAAGCGTCTGAGCACCCAGAGCTACCTGCTGCATTACTCGCTGCCGCAGTTCTTCTTCCACGTCACCACCACCTACGACCTGCTGCGTCACAACGGCGTTGAAGTCGGAAAACGTGATTACATGGGCACGTTCTGACCTGCTCTCCCGGCAGCGCGGACTGAACGTCTGAACTGCGCCGCCGTCTGAATCTGCTCAGGCGGCGGTTACGCTCATTGCTCTGGATTCGCCGGCCCCCTGCGCGCCGGTCTCTGATACCATCCGCGTTCCGCTTAATGGCACCCTGACCGACCTCTCTTCACTGACGGGTCGTTTTGTCGTTCTGGAGTTTTAATGTTTTTCCCCATCTATCTGTTGTCGGCAGCCGGTTTCACGGTGCTGACCACGGAGTTCGTCATTGTCGGTCTGTTGCCGGCCATCGCTCGCGATCTGGCCGTGACAATCCCTCAAGCCGGCCTGCTGGTCACCTTGTTCGCCTTCACCGTGGCCTGTTTCGGTCCTTTCCTGACGGCGTACTTTTCGCGCTTCGAGCGCAAGCGCCTGTTTATTTCGGTGCTGATCATGTTCGGTTTCGCCAATGCCGTGGCGGCGATGGCGCCGAACATCGGGGTGATGGCGATTGCCCGTTTGATACCGGCGCTCGGTCTGCCTGTGTTCTGGGCGCTCGCCAGCGAGACGGCGGTTGACATTGTCGGGCCGGACCACGCTGGACGCGCGATTGCCAAGATCGGCTTCGGCATCGTCTGCGCCACGGTGTTCGGCATTCCGGTCGGTACGCTGATTTCCGACGCGTTCGGCTGGCGCAGTGCATTTGCGATCCTGTCGGTCGTTGCCTTCGCCAAGGCGTTGCTGCTGTTCATCTACCTGCCGAAAAGCGTGCACAAGGATCAGGCATCCTTTCGCAGTCAGTTCCGGATCCTGCGCAGCCCGGTCATGCAGGGCCATGTCCTGCTGTCGGTGTTAGTGTTCAGCGGCATGTTTACGGCGTACACCTATCTGGCGGACATGCTTGAGCGTCTGGCCGGTTTCAACGGCACCGTCGTGGGCTGGTGCTTGATGGGCTTCGGTGCCGTCGGCTTGTTGGGCAACTCGCTGGGCGGACGTCTGGTGGATCGCCACCCGCTGATTGCCAGCCTGACGTTTTGCACGTTCATGATTGGCGGGATGGTCATGGTGGTGCCAAGCATGCATTCTCTGCCTGCGCTGGCCCTGGCCCTCGCGGTATGGGGCGTGACGCAGGCCGCCTTGTTCCTCGTCAGCCATGTGCGTTTGATGAAGGCGGCGCCACAGGCTCCGGCCTTTGCCGCGTCGCTGAACATTGCCGGGGCCAACCTGGGCATCGGCATTGGCGCGATCATCGGCGGTCGGGTCATCGACCACCTTGGCCTGGCCAGTCTGGGCTTCGCAGCTGCCGGGATCATTCTGTTGTCGATCCTTCTGGCGCTGTTGTTGATGGTCGCCAAGCCAGGCGCTGCGGCCTGCAGCGCCTGATTCAGTCGGTGAACAGCTGGCTTCGGGCGCCCTCGGTGATGGCCACGATGCCGGGGTGCTTGACCTTGCGCTCGACCGAGATCGCGTAAAACGACTCGGTCACGGCGTCGGTCTGACCAATCAGCACGACGTCATACTGCTCCATCACCTCATCGGCAATCACGCTCGGCGCAATGAAAATTCCGCTGCCGGACTTACCGAATGCCTTCATCAAGGCGCTGTCATCGAACTCGCCGACGATCTTCGGCTGCACATTCTGCTCGGCGAACCAGCGCATCAAACGGCTGCGTACCACCGTCTGCTGACCGGGAATCAGGAGGGGCGCGCCCTGCATCCCATGGGGGAAATCCTGGCCATACGTCGCGGCCAGCGCTCGGGTCGCGAAGAAGCTGACGCCGCATTCCCCCAGCTTCTGGCTATAGCCTTTGATGTCCAGGTGCGACGGCATGGGGCTGTCGGATATCACCAGGTCCAGGCGCTGAATCGCCAGGTCCGCCAACAACCGCTCCAGCTGATCCTCGCGGCAGGTAATGCGTATCGGCTCGCTCAGCGCCATTGTAGGCGCGATCAGTCGATAGACGATTGACTTGGGCACGACATCAGCGACGCCCACGCGAAACAGGATCTGCTGCTCTTGCGGTTGCGCGCGCAGCAAGGCTTCGAGGTCGCCGCCCAGTTGAAACATTTGCTCGGCATAGGGCAGGGCGGTACGACCGGTTTCAGTCAGCTCCAACTGACGCCCGACCCGCTTGAACAACTCCACACCGTAGGTCTGCTCCAGCAGACTGATTTGTCCGCTCACGGTCTGGGGCGTCAGGTTCAACTGCTCGCAGGCCCGCACGATGCTGCCGGTTTTGGCGACCACCCAGAAGTAATGCAGTTGTCGGTAATTGAGCATGTGTGGTCTCGGAACGTTGAATACTTCGTAAAAGCCGAAGTATACGCCTAAAAAATACGAATTTTTCTGAAGTGTTTGTCCGTCTAAACTGCCGGCTTATCTCCTCCAACAGAACCTGGACAACCGGTATATGGAATATCTTCTGCAATTGGCCGCCAGCCCCACGGCCTGGGTAGCATTGGCGACCCTGGTGGTCATGGAAATCGTGCTGGGTATCGATAACCTGATCTTTATCTCGATCCTGACCAACAAGCTGCCGGTCCATCAGCGCACCAAGGCGCGTCGTATCGGTATCAGCATGGCGCTGATCCTGCGTCTGGGTTTGCTGACCACCGTGGCGTGGATCGTGCAGTTGACCGAGCCGGTGGTTGAAGTGTTCGGTCAGATGTTCTCCTGGAAAGACATGATCCTGATCGCCGGTGGTCTGTTCCTGGTGTGGAAAGCGACCACCGAGATTCACCACAGCGTCGACATCAAGAGCGAAGAAGAGAAGGCGGTGTCCAAGACCGTCGTTATGGGCATGGCCGCTGCGATCGGTCAGATCCTGATGCTGGACCTGGTGTTCTCCATCGACAGTATCGTCACCGCGGTGGGCATGACCGAACACCTGCCCATCATGATCATCGCCGTGATTTCCGCCGTGATCGTGATGCTGGTGGCCTCGGAGCCATTGGCGAAGTTCATCAACGACAACCCGACCGTGGTCATGCTGGCGCTGGGCTTCCTGATCATGATCGGCATGACGCTGATCGCCGAAGGTTTTGGCGCCCACGTACCCAAAGGCTACGTGTACACCGCCATGGCGTTCTCGGCCTTGATCGAGGGCCTGAACATGTTGGTTCGACGCGCCAGACAGAGGCGCCTCGAAGCCGAGGCTCAGGCAGAGAAAGCCTGACGGCAGGCTGAAACGAAAAACGGTCGGGGATGAAGTTCATCACCGACCGTTTTTTTTTGACTGCGTTTTGCAGGGTTAATCTTGAAAGGTTAAGCACTCGCGTCAATGCGCGGCGGCATGACGGTGTTTGCGCTCTACAACCTGTGCCATCTTTGCTGCATCGGCACTCCGGTAGTGCGGATGGTGGCGGCGGGAAATCCGCAGCACACCCCATAGCATGGCCGCGGCAACCGCCAGCCAGCCAACGATCAACATCACAAGGGTCATTCCGAGGCTCATAGGTTCCTCCGGCGTCTTCGCTTTTCGTCTCTTAGTAACCGACAGTCTAGTACGCTGGTTGTTGCTGAAAATTGACCGATGGTATGAATTGCATGACTGATTTGTTCTATCGGCGCGTGCTGACTGCGTATTGAGGCTATACCCGGGGCGTCGGCGGCTCTATGATCGGCGTCCAGGCCGGGTCGTGGGTTGCCCGGCACCTGACAAGTGGGTGAAGCATGTTTCGATCGGATGTCCCTGGAACCAAACGGAAGTGGATGGCGCTGGGCATGGTATTGGCCTTGGCCGGTTGCGCGGATCCCCATGCCTATGAACCGGGCGTTCCGGCGCAATACAAGCGCCTGCCAGACCGCGTCGAGCTCAACTCGGTGCCGTTCTTTCGGGGGAAGGCTTATCAAAGCGGGCCCTTCGCACTGGCCAGCATGTTGAGCGTGCAGGGTGTGCAGACCACGCCGGGTTTGCTTGAGAAGCCGCTGAAGCTGCCAGGCGCTGAAGAAAAGCTTGATCAGAACATGGCGAACCTGGCGCGTGAATACGGTTTCGTCGTCTACCCCGTCGATCATCAGTTCCCCGATCTCTTGGCTCAAGTCTCTGCGGGTTACCCGGTGCTGCTTCGATTCTCCGAAGGCTCGATGTGGTGGAAAGACCAACGTTACGGTGTGTTGGTGGGCTTCAATCAGAACAAGCGCACCGTGTTGATCTATACCGGGCTCGGTCGCCTGACCGTGAGTTTCGAAGCGTTCACCTCGGACTGGGACAACGCGGGCAATTGGGCCGTGCTGGTGCAGAGCCCTCGTCAGCTTCCGGTCCCGGTCGACCGCGAGCGCTGGCTCAAGGCTGCCAATGATCTGGCTCAGGCCGGGCAAGAGCAGGCCGCGGGCGAAGCGGTCAAGACGCTTAATAACGCGCATTGATGCTGCGCGTTATCGTTTCTGCTTCTTGAATCAGAACCCAAGCTTATCGCGCAGGCTGTAATACCACGCACCCAAGGCGGTCAGCGGAGTACGCAACATCTGTCCGCCCGGGAACGGGTAGTGAGGCAGGCCGGCGAACGCATCGAAACGCTCGGCCTGTCCGCGCAATGCCTCGGCCAGCACCTTGCCTGCCAGGTGCGTGTACGTCACGCCGTGGCCGCTGCACCCTTGTGAATAATAGATGTTGTCGCCCAGGCGACCGACCTGCGGCAGGCGGGACAAGGTCAAAAGGAAATTGCCTGTCCAGGCGTAATCGATCTTCACATCCTTCAATTGCGGAAACGCCTTGAGCATCTTCGGTCGAATGATCGCTTCGATGTTCGCCGGGTCCCGTGCCCCGTAGACCACACCGCCGCCGAAGATCAGGCGCTTGTCGCCTGAGAGTCGGTAGTAGTCGAGCAGGTAATTGCAGTCTTCCACGCAGTAGTCCTGCGGCAGGAGTGTGCTCGCCAGTTCTTCGCTCAGTGGCTCGGTAGTGATGACCTGCGTGCCGCATGGCATCGATTTCGCGGCCAGTTCCGGCACCAGGTTGCCCAGATAGGCGTTGCCGGCAACGATGATGAACTTCGCGCGAACCTTGCCTTGCTCCGTGTAGACCACCGGATTGGCGCCGCGCTCGATGCGAATCGCCGCCGACTGCTCGTAAATCGTACCGCCCAGAGATTCCACAGCGGCGGCTTCGCCCAGCGCCAGGTTCAGCGGGTGGATATGGCCGCCGCTCATGTCGAGCATGCCGCCAATGTATTGGTCGCAGGCCACCACTTCACGAATGCGACGCTGGTCCATCAATTCCAGCTGGGTATGGCCATAGCGCTCCCAGAGCTTTTTCTGTGACTCCAGATGGCCCATCTGCTTGTCAGTGATCGCCGCAAATACGCCGCCGTCCTTCAAGTCGCATTGAATTCGATACTGGGCGACGCGCTCGCGGATAATGCGACCGCCTTCGAAAGCCATCATGCCCATCAGCTGCGCTTGCCTGGGTCCGACGGTGCGCTCGATCACATCGATATCGCGGCTGTAACTGTTGACGATCTGGCCACCGTTTCGGCCGGACGCCCCGAAGCCAACTTTTGCTGCCTCAAGCACCGTGACCTTGAAGCCGTTCTCCAGCAGAAAGAGCGCGCTCGACAGACCGGTGTAACCGGCACCGATGACGCACACATCCGTATCCACTTCACCTTGCAATACCGGTCGGGCAGGGGCGGGGTTGGCGGAGGCAGCGTAGTACGACTGCGGGTATGCGGTGTTGGTCATCCTGAAGGCCCCTGTCTAATATATTTTACGAATGCGCCGATCCTACCTGAGATAAAAAGCCGCCACCAGCGGGCGGGAGGATAAAGTGTCCTAAATATGTGCCACTTGATCGGGAGTCAGATTAAAAAATCAAAAATTTCATGGGTTTACTAAAACGGCACTGTTGACAGTCTGTTGAATATCCGTAGAATGCCGCCCCACAGCAGGCACGTAGCTCAGTTGGTTAGAGCACCACCTTGACATGGTGGGGGTCGTTGGTTCGAGTCCAATCGCGCCTACCAGACAAAATCCGCTCTGCTGGGCGGTAATAAAAAGGGCGACCCGAAAGGGCCGCCCTTTTTGCATTTCGACTCACATTGAGCGATGCGAAATCAGTCTGCCTTGCTGCGCGTGATTCGCCCGGCTTTGATCTCGTCGACGTACGCGCGCAGTCGGTCGGCATCCTTGTATTGTTGATTCATGAGGTGGAGCACGGCCACGACGTCAACGTCTTTAACACGTTCAGCCAAACGACTGATCTCGCCCGCCGTGCTTTCCAGATTCGCGGCAATTGCGTTCAGGTCACGCTTGAGTTCCAGCGCGGATTTCTTTATTCCCACGGTCATCTTCCTCAAAACCGAAAGGGCAGAGCGAACACCGTATCCGCCTTGCTCCTTTTATTAACAGCGCTTTGTAACAGGCCCGTGATGATACGCGACCTGTCGACGGTTTTGAGGTTCACATCCAGGCAAGGTCAGCGTCTGGCCATATGCGCCTAAGCCTTTCGGTCTAGCCTCCTGCACCGCCGGCGCTGGAGGCGCCACCTGCTGAGCCTTTCGATCCGCTGCCTGCGGCGCCGCCTCCCGTGGTGTCACCACCGGGCAAGTCGGCATCATTGCTGCCGCCGGTACCGTTGCTCATTGCGCCGGTGTTCATGCCGCGACGAATGCCGGTAGCCGGGTCGCCTTTGTCCATGTCGGTTCCTTGCCTTTGAATATCGTTGCCCTGGGTCCTTGGGTCGACGCCGGTTTGCGAGGGCGGAGGCCCCATGTCGGGTGACGTGGAGCCAGCCATGGCCGCCAGCGAAGTGAGAGTGAGGGTGCAACCCAGCGCGAATGCCGCAAATGATTTGTTCATCAGGTGATCTCCATGTCTTCGGTCCTAACTGCACATTGGGCCGTCGGACTTCAAACATAGTGCCATCACGGCGACCAGCGGCAGTCGCGCTCAGTGGTTTTACGGGGTGTTCAGGCTGTCCAGCGGTGACGGCAACAAGGGCGCGTCGCCCAGACTGCCTTCAATCTGACCTGCTACGTAATAAACACCGGCCAGCACGCCAAACTCCGGATTGTCGATCAGGCTGCGTTTCTTCTCGTTGAGCGCCGCATAAAGGCTGTTGCGCAGCTGCTCTTCCATTTCGGCCCGCTCATTCTGATGGGTAATAGCGCCGAAACCCGCCATGCCGACTGAGATCATCAGGCCAGCAACCCGACCCACTGCGGCAGCAATGGCACTGGCCGCTCCGCGCGGGGCGAGGCTGGCTTCAAGCTTCTCGCTGGAGTGGATCGCTACCGAAGAAATGCCGGCATCAGGCCGCCCCGCATCGGGTCCGGTGGCTGCTTTATGAACCTGGTCGATGAGCGCGACGTAGGCGGGCATCTTCGCCAGCGGCTCGGCATGGGTCAGTTGATACAGTGTTGCGTTGCTGGTCGCAGGTGGCGCCAGTGTGATGGCGGGAATTCCGTTCAAATGGGCGTCGAACTGCTCGTTCGGAATGTTGTAGCGCTGGGCAATGGAAGGCAGTTGCTGACCCAGCAGCTGGATGTAGTAGGCCGTTGCCTGAGCGGTGACCGCATCGGGATCGATCTGCTCGGACACCGGGTCCAGCACGCGCTCGTGGTATTGCTCCTGTAAGTAGCCGTCCAGACGTTGCGCGGGTGTCTGTTCACCTTTCTGGCTGCTGACTTTGTACCAGCTGACTTTGACGGTCAGCCACTGCTGGGTCCAGTAACCGGTGAACCAGGGGATGAAGTCGGACTCGGTACGCTGATAGACGCTGTCCATCCAGCTGTCCATGGTTTGCGTGGCGTAGCGGCGGGCCGGCGCGGTGGCAGTCTTCGATGCGGCCAGTATTTCCTGGTCGACCTGATGCCACGTTTGGGGCGAAATCTGCACGACTGCGGGCGCGGTTTTCTGGGCGGACGTGCAGCCCGTCAGGATCACCAGCAGCGTAACGATCAGGGTGCGCACGTTCACGATGGCAATCCCTTGAATGTGGCGAGGGCGATGGATCCTTCGACGTCGATCAGCGCGTCGCCCTGCGGTTTTTTCAGTATAGGAGGCGAAAAGTGCGGGGCGCCGGACGCACCGTTGACGTTGTCTGCCATTGCGGGCGTCGGTAGCTGCAAAAAATTCGCATATTCATAGGGTTAGTGTGAAAAAAAGACGTTGACAGCTATCTGAATATCCGTAGAATGCCGACCCACAGCAGGCACGTAGCTCAGTTGGTTAGAGCACCACCTTGACATGGTGGGGGTCGTTGGTTCGAGTCCAATCGCGCCTACCAAACAAAATCCGCTCTGCTGGGCGGTCCGAAAAAGGGCGAATCGAAAGATTCGCCCTTTTTTTTGTTCACGATTTTCTCCCCATGGCAATCGCTCACCTTCAACCGTGCTGGTCCTCTCACGGCTTTCCTGCGGTTTTTTACCGCCAGCGCTTCAGAAAAAAATCCTGATTTTTCAACCAATCGCCTGGACCTTTTGCCACGATGCGCGATCATCAGTGCATGGATATCGAAAGGAGGTGCGTATGTTAAGTCGGTCACTGACCCTCGCCATTCTGTTTGCCGTGTCCAGCCCGTTGCTGGCGGCAGACAGTGATACCCCGCTGGGACAAGAGCGGGGCAGGTCCCGTCCGTTGATCATCATTGCCTCGAGTTCGGTGGATCCGACGTTGGTGAGTCTCAAGAAGAGTCTTGATGAGCCGGCCAACAAGGAGGCCTTTGCCAAGCGCAGCATGGTGCTCTACACGATCGTCAACATGATCGGCCAGCGTAACGGCAAGGACATGGATGCGCAGTCGACCATGGCGTTGATACGTGATCTGAAACTCGGCGCGCGGCCGGGTGATCAAGCGCAGGTGCTTCTGGTCGGCAAGGACGGAGAAATCAAGATCGACCGTAAAGGCAGCATCGATCCCAAGGAAATCTTCAGCACCATTGACCAGATGCCGATGGCCGAGAAGGAAGCCGCCGCGGCAGCGCCGGTCGCGCCAGCTGCCGAACCTAAATCGACAGCGCAGGGTGGCAAGCCCGGTAAGGGAGGGAAGGCGGCTCCGGCTGCGCCAGCCGCGCAACCTGACGATTGATTGGCTGTAATCAACCCACCCGTCGGCGCGGCGCTTGGCCTTTGCTGCTAATATCGCTCCTTTTTTATCGAAAGGACTGTCATGAAACACTGGGCGGGAGCAGTAGCGCTGGCAATGCTGGCGGGTTGCATGAGCTTGAATCACACGCGCTCGGCGGGTCCGGCACAGGTGTACACCAGCCAGAAGCCGGCTGCGGCGGTCGCTGAGTGCATTAAAGTGACCTGGGCCAACGTGCAACTGTTCGGTGATGTCGCCGACGTGTTCATGGATAAAGGCAATTCTGGCGAATTCACCGTCTACACCACCGAAGGCGAGTACTTCGCTGACGTGATAGGCAAAGGGGCGTCAACCACCATCAATTTCTATGGCAAGGCGGGCGCCAAGGCCGTCGACCAGCGCGGTGCCGTGTTGGCGACCTGCCTGTAACGGGTCATCCGGACGCAGCAGAAGGGCGTTCATTCGCGGGGTTGGGGGCGGGGATGCTTGCGTATCGCCTCACCGTATTTGCCGCGAATGATTTCCCCCTCAAGCTCATTGGCAAGCCGTCGTTCCTTCTGCTGATTGCTTATGCTGATTGCTTACGTCGGCTTCCTCACATCGGCGGTGTCACGCCATTCTCTCCCGCAGAAATCGACACAGCGTTCAACGCACCGTCATCGGTTTTCTGTGCCTGCAACACCACCTTCACGCCAGGCTTGAGCAGGCTTCGGTCGGCGGGTACCAAGTTGACGATGGGCACGTCATCGGGGATGACGATCTTCTTTTGACCGCCTTTGTAATTCACCGTGATGGTGCGACCGTTACTCGTCACCAGATCCCCCACCGAGCCGTTGGTCATGGTGCTGTCCTTGCCCAGATCGAATGCCCGGTGGCCATCGCCAGTACCGGCCATTTCCGGCGGGAACACATGAACCTCGAGTGCCTTGAGCGTGCCATCTGCCTGTGGAACTGCCGCTGAGCCAATGTAGCTGCCGGGTTTGATCTCGGACACTTGGGCGAGGGTCACGCCACGTACCTGGGTCTCCTTGGTCAAGTTGATCTGCAGGTCCTCACCCCGGTTGCTATGCACCTTCAGCAGGTCACCTTCGACGGCGGTAATCGCGCCGCGTACCCGGGTCGGCTTGGCGTCTTCGGCTTGGGAAGGTGTGGCGATCATCAGCGCCGACACCAGCAGGCTTGAAACCAGCAAGGTGTCACGCAGTCGTTTGCCAGTGGATGTTTTCATGAATGTCACAGTCCTGTGTGGGTTGACGAGCGCCGAGCTTAGCGCTGCTCGCGACAGGCGTGGATGACATCCTTGTCAGAAACGTCGGATTGCGTCTGCCCGGTGCCGAATGACATGGCCTGAGCGGCAGGTCTTGGGATGATCGTATCTGCAGGACGTGCGCAAGCAGGTCCTCGGTCCTCTGAGGGTGGGCGGGCGCTGACCGCTGGCAGGAGACGTCGCGCGCGCTGTGTAGAACGGCAGCGCGCACGAGGTTTGAAAGGTTACTGCTGCAACGAGATGGCGGTATTGGCCAGTTTTGGCTGATTGAACATGCTCACCAATACTTCATCGAGCACCGACGACGCGCCCCATGGACGTGGGTCGTTAAGGATGGCGACGACGACCCAGGTGTTGCCGTTGCTGTCGCGGCTGAAGCCCGCGATCGCACGGACCGTATTCAAGGTGCCGGTCTTGATGTGCGCTTCGCCGCGCAAGGCGGTCCGTTTCAGGCGCTTGCGCATGGTGCCGTCCATGCCTGCCAGCGGCAGCGAACTCATGAACTCTGCCTGATACGGGCTGTTCCACGCGGCCTGAAGCATCTGTGCCATCTCACGGGCGCTGACGCGTTCAGCGCGGGAAAGCCCCGATCCGTTTTCCATGACCAGATGCGGCGCAGTAATGCCTTTCTTTGCCAGCCACTGACGAATCACGCGCTGTGCGGCCTTTGCGTCATCGCCGTCGGCTTCATTGCGGAACTCCGACCCCAGGCTCAGGAACAACTGCTGGGCCATGGTGTTGTTACTGAATTTGTTGATGTCGCGAATGATCTCGGCCAGGTCTGGCGAGTAGGCTTTTGCCAGCAACTTTGCGCCGCCAGGCACGACGTCCAGACGGTCCTTGCCGAGGATGGTGCCGCCCAGTTCTTGCCAGATGGCGCGAACGGCACCTGCGGTGTAGGTCGGATGATCGAGCAGCGACAGATACGTCTGCGAGTTGCAACCGTCGCCCAGCTGGCCGGAAACCGTAACCGTGATACCGCCATCGGCTTCCGGAACCGGGTTGTACAGCACATCGCCCGTGCACTTGTTCGAGGACAGCGCCTTGACCTGATTATTGATGTGGATCGCGGCAATCGGCGGCTCCACCGACACCAGAATCTTGCCGCCGTCGTTGCGAGTCACGAAGCGCAAGGCCTTGAGGTTGACCATCAACGAGTCCGGGCGAACCAGAAACGGCTTGTTCTTGTCATTGCCGTCGTCATCGAACACCGGCAATTGCGGCTGAATGAAGTGGCTACGGTCCAGGACCAGATCCCCCGTGATCTGCTGCACACCGTTGGCGCGCAGATCTCGCATCAACAGCCAGAGCTTCTCCATGTTCAGCTTCGGATCGCCACCTCCCTTGAGGTAGAGGTTGCCGCGCAACACGCCGTTGCTCAGGGTGCCATCGGTGTAGAACTCGGTTTTCCATTGATGGGTCGGGCCGAGCATTTCCAGCGCGGCGTACGTGGTCACCAGCTTCATGGTCGAAGCAGGGTTGACCGAAACGTCGGCGTTGAAGACGGTCGGAGTGCCAGGCCCTGTGACAGGCAGCATGACCAGCGAAAGGGCGTTGTTATCGAGTTTGCTTGCCTTGATGGCTTCCTGGACCTTGGGAGGCAGGGCGGTATTGATCGGGGCAGCAGAAACGGAGATTGAAATCGGCAGAAGCAGGGTGGCAAAAAACAGCGGACGCAAAGACTTGATCATTCAATAAAACCCTACTGCGTAAAGAGGGGAACATAGGAGGGGATGGATTCCCTCGTGACGTAAAAAAGGTAGCCGAAAAATAGTGTCTCCCCTAAGCGGCTGAAACATGGCGACCTGATAAAGCGGCATTATGCCCCAAGCTTTCGTGACTTGCGCCGGGGTAGGGCCGTCAAACCGGGCTATTTTTTCAAATGCCACCGGATTGTCACGTTAAAACGCGATTTTCTGTGCTGCGTCGTCGCCTGATGGCGCGGGTTTCGGGCTTTTGTGCGGCCAAGCTGGTAGAGTGCCGCCCGATATTTTACTTTTGAGGATGTTTCCATGGCGACTAACCGTTCCCGCCGTCTGCGCAAAAAACTCTGCGTGGATGAATTCCAGGAGCTGGGTTTTGAACTGAACCTGGATTTCAAGGAAAACCTGGGCGACGAGGAGATCGAAGCGTTCCTCGACGCCTTCCTGGAAGAAGCGATGGATGCCAACGGTCTGGATTACGTCGGTGGCGATGACTACGGTCTGGTCTGCCTCGCGAACCGTGGTTCGGTTACCGAAGAGCAACGCGCAACCGTTGAGAGCTGGTTGAAGGCTCGTGAAGAGCTGACCGAGGTTAAAGTCAGCCCGCTGCTGGACGCCTGGTACCCGGAAAAGCCAATCAACAAGCCTGCCTGATCGCAGTCGAGTGGGTAAAAAGGGAAGCAGGCGACGAGCCTGCTTCCCTTTTTTATGTTTACCCTTCTGTAAAACCCTGGCGTGCGGGCTGCCGGTGCTTCAACAGGCCGAGTTCGAGCGCGGCCATTGCCTTCACCAACGCTTCGGTATGGGCCGAAAGGGTCGACCCTGAAGCGGCGGCGTCACACGCCTCCTCGAGTCGTTCGCACAGATCGATGACAGTGCGGGCGCTGATGATCCGGGCCGCACCTTTGATCTTGTGCGCGACGTCCTTGATCGCTTCGGTGCTGCCTCGCGCGCTCACTTCGCACAATTCTTCGACATCGTCCCGACTGCTGGTGATCAGTTGGCTGATCAGGTGCTGAATCATCTCGGGGCGATTACCGGTCAATGCCACGATGCTTGCCATGTCGAACGCCGCAACGTCTGCCGTCTGGTTCTGGTTGGCTGGCCTGGCGGCGACTCGGGACAGTCGGTCGTTGAGCGCGGTCAGACTGATCGGTTTGAAGAGGCAGTCGTCCATTCCCGCATCACGGCAACGCTGTTTCTCCTCTGGCTGCGCGTTGGCGGTGAAACCGAGCACGGTGCATGGCGCCTGTGCATGCCCCCGTTCATGGGTGCGTATGGCCCGGGTCAGGTCGTAACCATTCATCACCGGCATGTTGCAGTCGACGATCACCAGATCGAACGGGCGGGCCAGCCACCGCTCCAGGCCTTGAGCGCCTTGTTCGGCGACGTCGCAGCGATGGCCCAGAAAGCCCAGCTGCTGGCACAGCAGCAGGCGATTGGCCGGATGATCGTCGACCACCAAAATGTCCAGTGTCGCGCAGGCGCGCTCGTCGTCCTCCCGCACGGGCGCCAGATTTGCGACCGGGTCGAGTGAGGTCAGTTCGAACATCATTTGAACCTGTGTGCCCTGGCCTGGCTGGCTGTGGAGGGCCAGTGTGCCGCCCATCATTTCGCACAGGCTGCGGCAAATGACGAGCCCGAGCCCTGCGCCTGTCCGGGCGAGGTGACCGCTGTTGTCGGCTTGTGCAAAAGGGGCAAAGAGGCGCAACTGGTCGTCTTCGGTGATGCCGATACCGCTGTCCTGAATGATCACTTCAAGACGGATCTGTTGTTCGTGGGAAGAGTCTTCGACCTGCAGGCTGATGCGGACCTGGCCCTCCTGGGTGAACTTGATGGCGTTGCTGATCAGGTTGGAGAGAATCTGTTTGAACCGCAGGGGATCGATCAGTACGTCGACGTTGATTCGGCTGTCCAGATCCAGTTGCAGCGTCAGGCTCTTCTGACGCGCGAGGCCATCGAACACCCTGACCACCGACTCCACGAGCTGGCGCAGGTTGGCACGCTCGGGGCTCAAGGTCAGGCGCCCGGATTCGATACGGGCGATGTCGAGAATGTCGCCGATCAGTTCCAGCAGATCCTTGGCCGAACTGTAGGCGACCTCGATGGCGGGGCGATCGAGTTGACCTTGATCCGCCCGTTTGAGCGCGAGCTCCAGCATCCCGATGACTGCGTTCATCGGCGTGCGTATCTCATGGCTCATGGTGGCGAGAAAGGTGCTTTTGGCGCGGTTGGCGTCATCGGCTTGCTGTTTGGCGGTCTGCAATTCCTCGATCAACTGACGTCGCTCACTGATGTCTATCCAGCCGCCGATGATGCCCTGGACTTTACCGAGCGAATCGCGAAAAGGCAGGATCCAGTGATAGATGGTCAACGACCGGTCGCCGATGTGCAGTGATCGATCAAGGATCAATGGCGTGTCCTGCTCCATGACGGTCTGGTAGTCCGCCACATACTGTTGTGCTTCCTGGACATCGCTCAGCACGCCATCCAGGATGGTCATGCCGATCACCTCTTCGCGCTTGGCGGAGAACGCCGTCAGGTAGCTTTCGTTGCACATCTGCAGCAGGCCGTTGCGGTCCCGTACGTAGATCGGGTGCGGCGTGCCGTTGACCAATGCGCTCATGAACTCGAACTGGTCGCTCAAGGCGCGTTCGGCGCGTTCGCGTTGTTTGATCTGGCGGCGCATCCACGCATTCCAGGCAAGCGACCCAAACAGCAGCAGGCTGGCGCCGGCGACGATCTGATAGACCAGTAGCTGGTAGTCCTGCCACCCACCGCGGCCAGGTGGAATGTAGGTCCGCCAACGGTTGTTGATCACCGCAAGGTCTTCGGGTGCGATGCTTGATAGCGCCTTGTCGATAATGGCGCTGAGTTCCGTGGCGTTGCGGGAGGTCGCCATGGCGATGCGGGCGGGCTCCTGGCCAACGGTGACGCGCATCTGCAAGGCATCGTGAAGGGCGCGCGAGGACAGGAAATAACTGGCGCTGAACAGCGAGGTGATGGTGCCTTCCACGCGGCCATGAGCGAGCATGTCCAGGGCCTGTGCGGGGTTGTCGACCTCCACGGGATAAATACCGGGGTACGCCTGCTGCAGGTACGGCAGGATCGGGCTGCCCAGGGTCAAGGCGACGCGTTTGCCGTCCAGTTGATCAAGGTTGGCGGGGCTGGATGTTTCCTTGCGGGTCACCAGCACGAACGGGTTGTCCATGTAAGGGCGACTGAAGTTGAAGCGATTTTCACGTTCGTCGCTCTGGACCATCGCACCGATCAGATCGGCCTGCCCCTGACTGAGCCGGTTCATCATGTCGTTCATGCTGGGCGCATGGGTGACTTCGAATCGCAATCCGGTCCTGAGTCTGATCAGGTCGAGCAGGTCGGCTGTCACGCCGCGAAAATTACCGCTGGCGTCAAAGAACGTGAGCGGGGCGTAGGCATCGTTGATCACCACCCGGATCGTCGGGTGCTGGGCGATCCAGCGCTCTTCACGCTGGGTCAGCTGTAACTTCTGATCGGTCAGCATCAGGTCGCTGCCAGCGCCCCAGCGCTTGGAAATCGCGATGCGCTCCTCAATGGGAATGCCCTTGAGGATCAGGTTCACGATCTCCAGCAACGCGGTGTTACCGGTGCGCACCGCGAAGCTGAAACCATTGGCTTCGTGCTTGCCGAAATTGGCCATCTGCACGTTGTTGAGGTAACCCTTGTTGATGACGTAATGCGTGGAAATGGCGTCGCCCAGGAAGACATCTGCCTGATTGAAGGCCACGGCATTGATCGCGCTCTGAAACGAGGGAAAGGTCTGCAGGCGCGCTTTGGGGTACAGCGCTGCAATCTCTTCGGGGGGCAGGTAGTGATAGGCCATGCTCAGGCGCAGGGCGTTGAGGCCCTCGGTCAACGGGCGGCTTTCGCCGACACGCGTCACCAGTACCGGTTGGTCGACCGCATAGGGTAATGACAACGTAATATTTTGCGCGGCCGCTTCGTAGCCGTTGGCGCTGCCGAGCAGATCGATCTCGCCGTTCGACAGCGCCTGGATCGCGAGGTCGCGGGATCCATAGCGCAGCACCCGGACTGGCAGGTCCAGTGCGCGACCGAGGATGCCGACGTAATCTGCCGTGAAGCCTTCGTAGTCGTGACCGGTGAGGGTCATGTCGAAAGGGGGGTAGTCAGGCGCCGAGGTGCCTAGAACCAATTCGCGTTTGTTACGTACCCACTGCCATTGGGTTCGGTCCAGCGTCACGTCCATGTGCGCGGGGTTGGAGCGACTCAGCAGGGTATAGCGTTCGGCAGCAACGGATTGAGCCTGGGGCGTGATGCTCAGGCAAACAAGTACGGCCGCTATCCAATAGTCCTTTATCCCCTTCGACATCCTGTTTCTCACACTAGCGCGTTACGTTTTGCCATCTCGATAAGTTCTACCAGAGTTTTGGCTTTGAGTTTTTGCATCAGACGGGTTTTGTATGTACTCACGGTCTTGTTGCTGAGAAACATGCCCTTGGCGATTTCCTTGTTTGTCCGGCCCTGGGCAAATAACTGCAAGACCATGAGTTCGCGGTCATTGACCAGCTTGAAACGTTCGAGTTCGTTAGGGTCACCGATTTGTGTGGTGGCAGTGGCGAGCGCCTGGCTCGGGAAATAATTGTAGCCGGAAAGTACGGCTTTCACCGAACTGACAAGTTCTGTGAGGTCTTCCTGCTTGCAGACATATCCCGCCGCGCCCGATTGCATGCAGCGTATTGCGAACAGGCTGGGCGCTTGCGCCGTCAGCACAAGAATCTTTGCCGGAAGGTTCATCGCATTGAAGCGCGACAGCGCTTCCAGGCCATCGAGTTTGGGGATGCTGATATCGAGAATGATGAGGTCTGGCATGCATTCGCGCACCATCTGCATGGCGTCCACGCCATTATCGGTCTCGCCGACAATCTCGTAATTTTCGTTTTCCAGCAGCATTCGGATGGCCATGCGAATGACCGGGTGATCGTCAATGATAAAAACTGAGTTCATGATTCAATCCATAACAAGCAGCGAAGAATGCACGCACCATATCCCAGATGTTGGAAGGCGCACATGAAGAGAACAGGCCTGCAACGGTATATGGGAAAGATCCTACAAAAATTACCGCATTGACGTACGTCAATATCCATGGGGACCATAAATGTTTAAAAAAGTCGAGGTTTTCTACGTTGAAAAAGTTATCAGAATAAATATGTTTATTTCGAACAGTCATGATCCTGCACGGGCGTATATCGGCGGCGCTCCCTCTAAGCGATTGATGTTTTCAGACAGCAAGCCTGTGCGGTATGTCTGCGAAAACTTAGCGTACAAACATAGTCGTTATTCGCAGTCGGGTGCAGTTAAGTGTCCGTGAGATGTTCAAGAAGCGTCAGGGGTCACTGTCCGTGGGCGTAATGAGTCGTAAGAGTTCCAGCGTGTTCAGTGGCTTGTTCAGGCAGCCCAATAATGGGACGCCTCGCGCCCGGGCCTCGCGTTCGATGTCGGCCAGTTGCGAGGCATCGAGACCGCTGAGCAGCACGGCGTGATCGACCCATCCATGCTGGCTGGCTTTCTCCACCAGTTCGATGCCGCACATGTCCGGCAGACGCTGATCGCACAGCAGCAGGTCGTAGGGTTTGTCGCTGCGTTCCAGCGCGGCGAGCGCCTCACGGGCATTCAAGGCCGGTGTCAGCAGGTAAAGGCCATGGTTGTTGAGCAAAATCTGCAGGGCGATGAGCTGGAACGGGTGGTCCTCTACCAGCAGGATTCGCAGGTTGCGTTTGAACATCGGTCTTTCCAGGCTGAGCGACAAACCCTGATCGGGCGCAGCCACGGGACGGGGCGCTCGACAGGAGTGGTTGCGAATGAGGTCGGCGAGCAGGTAATGACTCGAGTCTGCCGGCGTTAACGAGCTGGCGGATTATTCGGTAGAGGTGTGAGGGCGGCGATAGGACGAGTCTGATTGGTGCGTGGGAAACATCCGAAGATTCGGTTTTCTTTTCCGGATGTCATGAAAAGAAAAGCCCAAACTCCTGACGGAATTCGGGCTGCTGAACGATCAGGCTGATTCGGTCGCGTCAGCCCTGGCGGTTCAGATCGGGCTCGATCGGCCCGTCATCTCGCGAGCCATTTCGCTGGCGTAACTGTCAGTCATTCCCGCGATGAAATCGATGACCCGCAGGAAGGACGTGTGCAGGGGCGCCTTCGGATCCGGCGCGCTGTTGCCCAAGAGATCCAGAATGCGTCGGCTTTTGAACGACGGTGTATGGCCGCCAAATTGCTCCAGTGCGGCGCCACAGAACGCGTTCAACAGAATCTCCAGCGTGGTGTAGGCGCCGATCTCGTGCAGGGTCTTGCGTTTGTCCTGGAAGATTTTCTTGCGTGCCATGTCCTTGGCATTCAGGACGCAGCGCTTGGCCGGGCCGTGCATGTGCTCTACCAGGTCGCCCTGCAACGTGCCCGCAAGCAATGCATCCTGTTGCTCGACGAAGGCGCGTGCGGCTGCATTGGTCAGGTGTTCGATCGCTTTGCCGCGCAGGATCGCCAGCTTGCGTCGACGGGAATCACCCGGGCCGAGTTGACGATAGGTCTCGGGCAGGTCGTCGCCTACCAGGCCCAGCAGCAGGGATTCCACTTCCGGGTAGGTCAGCAACTCCATCTCCAGCCCGTCCTCAAGGTCAATCAAGGCGTAACAGATGTCGTCAGCCGCCTCCATGAGATAGACCAGTGGGTGGCGTGCCCAGCGCTGTTCTTCCAGCTGCGGAAGGCCGAGCTTGTGAGCGATCTGCTCCAGGATCGGCAGCTCGCTCTGATAGCAGCCGAACTTGTGCTTCTTGTACCCAAGAGAGTCGGCGTGCCGGGCGGTCCATGGATATTTCAGGTAGGTGCCCAGTGTCGCGTAGGTGAGCCGGGTGCCACCTTCGAACTGGTGATATTCGAGCTGGGTCAGGACCCGGAAACCCTGGGCGTTGCCTTCGAAATTAAGGAAGTCGTTGCGCTCAACCTCGCTCATGCCATCCAGCCAACCGCGTCCGGCCGCTTGCTTGAACCAGTTGCGAATCGCGTCTTCGCCGGAGTGGCCGAACGGTGGATTGCCGATATCGTGGGCCAGACACGCCGATTGCACGACCATGCCCAGATCGCTCGGCTCGCACCAGTCGGGCAGCGCGCTGCGCAGGGTTTCGCCGACACGCATGCCCAGCGAACGGCCCACGCAGCTGACTTCCAGTGAGTGGGTCAACCGTGTGTGAATGTGGTCATTGCTGGTGACTGGGTGAACCTGGGTCTTACGTCCGAGGCGGCGAAAGGCGCCGGAGAAAATGATCCGGTCGTGGTCCTTGTGGAACGGGCTGCGCCCCAGTTCTTCAGGGCTGTGCAGGGTTTTGCCAAGGCGCTCGCGGGTGAGCAGGGTTTGCCAATCCAAGGCCGGTACTCCATCGGGTGATTACCGGCCTAGCTTCCCGGTTCGTCCGTCGGGCTGCAAGCAGAAGATGGGGCCGAGTGCGGGATTAAAATCCCGCCGCGTCGACGTCGATCAGCAACAGTCGCTGTCCGTTGTCGAAGAACTGCCCAGCGGTGAGGCAGTACTGGTTGCTGGTGGCGTCACGGTAGGTGTTGGACAGCGTCAACCGCCGCTCATGCCAACCCTCTGCAAGCAGATGATAGAAGTAGGGGCGCCACGACCAGTTATGGCCCAGGTAGCGGGTATCGGCCGTCCACGCGCCGTTGCGCCGCTCGACGTTGGGGGTGAGTTGCGTGCCGTGTCGGTCACACTGGTAGAACCGCAGAAGCCAGGGGTACTCCTGAACGTCCGGCAACTCGTCTAAAGGGGCATCGCCCTCGGCCCAGGCTTGCAGGCGCAGCATCAGCTGACTGAGCTGTTTGCGCAGATTCATCAGGCGCTCGCGCTCGACCACTTTCTGCATCACGTAGCGATCGCGCAGTTCGGCGAATCGTTCGACAAACGCATCGGCCGCGAAGAACTCCATTTCTGCCTTGGCGAACAGAAAGCCCTGCACGTAGCGTGAGCCGCACTCCAGTGCGAAGTGGAGTTCGGCCTCGGTTTCGACACCTTCGGCGATGATCCAGCAGCCCGTTTTTTCAGCCATCTGGGCCAAGGCCCTGACCACATCGCTGCTGGGTCCGCCGCGGGCAGCGGCCTGAAACAGGCGCATGTCCAGCTTGAGAATGTCCGGTTGCAATGCGAGGACGCGATCCAGCTGCGAATAACCGGCGCCGAAGTCGTCGATGGCGATGCGCGCCCCGGCTTCACGGTAACGCGCCACGACGTCACTCAAGCGCTGGCTGTCGCCGCCCAGTTCGGTGATTTCGAAGACGATGCGCTGAGGTGGGATGCCATGACGTTGCAACTGTTTGAGGCTTGGCAGCGGTTGGCCGGGGCGCAGACGGCTGATCCAGCGCGGTGAAATATTGAGGCTCAGGAACCAGTCGCCAGGAACCTCATGCAAACGCCCCAGGGCGTTATCCCGAATCAGGCGGTCCAGTCGACGCAACTCGGCAGCGGGGCGTTTGGGGTCTGCGAACAGGGGGCCGACCGACTGCAGGCGGCCGTCATCCTGACGCAGGCGTCCCAACGCTTCTACCCCGGCAATACGGCCTGTGGCGGTATCGATGAACGGCTGAAAGCAAGCTAGCGGTTGCCCATCGATCACATGGCCTCCTCATGAGTGGTTATTGGCTTTGTTGTTCTTGCACAACGTTGCTGCGCGCAGCATTTTCTGACGCGACGACGCGCTTTTGTCCAATGTGAACCATTGGACAAAGGCGCGGGTCAGGTTTGTTTGCAAGAATGCAGCCAAATGGCCAGCTCAGGGACGGCGACCGCGGCTCTGAAGGATGAGTCTAATCAGCGGCATGAGGGTGGCGCTGAGTTTGACCAGTCGCGTGACGCTGCCGGTTCGTTTGCTCCGCGCACCTTTGCCGGTCAGGAAGCCCAGCAGGGAAACGATGCCGACTCCCCACAGCGGCGCGTGTTTGATACCCAGTGAACCGGGGAAGTCGTGGGCCATACCGCGCATACGATGCAGCGGACGCATCAGTTGGGCCGATTCGTGGCGAATCTCCTGGCGATGCATTTCCATGCGCAGGCGAATCAACGCCTTTCGCAGTTCTCGACGATTATGGGTCTGAGGCAATTCAGGCAGGCTCATGGCATCAGTCGCTCGCGGTCGTTGGCCAGTTCTTCCAGCGTCGAATGGAAGGGTGAAGACTCATCGAAAATCGCTGCCTTGAGGCGCATGGCACAAAACAGCGCGGCCAGCGTATAGAACACGCACAAGCCAATGATGCCGGCCAGGCGGTAGCTGTCCCACACCAGAATCAACAACAATGCCGACAGCCCGATGAGCAGCAGAAGGGCGAATACCAACGCCAGCCCGGCGAACAACAACAGGCTGACGGTGCGGGCTTTCTGCTCCTGCAGTTCAATGCCGAACAACTCGACATGGCTGTGCAGCAGGCCCAGGAAGGCCGCACCCAGACGGCGCGGCGACGACGTGTGATCGGTCTCGGATGGACCTGTTCCCGGCGTCATATCAATCAGCGCCTTGTGGCCAGCAGGCCCAGAAGGAACCCGACACCGGCGGCAATGCCGACGGACTGCCACGGGTTGTTCTGAACGTATTCTTCGGTCGCAACGACCGCTTCCTTACCGCGTTCGCGAAGGGTTTCTTCGGCAAGGGCCAGGGTTTCACGGGCGCGCTGCAGGCTTTCATTGATCTGATCGCGCAGGACGTCAGCTTGATCGCCTGCGAGGGAGGCCGTGTGCGCCAGCAGTTTTTCCGTGTCGGCAACCAGTGTCTGGAAGTCTGCCATCAAAATGTCCTGGGCTTTCTCTGCTGTTGGGCGAGCCATGGTGTTCTCCGTTGGGGTGGCGATATGGGATTTCGAGTATGGCGCATTACTGAAGGTTCATTCCAATTCCCGCAACTTGTCTGCATAAGGGCTGGTACAACTTTTGCTGTGGGATGGTGCGCCAGGGAGGCGGCGCGCTCCAAAGAAGAGCGCGCAGTGTCGGCAACGTCGACGAGACGTTGATTCATCACCTTAAAATCGAGAAAACCACTCAGGCGTGCAATTTTTCGATCTGTGGTCGTGCACCAAAGCGGGTGAGCCAACCCTTTCCTTGCTCTGTATTGGTGCTATTTGCGTGCGACGACGGAAGGATTGTTCTGCCTTGGTGCTTTTCATTAATTGCAGGCCTGCCCCTCGATGGAAAATGTCCCAAGTGCGGTGGACACTCTCGTCCATAGCACCAATACCCTGTTCATTCTGATCGGCGCCGTCATGGTTCTGGCCATGCACGCCGGTTTCGCCTTTCTTGAAGTTGGCACCGTTCGGCAAAAGAACCAGGTCAATGCGCTGTCGAAAATCCTCAGTGATTTCGCGGTATCGACCCTGGCGTACTTTTTCATTGGCTACTGGATTTCCTATGGCGTGAGTTTCCTGCAGCCGGCGGCGGTCCTGGCCACTGATCACGGCTACAGCCTCGTCAAGTTCTTCTTCCTGCTGACCTTCGCTGCCGCGATCCCCGCGATCATCTCCGGCGGTATTGCCGAACGGGCGCGTTTCGCCCCGCAATTGTGCGCGACGGTGCTGATCGTGGCGTTTGTCTATCCCTTCTTCGAGGGCATGGTCTGGAATGGCAACTTTGGCCTGCAGTCATGGTTGCGAAACACGTTCGGCGCCAGCTTCCATGACTTCGCAGGCTCCGTGGTGGTGCATGCCATGGGCGGCTGGCTGGCGTTGGCGGCGGTGACCTTGTTGGGGGCGCGCAACGGCCGATATCGCGACGGCAAGCTGGTCGCGTATCCGCCTTCCAGCATTCCCTTTCTCGCCCTCGGGTCATGGATTCTCATTGTCGGCTGGTTCGGGTTCAACGTGATGAGCGCTCAGACACTGGACGGCGTGAGCGGCCTGGTGGCGGTCAACTCGTTGATGGCGATGGTCGGCGGCACGGTGGCGGCCTTGCTCGTCGGTCGCAATGACCCCGGCTT
The DNA here is from genome assembly GCF_054668305.1 of Pseudomonas sp. S2_H01. NCBI lineage: Bacteria > Pseudomonadati > Pseudomonadota > Gammaproteobacteria > Pseudomonadales > Pseudomonadaceae > Pseudomonas > Pseudomonas sp. S2_H01. Next base: position 6,286,594 of record NZ_CP162756.1, on the reverse strand, counting down.
CTTGCACAACGGACCGTTGGCGGGACTGGTGGCGGTCTGCGCAGGATCTGATTTGATGCACCCGGTCGGCGCCCTGGTCACCGGTGTTATCGCGGGAGCCCTGTTCGTCTGGTGTTTCACGGCTGCGCAGGTCCGCTGGAAAATCGACGATGTATTGGGTGTCTGGCCGCTGCATGGGCTCTGTGGTGTGTGGGGTGGTGTTGCCTGCGGCATCTTTGGCCAGACAGCGTTCGGGGGAATCGGCGGGGTCAGTCTGATCAGCCAGCTGATTGGCAGCGCACTGGGCGTACTGATCGCGCTGGCAGGCGGATTCCTTGTCTATGGCGTGATCAAGCTGTGCCTGGGGCTGCGATTAAGTCAGGAGCAGGAGTATTACGGCGCCGACCTGTCGATCCACAAGATCGGTGCCGTCAGCCACGATTGAGGCGTGATGTTGGCGCTTGGCTATGCTTATCCGCGAACGGGTAAGCACGGCCTTGCGCAGCGTAGCGCCGGATGTTTGCCCGTCGACCTTCCTGATTTGTCGCCATCCTGTGGATCGCGTCCGTTGTAGGAGCAGTCGATGGAACGCATTTATTCCCTTCAGGGGCTGAGGGGCGTTGCCGTGTTGGGCGTGGTGCTCTTTCACATGACGGCGGTGGAACACAAATATTCAGGCGGGGACATTTTGTTGCCGCCTTTGCTGGATTTCTTCCAGCTGGGTGTCGATCTGTTCTTTATTGTCAGCGGCTTCGTCATGGTGATCGTCAGCCGCGGGCGGTTCCAGAGCGTGGCCGAGTCGAAGCGTTTTTTGTTCAATCGCGTGTCGCGCATCTACCCGACCTACTGGCTGTATTACGGCCTGACACTGGCCGTGCTGCTGGTGCAGCCGGGCATGGTCAACAGCACCCACGGCTCGTCCAACCTGCTGATGTCATTCCTGTTGCTGCCCAACGATAAAGTGCTGCTGGTGATGGTGGCCTGGTCGCTGCTGTTCGAACTGTGGTTTTACCTGGTGTTCACCGGCCTCATGTGCTTTCGCGAGCGCTCGCTCCCTGCGTTGCTTGTCGGTTGGGCCGCGATGCTGGTGATCTTCAACAGCGTTCAAGACTGGCAGGACTACAGTCCCGCCTTGCAGATCATGCTGCATCCGTATGGGCTTGAGTTCATCGTCGGCGTTGCGCTGGCGTTGCTGTTTTACAGTCGTCTCAGCGCGAGGATTCCGACATCGCTCGTCGGTGCTGCGCTGGTTGCCGCGCTGCTGCCGGGTATTGGACTGATCGGCTATTACCGACTGTTCGACGGCGTGGGAATGCTGCGCATGCTGGCCGTGAGCGCCGTGTTCGGCACGCTGATTCTGGGCTTGGCGGTTTTGGAGCGCCGTAGGCACCTTCGAATGCCTGCTTTTTTGGTCGCCGTGGGCGACATGTCCTACACCGTGTACCTGTCGCACCTGCTGGTGCTGGGGGTGATCGGGCGTGTCTGGCAAATGCTTGGCGCGCGCCCTGACTCGCTGCTGGACAATGTGCTGTTCTCGGCGCTGATGATGACGGCGGTGTTGTGTTATGGCTGGGTCGGTTATCGATGTTTCGAAAAACCGGTGCTGGACCGTTCCAGCGCGTTTTCCAGACGGCGCTTCAGACTCGACGGCATTTCAGGGCAGGCCTAAACTGGCATTCCCGTGTCTTGCTCGAAGGGTCTCGTCATGCCGCCGGAATGCCAACTGTTCAGTACGCTGGGTTGTCACTTGTGCGAAGTCGCAGAGGCCGAGTTGATGCCATTGGTCGAGCATGGACTGTTGGTGGAATTGATCGATATCGCTGAGAGCGAAGCCATGAACGATGCCTATGGCCTGCGCATCCCGGTGTTGCGGCGCACTGACACCGGTGCCGAACTGGACTGGCCGTTCGACACCGGGCAGGTGGTGATGTTTTTGCGTTAGGCCAGAGCAGCCTTGCAGACAGCGGCCTTACAGGTACTGAGTGTCCACGACCATGGCCTTGGCCACGGCTTCTTTCTGCGCTTCGCTCATGCCATCCCAGACGTGCACTTTGGCGTAGTAGCCAAGGCCGGCGACGACGTAGAGGCTCAGGGTGAAGACGATGGACACCGACATGAAGGTCCAGCGACCGACATCGCGCTCTTCGTCAGAGAACGATTGCGAATAGCTGTCTTCGCTCTCGGCAGTGGTACCGGTGGACAGGCGTTTGATCCATTGAAACAGTTGACCGAGCATGGTGAAACCTCAAAGTTTGAAATAGAAAATCTGTCGTGGGCAGTGCAAGACACCGGGTGTCTCGAGTCTTCAGTGCCGACGTTGCAAGTCCGGCGTGGGCGCATGGCGCGCTGTACAAACGCTGAAAACGAAAAAAGCCCGTCGAGGACGGGCTTTCTTTTTATGAGTTCAGGTCTGGCAGGCGTTTTCGAAGTCGACCTTGAAAAAGGTCGTTTACCTTCGGTTTCGCGCCTGCTTGCCGATTTAGAAACATTTTAGAACAAATCAAATCCGCCATCTACCGCTGTCATGTAGATGTCAGACAACTGGTACGCGATTGGCCTGCGACATTTCGTCACGCGCACGCGAAGGGCCTGGAAACACAGGCTCAACGGGGTGAGGGACCTGCCTTGGCCGCGTCGCTCGCACAAGCCCAAGGCGCTGGGTAATAATGCAGCGCTGTCGCGTCTGCCATCCCGATCCGAGTTACCCATGTCCGAACCCGTTTTCACGCCCGCCCACCGTCAGGCCAGCACCCTTTATTTACCGCCGGGACCTTGGCTGACGGTACTCGATTGCCTGTGCGAACGGTTCAATGCGATCCCCCGTGAGCAGTGGCTCGATCGTATTGCCCGGGGCCGCGTGCTGGACGGTGAGGGAAATCCGATTGCAGTGGATCTGGCGTATCGCGAGGGGCTGCGGATTCATTACTTCCGTGAAGTGCCCAACGAAACGGTGATTCCGGTGCAGGAGACGATCCTGTATGCCGACGAACATCTGGTGGTCGCGGACAAGCCGCACTTTTTGCCGGTGACGCCCGCCGGTGAATACGTCGAACAGACCCTGCTGCGGCGTTTGATACGCACGCTCGACAACCCGAACCTGGTGCCGCTGCACCGAATCGATCGGCACACGGCGGGTCTGGTGTTGTTCTCCGCCAACAAGCAAACCCGTCCGGCGTATCAAGCCTTGTTCCCCACCCGCCAGATCGATAAGCGCTACGAGGCCATTGCCCGTGCGCTGCCCGAACTTGAATTCCCGCGGGTGCACAAAACCCGACTGGTCGATGGCGAACCGTTCTTCCGCATGCAGGAAGGGGAAGGGCAGAGCAACACCGAAACCCGGATCGAAGTGTGCGAGAAAAACGGCGAACTGTGGCGCTATGGTCTTTACCCGGTGACCGGCAAGAAGCATCAACTGCGGGTGCACATGGCGGCGCTCGGAGCGGGCATCTGTAACGACCCGTTCTATCCCGAGGTGATCAAGGACGCGGTGGATGATTACGACAAACCGTTGAAGCTCTTGGCCCAAGGCTTGCGCTTTGTCGATCCGGTCAGCGGCCAGGAGCGGTTTTTTGAGAGCCGGATCACGCTGGATTGGTGAAAGGTGTTCGTGCATGTCATGGAACATTCGCGAAGCGGTTTTTCTTCAGGCACTCAGCATCTGTGGGAGTGAGCGTGCTCACGAAGAAGCCAGTCCATCATCCCTGCTGAACGCCCGACCATCAGTCTGCCTGAGCACATTCACTCCCACCGTTAAGTGCTCGGTCCTGCCCATCATTCAGCTCACTGACAGCGAAGGCCCTCTGCCGCCAGGCTGACCCGCATCCAGGCAAACCTGCCGCCGCGAATCACCAGCACCTGATCCTGAGGAATCTCCAGCAAGGGGACCTCGGCGTCGGGCACCTCAGTCAACAACGCCAGGCAGCTTCGTAGCACGCCCGCATGGGCCACCAATACGGTGTCGCGCTGCAGCGCCTTGAGCAGGTTGCCGACGCGTTCAAACACGTGTGGATAGTTTTCACCGTCTTTGGGAATGAAATTCAGCGGGTCGGCCTGACGCGCCTCGAAGCGTTCAGGCTGACGCTCGGCGATTTGTTGCCAGTCCATGCCTTCCCACTCACCAAAATTGATTTCAATCAGGCGGTCGTCAGTGCGGTAGTCCGCCGCATCAAGGCCCAGTTGCCGACGAACGATTTCCATGGTCTGGCGGGTTCTGCTCAACGGGCTGGCGATGAAGTCCACTGACGCATTCACGGGTAACAGCCACTTCAGGCAAGTCCCTGAAACCACGGCCTGACCCTGGCCGACCTCATTAAGTGGGATGTCCCGGCGACCTTGCAGCAGGCGCCTGGCGTTCCAGTCGGTTTCACCGTGGCGGATCAGGTAGAGCGTTGGAGCATTGGGGTCGTTGATGTCCATCAAAAATTCCGGTTATGAAAACGGTCTGTGCGTGCTTGTCCAGCACTGCGTGAACTCTTAACGCAAATTGTCTTGGCAACGTTAATAAATAATAGAAATGGTAAAAATCCACAGGGCTAATCGTGTTGCGTAGGCTCGTCTCGCTGATGCTGAGCGAACTGCGCGCAGAACTCGGTCCTGCGCCTGGCCTGGTGAGCGGATACGAGCGTGCCGGGTGGGTTGCGCATGAAGCGTTGAACCGATGCCTCGACGACACGGTCGGTAGATTCGTGCCTGAAAAACAAATCTGATGTGTGCCCCGCACGCTGTTTGACGTCAGGCGACATGGCCATACTTCGAAAGACGTTGATTTTTAAACACTGGCCCACGGATGGCCGTCGCGAGGTTACAAGATGATTGTGTTGCGCCGATGTGCACTGCTGATGACCGCTGCTGCGTTGCTCAGCGCCTGTGGTGAGTCTTCCAAGTTGCCTTTTCAGGCCGGTGTTGGTCCCAAGCCGCAATTGCCCGAGCCTGTCAGCTCTGTCATCCCGACCTTGAAAGTGTCCAAGGCGGTAGGCTGGAGCGGGAGCGAGACGCCGAAAGCGCCCGACGGTTTCAAGGTCCAGGCGCTGGCGGACAATCTTCAGCACCCGCGCTGGCTGTACAGCCTGCCGAACGGCGACGTGCTGGTGGCCGAAAGCAACACGCCGCCCAAGCCTGAAGGTGTCACCGATGGCGGGACGGGGTTGATGGCCTGGGTCAAGCGCACGGCGTCGGGCATTGTGATGAGCCGCGTCGGTGCTGAAGCCCCGAGTGCCAATCGCATCACGATCCTTCGTGACGCTGATGGCGATGGCAAGGCCGAGGTGCACAAGGTGTTCGTCAGCGGACTCATGTCGCCCTTCGGCATGGCGCTGATCGGTAACGAGCTGTTTATTGCCAACGCCGATGCGATCGTCAAGGTGCCTTACACGGACGGCCAGACCGAGATCAGCGCGACGCCGGTAAAGGTCACTGATCTGCCGGCGGGCCTGAACCATCACTGGACCAAAAACATCGTGGCCAACCGTGACGGCTCCAAGCTGTATGTCACCGTGGGTTCCAACAGCAATGTCGGTGAAAACGGCCTTGAGGCGGAAGAAGGTCGGGCGGCCATTTGGGAGGTCGACGTCAAGAGCGGGCAGAAACGCCTGTTCGCCAGCGGCCTGCGCAACCCTAACGGGCTGATCTGGAAGCCAGGCAGCGATGAACTGTGGACGGTGGTCAACGAGCGCGACGAAATCGGCAGTGACCTGGTGCCTGATTACCTTACGTCGGTGAAAGACGGGGCGTTTTATGGGTGGCCGTGGAGCTATTACGGCAACCACGTCGACAGCCGCGTGCAGCCGCCGCGTCCTGAAATGGTCGCCAAAGCCATCGCCCCGGATTACGCGCTGGGCACCCATGTTGCCCCGTTGGGCCTGACCTACTCCGACGCCCGCGGTATGCCACACAACTTTGCCGAGGGTGTGTTCGTCGGCGAGCACGGCTCGTGGAACCGCAATCCGCAGGCGGGTTACAAGGTGGTGTTCATTGGCTTCAAGGACGGCCAGCCATCAGGGATGCCGGTGGATTTCCTGACCGGGTTCCTGAATGCCGACGGCGACGCGCAAGGCCGGCCGGTAGGCGTGATCCTCGACAAGCAAGGTTCGTTGTTGGTGGCCGACGATGTGGGGAACCGGGTCTGGCGTGTGAGCCGTAGTCGGTAGGAGAGGCTTCGGGATGCCAGGTGTTTGATGTTGGGCGGTGGTCGTCACCTGGCGTGCCATCGATCTGCGGAGTAAGGGCAGCGAAGTCGGCGACCGCGGTGTATCTGGAGCGTCGATGCGGCTGGCTTTACTGCCGCTGCGCGCCAGATCGCGGCCGTCGTAACCTCCGACTGCTCCCACGCCCTCCGGGCAGAAGCGGGACTGCGGTCTGCCCCCACGCCCTCCGGGCAGAAGCGAGTTGCGATAACCGCTGGGTCGCGATCTGACGGTCTACCGTCTGTTATTGATCTGGCCGGAGGCCGTAGCAACTGTCTTCCTCACGCCACATGTACAGCCTCTTCTGGAGGCTTTGATTCTGCCCGCAGGGCGTAGGAGCGCGCTTGCCCGCGATCTGGCGCGCAGCGACAGTAAATCCAGTAGACGCGGTCAGTCTGATACATCGCGCTAGATGATTTCAGGACCGCTGCCAGGCTAACGCGTCAGGTGCTCTCTCTGGCCAGGATTTCGTACCCCGTCACCACCACCGCTGAAGGCCGCGGCAGGCCTTCGCGGCGGGCGTTGGCGCCTGCCAGCAGCAGCTCTCCCGCACGACGGCCGATGTCATAAGGGTCAACGGCAATCGTGGTGATGCTCGGCGTGCAATAGCGTGAAACTTCGAAGTCGCCGAATCCGGCCACGGCTATGTCACGCGGCACGTTCAGGCCTCGGCGATGGCATTCCATGATCGCGCCGAACGCTGAGAGATCGCTCACGCACATCACGGCATCCGTGTCGGGCCATTTCTCAAACAGCAATGCCACAGATTCGCCGCCATGACTCATGGTGATCGGCGATTCCCCATGTTCGATGATCCGCGGTTCCAGCCCCAGGGCGGTCAGGGCGGTCAGGTAGCCCCGCTGGCGCTGTTGGCCGCGATGGTCGAGCATCGAAGCGCCGCCGATGAACGCGATGCGCCGATACCCCTTGTCGTGCAGATGACGAACCATGGTCGCGGCGGCGTCGGCGTTGGAAAAACCCACGGACTGTTCGATAGGGTCGTCGGGCACGTCCCAGGTTTCGACCACCGGGACCTGCGCCTGGCGCAGCATTTGCCGGGTGCTGTCCAGGTGCGAACTGCCCGTGAGCATCACCCCCAGCGGACGGTGCCGCAGCAAGGTGCGGACCAGCAGCGCTTCCTGTTCAAGGTGGTAATCGGTGTCGCCGAGCAACAGGCACAAGCCCTGTTTGCTAACCACGTCGTTGAGGCCGCGCACGGTGTCGGCAAAGTTGGAACTGACCAGCGAGGGCACCAGCGCGACGACGAACTCGGAGCGTCCGCTCGACAGCATCCCGGCCGAGGCGTCCGGCAAGTAGCCGAGGCTATCGATCGCTGCTTGCACCCGTTGAGTCGTCGAGGGCGACACATCCCGCCCGGCCAGCACCCGCGACACGGTCATTTTGGAGACGCCCGCCAGTTTGGCGACATCGGCCATTCGCGGCACGGCGCCGGATTTTTCGGGTTCCTTGACACTCATATCGTGTGGCGACTTCCTGAAGGGGACGGGCGAGGGCGGGCAATCGAGCGCACGCGGAGGCGATTATATAGGCTGAAATTGACCGCCGGGTCGCTGCTGCGCATCTGGCGCGCGTTTTCAGACTACCCGAGGTGGCGCAAACCCGGCAGTTTAGGCTGCGCATTGGACGCGGTGCCTGCTTGTGGTGTACTCCGCCCGGTGTTCCCGTCTTTCACTCCATCCCCGGTTGGCCCGATGAATTCGTCTACCCGTTCCCACCGTCATGTCATCGGTATGTGGTTGATGGCCAGCGTAGCGCTGGCGTTTGCCAGTCACGATACGGTGTCCAAAGTCCTGATTCTTGCGCTTCCCGTGATATTCGTGGCGTGGGCGCGCTACCTGATTCACACCGTGCTGGTGACCAGTGTCATCCTCCGGAACCGGGCGAAGAGTGGCGACAAAAACGTCTTTCACACCCAACGTCCCTGGCTGCATCTGCTCAGAGCGGTGGTGCTGCTGGCCGACAGCCTGACCTTTTTATTTGGCCTCACCCATGTGCCGTTGGCGGAGTCGACAGCACTGGTGTTTCTCGCGCCGGCCTTCGTCACGCTCCTGTCGCCCTTGCTGTTCGGCATCAAGGCGGATCGCTTGCAGTGGTTGTCGGTGATCGTGGGCTTTGTCGGCGTGCTCGTGGTGATCAACCCGACGGGGGATGGCTTCTCGCTGTGGATGTTATTTCCGCTGGCAACGGCGTTCTTCTTCGCCCTGTATCAACTGTTGACGCAGCTGGCGAGCGAGTCTGACAGCCCGTGGGTGTGCAGCTTTTACGTGGGCGTGTTCAGCACTGCGTTGCTGAGCCTGGTCGTGCCCTTTTACTGGGTGTCGCCCAGTGCATCGCAATGGGTGCTGCTGTTGATTCTGGGTGGCATGGGGCTGTCGGCGCACTTTTTGATTTCCAAGGCCTACCAGTACGCGTCGTCCTCCTTGCTTGCTCCGCTGGGTTACTTGCAGATCGTTTTCGCGACCGGGTACGGCATGGTGTTTTTCGACAGTTATCCGGTCATGTCGTCGGTGTTCGGCATGGTGCTGATCTGTTTGAGCGGTTTGCTGGTGTACATCAAGCGCGCATCGAACGCCCTGGCGAACTGAGTCCGCTCAGGCTCAGCGGGAAAACCGGCGTGCACCCGCCACACACAGGATCACCGCGACGGTCACTGCCAACATGCCAGGGCTGACCTGCTCGTGCAGCAGGGTTGCGGCCAGGGCCAGTCCGAAAAACGGTTGCAGCAATTGAAGCTGGCCGACGGCGGCGGTACCGCCCTGCACCAGACCCCGGTACCAGAACACAAACCCGATCAGCATGCTGAACAGCGACACGTAACCCAGGCTGAGCCAGGCAGGCAGCGAAATGTGCGAAAGCGAAGGGGGCGCGGTGAACTCCATCAGGATCAGCATGACCGGCAATGACAGCACCAGTGCCCAGCAGATCACTTGCCATCCGCCCAGTGTCTTCGAGAGCTTCGCACCCTCGGCGTAGCCCAGGCCGCACACCAGGATCGCCAGCAGCATCAACAGATCGCCAACCGGCGAGGCCGTCAGCCCCTGCGAGACGGCAAAGCCCACCACCACCGTACTGCCCAGTGTCGAAAACACCCAGAACACCGGCCTCGGACGTTCGCCACCCCGCAACACGGCAAAGGTCGCCGTGGCCAACGGCAGCAGGCCGACAAAGACGATCGAGTGCGCCGAAGTCACGTATTGCAGTGCCAATGCGGTCAGCAGGGGAAAGCCGACCACCACGCCCAGAGCGACGATAAACAAGGGCAGCAGCTGTGAGCGCGCGGGGCGTTTCTGTTTCAGCAGCAGTAGCACGCACAACGCCACGACGCCTGCAATGGAGGCTCGGGCCACCGTCAGAAAGACCGGCGCGAACTCCAGCACGGCGATGCGGGTTGCGGGCAGTGAACCACTGAAGATGATCACGCCGATCAGTCCGTTGAGCCATCCACTCGATGTCTTTTCAATGTTGCGCTGCTGCAGGTTCGATGCCTGTTCCATGTGCGACGGACTCGATAATGACCGGCACGCAAGCCGCGATGACTATCGCGTTCGGTGACGCGGTCGGTTGTGTGGGATCAATCCTAGGGTGCAGAATCATGACAATCAAAAAATTGTCATGGATACATCGCCCGTGCCCCGTGCTCGTTACAAACTCATCGTCGACCGCTTCGCAAGCGAGATCGCGTCCGGTGCGCTGCCGCCCGGTACGCGTTTGCCCACGCACCGTCAGCTGGCTGAAGAGCAGGGCCTGGCGCTGGTGACGGCCTCCAGGGTCTACGCGGAACTTGAGGCGATGGGCCTGATCAGCGGTGAAACCGGGCGAGGAACATTCGTCCGGGAAATCGCCCTGCCGCTCAGCCATGGCGTTGATCAACAGGCCACGACCGCCGGCATGCTGGACCTCAACTTCAACTACCCGGCGTTGCCCGGGCAGGCAGAGTTGCTGCGTGGCGGCTTGCGGCAGTTGGCGTTGTCGGGGGATCTTGAGGCCTTGTTGCGTTATCAGCCGCACGCCGGACGAGGGCATGAGCGCGCGTGCATCGCCCGGCACCTGGCCGATCGTGGGCTGACGGTCGAGCCAGAGGAATTGCTCATCGTCAGTGGCGCGCAGCACGGCCTGGCCACCGTGGTGATGGCGTTGCTGAAGCCGGGGGATGTGGTGGCGGTCGATGCGCTGACGTATTCCGGTTTCAAGGTCATCGCCGAGGCGTATCGGCTGGAGCTGGTCCCGATTCCGCTGACCGGGCATGGCCCTGATCTGGAGGGACTGGAGAGGCTGTGTCACAAGCGACGAATCAAGGCCGTCTACACGATGCCGACTTTGCACAATCCCATGGGGTGGGTGATGGATGGGCCGTGGCGCCAACGTCTGGTCGACATCGCGCGGACTCATGGCTTGATGCTCATCGAAGACGCCGCTTACGCCTTTCTCGCCGACGGGGCGCCTGCACCCTTGAGGGCGTTGGCGCCGGAACTGACGGTTTACGTATCGGGTTTCTCCAAGAACATCGCCACTGGATTGCGGGTGGGTTACGTGGTTGCGCCGCTGCAGTGGGTGCCTGCCATGGAGCGCGCCATCAGGGCGACCACCTGGAACACACCGGGCGTCATGACGGCGCTGGTCTGCGGCTGGATCGAAGACGGCACGGTCGCCAGGCTGGAGGCGCAGAAACGCGTCGATGCCCGGCACCGCCAGACGCTGGCCGCGAAGGCCCTGGCGGGGCTGCAAATGATCAGCCATCCGTCTTCGTATTTTCTGTGGCTGCCCTTGCCGGAGGAGGTACGTGCCGATCAGGTGGCCGTCGCGCTGCTGTCGGAGAATATCGCCGTGTCCACCGCCGAGCCGTTCGCGGTTTCCACGCCGGTGCCCCATGCGATTCGTCTCGCGCTGGGCTCTCTCGAACCGGGCGCCTTAGTGCAGGCGCTGCATAAAGTTCGCCAAGTCATCGGCAACTTTGCCTGGTGAGTTAGTCTGTATAAGCATATTGAAAAGTTGCTTTATTCAGGAAAACGTAAAGGACTCTTTCTGTGCACGTACCATTCGTGCAATCGATAGTTAACATCAAGGATTGAGAGTTCTTTTTTTCCAGCAAAGGAGCAGGATAGAGCCATACCGAACTGGCTTCAGAAGGATGCCCCGCGATGAGAATTTCAACGTTACTGACTCTTGTCGCTGTACTGGCAGGTGGCGCCGCTGCCACTGTTCCGGCCTACGCTTCCGACTACGTTTCCAAGGAGCAGGCGTGCCACTTCCTTCCGGTGGCGGACAGCACCTTTGCCCTGAAGCACACTCAGTCTGTCGGTGTGCTTTACAGTGAAAACACCGTCGCCACCCTTGAGTACCTTGAGCGTTACCACGCGGTTGCGTTGAAAGGGGTCAAGAACGGTGCACTGGATTCACGTATTCGCAATGCCTTCGTCAACAGCTCCGATCCCAAACTCGCCATTGAATGGTTGCACGGCTCGCTGGCGAAGGAGTTTGCTTCGATCACGGTCTACGACAACCTGGATGCACTGATGAAGGCGCGTCCGGATGTGGTGGTGATGCTCGACACGTACAGCCAGTTGGTGACCCAACGTAACAGCCAGGTCGAGGCGCGGTTCGTTGCCAAGTTCTATGACTCGAACCTGCAGTACATCGGCAAAGCGCAAGGCGTCGGTGCGAAGGCGCTGACGTCGGTCTGGGTGCATGACAAGGCAGCACCGGAAATCGCCGCTCAGATTGATTCGCAACGTGACCTGCAGATCAATGCGCTGAAGCAGTTCGACATGTCCCTCAAAGCCCTGGTGACCTCGGGTGAGGTGGCTCAGGTTGCCGGCAACTGATCGTCTGCTGGAATAAAAAAACCGCTGTCTTAACGACAGCGGTTTTTTTTGACGGCGCCTGATCAGGTTGATCGTTCCACGCTCCGCGTGGTAATGCTCGACAGGACGCTCCGCGTCTCAATTGACGCAGAGGGTCAGTACCTGCGTGACCACGCGGAGCGTGGGAACGATCCATCACAGGGTTGGGTGCTCGCGGAGCACTTTCGCTGACAGGTCCAACCCATCACTGCTCCGCCAACCTCATCTGTCAGTGACTGTCCGGCAACCCATAAGCAATCACATAATCACCGCGATCTGCCGACTGACGCGCACCGCCTGCGGTGATCACGATGTACTGCTTGCCGGTCTTCGGCGACACAAAGGTCATCGGCCCACCCTGGCTGCCCACAGGCAGACGGGCTTTCCAGGCTTCCTCACCGTTGGCGCTGTTGAAGGCGCGCAGGTAGTAGTCCTGGGTCCCGGCGATGAAGATCAGGCCGCCCTGAGTCGAGAGCGTGCCACCCAGCGTCGGCATGCCGATCGGCAGTTGCATGTGCATCTTGATGCCCATCGGGCCGGTGTCCTGCACGGTGCCGACCGGTACCTGCCAGGCAATCTTCTGCGTCTTCATGTCAATGGCGGTCAAGGTCCCGAACGGTGGCGCCTGGCACGGAATGCCGGCGACCGACAGGAAGCGGTTCTTGTTCACCGCATACGGAGTGCCCTTAAGTGGCACAGCGCCCATGCCGGTGTTCAGCGCTTCGCCGCCTGAAGACGCTTTTGCGTCCTTCTGCTGTGGCACCATCTGGCTCCAAAGGCCCAGACGCATGTCATTGACGAAAATGAAACCGTGCACCGGATCGGTCGACAGGCTGCCCCAGTTCATGCCGCCCAGCGAGCCCGGGAAGCTCAGGGAAACGTCGGTGCCCGGCGCGGTGTACAGACCGTCATAACGCATTTTCTTGAACGAGATACGGCATAGCAACTGATCGAACGGAGTCGCGCCCCACATGTCCGACTCGGTCAGGGTTTGCGCGCCGATTTGCGGCATGCCCACCGATTTCGGCTGGGTCGGCGAGTACGGCTCGTTCGGGATGTTGGACGGCTTGACCGGCACTTCCTTGACCTCGGTCAGCGGCTGGCCGGTGTGGCGATCCAGCACATAGATCTGACCGGCTTTGGTGCCGATGACGACTGCCGGAACCTTGCTGCCGTCCTTCTTGGTGAAGTCGATCAGGCTTGGCTGCATCGGCAGGTCGAAGTCCCACAGGTCATTGTGGACGGTCTGATACACCCACTTCTGCTCACCGGTGGTCGCGTTCAGCGCCAGTACCGAGGCGCCGTAAGTGTGATCGAGCTGGGTGCGTTCAACGCCGTAAATGTCAGTGGACGAACTGCCCATCGGCAGGAATACGGTGTTCATGGCCGGATCGTAAGACATCGGCGCCCAGCTGTTCGGTGTACTGCGCACGTAGGTGCTGTCGGCCGCAGGGGCTTTCTTGTCTTCAGGGTTGCCCGGGTCGAACGCCCAACGCATCTCGCCGGTGACGACATCGAAACCACGGATAACGCCGCCTGGCATGTCGGTCTGCACGTTGTCGGCAACGCGACCGCCCACCACCACGGTAGTGCCTGCCATCAACGGCGCGGACGACAATTGATAGTAGGAGTCCGGTACCTTGCCCAGGCCGGCTTTCAAATCCACCTGGCCGTTGTTGCCGAAGCCTTTGCAGAACTCGCCGGTGTCGGCGTCGACAGCAATCAGACGCGCGTCGATGGTGTTGGTCAGCAAACGGCGCTGGCAGTTGGCACCGGCCGGTACGGTCACGGGAGCCGCCGGGGTGCTGCCGTCAGTCGGCTGAGCGACGGCGGCGGTGGCGTCGAAATACGCAAGCCCGCGGCAACGCTGCCACACCGCCGACTTGGCGTTGATTTCGTTCTTCCACAGCTGTTTGCCGCTGTCGGCATCCAGGGCGATGACGTTGTTGTGCGGCGTGCAGATGAACACTTTGTCGCCGACCTGAAGCGGGGTCATCTGGTCTTCCGCACCGTTGCCGTCACTGAGGGCGACGTCGCCTGTGTGGTAGGTCCAGACCGGCACCAGTTTGGCGACGTTACTGCGGTTGATCTGGTCCAGCGCCGCAAAACGGCTGCCGCCTTCGTCGTTACCGTAATGGGCCCAGTTTTTCTGCGCCCTGGCCGGATCGACCTTGGTCAGTGCAGGGCCGTCACCGGTAGGGGGCACCGACGCGTGAGGCTGAAACATGCCCCAGAAACCGGCTGCCATGGCAATCGCCAGAAGGCCGCCCAACAGGTAACCGCCTTGACCGCCCGGCAGACCGTTGGCCTTGCGCAGTGTCGGGTAAACCAGCGCCACCAGCAGGCTCAATACCGCCAGCGCGAACAGGCGCGAGACCAGTGGCCAGAACACCAGTCCAGCATCCACCAGCGCCCAGATCACGGTCAGTACCATGACCGTGGCGAACAGCCAGGCGCCCGCGACGCGCTGTTTGAACAGCAGAAACGCCGAGGCGATCATACCGAGACCGGCCAGCAGGAAGTACCAGCTGCCACCCAGCGTAACAAGGTAGCCGCCACCCGCTGCGAATAGTAATCCAAAAACAAGCACGCCCAGTGCGACGACCCAGATGGGCCAGCGACTGACGGATGCCGAAGGTCGAGACGTTGTCATGTTGCGTGATCCTGCTGACGATGAGCGCTGTGCGTGCGCTCAAGGGATTGGGGAGAACGGTTTTTCAGCACGACGGCCGCCCGGTTGTCAGCGCCGGAGGGATGTCGAAGGGTAATTAACCAGTTAGTTAATTTGGTAAAGATAGCAAAAATTGGCCCGCCTGCGGCAAATTGTCCGGGATAAACAGTGTTGCGCAACGGGTAACAATGTGGGACCGAGCGTTGATTGACCGCCAACAACCAGTGCGCCCATTTGAACCATCACGCCCGTCGGCCGCCCTAAACTCTCGAGTGCTAATGGCGCAACTGCAGAAGGGTGCTTCCCATGGATAAGCAGGAACTGAGAGATCGCTATCGCGGTTATATCGATTGTCTCAATCGTCAGGACTGGCCCGCACTGGGTGAGTTCGTCGATCAGGACGTTCATTACAACGGCCAACGTATCGGGTTATCCGGCTATCGAACGATGCTCGAAAACGATTTTCGCGCCATCCCGGACCTGCATTTCACCCTTGACCTGCTCATCACCGACCCGCCGCATGTGGCCGTGCGGCTTTGCTTTGACTGCACACCGGTCGGTGAGCTTTTTGGTCTGCCGGTCAACGGAAGGCGTATTCAATTCACCGAGAACGTGTTCTATGCGTTCAGGCAGGGGCGTGTCTGTAACGTCCATTCGGTCATCGACAAAGCAGCCATCGCATCGCAGCTTCTGCCTCTGAAGCCAAATGATGGCTAGCTCCTGCATAAACAGCCAGTTACGATAGCCATTCGCAATCATTGGCCGGTATGACGAAGCGTATCGTCAGTCGAGCCTGACGCGCTGCCCATCGTTATTCTCGATGTATTCAGGTGTCCGCATGTCCACACCCACCCCCACGCTGACCGGCTGGGTTGCCACCCGTCGAAGCCGACAGCTGATCCTGCGCCTGTTTCCAGCGATTCTTGCGTTGCTGTTGCTCATTGGTCTGGGCGGTTACCTGCTGGTCAAGAACGCCCTGAGCCAGGACCTGGACGTGCAGCAGCGCTCGCGCACATTCATCTCGCGCACGATGGAGCAGGTGCGTAACGAAGTGGGGCGCAACATCATCAATTACGCCAAATGGGGTGAGGCCTACAAACACCTGCACATGACCGTGGACAAGACCTGGGCGGACGATCAGCGCAACGTCGGTCCTATTCCGTTCGAGCTGTACGGCTACAACGGAGTGCTGGTGATCAACGCCCAGGACCGCACGGTGTACGCGGTCATCGACGGCAAGCCCTCGATGCTGCAAGCCAGTGACTGGCTGGAAGGGGACTTGAATGGGTTGATCGCCGACGCCCGGCAATCGACCCAGGAGAACGATGGTGTCGTGCGTGCGCTCAAGGTCGGCGGGCAGCCGGCACTTGCCGCCGCGGCTACGATCAGTCCGGGATGGGACCCGCTGATCCAGCCCGTGCCAGGGCCGGCTTCAGTCATGATGTTCGTCACCGTCCTCGATGCCGACAAGCTTGCGCATCTGAGTGAAACCTACGGATTGCCGACCATTTCCGTTTCGACCGGGCCGCAGCGCGGCGTCGATTCAATGCCGTTGCTGGGGTCGGGCATTCAATTGAGCTGGATGCCGCCAAGCCCCGGCATGGACCTGCTGCGGCAAACGTTGCCGCTGTTCATCGCCGGTGTTCTGGCGCTGGCGATCGTGCTGACCATGCTGGTGCGATACGCCCTGGCGTCGGCCCGGCAGATCGACGCTCAGTTCGAAGCGTTGCACGCCAGCCAGAAAGAACTCACGCAACTGTCGTTGCACGATTCGCTCACTGGATTACCCAACCGTTTTCGGCTTCATCAGTTTCTGGGTGAGTATCTGGACAGTGCGGTCAGGTCGCCGCTGGCGGTATTGAGTCTGGACCTGGATCGCTTCAAACCGATCAACGACGCGCTGGGCCATGCCTTTGGCGACCGGGTCTTGCAAGAAGTCGCCGAACGTCTGCTCCGCCATGTGCCTTCGGACGGCATGGTCGCGCGGCTGGGCGGCGATGAATTCATCGTGGTGCGGCTCGGCAGTTTCGATCAGACCGAGGTCGGGGCGATGTGCGCGGCGCTGGTCGATGACCTCTGCCAGCCCTTCGATCTGGACACGCAAACGGTGTTCATCGGCACCAGCGTCGGTATCGCGCTGGCGCCGACTCATGCGCAAACGCCCGCCGAGTTGCTGCGAATGAGCGACATCGCGCTGTACCAGGCCAAGGCGGCCGGGCGCAACACCTGGCGGATCTACGTCGACGGTATGAATGCCCACTTGCTGGCGCGGCGTCAACTCGAACAGGCGTTGCGCCAGGCGTTGGCCGAGGAGCAACTGCGTATTCACTATCAGCCACGCTACACAACCCTCGGCGGCTCGTTGCGCAGCTTCGAGGCATTGGTGCGCTGGCAGCACCCGGAACGTGGCCTGTTGCCGCCCGATACCTTTATTCCGCTGGCCGAAGAAACCGGCCTGATTCAACCGCTGGGCCGCTGGGTGCTGGAACATGCCTGTCGCGAGGCCATGACCTGGCCGAGCGATATTGGACTGTCGGTGAACCTTTCGCCCGGTCAGCTGGCGGAAAACGAGGACGTGGTGGCGGTCGTGGCGAGCGCGCTGCACAGCAGCGGATTGCCGGCCAGCCGGCTTGAACTGGAGATCACTGAACGGGTGCTCCTGGACCACGCCCACAGTGCGCTGAAAACCCTTACCGCCTTGAGGGCCCTGGGCGTTCGCCTCAGCCTCGACGATTTCGGCACCGGGTTTTCTTCGCTGGCGTACTTGCGCAAATACCCGTTGGACGGCATCAAGATTGATCGCAGCTTCATCGCGCACCTGACCGAGCGCGGCAACGATCAGGCGATCGTACAGGCGATGATCGACCTGGGGCGCTCGCTGGGCATGACGGTGACGGCGGAGGGCGTGGAAACGCTGGAACAACTGGAATGTCTGCAACGCCACCCGTGTGATGAAGTTCAGGGGTTTCATTTCAGTAAAGCGGTGCCAGCGGATCAGCTTGGGCCCCTGTTCGCAAAATCGGTGGCGGGTGAGCCCGGCCCGGTCTGACATACCGCGGATCAGGTGTCATCGGACAGGCATTCGCGCAGTCGCTGTTGCAAGTGGGGAATGGCCTGGTCCATGTCCAGAAAGCCGCTTACCGTCTTGATTTCCCAACGCTGACCCTCGTCGCCAAATATCACCCGCTCAAAGGTTCCGGCCGGCACGTGGGCGACGAAGAACCAGGTGTCGAGGCCGTTCATGCCCTGTCCGCGGTACATCCGTTTCCAGACAATCCAGGCAGGGTCGAGTATCAGGCCGAACTCTTCGTGGGTTTCCCGCAGTGCGCATTGCTCGGGCGTTTCTTCGCCCTCACGGCCCCCGCCGGGCAGGTCCCACAGACCGGGCCAGGGGATCGCGGGCGTGTCGTCGCGCAGGTAAGTCAGCAGACGGCCTTCGCAGATCACGGCGATTTTGGCGCCGGAGAAGGGTGGGTGGTAAGGGGAATCGGGCATGGGGATCGACTCACCTCAATGCGGCAATGTGAAGAACAGGGCGTCGATGGCAGGCAGTGAAATGTCACTTGAGCGCCAGCACGGTAAACACATACCCTGAACCGCTCTCACTTCTGGCCGGTCTCATCATGACCCACAGTATCGTCCCGCGGCGATACGTGTGATCCAGTGATCAACCTTAATGGCCCCACAAAGAGGTTTGTTTCGTGACTAAAGCAGCTTACGTTCCCCCGAAAGTCTGGAAAAACGAGGCCGAGTCCGGTGGCCAGTTTGCAAGCATCAACCGTCCCGTGGCCGGTCCTACCCACGACAAAGTCCTGCCTGTCGGCAAGCATGCGCTGCAGCTGTATTCGCTGGCCACGCCAAACGGTGTCAAGGTCACCATCATGCTTGAGGAGCTGCTGGCGCTCGGGCACAAGGACGCTGAGTACGATGCCTGGCTGATTCGCATCGGCGAAGGCGACCAGTTCTCCAGTGGTTTCGTCGACATCAACCCCAACTCCAAGATTCCGGCGTTGCTGGACCACAGCACCACGCCACCGACTCGCGTGTTCGAGTCCGGTTCGATCCTGCTGTACCTTGCCGAAAAGTTCGGCGCACTCTTGCCGACCGATTTGGCGGGACGTACCGAAACCTTGAACTGGTTGTTCTGGCAGATGGGTGCGGCGCCGTATCTGGGGGGCGGGTTCGGGCATTTCTATGCCTATGCGCCGGAGAAGATCGAATACGCGATCAACCGTTTCACCATGGAAGCGAAGCGTCAGCTGGACGTGCTGGATCGTCGCCTCGGCGAGAGCCCATACATGGCGGGCGACACCTTCACCATCGCCGACATCGCGATCTGGTCCTGGTACGGTCAACTGGCACTCGGCAACGTTTATTCGGCAGCCGAATTCCTGGCGGCCGAGGAGTACACCCACGTGCAGCGCTGGGCGAAAGAAATCGCCCGGCGACCCGCGGTGGTCCGTGGTCTGCGGGTGAACCGCACCTGGGGTGATGAAGACAAACAGGTGCCAGAGCGACATGCTGCGTCGGACATCAGCTGAGTTGGGTAAGGTCTGTCTGTAAGCTTCGATGTGTCTGATGCAGCCTTCGCCAGCAAGCCGGCTCCTACAGAGGCTGTATCAGCCGCGAATCTAGATTACGCCGCGATAACTGTAGGAGACGTCGGAGGTTACGACGGCAGCGAATGCGATGGGACAGCCGATGACGATGTCGGCTGACATGACGCCTTCGCCAGCAAGCCGGCTCCTACAGAGGCTGTATCAGCCCCGAATCCAGATTACGCCGCGATAACTGTAGGAGACGTCGGAGGTTACGACGGCAGCGAATGCAGTGTGTCAGCCAAGGGTGATGTCGGCTGACATGACGCGTTCGCCAGCAAGCCGGCTCCTACAGAGGCTGTATCAGCCCCGAATCCAGATTACGCCGCGATAACTGTAGGAGACGTCGGAGGTTACGACGGCAGCGAATGCAGTGTGTCAGCCAAGGGTGATGTCGGCTGACATGACGCGTTCGCCAGCAAGCCGGCTCCTACAGAGTCTGTGTCAGCCCCGAATCCAGATTACGCCGCGATAACTGTAGGAGACGTCGGAGGTTACGACGGCAGCGAATGCGATGGGACAGCCAATGACGATGTCGGCTGACATGACGCGTTCGCCAGCAAGCCGGCTCCTACAAAGTCTGTGTTAGCCCCGAATCCAGATGATGATGTCGGCTGGCCTGACGCCTTCGCCAGCCAGCCGGCTCCTACAGAGTCTGTGTCAGCCGCGAATCCAGATTACGCCGCGATAACTGTAGGAGACGTCGGAGGTTACGACGGCAGCGAATGCGATGGGACAGCCAATGACGATGTCGGCTGACATGACGCCTTCGCCAGCAAGCTGGCTCCTACAAAGTCTGTGTCAGCCGCGAATCCGAGTGACGCCGCGATAACTGTAGGAGACGTCCGAAGCGCGTGTAGGAGTGGTAATCTCCCCCGGTCCATCGTCAGGCGATGGTTGGAATCGTCGAGGAATGCACGGGCCATGATGAAAAACACTCCTTATCCGCAGGGCGTCGACACGCCGATTACCAGCAGCGCTATTTTCATGGTAGCGACGCTGTCCTCCGGTGAAGAGGCTGCACAAGCAGTCAGAAGCTGGTGCGCGGACATTGCCGGGCTCGTGCGCGCTGTCGGCAAGCGAGTACCCGACGGCAATTTATCCTGCGTGCGCGGGTTCAGCTTCAATGCCTGGGATATTCTGTTCGGTAGCACCCGGCCGGCTTCTCTGCACACCTTTCGCGAATTCGGCGTGGAAGGGCGCAAGGCAATCGCCACGCCGGGCGACATCCTGCTGCATCTGCGTGCCGACCGCATGGACCTCTGCTTTGAGCTCGCGACTCAACTCTTGGCGCCTTTAGGCGACGCGGTTCAGGTGGTTGACGAGGTGCACGGGTTCCGCAATTTCGACATGCGCAGCATGGTCGGCTTCGTCGATGGCACCGAGAACCCGGTCGGCAACAAAGCCGTCGAGGCGACGATTGTGGGTGACGAGGATCCGACGTTTGCCGGAGGCAGTTATGTGATCGTGCAGAAGTACCTGCACGACATGAACGCCTGGAACCGTCTGACCGTGGAGCAACAGGAACGCGTCATCGGTCGCAAGAAGCTGTCCGATATCGAGCTCGATGATTCGGTGAAACCGAGCAACTCTCACAGTGCACTGACGGTGATCGAAAAAGACGGGAAAGAGGTCAAGATCCTGCGGGACAACATGCCGTTCGGCCGTCCCGGGTCGAATGAATTCGGCACCTATTTCATCGGTTACGCCCGATCGCCGGAGCCACTGGAGCAGATGCTCGAAAACATGTTCGTCGGGCGGCCCGTCGGCCATTACGACCGATTGCTGGATTTCAGCAAAGCGGTCAGCGGGACGTTGCTTTTTGTCCCATCCTCGGACTTTCTTGAAGCGCTGGGCGACTGACAGATCGGAGGCGTCAACGGTGGTGGCAGCGTGAGGGATCCGCTGCCACGGATGTCTTCCCTGTCAGCTTCTCAGGTCCGTGCGCTTGTCGCCGGACGGCACCTTGTCCTTCTCGTCCGGGAGAAACTCACCTTCCAGTTGCAGTTCGCCGATGCGCACGTTCAGGGCCTGCTCGACATGGCTGACCGCTGGCTTGTCGTGCAGATCATCGACCAGCAGCCACAAGCGGGGCAGGTTCTGAAAATACACATCGTCGATTTCCACGTCCCGGGTCAATTCACGGTCGGCTCGCCAGAGGCACACCCGTTGTGCCGTTTCCGGATCCTGAGGCCAACGCTCTGAAGTCGTCAGCCAGACCTCGTGATAATCCTGCAGATCAATCTCTTCGAGCTTTTCCAGCGCAATAAATGTATTCACCGTGTCACCTGTAAGCGAGTGGATTCCATAAGCACAGCGTCGTGCGCTCTGTGCCTGCCCCCATGCATCAGCACCGTTTCAGAGGCGTACAGGGTATAGGGCCGGAATTGTGCCCATGAGTTCCATGAATATGCCGTTCGTCAGGCACTCGACGCTCGATCTGGCGGCCAGGTGAATGCGGGTCCTGCCGACAGCCGTCGTCCGACGAAAACCAAGACTTCCGCCTGAAAAGCCGGATAATGGCCGCCAAATCGTTTTCTCGTTTCGGTAATCCCCCATGGAAATCAAGGTCAACTTTCTCGACAATCTCCGACTTGAAGCCAAGTTCGACGACTTCACGGTGATTGCCGATCAGCCCATTCGCTATAAGGGTGATGGTTCGGCACCGGGGCCGTTCGATTACTTTCTGGCGTCTTCGGCGCTGTGCGCGGCCTACTTCGTGAAGTTGTACTGCGACACGCGCAACATCCCGACCGAGCACATTCGTCTCTCGCAGAACAACATCGTTGACCCTGAAAACCGCTACAACCAGATCTTCAAGATTCAGGTCGAACTGCCTGCCGACATCTCCGACAAGGACCGCCAGGGCATCTTGCGCTCCATCGACCGCTGCACCGTCAAGAAGGTCGTGCAGGCCGGGCCCGAGTTTGTGATCGAGGAAGTCGAGAGCCTGGACGCCGACGCCCAGGCGCTGTTGATGCCCTCATCGACTTCAGAGGCCGGCACCTACATTGCCGGCAAGGACCTGCCGTTGGAGCAGACCATTGCCAACATGTCGGGCATCCTGGCCGGCCTGGGCATGAAGATCGAAATCGCCTCATGGCGCAATATCGTGCCCAACGTGTGGTCGCTGCACATCCGTGACGCTCACTCGCCAATGTGCTTTACCAACGGCAAGGGCGCCACCAAGGAAAGCGCGCTCGCCTCGGCACTGGGCGAATTCATCGAGCGCCTCAATTGCAACTTCTTCTACAACGATCAATTCTGGGGCGAAGACATCGCCAACGCGGCGTTCGTGCATTACCCGGACGAGCGCTGGTTCAAGCCCGGCCCCAACGACGCGCTGCCGACCGAGATCCTCGACGACTACTGCCTGGCGATTTACAACCCGGACGGCGAGCTCTCGGGATCGCACCTGTACGACACCAACTCCGGCAACACCCAGCGCGGCATCTGTTCGCTGCCTTTCGTGCGGCAGTCGGATGGCGAGACGGTCTATTTCCCGTCCAACCTGATCGAAAACCTGTACCTGAGCAACGGCATGAGCGCGGGCAACACGCTGGCCGAAGCGCAGGTGCAGTGCTTGTCGGAAATCTTCGAGCGCGCGGTCAAGCGCGAAATCCTTGAGGGTGAAATGGCGCTGCCGGATGTGCCGCAGGACGTGCTGGCCAAATACCCGAGCATCCTGGCGGGCATCAAGGGTCTGGAGGACCAGGGCTTCCCCGTGTTGGTGAAGGACGCATCGCTCGGCGGAGAATTCCCGGTGATGTGCGTGACCTTGATGAACCCGCGCACGGGCGGTGTGTTCGCGTCGTTCGGCGCCCACCCGAGCCTTGAGATCGCGCTGGAGCGCAGCCTGACCGAATTGCTGCAAGGGCGCAGTTTCGAAGGCTTGAACGACCTGCCGCAACCGACTTTTGAAGGTCAGGCGGTGATCGAGCCGAATAACTTCGTCGAGCACTTCATTGATTCCAGCGGTGTGGTGTCGTGGCGGTTCTTCAGCGCCAAGCCGGATTTCGAATTCGTCGAGTGGGACTTCTCCGGCTGCGGTGAAGACTCCAATGACCAGGAAGCGGCCACCCTGTTCGGCATCCTTGAAGGCATGGGCAAAGAAGTGTACATGGCGGTCTACGAGCACATCGGTGCCAAGGCCTGCCGCATTCTGGTGCCGGATTACTCGGAGATCTACCCGATCGATGACCTGATCTGGGACAACACCAACAAGGCCCTGCAGTTCCGAGCCGATATCCTGAACCTGCACAGCCTGAGCAAGGTCGGCTTGCGCACGCTGGCCAAGCGTCTGGAAGACAGCGAACTGGACGATTACACCGACATCAAGACATTGATCGGCATCGAGTTCGACGACAACACGGCGTGGGGTCAGTTGACCATTCTGGAGTTGCGGCTGCTGATCTACCTCGCGCTGCAGAAGTACGAGCAGGCCAAAGATCTGGTGGAAGCGTTCCTGCAATACAACGACAACACGGTCGAGCGCGGCTTGTTCTATCAGGCCGTCAACGTCGTGCTGGAGATGGAGCTGGATGACGATCTGGAGCTGGCCGACTACGAGGTGAACTTCCGTCGGATGTTCGGTCACGAGCGCATGGACGCCGCCATCGGTTCGGTGAACGGCAGCGTGCGTTTCTACGGCCTGACCCCGACCAGCATGAAGCTCGAAGGGCTCGACCGGCATCTGCGGTTGATCGAAAGCTATCAGAAACTGCATTCGGCCCGGGCCGCCACCGTGGTGGCGTCCAGCTGATTGCAGTGACAGAAAAAGCACCCTCGGGTGCTTTTTTGTCAAGAGCATCGCGGCTTGGCATGCGCAGGCCGAACGACCCTATGTCAGGAGGAGGACGATCATGAACAAAGACATTGAACGCTTCAACGGGCAGTGCCATTGCGGCACGGTGCGTTTTGCGGTGCGGTTGACCGATGGCCTGCACTCCGCACGCCGTTGCAACTGCTCGTATTGCCGCGTGCGCGGCGCGGTGGTGGTGAGCGCGCAACTGTCGGATCTGACGATTACAGCCGGGGAGGAGGCGCTGACGCTCTACCAGTTCAATACCGGCGCTGCGAAGCATTTCTTCTGCTCTGTCTGTGGCATCTATACCCATCATCAACGCCGCTCAAGCCCCGATCAGTACGGGATCAACGCCGCGTGCCTGGACGGGATCAGCCCGTTCGATTTCGAAGAAGTGCCGGTCAATGACGGCGTCCGTCATCCGCTGGACAACCCGGAACGGGGCAATGATGGGGTGGTCGGCACATTGAAGTTCATTCCGGGCGCTTCCTGATCTTCGTCAGCTGTCAACCGGCGTTCAGTGGCGATTGATCGATCGTCGGTCGGGACCGTCGCCGGGGCGATTGATAGGAATGCGCCGCGGCTTGGCCTCATCAGGCACCACACGCAGCAGGAAGACGATCAGCAAACCGTTTTCGAACGTCGCACCTTGAACTTCGATGTGGTCCGCCAGGTGGAACACCAACCGAAATGCGCCATGGGCAATGCCCTGATGCAGATAGGTCACGCCCCCGTCGGACTCCCGCTTGCCGCCGCATATGGTCAGTACGCCTCTCTCGATCTGCAAGTCCAGGTCGTCCGCCGAGAGGCCGGCGGCGGCGACCGCGATCCGGTAATGGTCGTCGCCGTACCGTTCAACGTTATGAGGGGGATAGCAATGGGCTGCTTCAGTGTGCAGCGCCGACTCGAAAAAATCGTTGAAACGGTCGAAGCCCACGGATTGTCGAAACAGCGGTGCCAATGTACTTGCAATAGCCATGTCAAAATCTCCTGGGCGTGGCGCAAGTGATCAAGACGCGAGTCGGTTTTCGGCTCAGCACGCTACTCAGTAAGGCTCACCGGCTGGATAACACAAGCGGCTCCGCGAAATTTCGTCATCATCACACGCCGCACCCGGGCATCCGCACGCGCCGTAATCAGCGTCAGACAGCGGCCTCGAAAATGTCGAGCAAGTCCTGCACGGTGCTTTCCAGATACCCGCCAGCCCGGTAACCCGGTTTCACGGCATCGCCACCGTCGATGACGGCGCGCGGCTGTTCGACGAAGCGACCAACGGGCAGAAATTGATCGTTCAGCACCAGCACGAACGGAATCGAAATCCGCTCAAGTTCCAGCCGCTGTTTCAGCTCGTTTTCGGCGCGCCCCTTGGTGATGACCCCGAGCTGGATATTTGGTTGGGTGCGTTGCAGGTAATCCATGACGGTGACGTTGATCTGGCAATCGGGGCACCACATTTCGCCTGCCACGAGCAGATGAAAACGGCCTTTGACGTCCCGCACGCGCTGCAGCGTTTGCGGCTTGATCGCGTCAGGTTCGTCGATCCTGGCCTTTATCTCGGCCACAGCGGCGATTTCCGTCGGCAGGCCGCGACGGACAAACGAGTCGAAACCCTCGGCGAATTCGAACAGTTCCTGATACGACAGCATGCTGATGACTCTCTGAGGGAAAGGGTCACATCCCAGCAGAATTGTCGGCAGGCGACAAGCGCTTCAAGGCGTACGGCTGCGCGCCGTGTGGCGCTTGCGCAGAAGACTGAACGGACCGGATGGTGCGCGGATTCACTGTTTTCCGCGTGTTGCTCTGGCGTAATGTGGCCTTCGTTTCAGGGTGGCTGACACCTTCTCAAATCAAGGAAACAGGGTCATGAAGAGCTTTGACGCAAAGGTTGTGCTGGTCACGGGCGGTTCCAAAGGCATCGGGCTGGCGTGTGCCGCGCAGTTTCTCGCAGAAGGTGCCCGGGTCGTGATCAGCTCACGCTCGCAAGCCAACATTGATGCCGCATTGGCGACGTTGCCGGGCGCTGTCGGGTTCAGTGCGGATGTGTCCGACGAGGCGTTTGCCGCGGCGTTGGTGCAACGCGTCGAGCAGGAAGTCGGCCCTATCGATGTGCTGGTCAACTCGGCCGGCGCGGCGAAGCGTTCTCCACCCGAAGACCTCACCCCGGCATTCTGGCGCGCGGCGATGGACGCCAAGTTCTTCTCGACGATCAATGTGCTCGATCCCGTGGTGAAACGCATGGCTGCGCGCGGTCGGGGCGTGGCCATCAACATCATCGGTGCGGGTGGCAAAGTCGCCAAACCCATTCACCTCGCCGGTGGGTCGGCCAACGCCGCGCTGATGCTCGCTACGGCGGGCCTTGGGAACGCCTATGCGGGCGCGGGCGTGAGGGTCGTGGGCATCAACCCCGGCTTGACCGAAACCGGACGTGTCGCCGAAGGCATGGCCGCCGATGCCCAGCACTCTGGCATCACCGTCGAGGCCGCGATCCAGCGCAGCGTCCAGAAAATCCCCATGGGGCGGATGGCCAGACCGGAAGAAATCGCCGATCTGGTGCTGTTCCTGGCGTCTGACAAGGCGAGCTACATCACCGGGACTGTCATCACCATGGACGGCGCGGAACACCCGATCGTGTGAGGCCTGTGTCGTCGCTGCGCAGGCAGGCGAGAGCAGATCGAGCAAGTATCTTGAATGCCTTGGACGAACCCCTGTCAGAGCTCGTAACCCGTTCTTGTGAGGAGCACCCATGAATATGCCCAAACGCATGCGCTACATCGAAATTACCCAGCCCGGCGGTCCGGAGGTGTTGAATCTGGCCGAGGCGGACGTTCCGCAGCCCGCTGAGCATGAGCTGCTGATCAAGGTTCACGCGGCGGGCATCAACCGCCCTGACGTCATCCAGCGCGCGGGTCACTATCCGATGAAGCCTGGCATGAGCCCCGTGCCCGGCCTTGAAGTGGCCGGCGAAGTCGTGGCACTGGGTTCGGCGGTTTCCGGTTTCAGCGTGGGCGACCGGGTCTGTGCGTTGACCAACGGCGGAGGCTACGCCGAGTACTGCGTCGTGCCCGCGTCTCAGGCGCTGCCGGTTCCGGAGGGCGTCGAGATGATCCAGGCGGCGGCCATTCCTGAAACCTTCTTCACCGTCTGGGCCAACCTGTTCGAGCTGGGCCAGGCTCGCGAAGGCTCAACCGTGTTGATCCATGGCGGCACGAGTGGGATCGGGACGACCGCGTTGATGTTGTGCAAGGCGTTGGGGGTCAAAGCGTTTGCCACGGCAGGGAGCGAAGCCAAATGCGAGCAGATCCGCGCATTGGGCGGCGAGGCGATCAACTACCGTGAAGCTGCGTTCGACGACGTCATCTCTCGGCAGACCGGTGGCAAGGGCGTTGACGTGATTCTCGACATCATGGGCGGCAGCTATTTTGAGCGTAACCTCGCGTCTCTGGCGCGGCGTGGACGGCTGGTGGTCATCGGCTTTCTGGGCGGCGCTCACGTCAAGGACCTGAACCTGGCGGCGCTGAGCGACAAACAGGCGTCGGTCACCGGCTCCATGATGCGTTCGCGCAGCAAAGAGGAAAAGGCCGAGATCGCCCAGGCGGTGCACACCTCGGTCTGGCCGCTGTTAAAGCAGGGCCAATGCCTGCCGATCATCGACCGGGTTTACCCGCTGGCGGAGGCGGCCAATGCCCATCGGCGAATGGAAGAGGGCGAACACATCGGCAAGATTGTGCTGAAGGTTGTGTGAGGGCAACACGACTGGCGCGCCGACGATGGGCCGGCGCGCCTGCCAGACCTGGGTCAGACCGGTAACGCGTCAACCCCTTCAACCAGCAGCATGCGGTACTCGGCGCCTTTGAAGCGATGCTGACGCGCCGCCTCATAAGCCGGGCTGTCATACCAGGCGCGGGCGGCGGCCATGTCGGGGAAACGCAGGATCGCGACGCCTTCGGCCGATGGACCTTCCAGCACGTCGAGCTGGCCGTAAAACGCCAGGCGGGTGATGTCGTGACCTGCGCGCGCGGCCGGTGCGGTTTCTGCGTACTGCTGCATTTCTGCGGCATCGGTGGTTTTTTCGCGGATGAAGATAACGTAGGCGGACATGTTGGGTTCCTCGGTGAATTCAGCAATAACCACTGTGTTGTCGGAATCGACGACCCAACCGATGTCGGGTCTTGGGTGACACCCGGCGCGGCATCCGCCGGGTTCGACGTCTGCGTTTTTCAGCGCAGGGCCTGGACCATCGCTTTGGCCAGCGCACCACCCGATCCCGGGTTCTGCCCGGTCATCAGGCGACCGTCTACGACGATGTTCTCCTGCCAGACTTCGGCCGCCGATATACGGCACCTTCCGCGCGCAGCGCATCTTCCAGCAGAAACGGAACATCCGCCTGGGCGTAACCCAGCTCTTCAGCGTTCGAGAACCCGGTCAGCTTGCGACCTTGAACCAGCGGTGTACCGTCTTCGAGTTTCACACCCAGCAGGGCAGCGGGCCCGTGGCAGACCGCGGCGACGATCTTGCCACCTTGCCAGGCGCGTTCAATGGCGCGCTGGATCTGTGGGTTGTTGGCAATGTCGACCATCGGACCCAGGCCGCCAGGGAAGAAGATCGCGTCGTAATCCAGGACATCGACCTGCGACAGCGGGCGGCTGTTGCCCATGCGGCGGAAGGAGTCGCTGTGACGGAAGGCCACTTGTGCAGGGTCGGTGTCGTCATACCCGTCTTCCGGCGGGGTGCCGCCCAGCAGCGACGCGTATTCCACCGCGATGCCCGCTTCGGCGAAGACCTCGAATGGGTGAGCGATTTCAGGGAAGAAATACCCGGTGCTGCGGCGGTTCGGGCCGATTTCAGCGGTGTTGGTCACAACGAACAGCACGTGTTTGATGCTCATGGTCATTTCCTCGAACGTTAAGAAGGTCTGGGTTGAAGGTCAGCGTTGAAGCGCTTTGCATCGGATCGATGCCGGATCGTCTCTCACTTGAGTTGGCCGATCCCGTTGAATGCGCTAACTTTGCCCCACGCCAAGATATTCGAGAAATTTACTTATCTGATTCTAGATATTCACATAGCGTTATGAGTCATGCGATACGACCTCAATCTTTTGCCGGTTTTCATGGCGCTGATGGAAGAGCGCAGCGTCACGCGCGCCGCTGCGCGTCTGGGCATTACCCAGCCTGCGTTGTCGAACGCACTCAACCGGCTGCGCGACACACTCAAGGACCCGCTGTTCATCCGTGAACGCTATGGCATCAAGCCCACGCCATTCGCCGAGGAAATCGGCCCGGTGATCCTGGAAACACTGGCGAAGCTGGATGACGTCATTCTGGGGCGGCAGCATTTCGATGCCGGGACCTCTACCCGTGTGTTCAACATTGCGCCAAACAGTTATGTGGAGATCGTGCTGATTCCGAGCGTGGTGGCAAGGCTTCGTCAGTTGGCCCCTGGGATCAAGGTCTCGCTGGCGCCATTTGGCGCGGACCTGACCGAAGCAGGATTGGTGTCAGGCACGACGGACATGGCACTGGGCCGGATCGTCGACCCGCCCGACAACCTGGTTGTTCAGCACCTGATGGACGACGGACTGGCGTGCGTGGTGCGCGCCGACCATCCCGATGTCGGCGAGAGCCTGTCGCGAGAACAGTATGAGCAATTGCGGCATGTCAACGTGTTGCCGCCGGGGCGCATGAGGGTGGGCCTGTTTCAGGCACTGGAACGGCAGGGATTGCGGCGTGAACTGGCGATTTCAGTGACGCATTTTCTGGCGGTGCCGGAAATCATCGCGGTCACCGACTACTGCGCGACATTGCCTCGGCTGATCTGCAAACAGATCGCCAAGGACCCGCGGCTCAAGGTCATTGAATCGCCGGTGGACCTTGGCACCTTTCCGGTGGACATTGCCTGGCACGTTCGCTATCGCAACGACCCGGCCCACCAGTGGTTTCGCCAGTTATTGGTTGAAACGGCGGCTGAACTGATGGACAACCACTGATCGGCAAACAGAGGCCCCGTGCAGGCTCAGGCGTTCTCGTTGCCGGGCCGGGTGAACGAATAGCGGTCGATGTCGACCCGCAGCGTCCAGCCCTGATGCTGCCAGTAGCGCGCAGCGGACTCATTGGTTTTGAACACGTCGAGGTGGCATTTGGCGATGCCCAAGGCTTGGAGACTCGACAGGCAGCGTTCAACCAGTCGGTTAGCGATGCCCTGACGCCGATACTCGGGCAGTACCAGCAGGTGTTGCAGGTAGCCGCGACGCCCGTCGTGGCCCGACATGATGCACCCGCAGAGGCCCGTTTCGCCTTCAGCCACAAAGCTCAGGCCGGGGTTGCGTTGCAGATAGCGGGCGGTCGCTTCGCGGGAGTCGGCGTCGCGCAGCGAGATACCCGGGGTGTTGCTCATGAGGGCGATGACGGCATCGTAGTCGTCCATCGTCATGACACGGATGTTGATCATGGGGGAACCTGTCGACAGTCGGGACGGGCAGGGTAGCAGAGCGCTGCGGTGCTGTTATGAACGCGGCGGGTCAGCCCGCCCTGAGGGCTGAGAGTCTCCCTCTATCAGCCACCAATGCTTTGACTATTAGAACTCTGGCCGATCGGGTCTACCCTTGATCTAGCGTCGGCCTGGGCCGTCCAGTTGAAACCTGATAAGGCGATAACAATAAGCACCTTGTGCTACTGAGTTCCCTCGTCGCTGTCTTGAGCCTGTAAAGGGCGGGCAGTCGATGGACACGACCAAAGGTAGATCAAAACATGGCAACTGAATCGAAATGCCCGTTCAACCACGCTGCTGGCGGCGGCACAACGAACCGCGACTGGTGGCCGAATCAACTGAATCTGAAAATTCTGCATCAGCATTCCTCGCTGTCTGACCCGATGGGCGAGGAGTTCGACTACGCCAAGGAGTTCAAGAGCCTGGACTTCGACGCGGTGAAGAAAGACCTGCTGGCTGTCATGACCGAGTCGCAGGATTGGTGGCCAGCGGATTTCGGGCACTACGGCCCGTTTTTCGTACGTATGGCCTGGCACAGCGCGGGGACGTACCGAACCGCCGATGGCCGTGGTGGCGCCGGTTCGGGGCAACAGCGCTTTGCACCGCTCAACAGCTGGCCCGACAACGTCAGCCTCGACAAGGCCCGTCGGCTGATCTGGCCGGTGAAACAGAAGTACGGGCGCAAGATTTCCTGGGCGGACCTGATTGTCCTCACCGGCAACGTGGCGCTGGAGTCCATGGGCTTCAAGACCTTCGGTTTTTCCGGCGGTCGTCCTGACGTCTGGGAGCCTGACGAAGACGTGTACTGGGGTTCTGAAACCACATGGCTGGGGGGCGAAGAGCGCTACGGTGCGCACAAGGAGATGGAGCAGCCCGGTCACGGCGATCTGGTCGCCGAACCGTCCAAACACGGTGAACAGCAAAGCCGTACCGAGGGTGAACGTAACCTCGAAAACCCGCTCGCTGCGGTGCAGATGGGGCTGATTTACGTCAATCCGGAAGGCCCGGAGGGTCACCCTGATCCGGTCCAGTCGGCCCATGACATTCGGGAAACCTTCGGCC
Source organism: Pseudomonas sp. S2_H01 (assembly GCF_054668305.1). Taxonomy (NCBI): domain Bacteria; kingdom Pseudomonadati; phylum Pseudomonadota; class Gammaproteobacteria; order Pseudomonadales; family Pseudomonadaceae; genus Pseudomonas; species Pseudomonas sp. S2_H01. The sequence continues at coordinate 6,254,954 of NZ_CP162756.1, read as the reverse complement.
GCATGGCGATGAATGACGAGGAAACCGTGGCGCTGATCGCCGGTGGTCATGCCTTCGGCAAGACACACGGTGCCGGCCCCGCCGACAACGTAGGGCCAGAGCCCGAAGCCGCAGGTCTTGAAGAGCAGGGGCTTGGCTGGCGCAACGCCTTTGGCAGCGGGAAGGGCGGCGATGCCATCACCAGCGGCCTGGAAGTGACCTGGACGTCCACGCCCACCCGGTGGAGTAACGAGTACTTCGAAAACCTCTTCGGCTTCGAGTGGGAACTGACCAAAAGCCCGGCCGGTGCCCATCAGTGGAAGCCAAAAGGCGGTGCAGGGGCTGGCAAGATCCCTCATGCCCACGACCCGAACAAACGTCAGGAACCGCGCATGCTGACGTCGGACCTGGCCCTGCGTTTCGACCCGGCGTATGAGCAGATTTCGCGGCGTTTCCTGGCCAATCCCGATCAACTGTCCGATGCATTCGCCCGTGCCTGGTTCAAGCTGACCCACCGTGACATGGGCCCGCTGGCTCGGTATCTCGGGCCTGAAACACCCACTGAAGAACTGCTCTGGCAGGATCCCCTTCCTGAGGCCAGTCATCCGCTGATCGACCACGACGATGCGTCTGCCCTGAAGAGCAAGATCCTCGAATCGGGTCTGACCGTCTCGCAACTGGTCTCGACGGCCTGGGCGGCTGCCTCCACCTTCCGTGGCTCGGACAAGCGCGGCGGCGCCAACGGCGGGCGTTTGCGCCTGGCACCGCAGAAAGACTGGGCGGCGAATCAGCCCGAGCAACTGGCGAATGTACTGCGGACCCTGGAACGTATTCAGGGCGAGTTCAATGGCGGGTCCAGTGGCAAGAAAGTTTCGCTGGCGGACCTGATCGTTCTCGCGGGTAACACGGGTGTCGAACAGGCCGCGAAAAATGCCGGGCAGACGGTCAGCGTTCGCTTCTCGCCGGGCCGCACTGACGCGTCTCAGGCGCAGACGGATGTGGAGTCTTTCGGCTTTCTGGAGCCCATCGCCGACGGTTTCCGCAATTACCTCAAAGGCCAGTATCGGGTGCCGGCCGAGAAACTGCTCATCGACAAGGCTCAACTGCTGACCCTGTCCGCGCCGGAAATGACGGTGTTGCTGGGTGGCTTGCGCGTCCTGGGCGGTAACGTGGGGGGAAGTAAGCACGGTGTCTTCACCACGCGGCCTGAGGCGCTGACGAACGACTTCTTCAAGAACCTGCTGGACATGAGCGTGGAGTGGAAACCGACGTCGGCCAGCAACGACACCTTCGAAGCGCGCGACCGCAAAACCGGTGAGATCAAGTGGACAGGCACCCGTGTCGATCTGGTGTTCGGTTCCCACGCGCAGTTGCGGGCGTTGAGTGAGGTGTATGGCAGCGCGGACGCTCACGAGAAGTTCGTCAGGGACTTCGTGGCCGCTTGGGCCAAAGTCATGGAGCTGGACCGTTTCGACCTTCGCTGATACGCAGGCCGACCTGTAAAACAACGCCTCCCGTGTGGAGGCGTTGTCGTTTCTGCCCTGTGGGGAGGCATATCAGGTTGGGCCGCGTGTATGGTGTTTGCTGCCGCTGCGCGCCAGATCGTCCGAGTGCGGCCCAGAGCAAGCGCGCTCCTACGGCCTTCGGCCAGAAGCGGAGCGGTGATGGACGCCGGATCGCGGTTTGACGGTATGGCGCAGATTTTCTGCTGACCTGACCTGTAGGAGCGCGCTTGCCCGCGATCTGGCGCGCAGCGGCAGTCAATCCTGCCAATGCGGTCAGCCTGCTCCACCACCCTGAAAATGTGCATCTGATCCGTATTTTTTAGTCAAACCTGGCGCTGTATTGAAACAGTGATCCGCTCCACACTGGCAACCACTCCAGACCTCCCAAGCGAGGCCGAATGGAGCAAATGATGCGGTGTGCATTCATCTGCACCGCAAACCTGTCGTTGAGAGGAGGCCTTATGGCCAAGATGACGATTTTCCTGTTGGGCTTCCTGGTCCTGACCATCACCATTGGCATGCTGGCGACCATTCCGCCGGGCTGATGCAGCCGCGGCGTCCCTGCAGCTCGGCCCACTCTTCGCCATCTGCGTTCAGCCTGCACCCAGGTCGCGCTTTGTGGTATCTGTGCTGCTGCGGTATGAAGATCAAAAGCAAAGCCCGCTTTAGCGAAGCGCGTTTTGCGCTTTTAGCGGCCAGAGCAATTGTGACTGCCCAAACATACAACCTGTGGGAATGAGCGTGCTGACGAATGCCGTGACTTCAATAAGCGATCAACCCCCGGTCATGTTCATGAAGCGGACAACTTGAACATCGTCATTGACTTCAAAGTGATGCCGATACGGTTTTAGTTTCATCGCTTCAATGATGGACGCTTCGAGTTTCCCCTGATCGCCCGGAAAGTTGCGCAGCACGCTTTTCAAGTCTGCGGAATGTTCATTGCCAAGGCACAGTAATAACCGGCCTTCAACGGTCAAGCGCACCCGGTTACAGGTCGCGCAGAAGTTGTGGCTGTGCGGAGAAATGAAACCGATACGCATTTGGGGTGCGTCGGCAGGGCGGCAATATCGCGAGGGGCCGCGGGTGGATTCTGCCGACTCGATCAGCGTGTGTTTTTCAGCAATCAATCTCCGGACCTGGTCGCTCGAAAAGAACGATTCGGCGCGACGGTGTTCGCTGATGGCGCCCAGCGGCATTTCTTCGATGAAGGTGATGTCCAGGTGTCGGGCGATGGCGAAGTCGACCAGATCGTTGATTTCGTGGTCGTTGCGGCCCTGCATCACGACACAGTTGAGTTTGGTGTTTCGAAACCCTGCGTCCCACGCGGCGTCCAGTCCTGCGATGACCTTGTCCAGGTCGCCGGTGCGCGTCAGTTCCCGGAAGCGTGCCGGGTCCAGGCTGTCCAGGCTCACGTTCAACCGTTTCACACCGGCTGCGCGCAGCGGGTGTGCGAGCTTTTCCAGTTGTGAGCCGTTGGTGGTCATGCACAGTTCCTGCAATCCCGGCAGTTCGGCGATGCGAGCACACAGGTCGACGATACCCGGGCGCACCAGCGGCTCTCCGCCGGTCAGGCGAATCTTGCGGGTGCCCAGTGCGACGAAGCCCTGTGCGACCTGAAACAACTCATCGGTGCTGAGCACCTGCTGACGGGGCAGAAAGCTCATGTCCTCGGCCATGCAGTACACGCAGCGGAAGTCGCACCGGTCCGTGACCGACATCCTCAGATAATCCACGGTTCTGGCAAAGCCATCGGTGAGCACGCGCTGGGACATGTCAGCCTCTTTTGGTGATGGGGCGCGGGGAGTGATCGTGCATTTCAACACGTCTCGATAAGAGGCTGCCCGCGTTGGTCTATCAGGCGGGCAGGGTAAACAGCGGCAATTTAACTGTCCAATCACTATGAATGACCACACGATAAGCCGTATCTATGAGGTGTGCTATTTAAACATTCGTAGCGGCGCTTAACCCTTACGTATAGGTTTTGTCGGGTGATAGACATCGCTTATTGTTTGTTCATTCCTAGCGATTGGACAGCGTTTTAGTGTGCGCGTACTGTCGTCTAAGGCCAGATTAGTTCAAGCACTTAGAACCCACTGGCGCCTCTTTCAATTAAGTAAAAAAGTTATAAGTCCGTCCCTGATACAGGTCGCGTATTCGATTGCGCGACCCTGGAGAACTCGCATGAGCCAGGTTGACCGTTATAAGCCCTATAAAGGGGCTGCCGCTGGATGGGGCGCTTTAATTGCCGTGACCAAGAACTGGCTGGGCAGTGAAAACGCATTCAAGAACATTCGCGCGATGCTCAAAACCAACCAGAACGGCGGTTTTGACTGCCCGGGTTGTGCCTGGGGCGAGTCGCCGGAAAGCGGCATGGTCAAGTTCTGCGAGAACGGCGCCAAGGCGGTGAACTGGGAAGCGACCGGTCGCCGCGTCGATCCGGCGTTCTTTGCCAAATACAGCGTTTCGGCGTTGTTGGAGCAGTCCGATTACTGGCTGGAGTATCAGGGGCGGCTGACTCATCCGATGCGTTACGACGCGGCGACCGATCACTACGTGGAAACCAGTTGGGAAGAGGCGTTCGCACTGATCGCCCGTCATCTCAAACAGCTGGATTCGCCCGATCAGGCCGAGTTCTACACCTCGGGCAGGGCCAGCAATGAGGCCGCGTTCCTCTACCAGCTCTTCGTGCGCGCCTACGGCACCAACAACTTTCCGGACTGCTCGAACATGTGCCACGAGGCCAGTGCCGTTGGCATGTTCGAGTCCATCGGCGTGGGCAAAGGCACGGTCGTGTTTCATGACCTGGAGAAGGCCGATGCGATCTTCGTGATTGGCCAGAATCCCGGCACCAACCACCCGCGCATGCTCGAACCACTGCGCGAGGCGGTGAAGCGTGGCGCTCAGGTGGTGGTGTTCAACCCGCTCAAGGAACGGGGGCTGGAGCGTTTTCAACACCCGCAGCACCCGCTTGAAATGCTCAGCAATGGCTCGGAACCCACGAACACGGCCTACTTTCGTCCTGCCTTGGGGGGCGACATGGCAGCGATTCGCGGCATGGCGAAGTTTCTGCTGGCGTGGGAGAAAGCGTCGCTGGCCACCGGCGGCGAACCGGTGTTCGACCGTGCGTTCATCCGCGACCAGACGTCCGGTCTGGATGAGTACCTGCGTGCCGTCGAAGCCACGCCGTGGGCGCTGATCGAAGAACAGTCCGGCATGGCGCTGTGGGACATCGAACGGGCGGCACGCATGTACGCCAAAGCCAGGCGCGTGATCATCTGCTGGGCCATGGGCCTGACGCAGCATACGCACTCGGTGCCGACCATTCAGGAAGTGATCAACCTGCAACTGTTGCGCGGCAATATGGGTCGCGAAGGGGCGGGCGTTTCTCCGGTGCGAGGTCACAGCAACGTGCAAGGCGACCGCACCATGGGCATCAACGAGATTCCGCCGAAATGGTTGCTCGACGCGATCGAAACCCGCTTCGCGTTCAAGGTGCCGCGCGAAGAAGGGCACAACACCGTGACCGCGATCAAGGCGATGGAAGCCGGCCGGTCCAAAGTCTTTATCGCCCTGGGCGGCAACTTTTCGCAAGCGACCCCGGACAGCCCCCGCACCCATGCCGCGCTGCGCAATTGCGACCTGACCGTGCAGATGTCGACCAAGCTCAACCGCAGCCACCTCGTGATTGGCAAGGACGCCCTGATCCTGCCCGCGCTGGGCCGTACCGACATCGACCTGCAAGCAACCGGGCCCCAAGGCATCACGGTTGAAGACACCTTCAGCATGGTTCACATTTCCCACGGTCAGCTGCGTCCCAAGTCCGGATTGATGAAGTCCGAGCCTGCGATCATTGCCGGCATTGCTGCTGCCACGCTGGGTGAGCACCCTATTGACTGGCATTGGGTGGTGGAGGATTACAGCCGTATTCGCAACCTGATCGCCGACGTGATTCCGGGTTTCAAGAACTTCAATCAGCGGTTGCTCAATCCAGGCGGTTTTCACCTTGGCAACCCGGTCGCCGACCGTCAATGGCACACCACCACGCAGAAGGCTCGGTTCATGCCCAACGCGTTGCCTGAACACCTGGTCAATGCCGCCATTCGCAGCCTCAAGGACACACCCGATTTGATCCTGCAGACCCTGCGCTCCCACGATCAGTACAACACCACGTTGTACGGGCTGGACGATCGCTATCGCGGGGTCTACGGCATGCGTGAAGTGGTGTTCGCCAACGAAGAAGACATCCGCCGTCTGGGCTTCGAACCGGGCGAGAAAGTCGACATGATTTCGCTGTGGAACGACGGTCGCGAGCGTCGGGTGTCGGGCTTTACCTTGATTGCCTACGACATTCCCAAAGGGCAGGCAGCGGCGTATTACCCGGAAACCAACCCGCTGGTGCCGCTCGACAGTTACGGCGACCGCACATTTACCCCGACCTCGAAGTTCGTCGCCATCAAGTTTGCCAAGGCAGCGCAGAGCAGTGTGATCGTGTCTTCGGTCGCCTGACGCGCCGGTTGCCCGTTTTTATCCCCTCGCTGCCCGTCATTCTCAAAGCGCCCTCCGGCGCTTTTTTTTTTGCGGTTGCAACGGATGCCTGTAACTTGTACAACACGACAATCTTGTACAGGTATTGGCCGGCCTGCCAACAAACCGCCCTGATCGGCAGATGCCGAAAGTTGGAGAAAATCATGCTCAAGCGTTTGCTGCTGTGGATATGCGTCGGGTTGGCGGGGTGTTCAAGTGTCGATGTCCAGCAATACCGGCAGGAAAAGCCGACGCTTGAGCTTCGCCGGTTTTTTACCGGGCATCTCGAGGCCTGGGGCATGTTTCAGAAACGATCGGGGGAGGTCACCAAGCGCTTTGTCGTGAAGATCCACGGTTATCCCCGTGGCGACCAGATGATCCTCGAAGAAAACTTCACCTACAGCGACGGTACTCGCCAGCAACGGATCTGGACGCTGACGCCCGACGGGGAAGGGCGCTGGCGTGGACGTGCTGCCGACGTGGTCGGCGAGGCGCTGGGTGAAGTGGCGGGTAATACGCTGCACTGGAAATACGTGCTCAGCCTGCCGGTGGACGGCAAAGTGTATCAGGTCGATTTCGACGACTGGATGTACCTGATGGACGACAGCACTATGATCAACCGGTCGTCCATGAGCAAGTTCGGGGTCGAGGCCGGCCAGGTGACGCTGTTTTTCCGCAAGCAACCTGAGGCGCCAACCCCCGTTGCCGCGCCTGATGCGCAGGCGATCGAGCAATGACCCTGACCGAATTGTGTGCCTGGGTGGCGTCCGGGCAGGAACCGCTGGAGCTTGAGCTGCTGTCGATCGAGGGTGGCATTTATCTGCTGCAAGCGCGGGTCGGTTCGGCCGTTCATCCGATCAGGACCCGCACGGGGCAAACCCTGCAACTTCGTTCAGTGACACACGCACGGGAGGTGCTCGAGGATTTGCCAGCGCCTGTGCCGTTCTATCTGGTGCATTGCGTGGTGCACACCGAAATGTGCGGGTTTGACCATGGGCCGCAAGAGCCCCTGCGTGTGCCCCTGGCGCTGGACTCGGCCTGGTGACTATGGTGCGCAGGTTGTGTCTGGTCCTTGGCGATCAGCTGTCCTTTGATCTGGCCTCGCTGCAGGACGCGGACCCGGAGGTGGACGAAATCCTGCTGGCGGAAGTGGTCGAGGAAGCCACCCACGTGCCGCACCATCCGCAAAAGATCGTGCTGGTGTTCAGTGCCATGCGTCATTTTGCACAGGCGCTGAGGCAGCGCGGCTATCGCGTGCATTACGTCACCCTGGAGGATGAGCAGAACACCGGTTCGCTGGCAGGCGAGCTGCAGCGCTGGCAGACGCTTTTGCAGCCCCGGGAAGTTCATCTCACCGAGTGCGGCGACTGGCGCCTGGAGTTGTCACTCAAGCACGGTGGCCTGGTGACCCATTGGCACAGCGACACGCGCTTTCTCAGTTCCCGTGCCGATTTTTCCGCCTGGGCGAAAGGCAAGAAGCAACTGCGCATGGAGTTCTTTTATCGTGAGATGCGACGCAAGGGCCATGTGTTGCTCAACGGTGACGGCAGTCCGGTCGGCGGCGCGTGGAATTTCGATGCCGAAAATCGAAAGCCGTTGCCCAAAGGCGTGACAGCGCCCTCGCCAGCACGCTTCCCCACGGATGCCATCACTGACGAGGTGCTCGCGCTGGTCGGCAAACGCTTTGCCGGTCATTACGGCTCGCTCAAGGACTTTGATTATCCGGTCGACCACGCGGGCGCGCAGACGCTCTGGGCGCATTTTCTCGACCATGGGCTGGCGTCTTTCGGCGACTACCAGGACGCAATGGCCACTGACGAAGCCTTTCTCTTTCACTCGCGCATCAGCGCTGCCTTGAATATCGGCCTGCTGAACGTGCGTCAGCTGTGTGCCGATGTCGAGGCAGCGTATTGGTCGGGACGCGTCGCCCTCAACTCCGCCGAAGGCTTCATTCGGCAATTGATCGGCTGGCGGGAGTACGTGCGTGGCGTCTACTGGCTGCTGATGCCCGATTACGCCGAGCGTAACGTCTTCAACAACGGCAGGCCGCTTCCTGAGTTCTACTGGACGGGCGACACCCAAATGAACTGCATGAGCCAGGCCATTGGCCAGAGCCTGCAGCATGGCTATGCCCATCACATCCAGCGCCTGATGGTGACCGGCAATTTCGCGCTGCTGGCGGGCATTTCGCCTCCGCAGATCTGCGAGTGGTACCTGGCGATCTACATCGATGCGTTCGACTGGGTTGAGCTGCCCAACACGTTGGGCATGGTGATGCATGCCGACGGTGGTTTCCTGGGTTCCAAGCCTTACTGCGCAAGCGGTCAGTACATCAATCGCATGTCCGATTATTGCCGGGGTTGTGCGTACAAAGTCAGTGAAAGCACCGGCGAGAATGCGTGCCCCTTCAACGCCCTGTACTGGCATTTTCTGATGCGTCATCGTGATCTTCTTCAGCACAATCACCGCATGGCGATCATCTACAAAAACCTTGGCCGTATGAATGAAGACAAACAACAGGCGTTGTGGCAGCGCGGCGAAGACCTTCTCGCCAGACTCGACGCAGGGCAGTCGCTGTGAAGAAGAGCGAACTGCCGTCCAAGGTCTGCGTCGTCTGCGGGCTGCCCTTTACCTGGCGCAAGAAGTGGGAGCGCTGTTGGGATGAGGTGCGTTACTGCTCCGAGCGCTGTCGGCGCAGCAAGCGCTCGTCGGCAGGCGATCAGTCGTGAAGGATATCCAGCCGCTTCAACCGTGATGCCAGCGTGGTGGGTTTGACGCCCAGCAACTCAGCCGCGCCGCCTTTGCCAAACAGCTTGCCGTTCGCCGCTTTGAGCGCGGCGTGGATGTTGTTGCGTTCCAGTTCGCGCATCTGGTCCTCGGTGAGGAAACCCTGTTCGGGGAGCGTGCTTTGGGAGGCCTTCGGGGCGACCTTGGGCTCGTCTGGCAGGTCGAGGTTCAGGTCGGCACCGGTCGAGGTGATCAGCGCGCGTTCGATGACGTTCTGCAGTTCGCGGATGTTGCCCGGCCAGGAGTAATGCTGCAGCCGCTCGATATCGCTATTGCGCAGGCGGCGCCCGGGCATGTTCAGACGTTTGCCGACCTGCTTGAGGAAATGCGCGGCGAGCGGCGCGATGTCCATCGGGCGGTCGCGCAGGGCAGGGGACTGGATGGGAAAGACATTGAGCCGGAAGTACAGGTCCTCACGAAAATGCTTGGCCCCGACTTCCTGGCGCAGGTCGCGGTTGGTGGCGGCGATGATGCGCACGTCGACCTTGCGCGTGCGTTCTTCGCCGACGCGTTCGAACTGACCTTCCTGGAGCACCCGCAACAGTTTGCTTTGCAGCTCCAACGGGATTTCGCCGATCTCGTCGAGAAACAGCGTGCCGCCGTCCGCCAGCTCGAAACGCCCGACGCGGTCACGCACCGCGCCGGTGAACGCGCCGCGTATATGACCGAAGAACTCACTCTCGAACAGCTCGGTCGGAATGGCCGCACAGTTGACCCGGATCAGTGGGTGCGCGCTGCGACGGCTGGCCTGGTGAATGGCCCGGGCAATGAGTTCTTTGCCGGTGCCGGACTCGCCGTTGATCAACACGCTGGCGTCGGTGGGCGCGACCACGTCGATCTGTTTGATGATCTTCAGGATCGGCGCGCTCTGGCCGACGATTTCACGGAAGTTGTGCTCGATATGGATTTCTTCCTGCAAGTAGGCGTTCTGGTCTTCCAGGCGCTGCTTGAGGTTTTTCAGTTCATCGAGCGCAGTTTGCAGTTGGGTTTCGGTGCTGCGCCGCTCGGTGATGTCGCGAAAGACCACCACCGCCCCCGCGATACGGCCATCGGAGATCACCGGTGTACTGGTGAATTCCACCGGGAAGAAGCTGCCGTCGCGGCGCCAGAACACTTCCTGTCGACCCTCATGCACCACGCCGTCGTGCACGGCCTTGTAGATCGGGCATTGCTCGACCGGATAGTGGCTGCCGTCCTCATGGCTGTGGTGATGAATGCGGTGGATGTTCTTGCCGATCATGTCCTTCACGTCCCAACCGAGCATGCGCGCCCCGGCCGGGTTGACGAAAGTCGCCAGGCCCTCGCTGTCGATGGCGTAGATGCCATCGCCCACCGAGCTGAGCAGCAACTGGTTGTCGCGTTCCGACTCCTGAAACAGGTTGAGGATGTTGCGCCATTCGATCAGGCCGCCGCGCATGGTGCGTTCGGTGTGCGCCTGATCCTGCTGGTACTTCTGCTGACTCGCCTCGCGCATGACCAGAATCAGCTGCGGGCTGTTTTTGACCTGCAGCGTCGTGGCGGAAATCTCAAGCTCGATGCGCTCGCCGGTCTTGATGTTGCAACTCAAGTCATCGGTCCAGCCTCGCCCCTTGTCCATCACGGCCTGGGTGAACACGATCAGGTCCGCCAATTGATGACCGAACAGTTTGCTCACCGGCAACGCCAGCAGCTCTTGCCGCGGGTAACCGAGCAGCTTGCAGGCGGCGATGTTGAGGTCGCCAAAGTGGTCGGTGAACGGGTCGAGCAGGGCGATGGCTTCGGCGCAGTGCTCGAACACCATGTGCCGGGAGGAGTAGGCGAGGTCGGCCCAACCGGTCAGCGAGTCTGGCTCGTTCATGATTACGAAATCTCGTGATAGGTCGCTACGAATATTCGTATTTCTACGGGAATGCGTAATGCCCGGAAAGCATCAGAACGTGGGTAAATCACCGGATCAGATCGGCATCTGCTTTTAAATCAAGTGGTTAACTCATGATGAAAACTACGTTTATTTTTTGGCACGGCGTTCGCTCTACCTCAGTGTCACCCGGTGAACGATCCAGAACACCGACAACACCTGAATGAACGGAGCGACGACATGCCAAGCGTAGACATCAACCACTATCAAGACGGCGACTTCCTGGTCAATTACGAAGAGAAGGTCTTCGAGGACGTCAAAGCCGAGCCGGGCGAAAAAGCCCTGCTGACCTTTCACACCATTGCGTTCGAAGGTTCGATTGGCCTGGTCAACATGCTTCAGGCCAAGCGTCTGCTGCGCAAAGGCTTCGAAACCAAGGTGCTCCTCTACGGACCGGGCGTGCAACTGGGCGTGCAACGTGGCTTCCCGACGCTGGGTGCCGAGGCGTTCCCGGGTCACCTCGCTGTGAACAATCAGATCAAGGCGTTCATGGCCGAAGGCGGTGAGGTGTACGCCTGCCGCTTCGCGTTGCAGGCCCTGTATGGCCAGACCGAAAAGGCGCTGATCGAAGGCATCCGTCCGATCAACCCGCTGGACGTGATGGACCTGCGTCTGCTGATGCGCCGTGAGGGCGCGATGATCATTGATACCTGGACGGCGTAACACTCGACGCCGCCGATTGGGCAGGCTGACGCCAATCTCTGTGGGAGCCGCTTTGGTCGCGAAAGCGATTGACCGACCCACAGAGAATCTCCCACAAGGTCCGCACAAGACCCTCATCACAACGCACGACCAGGACAACCCCATGACCACCATCCGCGCCGCCGCCGTTCAGTTCAGCCCCGTGCTGTACTCCCGCGAAGCCACCGTCGCCAAGCTGTGCAACACCCTGCTGGCGCTGGGTCGCGAGGGTGTGCAATTCGCGGTTTTCCCGGAAACCGTAGTGCCGTATTACCCCTATTTCTCTTTCGTGCAGCCGCCGTTCGCGATGGGCAAGGAACACCTGCAACTGCTGGAACAATCGGTCACCGTGCCCTCTGATGTCACCCGCCAGATGGGCGAGGCCTGCCGTGAAGCGGGCATCGTCGCATCCATCGGCGTGAATGAGCGCGAAGGCGGCACGATCTACAACGCGCAGCTGCTGTTCGATGCCGACGGCACGCTGATTCAACACCGCCGCAAGATCACCCCGACCTACCACGAACGCATGGTCTGGGGGCAGGGCGACGGTTCCGGCCTGCGCGCGGTGGACAGTGCCGTAGGCCGCATCGGCTCGCTGGCCTGCTGGGAGCATTACAACCCTCTTGCCCGTTACGCCTTGATGGCCGATGGCGAGCAGATCCACGTGGCGATGTTCCCGGGCTCGCTGGTAGGCGACATCTTCGCCGAACAGATCGAAGTCACCATCCGCCATCATGCCCTGGAGTCCGGCTGTTTCGTGGTCAACGCCACCGCGTGGCTCGACGCCGATCAGCAAGGGCAGATCATGCAGGACACTGGCTGCGCGTTGGGCCCGATTTCCGGCGGCTGCTTCACCGCCATCGTCTCGCCGGAAGGCAAGTTGCTCGGCGAACCGTTGCGCAAGGGAGAGGGCTGGGTGGTCGCCGACCTCGACCTCAAGCTGATCGATAAGCGCAAACGCATGATGGATTCGGTCGGGCATTACAGCCGCCCGGAGCTGCTCAGCCTGCTGATCGACCGCACGCCGACGGCCAAGGTCCACGAACGCGCGGCGCATCACATGGCCGTGTTTCCCACCGCTGCCAGTGCCGAGGAACTCGATCATGCAAACCAATGAACTGCTCGCCGACCTGCAATGCCACGGCGTGCGATGGCCCGCCGCGCAAAACGGCCTGTCGCGCCAGGGTGGCGCCGGGCCTTCTGATCACAAGGCGCTGACCTTTGGCGACCGGACCATGATGGTGCCGATCCTCAACCAGGCGTCGCAAAGCTCGCCGTACCAGGCTCAACCCAGCGCGGACGGCAGCCTGGCGCTGATCTTCCGCGAAGGCGTTCAGGTCGGTCAGGTGAAGATGCCCGGCGTGCCGAACTTCTACAGCCGCAGCACCGTCGACGGCATTCCCTATTGGAAGATCGCGACCCTGCACAGCAGCGATGTGCTGGCGACCACCGTCTTGCAGCACTGCATTCGGTTCAATGATCGCAGCACCTCCTGCCAGTTCTGCGCCATCGGCCAGTCCCTCGCCGCCGGCAAGACCATCGCCCGTAAACGCCCGCAGCAACTGGCCGAGGTGGCAAAAGCTGCCGTGGAGCTCGATGGCGTCAAACACATGGTGATGACCACCGGCACGCCGCAGACCCCGGACCGTGGCGCTGCGATTCTCTGTGAGTCGGCCGCCGCAGTGACCGCGGCCGTCGACCTGCCGATTCAGGCGCAGTGCGAGCCCCCGGACGACGACATCTGGTTCGAGCGCCTGGCCGACAGCGGCGTGGTCTCATTGGGCATGCACCTGGAAGCCGTCACCGATGAAGTGCGTCAGCGAATCATGCCGGGCAAGGCCGAAGTCCCGTTGAGCCGCTATTTCGAAGCCTTCGAAGCAGCGGTCAAGGTGTTCGGCCGCGGTCAGGTCAGCACCTACATCCTTGCTGGCCTGGGTGACAGCGAACGGGCAATCACCGACATGAGCGAACGCCTGAGCGCCATGGGCGTGTACCCGTTCGTGGTGCCGTTCGTGCCCATCGACGGTACGCCGCTGGCGCATCACCCCAAACCCGACAGCGCGATGATGGCCCGGCTGTATCCGCAGATTGGCGCCAGCTTGCGTCGGCACGGATTGCACTCGGAAAATATCAATGCGGGCTGCGCCAAATGCGGTGCGTGCTCGGCCTTGAAGAATCACGAATAGGCCTTTTGCGCCTCGGGAGACGGATCATGCAGAACCTGGCCTTTGCCCTTGTAGACAGCACCTTCGAACCCTTCCGTGCCGGTGAACTGGTGGTCAAGCCCGCCACGGAACACTGGGAAAAACAGGACTATTTCGCGTTGCGTCGGTCGGTGTTTTCCGATGAGCAGCAACTGCTGCCACAGGACAAGGACAGCCACGACTTTCAGGCCATTGCCATCGTGGCCCTGGCGGGCAGTTGCGGGATGGCGGATCAGGTGGTCGGCGCCGTTCGTATCTATCAGCGCGAGCCGGGACTGTGGTTCGGCGGGCGCTTATGCGTGGCCCAGGCTTACCGCCGTCACAGCATGATTGGCAAGGCACTGGTCAATGAGGCGGTCTCTCGGGCAAAAGACCTGGGCTGCGAAGTGTTCCACGCCACGGTGCAAGCGCCCAACGAGGCGTACTTTCATGCCCTGCAATGGCAGACGCTGGAGCACCTCGAACTGCTCGGCCAGCCGCACTGCCTGATGCAGGCCGACCTCGCGCGTTACCCGCTGATGCCGCGTCAGGTGTCGTTGCGTGCGTTGAAGGTGGCTCGCCATGACTGACTCGGTTGATTTGAGCGCACTGATGGACGTCCTGCGCAACACGCCGGCCATGCTGTCCAAACAGTCGATCCAGCAACCGGCCCGGGTGATAGGCCGCACTGAAAAACGGCTGACCCGGGCTCAGCTGTATGCGCTGCCCGGGGACGACACCGCGGCGATTGCGTGTGGCGATCATTTTCAGCTGCTGGCGATCGAAGGCATGCTGCCGGGCTTTGTCAAAGCCGCGCCCTGGTTCGCCGGTTGGTCGGCGGTCATGGCCAATGTCAGCGACATCACGGCCATGGGCGGACGCGCAACAGCGGTGGTCAATGCCTACTGGCACCACGACGATGCCGCCGCGCAGGAGATCCTCGCCGGCATCCGCGCGGCCTGCGACGCCTACGGCCTCATGCTGGCGGGCGGGCACACCAGCCTTTCAGAGCACAACCCAACGGCGCTGGCGGTGGCGATCACCGGTGTTGCCAGCAAGCTGCTGTCGACCTTGCACGTCAAGCCGGGTCAGGTGATCGCCATGGCGGTGGATCTGGAAGGCGATTGGCATGCCGACAGCACCTACTGGAAAGCCTTCGAAGGTGTACCCGCCGAGCGTCTGCGCAGCAAGCTGGAAGTCCTGCCGCGACTGGCCGAAGCGCAGTGGCTGCACGCCGCCAAGGACATCAGCAATGCCGGCGTGTTGGGCAGCTTGTTGATGCTGCTGGAGACCACCGGTTGCGGCGCAGACATCGATTTGCAACGGCTGCCGTGCCCCAACGATGCCGACGCTGATTTCGACTGGGCCCGCTGGCTGCAAGTGTTCCCCAGCTACGGCTTTCTCATGACCCTGGACGAAGCCGACTGGCCCAATGTTCAGGCGGCGTTCGCCTTTGAGGGCCTGCGCTGCGAGCGCATTGGCAGCGTCACCGACAGCGCCGAGCTCACGGTGCAACACGGCCTCCAGCGCCGCACGTTCTGGGACCTCAACGAGCAGCCGTTCACCGGATTCAGTTATCGCGATCTCGACCTTTCCCCTTTGACTACCCATCAGGAGCACTGACATGCCTGCCGTCAATTTCAAGATTCGCTGGCCCAACGGCAAAGAGGCCGCCGGCTATTCGCCTTCCACGGTGATCTACGAGCACTTGCAGGAGGGCGCCCGTTACCCGCTCGCGGAGTTTCTGCAGCGCATCGAAGGGGGCCTGAACAACGCGTCCGAGCGGGTGAAGGAGGTCAAGGGCTTCTACTGCAGTTCGGCCATGGACACCCTGAGTTCGCTCAAGGGTCAGGCTCACTATCAAGAGGACGGGCCGGTGGAAATTCTCAGCATGCGCACCGAAGGCGGTGGCCGGGTGACGGGCGCCGGGTGGAGTTCTTTTTGATTCAACACGATCCCCTGTGGGAGCGAATTCATTCGCGAGCGGCCGGTACATCCGAACCCTTTCGGTTGGTTGCAACACTGCGTCGCGAATGAATTCGCTCCCACAGAAAGATCGCGACTCTGCCGCACAAATTTCCGTAGCCCATACATGTTGACTTTCATGATTTGCACCCTGGAGACCCCGACCATGCCCACCTCAATCACTTCCCTCAAAACACCCCACCACAGCGTCATCGTCGTTGGCGGCGGGCAGGCCGGGTTGTCGGCCAGTTACTACCTGCAACAGCAGGGCGTCGACCATCTGGTGCTGGAGAAACACAGCTTGACCCACACCTGGCGCAACCAGCGCTGGGACGCTTTCAGCCTGGTCACGCCGAACTGGCAGTGCGCGTTGCCGGGTTATCGCTACAGCGAGGAACATGGCGGCAAGGACCCTCACGGGTTCATGAAGAAAGACCAGATCAACGACTACCTCGCCGGCTTCGTCAAGGCGGTCAACGCTCCGGTTCGGGAAGGGGTTGCCGTCAGGCGTGTAATCCCGCGTGCCGCCGGTGGCTTTGAGGTGCACACCTCCCATGGCGAGTTCACCGCCGATCAGGTGATCTGCGCGTCTGGCGGTTATCACACGCCCATCATTCCGCGTCTGGCCGAGCGTCTGCCGGTCGGTATCACCCAGATTCATTCCGAGCAATACCGCAATCCTCAAGCCCTGCCGCAAGGTAACGTGCTGGTCGTCGGTTCCGGTCAGTCGGGCGCGCAGATCGCCGAAGACCTGCATCTGGCAGGCCGCAAGGTCTATCTGGCAGTGGGCGATGCACCCCGCTGCGCGCGTTTCTATCGCGGCAAGGACGTGGTCGACTGGCTCGCAGAAATGGGTTACTACCAGATCGGCGTCGACACCCATCCGCTGCGCGAAGGCGTGCGTGACAACACCAACCACTACGTGACCGGACGCGACGGCGGGCGTGACATTGACCTGCGCAAGTTCGCCCTCGAAGGCATGGAATTGTTCGGCCGACTGGAAGGGTTGCAGGGCGACGTGCTGCAGTTCTCCGGCAACCTGAGTGAAAGCCTCGACAGCGCCGACGCGGTCTATAACCGGATCAACGGCTCCATCGATAAATACATCGCCGAACATGGCATCGACGCGCCTGCAGGCGAGCGTTACGAGCCGGTGTGGGTGCCATCGCAGGAGCGTGGCGAACTGAATCTGGCGGAGCAGGGCATCACCAGCATTATCTGGTGCATTGGCTTTACCCCGGACTTCACGTGGGTCGAAGCGCCGGTGTTTAACGGTCGAGGCCATCCGGGGCACGTGCGAGGCGTGACGGCGCAGCCTGGCCTGTATTTCCTCGGCCTGCCGTGGCTGTACACCTGGGGCTCGGGCCGTTTCTCGGGCGTGGCACGGGACGCGGAGTATGTGGTGGAGCATCTTGTGCGCGCTCAGGCCAAGCACAAGGTGGCTTGAGTGGGTGAGACCGTGTCGGTCCTGCTGACACGGTCTCGGCAAGCGGTTACGGGAAGCTGAACTCGAAGCTTGCCGCGCGATGGTCCGACGGTCCCGGTTCGTTCACCGTGCCCGTGGGCGTCATGGCGGTCGTCCCGTTGGTCACCGCGTAATCGAGCATGTTCTGCGGGGCAGTGCTGGGGTGAGTGGCGCTTGTGGACTGCACCAGTTGTGCGATATCGGGAGGCGATACCCAGTTCCCGCGCCTGGCGGGAAACGCTGGGTCGGGTTCCCTCGGATCCCTGTTGAAATCACCCACCACCGCGAACCGCGTAGGTGTATACCAACTGATCTCCCTGAGCATGCGCGGGGCGTTAACACCCCCTCCCGAGATGGCGTGAAAGTTAAAGACCGTAACGGTTTCCGTCGAGACACCCGAGACGCTGGACCTGCGTATCTCCAGCCCGAGCGCTGGCCGATACGTCGGGGCACCCTGCGCATCGGGAGGCCGTCGGAAATGACCACCGGACCGATGATGTTGATGTCTCGATAGTCGGCGACGAGTATGGCGAGGTTGACTCTGAAGCGACCTACATTGAAAAAGAACACTTGATACTGCTCAGAGCGCGAGGTGGTTCCTGCCTCCCACAAATAGTGCTGGACGGTGTGCGGGTAGCCGAATTGGTCCATGAGGGTTATGTCCTCAACATGGTGCGCGGACGCCGGGCGAACCCCTGCTTCCTGCAGCGCCACAACGTCATTGCTGCGCGCCAGCGCCAACACCTGATTGCGCCATTTGGTGTCGGTCGCCTCCGATGAGCCCTGCATGTTCCAGGTCGCTACCCGCAACGGCCTGCCCGCCACTCCCGGCAATCTGCCTACCTCTATCTGCAAACCATTGGGTCTTTCAAGAATCCGCACATGGTGATAGTCCCTGATAGCGCCGTGCAGTCGAATATGCGCATGCCAAGGGCCATAAGCGGCGCCCACGATGATCTGCAGCATTCTCAAGGCGTCCGCGTGATCCAGTCGTTCAGGACCCGAGGGTGCCCGCAGCCCGTTCATGATGAAGGCGTGGTGGAGGTGGTAAAGCAGTACCAGCAATGAGCGACCCTGTTGAGGTGCCCCGGAAGCGACGGCTTGAATGATGTCGGCTTCGTGGTACAGCCGACGAAAGAGGGAGGTCACCGCATCGGAATAATCGAGTTGAAGGCGGTCGTTGTCACTGCGCATATAGTTCAGTGACAAGAAGTAACAGAGGTAGCCGGCGGTGTGTGTTGCGCCGGACGGGTCCGTCTGAAACTGGTGGAATATATTAATGATCACGACCTCCAGTTGCGTTTGAAAGTCGGCCGCTGAAAGGGGGGGCGCCAGTTGTTGCTCAATGTAGTTGCGAATACGCGGGTGCACGGGCATTTGGATGTTCTCTGCGTCGGTGATACGGGACTCTGAGCGTGTGTGCAGGCGGAGCTGCCGGGTCACTTCGCACCTGAATAAAGAGCGGTCAGAAACCCGTCCTGCACTGCCAGCGCCGGGCTTGCCGTATCACACTTCAAGGACGTACTCGGTACCAGTGGGCTGACTGCGTTACCGTCATAGGCATATTGGTGAAGAACATGGGAAGCATCGGTGTAAATCAGCTTGAGCAACCCGTTGTGCACCGCAATGCCCGGTGAGTGCGCGTACTGTCTGGCGATCAATCGCGCAGGCCCGCTCCAGGCGCCTCCGTCGTTTTTTTGCAGGTGGCTTTCGCCGCTGACGTCGTCCTGATAAATGAGGTGGATCAGATTTTGATAGGTGATAGCCACCGGGCTTAGTTCGGTAACCGCCGTGTTGACGCCATCTGTTTTTATGATCGGCTGTGCTGTCCAATCGCGTACGTCGGTGGTTCGCTGGTGATAGATGTTCCTGCCCGATGGCCCTTTGTAAAACATGTGCAACACGCCGTTCAACTCGGCGAACGCCGGTGTCTCCGTCACGACGACATCGAGTTGGTCAGTTTGTTTGAACTTGCCCAGGCCTTCGTCATATGTGCACACGTAGGTGACATCGTTTGCGGCTTTATAGAACAGGTAAAGCGTGCCGTTGAACGACGCCAGTGAAGGAAGTTCGATAGCGCTCATTCTGCTTTGGGGTTCCGGGCTCTGCCAGGCTTCACCCTGGGGTTTTTTGATGAGGTGCACACGGCCGAAAGTGTCTGCGCGGTAGACGCAATACAGCGTGCCGTTATGAACGGTTGCCCTGCAGCCCGCTGCAATATTGGGGGCTATTGAAGTGGAGCCGCTCAAAATACCCTGGCTGTTGGTAGTGACTTGCAGATTCATGATGGTCTCGTGACTTGTGAGAGGAACCGCGACGTAATCTCGAATCTGAAGATGGGCATATCGGACGGGAGAGAGGGGAGGTGTAGGAGAACCTGACGCTGCCGGTAAGCTTCGCTGATCCCGGTGCGATGTGTCACGCGGTGGGCTGCAGTCGGAATTTGACCAGCGTCACTTGACGGCTTTTTGTAACGGGACAATACTTCGCTCAGATTCATATAGATGACTACATAACTACAACAGCGAAGCGCCTATGAACCGTCTATCCAGTGATGTCCGTCTGCCGCTCTACCAACGTCTGCGTGATCAATTGGCTGAGCAGATCGCCAATAATCGCTGGCGTCCGGGTGAAGCCATTCCTACCGAAGCCGCTTTGTCGAGCGAGTATTGCCTGTCCACCGGCACGGTGCGCAAGGCCATCGACATGTTGGTCAATGAGAACATTCTGGAGCGCCAGCAGGGGCGGGGCACGTTCATTCGTCGCCCGCAGTTCCAGTCTTCGCTGTTCCGTTTCTTCCGTTTTCAGAGCGTGTCCGGCGAGCGTCAGGTGCCGGAGAGCCGCATTCTGTCCATTGAGCCGGTGACGGCGCCGTCCGCTGTGTCCCAGGCGTTGGGGCTGCCGCTCGACGCGCCGGTGATTCGCATGATCCGCTTGCGTCTGCTGGACGCCCAGCCAGTGCTGGCCGAAGAAATCTGGCTGCCACAGGTTCAATTCCAGACCCTGCTGGACACTGATCTGAGTCGGCACGGCCCGTTGTTGTACCCCATCTACGAGGAGCTTTGCGGCCAGGTGGTGGCCTATGCGGAAGAGACATTGACCGCCGAGTCGATCAACGAGGTGCATGCGCGCTTGCTGCAAGTGCCGGTCAACAGCGCGGTGGTGGTGATCGAGCGCCTGGCCCGCAATTACGCTGGTGAGCCACTGGAATGGCGCCGGTCGCGCGGTCACGCCAGCCATTTCCGCTACAGCGTTGATATTCGATAACACGGCCCGTCCGGTTACATGCGAACTGGCCAGGCATCGCTGATCTTGTGGGCGCGAACTCATTCGCGAGAGGCCATCGGGATCAAGACAACTCTGCCGTTTGGAAGATCATTCGCGAATGAATTCGCTCCCACAGGAACGCGTTCGCCACAGGGATTTGCATAAAGCCCGTCATTGAGAGCGGGCTCAAACAACTGCCGCTTCACACCTTCATAAGGACAAGAATCATGTTCAACTGGTATCGCCAAGTCACTCCTCGGGAGCGTAAAACGTTCTGGGCCTGTTTCGGCGGATGGTCGCTGGACGCCCTTGAAGTCCAGATGTTCGGTCTGGCCATCCCGGCACTGATCGCCGCTTTCGCCTTGAGCAAGGGCGATGCAGGCCTGATCAGCGGTGTGACGTTGGTCACCTCGGCCCTGGGCGGTTGGGTCGGCGGGACGCTGTCTGACCGGTACGGTCGCGTGCGCACCCTGCAATGGATGATCCTCTGGTTCTCGTTTTTCACCTTTCTGTCCGCGTTCGTCACCGGCTTCAGTTCGCTGCTGGTGGTCAAGGCCTTGCAGGGCTTCGGCATCGGCGGTGAATGGGCGGCCGGCGCGGTGCTGATGGCTGAAACCATCAACCCGAAATACCGTGGCAAGGTCATGGGCACTGTGCAGAGCGCATGGGCCGTGGGCTGGGGCCTGGCGGTGGGCGTGTTCACACTGATTTATTCGTTCGTGCCACAGGACATGGCCTGGCGCGTGATGTTCCTGGTCGGCCTGCTGCCATCGCTGCTGATCATCTGGGTGCGTCGCAATGTCGAAGAGCCCGACAGCTTCCAGCGCCTGCAGAAAGAGAAAGCCATTGCGCAGAGCTTCTTCAAATCCCTGGCCGGCATCTTCCGTCCTGAACTGATCCGCGTGACGCTGCTCGGCGGCTTGCTTGGCCTTGGTGCTCACGGCGGTTACCACGCGGTCATGACCTGGCTCCCCACCTTCCTGAAAACCGAACGCAACCTGTCGGTGCTCAACTCCGGCGGTTATCTGGCCGTGATCATCGTTGCCTTCTGGTGCGGCTGTGTGGCCAGTGGTTTTCTGATTGACCGCATCGGGCGTCGCATGAACATCGTGCTGTTCGCCCTGTGCTGCGTCATCACCGTGCAGTGCTACGTGTTCCTGCCGCTGACCAACACCCAGATGCTGTTCCTCGGATTCCCGCTGGGCTTCTTCGCGGCAGGCATCCCGGCCAGCCTCGGCGCGTTGTTCAACGAACTCTATCCGGCCGACGTGCGCGGGGCAGGGGTGGGCTTTTGCTACAACTTCGGCCGTGTGCTGTCGTCAGTGTTCCCGTTTCTGGTCGGCCACATGAGTGAGTCGATGTCGCTGGGTTCGGCGATCGGCATCGACGCTGGCATCGCCTACGGCGTGGCTGTGATTGCCGCCCTTTGCCTGCCGGAAACCCGTGGCCGCAGTCTGGAAAACAGCCCCGCCGCCGCACAAGGCTCAGTCAGCAGCGAAACCGCTCGCGCCTGATGCGTTTTACCTGCGCGGTGTGCATTGCACCGCGCTTTTCTTCGATAGATGAGACCCATGTCCGATACCTTTCCCGCGTCGATTCTAGGCATCGACGGCCACGCACACGTATTCAGCAGGGAGCTGGATCTGACATCGGCACGACGCTATTCACCTGATTACGACGCCACCCTGGCGATGTATCAACACAACCTGCAGAGCCATGGACTGAGCCATGGCGTGCTGGTGCAGCCGAGTTTTCTCGGCACCGATAACCGCTACCTGCTCAATGCCTTGCGCCAAGCGCCGGAGCAGTTGCGCGGCGTGGTGGTGGTTGACCGCCAGATCAGCCGCAGTGAACTGGACGAGATGGACCGCCTGGGCGTGGTCGGTATTCGTCTGAACCTGATGGGCAAGGCGCTGCCGGATTTTTCCGTGCCTCAGTGGGCCGTGCTGTTCAGTTACATTGCCGAGCTGGACTGGCACGTCGAACTGCATCGTCATGTTGCTGATTTACCGGGTTTGATCCGAGCCTTGATGCCCTTTGGCGTGAAGGTCGTCATCGACCATTTCGGTCGGCCGGATGCGCGGCTGGGCCTCGACCAGCCGGGGTTTCGCGAGCTGCTCGAACTGGGCCTAGGCGGGCGCTTATGGATGAAGGTCTCCGGCATTTATCGACTCGAAGGCAGCGAACAGGAGAACCTCGATTTCTCCCGTGCCGCCTTGCCGTTGTTGCTCCAGAGCTTTGGTCAGCAGCGCCTGGTCTGGGGCAGTGACTGGCCTCACACTCAACATGAAAACCGCGTGAGTTATGGTTCTGTGGTCGAGCAGTTGCGGGCGTTGGACTGCTCGCCGCAAGTGATGCGCTCCTTGCTGATCGAAGCGCCGCAGGTGTTGTTTGATTTTATGGTGGTTGAAGCGTGAGCTGAACCCCGATTTCTGAATGCGGATGACCCTGTGGGAGATTCTATGGTTCTCAAAACAGGGGTGTCTGTCCGCATGCGTCACATTCCGGATGACGCAGAGCGTCATTGAATGTGTTCCCACGCGCAGCGTGGGAACAATCAGTGATGGGCATTCTGGCGGGCTTGTCTCGCCGTCCACCGACACCGATTTGTATGCAGTAGCAGCGTTCTCAGCGCAGTTTTGGTGCGGGCGCCTAACAGGCGGCTTTCAGCCGGATGAACAAATGGTTAGTCCGGCACACAAGGCGCTTTCATCGGGGATTCATTTGTTGTTCATCCAGCGCACGCGCAGCCTTGATCCATCGAAATTCACCCTGCGCCACAGGGACCTTTTCAACTGCCGAGGGTTGTGTCATGAACGCCAAATCATTGCTGCTTGTTCCCCTGTTGGGTCTGGTTGCTGTCCTTTCTGCCTGCGCGGGCCCGATGCCTAAGGCTGACCCGGGTGAGGCGTGGATCGGCTTGCAGGAAGAGCCTTCCGGCGTGTTGATGGCGGAGGATCTGGACGGAAAACGCTTGAATGACGGCCGCTATTTCGACGTGAAACCTGGGGCGCACACGCTGGATGTCGAGTTGATCGTCGCGGGCAACGGTGATGACGGGCAGATGAATTGTGGGGCAGGTATCCGCTTTCACCAGTTCAAGGCCGGTGAGCATTACAAACTCGTGGAGTCGAGTCTGGGCGAGGAGTATCGGGTGAAGCTTGAGGATTCGAGCGGGCATCAGATCGGGCAGAGCAAGGATTTCACCTGCATGCCGGGGTGAACTGACATTTCTTTCATCAATGGTTTTTATTGAGCCCCTGGCGGAAACGTCATGGGCTTTTTTGTGAATGGTCCCCAACGCGTCCTGTTTCGTTTTGTTGCGTCGGATAGGCGCGTCCAAAGCGATCACCAATAATCCCCACCGATTGACGCATGATGAACTCAACGAAAGGAAGCTGAGGGCAATGGGGCCAGATGATCAGAGAATTGCGGATGAGGCGCTGCTATTCGCTAAAGCAAATAGAAGGGAGATTGCGAAGAGGCTGACAGATACTTCGATTTATGTTCCGGAAGAGTATCCCGTCTCTATATTTATGGCAGGCTCGCCCGGAGCGGGCAAGACAGAGGCTTCGTTGGAGTTTCTGGCCAGGTTCGAAGCCAGATCGGTTCGAATCGACCCTGATTTGTTGAGGGCTGAAATACCTGCCTACACAGGAGGCAATTCTTGTCTGTTCCAGCGTGCCGTTTCGGTTTTGGTGGACAAACTTCACGACCAGGTTTTGAAGCAAAATCAGTCGTTCCTGTTGGATGGCACGTCGGCGAACTTCGAGACGGTAGCTCGTAATATTCGCAGGTCTTTAAGGAAGGGCCGATTCGTCCTGATTTTGTACGTTTATCAAGACCCTAAATTGGCATGGAGGTTTGTGACTGCAAGAGAGCAGGTAGAGGGCCGTAACATTCCTTTGAGTGAGTTTATCCGACAGTATTTCAGCGCCCGCAACGTTGTGAACCGACTCAAGATAGAGTTCGGTCATGCGGTCACGGTCGACCTTTTTATTAAAAATGAGAGCGGCTCAACGCGCTTCTACAAGGAGAATATCCAGCGAATTGACGATCACGTACCTGAAATCTATGATCAAACCTCGCTTGAAAGGACGCTGGACGACATGAGGGATATCAATGAACCCGTCTGAAAAGAACGCTCAGGAAATGAAGAGGTCGTTGTCGGACTTCGTGCGCAACGCAACCTCCGAAGAAAAGGAACGCGTTTATCAGGAGGTCATGAAGAAGGCGTGGGAGCGGCAGGACCGGATCATCGAGAAAGCCCGGAACATGTGACGTGAAATCCATACAACAAAGCCGCCGATGAGGCGGCTTTGTTGCATCACCCCAACGCCAATACCTGCCGACACTCAAGCACCAGGCTTGCACCCCCGGACGGGCTGTTTCCGATACGCAGCTTGAAGCCGTGCAGGTTGACGATCGCCGCGACGATAGACAGCCCAAGCCCAAACCCGCTCTGTTGATTACCGGTTTCGCTGCGATAGAACCGCTTGAACACGGCCTCACGTTCGGCGTCGGGAATGCCGGGCCCGGTGTCCTGGACTTCGATGAACGTGGTGTCGCCTTCGGCCCGGGCGATGAGCAAAACCTGGCCGCCCGGCGGGGTGAACTTGATCGAGTTGCTGAGCAGATTGGACAGTGCTTCGAACAGCAGGGCCCGGTCACCGATAACAGGCGGCAGCTGTTCGGCCATTTTCAGTTGAAGTGCGATGCGACCTTCTTCCGCCAGTGGCAGGTAGAAGTCGTACAGCTCGTGCAGCAACGGCACAGGGTCCATTTGACCGAACGCTGAACGGCGCTGATGATCTTCCAGTTCCGAAATCCGCAGCAGGCCCCGAAAACGTGCCATCAGAGTGTCGGCGTCGGCGATCACCTGCGCCATTTGTTCACCTTGAGGCGAGTCTTCGGCGGACTGCTGTTGAATGCGGTACAACTGCGCGCGCAGGCGGGTGAGCGGGGTGCGCAGGTCGTGGGCAATGTTGTCGCAGACCCCTTTGACCTCGTTCATCAGGCGTTCGATACGGTCGAGCATGGCGTTGACGATGTCCGCCAGCATGTCCAGTTCGTCGCGCCGGTTCGAGACCGGCAAGCGTTTGGTCAGGTCGCCCGTGACGATGGCCTCGGCGCTGGCCTGGATCGCCCCGATACGCCGCAGCGGTCGCTGACGTAACAGATGCCAGCCCAGTGCGCCGGGAATGATCGTCAACGAGACGCCCCACAACAACGCGCGCAGGATCAGCGTGGTCACGGCAAACAGCGAGCCGTTGTCGCGGACCAGCACCAGCCAGCGGTTGTCCATGGTGTGGATCGCGACGGCATCGCAGCTGGCACGTGGCAGGTCCGGGTCGTCGGAGTCGATGCAGGTGTCCAGCTCCTGAATCTCGCCGGTGAGTTTCAAGCCTTCGGGAATCTCGTGGACGGGGCCGCTGATCGGCTTCAAATCCTTATCAAACAGGCCGTAGGCGTCGACGGAGCGGATGTCGAATTTATCGCTGGTGTGCAGGGCATCGTCCAGCTGCGCGCCTTCGAAGCGCGAGAACAGCTGTTGACGTTGCATCAGGGAATGCCGGGCGAGGGTATTGAGGTAACTGGTGACTTCCCAGTACAGCACCCCCATGAGGATGCTGCTCCAGGCCACGAACAGAAAACTGTAGAGCGCCAGCAGACGGCTGCTGGAGGAGCGCCAGCCCTTAGACGGGTTCGGCAATGACATAACCTGAGCCTCGAACGGTACGTATCAGCGGCGTCAGGGTAGGGGGATCGATTTTCTTGCGCAAGCGACCGATGTGCACGTCGATCAGGTTGGTGCCAGGGTCGAAGTGATACCCCCAGACTTCTTCAAAGATCATCATGCGGGTGATGATCTGGCCGCTGTTGCGCATCAGGAATTCCAGCAGCTTGTATTCGGTCGGCAGCAGGTTCAGTGGCTGGCCGGCGCGGCTGGCCTCGCGGGTGATGAGGTTCAATTCCAGGTCCGCGACCTTGAGCATGGTTTCGGCCTGGGTCACCGGGTTGCTGCGGCGCAGCAGAACCTCAACGCGGGCGGCCATTTCATCGGAAGCGAAGGGTTTGGACAGGTAATCATCACCGCCGGCACGCAGGCCGCGGACACGCTCGTCGACGTCGGACAGGGCGCTGATCATCAGGATTGGCGTGGCAATCCCCAGCGCGCGCATGGTCGTGACAATGGCCAGGCCGTCGACTTCGGGGAGCATGCGGTCCAGGGTGATCAGGTCGTAGTCGCCGCTGACCGCCCGCACCAGGCCTTCACGGCCATTGTCGACCCAATCCACTTGAAGGCCATGGCTGCTGAGTTCGGCAACGATTTCCTTGGCGGTGACGGCATCGTCTTCGATTGTCAGGATTCGGGTCATTGAGATGTCTGAACCACGTAGTGACTGAAGGCTGTATTTTGCCTTTAAACGTAGCCGGTATTTCTTAAAAATAATTTAAGAAGGTCCAGGTGACTTGTCTTTCCAGATAACACCGACTGGTAGGAGCGCGCTTGCCCGCGATTGCGGTGTGTCATGCGACAACAATGAGGCAGACCTACCGCATTCGCGGGCAAGCGCGCTCCTACAGGTTCTCAAGTGCCCTTACGCGCTGCATCACCCTTGCGTTCTGTGTCCTCGCGATCCGGGACAGCTCGTTGTTTTTTCCGCAGTGACTGCTTCTGCGACGTCTGCTTCTTCGGTGTACCACTCTCGCTGCGGATCTGCGCGTGGCTGATCAAGGCAAAGATAAAGCTGCCGCCAATGATGTTCCCGGCCAGCGTCGGGCCGGCGAATACCATCCAGAAGTCCTTCCACGGCAGTTCGCCGGCGAACACCAGATAAGACACTTCGGCCGAACCGACCACGATGTGGGTGAAGTCGCCCAGGGCCATCAGGTAGGTGATCATCACGATGATCGCGACTTTGGCTGCTTCCATGGATGCGATCATCCAGACCATCGTGGCGATCATCCAGCCTGAAATAATGCCCTTGGCAAACATGGTGCCGACATCGTTTTCCATGACCTTGCGGCCAATTTCCAGGAAGGCCAGGTCAGTCTTGCTGTCGAAAATCGGCAAGTGCAGCATGACGTAAGCCACCAGCAAGGTGCCGCACAGGTTGCCGACCAACACCACCGACCACAGCCGCAGCAGGCGACCGATGTTGCTGAGGGTGAATTTGGTCATCACCGGCAGAACCGCCGTGATGGTGTTTTCAGTGAACAGTTGCTGGCGCGCCAGGATGACCGCCAGAAAGCCTGCGCTGTAACCGAGGCTGGCGATGGCGTGAAAGCCCTCGCCATCCGGCAGCCTGGAGTTGAGCAACCCCATGGCCATCAGGGACAACCCCATGGTCAGGCCCGCTGCCAGCGCCGACCAGAACAGCGCCGCGACATTGCGCTCCAGTTCCTGATCGCCCTGCATGCGGATGGTCTCGTGCAGGACGGCGGCCCGAGGCGGCTGGTTTTCGTCGATGTCGCGTTCTTCTTCGGGCGTCAGGCCCGGGGTCTTGCCGTCTTGTTCGCTGTCCATGGTCGATCTCGGTGTTCTTCGGGGAGGGAACGGCCCGTGCTGCCCGCTGGGGTCTGTGCCGTGCTGAAGGTTCAGACCCATTGGCTTCAGAGTCGTTCGCCAAGACCCAGCCGACTGCACGCTCGCTTTGTAGGAGCGCGCTTGCCCGCGATGGGACTGTGTCAGGCGCCGACCCTTTCGCAGGCATACCGCGCTCGTCCGGAGGCAGTCCAGACCAAGCGCGCTTCTACAGAGGCAGGGCTTATGCCGTCAGCTCGGCACTGTCGATCCGAACCACACCCGCCGCAGCCAGATCCTTCCACGCGGTGTCCAGCGAACCGTTGAGATCGATGGCCTTGCACGCGTCGGCAATGATCCAGGTATTGAACCCCGCCGCTCGTGCATCCAGCGCTGACCAGGCGACGCAGAAGTCCAGTGCCAGTCCGACCACGAAGACGCTGTCGATGCCACGCTCCTTGAGGTACCCGGCCAGTCCGGTCTGGGTGGTGCGGTCTGCTTCGACGAATGCCGAGTAGCTGTCGATCCCCGCGTTACAGCCTTTTCTCAGTATCAGCTGGGCGTGCGCGATGTCGAGGTCGGCATGCAACTGGGCGCCATGGGTGCCCTGGACGCAGTGGTCCGGCCACAGGGTCTGAGGACCATAGGGCAGGGTGATGCTGTCGAACGGGGCGCGTCCGGCGTGGCTGGAGGCAAACGAGATGTGGTCGACCGGGTGCCAATCCTGGGTGATCACCACGTTGCGAAATTGCGCGCCGAGGCGGTTGATCAAGGGCACCAGCGTGTCGCCCGCCGCAACGGCCAGCGCGCCACCGGGCATGAAGTCGTATTGCATGTCGATGACCAGCAGCGCGCTGCGTGGGTCAGAGGGCAAGCGATTGAGGGAAGCGGTCATCAGCCATGTCCTTGATGAAGTGTTTGAATCAATTGCAGCCCTGTGGGAACCGACTCCCACAGGGGGTGCCCGGTGCCGTCAGGCGAACACACGAATCGGCGCGCCCGCATGCCAGGCCTGGATGTCCTCGATCATCTGACTGAAGAACATCCGGTAGTTGTTTTCCGTGACGTAACCCACGTGCGGCGTGGCCAGCAGGTTGGGCAAGGTGCGGAACGGGTGATCGCCCGGTAATGGCTCGACGCTGTACACGTCCAGTGCGGCGCCAGCGATTTTTTTCTGTTTGAGCACGTCGATCAGCGCGTCTTCGTCAACGATCGGCCCGCGCGCGGTGTTCACCAGATACGCGGTCGGTTTCATGCGGTTCAACGATTCGGCGTCCACCAGGCCTCGGCTGCGATCACTGAGGACCAGGTTCACCGAAATCACGTCCGATTGCTCGAACAGTGCCTGCTTGCTCACGTAGGTCACGCCGTGTTCGGCGGCACGCTCAGCGGTCAGGTTTTCGCTCCAGGCGATGACCTTCATGTCAAACGCCAGGGCGTAGCGGGCGATTTTCTGGCCGATGCTGCCCAGCCCGACGATACCCAGCGTCTTGCCGTACAAGTCGCTGCCGATCCCGGTCTGCCATTGGCCGGCACGCAGAGAGTTGGCTTCGTCGACGATATTGCGCGTGACGGCCATGATCAGTGCCCAGGTCAGTTCCGGGGCGGCGTATTTGTAGCTTTCGGTGCCCGCCACGGTGATGCCCAGACGTGCCGCAGCCTTGAGGTCCAGCGCCGCATTACGCATGCCGCCGGTGACCAGCAGTTTGAGATTGGGCAGTTGACTGAGCAGGGCGTCGTCGAAGGTCGTGCGTTCGCGCATCACGCAGATCACGCTGAAATCTTTCAAACGGGCGACCAGGGTCGCGGTGTCGGCAGGATAATCGTGAAGGAAGCTGACCTCGCCGATGGGTTTGAGCACTGTCCAGTCCACGACATGTTCAGCCACGGATTGCCAGTCATCGAGCACGGCGATTCTCAGCGGGGAACCCTGAGTCATATCAGTTAGGCCTCGTTCAAGGAGCGCATTGGATGTGTGGCGCACACAGTACGCCTGAGCCCGTTGGAGTGGAACCCTGACAATGCTTGAGATCGAGCATCGCTCTCGGGCCGTGGCGCGATTGCGAACGTTGTGACGATCCTCTGTGGGAGCGAATTCATTCGCGAAAGATGTTCCAGACGACACGGATGCGTTGTCTGTGCCGGCGCATCGCGAATGAATTCGCTCCCACTGGGGATGGGTGTCAGGCATTGGATGTCGCGGTGCCTGACCATTGGGGCTAATTAAACAACCCCGCCGCGATATTGATCGAGAACCCCAGAATGGAGGTGTTGAACAAAAAACCGATCAGGCATTGCGCCAGGACCACCTTGCGTAAGCTCCGTGTCGCCACGCCCACGTCGGAAGTCTGTACCGCGACACAGAGCGTGAACGAGAAGTACAGGAAGTCCCAGTAATCGGGGTTCTGTTCGCCGTCGGAGAAACGCAAAGCTGCGTCTTCGCCGTCCCATGTGTAAAACATCCGCGCGTAATGGAGGCTGAAAATGACCCCGATCAACAGCCACGAGCCGAGGATGGTGAAGCCGGTGAACGTGTAGTGCAGCGCTTTGTCGCTGGCACTCATGTACTTGATCCCGGCGAGTTCCAGGACGATGGCGGCGAGGCTGGCAATGGCCGCCACGCAGACTACCATCAGCACCAGCCCGGCATTTTCATCTTCGACCTCGGCGATCCGTCTGACGTCTTCGGCACTGGATTTGAACGTACGTTGCATGATCAGAATCATGTAGATCCATCCGGCAACGTTCCAGGCGATCAGGCATTTGCTGGTCAGGGTGATCTCGGGTGCGATGAACGCGGATGCGATACCGGCCGCCACCCCAAGTGCAGTGGCAATGGTCAGGCGAGGGTGAGTCTGGGTGAGATGGGACATGGACGACTTCACGGCAGTGACAGGCGACAAACATAGCACGCGTGGGTCGATAAGACGGAAGGTAAGAAAAACGGCGCGCAAGGGGTTACGCGCCGGTCGCCAGTTGGCAATTAACGTGGAACGGTTTCAAACAGCCTCGGCGGTTAACGCACCAGGCATGGCTGCTTGTTGTTGAACGACCAGTTGGGAACGAGGAACTGCATGGCCACGCTGTCATCGCGCGCACCCAGGCCCATGCCTTTGTACAGTTCATGCGCCTTGGCCACCTGGTCCATGTCGATCTCGATGCCCAGACCCGGTTTCTTCGGCACCTGCACATTGCCGCCGACGATCTGCAGTGGCGCCTTGGTCAGACGCTGGCCATCCTGCCAGATCCAGTGCGTGTCGATCGCGGTGATGTTGCCCGGCGCAGCCGCAGCAGCGTGAGTGAACATCGCCAGCGAGATGTCGAAATGGTTGTTGGAATGCGAACCCCAGGTCAGGCCCCACTCGTTGCACATCTGCGCGACGCGCACCGAACCCTGCATGGTCCAGAAGTGTGGGTCGGCTAGCGGGATGTCCACCGATTGCAGTTGAATGGCGTGGCCCATTTCACGCCAGTCGGTGGCGATCATGTTGGTCGCGGTGCGCAGGCCGGTTGCGCGGCGGAACTCGGCCATCACTTCGCGGCCCGAGTAACCGTTTTCAGCACCGCACGGGTCTTCGGCATAGGCCAGCACCTTGTGCTGATCACGGCACAGACGAATGGCTTCTTTCAGCGACCAGGCGCCGTTCGGGTCCAGGGTGATGCGCGCTTTCGGAAAGCGTTCGGCCAGCGCCGTGACCGCCTCGATCTCGGCATCGCCGCTGAGCACGCCACCCTTGAGTTTGAAATCTTCAAAACCGTATTGGGCAAACGCCGCTTCGGCCAGTCGCACCACACCTTCCGGCGTCAGTGCTTCTTCGTGACGTACACGGAACCACTCGTTGTCGGCGTCGTTCTCGGTGCGGTACGGCAGGTTGGTTTTCTTCTGGTCACCGACGTAGAACAGGTAACCCAGCATCTTCACTTCGTCGCGCTGCTGACCTTCACCGAGCAAGGCGGCGACCGGGACTTCCAGGTGTTGACCCAGCAAGTCGAGCACCGCCGCTTCAATGCCGGTGACTGCGTGAATGGTGATGCGCAGGTCGAACGTCTGCAGGCCACGGCCACCCGAGTCACGCTCGGCAAAGGTGCGGCGCACGTCGTTGAGGATCTTCTGGTAGTTGCCGACGGTGCTGCCGACCACCAGCGAGCGGGCGTCTTCCAGCGTTTGGCGGATTTTCTCGCCGCCCGGAATTTCGCCGACGCCGGTGTGACCCGCGTTGTCCTTCAGGATCACGATATTGCGCGTGAAGTACGGGCCGTGGGCGCCGCTCAGGTTGAGCAGCATGTCGTCGTGACCTGCTACCGGGATGACGTGCATCTCGGTAATGACTGGGGTGCTGCCGGAGTGCTGTGTGGTCATGGCTAAATCCTTGGGTTTACAGGGCGCCGCGAGGGCGCCGTCAAAACGAGGTTCAGAGTGTTCGGGTTTCGTCACGCCTGACGTTCAAAGTGTCAGGAGTGGCTGGGCGTGGCATCGACCTTGGCCACCGGCACGGCGCCAGGTTTGGGCGAGGTGCGTACGGTGAACACCAGAATCGCCGCAATGATCGAGGTGGCGGTGAGGCCATACAGGCCACCCTGGATCGAGCCGGTCTGTTGTTCGAGGATGCCGAAGGTGGTGGGCGCGACAAAGCCACCCAGGTTGCCCACCGAGTTGATCAGGGCGATGACGCCAGCCGCGATGCGTGCATCGAGGTAGCCCTGCGGGATCGGCCAGAACAGCGACGAGGCGGATTTGAAGCCCATGGCCGCAAAACAGATCGCCACGAACGCGAACACCGGACCGCCCGTGGTGGACATGAACATCCCGGCGGCAGCGATCAGCAACGCTGTGGCGACCCAGGCTTGCTGATGCTTCCATTTGGCGGACAGCGCGGCGAAGCCGTACATGCAAACGATGGCGATGAACCAAGGGATCGAGTTGTACAGGCCGACCTGAAAGTCAGTCAGGTCGCCCATCTTCTTGATGATGCTCGGCAGCCAGAACGTGGCCGCGTAGATCGTCAGCTGAATGAAGAAGTACATCAGGCAGAACAGGATGATCTGCGGGTCCTTGAGCAACTTGCCGATGGACAGTTTCACCGGGTTTGCGGCTTCACGGGCTTGTTGTTCAGCGTCGATCGCGTTGACCAGCGCGTCCTTTTCGGCGGCACTCAGCCATTTGGCGTCATGCGGTTTTGAGTCCAGCCAGAACCAGACGAAGAAGCACAACACCACCGAGAACATGCCTTCGATGAAGTACATCCACTGCCAGCCATGAAAACCCAGGCCTTCGATCTGCAGCAACAGGCCGGAGAGCGGGCCGGAAATCAGCGACGCGAACGCAGAGCCGCTGAGGAAGATGGCGATGGCCTTGCCGCGCTCCACGCCAGGCAACCAGCGGGTGAAGTAATAGATCACGCCCGGAAAGAAGCCGGCTTCGGCGACACCCAGCAGGAAGCGCAGGATATAGAAGTGGGTTTCGGTCTGGATAAAGGCCATGCCGCAGGCGACCAGGCCCCAGGTGAACATGATCCGGGTCAGCCAGATGCGTGCGCCGACTTTTTGCAGAAGGATGTTGGAGGGGACTTCAAACAGTGCGTACGCGATAAAGAACAGGCCGGCACCGAAACCGTAGGCGGCAGCGCCAATGCCCAGATCGTGTTCCATGTGACTACGGACGAAGCCGATGTTGACCCGGTCGATGTAGTTGACGATGAACATGATGACGAACAGCGGCAGGATGTGACGTTTGACCTTGGACACCGCTGACAGCAACGCGGAATCGGGGGCGTCATTCACCCGGGATGAGGATGTGTTCACGCTGGTTAACTTCCACTGATTATTTTTATGCGGGTTGTTATTTCAATTGTGTGTGACAAGGTGTGTGCGCCTTGTTGCCAGTCATCATACAAGTACGATTGCGCGCTGCAAGCGATTTTACGGGGCTTGCAGGAAATATTTCGGCGGAATAGGCTTGCCTGTATGACAAGTTGAATGAGTGCGCTGTCATGGGCGTTGAGCCCGGAATTGCGAGCTCCGCAATGGGCTAAGCGGTTGAGCGAAACGCACGATGCGCGATCTTCTTCTGACCTGTCCCGCTGAAAAAATACAAGTGAGCCAGCGCCTGTTTTCGGCCCACACCCGTCACTGATCGGACAACCTCATCATGCAAACCCCTGAACGAGCGATTCCTAAACGTCGTCAGCACAACCTGGCGACCGATCTGGTCACCGACCTGAGCCAGCGCATTCTGATGGGGTCGATTGCGCCCGGTGACAAGCTGCCCTCCGAAAGCGAGATCGTGCGCGAATATGGCGTCAGCCGCACCGTGGTGCGTGAGGCGATTTCCAAGCTTCAGGCGTCGGGATTGGTGGAAACCCATCAGGGCAAGGGCACGTTCGTGCTGGCCCGCTCGCAGCAGAGCGGCTTGCATTTGAAGGTGGAGACGGCGTTCAGCGTGCGTCACATCATCGAGCTGAGGATGGGCCTTGAAACCCAGGCGGTCGCGCTGGCGGCGCAGCGCCGTACGCACGATCAACTGGCTAAGATGCGCGTGGCGCTGGACGATTATCAGGACTTGCTCGCCAAAGAAGACAGTTGCGTGGAAGCGGACCGGCGCTTTCATTTACTGATCGCCGAGGCGACCGGCAATCCGTACTTCGTCGAGATCCTGCAAAATCTGGGCAACGCGGTGATCCCGCGCAGTCGCATTGCATCCAGCGAACGGGCGGGGAGCAGTCTCACTCATCACGCCTATCTGGCGAACCTTGAACACGAAGCGATACTGGTCGCCATTCGCAGGCAAGACCCCGATGCTGCGCGGGCGGCGATGTGGACGCACTTGAGCAACAGCCGCGAACGGCTGGCGCCGGTGGAGTGAATGCATCAGCGGCGAGCGCCCGAATCCCTGTGTGCGGCTTCACTTTGCCGCGCCCAAAACTCCCATCATCACCCCCGTCTGCCACTCGAAATACGGGTTGAACGTCAGTCGCGCAAACACCTTGCCCGGCTCGCGATGGCCCCAGTCCGAGTACCACACCGGTTCGCCGTTCAGGCATTTCTGCATGCCGTCGGCCTGCTGACCGTTCCAGCAGATTCGCTGTTTCCCGTCTTTGCCGTACAAGGGGTCATCCGGCGAGAACATCAAGCCCATGTGCGAGAACTGGGCGATGCGGTCCTGCGGCAGGTAGTCAGTGCGCACCAGCACCCGGGGCGTCTTCGCTTGGGTGGCGGGGCTGTCGCCGTACCAGATCAATCGACTCGCCGGGTGGCTGAAGCGCGCGTTGAAGGTGTCGAGCACATACGCGGTGTCGAGCACCGAGTCATGCTGGGTAATGGCGATAAACACGGGCTTGGGGTAGGGCCGGTCCGCCAGATGGTCCTGCGCCAGCAGCGCACTGCGATAGAACTGCGCGAAGCCGTTGGTGGGCACATTCAGGTAGCGCACCGGCGTTTGCATGGGCCGGACATCGTCGTTCGGGCTCGCCAGCCAGGGCCGAAACCAGCCAATGTATTGCGTGAGCCAGGCGTAGCTGTTTTGTGGCCTGAACGCAGGGGAGAACAGCACCAGCCCGGCGATTTCCGGATGCTCGTAGGCGTAATCCAGCACCAGATTGGCGCCGGTGGAGAAGCCGCCGAGGTACACCGCGGGCACCTCGCTCTCCATGATTCGCGCCTGCTCGCCTACAACCTGTTGCCATTGTTTCAAGGTCACATCGAGCATGTCCGCAGGCTTGCTGCCGTGCCCCGGCAACAACACCGTGCGCACCAGGAATCCTTGCCCGGCGAGTGTTTGCCCAACATCCTTGAACGAAAAAGGCGAATCCCCAAGGCCATGCACCAGAAGAATGCCTCGTTTCGCAACCCCACTGGGCCGCCATTCACGAGGGGCATTCCACGACAGCTCTGCAGCGTGGTCGTCGGTCTGAAACGTACGATTGGCCTGGAGCCATTCGAGGGTCTGTTGACGATAGGCGGCAAAACTCGCCTGACCCAGCGGCACATCGCTGGAGGCGCAGGCTTGCAGGGTCAGCAGTGAGAGGAACAGGGCGAGGCGGTGTAGGGGCAAGTGGAAGTTACTCTTCGCGTCAGTTCTCTATCAGTCGGCACTCTGCCATGCCGGCGACGACTTGGGTATTGGTCGCGAACAATCGTGGCGCAGGACCTCTGCGTAAAAATCAGGCAGACTCCCCTTAACCAACAAAAACATGTCGTGATGTGTATGAACCTTCAATCGCCCAGCTCGCCGGATGTGCCCCGTGTTTGCCCTTGATCATGCCCTGGCCCAGGACATCGTCGATCGGGCGATGGCGATCTTGCCGTGCAACGTCAATGTGATGGATTACCTGGGCATCATCATTGGCAGCGGTGAGGCGGAGCGGTTGTACACGCGGCATGAGGGCGCTCAACTGGTGTTGGCCAACAGCCGCGTGGTGGAGATCGATTCTCACACGGCCAAGCAGTTGAACGGCGTCCGGCCGGGCGTGAACCTGCCGCTGATGCTGGATCAACAGCTGGTCGGGGTATTGGGCATCACCGGTGAACCGGATCAGGTTCGGGTGTATGCCGAGTTGGTCAAGATGACCGCCGAGATGCTCATGGAGCACCGTCGTCAGCAGGCGGATCAACAGTGGCGGCATCAGCGCAGCGAGGACCTTCTGTCGCGTCTGCTGTTGGGTGACAGCGCACTGCACTTGATCGACGAGGCGGAGCAACTCGGATTGCAGCCGCAACTGCCGCGCCAGGCCGTGCTGATCGAGCTGCCGGCAGATGCTGGGTATGCCGGCCAGCTTGCGGCCTGGCTCAACGGCCGTTATGCCAACAGTTGGTGCGTGTCCTGCGAGCCGAGTCTGGTTTACTGGTGCCGCGCGGCCGGTAAAGACCGGGATGACGCGCTGTTACTGGAACAGTTCGATGAGCAAGGCTGGCCGGTGTTGCGCATGGCGACGGTCGAACCTTCATCGGATCTCCAATCGTTGCGCAACGCCTGCGCCGCGGCCCGCGACCTGCTCGATTACGCCCGTCACGTTCAGCCGCAACAGAAACTGTTGCGCCTGGCGACTCATCGCCTGTCGGTGCTGTTCTGGCGCAACCGGCATGACTGGCTGGCTGAGGGCGTGGCAGAACCGGTCATGAAATTGCAAGGCAACGGGCAATTGCTCGACACCCTGCGTGCCTGGTTCGATTACAGCGGCGAAAGCCAGGCCTGCGCCGATGCGTTGGGGATTCATCGCAACAGTTTGCGTTACCGGCTGGAGAAAGTGGCCGAGGTCAGCGGGTGCGACCCGTATCGCACCGATGACCTGTTGCGGCTGTATCTGGGGATGCAGATGGTGGCGCGCTGAAGCGGTGCGCGTGATGTTTTGTTCGGATGAACAACAGGATGGCTGGGCCGTTGTGCGAAGGTCAGGCGGAAAAAATGGCGGGCAGTGAGAAGATCGCGACTATCGAACAAGGAGAACACCATGAAAATCGTCATTGCCCCGGATTCCTTCAAGGACAGCCTCAGCGCACAAGGTGTGGCTCAAGCGATCGCCACGGGTCTGCGTGACGTCTGGCCAGATGCACAGCTGATCGAATGCCCGATGGCCGATGGCGGTGAAGGCACCATCGAGGCCGTGCTGGCGGCGTGCGACGGGCAATGGATGAAAAACCGGGTGACGGGCCCGTTGGGTCAGCCGGTGGAGGCGCAGTGGGGCTGGCTGGCGGAAACCCGCACCGCAATCATCGAAATGGCCATGGCCAGCGGTTTGCAGTTGCTGACCCTGGAACAGCGTGACGCCACGGTCACGACCACCTACGGCACCGGCGAGTTGATCGCCGCCGCGCTGGAAGCGGGCGCTCAGCGCATCATCCTGGCCATTGGTGGCAGTGCGACCAACGATGCGGGCACCGGCATGCTGTCGGCCCTCGGCGCGCGTTTTCTGGACAGCAATGATGAGCCTTTGCCGCCGGGCGGGCTGGCGCTGAGCAAGGTCGCCCGGATCGAGATCGAGCACATGGACCCGCGCCTCAAGGACGTGCAATTCGAAGTCGCCGCTGACGTCAACAACCCGCTCTGCGGTGCGCAAGGCGCCTCGCATATCTTTGGTCCGCAAAAAGGCGCGTCGCCTGAACAGGTCCTGGCGCTGGATGCCGCACTGGGCCACTTCGCCAAACAATCAGCCAGCGTGCTGGGCAAGGACGACAGCGAGCATCCCGGCAGTGGCGCTGCGGGCGGCATGGGCTTTGCGGCGAAGGCCTATCTGAACGCGTCGTTCCGTCCTGGCGTGGACGTGGTCGCCGACCTGACCGGTCTGGCAGACGCCTTGGAAGGGGCCGACCTGGTGATCACCGGGGAAGGGCGTTTTGATGCCCAGACGTTGCGCGGAAAGACGCCGTTCGGTGTCGCCAAAATCGCTGCGCGCGCGAACGTCCCGGTGATCGTGCTGGCGGGCACGTTGGGCGACGGGTATGCCGATCTCTACGAACACGGCATCAGCGCCGCATTCGCCCTGACCAGCGGCCCGATGACGCTGGATCAGGCCTGTCGCACTGCCGCGACACTGCTGCATGACCGCGCTCGGGATCTGGCGCGGGTGTGGGCGCTGGCCGCGCGGTAGGTCTCCGAGGCCAACACACCTGATTCGCCGCGACCCCTCGCGTATCGGCAGGCCGAACGCAGGATCAGAATGTGCGTGGTCGTCATGAGTGCGAGAGGTCGCCGTTGTTATTGTTGAAAGCGACCTTTCTCAGGCAGCGACTGAGCCCTGCGAATCAGTTGTCGCCCAGGCAGGTGTTGCCGCTGGTTTCGTAGCGCAGGGTGTGCGCCTTGCCCATGTGATCGACATAACCCAGGTCCACTGGACGCACGCCGCAGAAGTTCAGGTTCGGTGTCTTGGTCACTTCAGCGATGTCGACCTTGGTGCCGTAGGTGTATTCCTGAACCTGCGGCATGTTCTTCACGTCCGCGTTGGCGGTCAGGACGAAGCTGCTCAGCGCGGTCAGGGTCAGGGCGATCAGTGTGGTTTTCATGGTGGGCTTCCTCATATCGAGCGGATGACTTTCTTGAGCCCGTATGACGAAGCGCAGCGAGGGTTATTCCCTGCACGGAGGATAAAAAGGGACGCGCCCGGCGAATGGCTCAAGCGGCAAGACTGATCAGGCGACGTTCGGCTGTAATGTCGGGATGGGTTTGCGCATCAACGTGCCCACCAGCAGCGCGGCGAACAGACCGACGAATCCCGCCACCCACAACACCGATGCAAACCCCGTGACGAACGCCTGTTGCGCCAGCGGTTGAACCACTCCCCGGGCGCTGGCACCGACGGATTGCAAGGCGGCCGTCATGTCCCCGGCCACCACGCGCGAGGCGATGAATTCGGCCTGATCCAGCCAGGCAGGCGCACTGTTGTGCAGGTTGGTGGTCAGGGCATTTAAGGCGTGGCTGGCGAGCAGCGCACCGTAGACGCCAACCGCCAGCATGATCGCGCTGAAACGCATCGTGGTGCTCATGCCCGACGCCATGCCGGTGCGTTCGCGCGGCACGCAGGCCATGATGTTTTTCTGGGTGTCGCCGTTGAGCAGACCCGCACCGGCTCCGGTCACCGCCATGGCCAGTGCGAACGCTGGGTAGCCCCCGGTGGACGTCGCCCAGGCGCACAACAGGTTGCCGGTGCTGACCAGCGTCAGCCCCAACGCCATCATCGCGGCCGCAGACAGATGACGCGACAGCCCTGGCCCCAGACGCGGGCACAGGAGCATGGTGATTGCAAACGGCAGCATGCCCAGTCCTGAATCAATCGCGCTGAAACCCAAGCCGTTCTGCAGGTAAAACGGCAGCAGCGTCATCATCACCTGCGCGCACCCGGCATAGGCAAACATCCCCAGCAGCGCGCCGACGAACCTCGCAGATTTGAACAGGTGCAAGTCCACCATCGGGCGGCGTTGCACGCGTTCGGCCAGAAAAAACAGTGCCAGCAGCAGGCCGCCGCCCATCAATCGGGCAAAGGTCAGCGGGTTGTCCCAGCCGATCCGGTTGGCCTCGATCAGGCCCCAGATCAGACTCAGCAGACTGGCACTGAAAAACAGGCTGCCCCACGGGTCGAGGCGCGCCGATTGTTCGTTGCGTGATTCGCCGATGTTGCGCATCACCATGCTCAGCAGGATCAGGCCGACCGGCAGGTTGAGGAAGAAAATCCAGCGCCAGCCGACCAGCTCGGCGATCAATCCGCCCACCGTTGGCGCGGCGGTCATCGCCACGCCCATGCACGCGCCCCAGAACGCCCAGGCCTTGGCCCGCTCGGCTTCGTCGTGGAAGACATGGCCGATGGTAGCCAGTGCCGAGGTCAGCAACAGGGCTGCACCGACGCCTTTGATGGCTCGTGCGATGTCGAGCAGCAGGATAGTCGGCGCTGCGCCGCAGCCCACCGAAGCCAGAATGAACAGCACCAGGCCAGTGAGCAGCATTTTCTTGCGACCGAAGCGATCGGCCAGGCTGCCCGCAGGCAGCAGCAACGCCGCGAAGGCCAGCATGTAGGCGCTGACCACCCACTCAATGTCGGCAAACCCGGCACCCAGATCGCGCGCAATACTGGGCAGGGTCACCGCAACAATGTTCGTGTCGAGGACGATCAGCGAGCACACGCCGGAGGCAGTGAGCAGGGTCATGCGAGGGCTGATGATTCGGGCGCTGGCTGACGGCATGGCGATGACTCCGGCAACAAATTAGGTTCTAGCTAATGTTTGCGAAACCGTTCTTTAGCGGTGCACTGGCCCTCAAGGGCCTGACGCCAAATGACCAAGGTGCTTCAAACATCGGCACTCATGGCGCGCCCGCTACAGAGCTGGATCGGTGAGGGGTTCACAATACCGCTGGATGGCCTATGCTGCGTTACCTGTGCCGAACGTTTTAATTACCTTTGAGGT
This sequence comes from Pseudomonas sp. S2_H01, assembly GCF_054668305.1. Taxonomy (NCBI): domain Bacteria; kingdom Pseudomonadati; phylum Pseudomonadota; class Gammaproteobacteria; order Pseudomonadales; family Pseudomonadaceae; genus Pseudomonas; species Pseudomonas sp. S2_H01. The sequence goes on along the minus strand of NZ_CP162756.1, from coordinate 6,214,285 downwards.
AACGACTGATGGAAATTCGTCACTTTCGCTACTTCCTTGCCGTCGCCAGACACCGACACTTCACCCGGGCCGCCGAGCAGTTGGGCATCGCGCCCCCCACGCTGACCCGGCAGATTCAAGATCTCGAAAGCGCGCTGGGCACTCGGTTGTTCGTGCGCGAGCAACGGGAAGTCCGCCTGACCGATGCAGGTCGCGCCCTGCAGATCGAGGCGGAACTGGCGGTGCGGCAGTTCGAAACGGCGCAATACAACGTGCAGCGCGCCGGACGTGGCGAGGCAGGAAGAATCGAGCTGGGGTATGTCGCGTCTGCGGTGTTCTCCGGTGTGCTGCAGCGTCAGGTCGGCGAGTTTCGCCAGCGCTTTGCCGATGTCGATTTCAACCTCACCGAGTCCCCCATGCCGGCCTTGCCCAAGATGATCGAAGAAGGACGGCTGGACGTGGGTTTCATTCGTTCGCCCATGAGCTTGCCGGAGTCCGTCAGCGCGGTGAAGCTGCTGACCGAAGGCTTTGCGCTGGCGCTCCCGGCCAGCTCGTGGCTGTGCAAGCTCAAGGTGATCAACGCGATCCACTTGCAGGCCGAAACGTTCATCCTTCCCGAACAGATCTCCGGAACACTGGAAGTCGCCGCGCAAGGCGGTTTCGCGCCGACGCTGGGCCCGCAGCCTGGCGGCCTGGTGTCGGTAATTGCCTTGGTGAGTCTGGGGCAGGGGGTGGCGGTGGTGCCGGAGTCGGTGGTCGATCACATCACCTTGCCGAACGTGGTATTCAGACGCATCGAAGGCTGTGAGCCGACCTCCTATCTGTCATTGATCCACCGGCGCTACGAGAAAGCGCCGGCGGTTACGCGTTTCATTGAGCACGTCAAAGCGTTTCGCGCGCCGTGATCAACCGTGTCGGGCCAAGAGTGCTTCCAGCACGCTCGCCAGGCTGACACGACCTTTGCGGGGCAGGCCTTCGAAGCGAATCCAGCCTTCGTTGAAACCGTCGAGCATCTGCATGCGCGGCACCGGGTTGCTCATGCCCTGTGAGGTGAACAGTGCGTGCCAGGTCTCCCGAGGAACGACCTCCATGGTGACCGGTTTGCCCAGCAGCTCGCTGAACGTGTCGGCGATCTGGTTGGGCGTCACATGCTGCTCGCCCTCCAGTTCGACGATGCGTTTGCCAAACCACTGTTCCTGCAACAACTCGGCCGCGACGCGACCGACGTCGGCGGTGGCAATCATCGGTACAGGTTTGTCCAGCGGTTGTAAAAAGCTTGGGATCACGCCGGTCTGAAGGGCGGGCTCGACGTCCCACAAGCAGTTTTCCATGAACCAGCCGGGCCGCAGAAACGTCACGGGCAGGTCGAGTGCACTCAGGCTTTTTTCCAGCCACTGCAGTTGATTGAGCAGATTGGGCTCGGTGGCCTGCGCGCCGATGGTGGACAGGCATACCACTTTGCCGGGACGTGCGGCGGCCAGTGCGTCATGCAAGTGGGCGATGACCTTACGGGTTTCGGGAAAGCCTTCGGACGGCGAAAAGTTGGGGGGCAACAGGACGAATACCGCCGTGCTGTTCTGGAAGGCCTGGGTCAATGCAGAAAGGTCGTCCACATCCGCTATCGCGACATCGCAACCTTGGCTGGCCCAAGACTCGCCTTTCTCGGCACTGCGCACCACCGCGCGCACCGGCTTGCCCGCTGCCAACAGGTGACGCGCGACTTCGCTGCCCACTTGCCCGGTCACACCCATGATTGTGTACATGCTGAATGCCTCATTGAGGGCGACCTCGCGTCGCCGATTCGAGCAGTATTGCGCCGACGCTGTTGATTCTCCGATAGCATGAGCGTCATTGCAGGCATGCCAAGGAATCATTAATGAGTTTCGACGGACGTTTAGCGAGCGGTATGGGAGTTCTCTCGGCCGTGGTCGATACCGGCAGCTTTGTGAAAGCCGCCGATGTGCTCGACATGACCCAGTCAGGCGTGAGCCGCGCCATTGCTCGCCTGGAGGCTCGGCTGGGCATCCGGCTGTTCGATCGCACCACGCGCTCGGTGAAGCTGACCGATGAGGGGCGACGGTTGTATGAGGACATCGCGCCGCTGCTGGCCGGCCTGGAAGAAGCGGCGACGCTGGCATCGGGCAGTGCCACGGCGGTAAGGGGGCGTCTACGGGTCAACGTCGATCCATATTTTTCCCGGCTGATTCTGGCGCCGGCGCTGGGCGACTTCATGGCCACTTATCCTGAACTGGAACTGGATCTGCTCACCCGCGAGCAACTGGGCGATCTGGTGGCCGATGGTGTTGATCTGGCGGTGCGGTTTGGTGAACAACCGTCGTCTTCGCTCATCGGGCGACAGTTGCTCAAGACACGCGTGTTGACCGTTGCATCGCCGGCTTACCTGAAAAAACACGGCCGCCCAAAGCATCCCACGGACCTCGAAAGCCCTGCGCATGTGTGCATCGATTTTCGGGATTCGCAGACCGGACGGCCGTTTCCGTGGGAATTTCATCGGGGTGCCGAGCGCCTGATCGTCAACACGCGCGGGCGGCTGATGGTCAACGATGTGGGCACGATGCACCGGATCTGCGAGGAAGGGCAGGCCGTGGCGCAGGTGCTGGAACTGGGCGTGGAGGCGGCGATCAGCGACGGGCGGCTGATCGAGCTGTTTACGGACTGGCCAGACGAGTACTTCCCGCTGTATGCGTTGTACCCGTCTCGGCATTTGCCGCCGGCCAAGGTGCGCGCCTTTCTGGAATTCGTGGTCGCGCTGAGCCGCTGATCTCTCCCGCTGAAAGGCCTAGCCTTTGGCGGCCTGTTCAGCTTCCTCGTCGATGCGGTCGGACTCGAACAGTTCCGCCAGCTCCGCTCGGGATTCCAGCGCGCTCTGCATGACCTTGGCTGCGTCATCGTAGATCAGGTGTTGACGGTTGAGCACCTGTTCGTCGTGACGCTTGAAGCGACTGATGCGCGCGGCCGCCTGCGCCTCGCTCAAGCCCAGCCCTATAAGCGTGCGGCGGGTCATCTCAAGGCTGGAATAAAACGTTTCTCTCACCGGGTCGGCATCGAGGTCCATCAAGCGATGTACGTGCTGGCGGTTACGCGCACGGGCGATGATTTTCAGATGCGGGTAGAGCTTGCGCACCAGCTCGGCGGTCTTGATGTTGGTGTCCGGGTCGTCAGTGGCAATGACGAAATACTCCGCCTGATCAACCTTGGCGGCACGCAGGATTTCCGGGCGTAGCGGGTCACCATAAAACACGGCCACGTTGCCTCGGCTGCGGGTGAGCTCGATGGTTTCCACCGACGTGTCCAGGGCCACGAACGGGATCTTCTGTGCGCGCAGCACCCGCGCGACGATCTGGCCCATCCGGCCCATGCCCGCAATCACTACGCGGGGGTTGTCGGACTCGATTTCGCGATATTCATCCGGCACGGGTTTGTGCACCGGCTTGGGCTTGAGCCAACGCGACATGACCAGCAGCAACAGCGGCGTCAGCGCCATCGACAGGGTGATGGTCAGCACCAGCGTGTCGTACAGTTGCGCATCGAACAGGCCTTTGTCACGACCGATCTGGAACACCACGAAGGCAAACTCACCCCCGGCGGCCAGCACCAGACCGAGGCGCAACGCGCTTTGTTTGCCCAGTCCACCGGCCAGACGCCCGACCACGAACAGCAAGGGCAATTTGAGGCCGATCAGCAGCAGCGTCAGACCCAATACGACGATCGGAGAGCTGAACAGCAAGCCGATGTTGGCACCCATGCCCACGCTGATGAAAAACAGGCCCAGCAGCAAGCCTTTGAACGGCTCGATCTGTGATTCGAGCTCATGGCGGTATTCCGAGTCGGCCAACAGCAGACCGGCGAGAAACGCACCCAAGGCCATGGACACCCCGACCAGGTCCATCAGCCACGCAGTGCCGATCACCACCAGTAACGCAGTGGCGGTAGACACTTCTTGCAGCTTGGTCTTGGCCACGATGCGAAACACCGGACGCAGTAAATAGCGGCCACCGACCACCACGACCGCGATGCCGCCGAGCACTTGCAGGCCGTGACGCAATGAGTCGCTGGAGCTGGCGTTGTGATCGCCGCCCGCGAGCATGGGCACCAACGCAATCAAGGGAATGGCCGCGATGTCCTGAAACAGCAAAATGGCAAAGGCCAGGCGGCCGTGCGGCGCGTTCAGTTCCTTGCGCTCGGCCAGGCTTTGCAGGCCGAAAGCCGTCGATGACAACGCCAGGCCCAGACCCAATACGACCGCGCTGTTCAGTGGCTGGCCGAAGCCGAAGAGGGCGACCGCGCCGATCATGACACCGGTGAGCAACACCTGCGCCAAGCCAACCCCGAACACCGATTTACGCATGACCCAGAGGCGTTTTGGCGACAGCTCAAGGCCGATGATGAACAGCAGCAAGACCACGCCCAGCTCGGAGATATGCGATACGCTTTCCAGGTCGCTGATCAGCCCCAGACCTGCGGGGCCGATGATCACGCCGGCGATCAGGTAACCGATGACAGCGCCCAGTTGCAGCCGTTTGGCCAGTGGAACGGTGACGACGGCGGCGAGCAGAAACACGACTGCAACCTGCAGCGGGCTGCCTTCATGGGGCATTGGGGACTCCTTAACAGAAACAGTGAAATTTCCTACACAATGGCGCGTATTAAACCACGTCATAGTGACAAGAAACGCCGACCGAGACGCTTCGCCGCAGGTTCAGCGGGCGCTCCGGGATGCCAGCAGCGCTTGGAGGGCGTAACATGTCGGGCGCATTCGCGCCGCGCCTATGATTTCGACCGTTTTCAGGAAACTCGCAATGACCAACAAACAGCGTCTTATTTATTCGATCATCATCGCCCTGAGCGTACTGGTCATCATGCTCGGCTTGTCGCACCTGCAGACCATCGGCGTGCTCGACGAGAAGATCTTCCAGTACATCGCGATCTTCGTGGCGGTGGTGGTGGTCGTGTTGAACGGTGTCTTGCGTCGCAAGGTCAAGCGCTGATCTGAGAGCGACTCAATCCGGTCACGCCCCTATGACCGGTTTTCGGTGGGAGCGGGCGAGCTCTCTGCTCCTGCCAGCCGACTGCATCACTCGGTTACACAACCTCGCCTGAACTATTTTTTCCCCCGGCAACTCCAAAAACTCGCACGTCATAAAGCCCGCGAAGGGAAATGGAGTTCAAACATGATTAAACAACTTACCGCTGCCGTTGTTGCCACTGCTGCACTGGCCACTGCTCAATTTGCCTTGGCCGACAAACCCGCCCCGGGCTGGATCACCATCGAGAAAGCGATTGAAAAGGCCAAGTCGGCGGGCTACACCGAGATCTACAAGATCGAAGCGGACGACCATGGTTACTGGGAAGGTGAGGGCCGCAAGGCGGACAGCGTGACGTATGAGTTCCGCATCGACGCCACCTCCGGCAACGTGCTGCGCGACCAGAAGGACTGATTCGACGGCGTTCAGCCGCTCTTGTAGGTCCCTGCGGGAACACCGTTCGGTTGTTCCCGCACTGTTGGCGCAAGGCTTTACTCCTTTCATTGAATCCGACACCCTTGCCCCCCTATTTCCCGTCAGCAGGAAGCGACGCATGAGTGTGCGGATCGAATTCAAAAGCAATCCCGACGAAGATGAACGCCTGCAGATCCTCGAACCGCTCAAAGCGTACAACGCTGAGAAGGCCGGCGATGGGCTGTCAGAAAAGTTCGCGTTTTTTGTGCGAGACGAGCAGACCGATGCGGTATTGGGTGGTTTGCACGGACGGATCCTTTACCGCTGGTTGTTCATCGAATTGCTGGTGGTCCCTGAGCAGGCGCGGGGGCAGCGGATGGGCAGCCAGTTGATGGACAAGGCCGAAGCGTTCGCCCGTGAGCGGAACTGCGTCGGGATCTGGCTCGATACGTTTGATTTCCAGGCACCCGACTTCTACCGCAAACACGGTTATGAGGAATTCGGCCACCTGGATGATTACCCGCCGGGGCATCAGCGCCTGTTCTTCCAGAAACGGTTGATGCCGATGGTGAGGTGATCGGCGTTTAAGCCGATCTTCCTCGAGCAGGGCGACGAATTACCGAAAGCGCGCCGGGCTGTAAGGCGCTGGATCGGTAAACGTCGGCTTGCCCGTCATCATGTCCGCCAGCAGGCGTCCCGTCACGGGCCCGAGCGTCAAGCCATGGTGAGCATGGCCGAAGTTGAACCACAGACCGGGATGACGGGGCGCCTCGCCGATGACCGGACGCATGTCGGGCAAACACGGGCGGCGCCCCAGCCATGGTTCGGCGTCCAGACGTTCACCCAGCGGGTAAAGCTTGCGTGCGATGGCCTCGCAACGGCGCAGCTGGATCTCGTTGGCGGGCGCATCGCTGGCGGCGAACTCAACCCCGGTGGTCAGCCGAATGCCCCGTGCCATGGGCACCAACACATAACCCGCCTGGGCGTCGATCACGGAGTGCTCCAGCGCGGCGCCCGGTTGTGAGGCGTAGTGCATGTGATAGCCACGCTTGATCGCCAACGGAATGCGGTAACCGAACCGCGAAAACACGTCGGCCGATTGTGGACCTAACGCCACGACCACCTGCCGGGAACTGACCACCCCGTCCGCGCTGTCGACCTGCCAACCTTCATCCAGCTGGCGCAGGCTGCGTGCATCACCTTTGAGCAGCACGCCGCCACGCTGCACGAACAAGGCGGCGTAACCGCGCACCAGCGCACCGGGATCGGTCACGCTTTTCGGGTCGAGCCAATGGATGCCGCCCACGGCGCCGCTGAGGCTTGGCTCCCGATCACGCAATTGAACTGCGTCGAGGATGTCGCAGCGCAGTCCGTATGCGGCGTAGGTTTTAGCGTCGGCGACGGCCAGATCGAATTCGCGCTGATCGCGGTAGAGCTCGATCCAGCCTTTGGCGCGCATCAAACCGGTCATGCCCGACGCCTCTGCCAGCAGGTCATGCTCGATGACGCAGCGCTCGATCAGTGGTTGCATGGCGCGACTGGCCTTCGCCAGGTTGTCCGGCGAGGACTGCCGCCAGTACTGCAGCAGCCAAGGCGCGAGGCGTGGCAGATAAGCAGGGCTGAAGCGCATGGACGACTGTTGGTTGAGACCGTAGCGCAGCAGGCGTGACCATTCGCGGGGGAACGCATAAGGAATGATGCTGGAACGCTCGATCAGGCCCGCGTTGCCATGACTGGTGCCTCGGCCGGGTTCGTCACGATCCAGCAAGATGACGCTCTGGCCTGCGGCTTGCAGGTGCAGTGCGCAACAGACGCCGACAATACCGGCGCCGAGAACGAGGGTCTGACAATCCATGGATCAATCCTTAATCGGCTGAAGGCGAACGTGAGGCCGTCACCGTCGCGCAGTTTACCCATTTGTCGGCGCACAGTACTCTCCAGACGCTTACGTTCTGTTCGGCTTCCACTTCCAATAATCACACCGGAGCTTCAGATGTCTTCACCCCGCGATCCCGTAGACACCCAGACGATTTCCTTCAGCGATCTGACCGAACTGCTGCGGCAGATATTCATGCGCCACGGCACGTCGGCCGAGGTGGCGGCGGTACTGGCCGAGAACTGCGCCAGCGCGGAGCGCGACGGATCGCACAGTCACGGGATCTTTCGAATCAAGGGTTATTTGTCGTCCCTGGCGGCAGGTTGGGTCGACGGCCAGGCCGTGCCGAAGGTCGAAGACGTCGGTGCCGGTTTCGTGCGGGTGGACGCTGGTGGCGGCTTTGCACAGCCTGCAATGCAGGCCGCCAAGGCGCTGTTGATCGAGAAAGCGCGCACTGCCGGGATTGCCATCCTGGCGATCCGCAACTCGCATCATTTCGCGGCGCTGTGGCCAGATGTCGAGCCCTTCGCGCAGGAAGGGCTGGTAGCGTTGAGCGTGGTCAACAGCATGACCTGCGTGGTGCCTCACGACGCGCAGAAACCGTTGTTCGGCACCAATCCGATTGCTTTCGCGGCGCCTCGGGCGGGTGGTCAGCCCATCGTCTTCGACATGGCGACCAGCGCGATTGCCCACGGCGATGTCCAGATTGCCGCAAGGGAAGGGCGCCTGTTGCCGCCGGGCATGGGCGTGGATCGGGCGGGACACCCAACCGAAGACCCGAAGGCGATCCTTGATGGCGGCGCGCTCTTGCCCTTTGGTGGTTACAAAGGGTCGGCGCTGTCGATGATGGTCGAATTGCTGTCTGCTGCATTGACCGGCGGCAACTTCTCATTCGGCTTTGACATGTCCACCAAACCGGGCGCGCAAACCCCGTGGACCGGCCAGATGATCATTGTCATCGATCCGGACAAGGGCAGCGGGCACGCGTTTGCCGAGCGCAGCGAAGAGCTGGTGAGGCAGATGCATGGTGTGGGTCAGCAACGCATGCCCGGCGATCGTCGGTACCGGCAGCGTGAACAATCCCTGGCAGAGGGGATCGTGCTGTCGGCAGACGATCTGATTCGTCTCAAGGGACTTGCCAGCGCTTAAGCCTCCAGTTTCGGCAGCGTGCCCGGACGCTTCAGAGCAACCGGGCTTTGCTGGGCGATGTGCAGGGGCATCAGATGCTGGCTGTCGAGGGCCTCGCTGGACGATTTGCCGGCTTTGCCGCACGGCATGGCCAGGGCGGTGGCACTGACAGCGGCCAGCATCAACGTCATCAGTAACGCGATCAGGGTTTTCATGGTTGAACCTCGCAAACAGGCGCAAGCGCTCTGGAGAGGTGGCGCTTGTCAACCTGTGCAGGCTACGTCGCAGAGCCCTCTGGGCGTTATTCGGATACTGCGCCGTTCTTGCCTGATGCTGCGCTCCTGGTGCGTTTCAGTCCTCTTGGGTGCAGAGGTGATGGGTCCGATGGATCCGCCCACCCGAACGACCGCTCGTCGAATCATGACTTGCGTTTGGAGGTCGATGAAAATACTGTATGTTTAAACAGTATTCAGTGAAAGGGAATCGACCATGCTCATGAATCAAGCCGAAACCAGCATTGCATTCACCGTCCAGGCCGCAGAGCCTACCTTCAGCAGCGTCTGGGGCAATGAGATGCAGCGCGAGGATTTTCTTGCCCTTGCGGCAGGGGTACGTCAGTTCAGCGCCAGTCAGGTGGACCTGGCGTTTGTCTCGAACGTCGAGGTTTTTCCGGGCGGGCACGGCTCATCTGCGGCGGAATGATTTCCCCGCACATCGCTCGACAGGACTAAGGTGGTAGTGCAGCGCAGTGCAGTGACGGGCTCAGTGCTTCTGAGCCGAGACAGTCACCACGGCAACCTGAAGTGCCGGGACTTGGGTTTGATCGGCTTCCGGCTGACGCGCCTTGCCTGTTCTGATCAGGCTCAGTGCCAGCAGAGTGCCTATGACGGATAGAACGCACCAACCCAGCAAAAATGTAATCACGTCTGGTCTCCGAACTGCAAAATCGGGTTGCCATGAAAAATGACAAGCTCTCCATCCGAATCTATCGGCCATCATGACCATTTCATGAGGGTCGAAAAGCGCGCAGCTTGAACAATTGTCGGGTGGATCGCAACTCCCCCAGACCAATGGGGTCTTGCTTTAAACATAGTCAAATCAGAGGCCCATGTTTATGAAAGATCTTGGTTCACGCCTGAAAGAAGAACGCAAAAGCCTCGGACTCTCGCAACAGGAATTCGGCGCGATTGGGGGCGTAGAAGCCAATGCCCAAGGCAAATACGAGAGCGGCGAACGCATTCCTCGTTCCGATTACCTCGCAGCGCTTGGAAAAAAAGGTGTCGATGTCCTTTACGTCCTCTCCGGCAAACGAACGCCGATCGCTACCGATACCCTGAACGATGCCGAACGGGCAATCATTACCCATTACCGGGCATTGAGCGAAGACGATCAGGAGGCGATTTCTCAACTTGCCACCTCATTGTCTGAATGCGCGACGGACGCTGCTGCTGCTTCGTCTGCGTGATGCATTCGTCCAGACCCATGCCAAAAGGCGGTGTTGCGGATGAATATATGTAACGTATATGCTTCGTATATTCATCGCGAGGTCAAACATGGGACTGGTCAAGATTTCCGAACAGATGCACGACAACATACGCTCTGCCAGCGCGGCGCTGAGCCGTTCAATCAATGCGCAGGCCGAACACTGGATGAGAGTGGGCATGCTCGCTGAACTCAACCCTGGGTTGAACTACAGCGACATCTGTCAGTTATTGATCCGTGCTGAAGCCACGGGCGACGCGCTGCCGAGCCCGCAGGCCGAAGAGGCCATTGTTCACGAACCCCAGATCAGGGCGGTGTCGCGATGAGCATCAGTATTAAAAGCGAAGCCGATCTGGCGGGGCTGAGAATCGCCGGACGGCTGGCTGCGGACGTCTTGGCAATGATCGCTCAGCACGTGAAACCCGGCATCAGCACCGAGGCGCTCGATGACATCTGCAACGATTACATCGTTAACGAGTTGAATGTCATTCCGGCCAACGTCGGGTACCACGGTTTCACCAAGACGACGTGCATTTCGCCGAACGCGGTGGTGTGCCACGGCATCCCTTCAGCGGACGATATCCTCAAGGAAGGCGACATCGTCAACATCGATGTCGCGGTCATCAAGGATGGTTGGTATGGCGACACCAGTCGCATGTATTACGTCGGAGAAGTCAGCCCGTTGGCGCGACGTCTGGTCGAAACCACCTATGAAGCCACGTTGGCGGGCATACATGCAGTGAAGCCTGGCGCGACGCTGGGCGACATTGGTAACGCTATCCAGACCGTGGCTTACCGGGAAGGCTTCAGCGTGGTCCGCGAATACTGTGGGCATGGCATCGGGCGTAAATACCATGAGGAGCCACAGGTGCTGCATTACGGCGCCGCCGGGAAGGGCTTGAAACTCAAACCGGGAATGGTTTTCACCATCGAGCCGATGATTAACGCTGGCAAACCCGGAACCCATGTTCTGGATGACGGCTGGACCGTACTGACCCGGGATCAATCCCTGTCGGCACAGTGGGAACACATGGTGGCGGTCACTCAGACCGGGTTCGAGTTGTTGACGCCCTGGCCGGATGGGACGGGTGATTATCCGCCAGTGTGAGGGCAGTCACATCTGGACGAATAAAGTCACAATTGTACGAGTGACGAAGGGCCGACATACCTTGTAGGCTCCTTCTCGTTCCCCTGTGGTGCTGCTGCCTGACCGGCTCAAGGATGATCAGATCGGCAGCACTAGGGGAGAACACCACACTGAAAAAACCGGCCGAAGCCGGTTTTTTTGTGAGCGCCTGTTTAACCCCCTAGCTGCTTCGCGGCGTCGACGCCCGCAGAACTCAGCTTCACCGGGTACTTGAGGGTGCGTTCGCCCTTCTCGGGAATCTCGACACATCCATCATGGATAAGCCCTGCTTTCTGCAGTTCTTCCAGGGTATCCGCGACAGCGTGTTCCCCCCTGTAGTTATCCAGAACTTCTTTGCCCAGCCCCGCCGGATGTGCGTGTAACAACCGGGTCAGGACTTCTTTCTTGAGCGCGTTATCAATGGTCATATTTTTCCTCGCTTTGCTGGTTTCATGAGCGCTGCTTGTAAATACCGACCACTCGATATGAGGATGGTTTGGACTTTTATCGTCTTACGTACGTTTCCATTGGACCTGCGTCACGCCGAGTCCCTCGGCGTTGAGCTTGGCGAGTCGAAAGGGGCCCGCTGCGACACCGCCATCAAGGGTTCCGACGCCCGCGTGCAACGTGGCGAAGTGCAGCGCATCGCTTTCGCAAAGATGCCTTGCTTGATGAGAGAAATGCCTGGGTTCGCCTCGAAACTGGTAATAAATTTCAAAATCCTTGGAATCATTCATCGTCTTTAGCCCGTTAGACGTTGTGCACGTCCCGCTGAATGTGAGTACTTCCCCGTGTACCTGAACAGCATGGTCGCCGAATGCATCGACGGTGCCGTCACTTCATTTCGAGACCGATACAGGCCTGCCCGTACTGCAGGAGGGCCATGATCGTGGTGCGTTTTCTCTCCCTGAGACGAGTAGGGCGGGCATGCCGCTCAGCGCTACCGACCACCGGAGAATTGCATTGTTTTCCGACCTTTTGAACCGTGCGCCGATCAGCGGCAATGTGCCATATCTGTTTGGATGGAAGCGTCAATTCGTTGGTGTGCACCGCTACACATTTGCACGGTTTTGGATGTATGGACCGCTTCGGTTCCAGGAGGATTGTCGGGGGCATCCTTCGTGCAAACAAATATTCAGAGAAAGGACAATTTGATGGCCCGCGTATGCGTTGTTTTCTGGAAAAATCCTTCTTTTTCAGTCGATTCCGGGACGAGGGCGTATGCGTAGAGTGGGTTTGAGCGTAGCGGGGTTTGTGTTGATGATGACGGCACTGCCAACCCAGGCACGGGACCTCAGCAAGCACGATCTGGACGTCTGCAAGTGGGGCGCTGGCATGGCCGGTACGGCGCAGCAATCCAAGCTTTCCGGCACGACGTTGTACAGCGCACGAAAGAAGCTGCAGGTGCGGACGTTTTCCAAGCCCTGGATGCGCAAGATGGCGTTGGGTATCACGGAGCAAACCTACAAGAGCGCGTCACGTCTGAAACCGGCCGCGGTGAAGCAGACGTATTACGACGGCTGTGTCCAGCATGAGCTGGCGCGCAAGTAGAGGAATGTTTTTCTCGGCCCAGGGAGCGCCTGATGAAAGCGCCCCCTGGGCAAATGGCTCACGCGGTTTCAGGAGTGATGTAATCAGTGGCAGTTGCCCGCCAGATGATAATGCTGCGCTTCAGCAGCGGCAGCGTTGTCGAATTCAACCCGGTTTTTTTCTGACACTGCGTTATAGGACGGGCAGTCCGGGCGGTGGTAGACCATGGTTTTCTTGTTGCCACGAATTGCCAGTGTCAGATTCTTCCCGTTGTTGGCGCTGGCGGCCGCGGGTTTCATCGGATTAGGCCGCGTTGTTGCAGGTTGCGCAACGGCTGTGGACGCGCTGCCTCCACTGAAGTCGGCGCTGAGGAAAATCGGCGCATGGTCGGACACCCTGTCACGTCCCTGCGCGTGGGTCATGGCCAGGTATTTGGGGTAATTGAAGACCTGTACACTGTTGACCTTGATCGCCGAATGCTTGCTGACGAAGATGTTGTCGTAGAGGTTGGAGAATTTTCCATCAGTGGTCGAGAGCGTGCTCGCGCCATTGAGCACCAAGGGCCGGGCGCTGGCATCCAGGTTGTCCCAGGCAGGCGAGGTCGGTGGCGTATTGAAGTCGCCCATCAGCATGATCTGGTTGTTGCCGGGGTAGGTGTCTTTCAGCCAGGCCCAGTAGCTGGAGAGTGCAGTGATTTCCGAGGCGCGGTCGGACTGGCTCTTTCCATACAGAATATGCACCGTGGCGACCACAAACGTGGTGCCGTCCCTGAGCGATTTGAAGCGTGCAGAATACGGTTCCCGTTCGAAGGTGTCGTTGCGGTCAAGGTAGGTGACGGCGCCATCTTCGTAGGCGACCACGTCGTCACGCCACACGAAACCATACATCTCCTTGTAAGAGGATCGGCCAACTGCGTGTGAGGCCATCGAACTCCAGTGCTTGCCGGTCTGCTTGGTCAACTCCTTGGCCAAGGCTTGCAAGGCGTCCTCGTTCATCAATTCCTGCACGGCGAGAAAGTCGACCTTTTGCGCGACTTTGGCAATGCCTTGAAAATCCTTGTTTGGCCGCACACTCAGGTGCTCCAGGTTCCAGGTGCCGATATTGACGTCGGCGCAAGCGGTCTGCAGGAAAGAAAGGGTCAACAGCAACGAAACAAAAAATCTGAGCATTGTTTTCCAACTACGGGCTGGTTAAAGCGACGGCGAGCGCAGTGGCTCGCCGGAAGGGCGGGTTTGATCGGTTCGGGTTACAGCGGGGTGCTGATCAATCCTCCTTGGGCACGGTCCAGAAAATCTGTACTCCGCCGTCATCCCGGTAGGCGAGGGTGACGTTGTCGTTTTCGGCGATCTCTTCGAGCAACTGGTTCCAGTCATCTTCCTGCTCGTCAGGCAGGCGAAAGATCAGCGCGGCGCGGGATTTCTGCGCAGTGGGTGAATTGATGATCTTTTGAATGCGGATGCCCAAGCGCTCGTAGGCACCCGGAAGTTCAGCGGCTGAAGCGGCATGTTTAGACACGAAAGGTATCCCTTGTTTTTGCTGTATGTGCATACAGTATTTCACTGTGGGACGTTTCGCAAGATTGGAGTAGGGCTAGTCGCTCCAGTCGCTTCACTTGCATGATTTTTCCTACCCCTGTTCGGCTTGCGAACCAAAGCCGATCGAGTCGATCAGATCCTGTGTAAGCGAATCCGTTCGCAATGGCCGAAAGATTAAGGAGTTTTCATGACTATCAAAGGGTTGGGATTGCCTGTCGCATGGGTGTGCTGCGCGCTGCTGGCGGGCTGCTCGACGTCAACGGTGGTGACACTGCAGAACGGTACTCAATACGTCACCAAGGACGCGCCGAAGACCAAGAGCAAGGACGGATTTTACGAGTTCGAGGACATTTCCGGAAAGGCCGTGAAGGTGCGCGCGGACGAGGTGGCAACGGTTAAAGAAGAGGACTGAATCACCGAAGGAGCCTGATCCAGTGAATCAGGCTCCTTTTTTGGGGCCGGCAGGGATAAATCAGTATTCCCAGAACATCCGTTGCAGCTCTTTGCTGTCGTTGGTTTTCGTCAGCCCCACCATCGCCAGAATCCGGGCTTTCTGCGGATTCAGATCATGAGCGACCACCCAGTCGTACTTGTCATCTGGCTGCTCCGCGTTGCGCAGGACAAAGCCGCCGGCATTGACATGCGATGAGCGAATGATTTGTACACCGTCTTTGCGCAGCGCTTGAAGCGAGGGCACCACTTTCGAGGATACGGATCCATTGCCCGTGCCGGCATGAATGATTGCCTTGGCGCCTGATTGCGCCAGTGCCTTGTACGCCGTGTCGTTGACGTTGCCGTAGGCGTACGCGATGTCCACCTGAGGCAGGCTGCTGATCTGGCGGATATCGAATTCCGAGTTCTGTGTATGACGTTTCGCGGGCAGGCGGAACCAGTAGGATTTGCCCTCGACCACCATACCCAGCGCGCCCCACGGGCTCTTGAATGCTTCGGTCTTGATGTTGATCATCTTGCTGACGTCACGACCGGACTGGATTTCGTCGTTCATGGTCACTAACACACCTTTGCCTTTGGACTCCGGGTTGCTGGCTACGGCAACGGCGTTGTACAGGTTAAGCATGCCATCCGCCGACATGGCGGTGCCTGGACGCATGGACCCGACCACGACGATAGGCTTCTCGGTTTTTTCGACGAGGTTGAGGAAGTAAGCGGTTTCCTCCAGCGTGTCTGTGCCGTGCGTGATGACAATGCCATCGACGTCCGGGCTGTCAGCCAGTTCGGCGACTCGTTTACCCAGTTGCAGCAGGTTCTCGTTGGTGATGCTCTCTGACGCAATTTGTAGAACCTGCTCGCCGCGCACGTTGGCCAGCGTCGCCAGCTCCGGCACGCCAGTGATCAGCTTGTCGACGCCGACCTTCGCAGCCTGATAGGTCGCGCTGTTGGCGGTGCTGGCGCCTGCACCGGCAATGGTGCCGCCCGTGGCGAGGATGACCACGTTGGCGAGCTTCGATTTCTGTTGCGGTGGTTGTTCGGCGGTGTCCGCCCATGTAATGCCCGGAGCGAGGAGGAAGCAGAAGGCCAAGGCGCCTGATTTGAACGTATTGACTGCAGCATTCATTGTTATTTTTCCCGCTGTGTAGTGACGGTGCCGTCCTGACACCGGTGGAGCCCGTTGTTCCTGATCGAGAAAAACCCTGATCCAGAAAAACGCAGCGCCCTGGGAGGGTGCAGAATCCATACCAATCTGAAACTGGTCGAGCGGCGCAGGAATGCTCCCTGTTTCATTAAAGGGGTGAAACACATAGCGCTGCGGAATGTCCGGACTGCCGAATATTCGCGTGCGCTTTCATTCGGATATCCGAATGGAAAATGCTGGCCAGCGGCCCGACTTAGAGGTCGCGGCGTTTCTGATACACCGGTCCTTCAGAGCGAAAGCCAGATCGACAGAAAGGTGAGCCACCTCGCCTGTGACGCAGCCAAGCGTTTACGCTGTTGACAAATCGTGCAGCGATTCTCATAGTTTCACCCACGCAAACGTTTGCGATTGGTCGAGGTAGGTAACCGTCGACGCGCATTCGGTGCCGATAAAATAATCATAAATGTCGGAGTGATTCCATGAAGCTGCCATTCGCTGCACGTCTTCTTGCTGTTGCCATGCTCACCGCAAGTGCTGTATCCCTGCCTCTCTCTTCTGCCTACGCCGACGACGCGAAGAAACCCACCGTCGCGCTGGTGATGAAATCCCTCGCCAATGAATTCTTCCTGACCATGGAAGACGGCGCGAAGGCCTACCAAAAAGACCATTCTGCTGATTTCGACCTGATCTCCAACGGTATCAAGAACGAATCAGACACGTCCGCGCAGATCGATATCGTCAATCAGATGATCGTCAAGAAAGTCGATGCGCTGGTGATTGCACCGGCAGACTCCAAGGCGCTGGCGTCCGTGCTCAAGAAGGCCCAGGACGCCGGTATCAAAGTCGTCAACATCGACAACCAGCTCGATGCCGACGTGTTGAAAAGCAAGGGCATGGAAGTGCCTTTCGTAGGCCCGAACAACCGCAAGGGCGCCAAGCTGGTGGGTGACTACCTGGCCAAGCAACTGACGGCGGGCGATCAGGTCGGCATCATCGAAGGCGTGCCAACCACAACGAACGCACAGCAGCGCACAGCGGGCTTCAAGGACGCGATGGAAGCTGCGCAGATGAAAATCGTCTCCACGCAGTCGGGTAACTGGGAAATCGACAAGGGCAACGCGGTTGCCTCGGCGATGCTCAACGAATACCCGAACCTGAAAGCCTTGCTGGCCGGTAACGACAGCATGGCGCTGGGTGCTGTGTCGGCTGTCCGTGCAGCGGGCAAAGCGGGCAAGGTGCAGGTTGTGGGTTACGACAACATCAATGCCATCAAACCGATGCTCAAGGATGGTCGCGTACTCGCGACGGCTGACCAGTTCGCCGCCCGTCAGGCTGTGTTCGGCATCGACACCGCCCTGAAGATGGTCAAGGGCGAGAAACTCGACATCAAGGACGGTGTGATCGAGACCCCGGTTGAACTGGTCACCAAGCCCCAGTAATCCGGCTGTCCTAAAACACCTGTAAATACCGCCTGCCCGCAAGGGCAGGCGCGTGGAGAGCGTTATGTCAGCGTCTGCTCAGGCCGCTGTTCTATCTGTCAGTGGCATCGGCAAAACCTACGCCCAACCTGTTCTCGGTGACATCGACCTGACGCTGATGCGTGGGGAAGTGTTGGCGTTGACCGGGGAGAACGGTGCGGGGAAAAGCACCTTGTCCAAAATCATCGGCGGGTTGGTGACACCCACCACCGGTCACATGCAGTTTCAGGGACAGGCCTACGAACCGGCGAGTCGCACCCAGGCTGAAAAGCTGGGCGTGCGCATGGTCATGCAGGAGTTGAACCTGCTGCCCACGTTGTCGGTGGCAGAGAACCTGTTCCTCGATAACCTGCCCAGCCGTGCCGGGTTCATCAACCGCAAAAAACTGCGTGACGATGCGGTGAAGGCCATGGCTCAGGTCGGGCTGGACGCTATCGACCCCGACATGTTGGTCGGTGAGTTAGGCATCGGTCATCAACAGATGGTCGAAATCGCCCGCAACTTGATAGGCGATTGCCACGTTCTGATTCTCGACGAGCCGACTGCGATGCTGACGGCCCGTGAAGTGGAGATGCTGTTCGAGCAGATCACACGCTTGCAGGATCGCGGCGTTTCCATCGTTTACATCTCCCATCGCCTGGAAGAGCTGGCACGCGTCGCTCAGCGCATCGCCGTGCTGCGGGACGGCAAGCTGGTGTGTGTGGACGCCATGGCCAACTACAATAGCGAGCAATTGGTGACCCTGATGGTCGGTCGCGAACTGGGCGAGCAGATCGACCTGGGACAGCGCCAGATCGGTAACGTGGCGCTGTCGGTAAAAGGCTTGAGTCGCTCCGACAAAGTGCGCGATGTGTCCTTTGACGTACGCGCGGGCGAGATTTTCGGCATTTCGGGACTGATCGGTGCAGGCCGCACCGAGCTGCTGCGCCTTATCTACGGCGCGGATGCGGCAGACAGCGGCTCCATTGAAGTCGGCAGCCCGTTGAAGCCAGTGCGCGTGAACTCGCCGGTCGATGCTGTCAGCCACGGCATTGCCCTGATCACCGAGGATCGCAAGGGCGAAGGCCTGCTGCTGTCGCAGTCGATCAGCGCCAACATCGCGCTGGGCAACATGGAAGCGATTTCCAGTGGCGGCGTGGTCAACGGCGGTGCCGAAATGGCGCTGGCCAGACGTCAGGTCGACGCCATGCGTATTCGCAGTTCGAGTCCGACCCAACTGGTGTCGGAGTTGTCTGGCGGCAATCAGCAGAAGGTCGTGATCGGCCGGTGGCTGGAGCGCGACTGTCAGGTGATGCTGTTCGACGAGCCAACCCGCGGCATCGATGTCGGGGCCAAGTTCGATATCTACGCGCTGCTGGGCGAACTGACCCGTCAGGGCAGGGCGCTGGTGGTGGTTTCCAGTGATCTGCGCGAGTTGATGCTGATCTGCGACCGCATTGGCGTGTTGTCTGCCGGACGCCTGATCGACACCTTCGAACGCGACACCTGGACACAGGACGAACTGCTCGCTGCCGCCTTCGCCGGCTATCAAAAACGTGATGCGCTGCTGTCTGAAGCAGCGCCCAGGAACGACTGATGAAAACCTCGACTCCTTCGGCCGCGCTGCCTTCTCCCGGCAAGCGCAGCGGCAACTATTTCGGCCTGGGCACCTACCTGGGCCTGGCGGGCGCGTTGCTCGCCATGATCGTGCTGTTCTCGCTGCTCAGCGATCACTTCCTGTCCTATGAAACCTTCAGCACGCTGGCCAACCAGATTCCCGATCTGATGGTGCTGGCGGTCGGCATGACGTTCATCCTGATCATCGGCGGGATTGACCTGTCGGTGGGGTCGGTGCTGGCCCTGGCGGCATCGGCCGTCAGCGTGGCGATGCTCGGCTGGGGATGGGGCGTTTTTCCTTCGGCGTTGCTGGGCATGGTGTGCGCGACCGCGGCGGGTACGCTGACCGGCTCGATCACGGTGGCGTGGCGCATACCGTCGTTCATCGTCTCGCTCGGCGTGCTGGAAATGGCCCGTGGCGTGGCGTATCAGTTGACCGATTCGCGCACCGCCTACATCGGCGACTCGTTTGCCTGGCTGTCCAATCCGTTTGCATTTGGCATCTCGCCCTCATTCGTCATCGCGCTGCTGGTGATCTTCGCCGCTCAGGCAGTGCTCACCCGCACGGTGTTCGGTCGTTACCTGATCGGCATCGGCACCAATGAGGAAGCGGTGCGTCTGGCCGGGATCAATCCAAAGCCCTACAAGATTCTGGTGTTCTCGCTCATGGGATTGCTGGCGGGCGTTGCCGCGCTGTTCCAGATTTCGCGCCTGGAAGCGGCCGACCCTAACGCGGGCTCCGGGCTGGAACTGCAAGTGATCGCTGCCGTGGTCATCGGCGGCACCAGCCTGATGGGCGGACGTGGCTCGGTCATCAGCACGTTCTTCGGTGTGCTGATCATCTCGGTGCTGGCCGCGGGCCTTGCGCAGATCGGCGCAACGGAGCCGACCAAGCGCATCATCACCGGTGCGGTGATTGTGGTGGCGGTCATCCTGGACACTTACCGCAGCAATCGCGCACGGCGGCGCGGCTGATATGGCCACCATCAAAGATGTGGCTGCAATTGCAGGCATTTCGTACACCACCGTGTCGCACGTTCTCAACAGAACGCGACCGGTGAGCGACGAAGTGCGCAAGAAAGTGGAAGCCGCCATTGCGCAACTGGACTACGTGCCCAGTGCCGTGGCGCGCTCCCTGAAAGCCAAATCCACTGCGACCATCGGGTTGCTGATTCCCAACGGCATCAACCCTTACTTTGCCGAGCTCGCTCGAGGCATCGAGGATTACTGCGAGCGCAACGGGTTCTGCGTGATCCTCTGCAACTCCGACGACAATCTGGACAAGCAGCGCAACTATTTGCGTGTGCTGCTGGAGAAGCGAGTGGACGGGTTGATCGTTTCATCGGTGGGCGGCGGCGACAGCCTGGTCGACAGCCTGGCATCGGTCAGGACGCCGATGGTCATCGTCGACCGTGACCTGGAAAATATCACGGCCGATCTGGTGCGCATCGACCATGAGCTGGGCGCCTATCTGGCCACCTCGCACCTGCTGGGGTTGGGGCATCGGCACATCGCCTGTATCAGTGGACCCGCTGAAACCAGCGTTGCGCGCATGCGTCTGGCCGGTTATCACCGTGCGATGCAGGAGGCGGGTATCGACGTTCCGGACAGCTGGGTCGTGGAAAGCGACTTCACAGGGCCCAGTGGCTACAAGGCTGCAGGCACGTTGCTGGAAAACGATCGGCCGACGGCGATCTTTGCCGCCAACGACATGGTGGGGATCGGCGTTTTGCGTGCGGCGGCGGAACGCAACGTTCGAGTGCCCGCCGATCTTTCGGTCATCGGCTTCGACGACATCCAGATGAGTCAGTACGTGTTCCCGGCGCTGACCACCGTGGGGCAGTCGATTCTGCAGCTGGGCGAGCGGGCCGCCGAGGTCTTGCTCAAGCGGATTTCGACCCGTGGCGACAGCGCGGTGCAACAGCTGATTGTTGCCCCAAGCATCGTGCTGCGTGAATCCACTGCGCCGCCAACCAACGCATTTAACGAGTTTCGCTGAGCCGGGCCGGTGCCCGGATTGAAGAGTAAAGACGTCATGCAAGCAAAAGTTGTGATAGTGGGCAGCCTCAATATGGATCTGGTGACACGCGCGCCGCGCTTGCCACGCGCCGGTGAAACCCTCGCCGGGCAGTCGTTCGTCACGGTCCCGGGCGGGAAGGGCGCAAACCAGGCGGTCGCGGCGGCGCGTCTCGGCGCCAGTGTGGCCATGATCGGTTGTGTCGGTGATGACGCCTACGGTGAGCAGTTGCGCGCCGCTTTGTTGGCCGAGGGCGTTGATTGTCAGGCCGTGACCGCCATTGCCGGTGAGTCGACCGGGGTTGCGCTGATCGTCGTGGATGACAGCAGCCAGAACGCGATCGTTATCGTTGCCGGCGGCAATGGGCAGGTCAGTGCCAGTGTGGTCGACCGTTTCGACGCGTTGCTCAGCCAGGCCGACGTGATCATCTGCCAGCTGGAAGTCCCGATGGCCACCGTTGGCCATGTCCTCAAGCGAGGGCGCGAGCTGGGTAAGACGGTCATCCTCAATCCCGCTCCGGCGAGCGGTCCGTTGCCCGCTGAATGGTACGCCTGGATTGATTACCTGATCCCGAACGAAAGCGAGGCGACAGCGTTGACAGGGTTGCCGGTCGACAGCGTGGCGACGGCCGATGCAGCCGCCACGGCCTTGCTTGCGTCGGGTGTGGGCAAGGTCATTGTCACATTGGGTGAGCAAGGGGCGTTATTCGCCAGTCAGTCAGGTTCTGCGCATTTCCCGGCGCCAAAGGTCAAAGCGGTCGATACCACTGCGGCAGGTGACACGTTTGTCGGCGGGTTTGCGGCGGCGCTGGCTGAAGGCAAGTCTGAGCCGGACGCGATACGTTTCGGACAGATCGCGGCGGCGTTGTCCGTCACCCGTTCTGGCGCTCAGCCTTCCATTCCCACCTTCAATGATGTCCAGGGTTATCAGCCATGAAAAAAACACCACTGCTCAATATCGCGCTGTCACGGGTGGTCGCGTCGCTGGGGCATGGCGATATCCTGATGATCGTCGACGCCGGGATGCCGGTGCCTGCGGGCGTCGAGCTCATTGATCTGGCCGTCACCCACGGAGTGCCTGACTTCGTCAGTGTGTTGAACACCGTGCTCGCTGAAATGCAGGTGGAAAGCCATGTGCTCGCCGATGAAATGCGTGAAAAGCAGCCGCCGGCGTTGACTGTGCTCGACACGCTTAACGCAGCAGGCCATCTGGGCGAGCAGCGTCTTGTCAGCCATGAAGCGTTGAAGCAGTTGAGCCGCAACGCTCGCGCCATTGTGCGCACCGGTGAATGCCAGCCGTACACGAACATTGCACTGGTGTCCGGCGTCGTCTTCTGACGCCACCGCTTTTCGTGCCATCCTCAAGAAACAGGGAGTTTCCTATGCACACAAGTCGTCACGTTTTCGTTCACCTGATCAGGAGCGTTGCCCTTTTGGCCATCCTTTGCGCCACGGCTGTTCAAGCCGCCGAAAAACGCGACCTGATCATCGACACCGATCCCGGGGCGGACGACGTCGTCGCGCTGCTGTTGGCTTTGGCCTCTCCTGAAGAGCTGAACGTCATGGCGATCACCACGGTGGCCGGTAACGTACGCATTGATAAAACGTCGCGTAACGCACGCCTGGCCCGGGAGTGGGCAGGGCGCGAGGAGGTCCCGGTTTACGCGGGCGCCGGTCGGCCGCTGGTGCGCACGCCGATCTATGCCGAGAACATTCACGGCAAGGAAGGTCTTCCGGGCGTCGAGGTGCACGAACCGAAAAAAGGTCTGGCTGAGGGTAATGCAGTTCAGTATCTGGTGGAGACGCTGCGCAACGCTGCGCCTCATAGCATCACCATTGCCATGCTTGGGCCGCAAACGAATCTGGCGCTCGCGCTGGTTCAAGCGCCGGAGATCACGCAAGGCATCAAGGAAGTGGTGGTGATGGGCGGCGCGCACTTCAACGGCGGCAACATCACGCCAGTGGCGGAATTCAATCTATATGCCGATCCGGATGCTGCCAAGGTTGTCTTGGCCAGCGGGGTCAAACTGACCTACGTGCCGCTGGATGTGACGCACAAGATTCTCACCAGCGATCAGCGCCTCAAGCAGATCGAAGCCTTGAACAACCAGGCAGGCAAGCGGGTCGGCAGTATTCTCAATGAGTACGTCAAGGCTGACATGGTGCATTACGGGCTGCCAGGTGGCCCGGTGCATGACGCCAGCGTCATCGCATGGCTGCTGAAGCCGGAGCTGTTCAGCGGCAGGCAGGTCAACCTGGTGATCGACAGCCGTGAAGGCCCTGGATTTGGTCAGACGGTTGCCGACTGGTATGACACGCTGGGACAGAACAAGAACGTGTTCTGGGTCGAAAATGGCGATGCCCAAGGATTCTTCGACCTGCTGACCCAGCGTCTTGGACGTCTCAAGTAATCGCGATCAAGCGTTGTCCAGAACCTCGGTGGAATAGCGCAGAAACACCTGGTTCATGAAATTCTGGGCACCCGAGGTGCCCAGTTCCTTGACCAGCAGATCGACTGCAATGATGGCCAGTTCCTCCGGGCTTCCCGGGCTGTGCGCACAGTGTCCCTGGGGCCATTTCGCCTTGATGTCCGCATCGATCGATACGATTGCCATGGTGTCTCGTCCCTCTCGAAAACTGTCAATTCCTGCCATCAATACCCGCGGTTGAGCGTGCGAGCAGGGCGTGCAGTAAACCATCTTGTCTGCTTTTGCGCACTGCTACTTAGGCATGAACACCGATGCATGCCAGAATTGCTGACTTTCATGGCAGGGCCTTACCGGTGTCTATCGATCTGACCGATTCACGATCTTTTACCCTCGAAGCTGTGCGGCAGATGATCGCAAGCGCAAATGACAATACCCATAACCAGCTACGGGTCAGCCGTGATGGCAAAGCATGGCTGTCGAGTGCGGCAGTAGGCGGGGTCGATATCGACGGCCTGTTGTTTCGACTCGAAACATGGGCTGCCGGCTCCGGCTGTGTCGGTCCGGTCGCGGCGAGCGATGCGGTCTGGGTGACGCAGATATACAACGCCTTGCGGGATAACTGGGCAGACCCCCGCATGGATTATGTGGACGTTTACTAGCGCTCAGGGGTGAGCGACTTTCCAAACGTTTTGTGACGATTTGTTTGCCCAGGCCAAGGCCGGTCTCCGGCAGACTTCGGGCCTTGTCGGCGACACCGCCAGACCGCGGTTTTCAGGGTGTCAACGAAACCCTGCGGATTGATCGCTGTCGCACAGGTTCTGGTTCACGTTAAACGTAAGGAGTTCATATGCCCTGGAAACATGCATCATCGGGTCTGGTTTTGTTGACGGCAGTGCTGGCGGGGTGCAGCAGCACCCCCGAGTCGTCGAAACCGGCGGAGAGCGCGGTTGCCACCGAATCCGGTCACTCCCGTTGTGATGCTGCCGCTGCACAATTTGCGGTGGGCCAACCGGCATCTGCGGCGCTGCTGGAGCAGGCGCGCGTCAAGGCGGGTGCACAGACGGCCAGAGTGCTTGGGCCCAATGACATGGTGACGCTGGAGTACCGTTCGGATCGCCTGAATATGAATACCGATCAGGCCGCAACGGTCAATCGTGTCAATTGCGGCTAAGTACCGTTTTTGAGGCACAAAAAAACCCCGTCAGTGACGGGGTTTTTTTAGCGCGCTCGGATTACTCCGGGCGAACCTGAGCGGCTTGCATGCCCTTTTGGCCTTTCTCAGCCACGAAAGAGACAGTCTGGCCTTCTTTCAGGCTTTTGAAACCGTCGGATTCGATAGCTTTGAAGTGTACGAACAGGTCGTCACCGCCACCCTGTGGAGTGATAAAGCCGAAGCCTTTTTCATCGTTGAACCATTTTACGGTGCCGGTTTGGCGATTAGACATGGTGTATCTCCAGAAACATAATATTCAGTAGTGCTGTGCTGCTCAGGCCAACTGGGCACACGGGGGCTATCATAGTCGAATTGTGTGAATGCTGGACTTTTTCAGTAAGAACTTTGCGCCATTACCGCAAATATAATGGCCAAAAAGCGCGTCTGCATTGCCGTTTCAACTCGGGGATGAGCCGCCGTTCAGAGCCTTAAGAGTGACTGAAGCCCCCGTATTTCGGGGGCTTCGGTTGTTCTTGGCAGGTGTCCCGTCGAGAAGGCTGAGGCCTTCTCATCGCGGAATGTAAATTTTTTATTTTTTGCCTTTGAGGCAGTTCTCGCCGACCGCTTTTTGCAGGCGAGAGGTCATTTCGGTACTCGGAGGTGTCGTTTTGTCATTCAACGAGGCGATCTCCTTGTCCGAGAAGTTTTTGTTGATCTGTTGAGCGCCGCATTCGCAATGCGCTTGCACGGCCTTGGCGTCCATCCCCGGATTGTTCTGGGTGGCGGCGGCGGAGCACTCATTCATGTAAGTCGTCTTGGTTTTTGCGTCCATGGCGGCATGAGCGCTGATCGGAAGAGTCAACGCCAACGGTGCGAGGAGGGCGGCAACACGTAGAAGCTTCATGGTTGTTTCCTTTTTGTCTGTGGAACCTGCGAAAGCACAGGTCTTTAACGGGTCTCGGTTAATCTGACGGCAGGGATTCGCACCAGTTCAGTGTTCGGAACCTTCCCACAGTAATCGAAGAAAACTTTATGGCCGCGGCAGCCGGGTTATGTGACCCGCGACAGACGGTCTGTGCTAGGATGCGCGTCCTGTAGATTCGCTCGCGTCTCGCGGGGCAGGTGCTGCGTGAAGCGATGCCTGTCGATTTCGTCAAATCCAGTCACTCTGGTTCGGTCCAACGGTTGGCCTTTGGGCTCCTGCCACTGTGAGGCAGGTACACCACCGAATCGCGTACTGGCTCTATCCCAACCCACGTGACCTTTGGTAGGGGTCACCACTAGGAGAGGAGGCGCCATGCCAACTATTACTCTTCCCGACGGCAGTCAACGTTCTTTCGATCACCCGGTCTCTGTTGCCGAGGTCGCGGCCTCCATTGGCACGGGCCTGGCTAAAGCCACCGTTGCCGGCAAGGTCAACGGTCAACTGGTCGATGCCAGCGACATCATCACTGCCGACGCGAGTCTGCAAATCATCACCCCGAAAGACCATGAAGGCCTGGAGATCATTCGTCACTCCTGCGCACACCTGGTTGGCCACGCGGTCAAGCAACTGTACCCGACCGCCAAAATGGTGATTGGTCCGGTGATCGATGACGGCTTCTATTACGATATCGCCTACGAGCGCCCGTTCACGCCAGATGACATGGCGGCGATCGAGCAGCGCATGCAGCAGCTGATCGAAAAGGATTACGACGTCATCAAGAAAGTCACTCCGCGCGCGGAAGTGATCGAGGTGTTCAAGGCGCGTGGCGAAGACTACAAACTGCGCCTGGTCGAGGACATGCCGAATGAAACGGCGATGGGCCTCTACTACCACGAAGAATATGTCGACATGTGCCGTGGTCCGCACGTGCCGAATACCCGCTTCCTCAAGTCGTTCAAATTGACCAAGCTGTCCGGCGCCTACTGGCGCGGCGACGCCAAGAACGAGCAGCTGCAGCGCGTGTACGGCACCGCCTGGGCTGACAAGAAGCAACTGGCTGCTTACATCCAGCGCATCGAAGAAGCGGAAAAACGCGACCATCGCAAGATCGGCAAGCGTCTGGGCCTGTTCCACACCCAGGAAGAAGCGCCAGGCATGGTGTTCTGGCACCCGAACGGCTGGACGCTGTATCAGGTGCTTGAGCAATACATGCGCAAGACCCAGCGTGAAAATGGCTATCTGGAAATCAAGACGCCGCAGGTTGTTGACCGCTCGCTGTGGGAGAAATCCGGGCACTGGGCCAACTACGCTGAAAACATGTTCACCACCGAATCTGAAAGCCGCGACTACGCGATCAAGCCGATGAACTGCCCTTGCCATGTGCAGGTGTTCAATCAAGGCCTGAAGAGCTACCGCGAGCTGCCGATGCGGCTGGCCGAGTTCGGCGCCTGTCACCGTAACGAACCGTCGGGTGCGTTGCACGGCATCATGCGTGTGCGTGCGTTCACTCAGGATGACGCCCACATCTTCTGCACCGAAGAGCAGATGCAGGCTGAATCCGCTGCGTTCATCAAGCTGACCATGGATGTCTATGCCGACTTCGGCTTTAAGGACATCGAGATGAAGCTGTCGACCCGTCCTGAAAAGCGTGTCGGCTCTGATGACTTGTGGGATCGCGCGGAAGCTGCGTTGGCGGCCGCACTGGACAGCGCGGGCCTGCCGTACGATCTGCAGCCGGGCGAGGGCGCGTTCTATGGCCCGAAAATTGAATTTTCCCTCAAGGATTGCTTGGGTCGCGTGTGGCAATGCGGTACATTGCAGCTCGATTTCAACCTGCCAATCCGTTTGGGTGCCGAATTTGTTTCGGAAGACAACGGTCGTAAGCATCCGGTCATGTTGCACCGTGCGATTCTCGGTTCTTTCGAGCGTTTCATCGGAATTCTGATCGAGCACTACGAAGGTGCATTCCCCGCCTGGCTGGCTCCAACTCAGGCAGTGATCATGAATATCACTGATAAACAGGCAGATTTTGCCCTTGAGGTGGAAAAAACTCTGGCTGAAAGCGGGTTTCGTGCCAAGTCCGACTTGAGAAATGAAAAGATCGGCTTTAAAATCCGCGAGCATACTTTGCTCAAGGTTCCTTATCTCCTCGTCATTGGGGATCGGGAGGTTGAAACGCAAACTGTCGCTGTGCGTACCCGTGAAGGCGCAGACCTCGGCTCAATGCCGGTCGCTCAATTCTCGGAGTTCCTTGCACAAGCGGTTTCCCGGCGTGGTCGCCAAGATTCGGAGTAATTATTATTAAGCGTGAAATGAGACAAGATAAACGAGCTGCACCGAAGGCCCCGATCAACGAGAATATCTCGGCACGCGAGGTTCGGTTAATTGGCGCTGACGGCGAGCAGGTTGGCATCGTCTCGATTGATGAAGCGCTTCGTATAGCTGAAGAAGCCAAGCTTGATCTGGTAGAGATTTCTGCCGACGCAATACCGCCGGTCTGTCGTGTGATGGATTACGGCAAGTCTATCTTCGAGAAGAAGAAGCAGGTTGCTGCGGCGAAGAAAAACCAGAAGCAGATTCAGGTTAAAGAAATCAAGTTTCGTCCAGGGACGGAGGAAGGGGATTACCAGGTAAAACTACGCAACCTGGTACGTTTCCTGAGTGACGGGGACAGGGCCAAGGTATCGTTGAGATTCCGCGGTCGTGAGATGGCCCACCAGGAGCTGGGTATGGAGCTGTTGAAGCGGGTTGAACAAGACCTGCTCGAATACGGCGCCGTCGAACAGCATCCTAAGATGGAAGGACGCCAGCTGATCATGGTCATCGCCCCGAAAAAGAAGAAATAACCACCAGGGCACGGCAGGCCTTGCGGTTATGTTTATCAACTGAATGCGGAGTATCCGAACATGCCAAAGATGAAGACTAAAAGTGGTGCAGCTAAGCGGTTTCTGAAAACCGCGAATGGCATCAAGCACAAACACGCTTTCAAGAGCCACATCCTGACCAAAATGTCGACCAAGCGTAAGCGTCAACTGCGCGGAAGCAGCCTGCTGCATCCGTCTGACGTGGCAAAAGTCGAGCGCATGCTGCGCCTTCGTTAATTTTGATCAAGAATAGAGGAAGTAACTCATGGCTCGTGTAAAGCGTGGCGTCATTGCCCGTAAGCGTCACAAAAAAATTCTGAAACTTGCTAAAGGCTACTACGGCGCGCGTTCACGCGTATTCCGTGTTGCCAAGCAAGCGGTAATCAAGGCAGGCCAATACGCCTACCGTGACCGTCGTCAGAAAAAACGTCAGTTCCGCGCTCTGTGGATCGCTCGTATCAACGCTGGTGCGCGTATCAACGGTCTGTCCTACAGCCGTTTCATCGCTGGCCTGAAAAAAGCGTCGATCGAAATCGACCGTAAGGTTCTGGCTGATCTGGCAGTGAACGAAAAAGCGGCGTTTGCTGCGATTGTCGAGAAAGCTAAAGCCACTCTGGCCTAAGTCCCCGGCAATCACCGGACCTCGTTTCGGGGTTCGGTGTTAAACGTCATAGATAGGGGAAGAGCCTTGTAAGCTCTTCCCCTATTTCGTATCTGGAGTCTGTACATGGAAAACCTGGACGCGCTGGTCTCTCAAGCACTTGAGGCTGTGCAAAGCGCCGAAGATATCAATGCCCTGGAGCAAATCCGGGTTCACTACCTCGGCAAGAAGGGTGAATTGACTCAGGTGATGAAGACCCTGGGGAATTTGCCGGCTGAAGAGCGTCCGCAAGTCGGCGCCCTGATCAACGTTGCCAAGGAGCGTGTCACAGAGGTTCTCAATGCGCGTAAGGCGTCGTTCGAGGAAGCGGATCTTGCCGCCAAACTCGCCGCCGAATCGATTGACGTAACCCTGCCTGGCCGCGGACAGGCCACGGGTGGTCTGCACCCTGTCACCCGGACTCTGGAGCGTATCGAACAATTTTTCACCCACATTGGCTACGGCATCGCCGAAGGTCCTGAGGTGGAAGACGATTACCACAACTTTGAAGCGCTCAACATCCCAGGCCATCACCCGGCCCGGTCGATGCATGACACCTTCTATTTCAATGCGAACATGTTGCTGCGCACCCATACCTCGCCGGTACAGGTCCGCACCATGGAATCGAACAAGCCGCCGATCCGCATCGTCTGTCCAGGCCGTGTGTACCGTAGCGACTCCGATATCACTCACTCCCCGATGTTCCATCAGGTCGAAGGCCTGCTGGTCGACCGCGATATCAATTTCGCCGACCTGAAGGGCACCATCGAAGAGTTTCTGCGCGTGTTCTTTGAAAAAGAACTGGCAGTGCGTTTCCGCCCCTCGTACTTCCCGTTTACCGAGCCTTCCGCCGAAGTCGATATGGAGTGCGTGATGTGCAGCGGTAAAGGCTGCCGCGTCTGCAAGCAGACCGGCTGGCTGGAAGTCATGGGCTGCGGCATGGTTCATCCGAACGTGCTGCGTATGTCCGGCATCGATCCGGAAGAATTCCAGGGCTTTGCTTTCGGCATGGGCGCAGAGCGTCTCGCCATGCTGCGTTACGGCGTCAATGACTTGCGCCTGTTCTTCGACAACGACTTGCGGTTCCTCGCGCAATTTCGCTAGGGACCCTGCGCGACGCCACCGGATGGGTGGTGTTCGTGCGGTGGTCAGGTCGCAGATCCGTAACGAATCTATCAGGAGAGCAGGATGAAATTCAGTGAACAGTGGTTGCGCGGCTGGGTAAGCCCGCAAGTCTCCCGTGACGAGCTGGTAGCGCGTCTGTCGATGGCGGGTCTGGAGGTCGATAGCGTGACCCCGGCCGCCGGAGTTTTCAGTGGTGTTGTGGTGGGTGAAGTGGTCAGCACCGAACAGCACCCAGACGCTGACAAACTGCGCGTTTGTCAGGTCAGCAATGGTTCGGAAACGTTTCAGGTTGTCTGCGGTGCGCCCAACGTGCGCCCAGGCCTGAAGATTCCTTTCGCCATGATCGGCGCCGAATTGCCGGGCGACTTCAAGATCAAGAAAGCGAAGCTCCGTGGCGTTGAGTCCAATGGCATGCTCTGCTCACAGGCTGAGCTGCACGTGGGCGAGGGCAACGACGGCCTGATGGAATTGCCGGCTGACGCGCCGGTGGGCAAGGATTTCCGTGCCTACCTGGAGCTGGACGACGCCAGCATCGAAGTCGACCTGACGCCTAACCGTGGCGACTGCCTGTCCGTCGCCGGTCTGGCCCGTGAAGTGGGCGCATTGTATGACGCGACCGTTACACGTCCACAGGTTGCCGTTGTTCCAGCGGTCCACGATGAAGTGCGCTCGGTCGACGTCCTGGCGCCGGCCGCGTGCCCGCGTTACCTGGGTCGTGTCATTCGTAACGTTGACTTGTCTCGTCCGACTCCGCTCTGGATGGTTGAGCGTCTGCGCCGTTCCGAGGTGCGCAGCATCGACGCCGCCGTCGACATCACCAACTACGTCATGCTCGAGCTGGGACAGCCACTGCACGCGTTCGATCTCGCCGAGATCAACGGCGGTATACGCGTTCGAATGGCGGAAGAGGGTGAGAAGCTTGTTCTGCTGGACGGCCAGGAAGTCAGCCTGCGCGCCGACACCTTGGTCATCGCCGATCACCAGCGCGCTTTGGCGATCGCGGGCGTCATGGGCGGCGAACACAGTGGCGTGAACACCGCGACGACGCGTGACATCTTTCTGGAAAGTGCTTTCTTCGATCAAATCGCAGTTGCCGGTAAAGCGCGCTCGTATGGCCTGCACACCGACGCCTCGCACCGCTATGAGCGCGGTGTTGACTGGCAGCTCGCGCGTGAAGCGATGGAGCGCGCCACGGGCTTGCTTCTGGAGATCACGGGTGGCGAAGCCGGTCCGGTCATCGAAACCGTCAGCGAGCAACATTTGCCGTCAATTGCACCTGTCACCCTGCGCGCCGATCGTATCGAGCAGATGCTCGGCATGAAGATGGACGCCAGTGAAGTCGAGCGCCTGCTCACTGGGTTGGGTCTTAAGGTTGCGGCTGATTCGGCGGGCCAATGGCGCGTTGAAGTGCCAAGTCACCGTTTCGACATCTCGCTCGAAGTCGACTTGATTGAAGAGCTGGCGCGTTTGTACGGTTACAACCGCCTGCCGGTTCGTTATCCGCAGGCGCGTCTGGCGCCTCAGGCCCGCGCCGAAGCGCAGGGTGATCTGCCAGCGTTGCGTCGTCTGTTGGTTGCGCGGGGTTATCAAGAGGCAATTACGTACAGCTTCATCGATCAGAAATGGTTCGAACTGTTCAATCCTGGCGTCGAGCCGCTGCTGTTGGCCAACCCGATTTCCGCCGACATGGCGGCGATGCGTTCGTCGCTGTGGCCAGGCTTGGTCAAGGCGCTCCAGCACAACCTCAATCGTCAACAGGACCGCGTCCGCCTGTTCGAGAGTGGCTTGCGTTTCGTCGGTCAACTGGAAGGTTTGAAACAAGAGCCTATGCTGGCAGGTGTGATCTGCGGCAGCCGTTTGCCTGAAGGTTGGGCACAGGGCCGCGATGCAGTGGACTTCTTCGACGTCAAGGCTGACGTTGAAGCCGTGCTTGGCTTTGCCGGCGCACTGGATGACTTCCGTTTTGTGCCGGGTAAACACCCAGCGCTTCACCCGGGTCAGACCGCGCGCATTGAGCGAGACGGTCGCGAAGTCGGGTACATCGGCGCCTTGCACCCGGAGCTGAGCAAGACACTCGGTCTTGACCGCCCGGTGTTCGTGTTCGAGCTGGTACTGGCTGATGTCGCCCAAGGGCGCTTGCCTAAATTCCACGAGCTGTCGCGCTTCCCTGAGGTCCGTCGAGACCTGGCATTGCTCGCAGATCGTGAGGTCGCGGCGACGGCGGTGATGGACGTTATTCGTGAAAATGCAGGGGAATGGCTTACAGACCTCAGGTTATTTGATGTTTATCAGGGTAAAGGCATTGATCCGCATAGAAAAAGCCTTGCAGTTGGCTTGACCTGGCAACATCCATCGCGCACTCTTACTGATGATGAGGTAAACGCTTCGACGCAGCAAATTCTCACCTCGCTTGAGGAAAGGTTAAACGCCACGTTAAGGAAGTAGCGTATGGGGGCTCTGACGAAAGCTGAGATGGCCGAACGTCTGTACGAAGAGCTAGGCCTGAATAAACGAGAAGCCAAGGAACTGGTTGAGCTGTTCTTTGAGGAAATCAGGCACGCTCTGGAAGATAACGAGCAGGTCAAATTGTCCGGATTCGGCAACTTTGACCTGCGAGATAAACGCCAGCGACCGGGTCGAAATCCCAAGACAGGGGAAGAAATTCCGATTACGGCTCGCCGTGTGGTCACCTTTCGCCCAGGGCAGAAACTGAAGGCCCGAGTTGAGGCTTATGCTGGAACCAAGTCATAACGACGAGCTACCGCCTATTCCCGGCAAACGCTACTTCACCATCGGTGAAGTCAGCGAGCTCTGCGCGGTCAAACCGCACGTTTTGCGTTATTGGGAGCAGGAGTTTCCTCAACTCAACCCGGTCAAGCGCCGTGGGAATCGTCGGTATTATCAGCGACAGGACGTGCTGATGATCCGACAAATCCGCGCGCTGCTCTATGACCAGGGCTTCACCATCGGCGGTGCCCGCTTGCGGATGTCCAGTGATGAGGTCAAGGACGATTCCCTGCAGTACAAGCAATTGATCAAACAAATGATCACTGAACTGGAAGACGTTTTGGTCGTGCTACGCACCTGACGTAGGTGAATCAAAATACTTCCATCATTCAAAAGCTTAGGGTATATTCCTCGACGCTTTCGCAAGAAGCGACAACAGATTCACGCCTAGTCGGGGCGTAGCGCAGTCCGGTAGCGCACTAGCATGGGGTGCTAGGGGTCGAGTGTTCGAATCACTCCGTCCCGACCATATCTTTCAATGACTTAGCCCAATCTTTTCAGGTTGGGCTTTTTCATGCATAGGGACTTTTGCGGGGAATCATCCCGTTTTCCTTTTCAAGATCGTCAGCGCCGGTCCTCGCGAATCGGTTGCCGATACTTTGTTTGCCTCCTCGATCAACTGCCCAAGCTCTGCGATAGAATAGTGGCTGGTGATGCTGCCGTTTCTATGTCCCAGCAATGCCTTTCGATCTTCCTCGGTCACACCCGCTGCACGCAACCTTCTGCCAAAGGTGTGCTTAAGGTCGTGGACCCTGATCGTTCTGAACCCAGGGTGCGCCGGTGACTTGTGTTCCTTTTCCCACTTCGACGCCGCCCGCACCCTGGCTTTCTTCCATGCTGTATCGTTCATCCGATGCATCGCGGTAGACCCGTGCGCGTCAGGCTGGCCGTACGGGAAGACATACTGCGCGTGCAACCCGCGTTGCCCGTCGATGATTCGCATTGCCACCTTGTTCAGCACAACGAGCCGTTCGTCCCGGTTTTTAACACCAGAACGTTCGCTTCGCCCGCCAAAGTCATCCGGAATCAGGAACACGCTCGTTCCCAGTTCCGGAACCCGTATTTCCCACTCCCACTTGAGTTTGCAGACCTCCTGCTCGCGGCAGCCGGTGTTCACCTTGTAGAGAGCCATCCTCAGCAGGTGATCCGGAATTTCCGCGAACAGAATCGACTGCTCTTCCCATGACATCGGGTAAGGCTTACGGCTCGACCTTTTCTCCTCCAGCATTGAGATCATTGGCACGCTATCCAGCCATGGCCGTTTCTCTGCGTCTCGCCACTTCCTGTGGCACAGGTTCAAGATCCGGACGACACGCTGCAACGCGATGTTGACCGTACGGTTCGAAACGCCTGGCTTCACCTTCCCCGTTGCAGTTTTCGTAGGCTTCTGCCGGTCGCGCTTAAACGCGGCAAGAGTCCCGTCATCTATATGCGTGATCGGCAGATCGCCTATGTACGGGTCCAACTGCTCGATGTGCGATGCAGACAGCGCGATTGACGCCTGATCCTTGAACTCCACCAAAAACCGTGTAGCCGCCTCGCGCCACGTTCGCACCTGGCGCACGCCGTAGACCTTTTCCTGCCTGAGCTTCTCCAGCCGGTGAATCAGGTATTGCTCCGCTTCCTGCCTTTCGCTTGCTCCAGTGCTTTCTTGAAGTCGCTGACCTCTGACGACCTTGTCGATGTGCCAGATTCCGTTTCTCTCGTAGAGACCGGAGATCGTTTTTCGCGCCATTTATTGACTCCTTGGCGCCCACTGCGGGGCTGATTGTTGTCCTGAACAGCGGCTTTTTCAATTGCCCTGGCCGAAATGTAGGCATCAGCCCACTCGTCCAGCTCATGCCGGTCGAATGCAACGCCCTGTTTTCCGATGGGGAATTCGCGGACTTGAGGACGTACGGTCTTGTTGAACTCATCCCGGCACATGCCGAGATAGCCAGGCGCATCACCGAACCGAATGAATCTCGGCAAGATGCTTGTCGCCTTGGCGGCTGTGGCGTTCGCCATGTTGGCTACCTCCGTCCGGGGTCTATGCGGGGTTTATTGGTTGCAGGGTGGCGAGATCCAGCAGCGTGAAATGGCCGCTGCCATCCTTGAGCCATCCGCCGGTGTCGATGTGATGAACGTTGCCCAGCACTGCCGGGCGCTCGATCGGCGTATGGCCGACGACTACGGCGCGTACGTCTTGGATCGGCCGGCAGTCCTGCTGCTCATATCGCGATCTCGACCACATGCAGGTGTTCTGGGTCAGGCGCAGACGCTTATTGCTCTCGGGCGCCTCCAACTCGGACTTCATCTGCCCCCAGGTATCGAAGACGCAGTCTGCGTGCACGATCCCGACTATGCCGCCGGCGGTCTCGACCTCGATGGCGATCGGCAGCTCCTCGAACATCACCTGGTAGTTCTGCTGCTCGGTCAGCGGCAGCCCGACGAACCAGACGCCGCCGTTCTGCATCCAGTTGCCGATATCGCAGGTGTCGAAGCGGGCCACGTAATCGTCGTGGTTGCCGCGCACCGGGTGGAACCATGGCTTGTTCAGCCACTTGATCACGTCCTCGCACTCGGGGCCACGGTCGACCAGATCGCCGACACTGAAAAGCCGGTCAACGGCAGGGTCGAAGCCGATGGCATCCAGCGCCGCTTGCAACCGGCTGAAGTGGCCATGGATGTCGCCGACGGCGATGTCCCGCCCAGCAGTGTTCGCAGCGAAGCGTTTCACACGCGTCACCTCAATTGTTTCGAGCATTATTGCTCCCGCCCGCCGTACACCGGCAGGCATGTGGATAGATGGGGAAGGGGTTATAAGGCGAGTTCGGTTTGTTTTTCGCGAAGCCAGATTGGAGAACTATTGTGTGCTTCAATACGGTCGGCGATTACGTTGGCTCGCTGTCCTGCGGTGGGCGGTGCGTACATGCCGAACCGGCTGATGCTACCGCCGTTCACCGCGGCGTTCGTTGAGTCTGCGGAGGCAAACGGCAAGCGCTGGAAGATGGCAGGGTCCAGCATTCGCAACCCGTGAAGGCGACAGGCCGGGCGTCCCTGATCGTCACAGATGGCGTCCATCGCGGAGCCCATCCGCTTCCACCAGGATCCGGTGCCGGGTGTCGCCCACTGACCGGAGCTGCCGATGGCAACAGTCCGCCAGCACCTTGCCAACCTCTGCAGCCGATCAAGCGACTCGTGCAAATGCCAGACGGGCACGCCCCGCAACTCTTCAGGCCATTGCCGAACGAGATTGTCGTTCGCCTCTTCGTCGCCGTCGATGACGTCCGGAATCAGCGCCCAAGTGAAGCCGGGATGTCGGTGCCAATCTTCGACCCAGCGCGTATAACCATCGACGTCTACCTGGCCGCCTTTCTTCCACACGGTGAACGCGCCATTGTCGAAGACAAATGACTTGCACGCATCGGCCACAATCCCGAGATCGTCTTTGCGGGGGAAGGGTACGAGTGCGTGCCGTCCAGCCAAGAATTTCGCAGCATCCTCACGCTTTCCGCCGACCGGCGTGCCGTGGTAATGGATCATCCGCTCAGCCTCACGGTTTCGATCTCGACGCCCTGATGGGTCGCGATGATAGTTTGATCGCCGCCCAAACATTCAGATAGCTGATCTGCGATTTGCTCATGCATGCCTTTTTTTATCAGTGCGGTAGCCGCCTTGATGTGCTCGACGTGAATCATCGCTGACGACTTGATCTCGAGCCGATAGACGATCATCTCGCCATCGGCTGGGCAGACTGCTGCGAACGTGTGCCGATAAATGTTCATACGGGTCCTCGCCGCATACGCAGCAGGCAATAGGGATAGGGTGGGGCCGAACGGGCGGCGGGGTTACTTGTTCTGGCGCAAGGCTTCAGCAGCGCACTTGGCGCCGTATTCCTTCATCTGATCGAGCGTGTAGCCGGGGACTTCGCGCTCTGGTTGAAGGAAGCCCCAGTGACGTGGCGGGTGGGGCAGCAGTGTGTGATGCGGGAGCAGCTTGCCTTGTGTTCGGAGGTGCTCCGAACATTGAGGGCTGACTGGACGCTGCTGGTGGCGGTCAGGGTAAGCGCCAGGCAGAGGGCCAATTGCAGGTTTTGCCAGTTGCTTGGCGCGGATCTGTTCTACCTTAGTCCACACCCGCGCCAGTTCAGCTTCGGCTGCTTCGTGCATGTCCAAGTTCTGTGCCAAGCACAGGGCGGCAAGCGTCACCATCACTCCGCCAACTTCCTGGGCCTTCTCGCCAACGGGGCGGCCGTACACGTAGTCGACCAGCTGATGGGCCTCATCCCAACCGCAGTTGCAGGCCTGCACCAACTCAAGCGCTTCTTCAAGAAATCGGTGGTTGCGCTCTTGCCGATCAGCCGCGATCACGACTCCGAAGCACTCAATCATCCACTTCCGGACACGCATCTGAAACGCCACCGGCTCATCCACCACTGCGCGGACATCCTCGGTTGGGGTGGGCGTAATCAGAAAGACATCAGTGTCGAGCTGATCGTCTTCAGCGAATGAGCAGATCGGCTGACCGACCCACGAGTCGCTGACGTATTCAGGCTTCCATCCTGCGACAGTGTTGTGCCCGATCTTGACCCATACCGCCGCTTCTTCTGCTGAATACTTGAACAGCGCGCCGTAGCAGAGTTTCTTGAAGCTCACCATTTCCGTTTTTTTGGTCATGACGGCTCATTCCCCTCAGTCATGGCGCGCAGCTTGTCTCGAACGATGATGTCCGTGCACCATTGGTTGCCGTGCTCACACTTATCCGGCATTCCGTTCGGCCAGCTGTAGCAGCAGTCCGAGCAGACCCATCCACACTCACCTCTGGCGGCTTGGTCGGTCCACTTGCGGGTTGCTTCGTCCATACTTGAGATGTGTGCCGGCAGCTCTGACTCCTTCAGCAAAGTCACTTTCACGAAATCGCTCATGACTCGCCGACCTTCGCGGCTAGCACTGATTGGCCGGCAAGGAAATCCAAAACCGATTCGCAATGCGCAGGGGTAGGCGAGCTACCGTGTTTCAGGAGTTCACATGCTGCAGCTAGATCTGTCTGCAGATCATCAACCCGCTGCTCTGACACATTTAATCTGGTTACCAGGTCCCCAACTTTTGCAGCTATGGGGCCCCAATCAGGGATACCCCCGAGCACCGAACCAACCTCGTTCACGGTGTTGCGCTGCGCCTTTGCTTCCCCTGACCACACACGAGCCTGCACAAGTATCGCATCGCGTTGGGCCTGAGCCCGGTCAAAGTCGGCTTCATAGACGTACCGACCGGCAGCACCCTTGAACGTGTACCGCTTCACGTCGCTCATAACCCCTCCTGAATTTCTCGCTCACCATCAGCCCGCATGGCGTCGATGGCGTATTGGTTGATTTCTCTTGCGATGGTCAGCGCTTGCGCCGGGGTCAGATGAACCTGAGGCAAGCGGTGAAGGCTTATTCGATGCATACCGTCACGACCCAGCAGCACCGTGGCTCGGACTTGTTGAACTGGTTCAGGCATGGCGATATCCCTGTAACCCATAAAGGTTACTTTTCGATATGCAACCTCTGGAGGTTACTGTGGGGTTGGTCAGGCGGCAGCCATCAGTGCTTCTATCACGCGCTGGCCGGCGAGCGGAGGAACTGCGTTGCCGGCCATGTGCACCGTCAGACGGTGGCTGTCCGGTCGCAGCAGGTCGGCGGGAAAGGTCTGCGCCGCCAGCGCCTCGTTGGCGCTCAACATCCGCATTTCATCACCACGCACCAGCGCCCAGCGGTCCAGAGTGGTTATGGTGCCGATCGGACGGCTGATGTCGCGACCAGTCAAACCAGAGCCTTTGCCGTAGTAGGGCATGATGAATCGGTCGCCGAAGCGCTCACGGCCGTTGCGCACACGATCCAGCGTCGCCTGTGCACGACCTGGCTTTTCGATCAGCGACCATTTGCCGATTTCAAAGTCGAGAAAGCTTGCCGCCGCCACATGCTGATGACGATGTAGCTCGAGCATCAGCGGCGCCTTGCTGCGTGTCAGCACCAGGAACAATCTGACCCGGTGCTGCGGAACTCCAAGGTCGGCACAGTCC
Source organism: Pseudomonas sp. S2_H01 (assembly GCF_054668305.1). NCBI lineage: Bacteria > Pseudomonadati > Pseudomonadota > Gammaproteobacteria > Pseudomonadales > Pseudomonadaceae > Pseudomonas > Pseudomonas sp. S2_H01. The sequence goes on along the minus strand of NZ_CP162756.1, from coordinate 6,175,518 downwards.
AAGACGTGCGGGGCGACCTGATATCCCAGCGCTTGCACCGCCGCCACCCATGCGGGGTAAAGCGCCCAGTCAGTGAATTCCGGCACATTCTCCACCAAGGCCGCTTGCGGTCGGTGGAACTCCAACGCTGAAACAACAGCCCAAGCTGTCGAGCGCGATGCATCGTGTTGCGGGTTGCCATTGGCCTTACCGCGCGCCCTCGAATGACCTTGGCAACAGGGTGATGCCAGAAGAAGGTCATGCGTCGGCACCTTTTCCCACTGCGCCTGGTGCAGGTCTTGGCAGACGCGCTCGGTTTCGGGATGGTTGGCCGCGTGCCATTTGACCGCGACCGGCGAGTGGTTTGCCGCCCATACGACCTTTACGCCTGCCGAGACGGCGCTCAGGGTCCATCCGCCGAGACCGGCGAACAAATCAATTGCTCGGAGCATTGTGGGGATCCTCGCCAGTGGCGTGATTCAAAGTTGGGAAGGGGGGATGTTTCAGGCGGCGGGCGTGGCGTCGTGGAAGACATCCATCTGCGCCGCACCATCAAGCCAGGCAGAGTCGATTCGCGCTCTGGCCATTGCCGCGTACTCCGGATTCAGCTCACACAGGATCGACCGGCGGCCTTCCTGCATTGATACCAGCGACGTGGTTCCGGCGCCGCCGAACGGGTCAAGCACCGAACCGCCGCGCGGGGCGCCGGCCAGAATGCACGGCCTGATCAGGTCGGGCGGGAAGGTGGCGAAGTGGGCGCCCTTGAAACTGTGTGTGGCCACAGTCCAAACGCTGCGCTTGTTACGCTCGGTCGGCATGATCGCGAGGGCTGAGTTCATCGACTCGTTGTCCTTGATCCTGCCGCGCTGGCGTTCATCGGCATCAGTGCCATGGCCCCAGCCGACGCCGTTCGACTTCCTGGCCGTCGCCTTCATGTTGCCGTTGCTCTTGGCCCCGCCGTTGGCCCGTTCGCTGCCGATCTGCGCCTGAACGTCCTGAGACAGCCGGGCGTGAGTGTTGGGTGAGCAGGGTTCGAGAATGGCGCCCTGGTCGAAGTAGTACTTCTTCGATTTGCTCAGCAGGAAAACGTATTCGTGCGACTTCGTGCACCGGTCCCGCACGCTTTCAGGCATTGGGTTCGGCTTGTTCCAGATGATGTCCTGCCGCAGATACCAGCCATCGTCCTGGAGCGCGAAGGCAAGGCGCCACGGCATGCCCATCAGGTCCTTCGACTTCATGCCCATCTCGCGGCCGCGCACGCCGGTACCGGATTTAAACCGTGGGTGCTCGTTGATCTGGCGTGCCGATGTGACGCTGCGCCCAGACATCTGGCCATCACCTTGAGGCCTGCCTTGCGCTCCCCAACTGCCGGCGTAGCTGTCACCCATATTCACCCAGGCTGTTCCATCGTCGCGGAGTACTCGACGCACCTCGCGGAAAACTGCGACGAGGCGGGCGATGAACTCGGCCGGCGATTCTTCAAGGCCGATCTGACCTTCGACCCCGTAGTCGCGCAGGCCGAAGTAGGGCGGGCTGGTCACGCAGGTGTGAACTGATTTATCCGGCAGCGTCCGCATCATCTCGATGCAGTCGCCAACCAGAATCTGGTGCTGCTGGCTCATGGTTCGATTCCATGCGGTTGGGAATGGCCTACGCTTACCTCTCCACAGGAAGGGAGAAGGTCATGAGCGATAGCCGAGAGTTAGCGTTGACCATCGCGCTGGAGGCGGTTTTGAATGCCGCGCGCAGCTTTTACGTAGATATAAATGAGCTCTGCGAGACGGCAATCGAATCGCTCACTCTGGTGCCAAGCAACATATCGCCTGCGATAGTTGCGGCAATCGGTGAAATCGAAAGCGCTGCTAATGCCATTGACTATGGTGAAGGCGAATAACCCCATCGTCCCATCAGTTAGCCTACGCTTATCGCTTCACAGGGAGGACGCGTGATGGACGAAGACAGGACGAAAGGTTTGGCGCTGGCGCTGAAGGCAGTGCTCAACGTAGCGCGGAAGCGGGGTATGGATCTGGACGAGTTGTCAGAGGCCGCCGCCGACGAGCTTTTGCAGTACCGGGAATACGATGCGCTGCATGTGCCGATGGCCATCAATGAGATTGAGGTGGCGGTGGATGCTCTGTTGTGAGTGGCACGTAGCAGATCAGGCCAAACTCTTCGCCGACCTCCATGATCTGGTGGAAGGCCACGCCATCGTCGAGCAATCCACCGTGATCACTGTCGAATGCCCAAATCAGCTCCCACAGTGACTCGCAGCCTTGGCACAGCTTTACGGCGTAAAAGTCACCATCCCACTTTCCCGCCATGGCGACGTATTTCTCACCAGGTTGAACCCACCGGCGACAGCTTTCGCACTGGTGAGGCTTTCGGGCTTTTGTCAGATGTCGGTTCTGAAATGAATCGCACATAGCAGTCTCCTCCGAAAGTTCGGTGGCGAATAGGTTGGTGGTGGGCTATACGTGGTGACCGGCATGGGGCCGGGTCAAGGAGTGAAGATGAATAACCAAGCGCAAGTTGATGCGATAGAACATCTTTTGGTGGCCGTTCTGCGGCAACAAACCGACAAGGATGTAGAGCGGATTTTCGAGAAAGCTCAAGGCACTATCATGGGCAGCGCAGGGCCTGGCGGGACCACTCAAAAGACTGAAGCGGTTGATTACCTTCGCCACATAAAAATCAACCTTCGGTAATCAGTCTTCCCGGCCGATCCGCAACGCCTCACGCTGAAAGGCCAGCTCAAGTTTCCGCGCCACAATTGGCGACACCGTAATTTCGTGGCGCGGTATCGATAGAAGCGGCAGGGCCCGATCAGGCCCTAATCCGTGAAGATGGTGAATCATCAGCGTCAGCGCTTCGCCTTGTTCTTCAATCTCCGCCCAAGCCATCAGTTCGGCGAGCGCCTGCTTCGTGCCGGGCCTGACGCGTAACCGCAATTCCTCCTCGCCGCACGCCTTCCTCTTGAGCGCGGTCTTCTCGTCGCGCTGCTGCTGCGTCATCGCCATGACTCTTCATCCTCACAGAGATTTTTCGCCCACTCCAGCTGAGACCGGCAGCGGATCACGTTGTTGATGGCTGGTCGGCAGCCGATCCGCACCTTGTCGCGGACACGATGCGCAGTAGCCTTGATTGCTGAATCCGTTCCGTGGATGCGGTACGCCAGGAGCATCGCCAGCAGAGCGTCTTCCATGGTCATCTGGTAGCTGGTAACGAGAGTCAGCATAAGCAAGCCCGCTCGGTGGTAGGTGGTGTTGTGGATTGCGCTTTCGCTGCTGAGGCGCCTTGAAGACGCGCTTCACCTTTTAGCCGCCGGATACTCGATCTTGTAATCACGAACGAGCCGGCGGAAATACTTGGAGCTAATGCCCATGTGCTGGGTGGCCTTGCGCTGGCTTACCCCGATATCGCGAAGGGCTTTGATGCGCTCGACATTCCGTGCATCTTTCACGGGGTCGCTCTGGTTGTGCACCAGGTTCGCGGCACCGCCATTGGCAGCCCGCTGGAATTCGAAGCCGTAAGCCCGCGCCATGGTGTAGAGCTGCTTGCGGCTGATTCCAGTGAGTTCGGCGACTTCGCCCTGCGAGAGCGTCTTGGCCAGATCGCGAACACGATCCAAGTCAGCCGGTGGCATCTTCGGCTTCACCGGCTTGGCCTGAGCCTCCTCGATGTCCGGAACAATGCGCAGATGTTGCATCGATTCCTTTTTGCTGCGACGCGGCGGAAGCGGCTTGCGATCTGGCGATTCGACTGGGGCGGGAGCAGTGCGGTACCCGTATGGCCGTGGAGCCGGAATAGGCCCTGCGACCTCTGATACCTGGCCACCGCGGCGAAGATACTCATCCATCGCCGCCGCCAGTTCAGCCGACTTTGGCTGGTTGTGCCGGACCATGCTTAATTCGAGGCTGATCATGCCGCCACCCCAAGAACTCGGTTCATGCGCTCGTCCATGATTTCGTAGAAGTCCTTCATCCGCTGCGAAAGTTTCCGGATGTAGGCTTCGTCCCGGTACATGCGCTTGATGAAAAGAGGCATGCCCGGCCAGAAGCTCACGAAATCGATCCACTCGCGCTCCGACAGCCAGAGGCCACCCTGGCACTGCGCGACGTGATCTTTCGGAACCTCGTTCTGCAGGATGACGCCGACCTGAAATTTCGGCAGCTTGGTCTTCACCTCGGCCAGGCCATTGGCGCCGACCAGCGAATCTGGCGAATAACCGGCGCCATGGTTGAGGATGATCCCGCAATCGCTGGTCTCAACCTCGCACTGCTCGCGATAGAGGTTCCGAGCGACAGACTCAAGCTCATGACCGCGTTCTGTGTGGCGATTTCCGGAGAATGGATCAGCCGCTTCACCGGTGATTCGCTCACCGATCAGCGTGTCCATGTAGGTGAAGGCTCCGACCCCGAATCCACCTTCGCCCTTGCCGTTGACCAGAAGGCATTCGAATTCTGAGGCTGTGGCGATGCCGAGTCGCAGGTTCAGCCACTCTTGAGTGCCTTGCTCTACGTTCGTGATGATTTGCATGGCTTACTCCTTCGGGCGGTTGGCTGATTTGTTGAGGCGGGCCAAAACTTCGTCTACTTCTGACTTGTAGACGTTTTCAGGCGCGCCGTATTTGGCCTTGAAGCTGTCCTGCATCAACTGGCTGCACTTGCCAAGCAGAGCGGTAATTTGTGCAGCCTGGCCGGCAGTGACCACGGGCTCAGGCGCTGGCTCTGGACCTGCACCATTACCGTCGTCGTCCTCATTAGTCAGGACGACGTTGAAAATCATCATCGTCAGGTAGCGTCGGGCATAACTGAAGGTCGAGCCCGCAGCATGGACGCCTGTCTTGTTAACGCTGCCCTTGATGCCCGCCGAGTCAATCGGCAGGTCAACGTGGTACTGCTTTGTGTGACCGGCCTCGTGCATGCAATCGCAGATGGTTCTGATGTGGCCGACAAGTGCGCTGTCGCCAGTCCCGAATGACAGCGAGAAGCCGTGCGCGGTGTATACCGGGGAAATCTTGCGATCAATCGACTCAAGCGCGGCGTAGGAGCTGCTCGTCTGAGCGTTGTACTTGTCGCGGAATACCGGGCCGATTTCAGCCTGGGCGCGAACCATGGCAGCGTTGAATGCGGCTGCGGCGGTACGGTCTGTGTGCCGCTCGTACATCTCCATCATTTTCTGCATCTTGTCAGCGTCGAATGCGGGGTCAGTCGCCGCACGCTGGATCATCGTCAGCATTGCGGTGGATTCGTTGGTGGCCGCCGGGCTGGCGACTTGCCGGGCTTCCGGTTGCTCGGCGAGGGCTACGTTGCTCATGTCGACCTCAGTATTGAATGGAGATGGCGGGGATCAGATTGCTGGCGATCAGCTTCACGGCCAGGCGCGCACAGTCTTCCGTCATGCCGTTTTTCATGAACGCTTCTTTGGCTGACTTGTAGATGGCGCCTTTATGAGCCTTGTCCGCTTCGCGTGCCTGGGCCTGTTGAAGCTCGAAGGCTACTGCCGCAGCCTGGCGATCAAGCTCTTCCTGACGAGCTCGCTCAACCGCTTCGGCTTGGCGTTTCTCTGCGGCAATTCGGTCTTGCTCGGCCTGCTGGATCGCGGCGAGTCGATTTGCTTCTGCTTGAGTGGCGATGCGTTCCGCCTGTTCAGCAGCAAGCTTCAGTTGCAGAGCCTGATGCGCGGCAGCGGCTTCTGCGTCTCGGGCCGCTTGCTCGGCGGCGCGCTGCTGGGCTGCGGCCTGGTCTTTCAGATCCTGCTCACGCTTGGCGGCAGCCGCCAGTTCCGCAGCTGCACGCTCATCGGCTTCGCGCCGCGCTCTCTCGGCTGCCTCGCGAGCAATGGCGGCGTCACGCTCTTGCTGCTCGCGGAGGGCCTTCTCGGCGTTGAATTGGGCGATCTCAGCCAGTTGCGCTTCGTGCTTTGTCCGATCAGCAAGCAGTGCGCGAAGGGTGGCCAGCGACCGGTCTTTGACCTGAGCAGCTTCTGGCAAGAACTCCTCCCAGCTTTCACCGAGCTCAACCATCTCCAGATCAGCAATGACGTTGGCGACATGTGCCGCTGTTGGCGTCTCGGTGAAGACGGCCAAGTCTTTCATCTGCTGGATTGCGTCGTTGTGAGCATCAACCCGCGCATCTTCGGCCTTTTCCCAGTCAGTCAGGGGCTGCCGCGTGGCGTCCCGCAGAGCGTCCATCGAGTTGACGAATTCGCGCAGCTCGGCCTCGACGACCTTGGGGATTTCCTTGATCTTCTTCAGGTACTCCCGACCTGGCTTTTCGACTGCCGCCTTCGACCGGCTGACCTCGGCTGCGAGACTGGCTACACGCTCACGACCCTTGCGGGTTGTGAGGTCCGGCACTTCGCCGGTTGCCAGGGCCTTGGCGTGCTCAAAGAACTGCTTGAGGCCGCCGGCCACATAAATGACCGGCGCATTGTCGGCGCTGATGTCGTCGATGGTTATGACTTGCTGAGTTGCAGACATGCGGAGTCTCCCGCGCCGTCCGTGTGCCGGGGCGCTGCGATTGAATGGGGTAGGGGTCTCTTAGCTTTGCTAAGAAGCTGATAAGCAGCTATTGGGTTATGCGGTCAGCGAGGGCACTGAGCAGCATCAGGCAGGTGCAGAAGAGAAGAGTAACGGCAGATCCGCGCCAGTACGCCGCGCGGCGTGCTTGTTGCCGGTTCACGATGGATCCTCGGGCTTTTCAATGCCTCCGATCCGCCAGCCCAATGACCAGCAGTTCGCGCAAGGGCCGTTTGGGTTCGCGTAGCACGAGCACTGCTCAGCATCTTCCCTGGTGAAGCCGAGCTCCTTTTCGATAGCTTGGATTTGCTCTTCTTCGGTCATGGCCGAACCCTCACCGCGATACGCCGACCTCTCTGAATCGGCGCCAGGCGCTTTGTCAGGTTGCACACCGGAGTCTCGCGCGGCAGGCCGAGCACTTCGTTGAACGGAAGGCCGAAGCCCATCACCGCCAGCTTCCGTTCGATGTCGTCGAGCTGCTCGTCGATCAGGGATTTGACGATTGGCGTACTCACTGGGCTGACTCCTTGCGGTGATGTCCGTGATTCATAAAGCCCCAGTTGCCTGAAGGCTTGGCCTGGTCAGTAACGCCAACGCAGTCACCACATAGCGGAGCACCGCAAACAAACTGGCCAGTGTGGTCGCATTCATCGACAGCTTGGCTCCCACAAACGCAGCACTTGATACCGACGTGCTTAGCGCACAGCTCTGATTCATCGGCAGGCTGATTGCACCGGCCAACCCATGAAATCTGATATTTGCACTTGCTCATGCAGCTATCCTCGCTTCACGCCCAGCCAAGCGCCTGAAGCGCTCACAGTAGTAGGCGAATTCTTCCGGGTTGATTTGGTTGCTGGTGAACAGGTTGATGATCTGGCGCTCTACGATGGCTTCGTAGAAGGGCGGGTAATCCAGAGTTTCGAGCTGGTCCAGCTGCTTGCTGATGTGGACGTGAGGGCTGTTCATCAGTCCAGATCCTCTGCTTCAGCCTGAAGCCCTGCTTCGGCGTAAGGCTCGACCAGCGCCACGGCGATATCGAACAGCTTGCCCATCGACGTTTCACCTTCGCCAAGCAGTGCCTCGCCAAACGTCTTGACTGGTCCGCCGGTGACGGCCGCGATGACCAACTGCGCTAACCAGTCCTCGGTGTCGTCACCGTCGATCTGCCGCTGATTCAGATGCAGCTGAACCGCTGCGAGGTAGGCTGAATACTCGACCACGATCGGCGCCGAGAAACGACGGCGAATCACCAGGTCACAGCCGCGCATCAGGTTCTCAGCCGTGTTTTCAATCCAGACACGCGCCGCTTCTTCATGCCCGGAGTCTTCATCCGGCTGCATGTTGTCCCAGCGCGCTTGCGCTCTTGCGAATGAGTTCATCGTCGCCTCCGTAGGCGCTGTTCAACCGCATCGATCAGATGCCCGCGCAGGTGACCAAGCCCGTGCCGTGAAGCACGCGGGCACCTGTCGATGCGGTCGGGGAGGGTTTATTCGGTTCGGGCGGCGAGCATGGCGTCAGCCATCTTGTAAGCAGCCTTGGCGGTGTCGTATTCGCTGCCCTCAAGTCCGAGCAACGCCGGTGCGCCTGATGTCGTAATCATTGCCTGCAACGCCTTGATGGCGATGTAGTCGCGAACCGGCAGTCCGAAGCAGCTGCCGTGTCCGCCGTATTCGTTGGCGCCCAGAGGGAAAGCGGGCTCTTTACCAAAGTCTGTTGCGTGGCACTCAAAGCAAATCCCGCCAGATTGTTCAGACTCTTCAATCAGGCTGTGGCACTTGTTGCACGTCCCAAAGCGCTCGGGATCTGGTGGCTGAAAGTTCATGCTGCCTCCGGCCAATGATTGTTGATGCTTTCCTTCGCGTATGGCGAAAGTTGTTCATAGCTGCGAATCGATCCGCAACCGGGCATGGTTCCTTCCAGCTCGACGCAGGCGCGGATGTCGCAACGGCGCGAGCATACCCAGCCGCCGTAGTGGCACCGCTGGACTTCACCTTTCGGCTCAGGGTGATAGGCGAGGCCGCCTTTCCAGGATGGCGAGCCGCGAAGTTTCATGCCGCAACCTCGGCAGACCGCCTGCGTGTCCGTGCAGTGATACATGATGATCTCCTTGCTGATTAACCAAACACACTCAGCTGCAACCACAAGAACGCGAACGGCCAAGGGTCAGCGGAGGGGTTGCATGTGGGTGTGTTCGGGAGGGTGTAGGAGGGGTGTTACGAGGTGGCTTTGGCGATGGCAGCGTCGGCGATCTGCAAGGTTGCAAAGTCTGGATCGTACTCGCCGTCGATAACGCCCTGCATAAGGGCACGAAGCTCTTGCAGCGCTTCCAGCAGCTCTGGCGCGGCGGCCATTAGCTTTGCACGCTCAAGCGCTTCGTCGTGGCTGATCAAGCAGTCATAAACCATCGGGTGAGCATCACGCTGAGTAACGGTGGCCACACCCTGATAGCCCTCATGCCGATCAGTATCGATGATTCGATATCCGCCGGTTACTGGTTCGCCCTGGACTTCAAGACTCATCGCAATCTCCTATTGCTCGCTCACTGGGAAGGCAGTGGCTACCCGTTGGATAGGGTGCAGATGCCCGGTGCTGATCTCCGGGTTGAGAGTCATGCCGCGGTCAACGGCTTTCGCCTACCGCAATGCCAGTTATTACGAGCCGGTACCGCGCGGGCATAAAATAGTACTTAGCCGGTCAGCGATCACTCTCGGGAACTGTTAGTTTTTAAACCCACGCATCAGCCTGCGCTTGTTGCTTCATCTGCATCGGGGTGTGATCTGAACGCCGGGAAGGGTCTTGCACCCTCAACTCCCGTGCACTGGGCTTTACTTTTAAGCTACCCGGCTCATACGCGCTCACGGTGCCCCGCTACTGCGCATGCAGATCACACTCCGATGCAGCCTCTTTCGAGGTGATCGGAACAGACATTCACCCGGATTAGGCACCCAGTACGGTCTGTCAGCGCTGTCGGTGTTCTTTACTGCGCACTCTGTGAATGCGCAGGAGTGATGGTTCAGCAGGGCCGAAGCTCTTGACAGTCGCCTGAAGCAGCACCCGAAACGATCATTCGGGAGATTTCGCCGTAAATGACAGGCATCTCCTCCAATGCTTCCTGTGCTTCTTTGAGGCTTTCCGCTTCCCACAGCGGATGCCAGTGGGACGGGCTATCACCGTATTTACGCTCGACCATCAGATAGTGAGATTGTGTTGCCATGGTCTTGCCCTCCTGGGCGGTTGATTTTCCGGGTACCCCTCGCGAGAAGGGCACCGAGAAAATCTGTCTTGTCACTCACTGCGCCCGTCAGGGTCATTCGCACAGTTCGGTCATAACCTCGCCAGAATGAGCCCCTCAATGGCTTTCATCTGGCGCCGGTCGCCTCACAAGCGCAGCGGTTTGTTTCCTTCGGTTTACTGACCTCCCACCGATGGTGCCGGGAGTGACCTAACCGGTTTGGCCGGGTAGTCGTTCATGGCGCTGATTTTTAAAGAGCTGGCAGGACTCTTCAGTCCCTGTCGCACCGTTGGTTTGTCGCTGCGATGGGTAAACAATACCGCCGGTATTGTGTGTAGGTCAATACCTCCGGTCATGTATTTTTGCACCGAGCTATTTCAGTGACGGATTGCTATTGCTGCGGCTGGGTTCAGGCGAAATCGAAATGGGCTGGTTGTGCCTGAAAATCATGGCCGTTAGGAATTTGGTAAAGTGGCGCCGCCTACAAGGAGACGGCGTTGATGAAAAAAATTGCTTGCACGATGTTGGTGGTAGTGGGTCTCTCGGGATGCGGCAACGCTGACCATCAGGACGCAGAAAAGCTTAAAGCCCAGGTGATTCAGCTCCAGTCAGAGAACAGCGCCCTGAAGGCCGAACTTGATTCGGAAAAAAATGGCCCAGCAAGGTTGCTGTCCACGGGACGAGCAGCGTTGGAGGAGGGGAGTCGCGAAAGAGCCGAAAAAGCTTTCCAGCAGCTTATTGCTCGTCACCCTGAGTCGCCTCAGGCGCAGGAAGCTAAAACCGCCATCGCTGCGATAGCGGCAAAGCGTCTGGAAGAAGCTCAGGCGAAGAAGGCAGAACAAGAGAAGAAGGCTGAAGCAGATCGGATTGCCGCGGCGCAAGCAGAGAAAAACCTCAAACGGAGCGTCGATGAGGTACGAGGAATTGTTTGGCTCTCCCACAAGTCAGAGCCGTTCATGAGCGACTACGTATCGCTCTATTTCGGCACCGAGCAGAGTTCAGCCGCTTCATATCCGTTGAGACTGAAGCTCCACTATTTCGGGGATGACTGGCTTTTCGTCCAATCGGTGACGATTAAGGCAGACGATCAGACTTTTAACCTAGGCGGTCTTGATTTCTCCAGGGACAACACCGGCGGGAGCGTCTGGGAATGGTCGGATGCCCCGCTTTCGAATCGCCCAATGATCGATAAGGTTATTGCATCAAAGAAGGTGATCGTGCGCTTCAACGGACGCCAGTATTACAAAGACTTCATCCTGCCTGACGCTCAAAAGCTCGCTATGAAAGAGATAATAGCCGCCTGGAAGGCTCATGGCGGAAAGGACGCCATGTAAGCAGAAAAGCCCGCTGCTTGGCGGGCTCCTCGATCGAATAGCGGTCAATCTTCTTTGGGCACAGTCCAGAAGAGCTGGATCAGTCCGTCGTCTCGGTGTGCGATGGTCACGTTGTCGTTCTCGGCGATCTCATCGAGGATGCGATCCCAGTCCGCCGGGTCGTCATTCGCTGATCGTTCGAGCAAGACGGATTTCGACAACTGGGCCTTGGGCGTGTTGATGGCGCGCTGTACACGCATGCCGAGCAATTCGTAGGAAGTCGGTTCTTTCGGTGCCTGGGGTTTCTGCTTTGCCATGTGATCCTCCTTGGTTAGCTGTATGGATATACAGTAAAAAGGATCCAAACGAATAGCAATATGCGGACACAAAAAAGCCCGCTCAGTGGCGGGCTTCAGATCATGGTAAGACTGATTCAGTCTGCCCAGGGGAGCGCTTGAATAACGTATCTTGGCCTGCTAGAACCAATGCGTCTCGCGCTCAAGGTAATCTCAAATCGCCGATAAAGGTTCTGATTCACGGAGTTTGGATTTGCGATGTCCCGAGGGATGCTGCCGTATATCACCTCACCATCACTGGTTCTGAACTCAAAAGCTCGTTTGTCAGGGAGAGCGCCAATAAATTCTCCAGTAAAGGTCTCAACTGTCTCCTTTATGTTATCCAGACTGAGACGCTCTTTACTCCGGCGCACCTGCTCCGCATCCGTGAACTGGAACCGTTTGGATCGGGTTGTCAGCGAACAGGAAGCTTCATATGTGGAGAGCTTCGCCAAAAAGTCTGACACGCTGGCGATCGCACGATCCGCCAGCCGTGAAACAGGCTCAGAAAGCTCCTCGTCGGTCTTGGTTGTCGCCTCTAATAGATCGGTCATCAGATCGATAGCTTGTGAAACGGAAGTGGTTCCCTCCATTTCAAGCTGTCTCTCTGCAGGAGCCTCTTCCAGCTCAAATCCAAAAGACCCCAAGGCGGTGCCTGTAATTAGAAGCTGATTGCTTGATCTGTTCGGAATCGGCCCCTTATCAGCAAGCACGCCCGATAGCGAAGCGGCAATAGTCGCAATTGCCTCGCTGAATGCCTGTGTGGCAGCAGTGCCGAACTCAGCAAGCACACCATGAGTACCCCAGACAGGCGCTCCTCTATAGGTCAGGATGACTTTGGCTGGCTGATAGGCATTTTCCCCGTGGGCATCAAGATACGAACGGGTTTCCTCAATCCTAGATCTTATGGACATCGCCGACAGTTTGGTGATACCAGGCTTAGCTAGCTGTTTTTCTAGGAAAACCAACTCAGCCGAACGATGAACGTATTCGTTTCTATTCATGGGCGAGCTCCTGCCGTTTGGCCGCCAACGCTGCGAGCGCTGCCTGATCCTGCCATGAGTTTAGATCCACCTTGAGAAAACCTTTCCACTGTTTGGAACGTCGGTGCGCCCACATCCCATACCAGTACGCCGTCATTTCTACGATCATTTCTGGAGGGTCAAGTAATGATTGGACATAGAAATCGACTTTAAATTGCTGCTTGATGAAAGCTTTATCGGCTCTGGTTTGTCCTAGCAAGCGCAACTGGTCGGGAGTAAGGGCATCGTAGAAGTCGTCACCAGCAGAAATGAACGTAACGACATCAATATCACGAGGGGCGCGTCGTTCTATCAGCTCGATATTTTCGGTGAAGCTCCCGTCTAGCCACTGAAAGCCGTCATGCATACCGAGCGTGTGCAGTTCCGTCCGGTGAGCCAAATAGCCTTCCAAAATAGCACAGCGGTCGTTGCTCGTAGCGAAATGCTCAACAAATGCGACCAAATCTACCTCATAGGGAGATCTGTCTAACCCTGCGGGGTTAGTGTCATTGACCGGAGGTATTAAGCCCTCGGCATTCCAACTGGGGATCATCCTGCGCCTCCTTGCTTGTAAATTTTATAACGTCGGTTACAAGTCGCCGCCACGCCATATGACTTTGCCAATGATTCGATGCTCATTAACGTCGCTACGGGCAAGCAGCAGATCGCCGTACTCATCCTTGTCCTCGTTGTCGCTTCGGATGATCCATCCGCCCAAGGGCGACTGCACCAGGCGCTTCACGATTGCACCCTTATCCGTGCTCGACAGGACGAACACATGCCCATCGGCCGGCTCGATCTTCGACTTGTCCACCAGGAGCACGTCGTGGTCATTGATCGTCGGCCACATGCTGTCGCCTTCGGCATAGATCACCAAAAGGTTCTCAGCCTTCACGCCTTTGATGCGCAGCCACTCCCTCTTAAAAGCGAGCGTCGCAATTGACTCAACGTGCGGATTTTCGTGCCCAAGGCCTGCAGCTGCTTTCGCGCTGTACTGAGGAATGTGCGCGTACTTGTCTTCGGCGGCTTCAGTATCGCCGCCGACAGGGAAAGGGGTATTTGCTGCCGTTCTTGAGTGCACGCCTGGCGAGTGCTTCACCTCGGCCGGAGCGGCCAGACCCAGTTCGCCGATCTGACGCGCCAAGGTAGGGCTTATGTCCTCGATCTTCACATCAAGCATTTTCGCAAAGACAGCAACAGCCTTGAGACTAAGAGCTGTACGACGATTCATAAAATGGCTGATCGCGCCCTGGGTAACGCCATCACCCAATCCCTCAGCAAGCTTTTCCTGAGTGAGCTTTAAAGCCGCGCGCTTCCTCTGAAAGATTTCCTTCAGGCGGTCGCTATCGTCCAGTTGCCAATCGGCAAGCGGCAGTCTTCGAGAGTCTTTAGTCATCCACAAATCATAATACCTGCGGTATTCGGGCAACCAATATCGCCGGTATTGACTGGCAACAATACCGGCGGTCATACTGGCGCCGAGCAAACACGTAGAGGACGTCGCAATGCGCCGTATCCCGCTTTCTGAATTCGCAAAAGAGCACGGCCATACCAAGGCCGCGCAGATGCTTGGCTGCACTCAAGGAGCCCTGAGCAAGGCCATCCGAGTCGGCCGAGACGTCGTTGTTTTCTGCAATGAGGACGGAAGTCTTACGGCGCTGGAGCAGCGTCCGTTTCCTTCCCAAAAAACAGCGGCCTAACCGCGCTTCGAGCTGAGCGAGATCGTCGCCAGTTCGAAGCCGCGCAGAGCCTCTTGGCTCAACTGGTCACGTAGCTGACTGGCCTTCTGCTCGAACGCAGGCCAGAGCCTCATCTGAGAAGACAAGGGCAGGGTGGATGCCAAGGCACCCACAAAGCAGCAGAGGGCGGTTATCTCGCCTTGCAGTTCGGAAGAGTCGGTCATGGATACGTCCTTGATCGTTTGAGTTGACCAATTTTCCCCGTGTTGGCACTGCGCCACCACTGAAACAGTGCCGAGGTTTTACGTATGGAAAGTTTTCTGAGGGCATGCCACGACGCCGTGAAGGACGCTGAAGCGAAGAAGCTGGCGACCTTGATGAACATGCCGCATGTGAGCCTTTTGCAGCGTGCCAACCCAGACAACGACGCTCATTGGATGAACGTGAAGCACCTGTATGCGCTGCTGCTGCATTCCGGCGACATGCGCCCATTGGCGGAACTGGCTGATGAGTTCGGTTTCGAGCTGGTTTCGAAAACTCCGGCTCAGCCTCAGGCGCTGACCTCATCGCTGATCAACGTTGGCAAAGAAGTGGCCGACCTGACCATCGCCGTGCATGAAGCGCTCGACGACAACCACGTCAGCGCATTCGAGAAAGCCCAGATCCGCGTCGAGATCGACCACGTTCGTAAGAGCCTGGATGTGATGGATGCGTCGGTCCGAGCAGCCTGAATTTCAGGCATAAAAAAACCGCCTGGCCGGGCGGTTCTTTCAACAGCAATTCAACGAGACGAATCATGACAAACATCACCCACATACACAAGTCCCGAGGGTTCACCCGAATGGACAACCAGATTATGGATGGCCTGATGGCTATCGATCTGCCTGGGCGAGAGCTGAAGGTGGCTCTGTACATTGCCAAAGCCACTATCAACTTCCAGGCGGGCGCTGTACGCATCAAGGCTACCGACGTAGCCAAGGCGACCAACATTCACCCTGACGTAGCCTCCAAGGCCATCAGCCACCTGCTGAAGCGCCGGGTCATTCATCGCGAGGGTGGTTCGCGTGGTGACATCAGCATTTGCGACCCGAAAGAGTGGGTGTATTTCGAATGTCCGAATCGGACCATACGGTCTGACTCGGATGATATGAGCCGAGTCGTAACATTTCCGAGTCAGACCAAAACCGACGACTCCCTTCTTTATTCTAAGAAAGAACAACCCCTATTAACTCTTTCTACGAAAGAGATTAATCCGCCCCAAGAGCAGCCAGAAGCAAAACCAGACCGGAAAGCTCCGTTCGGCAAAGCACAGTTGCTGGCCGACAACCCCCACGGTGTGAGCGAGCAGCAGATCGTTGATTACCTCGCTCTTCGCAAGACCAAGCGTGCGCCGATCACGGCCAAGGTCTGGGCGAACGTGAACGCCGAACTCGCCAAGTGCGCCGCTGTGGGTATCGCCGCAGACGTCGCTGTCGACATCGCGGTGCTCAACGGTTGGCAGGGCTTCGACTCGTCCTGGATCATCAAGCGCTTCGCCAGCACTCCCCAGTCCGTCACGCAGTCCCGTCACACCAACTTGAATCAGGTCAATCATGCGGCCGGAAACGGCGGGAGGAATGACGATGGCTCGTACCGTATCTAACGTCGTGAGCCTGATGGGCGACTTCGGCAAGACCATTTCGAGCGAGAAGCGTGTGTGCTCCGATCACGGCGCCTACACCGACTTCCTGACCGGGTTGGGCAAGGCAAGGCCAGCGGTCTGGTCTGGTTGCCAGCAGTGCGCCGAGGAAAAGCGAATCGAGGCTGATCGGATCGAGCAGGAGAAGATGATCCGGGAGAATACTCGCCGCTCGATTGAGTCCCGCGTCGGCCGTTCCTGCATCCCGGCACGATTTGCCGAACGCACATTTGCAAACTTCCACGTCGGAAGCGCAGAGCAGAAGCAGGCGGTGAACATCTGCCGGGAGTACGCCGAAAACTTCCCCGCGCACGCGAAGCGTGGCCGTAGTCTGATGCTGCTGGGCAACGTCGGCACGGGCAAAACTCACCTCGCCACCGCTGTCGGAAATCACATTATCCGCGAATTCAGCCTGGCCGCTCTGTACGTCACCGCTGGGTCGGTGATCCGTCACGTCAAGGCTTCCTTCGACCGTGATACCGCGCACAACGAGGTCCAGGCCTACCAGCTCTTCGCCGCGCCTGACCTGCTGATCCTCGATGAGGTTGGTGTGCAGAACGCGACCGAGTTCGAACGAACCGTGATGTTCGAGCTGATCAACTCCCGGTATGAGGCCTTGAAGCCAACCATCGTCATCTCCAACCGTGGTCGGGACGAATTGCCCACCTACATGGGTGACCGTGTCGTGGACCGCCTGCGTGAGAACGGCGGGAAGTTGGTTTTATTCACCTGGGAATCCCAGCGCGGCAAGGAGGGTTTCTGACATGACGGATACCAAAGACAAGATTATCAACGGGATGTGCCAGACCTGGCGGCATGACTTCGGCCTCGAAAAGCGCACTCACGCTTTCGGCACCAGCGGCATGACTGACGATGAGCGCGAATTTCTGACCAGAGAAATGGCCCAGCTGTATGAACACCACGTCGCCCCTGTCATCGCGGAGCTTGAGAACGCACGGAAGATTGGCGAGGAGTTCGCATCGCTCGCGGAACGCCGCAGAGGATTCGAGGAGGCTTACAAGACAGTCTGCTTGGTGAGAAATCGTTTGATCAGTGAAAACCACGCGCTCCAGAAAGATGCACAGAGCGGAAGGTTGCTCAAGCTGATAAGCGGGGGCAGAGCCAATCAAGTTACGGACCAGGTCATCACTCTGATGGCTGAGAACCGTCGGCTGAAGCTGCTGGTCGGTGAGCCAGTTCCACCAACCTGGGAGGAATTCGTAGGCCCTCACCCGGAAACCGTCAGCGCAAGGCTTCGCAGGAAGCTCTCTGAAATTAAAGGTGGCCGCCCATGACCCCCAACCAACAAAAGACCATCGACTCCCTCAAGTCCGAAGGCTTCCAGGTCTCCCGGAGCCACCACGACATGACGCTCATGACCAAGGGTGCGGATAACCGCCTTGTGCGCCATGACGGCAGCCAGCGTCGGGCGCAGCCGCATTTCGAAAAGGTGAAGCCATGAGCAATCCACTTGACAGCAAAGTTCTGGATTACCTGCGCAGCGTCGAAGGCTGCACGGCATGGGCGATGCACGGGCGTATGCAGGCAAGCCGCGAAGACGTTAGCAAAGCTTGCCAGCGGCTTAAACGGAAAGGTTTGGTCGCGGCAAACGGCTCCTACTGGCAGGCGGTGAAGCCATGACCAACCGAATCTGGATCGTCCTGACCATCATCGTCGTGGTAGCCGCCTATGGCTGCCAGCACCAAGTTGAGCGCGTTGCGCAGAAGCCTTCTGGAGTTTTGTTCAGATGAGCATCGATTTCATACGCAAAGAGTTCGAGCGCACAAATGGCCGTGACCACCGTCGCCAACCTCCCAAGGGAAACAACTATATCGACCCTATGGCTCAGGCCGACTGGGAAGCCTTCCAGAAAGGCTGGGCGCAGTCCCGCGCGGCATTGGTGATCGATCTGCCTAGTCGCTTCGCCGAGAAGTACCAGGACTATTACGACGATGTGGAAGGTGGCTGCTTCAACGAACCCAGGTACATCAACGATTTGACCGCAGTCATCGAAGCCGCAGGCGTGAAAGTAGGAGCGAACCCCAATGCATAACGAACACGGAACATACGAAAGCAAACTCGCCTCTCGCCTTCAGTCCTACGCCGACACTCTGTCGTTCGATGAGCTTGATGGTGGTGAGTTCTGCCCAAAGCGCACGTTGCTCCAAGCATCGCACGCGCTGGACCAGTGCAATGTAAGCGTCTACCGCAAGAAAGATGGCATTGTTATACGCAATGCTCGGGGGAAGTTCCGTTACCTGACATGGCGCGAAAGGCTGGCGTATTGGCTGCTGGATGAAGTCCCGGAGATACGCCCGTGACCGACATCAAAGCCCTGAAGGCGCTGGCTGAGGCTGCTACCCCAGGCCCGTGGCATGCAGAAAACGAGCGGCACGAAGGCTCTATCAATTCCGATTACCGACACATTGGCATGGTTTCGATGCATGCGAATGTGCGCGAAGACATCCCGCAGAACTTTGCGAATCAGGAATTCATCGCCGCCGCCAACCCTGCCGCAGTTCTTGAGCTGATCGCGGAGATTGAGCGTCTGCATTTTGAGAACGGCAGTCTGCGCGGGAGCTGCAAGACCACGGGGAAGGATCTAACTACTGCCGTTCGTGCTTGCAACAAGGCCACCAAGGAGCGCGACCAGCTCAAGGCTGAGAACTTCGACCTCGGCGCGGGCAAGCAGGCTGCTGAGGAAGAGATCGTGCGGATCAAGGCCGAGAACGAAATGTTGCGCGGGGAGCTCGGAGAGTGCTGCGAATCTCTCCACGGGGAAATGCTCCAGAAATTTGGCGGCCAGCTACCTGACGATATGCATCCAGTCACTCGTCGCGAGTACGACCGCGACATGGCTGAGATTGCCTGCTATCGGGCAGTGCTGATCAAGGAGTCCGACAATGGCTGAAGTCGCGCTCATTCGCACCGCTCAAGGTTTGGTCCCCGCCACCGAAGCCGACCGCGAAACCATGCAGAAGTGGAAGGCCGGTCAGGTCATCCACGGCAAGTTCACCAAGATGCGGAACGCAAAATTCCACGGCAAGTTCTTCTCAATGCTCGATCTAGCGTGGGAGTACTGGGAGCCAGTCGGCGGGCTGGTACCGCGTCAGGAGTTGCGTGGTATCCAGGGGCTGGCCAAGTTTTTCGAGAAGGCTAGCGGCAAGCCAGGTCAGTTGTCGGAGGCTGTGGCCGCGTACGTCGCACAGATCGAAGCCGAGCGCGCCGAACGATTCCCAGCCGTGGACAAGAGCCGCGAGGCTTTCCGCGACTGGATCACCATCGAGGCCGGGCACTTCCACTTGGTGCAAACGCCAGACGGCATCCGAAAGGAGCGCAAGTCGATCAGTTGGGCTTCGATGGACGACACCGAGTTCGAACCACTTTACCGCGACGTCTTCAACGCCTGCTGGCGACTGGTGCTGTCTGCGCATTTCGAAACCGAGCAGGACGCCCAGGCTGCCGCCGACATGATTGGAGGCTTCGCATGAAGACCGTTGCGGCCCTCATTCGGTCCCTCGCCACAATGCTCGAGCACAGCTATCACTCCAACCCATGCGCGCATCAGTTCGGGGGTGGGCTGTGATCCCTCGCTCCGATAAGCCGATGCGGCCGAAGCGCTGCCGTGTCTCCGGGTGTGGCGCCACCTTCACCCCGACGCGCAGCTTCCAGAAATGGTGCTCGCCGGACTGTGCCGTCGTTTTGGCCCGCCAGGCACAGGAGAGGCAGCGCAAGTCGATTGCTCAACGCGAGCGTCGGGAGATCAAGGTTCGCAAGGAGAAGCTGAAGAGCAGGGCAGAGCACCTCAAGGATACCCAGCAGGCTTTCAACGCTTGGGTGCGCGAACGAGATATTTTGCTTCCTTGCGTGAGCTGTGGCCGTCACCACGAAGGCCAATGGCACGCAGGGCACTATCGGACCGTCTCGGCGCATCCTGCGATCCGCTTCGACCCCCTCAACGTCTGGAAACAATGTGCCCCGTGCAACACGCACAAGTCTGGCGACCTGCTGAATTACCGGCTCGAGCTGATACGCCGGATCGGCGAGGAGAAGGTGGCCTGGCTTGAAGGCCCGCATGAACCAAAGAAATACACGATCGACGAGCTGAAGGCGCTGACCGCGCACTACAGGGCACTGACCAGAGAGTTGAAACGGGGAGAAGTAGCATGAAAATTATCGGAGCGCGTCAGGCTTGGCACGATGCACTGCACGAACACCGTCCTTCGGCTTTGGCGGTGGCTGCTGAACAGGCCCTCCTGGGCAAGAAGAGCGGCGCCGGAGATACCAAGATCATGGTCATGCTGGAAAACCATGATGGTCAGGAAGTGGCGAGGGTTTACGAGGTTCGGAAGGAGGGCGTGATGGAAACGCGTTCTGGCCGTCGCCTCTCCGAATCGCGCTGCGCTCACATGCTCATTGCCGGGCTGGTGCTGCGCGCGATTGATACGCTGCCCAAGTCGCTGCGTCACTTCGGCAATTTCATGTACTCACCGGTCGCGACCGGTAACGACCTCAGCATTGCGCACGGTCTCGTCTGGCTGGGTAGTGGTATGGAATCGCTCACAGACCGCAAGAAGCAGCGCGCCTACTGGATGGCTATGGCGGCCCTCCAGTCGCATAAGATGATCGTGGGTGGTGGAACAGGCATGGGGCCAGGCGGGGTATGCATGTTCGTCGAGGACCGGACTGGCGAGAAGATGAATCCGCAGAACTGGGCGCGGGACTGGGAAGAGATTTGGAATGCCCTGTGCACGCATATCGACAAGCTCGACAAACAGGCGCTCAAGCCGGTTTCGGCGGTGGTCGCGATGATGCGTGAAGGGTCAGAAAATGACCGTGAAATTGCCGCTTGACGATTTGAGGAGCGATCTGGCACTATTTCGTCACTGTCACAATTTCGCCTCTGGCGAAGTAGACCGAGAAACCCGCCCACCAGCGGGTTTTTTTGTGCCTGAAGAAAACCAGACCTCCGAGGATTGCTGAATGATGATGAAGCGACTGACCATGTATCTGGGGCTCGCGCTCGCCGCCTGCCTGTCCTGTTTCTCCCTTACTGCGCTGGCCGATCCGATCACTGCTGCGTATCAAGTGGTCCGCACCATGGGTGAGCCTCAAGGGGTGGCGCTTAAGCGTCTGGAAGTAACCCTGGTAGCGTGGCGAACGAGCACCGAGGCTGCCGACGAAACCTTGAAATCGAACCTGCGCGCATCCAGCAATCACTTCGAGATGGCATCGGCCAAGCCGAAGCCGGAAATCGACAACCTGCCGATCAGTTGAATCCGCCTGGTGCGAAAACGAAAAGCCCGGACACTGCGCCGGGCTTTTCAGTGTCACCGAGGAAAGGGCCTCAATCGGGCCCTTTCCCGGAAACACTCCAACTCATTGCGTGGTAGAGCAGCGGTCAGCTCGTCGGGCTCATATCCCGAAGGTCGCAGGTTCGAATCCTGCCCTCGCATCCATTTCCATCGCTGCTCCTCCAGCGCCTTTGCCCGCTCACGCCGGGCGTTTTTATTCGGAAAGCCCATGACCGACGTATCCCGCATCGCTGACAGCACGGTGTTCAAAATCGTCGTGCCCGTCCTTCAGACAATCCTGTCTGCTGCTGCGATTGGCGCGTTCGTATATGTCGTGGGCTCGTTGTCCACGCTTCAAGCCTCGCTGAACGCATACCAAACAAGCCAGGCTCTGCTGACTCAGCGAGTCGACTCCCTCGAACGGTCGCGCGATGCCGGTGACAAGTTCATCGACACCTTGCGGAGCTCCGACCAGCGCCAAGACTTCCGCCTGGACTCGCTCACCGAGATGGTCAAGTCGTTCGGACGGCCAAAGTGAGGTGCGCACTGGTTGTGGTGCTATTGCTTGCCGGCTGCGCGCCGAGAGAAGTGATTCATGACCCGCGCCCAGCACAGCACACGACGGTTTACCGCTTCACCTCGGCGCCAACCAAATGCCCAAAGCCAGAGGCTGCCAGCGAAGCCGAACTACGCCGCGTGACGAAAAGCCGTGACGACTGGAAGCGCTACGCAGAAAGCCTCGAAAAACTCATTCCCTCGGACGCAGAACATGGCCCTCATCCCTGAATGGCGGAAAGCCTGGCGAATGACCAGCGTTCAACTCGCCGCGCTGATTGCCGCGGTCAACGCTGCTGCGGTCGCGTGGTCGGTGTTTCAGGGTGCAGTGAACCCGCTGGTGTTCGCCAGCGTGAACATGGCGCTCAGCGTGGCGGTTGCCGTAGCAAGGGTGGTGCAGCAATCGAAGCTCCACGAACCTCCGACCGATCAATAGCGCGCCACAAATTCAGATGCGTCCGTTTCGTGGCGCGCGTGGAGATAGAACATGACCGACATCACTCGCCACCCCCTCATTCTGCAAGCCTATGAGGTCTGCCAGGCAATTGAGGCATGCGGAGCATCCGTGGAGCTGACAAATGCGGTCTGCAAGGCCAGTGCGCTGATGGCCGATTTGGACAAGTTGATCCCGGACACCCGCACCGGCATGAGCTTCGGCCTGGCGGTTGCCGCGATGAAGCAGGGTAAGCGCGTTGCGCGCCATGGATGGAACGGGAAGGGTATGTGGCTGAAGCTCGTTCCTGAAGACCTGGCCGAGACAGTTGCCTTTCAGCACGAGGCTTTGAAGCCGCTGCCGTGGATCGGTATGAAAACGGCGGACGAGCACTTTGTTCCTTGGCTCGCATCGCAGACTGATGTGCTGTCGGATGACTGGACGGTGTGTGAATGACGACCATCGCCTACAAAGACGGCGTCATCGCCTATGACTCCCAGATCACCCGTGGTGACGTCATCACCTATGACGACTACGAGAAATGCCTTGAGCGGGAGGGTGTGAAGTTCTTCTGCTCAGGTGCAGTCTCGGATTACCCGCGTCTGCTGGATGTGTACTTCGGCGCGAAGCCTGACGGCAACATCGATGTCTCTGCCCTCGTACTGGATGGCGACAAGTTGATGATGGTCGCGGTGGATGACACCAGCGGTCTTTGGAAGGCTCCGGTCATGATGGATCGCCCGTACGCCATAGGCAGCGGGACGCCATACGCTTTCGCGGCGATGGACATGGGCGCAACGGCTGTTCAGGCGGTGGAGATTGCGGCAAAGCGAGATACTAGCACTGGTGGAACGATTCGGGCGGTGGTGATCAAGGTCGAGGAAGTGCCGCAGGGTTAGTGCGGCACGGGAAGCATCAGCCTTTAAGTGCTGATTGGATCTGATCAGCATATTTCGAAAGGTTTCCCATCTCGTTGCCCAGAGCGCTGCCATTGGCCGGATTCGCAACCGCCGTCAGTATCGCTTCAAGGGCGGCGGCAACAGATGCTGCACGTCTCGCGCCTTCGTTCGTTTGGCTGTGGACTTTTACAAGAGCCACCAATGTTTCGGACATATCTACTTCCTTGCAGTGAATTGATTCTCATCAATACCGGCTGCCAGCCAATATTTCAAGCCACAGGTAAATCATGACCACCAAGCAACCCGACTGGGAGGCCATCGAACGCGCCTACCGGGCGGGTGCGCTTTCCATTAGAACCATTGCCGAGCGTAATGGGATCAGTGATACCGCTATCCGCAAAAAAGCCAAGGCATCGGGCTGGGCTCGCGACCTCTCTGAGCAGGTGCGCAAAGAGGTTCGCAACAAGCTGGTTCGCGGTGAGGTTCGCGAAGAGCAATGTGCGAACCCTGAGCGTGATGCTGAGATCGTCGAAGAGGCCGCAGAAGAGGGCGCACGGGTTGTTCGCAGCCACCGCCGTGACATTCGCAAGGCCACGAACCTTGCGAACCTGCTGATGGATGACCTGCTGACCACGATCAGCAGGCGGGAAGAGATCGAGGACTCGATTGAAGCCGAAACTGCTGATGACACAAACGGTATGCGCCGGGCGACGATGCTTTCCGCTGTAGCACTCCCCAGCAACGCCAAGACGCTGTTTCAGCTTTCGTCAGCCATGAAGAATCTCCAGGTGCTCGAGCGCCAGGCCTACAGCTTGGATGAGAAAGAGAAGACTGACGACTCGGAAGACCTCTCCAAGCTGATGGATGAATTATCGAAGGAAGCCTGACGCATGAAGCCCGAGCACCTGAAATTGCTCCGGGACCGGTTCTGGCGACTGAACAACCTCTACTTCATCACCGACAAGAACGGGAAGAAAGTCCGCTTCCGCATGACGCAGGAGCAGATCGACTACTTCCAAGGGATGCACACCCGCAACATCATCCTGAAGGCGCGGCAGCTTGGGTTCACGACACTGGTCTGCATTGTCCAGCTGGATGCTGCGCTGTTTGAAGCGGCAAAGTGCGCACTGATCGCTCACACCCTGAACGACGCCAAGCGCCTGTTCCGGGAAAAGGTCAAGTACGCGTACGACAATCTGCCCAGCGAGATCAAAGCGGCCAATCCAGCGCGCAATGACGCCGCCGGCGAGCTGGTTTTCAGCAAAGGCGGTTCGCTCTACGTCTCCACCTCCTTCCGAGGCGGCACGCTGCGTTACCTGCACGTGTCCGAGTTTGGGAAGATCTGCGCCAAGTTCCCGCACAAGGCTCGCGAGATCGTCACCGGCGCATTCGAGGCCGTCGCTGCTGAGTGCTTCGTCACGATTGAGTCGACGGCAGAGGGGCGTGCCGGTTACTTCTTCGATTACTCGCAGAGCGCTGAGAAGCAGCAGCTTTCCGGTGTTCCGCTCGGCCTGTTGGACTGGAAGTTCTTTTTCTTCAGTTGGTGGCGCAACCCGCTGTACTCGCTTGAGTCCGAAGGCGTGATCATTGCCAATCGGCTGACCGCTTACTTCGATGAGCTGTTCGCCAAGCACGGAATATTCACGAGCCATGGCCAGCGCGCCTGGTACGCCGCCAAAGAGAAGACCCTCGGCGACGACATGAAACGGGAATACCCGTCGATACCGACTGAGGCATTCCAGCAGTCAGTTGAAGGCGCGTACTACGCCGCACAGTTCCGCAGGCTGTATGCGGAACAACGCATCGGCGTAATTCCGAACAACAGCCACCTGCCGGTGATGACCTTCTGGGACATCGGTGTCGGCGACTCCACGGCAATCTGGTTCGTTCGCAAGGTTGGCGAGCAGTACCACGTCATCGACTACTACGAGAACAGCGGCGAAGGCCTGCGGCATTACATGAAGGTGCTCAAGGACAAGGGTTACACCTACTCCGAGCACTGGGGCCCGCACGACATCGATAACCGCGAGTTCGGCAGCGATGCCAAGACACGCCGAGAAATCGCCCGCGAGGGATACGAGATCGACGGCCAGAAATACACGCTCACGTTCCAGGTGGTGCCGAAGATCGGCGTCAACGACGGGATTGAGCAGGTGCGGGAGATCCTGCCCCTGTGCGTGTTCGACGAAGCCAAGTGCGAGTCGGGCATCGCCTGTCTGGAGAACTACCGCAAGGAGTGGGACGACAAGCGAGGCTGCTGGAAAGACAAACCATTGCACGACTGGACCTCTCACGGCGGTGACGCCTTCCGCTACTTCGCAGTGACGAAGAGCAGCCGCAAGCCGGCCACCTCAATCAACATGGGATTCGCACGCTGATGGCAAACGACGTCACATTCACCCGCCCGGAGTACGACGCGGCGAAGAACCGCTGGCGCCTGGTGCGTGACGTCTGCAAAGGCTCCGAAACCATCAAAGCCGCTGGCGAGCTGTATCTGCCAAAGCCCAACGCTCATGACATGAGCAAAGAGAACGCAGAGCGGTACAGGGGCTACAAGGCCCGCGCCGTCTTCTACAACGCAACGGGCAGGACGAAACACAGCCTGGTGGGTGCTGTGTTCCGCACCTGGCCAACGCTCACCACTCCTGGTGCTCTCGAATACGTGTCCAAGGACATCGACGGGCAGGGCGTCAGCATCTACCAGCAGTCTCAATCGGTGATCGGGCATCTTCTCGAGGTCGGTCGGCACGGGCTGCTGGTGGACTATGCAGCGGTCGAAGCAGGAAGCGTCAGCAAGGCCGATGAGATCGCCGGTCGCGCCCGGGCAAACCTCAGCAGCTACCCAGCGGAGGCCATTCGCAATTGGAAGACTCGCCAGGTCGGTGGCCAACACCTGCTGAGCCTGGTGGTTCTGCGCGAGACGGTCGACATCGATACAGACGATGGTTTCGGCAGTGAGCAGGTGGTTCAGTACCGCGTGCTCCGGCTTGACGCAGCCGGCATCTACACGCAAGAGGTCTGGCAGGAAGGATCGGCAGTCACCGAGATGATTGTGCCGCCGTTCACCCCGCTCAATGGCTCCGGCCAACAGTGGAAGGTGATCCCGTTCCAGTTCCTCGGCAGCGAGAATAACGACACCAGCATCGACGACTCACCGCTGTACGACATGGCCGAGGTCAACATCGGTCACTACCGGAACAGCGCCGACTACGAAGACGCGGCGTTCCTCATGGGCCAGCCGCAGGTGTTCATGGCCGGACTCGATGAGCAGTGGGTCAAGATGCTGGAAGAGAAGGGCATCTACTTCGGTTCCCGCGCGATCCTACCGCTGCCGGCGAATGGTTCGGCGGGCATCCTGCAGGCTCAAGCCAACACGATGATCAAAGAGGCCATGGACGCCAAGGAAGAGCAGTTGGTCTCCTTGGGTGCCCGGTTGATCGAGCGAGGCAGCGCGGTGAAGACCGCAACGCAGGCCGACAGCGACAGCGCCGCCGAACACAGCGTGCTCTCGTTGGTGGTCAGCAACGTCAGCGAGGCTTACACCCAGTGCCTGGTCTGGATGGCCGAGTTCACTGGTGCATCCGGCAAGACTGAGTACAAGCTGAATCAGGACTTCACGCAGATCAGCCTGGACGCGAACATCATGGCCGCGCTCTTCAACGCCGTGCAGGGCGGTCGCCTCCCGGTGACCGACTTCTGGCAGTACCTGCGCGATCGCGGAATCATCAATCCGGAGAAAACGGACGATCAGGTTCGCGACGAGCTGGAAACGGACTCGGCGGGACTGGGCCTGGACGACGAGACAGGGGTAACCGGCAATGGCGGCCAACCAAGCAATCCTTGACGCCACCATCCGGCACGCGGTCTTCCTGGAGCAGCTGAAGTCGGGCGAAGTGAAGAAGTTCGCCCCGTTCCTGAAAGAGATCGACCGCAGCATCCGCGATCGGCTGACCAAGGCTGATCTGACCGATTACACAGCGGTGCGTCTTGAGCGCCTACTGAAGGAAGTCGACAGCCTGCTGCTGGGCATCTTCGACCGGTTCAGTGATCAGTTGAATCTCGACCTGGTGGATATCGCAAACTACGAGGCGCAGTTCGAGGCGACCAGCCTGACGCGCGCGGCGCCGCCAAGCATCACGTTCGACGCCGCCTTACCCGGCTCTGCTGCGATCAGGGCGGCAATCCTAACCAACCCGCTCAGCGTGCGCGGTGCGGACGGCGGCAAGCTGCTCGACTCGTTCATTGAAGGCTTCACCTCGACAGAGCGGCAACGCCTCACTGGCGCGATCAGGCAGGGCTTCTTCGAAGGCCAGACCAACTTCCAGATCATCAAGAACATCCGCGGGACCAAGGCGCTCAACTTCAACGACGGCATCCTGGCCACGACCAACCGCAATGCCGGTTCAGTCGTGCGCACAGCAGTCCAACACGTTGCCACCCAGGCGCGGATGGAGACGCTGAAGGAAAACAGCGACGTCGTTCAGTCTGTCGAATGGGTCAGCACGCTGGATTCGAAGACGACTGCCCAGTGCAGGACGCTGGATGGCCGACGCTTCAAGTTGATCGAAGGGCCGAGGCCACCGATCCACATCAATTGTCGATCAACTGTGGTGGCGATCACGCGATTCAGCGCGCTGCTCTCGAAAGACGGCACGCGAGCCTCTGTCGGGGACAGCGGGCCTCAACAGGTGAGGGCAGACCTCAGCTATTACGACTGGCTCACACAGCAGCCAGCTGCATTTCAGGACAAGGCCATTGGCCCTGCTCGAGCAAAGCTGCTCCGCGATGGCGGCCTCACCGTCGAACGGTTCTCAGAACTACAGCTCGACCGCAATTTCGCACCACTGACCCTCGATCAGATGAAGGCTCTTGAGCCTCTGGCGTTTGAGCGGGCAGGAATCAAATAGCAGGCAGGGCCTGCGTCTAAGTCTCCGGGAGACAACCAATGCTGAAGTTCCAACTGGACACCCTTGATGGCGTCGACGAATCCGTGCGCGCGCTGTACACCGAGAAAGACGGCAAATTCGTGCTGGGCATCGAAGGCCTGCCACAACCAGAAGACGTTTCTGGCTTGAAATCCAAGGTCGAAGAGCTGCTCGGCGAGAAGAAAGCAGCCGAGAAAGCGCGCAAGGATGCCGAAGAGGCAGCACGCCTGGAGCGGGAAGAAGCCGCGCGCAAGTCCGGCAACGTTGAAGAGCTGGAAAAGTCCTGGTCGGAAAAATACAACCGCCGCGAAGCTGAGCTGAACGGCTTGCTCGAGCAGGAGCGTGGCAGCCTCGGTAGTCAGATCCGGGATCTGACCGTGGGCCGCACCGCGACTGACATCGCAGCAGCATTGGCCATCCCAGGCAGCGCCAAGGCGTTGCTACCTCACATCGAACGCCGCCTGAGCGTTGAACTGCGTGACGGTAAACCAACCGTCGTGGTTCTCGATCAGGCCGGCAAGCTCTCGGCGGCAACGCTGGATGAGCTGAAAGCAGAATTCACCAACGACACGGCGTTCGCGCCGCTGATCGCTGGCAGTAAGGCATCGGGCGGCGGGGCTGCTGGTGCTGGGAATGGCGGCGGGGCCGCAAAAGGAAACATCGGCGGCACTAAAACGGAACGCACTGCGGCAATCGCCAGCAGGTTCCCGGACCTCCCTCTCAATTAAGGAATAACACATGTCCCTGTCTCAAATGCAGGTCTTCAACGATTACGTCATGCCGGCGACTCTGGAGACCCTGGACCAAATGCTTGCGGCGTTCAACGCTGCCAGCAACGGCGCGATCGTGCTGTCTCCGGACGGCTTCACCGGCGACTTCCTGCAAGAGTCGTTCTTCCAGAACCTTGCTGCCGCTCAGCGCCGCGTGAACCGTTACGCCGCTCAGGCTGCTGTAACTCCGGTCGATCTGACCGAGCTGCAGAACACCACCGTGAAGGTGGCAGGTGGCTTCGGTCCGGTTCGCTACGAGCCATCCCAAATGACCTGGCTGCAGCGTCCGACTGCACAAGGCATCGAGGTTGCGTCGCGCGCGTTCGCCGAAATCTTGCTGAAGGACCAGCTGAACACCGCCATCGCCGCTTTGGTCGCCGCGATTACTGCTCAGGCTGCTGCGGTCAACGACGTGTCGGCTACCGCGGGCATCACCCAAGCGGGGCTGAACAGCTCGCACGCCAAGTTCGGTGACGCCAGTCAGAACCTCATTGCTCAGGTAATGACCGGCAGCACCTGGCATAAGCTGGTCGGCCAGAACCTGGCCAACGCCCAGAACTTGTTCCTGGCCGGCAACGTTCGTGTCGTGGACATCCTCGGTAAGACCTCCGTGGTCACCGATGCTCCGGCGCTTTCCCAGACCGGCACGCCGAACAAGGAAATCATCCTCAGCCTGGCCTCCGGCGCAGCGTTGGTTCATGACAGCCGCGACATCATCTCGAACGTCGATACCAACAACGGTCAGACCCGTATCGAGACCACCATCCAGGTCGATTACACCTTCGGCCTCGGCCTGAAGGGCTACACCTGGGACACCGCGAACGGCGGCAAGTCGCCTTCCAGCGCGGCGCTGGCCACCGGCACTAACTGGGACAAAACCGCCACCAGCATCAAGGACACCGCTGGTGTTGCCCTGATCGGTGACGCTTCCAAGTAACCCTTGATGTCCAAGCCGGGACGTGTGCCCGGCTCGGCGAGGATGTGATCATGAGCAAGAAAAACATCTGGTATCTGGAAGGACCATTCCATCAATACCAGGAAGATGTGAAGGCGCTGGCCAAAGAGCGCGGGCTTCGCATCGTTGATGCCAACATGACTGACAGTCGTGAAGATGAGGCTGTCGACGTGCCTGAAGTCACCACTCGGCCGGAGCTGCGCGTTCTGGTTGTTGGTGGTAGCGACAATGGGTCGGCTATTGAAGCCCTGCGCCGCGAACTTGAAGCCGTCGGAGTGATTGTCGAAGGCTTGGCTGTCGGTGATCTGCAAAGGCCTGAAGAGGGTGGGACTGCCATTCGGCTGTACGAGGGCCTGACGCGAGTATCTGAAAACTTTCAGTCACTGCTGGCTGAACGCGATGGACTGGTCACGGAACGTAATGAGCTCGCCAGGGAAAACGAAAGTCTTCTCACCGCGAACCGCGAACTGAAAGAAGCCGCCGCGAAGCGGATCAGCGAGGCTGACGAAATGGACGCCATGAAGGCTAAGCTGGATGACGCCGGTGTAAGCTACCGATCCAACGCATCGAAAGATTCGCTGGAGAAGCTGGTGGCCGATCTTCCGCCGGCCTGATCCCAAAACCTGAATCGGGAAAAAACAGATGTCTCTTATCACCGAGGACGGCACCGGCAAGCCTGATGCCGAAAGCTACGCGAGCGCTGCCGATCTGGTCATCTACGCTGGAAAGTTCGGCGTGACGATCCCGGCAGACGAACCAGCGCAGGAAGCATTGCTGCGCCGGGCCGCCTTGGCGATGGATGGCATGACGTGGAAGGGCAGGAAGACGTCGAGTGAACAGGCTCTGGCCTGGCCTCGGCGCGGTGTCGAGCTGGACTGCGAGATCAAGCCCGACAACTATCTGCCAGCTCGCATCGAGTACGGCCAGATGGCCTTGGCCGCCGAGATTCACGCTGACGATATCGATCCGCCTGAGCTTCGGAAGGGCGCTGTGACGCTGGACCGAGTAGAAGGCGCGGTGACGCGGGAATACGCTGTGATTCCGAGCAACAGTTCCCGACTTCTGCCCGCGGCGCCGGATCGGCCAAGTGCAACGCAGTTTGCTGATTACCTGCTGAGGCGGGGCCTCTTCGCCGTGCGAGCCTGATAGAGTTGGTTACCCAATGTCAGGTTCAGGTTATGAGCAGCGATAACGATAAAATCCGAGTCAAATTCACCGAGGAAGAATGGCTTCAGATCGAGATCCAGGCCGCAGCTGCGGGGATGGAACCAAAAGACTACCTCAGTGAAGTGCTGAAAGACGCAATCGATGAAATTAGGGACGAGCAAGCCGCATCTAGAACCGTGCATTGAGCCTGCCTGCCTGAGCACCTAACGGAGCCAACATGGCCTTCTACGACGAGATGGCCGTGATGGCCTTGGACCTGATCACCGAGTTTGGTCAGCAGGTCACCATTCGCGACACGGTCAAGGGCGTCTACGACCCTGCCACCGGCAAGACCGGCCCGGACACAGTCACCGAGCGGACCGCTCAAGGCATCCTGCTCGACTTCACCGGCCAAGAATTCCAGACAAACAGCCTGATCAAGGTTGGCGACAAGAAACTGAAGATCGCCGCGAGCGGGCTTACCGCGCCGCCAACGCTGTTGAGCAAGGCGGTGATCCAGGGTAAGACCTGGTCAATCATCCCGCCTCTGAAAGAGATCAACCCGGCCGGTACGGCGCTGTTGTACGAGCTACAGGTGCGGTCATGAGCCGCGCGGGCGCCGGGCAGTCCGGAAGCTTCGCGCTGAGCCTGGCTCAGTTCGCCGAACAGGCCAAGGAAGCAATCGACGCGAGCCTGCGAGAGATTGTGATCGAACTCGGCAGCAGCGTTATCCGCATGTCGCCTGTGGGCAATCCGGAAATCTGGGCAGCCAACGTCGCGCACCGCGCAAAGAACAAGGCTGAGGCCGATGCCTACGACGCGCACGTCGAAGTGCGCAACGTCATCACCTCGCTGACGCCGAGCAACTTCACCCGCAACGGCAACCTGAAGCGCGGCGTGAAATACGCCAAGCCGCTGACCAAGGCCGAGCGGGTGCAGAACTTCAATGTGAATGGGCTGGTTTCCGGTAAGGACTACGTCGGCGGGCGCTTTCGTGGCAACTGGATGTTCAGCATCGGCTCGCCGGACAGCACCACGACGGAGGAGGTCGACCCGAGCGGGCGCAAGTCCACTGCACGGATCGCCGATGGAGCAATCGAGTTCAAGGCAGGCGACACGGCCTACATCACCAACTCGCTGCCGTACGCGATACCGCTGGAGTTCGGCCATTCTCATCAGGCGCCCGGCGGCATGGTCCGTATAACCGTCGCGCGCTTCCAGCAGATCGTGCTTGAGGCCATCAGGAACAACCAGGTATGAGCCATCAGATCATCCGTCGCATCTACGAGCAGCAGCTTGCGGCTTGGGCGGCGCCACGAAGCTTGCGGATCGCCTATCAGGGCGTGGCATTCGAACCTGGTGCCGACGAAACCTATCTGCGTGCCTTCACGCTGCCCGCTGGCACCGACACCCAGACACTGAAAGGCGCTGACCGGGTCTATACCGGCGTCTTCCAGATGAGCATCGTCTCACCTGCTGGAAACGGAACAGGCGATGCGGAAGGGCTGGTTGACGACCTGGACGAACTCTTCCCGGCCTTTTTGCGACTGCAGCAGGCCGACTTCGAAGTGATGGTGCTTACGCCTGTCGAGCCTGGCCCCGCCATCGTCGATGACACCACTCTTACCGTATCGGCCTCATTTCAGTACCGGGCCGACCGCGCATAACCCGCCCATTGGGCAAACCCCCGAACCTCGCCAAGTGCGGGGTTTTTCATTTCTGTACGAGGAAACCCCAATGAGCGCCATTCTTCCCAACGGCTCGATCTTTGAAATTGCTGCCACCTACAGCGCGCCAAAGGCTTTCACCGCCATCACCAATGCCAAGCCGCCTGAGGCTACATCCGCTGCGCACGGCTTGGAAGATGGTGATGTGCTGGTCGTGAAGTCGGGCTGGACCCGCCTGAACGATAAGGTCGTCCGCGTGATCGGCTCTGACACTGATAGTTTCGAACTGGACGGGATCGACACCACCAAAACGTCCGTTTACACCGCCGGTTCGGGTCTCGGGTCTGTGCGCGCTGCCAGCGGCTGGGCCCAGATCAGCCAGATTACCGACAACAACAGCTCCGGTGGTGAGCAGCAGTTCGCTACGTTCGGCTTCTTGGAAGAGTCGGATGACCGCCAACTGCCGACCACCAAGAGCCCGATCACCTTGTCGCTGACTGTCGCTGATGACGACAGCCTGCCGTACGTTGCGGCCGTCGAAGCCGCCGACGATGATCGTGAGCCGCGGGTGCTCCGTCTTACCCTGCCAAACGGCGCGACCATCTACTACAACGCCTATGTGTCGATCACTCCGACTCCGACGCTGACCCGTAACAATGTCATGGCCCGCGTTATCACTTTGTCGCTCGCCTCGCGTCCAACTCGCTACAAGGCGGCCTAATCCATGGCGACCAAGTTCAAAATCGCTCAGTCCGCCACGTTCAAGGCGGACGTGGAAATTCCACGCGTAGGCGGCACCACGGTGAAGGTGACCTTCGAGTTCAAGTACCGAAACCGCAAGGAGTTGGCCGTGCTGTTCGCCGGCTGGCAGCAGGCGGCGAAAGATGATCAGGAGCGGTTCAAGGAGAAGGGCGACGAAATCACTCTGGTCGACATCACCGACGCGAACATCGAGCGCCAGGTCGAGCAGGTGAGCGAGCTCGTGGTGGGCTGGGGCTTTGAAGACAAGTTCACGCCTGATGCCATTCGCGCGCTAGTCGAAACCTCTGCCGGTGCCGGTGACGCGATCGTCACTGCTTACCAGAACGCTTTTGCGGTCGCCCGCTTGGGAAACTGAGAACGGTCGCGCGCCTGATGTATGAAGCGGGTCCGTCGGATTCCGCTTTGGCGGCATTTGGCTTGTCCCGCGCCGACATTCCAGATGAAGAGTTCGACGTCTTTCCGGACGCGTGGCCCGCGTTTCTGACGTTCAACGCCATGTCCACGCAGTGGCGTACCGGCTTCGGCGGCGCCGTGGGGCTGGACTACAGCGTCATCAGCGACGTGACCGCCTTCCTCGGATTCACCAACAAACAAACAGCCAGGCTCTTTCCGGACCTTCGGGTCATGGAGTCCGAGGCGTTGCTCGTCATGAGCGAATCGAAATAGCGGAGCACTCATGTCGGGCACAATCGCAGAACTGGGGATCGCGGTTGATTCGGGTGATGCCGCCCAAGCCGCGACCGACCTCGACAAACTCACCGCGGCTGGCGTAAAGGCCGAGAAAGCCGCCGACGACGTCACCGCCGGTTTCAAAAAGACAGCTGACGCGGCTGACAAGTTGGCCGAGGCGGAAGCGCGTGCCGCTCAAGCGACCGATGAGGCGAAGGCTCGGCTGATCGAGGTAGCGAGAACCTCGCTCCAAAACAGCGAGTATTACCAGCGACTGACGACAAGCGTCAGCAGCACTTCCAGCGCGATGGACGCCAGCCGCGATTCAACTGCAAGCCTGGCAGCATTGCAAAAACGCCTGCAGGCTGAATCCGACGCTCTCGTCGGAACAAATCAGCAGGGCGCAAAGGCTGCGAAAGATGCAGCCGCAGCTGTTGGCGTCCAGGCCGATGGCTTGCAGACGCTTCTGGGGAAGATCAGTCCGGCTTTGGCCGCGCTGCAAAAGCTGGACGATCAACAAGAGCTGCTGAACAAGCACCGCGCCGACGGCAACATTGGCGAGGATGACTTCAAAACCTTCTCGGCATCCATCGACGCCGCGCGGCAGAAGGTCAAAGGCCTGGGTGACGAGACATCGAAGTTCAGCCTGAACACCAAAGGCGCGCGCGAGAACGTCCTGCAGTTGGGCAATGCCCTGGCCGAAGGCAACTTTCGTGTGGCTGCTCACAATCTCCTGGAGATCGGGACCAGCGCGGGCGCATCTGCACTACGTTTGG
The DNA here is from genome assembly GCF_054668305.1 of Pseudomonas sp. S2_H01. Taxonomy (NCBI): domain Bacteria; kingdom Pseudomonadati; phylum Pseudomonadota; class Gammaproteobacteria; order Pseudomonadales; family Pseudomonadaceae; genus Pseudomonas; species Pseudomonas sp. S2_H01. The sequence continues at coordinate 6,140,909 of NZ_CP162756.1, read as the reverse complement.
TTGCGATTCTTGCGCCCATCGCTGCGGTTGCCGCAGTCGTGGCCACCCTCGGCATTGCTTATTACAAGGGCAGCGAGGAAGCTGATAGTTACAACAAGGCGCTGATCACAACCGGCAACGCCGCCGGCGTCAGTGCCAGCCAACTGGGTTCACTGGCGCGCCAGGTAAGCGCAACCGTCGGCACAACTGGCGCGGCTGCCGAAGTGCTTGCCACCCTTGCCTCCAATGGCAAAATTGCAGGCGACAGCTTTGGTGCAATCACCCAGGCTGCCATCGGCATGCAGGAGGCTACCGGAACCGCTGTCAGCGCGACCGTTGCCGAATTCGTGAAGCTGGCCGATGACCCTGTTAAGGCGTCTGCGGCGCTGAACGAGCAGTATCACTATCTGACCGCGTCCGTGTACTCGCAGATCGCCGCTCTTGAGGAGCAGGGCGACCATGCAGGGGCGGTAAAGCTTGCGACCGAGCAATACGCTGACGCGATTAACGAACGCACCCCGAAGATCCTCGAAAACCTGAGCTTTTGGGAGCGCGGCTATCTGGCGGTGGCGAAAGCCGCAGACGGCTTGAAGAATCTCGGGCGCTCCGATATCGATGCGGATATCGCCAACGCGCAGCGCGATCTCGACCAAGCGCAAAATGGCGACGTCGGCCTGTTCCAAAACAAACAGGAGATGATCGAGTACTACACCGACAAGCTCACCTTCCTCAAGGATACGAAGGCTGCCAACGCCGACATCGCCAAATATGATGCCGAGCAAGCGAAAGCGCAGCAGGATTCGATCGGGGCCATGGCCAAGATCGATGCGCTCACCAAGTCTTCCTGGACCAATGAGCAGAAGCGCACAGACGCGGTAAAGGAATACAAGAAGTGGCTGGACGACATCCGGAAGACCGATCCGAATGACTCACGCCTGAGTCAGGCGACGGTCGACAACAACCTCGCCAACATCAGCGACAAGTTCAAGGACCCGAAAGGCCCGGCCAACCAGCTGAACCTGACCGGGTTTAACGACGCTCAGAACAATCTAAAGTCGATCACCGGCTACTACCAGAACCTTGAAAAGGAGCTGGATTCGGCGCAGAAAGCCGGTCTGGTTTCCGCCGAGTCCTACAGCAGCCAGCGGGTTGCGATTGTTGAGCAGGAGAAGGGCGACCTCACCGCAGCATATGAGGCCGAAATCTCGGCGCTTGAGTCTGTTCGCGACAAGTCCTCCACCACCGCGCAGCAACGCATTCAGCTGGACGAGAAGATCGCGGACGCCCGGACCAGCATGGTCAAGGCGCAGAAAGACGCTGACAGCCAGCTTGAGGTGCTGGCCAACAACGAAAAAGGCCGCATCGATAAGCAGGCCCGCTCAATCAGCCAGTACGTACAGGCGCTGGATCAGCAACAGAAGGCGCTTGAACTTGCCGGGCAGCGTGCAGTGCTGGGTGTGGGCCGCGGTGACAGGCAGAACGCACTCGACGCTCAACTGAACAGCCAGCAAGACCGGTTTGCTCAGCAAACGCTCGACCTGGCAAACCAGAAGTCCGACCCGTCCCGGAATATGTCGGATGAGGAGTTCGCCAAAAAGTCACAGGCTTTGGCCGACGCCAATAAGAAAGCAACCGACCAGATCCGGCAGAATTACGCCGATGTAGAGACCGCCCAAGGCGACTGGACCAATGGAGCGACCTCCGCTTGGGAAAACTACCTCGACAGCGCGCGCGACATCGCCGGGCAGACGAAGACGCTCTTCACCAACGCCTTCAGCAGCATGGAGGATGCCATCGTCAATTTCGCGCTGACCGGGAAGCTTTCTTTCTCGGACTTCGCGAAGTCGATACTTGCCGACATGGCCCGGATCGCAACACGCCAGGCATCTTCTTCACTGCTCAGCGCCTTGTTTGGCGCAGGCCTGAGTTACTTCGGTGGCGGAAGTGGTAACGGTCTGGCTGCTGGTTCAGCCGGCGCGACATCCTCAAACCTCGGCGCATCGCAGGCCGGGTATTCATCCTCCTACTTCCCGCAAGCTAAAGGCGGGGCCTGGCTGGATGGCGTGCAGATGTTCGCCAATGGCGGCGCCTTCACCAACGGCATTGTCAGTTCTCCCACAGCGTTTGGGATGTCTGGTGGTGGGGCTGGTGTGATGGGTGAGGCAGGGCCTGAGGCGATCATGCCGCTGACCCGTACGTCTGGCGGCGCCCTGGGTGTGCGCGCAATCGGTGGCGGCGGGTCAAATGTTCAAATCAATGCTCCAGTGAGTATTTCGGTCGAAGATCGGAGCTCCGAGGGGTTGACGCTCGATCAGACGGCACTCGCTCAGAACCTGCAAATCCAGATCAAGCAAGCGGCCGATAAAGCCGTTGCTGATTCATGGCGACCGGGTGGCGTCAGCTTCCGGCAGACAAGGACCTGACCATGGCTATTGAAACGTTCACCTGGCCGACTCAGTTCGGGGACGCGCCGGATATCAGCTGGCGCGTCCGGAAATCACAGTTCGGCAACGGCTACACGCAGAAGGTTGGCGATGGTCCCAACAACAAGGGTCAGTCATTCCCCGTCACCTACACCGGCAGCAAGGCGACAGTCTTGGCGATCATGGCATTCCTTGATCGTCATGGCGGGGCCAAAGCCTTCAAATGGACAACCCCGCTTGGCGAAGTAGGCCTCTACACCTGCGAGAAAGCAGTGCCGACGCCGCTGGGCGGTGGGCAGTTCAAGCTCACCGCGACGTTCGACCAAGCATTCCTACCGTAAGGATCCACCATGCCGTTGATCAATGACCTGCAGGTTCTCGAACCTGGCAGCGAGGTTTTGCTTTTCGAGTTGGACGGTTCTGATTACGGAGCGGACGTCTTGCGGTTCCACGGTCACTCAATCCCGCACACCCAGGCCGAGATCATCGCGGCTGGCGATGAAGCCGATCAGCTGCCCGCTAAATCGATCTGGTGGCAGGGAGAGGAATACGGCGCCTGGCCGATGCAGATCGAAGGCATCGAGGCAAATGGCGACGGGACAGCGGTGCGTCCAACATTGTCAGTCGGCAACGTCAATGGACGAATCACGGCGCTGTGTCTCGCCTTCGAGGATCTGCTCGAGTTCAAGCTGACTATGCGGCACACCTTGGTGCGTTACATCGATGCTGTGAACTTCCCGGCGGGCAACCCAGAGGCTGATCCCACGCAGGAATCCATCGAGGTCTGGTATCTGGACCAGAAGACCAACGAGGACGGTGAAACCGTTTCGTGGGAGCTGGCAAGCCCGGGCGATGTGGGTGGCGAGTCGGTCGGTAGGCAGATGACCACCCTGTGCCACTGGTGCCTCACCGGCGGATATCGCGGCCCGAACTGCGGCTATACCGGCCCGTACTTCGACAAAGACGGAAAGCCGACCGACAACCCTGAACTCGACGAATGCAACGGCCTGTTCACTTCCGGCTGTGAGCCTCGCTGGGGTGCCAACAACGAATTACCCTTCGGCGGCTTTCCGGCCGTCTCGCTGATCGCCCGGAGTTGACCATGCTCAAGCACATCCTCAAGGCGGTGCAGGCTCATGCCGCCGCCGAGTACCCGCGCGAGTGCTGTGGCGTGCTGATCAGCATCGGTCGCAAGCAGAAGTACATCCCATGTCCGAACACCGCAACCGACCCGGGCGAAGAGTTCCGAATTGCGCCGGAGGATTACGCCGCGGCAGAAGACCAGGGCGAGGTGATCGGCATCGTGCATTCGCATCCGGATGCAACCAGCAGACCGTCACCGCGCGATCTGGCGATGTGCGAAGCGACCGAACTGCCATGGCACATCCTGAGCTGGCCGGAGGGCGACCTGCGGACCATCGTGCCAACCGGTCACACGCCGCTATTGGGCCGCCCGTTCGTGCACGGTACGTGGGACTGCTGGCAGGTCTGCGCTGACTGGTATAAGCGCGAATGGGGGCTGGACTTCGAAGCCTTCAAGCGTGAGGAGGGGTGGTGGGAGCAGGCGGACGGCCCGAGCCTGTACGAGCAGGCATACGAGGCCGCGGGCTTCGAGCGCGTCGGCACTCCGCAGCGCGGTGACATGATTGTGATGGAAGTAGGGCGCACCAAACATCCAAATCACGCCGGGATCTATCTCGGATCAGATCCGGCACTCCCCGGCGAATCAATGGCGGTTCACGGGGCTGGGCCTTTCCTGCTCCATCACATCTACGGCAAGCCGTCCGAGATCATTGTCTTCGGCGGGCCTTGGCATGACAGAACTCGTCTTATTCTGAGGCATGCGCATGCCACTTAGTCTTCCATGAATTAACCGTGTTATGGCTGGATTTCGCTCTCGTTTATTAAGGCAGCGGCTCTCCGGGTATAATGAAAAACGCGGCTTCCTTTGCTGTTCCGGCTCACTGAGACCAAGCCCAGTTGCATTAGGGAGTCGAGGTCGTCCTCAATGAATCTTGGCTCATCGGGAGCCCATCCACCTGTGCCATCAAGGGAATGAAAAATCGTTCCGACAGACATATGGCTTTCTAACAGCTTTCCCGATCCACTCGACTCATAAAACTTAAGGAAAGCTAAAGCCTGCTTTGATAGCAGAGCGCTGGGCTTAGTATTCGAAGCAAGCGCTTCAAAGCCCTCTATGCCGCTTGTGAAGCTCGCAAGTGCGTTCTCTATTCGATCCAAGCGCTCGACAAAATCAGTCCGTTGCACGTTCAAGATGGCTTTGATGCTGACGGATGTCGCGTGGTTAGCCTCAATAGATGCCTTTAGCTCCTCTTGACCAGACTGTATCAGCCAAGTCAAAAAAGCATCAAAGTCTTTACCTGCCTCGCTGTCGCGACTTGCTTTGTATTGCCCTATGAGACCAACCAATGTTGCAAATGTGCCAGTAGCGGTTAACGGATCCATAAATTGTTCCTTTCAATGGAGGCGCAACTTTACGATCTCTGCACTCACATCAGCTACTGACCTTTTGTCCACACTGGATAGGCACACAGCCCGGTGCTACCCTCGGGCCTTTCTCATTGAGGGATAATCATGCGAATTTTGATAGGGGCGCTTGCATGTGCCCTGTTGTCTGGGTGTGTGGGGCCGGGCGATCTGGCGGAAAACGAGCCAAGCATCACTGTCTCCACCAAGAAAGACCCGAAGCGTTACGCCCTATGCGTATTCCCCAAGTGGCAGAATGCGCGAACCGATTCGACAATGGCGGAGACTGAAAACGGTTATCGGCTACTTGTGGCCAGTAACAACATGGCAGACGAGATGCTCGACATCACCAAGACCTCAACCGGTAGTTCAGTGGTCCTCCATCAGCGAATGGCTTGGTCCATGATGCCTGGGCGCAGCGCGATCGAGTCAGCGGTACGATCCTGTCTTTAAGCAACCCTCAAGAAGCCGCCTCCGGGCGGTTTTTTTATGCCCGGAGCAAAAATGGCCGCTACAGCTATTCATTTCGACCCAGTAACCACAATCGTGCTCACCGGAACGCTTCGGAAGAGGTTCGGTCGCATCCACCGACGGCAGCTTGATAGCGGGCGCGCGTGGGAGGCCATTAAAGCCTTAAGTTGCACGCTTGAGGGCTTCGAGGAGGAGATTAAGCGACTCGCTAGACTAGGGATGAGGTTTGCTGTTTTCCGGAATGGGAAGAACGTTGGGGTCGACAGCTTGGATATGGGCGGCACCAGGGAAGTTAAGATCGCCCCAGTGGTTGAGGGCAGCAAGCGAGCAGGAATTCTGCAAACTGTTTTGGGTGCAGTGCTGCTTGTGGCAAGTATCTGGTTTCCTTCCTTGGCTCCTGCTGGTGTGGCCCTTGTGGCTGGCGGCGTCATCCAGATGCTCAGCCCCCAAGCCTCCGGCCTGAAGCAAAGCGCAGCTCCTGAAAACCTCCCGTCTTACGCCTTCGGCAGCGCGCGAAACACCACTGCGAGCGGTAACCCCGTCCCGATCTGCATTGGCCGTCGGCGCTGGGGTGGCGCGATCATTTCAGCATCGATCTACGCCGAAGACAAAACCTGACCTCTGACTGAAACACCCGACCGCCAAATGGCGGTTTTTTTATGCCTGGAGAAAAGCATGGGCGCAGCTGAGAGAATCGATATCACCGGCGCCAAAGGCGGAAGCAGCAGCCCGAAGGCTCCGATTGAGGCTGTGGATAGCCTGCGCTCTACCAACCTGGCCAAGATCCTGATCGCAGTTGGCGAGGGTGAATTCGACGGTACGCCGACGGCTGCGAATATCTACCTGGACAACACGCCGATCAACGATGCCAGCGGCAACGTCAACTTTCCAAACGTGAAATGGGAGTGGCGTACCGGCGCCGTAGATCAGCACTACATCCCAGGCATTCCATCGGTCGAGAACGAAACGACCGTCAACGTCGAGCTTCGCAGCGACACCGCGTGGGTGCGCTCGCTAACCAATACCCAGCTTTCTGCCGTGCGCCTGCGTTTCGCCTGGCCCGCACTCCAGCAGCAAGACGAAAACGGGAACGTCGGCGGCTACCGCATTGAGTACGCGATCGATATCGCGACTGACGGCGGCGCTTATCAGCAGGTACTGGAAGAGGCGGTCGACGGTAAGACTACAACCCGGTACGAGCGCTCGCGCCGTATCGATCTACCGGCGGCGACCTCCGGCTGGCAGATCCGCGTCCGGCGCCTGACGCCGAACCAGAATACCAACAAGATCGCCGACACCATGTTGGTCGCTGGCTACACCGAAGTGATCGACGCCAAGCTGCGCTATCCGAACACAGCACTGCTTTACATCGAATTCGACGCCGAGCAGTTCACCAACATTCCCGCGGTGACCTTGGATTGCAACGGCCGCAAATGGCAGGTGCCGAGCAACTATGATCCTGTGACGCGGAGTTACACTGGCGTCTGGGACGGCACTTTCAAATCGGCGTGGACCAACAACCCGGCGTGGGTGACGTACGGGATCTGCACTGTTGACCGCTTTGGCCTGGGCAAGCGCATCAAGCCCTTCATGGTCGACAAGTGGGAGCTGTACCGCATTGCGCAGTACTGCGACCAGTTGGTGCCGAACGGCGCCGGCGGTCAGGAGCCCCGGTTCCTCTGTGACATGAACCTGCAAGGCAAGGCCGAGGCCTGGACCCTGCTGCGCGACATATCCGCGATCTACCGTGGCATGACTTACTGGGCTCAGGGTCAGCTCGTCGCTCAGGCTGACATGCCTCGCGCTCAAGACTTCGACTACGTCTTCACTCGCGCGAACGTCATCGACGGCAAGTTCTCCTACGGCAGCGCTTCGACGAAAACCCGGTACACCCGGGCGATCGTGAGCTACGACAACCCGGCGAACAACTACGACACTGACGTTACTGCGTTCGCGGATCCTGACCTGCAGCGGCGGTTTGGGGACAAGCCGGTCGAGATTAGCGCCATTGGCTGTACGCGCGCATCTGAAGCTCAACGCCGTGGCAAATGGGTGGTGATGAGCAACAACCAGGACCGGACCGTTACGTTCAAGACCGGCATGGAGGGTGCGATCCCGCTGCCGGGCTACATTATCCCGGTGGCTGACTCGCTGCTGGCAGGGCGTGAGGTAGGAGGCCGTATCTCGGTAGTGGTTGGCCGCGTTGTAACGTTGGATCGTGACACTCAAGCCAAGGCCGGGGATCGTTTGATCATCAACCTGCCAAGCGGTAAGGCAGAAGGTCGCACCGTTCAATCCGTCGCCGGGCGCGCGGTCACTGTGACCACGGCCTACAGCGAAACTCCAACGCCGCAGCTTCAGTGGGCGCTTGATGCAGACGACTTGGCGATTCCGTTGTATCGAGTGCTAAGCACCAAGCGAACCACCGAAGGCGATTATGAAATCGCGGCGGTACAGTACGAGCCGAGCAAGTTCGCCTACATCGACACCGGAGCGCGTCTGGAAGAGCGGCCGATCAGCGTTATCCCGATTACCGTGGTTCCGGCTCCGGCCAGCGTCACGCTGACGTCGACCACTGCCATTGCACAAGGATTGGCCGTCACCACGATGACGATCACCTGGCCCGCGGTTAATGGCGCGGTCGCCTATGACGTTGAATGGCGCAAGGACAACGGTAACTGGGTCAAGGTGCAGCGCACCGGGATGACCAGTGTCGACATCACCGGCATCTATCAGGGCGCGTATCTGGCTCGGGTGCGCGCGGTGAGTGCCTACGACATCTCGTCGATCTGGCGCACCTCGATTCTGACCCAGCTCAACGGCAAGGAAGGCCTGCCGCCGGCGGTAACGTCGCTGACGGCCACACCGCTGATTTTTGGTATTCACCTGAAATGGACTTTCCCACCAGGTGCGGACGACACCCAGCGCACGGAAATCTGGTACGGGCCGACGACTGATCTCGCCGCCGCAACCAAGCTCAGCGACCTGGCTTACCCGCAGTCCGAGTACAACATGCAGGGCCTGCTGGCTGGCGTGACGTTCTTCTTCTGGGCGCGACTGGTCGACCGGACCGGCAATATCGGTCCGTGGTATCCGACCGGCATCGGTGCGATGGGGCAGAGCAGCTCAGAAGCCGGGCCAATTCTCGACATGATCGCGGGTCAGATCGGAGAAACAGAGCTCGGCCAAGAGCTGCAGGACAAAATCGACAAGATCGACGACCTGCAGGACCAGATCGACGCACTGGATGGGCTGAAAGCCTACGACCCTGATCAGACCTATATGAAAGGCCAGATGATCGTCGTCGATGGCCGGATCTTCCAGGCTGAGCAGGATGTCCCTCTGAACACGCCGCCACCGAACGCCGCGTACTGGGAGGACGTGGGCGACCTGCTGGAGACGGCGAACGGCCTGGCCGAGCAGGTGGCGACGAACACGGCCGACATCAGCGAAATCGACGGTGTGCTCACTTCGCAGGCTTCGGCCTTACAGGTGCTGCGCGCAGCGAGCCGGGATGACGACGGCGAGGGCGATGCGATTGATGCCCTGCGCGGCTGGAACGCGACAGCGAGCTTTGCCCAGGAGGTGAAGGTCCGCACGACGCAGAACAGCGCCTTGGCCCAGCAACTGACCTCGCTCGACGCGGAGGTTGGCGATAACGCGGCCAATCTGAGCACGCTCACCCAGACCGTGGCGACCGACAAGGAGGCGACCGCACTGGCGCTGCAGCAGTTGAATGTCTCCGTGGGAGACAACTCGGCGGCCATCCAGACCCAGTCCGAAGCCATCGCCGATATCGACGGCAAGGTCACCACATCCTGGTCGGTGAAAATGCAGGTCACGGCCAACGGGCAGTACGTTGCTGCCGGGATAGGGCTCGGCATCGAGAACGGGCCAGCCGGGCTGCAGAGCCAGTTCCTGGTCTCGGCTGATCGGTTCGCCATCGTTAATACCATCGCCGGCGGCGCAATTTCTGTCCCGTTTGCGGTGCAGGGCGGACAGGCTTTCTTGGCCTCGGCCTTCATCCAGGACGGCTCAATCACCTACCTCAAGGTGGGCGATCTTCAATCAAATGACTATATCGCCAACGTGCAGGGCTGGAGGATGCCTAAGTCCGGGCCTTGGGAGCTTAACGGCACGTTGGCTGATGGTCGTCGGTCCACGATCAGTAACTCTGCCATCCAGATGTATCACGCCAACGGCGTACTCGGCATTGACTTGAGACTTTGAAATGACAGGGATAACGATCAAAGCGTCTGATGGCAGGGTTTTAGTCGATATGACGATGCGAATCAGCCAGAACATGGGCTTCGTCGACACCGGCGGGGGAAACGGCAGCGCGACACTGCCGTCACCTCCTGCGGGCAAGCAGCTCTACTTTGTTGTGGTGCCGCTGGTTGATCTACAGAAATCCTTGGGGAAAAAACCCGCAGTTACGCTTAGCGGATTGAATCTGAGTTGGGCCTATTCATACAACACTAATGGATGGGGATATTTTTCTGCGAACTGTAGAATCTTTTACGGGTATTTCTAATGCCGAGTCTGATCGTTAGGAAAGAAGATGGAAGCCTTTTGTTTGATACCCAGTACATTTCCCACGGATTGATTAAAAGTGGTTATCTGCAGGCGGATGGAGAGTGGTATAGATTCGTCCTGCGGAGTGTCACCTCGGATCCGAACCAAAGATCTAGTTACGATCAGCTGCAACCACCCTTTCCGGGTGAGCGGATGTACTCAATAACCGTAACCGGCGCTGTAAACCCGATATGCTTCCTTGTTGGAAAAGGGACGCTTCAAGGAACGCAAAGAAGCGGAAGTACATTCAAGTTTTACTATGCATCTGCCAGCACTTCGACCAAGGCCTATATCTTTGACTTGATGAATGACAGCGCTACTGGCTCGCCGCCATTCCTAAAATGCAGACGGGCGGACGGATCGATCTCTTTTAATTCCTTACAGGTTCCGCTGAATGTAGCCTTCTCAATTCAGGCGCCCGCCCCAAGCGCTCTGGACAGGTTCGGAAAAAGACAGCCATACGCAGGATGTCGATGGGATTACGTCGGTTGGAGTAATTCGTCTGGAAGATCTGACGGGTGGGACGCCGTTATAGATATCCCCCTCGAAGCGAATGTCGAGTATGCGTCTTTCTTGAACTTCTCAAGAGGGTGCGACAATTGGTTTACTGATCCGACACTTACCATACTTGGTGTTTCTGAAGGATCCTATGGGAGGGTCGGAGGAATAAGCTTTATGTTCGGTCCGGCCGGGGAAACCACAAACGTGAGAGCAAATACGAGCCAGGAGCCGGGATGTTCAGTGGCCGGATTACCGGACGGTAATTATCCAACAGCCCTAGTTGTGCGCACGGCCAACCTACCATTCCCTTACAACTGATATATAGGAAATACCCATGCCCTGGACAAGATCCGGTACGGTTTCGGTTGCCCAAAATTCCACCACGGTGACGGGCACGGGGACTGACTTTGCAGCCAATACCCGGGTCGGTGACGCTTTTGTCGGTCCCGATGGTCGCCAGTACGAGATCACCAATGCTGCGAGCGCGACGGTCATCTCCATCCTTCCGGCTTACGCCGGCCCAACACTGGCGGCGGGCAATTACGCCATTGTGCCGATTCAGGGCTACAACAAAGACACTGCGGATGCATTGCGCCAGGCTTCGCTTGAGGTCGGCGATGCATTAGATGGATTGGAGGCGAGCGTTCAGGCTGCTGCTGACTCAGCCGCAGCCGCGCTCATTTCCAAGAATGCGGCTGGCACATCTGAAGCGAACGCCAGTCAGTCAGCAGGCGCTGCTCTTTCATCGAAAAACGCAGCCTCTACGTCAGAGACGAATGCAGGTCAATCAGCTGCCGCAGCGCTTGCTTCAAAGAGCGCTGCTGGAACTTCAGAGACAAACGCTGGCCAATCAGCTGCCGCCGCGCTGGCTTCCAAAAACGCGGCCGCGATCTCTGAGGCGAATGCTGCTGCAAGCGCCGGTACGGCCGGCAATGTCGGCGTAGGCAAGGGTTTTATCGAAGGGCTTCAGATGCTCTGGGTCAGCTTGAACAGCATCCAGATCCTGCCCGGATCGTGCTTCATGCCAAACTTAAATCGTGTCTATAAAGTGCCAGCAACACTGACTGTCACTCCACCCGCCGGAGTTACAGGGTTCGGCCACATATACCTGTACGACAATGCAGGGACGCCAGCGGTTGAAATGGTGACCACTGAGCCAGTGCAATATTGGAACGATGCCCGCAATAAAACGGGCGATCCGACTCGAAGGTATATTGGTTCTGCACTATTGAATAATGGGAATGCGTACAATTTTCGGCATTACCCTGCGCAGGGCAAAGTGAATTACTTGTACGCTACCCCAACAACCGCACCATTCAACCCACTTTCTGGGGGTACTGCATTGGTTGCGACAGTTGTATCAGCTGCCGCCGTTTGCCCGTCCACAGCTACACACATGGATGCATTGGTGTCTTGTGCAGGATCGGGAGCTATCTATGTTGGTAACGAGGAGCAGGCCATCCAACTTTCAAACACCAATTGGCAGATAATTTCTCTGTCGACTGGTTACACGATTTGCACTATCGCGTTCAGCTTGGCCAACACTTTGCGGCGTTTTCAGTACATCGTTTCAGGGTCTGGAATTTCAGGATTTGTCAGTACGTTGGGCTACATTTTCGGGAGATAGAAAATGCCGTATGCAATCACCGATACAGGTTGGCGAGCGGTTTGGGATGGCTTCACTGAAGCAGACCTGGTGGCAGGCGAAACGCTGGTTGATGAAATTACTGAAGAGCACCTCTACCAATTCGAAAAGGCCAAAATCCCTGCGCGTATCGCTGCACGGCGTTACGACTCGGAGACAGCAGGCATCACCCGAAATGGAATGTTCATTGATACCGGCCGAGACAGCCAAGCACTTATCACCGGCGCCGCGCTCTCGGCCATGCTCGATCCGACCTACGTCTGCAACTGGAAGACCACCGACGGATTCGTCCAGCTGGACTCCCAAACGCTGATCGGCATTGCCCAGGCAATTCGGGCTCACGTCCAAGCCTGCTTCGATCGTGAAGCGGTTTTGCTCACTGCTCTGGAAAACGGGAGCTTCGTCGAGGACATGCTGAACGGAGGCTGGCCAGCATGAGCCGTTTCACAACCACGCTGAAGACCGAACAGCTCGGCAAGTGGACGCACATTCTGTTATCGGACCTGGTGCTGGCTGACGAGGAAGGGCAGGTCATCACTGTTCCTTCTGGGTTCAGCACCGACTTTGCCAGCATCAAGGTGCTGCACAACGCCTTCCTGTTCGTGCTGTTCGCTCTGGTGTCCGGTTACGGCAACTACGCAGCAACCGTGCATGACTGGCTCTACACGACCGGGCAGATCAGCCGCAAGCAGGCCGACGCGGTGCTTTACCGCGCTCTGCGCGCCGAGGGCGTTGCTCGATGGCGGGCATGGCTCTTCTGGGCAGGCGTCCGAATAGGCGGCGCCAAACAATACACAACGACCCCGACCAGTTCGGGGTTTTTTACGCCTGGAGAAAAGTGATGCCACCAGTAACCCGAGGGGTCCGCAACAACAACCCCGGCAACATCGACTACAACCCGCGCAACCAATGGCAGGGCCAGTTGGCGCCAGATCCAGCGATCGAAAAGCGGTTCGCCCGTTTTGACACTGCTGAGAACGGCATCCGCGCGCTGGCGAAGTTGATCCTCGCTTACCGCGGGAAGGGCGGTATGCCCGGCATTGGCAGCACCGGCATCGACACCGTGCGGGAGGTGATCAACCGCTGGGCGCCGGGCGTGGAGAACGACACCGAGGCATACATCAAGGCAGTGGCCGCCGGCGCTGGGGTTGCGCCGAATCAGCCGATCGATCTGCGCAACTTCCGTACGCTGATCGCGGTCACTGCCGGGATCATCCAGCACGAGAACGGCTGCATGCCCTACGCAGCTCCGGTCATCGCCGCAGGGGTGCAGCGGGCCCTATCTTAAGTTGACCTCATCAGCGGCCACTATCCCACAGCGCAACTCATCCACAAGCCTTTGTATCGCTGACTGACTTTTCAGGCTGGGTAGATAGACACCTGGAACCACGAAGGTCTTAGGCGTGGTCGAGTGGGTTGTCACTGTGATGTCGACGCTGATGTCGTTGGACAGGATGCAACGGCAGCTATTGGGCAGCATCTGTTGCTCAATAATCTGTGCTATTTCCTTGAAGCTCGAAAGTTGGTCCGTCATATTTTAGCCCTCCTGAAGCAGGACAATTGATGCTACTCAAAAAAAATAGCTGTGCAATGCTGCCATTATGAAGCCTGTACACACTGATTGAGCCGTACAACTTTTCTACTCGGCCAAACTTGCTATCCATTGATGGACAGAAAAAGCTTGTAACTATCCATCGGGGTCTTTTCCGCACATCCGCTATTCCAATTCTCCACTTTCACTGCAAAGAAAGTGGAGTAGCTGGGGCTCGCCTATCAATTTTGATCAAAGGACTTACCATGGCCGAAGCACAGTTGAAATTAATCGGTGTTGCTGTAATCGCGCTGGCCCTATTCCTCGGCGGCGGTACCGTCGCTTGGTTCTGGCAGGCCAACGTCTACGGCGAGGTCATCGCGACGAATGAGGCCAACCGCCAGGCCGATCTGACCAGGATTGCCAACGCAGGCGCTGCGCAAGCACGACAGGCGCTGGCCAAGCAGCAGGACGTCGAGCAGAAACTCGCCGCCCTCGATAAAGCCGCTACAGAACAGAAGGAAAAGGCAAATGCTGAAAACGAAACTTTGCGGCACGCTGTTGCTGACGGCACTCGCCGGTTGCGCATCGCGGGAAGTTGTAGTGCCGGTGGTGGGAACGTGTCCCAAACCGCCAGCGCCGCCAGCGTGGGTGATGCAGGCACCGTCGAACTCTCTGCAGCAACTGGACGATCTGTTCTCGATATCCGCGCCGGGATCATTGCTGATCAAGCAGCCTTAAAGGCGGCGCAGGCGTATATCAGGGATGTGTGCCAATCGCCAGCATTGCCGTAACAGCCCATATGCATAAACTACCGCCCACACGGATTTGGGCGAAACCATGGACCCTAGACTTGCTGGCTTGTCCTTTCTGCTGACTCTCACTTGGATTGGCATTGTCCTAATCCTGTTCTGGATTTATGCCTGAGCCGCAGCCAGCAGATTCGTTTAGGTTCGGTCCCCAGGCTGCGCTGCCTCGACTGCCGGCCCAAGGAGGTCATAGTAGCGGTAATGAAAATCCGCTTCCTGCTTGTTGCCGTTAACTTTCGCTCGTATCGCCTGATCGAGATGCCATTCGCGCATCCGGCGTAGGCTTGCGAGCTGTCTTTGAGATCGATTGTTGAACGGCATAATTTCCTCCATCTGTACGATTACTGCTCCGTTTGTAGGACAATCCTAGACAAGCATAGTGATACTTTCAACCTGTCAGACGTCATCCCATACAGTATTGACCCGTATCCTGCGATTCTCGTTAACTGTACGCATATACAGTATCGAGATTCCCCCATGCACTTCCTCATCACACCGCGCCGCCGCCTCGGTGTCGCGCTCACCAGGCAAGAAATCAGCGCCGCGACCGCGATCAAGGGCGACATCCATATAAATGAAGACCGCAACAGCGTCCTCGGCCGCGCGACGATGGTGGCCAGCGTGTTCAATACGGCACCCGGCAGTCCTCACGCGCTGCCGCCGCTGTTCGATGCCGACGTCACCAGCATGGCTACCCTTGGCATGAACATCTCGGGCGTTGAGGAAGTCGACGGGGCGTTCTACTTCCAATCCTGGTGGTGCCGCATTGAGTGACGATCCGCTGGCCGACTGGCGCGCGGCGATCAAAGCGCGTGACGACCTGATCACCGATCCGGAGGGCCAACGGGCAAAGCTGGTTGGACTGGCGATGCTAGCCGGTCGGAGACACCTGGTCGACGAGGAGGAATTGAACGAGATGATCGAGCTTTCCGACGCCGCGCGACTCTGGGCGCTGGTCGAATGGGAGGAGGCTGAGCGGATTGGCCTGTTCTCTGGTGCAGTGCCAGACCGGGCCGATGGGTTGCAGGTCATAAAAGGGAGAGGGTGAACGTCGGCAGGACGCCGGAGGCAGGGAGTTTTTCGGAAAAATCCTGTAGGGACTTTTGCGGGGATCTGTAAAATTCGGTCCAGCACGGTTAGGCATCGTTTGCAGTGGGCGCCTATCCGATGTGACGGTTTTATTGCCTTTCAGAGCACCATTCAAGCATGGGGTGCTAGGGGTCGAGTGTTCGAATCACTCCGTCCCGACCATATATTTCAATGACTTAGCCCAATCTTTTCAGGTTGGGCTTTTTCATGCGCGTGGCTTTTGGGTGATTCGTCATTTCTTTATGCCTGCATCCTTTTCAAAATCGTCAGAACCGGTCCTCTCAAATCGGTTAGCGATACTTTATTTGCCTTCAACTCAAGCCAGTGTCTCGTAAGCCGATAGCCTTGAACTGCATTCCGCAGTGCATGGAGGCGTAATGAAGAGAATCGCAATCGCTGGGTTAGTCGCTCTGCTGTCGATAGTGTCAGTATCCGCGTCTGCTTGTCCTAAGGGCACGCATCCGACTGGCGGGACCGGATCCCATCACAAAGGTGGCACCTGCGTTTAATTGAAGGCCCAGCCCTGTGCTGGGCTTTTGCCTCAGCTTCAAGCAGTCGCATTCGGAGCCGAGACCACGTCGTACGACAGCCCTTCCAGCGTGAAAAGGGTTCTCCATTCAAGGAAACCGGGCTTAGGCTCGCAAAGCAGCTGTACGGAGGACTCGTATACCTCTTCGACAATCGCGATATCGCCTGGCGCTGCCTCCCTGGCGTTGATCCAGTCAACACGTACGGTCGCGGATGGCTCGATGCGCGCCAGCCTGACCCAATCGCCTTTACAGAGCTGTTCATTCAAATCCGACATTTTTGCCCCCTTCGCCAAAAACGATTATGCGCAAGGCTACCTTGAGTTCGGAGAGTTGCCTGGCAAGCATTACCTCCGGCCCCTCCGCCCTAAAAGGCAGGCTAGAGCCTCGCGACGAAAACAGCCGCTCGTCGGAACATAAGCACTATCAAGAGGTTGGCTACTCAATGGGATAGCCAAAGGAAATGGAATTTATGCGACCGAATGTTTTTGATGTACCCAATGCGCTCGATTTAATCAAAGAGCTGGATGAAGCCACTGAGCAGATGATGGCGATCGGGGTCGATCAAGTCGGCTGTCCACAGTGGCAGGCGGCCTTTGACCGACAGCAGCGCGCTTTTCGAAATTGGCGTGATTACTTGTACCTCAAGGCGGACGAGAAGCCGCCAGTAAGCCTCCTGAACATCGCGTGACGCCGTAGGGACCAGCGGGGTAGGCGTGGATACAGTTCTTGACGCGCAGATGAGTGTTTGAGGCCGAGGTCCCGGTGCTATGCTGCCTGCTCATCGTCCTGGAGCAGGGGAATTGAAAGCTTTTGCATTTCTGCGCGATCCTACCTTTATCGTCGGGGTTCCTCTGTTGGGGGTTGGGCTGATCTACAACATCCCGGCCCTGACAGGACTGGGTTTGTCACTGCTCGCCTGCGCGCTGATCGTTAATTGACGCGCGACTAATCCGGTGTACGCCGACGGCCTCATCGGGTCATTTCTTCTGCGAAGCCAACCGAAACAGACCGTCGATCCGGTTTAGTTGAATTAGCTGATCAACCATCGCTCATAGATAGATGGAATCGATAACCGATTGCTTCAGCTAAAGGTTTTTTCCGCATGCAAACTGCAGACGATTTCCGCTTTACGGCCCACACGCTTCTGCTCGCGCTGGATGAATCCACTCTCAACATGATGAAGATGGTGTCCAGCTCATCGATGGGCGGTGTCGCCTGGAAGTCAGCAGTTCTCCATCAGCAGGACTCTTTTGCCAATCTGCACTCGCATCTGGGTTTGCCCGAAGCATTAGAGCTGATGCAGCAAGGCCGTTTTCGCTAAGGCCCGGCCGCGATAGAGCTCCGTAGCGGTGCGCATCGATGCCGCCTCTGTTGAGCGTTGACCGGCGCAGAATCCGTATAAATAAAACAGCCCGGCGCTCGCCGGGCTGTTTCTACGTTGGTCGCTCATCCGGCTGAGCCAATTACGCTCAGCCCTTACGTTTACTCGTCATACCCAAGGTTCGGCGCCAGCCATCTCTCGGTGACGCGCATCTCCTGACCCTTACGGGCGCTGTAGCTTTCCACCTGATCCTTGTCGACTTTGCCGACGGCGAAGTACTGCGCCTGTGGGTGGGCGAAGTACCAGCCGCTGACGGCCGCTGCCGGGAACATGGCGTAGTGCTCGGTCAGGAAGACGCCGCTGATGCCAGGCTTGCCTTCACCGTCCTGGGTCGGGTCCAGCAGGTCGAACAGGACGCCCTTCTCGGTGTGGTCCGGGCAGGCCGGGTAGCCGGGGGCAGGGCGGATGCCAGCGTATTTCTCTTTGATCAGGTCTTCGTTGTCCAGTTGCTCGTCGGTGGCGTAGCCCCAATAGTCTTTACGCACTTGCTGGTGCAGCCATTCGGCGCAGGCTTCGGCCAGACGATCGGCCAGCGCTTTGACCATGATCGCGTTGTAGTCGTCGCCCTTGTCCTGATAGGCCTTGGACACTTCTTCGGCGCCGATGCCGGCGGTGGTGATAAAGCCGCCGACGTAGTCGGTCACGCCACTGCCTTTGGGTGCCACGAAGTCGGCGAGCGAGAAGTTCGGCTTACCGTCGGTCTTGATGATCTGCTGGCGCAGGTGATGCAGCTTTGCCAGCGGCTGACCGTCATCGCCGTACAGCTCCAGGTCGTCATGGTCCACCTGATTGGCGGGCCAGAAGCCGAACACCGCGCGGCTGCGGATCAGTTTCTCGTCGATGAGTTTGCGCAGCAGTTCCTGGGCGTCGTTGAACAGCGAGGTCGCTGCTTCACCCACGACTTCGTCCGTGAGGATTCGCGGGTATTTGCCCGCCAGGTCCCACGAGATAAAGAACGGGGTCCAGTCAATGTAATCGACCAGTACGTTGAGGTCGATGTCTTCCAGCACCTTGACGCCGGTAAACGTCGGCTTGACCGGCTGATAGCTGGCCCAGTCAAACTGTGGCTTCTTGGCGATTGCCGCGCTGTAGCTCAAACGTTCGGTCCGGGCGCTGCGGGCCGAGGTGCGCTCACGCACTTCCACGTATTCGGCGCGGGTTTTCTCGATGAAACCGGCTTTCAGTTCCTTGGACAGCAACTGGGTGGCCACGCCCACGGCGCGCGAGGCGTCGGTCACGTAGATCACCGCGTCGTTGCTGTATTTGGGCTCGATCTTCACAGCCGTGTGCGCTTTGGACGTCGTCGCGCCGCCGATCATCAGTGGCAGGCTGAAGTTCTGTCGCTGCATTTCGCGGGCGACGTGAACCATCTCGTCCAGCGACGGTGTGATCAGGCCCGACAGGCCGATGATGTCGCACTTCTCATCCTTGGCCACCTGCAGGATCTTCTCCGCAGGCACCATGACGCCGAGGTCGACGATGTCGTAACCGTTACAGCCCAGCACGACGCCGACGATGTTCTTGCCGATGTCGTGGACGTCGCCCTTGACCGTGGCCATCAGGATCTTGCCCTTGGCCTCCGGCTTGTCGCCTTTTTCCGCTTCGATGAACGGGATCAGGTGCGCAACCGCCTGCTTCATCACGCGGGCGGATTTCACCACCTGCGGCAGGAACATCTTACCCGAACCGAACAGGTCGCCGACCACGTTCATGCCCGCCATCAGTGGGCCTTCGATGACCTCGATGGGGCGTGCGAAGGACTGACGCGAAAGCTCGGTGTCCTCGACAATGTGGGTGGTGATGCCTTTGACCAGCGCGTGTTTGAGGCGCTCGTTGACGTCCCAGCCGCGCCATTCTTCGGTTTCAGCTTCCTTGACCGACCCATCGCCTTTGAACTTGTCGGCAATCGCCAGCAGCGCATCGGTGCCATTGGGGGTGCGGTTCAGCACCACGTCTTCCACCGCGTCGCGCAGCTCGGCAGGAATCTCGTCGTAGATTTCCAGCTGGCCGGCGTTGACGATGCCCATGGTCAGGCCGCTGCGGATGGCGTACAGCAGGAACACCGAGTGAATCGCCTCGCGCACCGGGTTGTTGCCCCGGAACGAGAACGAAACGTTGGAGACGCCGCCGGACGTCAGTGCATACGGCAGCTCGTCGCGGATGTAGGCGCAGGCATTGATGAAGTCGACTGCGTAGTTGTTGTGCTCCTCGATGCCAGTGGCGACGGCGAAGATGTTCGGGTCGAAGATGATGTCTTCCGGCGGGAAGCCGACTTCATTGACCAGAATGTCGTAGGAGCGTTTGCAGATTTCTTTCTTGCGCGCTTCGGTGTCGGCCTGACCGGCCTCGTCGAACGCCATCACCACCACCGCAGCGCCGTAGCGCTTGCACAGCTTGGCGTGGTGGATGAACTGCTCGACGCCTTCCTTCATGCTGATCGAGTTGACGATGCCCTTGCCTTGAATGCACTTGAGGCCGGCTTCGATCACTTCCCATTTCGAGGAGTCGATCATGATCGGCACGCGCGAGATGTCCGGTTCGCCGGCAATCAGGTTGAGGAAGGTCACCATGGCCTTCTTCGAGTCCAGCATGCCTTCGTCCATGTTGATGTCGATCACCTGAGCGCCGGCTTCGACCTGCTGCAGGGCGACTTCCAGGGCTTCGGTGTAGTTGTCTTCACGGATCAGGCGGGCGAAGCGGGCGGAGCCGGTGATGTTGGTGCGTTCGCCGACGTTGACGAACAGCGAACTGCGATCAATGGTGAACGGCTCAAGGCCCGAGAGGCGGCAGGCCTTGGGAATATCCGGAAGGGCGCGCGGTGCATAGTTGGCGACGATGTTGGCAATGGCTTTGATGTGAGCCGGCGTGGTACCGCAGCAACCGCCGACGATGTTGAGGAAGCCGCTCTGGGCGAACTCTTCGACGACCTTGGCCATCTCGGCGGGCGCTTCGTCGTACTCACCGAACTCGTTTGGCAGGCCCGCATTCGGGTGCGCCGACACATGGGTGTCGGCCTTGTTGGACAGTTCTTCGAGGTACGGGCGCAGCTCGCTGGCGCCCAATGCGCAGTTCAGGCCGACCGAGATCGGATTGGCGTGACGCACCGAGTTCCAGAACGCTTCGGTGGTCTGGCCCGACAGGGTACGGCCAGAGGCATCGGTGATGGTGCCAGAAATCATGATCGGCAGCTCGAAGCCGATCTCGTCGAACACGCCTTGCACGGCGAAGATCGCCGCCTTGGCGTTCAAGGTGTCGAAAATGGTTTCGATGAGGATCATGTCCGCACCGCCTTCGATCAGGCCCTTGGTGGCTTCGGTGTAGTTTTCCACCAGTTCGTCGAAGGTGACGTTGCGATAGCCCGGGTTGTTGACGTCTGGCGACAGCGAGCAGGTGCGGCTGGTCGGGCCGAGCACGCCAGCGACGAAGCGCGGCTTGTTCGGTGTTTCCAGGGTCTTGGCGTCGGCGACCTGACGGGCAAGGCGGGCGCCTTCCACGTTCAGTTCATACACCAGCGCTTCCATCCCGTAGTCGGCCTGAGAGACCTGGGTGGCGTTGAAGGTGTTGGTTTCGAGGATGTCGGCGCCGGCGTCCAGGTATTCCCTTTCGATCGCACCGATGACGTCCGGCCGCGTCAGGATCAGCAAATCGTTGTTGCCCTTGACGTCGCTGGGCCAGTCGGCAAAGCGCTTGCCGCGGTAGTCTTCTTCCTCCAGGCGATAGCTCTGGATCATGGTGCCCATGCCGCCATCGAGAATCAGGATTCGCTCTTTGAGAGCCTGCTGAAGTGCTTGAAGACGCGCGCTGCGATCTGACATGAAGAGTACCCGGACGAAGAAATACGAAATAAGGTGCTGCCGAAAGGTGCGAAATAATAGCAAACCTGTACGGTTTTAAACCGTCGCGCAATTTACATGAATTCTGTTCATGTTGATGGCCGCTCGCCACAGGTAGAATCATCGGGCATTTTTCACATTCAGGACGTTCGTTCCATGTTGCATCGCGTGTTCGCCACGGTTGTGGCCTTGATGTTTTGCGGTGCAGCGCTCGCGCAGTCGCCTCTCCCGCAATCAACCGTTCCACACCCGGCCATTTCTTACAGCCGGGACATTCAGCCGATCTTCACCGAGAAGTGCGTTGCTTGCCACGCCTGCAACGATGCGGCCTGCCAGCTGAATCTGGGCAGTGGGGAAGGGGTGTTACGCGGGGCGTCCAAAGTGCCGGTGTATCAGGGCGATCGCAGTCAGGCGGTGGCGCCGACGCGGATTTTCTACGATGCCCAAGGCCCTGAGGCCTGGCGCAAGAAAGGTTTTTATTCCGTACTCGATGGCCAGAGCAACCAAGCTGCGCTGATGGCGAAGATGCTGGAGTTCGGTCACAGCGCGCCGCTGGTGCCCAACGCCAGGATCCCGGACGACATCGTGCTGGGGCTCAATCGCGAGAACATGTGCCCGTTGCCCCAGGAGTTCGAGGGGTATGCCAAGTCCCATCCCGGTCAGGGCATGCCGCTGGCGGTGACTGGCCTGAGCGACGCGCAGTACAGCACCTTGCAAAGCTGGCTGGCAGCCGGGGCGCCGGTGGACCAGACCCCGTTGCAGGCAAGTCCGGCGGAAGCGGCGCAGATCACCGACTGGGAAAACCTCTTCAATCGGCCCGGTTCGACCGAAGCCCTGGTAGCGCGCTGGCTGTACGAACACCTGTTTCTTGCGCACATTTATTTCACCGGCGGCGAACCGGGGCATTTCTTTCAATGGGTGCGTTCACGCACGCCGAGCGGCCAGCCGGTGGACCTGATCGCGACTCGCCGTCCGGATGACGATCCGGGCACGACCTTCTATTACCGCCTGATGCCGGTGCAGGGCGTCATCGTTCACAAGACCCACATCACCTATCCGATGGGCCCGCAGAAGCTGGATCGGGTCAAGCAGCTGTTTTACAGCGGTAACTGGCACGCCACCGAGCTGCCGGGTTATAGCCCGCAGCGTCGGGCCAACCCGTTCGACACGTTCAAGGAAATCCCGGCGGTTGCCCGGTACCAGTTCATGCTGGATAACGCGGAATACTTCGTCAGAACCTTCATTCGGGGTCCGGTGTGTCGCGGCCAGATTGCAACTGACGTCATTCGCGACCATTTCTGGGCGCTGTTCCAGGAACCCGCCCATGACCGCTACATCACCGATGCGGTCTATCGCGGCAAGGCCACGCCGCTGTTGGCGATGCCGGGGCAGAACGACGATGTCGGCAGTGTGCTGAGCCTGTGGCACGACTACCGCGACAAGCGTAACGAGTATGAGGAGCTGCGCAGCGATGCGTACGCGGACATGCCGCCGCCGGGTTGGGCGACGCTGTGGGCGGGCAACGATAACGCGCTGCTGACCATCTTCCGTCACTTTGACAGCGCCACCGTCAACAAAGGCCTGATTGGCGATCTGCCCACCACGGTCTGGCTGTTCGACTACCCTCTGCTGGAGCGCACTTATTACCAGTTGGTGGTCAATTTCGACGTGTACGGCAACGTCTCCCATCAGGTGCAGACGCGGCTGTATTTCGACCTGATCCGCAACGGCGCCGAGGTCAACTTCCTGCGCCTGATGCCGGCGAACAAGCGCGACGACATCCTGGGCAGTTGGTACCAGAACAGCGGCAAGGTGAAGATGTGGATGGATTACCAAGCCATCGACGACGACACGCCCACGGGCATGAAGCTCGATGAAAAGGACCCCAAGCACGACTTTGAGCGCAAGCTGGTGGAGAGGGCCGGGACGCTCAACGCTACGCCGGATCCGATCAACCGCTGCACCGGCGCCTATTGCTCTCGGCCAGGCATCGGACCGGTGTTCAGCGATGTCGAGCAGTCGCTCAGCCGACTGGTTTCGCGACCTGCGGCGGGCCTGCGGGTCATCGACAGGCTGCCGGAAGCAACGATGCTGCGGATTCAGGACGGGAGCGGCAAGCGCATCGTCTACAGCATGCTGCGTAATCGCGCGCACAGTAACGTGGCGTTCCTGCTGGGCGAGGCTTACCGCTATCAGCCGGGGCTGGACAGCTTGACGATTTATCCGGGTGTGCTCAGCAGTTATCCGAACTTCATCTTCAACATTCCGGCCAATGAAGTCAGTGCCTTTGTCGATGCGATGGAGCAAGCCCACGAGCACAAGGAAGCGTTCGAGAAGATCGTCGAGCGTTGGGGCGTGCGTCGCAGTAATCCGTTGTTCTGGACGTATTTCCATGACCTGGATCACTACATTCAAGAGACCGAGCCGGCCGAGGCGGGTGTGCTCGATATGAACCGGTATGAAAACCTCTGATGATCTCTGCAGGAGTGACTTTGCTCGCGAGGGTGTCCGCAAAAAAATTGCTGACTGAGAGACCGCCATCGCGAGCACGCTCACGCCTACAGGTTCGGGGTATAACGGGAAAAGCCTTATAAAACATGGCCTGCAGCCATTATGCAGCCGGTCAGCCCCGCCGAACCTTTTTGCAAATCTTGAAGTCGGACCCTGTGAGTCGTCCTGCAAGCGCGGCCTTTTTGGAGGTCCTGATCGTGGGTCAAACCCGACGAAGCAAGAGGTTAGCGATGTTGATTTCGGTTCAAGCCCTGCGGGCACTCGCCGCGTGGGCCGTTGTGTGTCACCACTTCATGCAGATTTTTTTCGACTTTCATCCCAGCGGCCCCATCGGCCGGTTTTTTACTGAAAAGGGTGCTGTAGGGGTCGACATCTTCTTCGTCATCAGCGGTCTGGTGATCTACCTGTCGACGGTGGACAAGGACATACCCGCCAGCCGGTTCATGCTCAACCGCATTATCCGCATCGTCCCCGCCTATTGGCTCTACACCCTCGTGATGGGGCTGCTGGTGGTCGTCGCGCATCCTTTGTTGCCGCATCAGGTCGTGGACTGGCAGAGTTTCATTCTTTCGCTGATGTTCATCCCGTCTGAAAACCCCGGTGGTTATGGTCTGTACCCGACATTGAACGTGGGTTGGACGCTGAACTACGAAATGCTGTTCTACGTCCTGTTTTCGATGGTGTTCCTGTTCCAGCAGCGCTTACGCCCGTTGATCGTCGCCGCCGCGTTGTTCGCGGTGACCGATGTGCTCGGGCGTTCAGGGCTGATCAGTCGTTTCTATGCCAACGATATCGTTTATGAATTTTTGCTCGGCATCGGTATTGGGGTCATCTACCGCCGCGGCTGGATCACCGAGCGACTGTGGCTGCCGTTGCTGGCCATCGGTTGCGCGTTGCTGACAATCAAGCAGCTCCCCCCGGACCTGCGCATCATCAACTGGGGACTGCCCAGCGCAGTAATCGTGGTGGCGTGTATTTCGCTGGAACCTTACATGCGCGGCAGTCGCCTGCTCAAAACCATGGGTGACTGCTCCTATTCGGTGTACCTGCTGCATGTGCTGGTGTTGTACGGCGGCTGGCTGACCACTCAGCGGTATGGGGTCAATCCGTACGTGGCATTCGCCGTGTGCGTCCCGGTGATCGCGCTTGGCGCGTGGCTGAGCTACGAGTGGATCGAGAAAGGATTGTATCGCCGGATGAAAGGGTGGCTGGACGGCCCAAGGGAAGCTAAGGAGGTGGCCGTTCCCTGACAGCGCGGGCGCGATGACGGGGGTCGTCGAAATTACCTGAGCGAAATACTAGGACTTTGTCAGTTGCCGTGGAATGGCGTAAACTCCGCCTCACGTCTGCGAGGAATTTTCATGACCGCTATTACTATTACCGATGCCGCCCACGATTACCTGGCCGATCTGCTGGAAAAGCAGAACACCCCCGGCATCGGCATCCGCGTGTTTATTACCCAGCCTGGCACCCAATACGCTGAAACCTGCATTGCTTATTGCAAGCCAGGCGAAGAAAAGCCTGAAGACAAAGCCATTGGCCTCAAAAGCTTTACGGCCTGGATTGATTCGTTCAGCGAAGCGTTTCTGGATGACGCAGTGGTCGACTATGCCACTGACCGCATGGGTGGCCAGCTGACCATCAAGGCGCCGAACGCCAAAGTGCCGATGGTCAATGCCGACAGCCCGATCAACGAGCGCATCAACTACTACCTGCAGACCGAGATCAACCCGGGTCTGGCGAGCCACGGTGGTCAGGTTACTCTGATCGATGTGGTCGAGGAAGACGAGGCCAACATCGCCGTGTTGCAGTTCGGGGGTGGTTGCCAAGGTTGCGGTCAGGCTGACGTGACGCTCAAGGAAGGCATCGAGCGTACGCTGCTGGAGCGCATTCCTGAGCTGTCCGGCGTGCGTGACGTGACTGACCACACTCAGAAAGAAAACGCCTACTACTGAGTGATTTCTACTGCACACAAAGCCCCGACTGGTTCGGGGCTTTTTGTTTGGCGCACAGTTTCTGTAGGCGTGTCGTGTCAGTTATGCGCGCGTTTTAAGACCTGAACACATGCGCACGCCCGGCCCGATACAGCGATGACTCGCTGAACACGTCATTTCCCAGCACCCGCCCCACCAGAATCAACGCCGTGCGCCTGAAACCCTTTTCCTGCACCTTGTGTTCGATATCAGAAAGCGTCCCGACCACCCAATCCTGATCCGGCCAGCTGGCGCGATGAACGACTGCAATCGGGCAATCCAAGCCGTAGTGCGGTGTCAACTCCGCGACGATCTTTGCGAGATTGTTGACCCCCAGATGAATCGCCATCGTTGCCTTGTGCCGCGCGAGGTCGCCCAACGCCTCGCCTTCCGGCATCGCGGTCTTGTCGCCGTACCGGGTCAGAATCACGCTTTGAGAAATGTCAGGCAGCGTCAGTTCGGTGCCCAGCAGGGCGGCACACGCCGCCGTGGCGGTGACGCCGGGGATGATTTCGAAGGGGATGCCCAACTCGCGCAGGCAACGAATCTGCTCGCCAATGGCGCCATACAGGCTCGGGTCGCCGGAGTGCACACGCGCCACGTCCTGGCCGTTTGCATGAGCAGATTTCATCAGGGTGATGATCTGTTCCAGGTGTAACGCTGCACTGTTTGTCACCTGAACCGCCTGATGGCCTTCCAGAACGGCCTCCGGGACCAGCGATCCGGCATAGATGATCACCGGACAGGTGCGGATCAGACGCTGGCCTTTGACGGTGATCAGGTCCGGATCGCCGGGGCCTGCGCCGATGAAGAAAACGGTCATGGGGTCTCCAGATTACTCACTCTTGTACTTCTGCACTCGGGGCAGGCACGATTTCTATGGGAGCGAATTCATTCGCGAAAAATCGTCCAGGCGCCTGCACATTCGGCGCCTGAAATTCCGATTCGCGAATGAATTCGCTCCCACAGGGAAATGGCATTACAACGTGGAAGCCAATGCGAAGGTTGCTTGAGAACTGTTGCATCGCTCGATCAGCAACGTGACAGGCGAGCCGCTTAATCGCGACGCCATCGCCAGTGCCGAACTCTCTGCCACGCCATAACAACCCGTGTGGTCGAAAGCGATCTGTGAGCGGTGACTCAGGTGCGGCTCGAAAACCGCAAGCTCATCCGCGCTGAAAAAACCGATCGGCAACTGGAGCTGTTCCGCCAGCGCCAGCAGCCCGGCCTCGGTCGATTTGCTGTCAATGGAGGCAAGGGCGGTGACATCGCTCAATGTCAGCGCGTGTTCCCGCAGGCAGACGTCAATCAGCCCCAGCAGTGCCGACGCGGGGCAACCGCGCTGGCAGCCCAGGCCGATCACCCGAATCGGCCGGTTGCCGGGTTCACTCATAGCGCGTGGTTCAGTCCTGCGTGATCCGCTTGCGCTTCGCCACGGCGAAACAGCCAGGCGCTGATCAGGCCCATCGCAATCCAGAAGGCGGCGTTGGTCAGCAACGAGGCGATCTTGAATTGTGCTTCCAGTGCCTGCGGCGCCAAGGCTGAATGAACGTCTGGCTGGGGTGCGCCAACCACGTGTGGAATCACCAGGATCACGGCCCCCAGCACTTTCAACAGCCCGTGACGGGCGAAGACGATCAGCGCCAGACCGACTGCCGTCGAGGCGGCAGTGCTCGCCCACCACATTTGACGCTGAGTCAGGTCGGCGGCCGCTGTGCCCGGCAGCTCAGGCGGCAAGCCCAGGGTTGGCGCCAGGACGAACACGGCAAAACCGGCCAGCCCCCAAAGTGCGCCTTGGCGCGTGGCAGTCGGCGTGCGCAAGGTGTAGAGCGCGGCCAGCATCAGCGCGAAACCCACGGCGACCACCAGGTTCCCGCCGGTGGTGGACAGCACGCGCTGCCAGCCATCTTCGGGCTCCCAGGCCTCTTCGTCGTGGACATGAGCAGCCATGGCACCTTCAGCATGCGCGTGCTGTTCGGCGGCCGGGGCTTTCTCATAAGTTTCGGCTTCGTGGATCAAGGGGGCGACCCAGAAGCTTTGCAGCAGGGTCAGCAGCAGGGCGGCGAGCAGTCCCGTGAAACCGGCTGTTTGAGCGATTCGCTTGAACATGGCGACAGGTCTCAATGGCAAGGGAAGGCGGCGCTGTGACGGGTATCGTGCGCAGCGTTGTGCACGGCGTCGATATGCGAGAAACCGGCGAAGTACACCAGGCACGCGCCAAGGATCATCGCGCAGATGGCGGCGGTCAGGCGTTGGGTCTGAGTCGTGATGTGGCTGGATGTCTGGCGGGTGGTGCTGATCGACATGGCGCTTCCCTCTGAAATGTCAGCGGACGGGAAGGCGCAAGGCACACGGCGGACGAGCGTCGGCCGTGAACTCAACAGCGCCCGCCCACCGCGGGTTCGTTATGTGTCGTTGTCGGGCCGGTCTCCGGGCTTGCGAGGGACACGTGCAACTGCCACATGCCTTCAAGAATCGCCTTCCCATATCGCTACCGACACAGTGGATCTGACTCTTCACTCGCTTACCGTTGCGGGGGCAGCGCCGGACTTGCACACACCCTGAGGTCTGCGCGCACCGGTTTCCCGTTTCACCCTGTGAAGGGCACCCGTAACAAGGCGTGTAGGAGACCACGGTGCCGGGCCTCAGTCAATCGGAGTGGCGTGAGGGTAAAGAGCCCATCGCTGCCCTTCAACGATGATCTATCGAATATCGATAGATCGAAGAGGCTTTAACGACGCATTTGCCGCAGAAACGACCGTCACAGCGAAAGGCACTTGTGCGCTTGAAGATATCGAATATAAATAGCCCTATATCGATTATCGATACAGGTGAATCTTGAAAGCATCAGCCGATCTCTTCAGTTGCCTTTGGCAGGTTCAGTCAGCCCTGCCGGCGTTTGTCTCCAGGCTCCCGGCCCGTGCGCGTTGCGTGGTGATCGGTGCGGGGTATACCGGCCTGTCCACCGCGCTTGAACTGTCTGCGAGTAACGGCGACGTGGTGGTGCTGGATGCCCTGAGCATCGGTGACGGTGCTTCGGGCCGTAACGGCGGGCAGGTGATTCCCGGACTCAAGCTGAACCCCGAGGAGCTGGAGCAGCGGTTTGGGCCGTCGAAGGGCGCCGCGCTTACTGATTTGGTAGGGGGTGCGGCCCAGCATGTGTTCGACCTGATCAAGCGTTTGGACATTGAGTGCGGCGCGCGTCAGGACGGCTGGGTCCAGGCGGCCCATCACGAGGCCGCGCTGGACAACTTGTTGAACCGCGCCGTTCAGTGGCAGTCGCGCGGCGGCGATGTGCAGGTACTCGACCGGGCCCAGACCACGCAGCTGCTCGGCACGTCTATTTATAAAGGCGCGCTGCTGGACCGACGGGCGGGGCAGTTGCAGCCTTATCAGTATGTGCAGGGGCTGGCCGCAGCAGCCAGATCGCGCGGGGTGAAGATCTTCGAACATTGCGCGGCGTTGCAGTTGCGACGTAGCGAAGGCGGCTGGACCGTCATCACGGCTAACGGAGAGATCCGCGCAGAACAGGTGGTCATCGCGACCAATGCCTACTCATCACCGTTGCTGCGTGCGTTGCCGCACACCTACGTGACGTTGTGGAGCCTGCAAGCTGCCACGGCGCCGTTGTCTGCTGCGTTGCTCGAACAGATTCTGCCGGGGGGGTTGCCCGTTTCCGATACGTTCCGTGTGCTGCGCTACTTTCGAAGGACCGACGACGGCCGCTTCGTGCTTGGCACCCGCGGCGCCTTTCGCGACGAGTTGAACAGCGGCGATGTTGCACGCGTGCGGGCAGAGATGCTGGACATCTATCCGATGCTGGAAACTGTGCCGATCACTCACTGCTGGTGCGGTCGGGTGGCCGTGCCGGCCGCCAGTCTTCCGATGCTTAGCCAGCCCGAGCCGGGTTTGACCGTCGCGCTGGGCTATTACGGACGTGGCGTGGCGATGGCAACACGCATGGGCGGACTCGTCGCGGACCTGGTCAACGGTTTGCCACCCGAAGAGAGCGCCTACCCGGTAACGCCGTTCAAGGCCATGCCCGCCGCGCCCTTGCATCGCAACGTGGCTCGGGTCGCAGCCAACGTCATGCGTTTTCAGGACCTGTTCGAACGTCGGGTCAGGGGAGGCAAACGATGAGCCGAACACACGCAGAGGTCCCAGCAGACATGACGCTGTCCGCGACCCAAATGCCACGCCGCTCTCGCGCCAAGGTATTCGACGCATTGCTCAACCTGCCGGGCGGGTTGATCACCTGCACCTTGATCCTGTTCGCGCTGGGGCTGCTGCTGTACATGAGCGTGCGGGTGAACGACGGGCAGATCATCGGCTCGGCGTTCAGTCTCGACAACCTGTGGTCGGCATTGACCGATCCGCTGACGCGCCTGGTTTTGCTGCGCTCGATCGTGCTCTCGGCCATCGTCACACTCGCGACCGTGGTGCTGGCGTTTCCGGTGGCGTACTTCCTCGCGTTCCGCGCCGGTCGCTGGCGCCACCTGCTGCTGTTTCTGGTCACCCTGCCGTTCTGGACCAGTTACCTGTTGCGGGTGTTCGCCTGGAAAATCGTCCTGGCCTATAACGGCGTGCTCAATTCGGCGTTGATGCAGTTGGGGGTGATCGATGCGCCGCTCAACGGGCTGCTCAACACGCCTTCTACCGTCGTGATTACGCTTGCCCACGCTTACGCAGCCTTCGCGGTCCTGCCACTTTACATCTGCCTGCAAGGGCTGCCGAAGAACCTGTTCGAAGCCGCAGCGGACTTGGGTGCCAAGCCGTATCAAGGGTTCTTTCGGGTGGTTTTGCCGTTGTCTGTGCCGGGCATCCTGTCCGCGGCGTTGGTGGTGTTCGTGCCCACGGTGGGCGATTACGTGACCCCGGCGCTGGTTGGCGGCCCTAACAGCTCGATGATCGGCACCCTGATTCAGGCCCAGTTCGGCAAGGCCAACGATTGGCCGGCCGGTGCAGCGTTGGCGGTGATCAGCATGATCGCCATTGCAATCGTCGTGGTGGCGGCGCGCTGGATCATCACCCGCTGGAGCACCCGCACATGAACCGTTACCTGACGCGTCACTGGCTGGTGGTCTACGTCGCAGCGTATCTGGTGTTCCTGTACCTGCCGACGCTGCTGATTCCGGTCTTCTCGTTCAACGACTCCATCGCACCCGCGTTTCCGCTCAAAGGCTTCACGCTGCAGTGGTATCAAAGCCTGATGGACGATCCGCGCCTGCGCAATGCGGCATTGAACAGCCTGGTGGTCGCCAGCACGGCGGCAGCGATTGCCACCGCTGCCGGTTGCCTGATCGCCTACGCCGACTTGCGTCGCAGTTCGCCTCTGGCGCGCGGTATCTCATTGCTGGCGCGGCTGCCCATTTTGTTGCCGGGCGTGGTGTTGGGCATTGCATTGCTGGTGGGCGTCAACCTGATCGGGCCGGGGCCTTCGCTGGGCGCTATCGTCGTCGGCCACGTATGTTTCTGCCTGCCGACCACGGTGGTGGTGATGCGCAGCCGATTCGCGGCCTTCCCGCGCAGCCTGGAGGACGCGGCCATGGACCTGGGCGCGGATGAGTGGACGACGTTCCGCCGGGTCGCGTTACCGCTGGCGCTGCCGGGCCTGTTGTCCGCGTTCATGCTGGCGTTTATTACCTCGTTTGACGAGTTCATCGTCGCGTTTTTTCTGGTTGGCACCGAACCCACCTTGCCGATCTACATCTGGAGCCAACTGCGTTTTCCCAAGCAACTGCCGAGCGTGATGGCGCTCGGCACGGTGATCCTTGTGGTCTCCGTGATTCTGGCTGCGCTGGCCGAGCACCTGCGGCGTCGCGGCACCCGTTCCTCTGCCAACTCCATAATGAAATAGCTCGGAGGTCTCATGAAAATCCGCATGACTGATTCACGCGCCTGGGTATTGGGCCTGAGCGCTTTTGCCCTCGGCGCCACGTTGTTGCAGCAGGGCGCCCAGGCTGCCGACAGCGGCAAACTGACCTATTTCACCTGGTCAGGTTACGAATTGCCGCAGTTTCACGGTGACTTCGAAAAAGCCCACGCAGGGCAGGTGGATATTTCGGTGTTCGGCGATGACGACGACGCGCTGTCCAAGGCGCGCGCGGGTTTCCATCCGGACCTCGCCCACCCGTGCTACGACAAGCTGGACCGCTGGAAGCAGGCGGGCCTGATTCAACCGCTGGACCCCAAACGCTTGAAGCACTGGGACCAGATTTTCCCGGTCCTGCAGAAGCTGCCGGGCATCGTCGACGCGGACGGCAAGGTCTGGATGGTGCCGTGGGACTGGGGCAATACCTCGATCCTGTACCGCACCGACCTGGTGAAAAATCCGGAAGCGACCTGGAAGATGTTCTTCGATCCCGCCTCGCCCTATGCCGGGAAGATGGCGACCATCGATGCGGTGCACGACACGCCGCTGGTGGCCGCTTTGCTGGCGGGCGTCGATCCGTTCAAGAAGATGGACGACAAACAGCTGGAGAAAGTGGGCGCGATGCTGCGTCAGCAACGACCGTTGATGTCGTCCTACACCACCGACATGACCTCGGTTGAACAGAGCCTGGCGAGTGGGGAGCTGGTGGCGGCCATGGCCTGGAACGCTTCGGCCACGGCATTGAAGAAACAGAACGTGCCGGTGGCGTTCATGAAGCCCAAGGAAGGCATGCTCACCTGGGTCTGCGGCATGGTGATGCTCAAGGATGCCAAGCATGTGGACCTGGCGTACGACTTCATCAACGCGCGGATGAACCCCGAGTCGGGGGCGAGCCTGATCAACGAGTACGGTTACGGCAGCGCGAGCGAGGCCGCCTTCAAACAAGTCCCGGCCGCCAAGCTCGAGGAGCTCTCGCTGCCCAACGACCCGGAAACCATGCTGCGGGACACCGTGTTGACCAAGCCGATTCCTAGCAATGACGAGCTGGCCAAGCTGTTCGAACGGGTCAAAGCGGGCGGTTGATGGCCCGCGTCATTCTGGCCGAAGGCCTGTAGGAGCACGCTTGCTCGCCTCCGTTGGGTAGAAGCGGATCGCGCAACGGTATTCAGTCCACAATTTGAACGAGGAATTCGCTCGTGACAGACACCAGCGTGGTCAGCCTCAGAGGCGTCAGCAAGCGCTACACCGAGAGCATTCTCAGTGTCGATAACATCGACCTGGACATTGCCAGTGGCGAGTTCATCAGCCTGTTAGGCCCGTCGGGGTGTGGCAAGACCACAACCCTGCGGCTCATTGCCGGGTTCGAAGGGCCGACGTCGGGGAAAATTTTCATCGATGGGCAGGACCTGACCGACGCGCCGCCGTATGGGCGTCCGGTGAACACGGTGTTTCAGGACTACGCGCTGTTTCCGCACCTCAATGTCAGCGACAACGTCGGCTTCGGCCTGAGCCTTGCGGGCGTCAGCGCAGGTGAGTCGCGCACGCGGATTCGCGACATGCTAGAGCTGGTGGGGCTGGCGGACAAGGCCAAGGCGCGGGTTCAGGACTTGTCCGGCGGGCAGCAACAACGGATAGCCATGGCTCGCGCGTTGGTATGCCGACCTCGGGTGTTGCTGCTGGACGAACCGCTGTCCGCGCTCGACGCGCACCTGCGCCAGCACATGCAAGTCGAGCTCAAGCGCCTGCAATCGCAATTGGGCACGACCTTCGTGATGGTCACCCACGACCAGACCGAAGCGCTGTCGATTTCCGACCGCATCGCGGTCATGCGCAACGGCCGTATCGAGCAGGTGGCCGGTCCTGCGGCGCTTTACGATCAACCTGCCACGACCTTCGTCGCCGGCTTCATTGGCGCGAGCAATCTGCTGCCTGGCGAAGTGACAGGCACCGACAGCCCTTTGTTCAGGGTCAAGGTCGGGGCAATGCACATGTTGGCGCGCAGCGATCAGTCATTGCGTTCCGGGGATCGGGTCACGGTCTCCTTACGGCCTGAAGACGTGCGCGTGGAAGCACGACCGGCTCAGGGCGATGCCTCGATGACCCAGGCCACGGTGGTGCAAACCCTGTTTCACGGGCGCTCATTGCGCATTCAGGTCAGCGTGCCGGGTGTCGATGCCCTGACCCTCGACCTGCCGTGCGATGGCAATGCCCAGCACAACGAGGCATTGCGTCCGGGCGATGGCATTTATCTGAGCGTGGCGCCGGGTGTGGCCCGGGCATTTTCCGCCACGCCGGTTTGAGCCGGCGATCTTTTTAACGTTCGTTCTTGCAGGGGGTGTTCATGACCACGATCTACCAGACACTGTCGCGACGCAGCGCCGCCGACTGGCAGCAGCGCTTGAGCCAGTTCGACTACCGCATCAGCAACTTCATCGACGGCGAACACTGCGCAGCCTTGAGCGGCGACACCTTCGAGGTGGTCAATCCGGCCACGGGCAAGGTTCACGGCACGGCGCCGCGCAGCCGGGCGGAGGACGTCGATGTGGCGGTCAAGTCCGCCCGGCGCGCGTTCAAGTCAGGCAGTTGGTCCCGTCTTGCGCCCAGGGACCGGATGGCCGTGCTCTACCGTTTCGCGCAGTTGATCGAAGCGCAGGCCGAAGCCTTCGCCATGCTCGACGTGCTGGACATGGGCAAGCCGATCACCGACATGCTGGAAGTGGATGTGCCGTATTCGGCCTTGTCGTTTCAGTTCTTCGCCGAGACCATTGATAAGATCGAAGGCGCGGTCACCAGCACCACGCCAGAGGCGCTGCATTACATCCTGCGTCAGCCGCTGGGTGTGGTCGGGCTGATCGTGCCCTGGAACTATCCGTTGTTGATGGCCGCCTGGAAACTTGCGCCGGCGCTGTCAATGGGCAATTCGGTGGTGCTCAAGCCCGCCGAGCAGTCGCCGTCGAGCGCTGTCCTGCTGGCCGACCTGTTCATGCAGGCGGGCGGACCGCCAGGCGTGTTCAACGTGGTTCAAGGGCTGGGCGCCGACGCGGGGGAGGCGCTGGCGCTGCACATGAACGTCGACAAGATCGGCTTCACCGGTTCGGTCGACGTTGGCAAGAAGATGTTTGTCTATGCCGGTCAGTCGAACATGAAGCGCGTGACGACCGAATGCGGTGGCAAAAGCCCGCAGATCATTCTGGCCGACGTCGCCGATCTTGATCGCGCGGTGAGCTATGCGGTGAATGGCATTTACGCCAATCAGGGCGAGGTGTGCAACGCCGGCTCTCGCTTGCTGGTGCAGGACAGCCTTTACGACGCTTTCATCGAGCGCTTCACGTCGGTGGCGCAAGGGCGTTTCGTGCCGGGAGACCCGTTTGACCCGAGCACGCGCATGGGCTCGATGGTCTCGTTCCAGCAGCAGAAGCGCGTGTTGGGCTACATCGACAAGGCCAATACCGAAGGAGGTCGGCTGGTGTTCGGTGGCGGTGTGCCGCAGGGCCTGGAGCATGGCGCCTTCGTCAGCCCGACGCTGTATGCCGATGTTACGCCTGACATGACCCTGGCCCGTGAAGAAGTGTTCGGCCCTGTGGCCGCAGCGATTCGGGTCAAAGGCCTGGAGCACGCGCTGGAGATTGCCAATGACTCGATCTATGGCCTCGCGGCGTCCGTCTGGACCCAGAACATCGACAAGGCGCTGACCTTCGCCCGGGACGTGGAGGCCGGGATCGTCTGGGTCAACTGCTTCGATCACGGCGACATGACCCAACCCTGGGGCGGTTTTAAACAGTCGGGTAACGGCCGCGACCGTTGCCTGGAGGCGCTGACCCAGTATTCGCAGACCAAATCGGTCTGGGTGCATCTGGGCGGTTGACGAAGGTATCGTGTCGGGTACAGTCGCTTTTTTTTGCCTGTACCCGCTGCGAGCGCCAGTCAGTCAATCACACCGCCATCATTCGCGAGCGCTCATGAGCCAAGATTCCATGCCTGACGAAAAACTGCCCGCCGAGAAAATCGCGCCCGAGGACTCGCCATTGTTCGCCAGCACGCTGGCACGCGGTCTTGAAGTGATCATGGCGTTCCGTGCCGGAAACCCGAGCATGAATCTGCCCGAGATCGCCGCCGCCACCGGCATCACCAAAAGCGCGGCGCAGCGGTTTGCTTTCACGCTCGAGGCCTTGGGTTACCTGCGCAAGGACCCGCAAAGCAAGCGCTATCAATTGACGCCGCGCGCCTTGTCGCTGGGCTTTGGTTACCTGCAGACCGACAGCCTGATCGACCGGGCTTCGCCGTACCTGCATCAACTCAACCGGGAATGCCACGAAAGCTGCAACCTGTCCGAGCCGGACGGGCACGAGATGGTCTTCGTCGCGCGTTTCCCCAGCCACAATCAGGTGATGATTCCGATGCCGTTGGGACTGAGCCTGCCGATGTATTGCACTGCGTCGGGGCGAGCGTACCTGTCCCGACTCGACCCCCAGGCTTGCGCCGATTTGCTTCGCGCGATGCCGCGCCCGATGCACACGCACGCCACGATCACCGATCTGGACGCTTTACTCGACACCATCGCCGAGGCCCGGGAAGAGGGTTACAGCAGCATTGAGGGTGAGTATTTTCTGGGAGACATCAGCCTGGCAGCGCCGATTGTCGATGCGGGTGGCACGCCGTTGGGTGCAATCAACATCTCGGTACCGGCCAGCCGCTGGAGTTTCCAGGACGCGCGCAAAGCCTTTGGTCCTTCGCTGATTCACACGGCGCATGCCATCTCCAGCGCGGGTTGGAGTCAGCGGGCGGGTGGTTTTCGTTGATGGCTGTCGGGATTTGCCGTTCGCAGGATTTACGGCAACTGCATGACCTGTGAGAACGCGATTGGTCTGGGCGGCATTCCGTGGAAGGTGGTGGGCCAGATACCTCTACGGTGAATGATCCTCCGCATTCGTCAGCAAGCTGACTCCCACAGATTTCAGGCCTACCAGGACACCCAGCGTGCCCGTTGACGCGGAGCGTCGATCGCTGCGTGACCACGCGGAGCGTGGGAACGATCACTAGATTCATGGATGTCCGCTGTGCTCTTGATTCTGCCGAAGGCGTAGGAGTCCGGCTTGTCCGACGATCTGCTGCTAAGCAGTAGCAAAACTAAATTCCTTTGGCAGTGTCAGGCAGAACGCATTCACAGGGTTGGCTGCCGGTTCCCGTCAGATCGCGGGATGCGGCCCAGACACAAACCACGCTCCTACAGGTCTCGCGTCGCCCTGATCTCCCTGATTCTGTTCTGCTGGTGATTTTGCTCTTCGACATCAATGGTCCAAACACTGCAAAACGGGACTTGGGTGCAGGCTGAAAAATGCCCCCACGTACACCGTTTGCTCGTTGACCTTCGCCTGACCACTGCGTAGCCTTGCGCACTTGAGGTTCGCCGGCTCGGGTTTCCTGACACCGGCGCTAAGAAGGGAATGCGGTACATGCCGCAGCTGCCCCCGCAACTGTAAACGGTCATGTTCATTGCACAGCCACTGCGCGAGCGGGAAGGCGTGATGAACGCGAGCGGCCTGACGATCGTGTCAGCCACTTCGCCGCCGTGAGCCAGGAGACCTGCCTCGAAGACGGGCCTGCTTTGAGCAAGGCCCTGCGAATTCTCATTACAACCGGGCGGGGTGATCCGGTGGCGAATCGAATGGCGAGCCTGTCGACCTCGACGGCTGCGCGGTTCTCGTCCTGCTTGCCCGCCGCTACGCCATAGGGCATCCGATGAAAACACTGGCCAAACTTCCTGTCACCATCGTCACCGGTTTTCTCGGTTCGGGCAAAACCACCCTGTTGCGTCACATGCTCGACAACGCCGAAGGGCGCCGTATCGCGGTGATCGTCAACGAGTTCGGCGAGCTGGGCATCGACGGCGAAATCCTCAAGCAATGCACCATCGGCTGCACCGAAGAAGAAGCCAACGGTCGCGTCTATGAACTCGCCAACGGCTGCCTGTGCTGCACCGTCCAGGAAGAGTTCTTCCCGGTGATGCAGGAACTGGTTGCCCGCCGTGGTGATCTGGACCATATCCTCATCGAAACCTCCGGCCTTGCTCTGCCAAAACCGCTGGTTCAAGCCTTCCAGTGGCCTGAGATCCGCAACGCCTGCACCGTTGACGCCGTCATCACCGTGGTCGACAGCCCGGCCGTCGTTGCGGGTACGTTCGCGGCATTTCCGG
The DNA here is from genome assembly GCF_054668305.1 of Pseudomonas sp. S2_H01. Classification (NCBI taxonomy): domain Bacteria; kingdom Pseudomonadati; phylum Pseudomonadota; class Gammaproteobacteria; order Pseudomonadales; family Pseudomonadaceae; genus Pseudomonas; species Pseudomonas sp. S2_H01. The sequence continues at coordinate 6,103,106 of NZ_CP162756.1, read as the reverse complement.
ATCAGGTCGATGCGCAGCGCAAACTCGATCCGAACCTGGACCACGAGTCCCCGTTGCACGAGCTGTTCGCCGACCAACTGGCGAGCGCCGACCTGGTCATTCTCAACAAGGCCGACATGCTCGACGCTCACGCATTGGCCGCGGTGCGCGCTGAAGTTGCCGAAGAACTGCCGCCTGCCGTGAAAGTCATCGAAGCCAGCAAGGGCCAGTTGCCCATCAGCGTCCTGTTGGGTCTGGGCGCCGAGTCCGAGCTGCACATCGACGGGCGCAAGACGCACCACGATCATCACGAGGGCGATGACCACGACGATCACGACCATGACGCGTTCGATTCGATTTCCATCTCGCTGCCGCAAGCCGATGAAGCGCTGCTGCTCGACGCCTTGACCCAGGCGGTCGTTCAGCACGGCATTCTGCGCGTCAAAGGGTTCGCCGCGATTCCCGGCAAACCGATGCGTTTGTTGGTGCAGGGCGTCGGCACCCGGTTCGACAAGCACTTCGACCGCGCCTGGAAGGCCGACGAAGAGCGTCTGACCCATCTGGTGCTGATTGGCCAGGCACTCGACGCGGACGTGCTTGAGGCCCAGTTGCGCGCTGCCGTCACGTCGGCCGAGATCAAAGGCTAAGCCATGCACCTGCTGCGCACCCAGCCCGGTGGCTTTGTCCCCGACGACAGCATCGCTGACCTTGGGCAAACCCCCGCCGAGCTGGTGATTCTGTGCAGCGGCGATTCCCATCTGGCGTTGCTCGCGGAAACCGCGCAGCAATTGCCGGACGATTACCCCAGCCTGCGTCTGGCCAACCCCATGCAGGTGCAGAACCATGCGTCGGTGGACCTTTACGTCGATGAAGTGCTGCGTCATGCCAAGGTCATTCTCATTTCCTTGCACGGCGGCATCGGTTACTGGCGTTACGGCGTCGAGCGACTGGTGGAACTGGCGGCGAAGGGTGTGAAACTGATTCTGGTCCCCGGCGACGATCGCCCTGATCCAGAGCTCAGCGACCTGAGCACTGAGCCCGCCGAAGACCGGGACCGGCTCTGGCATTACTTGCGCCAGGGCGGCAAGCAGAATGCGCTGGCGTTGTTCCGGTGCATCGCCAGTCGGTGGCTGGCGCGCGATTATGCGTGGGATGAGCCACAGACGTTGCCGCGCACGGCGATTTATCACCCGACCAAGGCCCAGGCCGGTGTGGCTGACTGGCAAGCCGACTGGCGTACGGATCACCCGGTGGCGGCGGTGTTGTTTTACCGCTCGCACCTGCAGGCGGCCAACACCGGTTTCATTGATGTCTTCTGCGAGCGGTTGTTGGCGCAAGGCTTGAACCCGCTGCCCATCGCCGTTGCCAGCCTGAAAGAGCCAGCATGCCTGGCCGCCGTGCAGGACTGGCTGGACGAGACAGCGTGTGAGGTCATCCTCAACACCACCGGGTTTGCCCAGTCGAGCCCTGAAGCACCGCATTTGCGCCCGTTCCGGCGCAATATTCCGGTGATTCAGGCGATCTGCGCGCAGGACAACGAACCGGCCTGGCAGGCCAGCGAGCAAGGGCTTGGCTCCCGGGATCTGGCGATGCACATTGCGTTGCCGGAGCTGGACGGACGCATCATCAGCCGCCCGATCAGCTTCAAGGACCTGGCCTGGTACAGCGAGCGCAGTCAGTCCGACGTGGTTTGCTATCGCGCGCAACCGGGGCGTATGGATTTCGTCGCCGAACTGGCGCGGCGCTGGGTGTTGCTGGCGCGCACGGCCAATGCAGATAAGCGCGTGGCGGTGATTCTGGCGAATTACCCGACCCGGGATGGCCGGATCGGTAACGGCGTGGGGCTGGACACGCCCGCAGCGGCGCTGAACATCCTCACGGCGATGCAGGGCGAAGGCTTCCCCGTCGAAGGGCTGCCACACAGCGGCACGGCCCTGATTCACGCCTTGCTCGGCGGCGTCACCAATGACCCGGACAGCCTCGATCAACGGCCTTGCCATCAGAGCATGGCGATGGACGAGTACCTGTCGGCGTTTCAAACCTTGCCCGAAGCCAATCGCACGGCGGTGATCGAGCGTTGGGGCCAACCGGCGCACGATCCAATGTGCCGCAACGGGCGGATGATGGTCGCCGGTCTGCGTTTTGGCATGACCTTCGTCGGCATTCAACCGGCCCGGGGCTTTAACGTCGATCACAGCGCGGTGTACCACGATCCGGATCTGGTGCCGCCCCATGGCTATCTGGCGTTCTATTTCTGGCTGCGCAGAACCTATGGCGCGCATGCCGTGATTCATGTGGGCAAGCACGGCAACCTGGAGTGGCTGCCCGGTAAAGGCGTCGGGTTGTCGGAACATTGCTGGCCGGACGCGATTCTGGGCGCCATGCCGAACATTTACCCGTTCATCGTCAACGACCCTGGCGAGGGTGCTCAAGCCAAGCGGCGTACCCAGGCCGTGATCATCGACCACCTGATGCCGCCACTGACCCGGGCAGAAACCTACGGGCCGCTGCGCAACCTGGAACTGCTGGCCGACGAATATTACGAAGCCCAGTTGCTCGACCCACGGCGCGCACGCGAGCTGCAGAAAGACATTCTCGGTCTGGTCCGCGAAACCCATATCGATCGCGAACTGGCGCTGGAAGAAGACCTAGACAGCGATGCCGATGCAGCGGTCTGGTTGCCACGGCTGGACACCTACCTGTGCGACTTGAAGGAGTCGCAGATTCGTGATGGTTTGCACGTGTTCGGCGAGTCGCCCAGCGGACGGCTGCGCATCGATACCTTGCTGGCCATCCTGCGCGTGCCCCGTGGTGATGGCCGTGGTCCGCAGGCGAGCCTGGTGCGTGCCTTGAGCAAGGCGCTGTTGTTGGATTTCGACCCGCTGGACTGTGTGCTCGGCGAGCCGTGGACCGGTTTGAAACCTCATGTACTGCATGAAGTCAGCAGCGATCCGTGGCGTACGGTCGGCGATACGCGCGAGCGGCTGGAACTGTATGCGGCCCGACTGATCGAGCAGATTGTCGATGATGATGAATCCATTAATACGTTTGAAAACAATGAATTAAAAGGAGTTGTTAATGCAATAAAAGAGGTTGTGATTCCTCGCTTGGATGCCTGTGGACCGGCGGAAATGCGCGGTCTGCTGGACGCGCTGAGCGGACGTTTCGTGCCGGCCGGACCGAGCGGCGCCCCCAGTCGTGGGCGGCTGGACGTGCTGCCGACCGGGCGCAACTTTTTCTCCGTGGACGTGCGCAATCTGCCCACCATGACCGCGTGGCGGATCGGCTTCCAGTCGGCCAATCTCTTGCTGGAGCGGCACCTGCAAGACCACGGTGATTATCTGCGCCAGTTGGGCTTGTCCGTGTGGGGGACGGCGACGATGCGCACGGGCGGCGACGATATCGCTCAAGCCATGGCGTTGATGGGCGTGCGCCCGGTGTGGGCGACCGGCAGCCAGCGGGTCGACGATTTCGAGATTCTGCCGCTGAGTTTGCTGGACCGCCCCCGGGTGGACGTGACGCTTCGCGTATCCGGCTTCTTTCGCGATGCATTCGCCAACCTGATTCGTCTGTTCGATGCCGCAGTGCAAGCCGTGGCGGCGCTGGATGAGCCGGACGACATGAACCCGTTGGCCGCACGCGTTCGCCAGGAACGTGCGCAAATGAAAGATGAAGGCTTGAGCGATGAGCAGGCGGCGAAGCAGGCGGGCTGGCGGATCTTTGGTGCCAAACCCGGTGCCTACGGTGCAGGCGTGCAAAACGCCATCGACGGCCGCTTGTGGCAGACCCGTGAAGACCTGGCCGAGGTTTATCTGAACTGGGGCGGATACGCGTATGGAGCCGCCGATGAAGGCACGCCGGCACGGGCCGATTTTGCCAAACGCCTGAGTCAGGTGCAGGCCGTGGTGCAGAACCAGGACAACCGCGAGCACGACCTGCTCGACTCCAATGACTACTACCAGTTCCAGGGCGGCATGCTGGCAGCTGTGGAGAGCCTGAGTGGCGGCAAGGTCTCCAGTTACCATGGCGATCACAGCCAGCCCGATCTGCCGAAGATTCGCACCCTCAAGGAAGAACTGAACCGGGTGGTGCGTTCTCGTGCGGCCAATCCGAAATGGATCGAAGGGGTCAAGCGTCACGGCTACAAGGGCGCGTTTGAGATGGCGGCGACGGTGGATTTCCTGTTCGCCTTCGACGCCACCACCGAGTTGATCGACGATCACCAATACGCGTTGCTGGCGGATGCTTATCTGCTGGACCCGTCGACCCGTGAGTTCATCCAGCAACACAACCCGGATGCCTTGCGGGACATGACCGAACGCATGCTGGAAGCGCAGCAGCGCGGACTGTGGGAGGCGCCCGGCGCTTACCGCGAGGCGCTGGAAAACCTGTTGCTGGATATAGAAGAGTCTTGATGAGATGCCCGTGCCGTGCGTCGTACGCTCTGGATTCTGGCCGAAGGCCGTAGGAGCGCGCTTGCCCGCGATGGCATTTTTTCTGTGACGAATGCGCAGCTGACACACGGTAATCGCGGGCAAGCGCGCTCCTACGCCTGTGGCAGAAGCAGATTGTCTCACCCAGAAGTTTGATGTACCCGAACCCAGAGCATAAAAAATGACAGACACCCCACATTTCCCGCTCGCCGCCGTGGTCGGCGCCGATGAATTGAAGCTGGCGCTGTGCCTGACCGCCATTGACCCGAAAATCGGTGGTGTGTTGATCGAAGGGCCGCGTGGCATGGCCAAGTCGACGCTGGCACGCGGGTTGGCGGATCTGTTGGCGAGCGGGCAGTTTGTCACGCTTCCTCTGGGCGCTACCGAAGAGCGCCTGGTAGGCACGCTGGACCTTGATGCGGCGCTGGGCGAAGGCCGGGCCAGCTTCTCGCCGGGCGTGCTGGCCAAGGCTGACGGCGGCGTGTTGTACGTCGACGAGGTCAACCTGCTGCCGGACCATCTGGTCGATTTGCTGCTCGACGTCGCGGCCAGTGGGGTCAATCTGGTGGAGCGCGACGGCATCTCCCATCGCCATGCGGCACGTTTTGTCCTGATCGGCACGATGAACCCGGAAGAGGGCGAATTACGCCCGCAGTTGCTGGACCGGTTCGGGCTGAACGTGACGTTGAGCGGGCAAACCCTGCCGCAGCAGCGCGGGCAGATCATTCGCCGTCGGCTGGATTTCGATGCGGCGCCCGAAGCGTTCATCGAACAATGGGCGCACGAACAGCAGGCCCTCAAGGCCCGCTGCGAAACCGCTCGTGGCCTGTTGGCGGGCATTGAACTGGACGATACGAGCCTGGCAGCCATCACCGAGCGTTGTTTTGCGGCAGGCGTCGATGGCCTGCGCGCGGACCTGGTGTGGCTGCGTGCCGCGCGGGCCCACGCTGCGTGGTGGGGCGCGTCGTCCATCACCGAAGACGATATCGATGCGGTGGCCGAGTTTGCCTTGCGTCACCGGCGGCGTGAGCCTCAAGCGCCACAGTCCCCGACCTCCGCTGCGCCGGACAACCCGGCGCAATCGCCGCAAAAACCGCCGGAACAGGGAGACGGCAACTGGGGTGAAATGCCTGCGCAACCTGTGGCCACCGGTGCGCGTCGTGAAGTGCCGAGCTGGCCAAAAAAGCCCTAGGCATCCGCCCTCGCCATGTGACGGGGGCGGATGCCAGCCCTCGACCCGGCAGGCTCAGCGGTGGCAAAAGTGGCGCTCCACGCGCCGGTGTCGACGGCGCCATCGCCTGGCTGCCCAGCTTGCTACGCGGACGCCCCAAAACCCGTCACGATCTGGTGCGTCAACCCAGAACCCGTCGCCCGCAGACCTTGTGGCTGGTGATCGTCGATGCCTCGGCGTCCACCCGACGCCATCAGGCGCTGAGCCAGACCAAAGGCTTCCTGGCTCAGTTGTTCGATGATGCCTACCGGCAACGCGCCCGACTGGCGCTGCTCACCGCCAGCGGCACGCGGGCGCGCTGGCAGCATCAGGGGCTGAAGGCCGGGCCGTCGTTGCAGCCTTGGCTGGATGCTTTGGGCGCGGGCGGCGGTACACCGCTGGTGGACGCGATCGAACAGGCGGGTGACTGGTTGGACAAGCGTCACACGCGCTACCCGGCCGAAGAACACCGATTGGTGATCCTGACCGATGGCCGAGTCAAAGACATGCCCACATTGAGCCCCTTCGATTGCCCGAGCCTGCTGATCGACACCGAGCAAGGCCCGATCCGGCTGGGCAGGGCGAGTGAAATGGCGCGTCAGTTGGGGGCTGACTACCGGCACATCAATGAGCTCGTTTGACGCGTCAGTTTTGCAGCTTCTCGATCAGACGATCATGGCCCAGGCCGAAGGTGGCGACGACCAGCAGGCCGAGCACGCCCAGAAGGGCGCCAAAGAACAGCGCCGAAGCAAGCCCGTAACCGTCAACGATGAGCCCACCGACCAGCGACCCGGAGGCAATGGCGATCTGAAAGGTGGTGACCAGCATCGCCGAGCTCGCCTCCGGTAGCTGCGGCGAGGTGAGCTGCATCCAGCTGCTCAACGCCAGCGGGATAGCGCCGTAGGCCACGCCCCAGACCAGCACCGACGTGATCACGCCCAGGCCGCTGCTGACCACGTACGGCAGCGCCACCAGCGAGAGGACCATCAGCCCCACGGCAGCGCCCAACGACAGTTGCAAATGGCGGGTGACGCTGGCCGACACCAGGAAGTTGGCGAGCATGCCCACCAGGCCGAAACCCAGGAGTGTCAGGGTGATGGTCCCGGCGCTGAACCCGGCCTGTTGAACCAGAAACGGCGCGATGTAGGTGTACGAGGCAAAGTGCGCGCCGATGATCAGCCCCATCAGCAAAATGCTGCGCTGGGTGGTGTGCTTGCTGACGTAGCGCAGCAAGGTCCGCACGCTCAGGCTTTCATTGGCGGGCAGTGAAGGCAGCGTCAGCGTTTGCGCCGTCAGTGCAATCAACGCCAGCGCCGCGGTCGCCAGGAACGAAGCGCGCCAGGAGAACAGCGTGCTGATGAACGTACCGAACGGCACACCCAGTACCGTCGCGAAGGTAATGCCGGCAAAGATGATCGCAGTGGCCTTGGCCGCTTTGTCGGCGTTCACCAGACGTCCGGCCGCGGCGATCGCGATGGCCCAGAATCCGCCCAGCGCGACGCCGAGCAGCCCGCGACCCAGCAGCATGATCGTGAAGTTAGGTGCCAGGGCGCTGATCAGGTTCGAGGCCACCAACAGCGCAGCCAGCAGAATAAGTAAGGAGCGACGATTGATCCGGCCCGCGCCGATCATCATGGCGGGCGCAGAGATTGCCGCCACGATGCCGGGGATCGTCACCATCAGTCCGGCTGTGCCGTTGGTGACACCGAGTTCCGTGGCGATCTGCGGCAACACGCCCACCGGCAAGTATTCAGTGGTCACGAAAGCGAAAGCGCCCAGCGCCACGGAAAACACAGACATCCACTGACGCGTGCTCCAAGCCTCAACGGTGTGGTTCGTCATGTCAGCTGCAGACAGTTCTGCCACTGACCCTGATTTAGCGTCATTCATTAAAGGGATCTCGGAAGTTGTTTCAAACGGCCGCACACAGGCGTTGCTGCTGCCGGTGATCGGCAGCAGGGCGCTTGAGGGAGCGTTGGAGGAAAGACGGGGGATGCGGTCGCCGCAGCGGTTTAATCGACGACGACCACGATGCGGCCCAGGTGCTGGCTCTTTTCCAGGTAATGGTGGGCCTGGACCATCTCGTCGAACTTGAATGTCTTCTCGATGAGAGGCTTCAAGGCACCGGACTCCAGTCCCCGGGAAATAAACTCGACTGCCTTTTTCTGGCTCTCAGGGTGTGTCGTGATCTCGAACAGGTTGTAACCCCGAATGATCGGTTTTTTCGCGATCACGTCCAGAATCGGCAGCGGCGTCACGTCGGTGCTGAGGGCGCCGTAGATCAAGACTGTGCCGCCCGGCGTCAGCGCAGAGATCAGTTGGGGGAAGTGTGCGCCGCCGACGGGGTCGAAGATGATCGAGGCGCCTTGACCGTCGGTGATGTTCATCACCTCGGCGACCAGATCCTGTTCTTCGGTGGCGATCACGTACTGCGCGCCGGCATCGAGCAATTGCTGACGCTTTTCCCGGGTGCGGGTCAATGCCACCGAGGTTGCGCCCATCATGTTGACCATCTGAATGGTGCCGACCCCCACGCTGCTGGAGGCCGCGTTGATCAACACCGTGTCGGTCGCCTTGAGCAGGCCGGTCGCGATCAATGCGCCATAGGGCGTGATATAGGGGTTCCAGATGGACACGGCTTCTTCGAACGACAGACTCGACAGGTGTTTGACCACGGCGTGCGCCGGGGCGAGGACTTCTTCGCCGTACATGCCGTAGTCATTGAGGGAGAACGAAGGAATAGTGCTGACCGCGTCGCCGGGTTTGACGTGGGTCACATTGGCGCCTACCGCGCTGACGATCCCGGCGCTTTCATACCCCAGGCGGGCAGGCAGGTTGACAGGCTCGACGTATTCGCCGTGGCGCCACATGGATTCGGCGCGATTAAGGCCGATGGCTTTTACGCGGATCAGAACTTCGTTGTCAGAAGGGACTTGCTCGCCCACTTCCTGGTACTGCAACACTTCAGGTGCGCCGTAGCGCTCTAACGTGATGACTCGCATAAGGATGTGCTCTTGACGGTGATGAGTGACCCGCTCGAACTGACCGTTCGATGGGGGTCTACTGGTTGACCGCCAGAGTAGTGCACATCCTGTTCAGCAAAAATCGCCCAACCCTCCGAACACTCAGGACAAAACGTCTGCAATGAGGGTTCGGAGTCAACGGGACAATCAGGCCGGCATGGTCCAGGGCTCGAGGCTGTAGCCTTCACCGCTGATTTCAGCACGGGCCTGTTCCAGAACCTGCGCCAGTTGCTTGGGATCGGAGTAAGCGCTGCTTGGAATCTGCTTGCGACCGATACGGGTACTGGTGCGATCGACGACCGTCAGGCTCAGTTCGCCGTTGCCGTCTTGTGGGGCCCAGGCCACGCACTGGAAGGGCTCGAAGGCGTGACCGGCGATCAGCAAGGCATCGTTAAAGCGCAATGGGGCGTTCATGGAAAATCCTCAAGTGCCCGTATCAATTCATTCCCCGACGGCGGGCTTCCCGATCGGTTGGATACTTGTACTGATGACCTGCGCCGGGGGGTAAGTCACACCGTATTTCGATTTTTTTCCATTTATTTCGCTTTTTCACACATTCTCGTGTGCAACTGCGTGCGCTTTTTGTGGGCTTGCGAGTGTTTCAGTGCTGATCCAACGGCCTGATTACCTCTTTAATGCCTTTTTGGCAGGTTTAAGCACGTTTCGATCTTAGGCTTATAGTTAAACGGTCCAAGCGCGTGTCAAAAAAGTTGCTAATGTAACAAACAGGGTCGCCAAGACACTGTTTCTAAAATGTTTTTTCTCCGGAATATTATTTGAATCCTGGCGCCAAGGAATTTCATATGCATGAACTGGCATCGATCCGCCGCCTGTTAATTGTCGAACCGTGTGAAGAGTGTCTGCGTCTGATTCCGGGGCTGCGCATCGCAGGCTGGGAGGTGGACAGCTGCACCCTTGACGCGGCAGCGTCCCGCCCGTGCGACGTTGGACTGATCCGTTTGATGCCACAGCACTTCGAACAGCCGCAGTTGATCAAGGAGCTGATCACCCGCAGCAACACAGAATGGATTGCCGTGCTCACCGCCGAGGATTTGCGTCGCGAGTTGATCGGCGATTTTGTCTGCGAGTGGTTCTTCGACTTTCATACGCTTCCGTTCGACGTCGCGCGGGTTCAAGTCACCCTTGGCCGCGCTTACGGCATGGCAAGGTTGCGCGCGCAGGGCGCCACTTACGGAAACGGGCCAGAACATGAATTGCTCGGAGAGAGCCGCCCGATCCGTGAGTTGCGCCGTTTGCTGACCAAGCTGGCGCCCACTGAATCACCCGTGTTGATCCGGGGCGAAACCGGCACGGGCAAGGAGTTGGTGGCGCGCACCCTGCACCAGCAATCCCAGCGCCGGAACCAGCCGTTTGTTTCAATCAATTGCAGCGCGGTGGGTGAACATCAGTTGCAGGCCGAGTTATTCGGCTACGAAGAAGACAGCTTCAGTGGAGGCCAACAACGAAAGACCGGACGCATTGAAGCGGCCAACGGCGGGACCCTGTTCCTCGATGAAATTGGCGACCTGCCGCTCGATGTTCAGGCCAACCTGTTGCGGTTTCTGCAGGACCGACACATCGACGTGAACGGTGAGCGCGTGGCGGTGGATGTGCGCGTCCTTGCCGCGACCCATGTCGACCTTGAAGCGGCGATTCGCAAGAAACGCTTCCGCGAGGACCTGTATTACCGGTTGAACGTCCTGCAGGTCGGCACTGCCCCGTTACGGGAGCGGCATGGTGATCTGGCGTTGCTGGCCAATCATTTCGCGCATTTCTACAGCCAGGAAACCGGTCGGCGGCCCCGAAACTTCAGCCAGGATGCCTTGGTTGCCATGGGCAAGCACGACTGGCCGGGGAACGTTCGCGAGCTGGAGAACCGCGTGCGGCGAGGGCTGGTGCTGGCCGAAGGCAGGCAGATCGAAGCGTTTGACCTGGGCTTGCTGGGCGAGGAGGAAATCAGCTCGAGTATGGGCACGCTGGATGAATATAAATGCCGCGCCGAACGCCAGGCCCTGTGTGATGTGCTCACGCGTCACAGCGACAACCTCAGCGTAGCGGCCAAGGTGCTCGGGATCTCGCGGCCGACGTTTTACCGGTTGCTGCACAAACATCAGATTCGCTGAGCGAGCCCACGTCCGCAGGTCCAAGGTCAGACACGGGGCTGCGCACGGCGTCCCAATAGTTCTTCCACCGCTTCAACCGCTCGTTCCATGCGGTAGCTCCAACTGCCTTCGATCACTTCGTAACGTTGCCCATGCCGGTCGAGCCACGCCCGACTGGCGTCGAAGAACGCCTGACGCTCGCTGAGCAGTGGCTGGCAGCGCTGACCGTCGCTCACCCATTCGACGCCGTCGGGCGACAGCAGCAGGTGCAGATCGTAGCGTCGAGTCAGAAGTGCCTGCTCAAGCCACGGCGGGCAGTCGCCAAACAGCGTCTGACTCCACAGGATGTTGCTCAGCAGATGGGTGTCCAGGATCAACAGTTCCGGGGCCCGGGACCGCGCTTCGTCTTCCTGCGCCAATTGCCCGCGTGCGATGACGGGAATGTCTGCATAACAGGTGTCCCGCTGTTCCTGTTCGATGAAATGGCGTACGTATTCACTGACCAGTTCCCCGCCAAAACGCTGCTGAAGGTGTTCCGCCAGCCAGCTCTTGCCGCTCGACTCAGGACCTGCCAATACCAGGACTTTCATGCCCGGCATCAGCGCGCAAGCGCGGGATCGGCGCGCCAGTCACGCCATCCCTGCACGGCCAGCAACGTGAACAACGCGTACAGCGCCGCCGTCAGGTAGAGCGCTTTATAAAGGAACAGCCCGACAAAAATGACATCGAGCACGATCCACAACGGCCAGCATTGCACGCGTTTCTGCGCCATCCACACCTGGGCAACGAGGCTGAAGCCGGTGAGTGCAGCATCCAGCCAGGGTTGTGCGGCGTCGGTGAAGTGCGCCATGGCCGCGCCCAATACCAGGCTCACCGCCGCGCCTGCGGCCAGACTTAACGTCAGGGCTCCGCCGCTCAAGGACGTCACGCAGCGGCCGTCGACGACCTCGCCGCGCCGTGTCCATTGCCACCAGCCATACAATTGCAACACGGCATAGACAACCTGCAGCAGCATGTCCGAGTAGAGCTTCACGTCGAAAAAAATCCAGGTGTAAAGCAACACCATGATCAATCCGATCGGCCAGCACCACGGGTTCTGTTTGACTGTCAGCCAGACGGCAATGACACCGAGTGCAGCGGCGAACAGCTCAAGCCCGGACATGAAGACTCCTGTGGAGAGGGGAAGGGAGGAAAAAGGCCCGCGATTGTAAGCCGTTTGTGAACCATTGTGGCGTGTTGAATCAAAGGGAAGTGTCAGTGCGTCGCCCATAGGAAAAACATTGCCGGACCGCCTGTTACGTCAAGGCCTGCGCGCCAATATCCATGCTAGAGCGTTCGCCGCGAAGGTCTGTTAGGATCGCGGCGCTCGCGTGCTTGAGCCCGCAGTCTTGACTGTTCATGCGGTTTTTACATCGGACCGTTTAACGTGCGCTGAACAGTGCTCAAAACATATCAAGAGAGCTTCGCCACGAGCAGGCTCGATTCTGGGGGAATGATGGATCTTTGGACCGCCGCACAGGCGTTAATACTTGGGGTTGTGGAAGGGTTGACGGAGTTCTTGCCGATCTCCAGTACCGGTCACCAGATCATCGTCGCCGACTTGATCGGCTTTGGCGGCGAAAGGGCAATGGCGTTCAACATCATCATTCAGCTCGGCGCGATCCTGGCGGTGATGTGGGAGTTCCGGCGCAAGATTGTCGACGTCGTCACCGGCCTCCCGACCCAACCGCAGGCGCGTCGCTTTACCCTTAACCTGATCATTGGCGTGCTGCCGGCCGTTGTGCTCGGCGTGATGTTTTCCGACCTCATCCACCACTACCTGTTCAACCCGATCACCGTGGCGGCCGCGTTGGTCATCGGCGGTTTCATCATGTTGTGGGCCGAGCGCCGCCAGCATGAAGTCCACGCCGAGACCGTGGACGAGATGACCTGGGCCGATGCCCTCAAAGTGGGTTTTGCCCAGTGTCTGGCGATGATCCCTGGCACGTCGCGTTCGGGCTCGACCATCATCGGCGGGCTGCTGTTTGGCCTGTCCCGCAAGACGGCCACCGAGTTCTCGTTCTTTCTGGCGATGCCGACCATGATCGCCGCGTCGCTGTACTCGGGCTACAAGTACCGCAACCTGTTCCAGCCCGATGACTTCGCGGTGTTCGCGGTGGGGTTCATTACATCGTTCATCTTCGCGATGATTGCCGTGCGTGCCTTGCTCAAATTCATTGCGACGCACAGTTATGCGGTGTTTGCCTGGTATCGGATCGCCTTCGGGCTGTTGATTCTGGCGACCTGGGTGTTCGGCTGGGTCGACTGGTCCAATGCGCAGCCGTGAAAGGATGAATCCGCGTTTTCAACCCAAGCCTGAGAAGCGTGCCGAGAAAACCTCGATGCGCTGGCTCAAGTTGAAACTGTCGATGCTGGTGTTGCTCTGCGCATTGCCGGTTTACGGCGTGGTGTCGATCGGGTTGCACGGCGGCAGCGGGTTGCCAATGGCGATCTACCCGCTGATGAGCGTGATTACGTTCGCGCTGTACGGTCATGACAAAAGGCAGGCGAGAACCCAGGGTCAGCGCACGCCTGAGAAGCTCTTGCATGCGGCGGAGATTCTGGGTGGCTGGCCGGGAGCGCTGGTGGCTCAGCAGGTGTTTCGGCACAAGACACGCAAGGTGTCCTACCAGAGTGTGTTCTGGCTGATAGTCCTGGTGCATGAACTGTTCTGGATCGACCGCGTGCTGTTGGGCGGGAATTTTTTGTCCCGGCATTTTTTCTGAGGTCGCGCCGGGTCTGAGCCGCTAGAGCTTCAGGGCGACCTGCCGATGCTTGGGCAATTTGCTGACCACCCACTGGTGCGAGCGGGTCAACAGGTCACACAGTTCGTCCTTGCCCATGGCGTAGGGATGGGCAAGGGTGATCCAGTAGGCGCGCGCCAGATAAGGCGCCGGTCGGATGCCCGGCCGGTCGACATAACCGAGAAACAGGTCCGGGCCGACCTTGAACGCAAGGTCGTTGCCCGCCAGCCCCATGACCGCAAACATCTTGGTTTCCGCGATGGAAAACACACGCACGCCGCCCCATTTGTAATCTTCTCGAGCGCCTGGGAGGCTGAGGCAAAAGGCTGCGACGTCTTCGGTGTCCATGGGGTCTCCTGTTGGGGGAAGAGGGGTTGCGGGTCCACGTTTTATCAGAATCGGCGGGCGAATGTCTGCCAACGAGGGGTAAGAAGGGGCTTGCTCGAGTGCTTCGATCAAGCCCTGTTTTTTGCCTGAATGCTTCTGCTATACCCATGAGTGCCAACTGAGGTCGGTTGTAGGGGGCGCCACATGGCGAGAACTCTGGAGAGAAGCAATGCCTCTGACACGACGCGAGATTCTCCTTGGCGGCGCGGCCATCTGCGTACCCGGTGCAGCCAGTGCGGCGCTGGGTTTGCGCTGGGGCGGTGGGCACATTGGCGACTTTTTTCCGACAGCCAGTGCTGCCGAACTGATCCTGCCTGACACCCTCATCGATTACATTCTGGAGCGTGGCGGCTGGTCTCCGTCTGCGGATGACACTGTTCAGGGCGAGACCCTAAAGGCCGATTTCGTCAAAGCGGTGATCCTCGATTATCGAGACAACCCTCAGGAACGAAGCGCGCAGGCAGGTCTTGGCTTGCTGGCCCTGACCCTGAGCGTTGCGCAATGGGGGATCGATGACCCTGAGGGCTTGCCGCGAGATCCGGCGCAGAACGACTGGAAGGCGCAGACCAGCCACAACACCGGCAAGCATTTGATGAGCTACGGGGTTGGGGGCGTCGGTATCGCTCACCTCGATCAGGGTGACCTGCTTGCATTCATGCGGTACGTGCTGGAAGCGGGTCTTGTTCCGGATGATCACCGGGCCGCTTTCACGCGTCTGACCGTCCCTTCGCTTTATCCCGCCACGCAAGGCGGTGTCTACGGTCAGCTACGCGCGGCCGGCGAGTGTGCCCCGCTGGCGATCGATGTGGACCTGGACGGGGCGGCGTTCAAGCATTTCAAGAACTCGCACAACGTTGGCTACTGCCAGAAATACAAGAATCCTGCCCTGACCTCGCTTGATTGGCAGGCTTTCCGCACCTGGATACGCGCCGCGTTGCGGACCAAGGAGGGACAGCGCTGGGTGTTCCGGTTGTGGCTGGAGAAATACTGGGACAAGAGCCTTGCACGCGTTCCGCCAGGGGAGGGTGCAACGGAGGAGCTGCTGATCAACGTGCGCCTCCGCAACTCATTGCCTGCGTGCGCCGACAAGGCAGTGCTCGCGCCTGCCCTCGACGCCGATGGACGGGTACAGCGGGAGCTGGACGAATACGCCAAGTGCGCCCCCAGCGCCTACGACCGCCGGCGAGCGCTGATGCTCAGGCCCGTCGTGTTGTACAGGCACTTCACCGGTGCGCCGCCGTTGAACATCACGCAATAGACGAAAGGATCGGCTCGTCTTACACGCCGCCCACCGAGTGGGCAGTGAACTCCGCCGCGACGTGGTCGATCCATGCACGCACCGCTGGCAGCGTGCCGCGACGCTGGGTATAGGCGGCCTGAAGGTTGCCGCTCGGCATCGACCAGTCGGGGAGCAGACGCACCAGAGTGCCGTCCGAGAGTGCGTCATGGCAGTTCATCATGGGCAGCATCGTCATGCCCAATCCAGCCAGCGCCGCCGCCTTGCGGATCGGGAAGTCGTCGATGGCCAGACGCGGCTCTAGGGTTACCTCCTGGCGTCGGTCCTCCTCGTGCACCAATTGATAGTGCACTTTGCGATCGGCCTCTATCGCGCCGAGCACCGGCAATTGATACAGGTCGTCCGGTGTGCGGATGTTCTTGTCGGCCAGCAATCCGGGAGAGGCGACCAGCACGGCCTTGGCCGGGGCCAAGTGACGGACGATCAGGCTCGGGTCTTCGTCGCCGACGTCGCGCACACGCAGGGCGACATCGATGCCTTCGTTGACCAGGTCGACGCGGCGATTGACCAGCAGCAGCTCAAGCTGAACCTGCGGATAGCGCGCCAGGAAGTCCGAAACGACCCCGCTCAGGTTCCAGTGAGTCATGCCGACCGGGCACGACACGCGCAAGCGCCCCCGAGGTTCGGCGGACAGTGTGGCGACGGCCTCGTCCGCCATCTCGGCTTCCAGCAGCATCGCCTGGCAATGTTGAAGGTAACGCTCGCCAACGGCGGTCAGCGCCAGTTTGCGCGTGGTCCTCTGCAGCAGGCTGGCGTTGAGCCGTGTCTCCAGTTCAGCGATCCGCCGTGACAGCCGTGACTTGGGAATACCCAAGGTGCGCCCGGCCGCCGCGAAACCGCCGCACTCGACCACTTTGGCGAAATAGTAGAGATCGTTAAGGTCTTGCATCATGGGCTCTATTGTCCTGCTGATGGGACAAACTATCGCATTTTTGCCGACTAATCAGCCATTAGCTTCCAAGGTAGGATTATCCCAATTGATCGCCAAGCGGCGATTCTCACTTGGGAAGCACGTTATGAAACTCTTGCACATCGATTCCAGCATCCTTGGCGACCACTCCGCTTCGCGCCAACTGAGCCGCAGCGTCGTTCATTCGTTCACCGCGACCCAACCGGACACGCAGGTTGTTTACCGTGACCTGGCCAACGATGCCCTGAGCCACTTCTCCGGCGCCACCCTGGCTGCCGCACGCACTCCGGCCGAAGGCCGTGACGCGGCGCAGACGCTGGAAGTGGAAACCAACGAAGCCACGCTGGAAGAATTCCTGTCGTCCGACGTCGTGGTCATCGGTGCTCCGATGTACAACTTCACCATTCCTAGCCAGCTGAAGGCGTGGATCGATCGCATCACCGTTGCCGGTCGCACGTTCCGTTACACCGAAACCGGTCCGGAAGGCCTGTGCAAGGCCAAGAAAGTGGTGATCGTTTCCACCGCAGGCGGTCTGCATCAGGGTCAGCCGACCAGCGTCGGTCACGAAGACCTGCTCAAGGTGCTGTTCGGTTTCATCGGCGTGACCGACCTGCAGTTCGTGTTCGCCCACGGCCTGGCTTACGGTGACGAGCCGCGCGCCAACGCCATGACCGCTGCACAGAAACACATCGAAGAAACCCTGTTTGCCTGATTGCCGGTCTGAGCGCTGTTAAGCGGTAAGCGCTCTTCGCCACCCGCTGAACGCGTTCTTCGAGCGACAAAAAGCCCCATCGCCCAAGGCCCCACGCCAAAAGGTGACGGGGCTTTCGTCGTTATGGGGCCTTTTGAAGCGTAGTGTTCAGCCTGGCGACAGCCTTTGCGCTTTCTTTGCGCGTAACCTTCAACGGATCGCAGTAAAATCGCCGCAGATTCGGCCACGACTCCCTTTGATTCGGCCAACGCCCTTTAATTTTCTGAGCTTGGCCCGCCTTGTGCACTATTGATCTAAGAACGGCTCTGAATGTTATCGATACTGATGTGTCAGATGGCTACAGGCAGCGTTTCACAAGGACCTCAGGCCACAGGCGTCTGAATCGGAAAAACGGATTGGCAAGGTGAGGGGCATTGCAATGATGCGTCTTTGTGCAGTGATGGTAATTAGCCTGTTAGGTAGCCTGCTTTCGGTGCAGGCCAGTGAACGGGAGACCTGGAGCGTAGGCTTTCACGAGCTGACCTTCCTTGATCCGCTGGATTCGCGGCCCATGCACGCCTACGCTTTTTATCCCTCGACCGACGACGAGAGGGTCACCCGCGTTCAGGGTTATCCCATCGAGGCGACCGAAGACGCGAAAATTGCCATGGGGCGTTTTCCGCTGCTGATGCTGTCCCACGGCAACACCGGCACACCCTTGGCGCAACACGACCTGGCGACTTCATTGGCTCGCAAGGGCTTTGTCGTGGTCGCCGTGTTCCATCCCGGCGATAACTACCTCGATCACAGTCGCCTCGGTAGCTTGAGCAATCTGTACGGGCGACCGCTGCAGATCTCCGAAGCCATCAGCGCGGCGTTGCTCGATCCGATGCTTTCTCCGTACATCAGCGCTCGACGTGTGGGTGTCATCGGCTACTCGGCGGGCGGCGAGACGGCGTTGATTCTGGCGGGCGCGCAGCCTGACCTGCAGCGTTTGCGGCATTACTGCACACAACGCCCTCAGGATCGCGACGCCTGTAAGACTCAGGGCGAACTGGTGGCTGACCGTGACGACCTGCACGCGCAAGCCGACCCTCGCGTTGGCGCATTGATGCTGATGGCGCCACTGGGTTTGATGTTTGGTCGCCATACCCTGGCCGACGTTCATGTGCCGGTGCTGCTGTATAGCGGTGACGGCGATGAACTGCTCGCCATCGACAAGAACGCTGAGGCGTTGGCGCGCAAATTACCCGATGTGTCGGACTTCAAACTGTTGGCCGGTGCCGGGCACTTTGTTTTCATGGCGCCTTGTGATGACGAACAACGTGCCACGCAACCGGTGTTGTGCACCGACGCCATCGGTGTCGATCGTGAGGACATTCACCGCAACCTGAGCAGCGAGGCGGTGCGGTTTTTTGGTACGGCGTTAGGCACACCGATCAGTACGGCTGGCATGCAGACGGCTGTGCATCGGCAGTAGGTCCTGCTGATGCAGCTTTGATTGGCGCACCCAGGCGTTTGATGTTGCTGACAGTCCTGTTGCAGATCGCGGGGAAGATGGAGCGCCACGCAGGGAAGCTCCCACGTCCTCCGGCGCCGCAGAGCGCGATCTGGCTTTTGATCTTCATACCGCAGCAGTCCAGACACCACAAAACGCGACTTGGGTGCAGGCTGAACGCATGCGATGCGGAGTGGGCCGAGCGGCATGGATGCCGCGAGAGCGCTGCTAGGACATGGATGTCCGTTAAGCGCGGGCCCACGGAGCGTCGCCGGAGTGAAGGAACTCCGACGAAGGAGGAGCCCAACCGGGAGCATAGACCTGAACTGACCCCCGAAAGTTGGACACCCAGTCCAACCGAGGGAACAGCCATGACGAAGTACGATCCAGCCTTCAAACTCAAACTGGTTAAACAATGCCTGGCCGGCAGCAGCACCAACGGGGTTGCAGTCAAAAATGGTATCGGTCATTCCATCCTGCAGCGCTGGGTGCGCAGCTATCAGCAACACGGTCTGCCCGGCCTTGCGAGGCAGTACAGCCGCTATGACGCCCAGTTCAAACTCAGTGTTCTACAGCGCATTGAGCAGGATGGATTGTCGGACCAGCAAGCCGCCATTCTCTTTGGCATCCGCGGGCAAAACAGCATCGGGGAATGGAAGAGGCTGTACCATGCCGGAGGTATCAATGCGCTGAAGCCGCATCGGGAGAGAGAGCCTGCCATGCCCCAAAAACCATCTGAAAAAGCTGTACAGCCTTGCCCTGGCGATGACGAGCGTACTCGCCAGGAACTGCTCGATGAGCTGGGTTACCTGCGAGCGGAGAATGCCTACTTAAAAAGCTCGATGCCTTGATCCGGGAGCAGAATGCAGCGCGAGCCAAAAAGCGCACATAATCCAGGGATTGAGGCATGAGCATTCGATGCAATGGCTGTTGCGTGCTGCCGGCTTGGCCCACAGCACGTTCTACTATCAGGCCAAGGCCGTTGCCCGCGATAAACACGCCGGGCTCAAGGCTCACGTGCGACGCATCTATGAGCAGCACAAGGGACGTTACGGCTATCGCCGTATCACCGCGGTCCTGAGACAGATAGGCGAACATGCCAATCACAAGACGGTACAGCGGTTGATGCAGATGATGGGGCTCAAGTCGTTGGTCAGGATCAAGAAATATCGCTCCTACAAAGGCCCGGAGGGCGAGACAGCGCCTAATCGGTTGGCGCGCCAATTCAAGGCCGACCTTCCCGACCAAAAATGGGTGACCGATGTCACCGAGTTCAAGGTCAACGGGCAAAAGCTTTACCTGTCACCAGTACTGGATCTTTGTACCCGGGAGATCGTGGCTTACCAGACCAGCAGGCGGCCGGTGTTTGAGCTGGTGTCAAAAATGCTGGAGAAGGCTCTGGCACGACTGGGGCCAGAGCAGACTCCTTTGCTGCACTCGGACCAGGGGTGGCAGTATCGTCAGGTTAATTACCGGCATCGGCTGGCCCAAAAAGGCCTTCAACAAAGCATGTCGCGTAAAGGGAACTGCTATGACAACGCTGTGATGGAGCGCTTCTTCGGCACTCTGAAGAGCGAGTTTTTTTACCTTGAGCGCTTCGACACCGTTGAGCAATTAGAAGCCGGGCTCGACGAGTACATCCATTACTACAACCACGAGCGGATCAGCATGAAGCTCAACGGCCTCAGTCCGGTACAATTTCGAAGCCAGATAATGAGTCTGTAATTTGTCCAACTTTCGGGGGTCAGTTCAGACCCTTGGTTACTTGGGGTCTTTTCAAGTAACCCGCCGAAGGCGGAACAGTTTGGCCGTTAGGACAAACCCAACCATCAGCGTCACCCCAATAGTGGAAATGCACACCTTGCAAGGCCGCCTTGCCGACGATAAAACCCTGCGACTCGGAAGTAACAACTCGACCACGTTCTTCAGATTGGGTGAAAGTCTCCACCAGATTACTCGCAGGCCAAATGCTCGCAGTCAGCGGCCCAACCGCAAAAACTCGCAAGCCTGTTCGATCAATGCCCCGACCGAATCACTTTCCCGCGCCGCTCGGCGATCTGCCGGGCCTGGCCGTCGCGCTGTTTGCCGGTGCGCGCTTCGCTGATCAGCGCAGGGATCAGTGGGCCTTCTGGCAAGTTCTTCCAGAATCGCGTCGGCAGGTGGCCTTGCATGACCTTCGGGTTCAGCCGCGCGGGGTTGAAGATGTGGCTGTAATAGGTCAGCCAGAGTTCGCCGTGCGGGTCATCGGCATTGCGCGCCAGTGACTGCCACGCAGCGGGGCACTGGCGTTTGTGGATCAAGCGCTCTCCGTCATAGAACACGCCATCCTTGGGCGTCGCGATCATCCAGCGATGCTTGCCCATTCGGCCGACGAAGTGCTGACTGGCGCTGTGCAGGATATCGTGGGCAGGCTCATGCCAGGCCACGTACTCGGGCAGCTTCTGTGTCTCCAGCAGCGCCGCCTTGACCTCAAGGTCCTTGCCCACGTTGCAGGGCGGCAGGGCGACAAAACGCAGGAAGGCATGCAGGTGATGCGCCTCGCGGCTGACTTGCTTGAGCCGACGGTGCACTTCGCTGCCCAGTTTGTCGCCCGCCAACATGGCCGTCCGGTCACCATGGCTCACTCGCCACAGCACTTCGTACAACAGGCTCCAGCGCTGATCGCCGCAATACTGCGCAGCGTTTTGCAGCAGCTCCAGCAGTTCGAGCGGGACGCGCGCCTGGAAGGGGCCGTTGTGTGGCGGATAGTGATCGTCGCTGGCAAACAGGTCGGCGTCCTCTTTAACGCTCCAGCTCACCTGATCCGGATCGATCTGATGGCTCAACAGCCAGCGGGCTTGCTGGCGCCAGGTCTCGAACAGGTCGTCGCAATCGAGAACGATCATGCCCACAGCGCCATTTGCTGAGGTTGTGGTCGATCGCGCAATTGCTCGCGCAACGCGATGCTGGACGTGTCTGCCTGACGCGGGTGGTAATCGCTGGTGATGATGAACGGCCTGGCTTTGGCCAACACGCAGCGCAAGCGCGTCAGGTCCTCGTACCGGATGCGCCGCTGACGACGCAATTCCACCAGCCGTTTGGTGGTGCGAATCCCGATGCCGGGAATGCGCGCGATCATGGCAGGCTCGGCGCAGTTCAAGTCGAGGGGAAACACATCCCGGTGTTCGAGCGCCCAGGCCAGTTTCGGGTCGATGTCCAGCGCCAGATGCCCGGGTCCGTCCAGCAGTTCCTTGGCGTTGTAGCCATAACTGCGCAGCAGAAAGTCGGCCTGGTACAGCCGGTGCTCGCGTAACAGCGGCGGCGCAGCCAGCGGCACGCTTTTCGGGCTGTTGGGGATCGGGCTGAAGGCCGAGTAATACACCCGCTTGAGACGAAAATCGCCGTACAGCGATTCGGCAGTGTGCAGCAGCGTGCTGTCGTCCGTCTCGTCGGCGCCGACGATCATCTGGGTGCTTTGCCCGGCGGGCGTGAAACGCGGCGCTCTCGGCTCGTTGAGCACGGTCTGCTGTCCGGTGTAGATGGTCTGCATCGCCTGCTTGATCGAGCCCATTTCCTTTTCCGGCGCCAGGGTTTGCAGGCCTAGCTGAGTTGCCAGTTCGATGTTGACGCTCAGGCGATCGGCATAACGGCCGGCTTCTTCGATGAGAGCAGGGTCGGCTTCGGGGATGGTCTTGAGGTGAATGTAGCCCCGGAATTCGTGTTCTTCGCGCAGCAGCTTCGCCACCCGCACCAGCTGTTCCATGGTGTAGTCGGCCGACCGGATGATGCCGGAGCTGAGGAACAGGCCGCTGACGCAGTTGCGGCGGTAGAAGTCCAGGGTCAACGTGACGACTTCTTCCGGGCTGAATCGTGCACGGGGGACGTCGCTGGAGCGGCGATTAATGCAGTACTGGCAGTCGTACAGGCAAAAGTTGGTCAGCAGGATTTTCAATAGCGAGACGCAGCGTCCGTCGGGGGTATAGCTGTGGCAAATGCCCATGCCGTTGGTAGAGCCGATACCGGACTTGCCCTCGGAACTGCGCTTGGGTGCGGCACTGCTGGCGCAGGAAGCGTCGTACTTGGCCGCGTCAGCGAGGATGCTCAGCTTGTCGATCAGCTGCATGGGAATTCTCGATACTGTTTTTATATACAGTATCGAGATGTTGCGCGATGAACAAGGGCCGAATGAATAGATAAGGGTGGAGGGTTACACCCGGGCATGAGCGGCAACCCATCCTGCGTCACGCCTAACTGATGCGTTGCACCAGATCCTTCAGTTCGCCGAAATTCTTCACCCGGTGAAAGTTTGCGTGGTCCAGGAATGCAGAGAAGTCAGTGTCGTGGCCATAGCCGGCAACCTGTGCTCCGGCACCTAAACCCGCCTGAACGCCGGGCACGCTGTCTTCGACCAGCAGGCATTCTTCGGGTTTCAGGCCGAGCAGGTCAGCGGCGTGTTCGATGAGGATCGGCGACGGCTTCCAGGCGTCCACTTCGTAGGCGCTGACGATCAAACCGTGAAACACGTCCAGCAAGCCCACGGTGCTCAGGCAGGTTTCGATCTTGCTGCGCGGGCCATTGGACGCCACGCATTTGGGCAGCGACAACCCGCGGACAAATTCCACGGCGCCCGGCATTTCCTCAAGACGTTCCTGCAGCAAGGGCAGGGTCCGCGCTCTGAAGGTGTTGACGATTTCGCTGTTGGGCAGCCACGGGTATTCGCGGCATAACCCTTCCATGCACAGGGCGAACTGCACGCCGCGAAAGCGTTCCAGCACCTGTTCGAGGCTCAATGAAACCTGATGGTCTTCCAGGATGTCGCGCAGAAGCCCGGCAGCGAGTCGCTCGCTGTCCACCAGGGTTCCGTCACAGTCAAAAATGACGCCGGCAATGTTCAAACAGGATTCTCCCGAGTTGCGTGATCGTGTTTGGGGCGGTTCGACCGGCATTATCCAGAAAAGTTGAGAAAGGGATGTGAAGACTGACCTACGGTCGCAAGAAGCGCGCCGAACGACAACGCCGTTCGGCGCGCTTCCCGCGACGTCCAGGTTAAAGCTGAACGGGCGTGACGAGTGAGCCGTCAGCGAAGTAGGCGCTGACGTTGGCGAACACCAGATCGGCCATGGCCTGGCGCGTTTCGTAGGTGCCGCTGCCGATGTGCGGCGTCAGCACGACGCTGTCCAGCGACATCAGTTCGGCGGGCACATTCGGCTCGTCTTCGAACACGTCCAGGCCCGCGCCTGCAATCTCCGATTCCAGCAACGATGCCACCAGGGCTTTTTCGTCGACCACCGAACCGCGTGCCACGTTGATCAGGTAGGACTTCGGCCCCAGGGCCCTGAGTACGTCACGGTTGATCAGGTGCTGGGTGTCGGGACCGCCGGGCACGATGACGATCAGGTAGTCCGACGCCCGCGCCAGTTCCTGCAAGTCGGCGTAGTGGGTGTAGTCCACGTCAGCGTACGGCGCGCCGCGACGGAAATAGGCAATGTTCATGTCGAATGCTGCGGCACGCTTGGCGATGGTCTTGCCGATCTTGCCCAGGCCGACGATGCCGCAGGTTTTACCGCACAGGTCGTTGCCCAGCGGAAATTTACCCGAGGTCCACTGGCCTGCACGCACGAACCGCTCGGCCTGGCTGATGCGCCGCGAAACGCACAGCATCAGCGCCATCGCCGTTTCGGCAACGGCATTGTTCAGCACGTCGGGCGTATTGCTCAGCTGGATGCCGCGGCGGGCCAGGTAGGCTGTGTCGACGGCGTCGTAGCCGACGCCGAAGCTGTTGACGACTTGCAGGTTCGGCAGGCGGTCCAGCAGGGCGTTGTCGGTGCCGTACACGCCGCTGGTGATCACGCCTCGGACCTTGTCGCCATGCTCGGCGGCCCAGGCGTCGAGGTCCTTGATTTCCCAGCGGTTGTGGACGGTGAAATCGCGATCCAGGTTCTGCGTCAATGCCGCATGCATCGGCCCCCAAACCAGTACGTCGGCTTTCTTGTCGCTCATGTTTCCTCCTTGCGGCGCACCGTCGATCAGTCGAGGTCACGCCTTTTTTTACACGGCTTTGACTGACGGATTCGCTTCAGCCGTTCTTGTTTAACACAGGTTGTGCGTCGCAACGCCCGGTTTTGAGCAGTTCGGCGATGGCCATGGTGAGCAGGGGCGCGAACAACGCGAAGTACGAGCTGTCGATTCCGAAAGGGTTGCCCGCCAGAAACCAGCCGATGGTCGAGAACACCGACAGAATCACCCCGGCCAGCGCGCCACGACCGGTGCCGAATTTCGGTGCGTAGAAACACATCAGCACGATCACGGCCAGGGTGGCGCGCAGGGCTTTGCCCAAGAACGCGATCAGCAGGATCTTGTCGGCGTACAGCGCCAGGATCAACGGCAGGAAACCGATGACGATGATGGCCAGACGGATGAAGATCACCGATTTGCGATCGTTCTTTTCCTTGTTGAAGAAGGGGTCGTAGAAGTCCTTCATCGCCAGCGTGGCGGAGGCCAGGGTGTTGGCCGAGATACCGCCGAACAGCGCACCGGCCAGACCGATCACCACCAGGCTCGCCGAGAAGGTCGGCATGTGCGCGATGAGGGCAGGAAATGCGTCGATGGACTTGATGCCTGGGTAAAGGTAGGCGCTGCACATGCCGATGCCCGCCGCCATCAGGCCGAAGGGGATCATCAGGGATGAAACATAGAAGCACGCGCGTTTGGCGGTTTTTTCGTCCTTGGTGCTGACCAGGGCTTGAATCACGTACTGGGTCGCGAAGATCGAGCCGATACCGCCGATCATCCAGGCAAAGATCTGGCCCCAGCCCACGCCTGTGAAGTCGAACATGGTCGCAGGCAGCCTGGCTTGCATGGCCCCGATGCCGCCGGTGGCATTCAGGGCGAACGCCAGCGCGAGCACAATGCCGATGTACTTGATGACCGCGTGCACGAAGTTGGTGTAGACCACCGAGCGCATGCCACCGACGCTGACGTAGAACACCGTAATGACCCCGACCAGCAGGATCGCCAGGGTCTTGTCGATGTTCAGCACCGCTGCCAGCACGGCGCCGCCGCTGGCATACAGCGCGACGGAGACGATGCTCAGGGCGCAAATCGTCAGCACCGAGGCCGCGTAGCGCGTGCCTTGGCCGTAGTTCTGCGCGAGGATGCCGGAGATGGTGTTGAGGCCGGTGTCACGGTATTTCTTGGCGAGCACCAATGCCAGCAGCAAGAAGCCCAGGGACAACGCAACCAGGTTCCAGGCAGCGGAGATACCGGCTTCGAAGCCTTTTTGCGCCGTGCCGATGCTCACCGAGCTGCCGATGAACTCCGAGAGCAGCAGGGCGCCGATCAGGAAGGGTGGAAAGCTGCGTCCGCCGCCGGTGAATCCGTCACTGCTCTTGGCGTGTTTACGCACGCTGTAGCCAATGTAGGACATGACGATGAAGTAGCCCGCGGTCAGGCAAAGGATGATTGTTATTCTTGGGTCCATGTTCTCTCCGTCCCCTGGTGGCAGGGTGCGTGGTCTGGTGTGTCGAGCATGTGCGTGGCGTGATCAAGTGTCTGTTATCAGACAAGATGGTCAAATTTCGGGTGCAGGCGTTGGTGTCCCGGTGAAGCTACTGCGAACTTCGGGCGCGGCTGGAAGGGGAGATGTTGAACAAAGAAGCCGCGTATACGGCGGGGTATGGGCAAGGGCGTGTCTGTGTGTTCATTGTTATTAGAGGCTCGTGATCAACGTTGGAAGGCAACTCAATACGAATGCTTTCTTATACGTCATCGTACAACACAGGGCAATCGCACGCGTGCGCGTTTGCTAATCAAGTGCCGGTGATCTGTGCGAAAAGACGCCAGGCGTTGGCGGGTTCATCAAGGATTGGACGCTTTGAGGCGATTGCAGGACCTGCGGGTATTCAGGTGCTGACGAGCGCGGTGGGTCAGCGAACAAATCGCGACTGAACCACCGCCTTCGCGAGCACGCTTCTTATGCGTGCGCTTACTGTCCGTTCAAAAGCGTTTCGGTTGATATCACTTCGGCATAGGCAAACCCCAGCGCTGACATGAACGCTGCATGCACCTGTGCGGCCGGCACCGTGGTGCCACTGAACTCAAGATCTCGGCTGGCGCAGGCGTCATGAATGACCCTGACCGTGTACCCCATGTCTGCCGCTGCACGGGTGGTGGCGTCGATGCACATGTGGCTCATCGAACCGATCACTACCAACGCCTCGACACCTTCCTTATCCAGCAGCGCTTTAAGGCCCGTGTCCCGGAACGAATTGGGGTAGTGCTTGAGGATGACGGGCTCTTGCCCCTGGTTCATAACCTTGGGGTGCAGCTTCGCGCCTTCGGAATTCGGCGTGAAGAACGGCGCATCGTCCCGGGTGAACTCGTGACGGATATGGACTACAAGGCCGTTGCTGTCCCGTGTGGCCTGAATGATCCTTGCCGCGTTGTCGGCAGCGGCATCGGCTCCGACCAGAGGCCATTTGCCCCCTGGGAAGTAGTCGTTCTGGATATCGACTACGATGAGCGCTGATTTGGACATGTCTGCTTCCTCGATTGGGGTGGAGTGGGTGTGGGGTCCAGTATTGACCCTGTTCGTGGCTGATGCATGAGTCACTCTATTCTCGACGTTGTCCAACCCGGCAACTTACCTTGCGAAGGAGCGGCCATGCCTGCGAACGGATTCACCCGCCACGCCACGGCGTTTATCACGGTCACCTTGCTGGCAGTGCTCGCCGGTTGTGGCACCCAGCGAGGCCAGACGTCGCCGCCGCCACCTCCGGAGCTGGTGCGCAGCGAGATCGTGCGGCTGTTGCCAGCGGGCGCGTCAGATCGACAGGGATGGGCACAGGACATCTATACCGCGTTTGAGACGCAGAAGATTGATCCCACGGTCGAGCACCTCTGTTCAGTGGTGGCGGTGACCGAGCAGGAATCGAATTTTCGGGTCGACCCGGTCGTGCCGGGCATGGGCAAGATCGCCCAGGACGAAATCGATCGTCGGGCCAGCAAGGCGCATATTCCCAACCTGGTGGTGCGCAGTGCGCTGGACATCCGGTCACCCACCGGCAAGACCTATAACCAGCGATTGAGCCTGGCACGCACCGAAAAAGACCTCAGCGCGATTTTTGACGACTTTATCGGCATGGTGCCTTTGGGGCGAACGTTGTTCGGTCAGTTCAATCCGGTGCACACGGCCGGACCGATGCAAGTCAGTATCGAGTTCGCCGAGCGTCAGGCGCAGGGTTACCCCTATCCGGTTGAAGGCTCGATTCGACACGAGGTGTTCAGTCGGCGAGGCGGTATGTACTTCGGTATCGCCCACCTGTTGGGGTATCCGGTCAGCTATGACAAACCGATCTACCGGTTTGCCGATTTCAACGCCGGTTGGTACGCCAGCCGCAATGCAGCCTTTCAAAGCGCGGTGGCGCGTGTGTCGGGCAAGCGACTGGCACTGGATGGTGACCTGATCAGCTACGGCTTTGGGCCGTCGTTGGGGCAAACCGAGTTGGCGGTCCGCAGCTTGCACACGCAACTGGGCATGCGCAACCCGACGATCCGCAGCCAGCTGGAGAAGGGCGAAACCCTCGCGTTCGAGGACACCGACCTCTATAAACAGGTGTTTGCCCTCGCGGACAAGGCCGCAGGCAAACCGCTGCCGCGCGCGATTCTGCCGGGTATCGTGCTGGAGAGTCCGAAGATCACCCGCAAGCTCACGACGGCCTGGTTTGCCCAGCGCGTTGAAGAGCGCCGAGTGCGCTGCATGACGCGGGCGTCGGGCAAACTCAGGTAGCGGCAGTCGTCAAGGGCTCGACGCCGCACATGACCGCTGGTCCAAATCTCGGCACCCCTTGGCGCTGCGCGTCTCGAACCTGTAACCGCCCTGTGCATCAGGGCCTTTACAGCAGAGGTGCCTATGCCAGTCGATTCTGAATTCCCCACCAGCGTCCCGCCCGTCACGCCGACGTCTCCTGCTGAAGCCGACCTGGATCCGGATGCCATGGATGACGAAGACTTTCGCGAAGAGCAGCAACGCGAGGAAGAAAAGCAGCAGCGTCCGGTGGATTGGGACGAGCCGCCTTCGGACGAAGTACCGCCTGCCGATGAACCCACTCCGCTTTCCGACGACTTGCGCTAGCACGATGCTGTCGGCGGCCGGAGCAGGGTGAATGCCTTGTCTTCGGCTTTTTTGAGTCATTTTTTCAAGGAACCACTGGTTTTGAGTCCCGACCCCGTTATTCCCACCATCATTACGAGCAGTCAGGGTGGCGTGCCCGTTACGGACACTCAGTCGGCTGAACAGGCTGCTGAGGCACTTTTGTTCGGATCCCCCAAGGACCGTCTGGATTTCTACCGCAAGGAAATCCAGTACGAAACCGCCATTCTTTCTAACCGAACAAACGCCTATCTCTCTGCCCAGTCCTTTCTGGTGATCGCGTTCGCCTCATCAATGGCCAACCTCAACCCGGAGTGGGGCAAGTTGTTCACGCTGGTGGTGCCGCCTTTTCTCACGCTGCTGGGCATGATCAGCTCGATGCATGCGTGGCCTGGGATCCGCGCTGCGTACGAGATCATCGACCACTGGCATTTCAAGCAAAGCCAGTTGTTGCACAGCCAGCCTGCGATGGGGCTCGCTTACGATGATTCGCCGCTGTTCTGTGAGCATGAGTCAAGCGAGAAGGGCTATCGCAAATCGCTGTTGTTTTCCATGCGTACGCCTTGGCTGTTCAGCGTGTTCTGGTTTCTGCTCGGGGCATTTTCCATCTATGCGCAAACCACTGACATGGCGTTTTGAGCCAGCCCGTTCCATTTGCAGACGCCTCTGGCATCCGGGTGAAGTGTGACTCAGCGCACATCGGTATCACGATGGGCGCAGGGGATTGCGAGGCGTGACTACACTGGTTTATCGGTCAGGTGTCAGACGGGCAGGCGGGTGCCCGGCTCCGCTCTACATGGAGGTGGTGGAATGCTGTTTACCCCTGAACTGCGCAGGACCCTGGAAAGTGCGTTCCTGCCACTGGCGTGTGAGTGCACGCTGATGCCAGGCGGTGCGCTGATGGTGAAAATCTTTGACCCCCAGACCGGCACGGTGGCCATGCAGGTCGAAAACGTGGCCATTGCCAACGTGACGACCGTCCGCGGCGTCGCGGAACTGGTGGCCGAACTGCGTTACGACCTGCGAACCTGTGTCACGCCTTTCGGTTCGACCCCGGCCTTCTTCGGGGCCTCTCGAGGGGCGTGAGCCCCAGGCGTCGGGTCGAAAGCGCTCCCCTCTAAATTATCTACACTCTCGACGGAACCTTTGCCGAGCGGTGATGTTAACTTGACACCAAGGGTGGCGGGCAGGTATTTCGTCTCCATCCTTTGGCGTTAAAAAGCGCTTTGCATTTAACAGGTTAGGGACTGCCCTTCATCGTGGAGGCACTGCCTGACCCGTTCTCTGGTGTCTGCCCTCGCCGGATCACCACCGTACCGGCGTCTAAAAAATTCAGGAGCCAACCTCATGGCAGTACTGCAGCAAACCACCGTCGACGCCCTGCGCCGTTCCGAAGCCCAATTGTCCGCCCGTTGGCTCGCGGACCTCGAAGCCAGCGGCGCCACGCGCAATCTGAAGGCCGAAGACCTTCATCAGCAGGCGTCGGAGTTTCTGCGTTTGCTGACCGCCGTACTGGAAAAGGGCGGTACGCACAGCATCACGACGGCTGAATGGGACGAGACCCGTCAGTTTCTGGAGAAGCTTTCCCATCAACGTGCATTGGCCGGACAGGACTCGCAGCAGACCGCCCATTTTATCTTTGCGCTCAAAGGCCCGTTGTTCACCCTGTTGCAGCATGCATATGCCGAGCAGCCTGCGTTGCTCGCCGAACAGCTCTGGGAAATCTCCCAACTGCTGGACACCTTGGGCATGCACACCATCCGCACCTTTCAGAAGTCCCGCGAATCGGTGATCAAGCGTCAACAGGAAGAGCTGCTGGAGCTGTCCACGCCCGTGGTCAAACTGTGGGACGGCGTGCTCGCCTTGCCAATGATCGGCACCCTCGACTCTCAGCGCACCCAAGTGGTGATGGAGTCTTTGTTGCAACGCATCGTCGACACCGGCTCGGAAATCGCGATTATCGACATCACGGGCGTGCCCACCGTCGATACGCTGGTGGCCCAGCATCTGCTCAAGACCGTGACCGCGATCCGCCTGATGGGTGCCGACTGCATTATCAGCGGCGTGCGTCCGCAGATTGCGCAAACCATCGTTCACCTGGGGCTGGACCTTCAGGGGGTCGTGACCAAGGCCAACCTGGCCGACGCGCTGGCGTTGGCGCTGCGCCGTCTGGGTCTGACGGTCTCCAAGGCTGCGGTATAAGGCCATGGAGCGCATTCCAATCCTGCAAATGGGCGACTTTCTGCTGGTCACCATTCAAGTCGACATGCATGACCAACTGGCGCTGACGCTGCAGGACGACCTGTCTGAGCGGATCAGCAAAACCTCTGCACGGGGCGTACTGATCGACATCTCGGCGCTGGACATGGTCGACTCGTTCATCGGTCGAATGATCGGCATGATTTCGGGCCTGTCGCGCATCATGGATGCCGAGACCGTCCTGGTCGGCATGCAGCCGGCGGTCGCGATCACGCTGGTGGAATTGGGCATGACGCTGCCAGGGGTCAGCACGGCGCTGAATGTCGAGCGTGGCATGACGCTGTTGCGTGAGCGGGCCTATTCCCAATGAACGTGCGCAGCAGCGGCACACAAGGCATTCATATCGAGCAGGATGTAGTGCTGGCACGGCAGCTGGCGCGCAAACTGTCGCAAGAATGTGGCATGCGCCTGATCGATCTGACCAAGCTGGTGACGGCGGTCAGCGAACTGGCCCGCAACACCATGACCTATGGCCGTGGCGGCGACATGGACTGGCAAATCATCGAGGACGGCGCGCGCACCGGTTTGCGCCTGACGTTTCGTGATGAAGGTCCCGGCATTCCCGACCTGAAACTGGCGATGACGGACGGCTGGACGTCGGGCGGCGGTTTGGGCCTGGGCCTGACCGGGGCCAAGCGACTGGTCGATGACTTCGAGCTGGAGACGGCGCCCGGCGCGGGCACTCGGGTGACGATCTGCAAATGGACCTGAGATTGCACAGCAGCCTGACGCACGTGTTGCCCATTGAGGACAGCAGCCAGGTAGGTTTCGCCCGTCGAACCGCGCAGAAACTGGCGGAGCAGTCGGGCTTCGATGCCACGGACGCCGGTCGCGTGGCTTTGGTGGTCACCGAAGTCGCCAGCAATATCCTCAAGCATGCCAGCAATGGCGAGCTGCACCTGCGTGTGCTGCCGGGCAGTGCCTCGGGCATTGAGGTCATCGCGATTGATCGCGGCAAGGGTTTCGATCTGCAGGACTGCATGGCCGACGGATTCTCCACGCGCGGCACGCAAGGTATCGGCTTGGGTTCGATGCTGCGCCAGGCGCAGGTGTTCGACGTGCACACCGACGCCAGTGGCACCGTATTGCTGACGCGCTTTTACCCCCGTGGGGCCACGATCAAGGACCTGCGCGTGGGCGTGACCCAGCACTCCCTGCACGACGATCCGGCCTGTGGCGACGTTTGGGAACTGGCAATCAAGGGTTCGCACGTGAGCATCCTGATGATTGACGGCCTTGGCCATGGCCCGGAGGCCGAAGACGCGGCCAAAGCCGGCGCCACGGCGTTCAATCGCGAGCCCTTCGCCGACCCGGGCGTATTGCTGGAAGAAATTCACCACGACATGCGCGGGACCCGCGGCGGCGCGGTTGCGGTGACGCAATTCAATGCCGAACAGGACCGGTTGCGCTTTATCGGCATCGGTAACATCGGCGCCACGCTGATCGGCGAGGACAAGCCTCGCGGCCTGGCGTCGCACCCCGGCATCGTCGGCCTGCAGTACCGGAAGGTCCCGGTGGTCGACTACGCTGAGTGCACCGGCAAGCTGTTGATCCTGTACAGCGACGGGCTGCAATCGCGATGGAATCTTCGCGACTATCCAGGTCTGATGTACCGACACCCGGCGATTATCGCGGCCGTGCTGCATCGCGATTTTTGCCGGGGCAGGGATGACGTAACGGTACTGGTGATTGCTCTGGAGACGCTTGATGACTGACAACGCTGTCCACGGTGCCCCTGAGGCATGCGCGGAGCTTTTGCAACTGCGAGAGGAGTCGGCCGCGCTGCGTGCCGAACTTGATGAAACCAATCAGGGTGTTCTGGCGCTCTACGCAGAACTCGACATGCAGGCAGAGCAGTTGCGTCAGGCGTCAGATCTGAAAAGCCGGTTTCTCTCGTACATGAGCCACGAGTTTCGCACGCCGCTGGGTTCGATACTGAGTATCGCCAGCCTGCTGACGGATGAGCTCGACGGCCCCCTCAGCCCGGAGCAGCACAAGCAGGTCGCGTTCGTCCGAACCGCCGCCCGCGAGCTGAGCGACATGGTTGATGATCTGCTTGATCTGGCGAAGATCGAGGCGGGGCGCATCAGCATCTCGGCGGCGTGGTTCGACATGTTTGACCTGTTCTCCGCCTTGCGCGGCATGTTTCGACCGATTGTCGACACCTCGGCAGTGGACCTGATTTTCGAAGAGCCGATAGGGTTGCCCCGGCTCTACACCGACGACAAGAAGCTCGCGCAGATCCTGCGTAACTTCATTTCCAACTCCCTGAAATTCACTCAGCGCGGCGAGGTCCGAATTTCCGCCCGTCTGGAAGGTGAACACGCGGTGCGCTTCGCGGTGACGGACACCGGGATCGGCATTCCAGCCGAGCTTCACGGTACGCTGTTCGAAGACTTCGCGCAGGTCGACTCCCCGCTGCAAAAGCGCCTGCGGGGCACGGGGTTGGGGTTGTCGCTGTGTAAACGATTCGCTGAGCTGCTGGGTGGCACGGTGGGTATGGAAAGCCAGCCTGGCGTCGGTTCGACGTTCTTTGTGGTCATCCCCCTCGCCTTGGCGCAGGAGCACGTTGATGAAAGCTGAAACCCGGTTGCTGATCGTCGACGACAACGCCGCGACGCGCTACGCGTTGCGGCGGCGAATGGAGCGCCATGGGTTCACAGTGCTGGAAGCGGGAACCGCCACCGAAGGCCTGGACCTGATCGCCGAGCAGATTCCGGATGCCTTGATCCTCGACGTCAATTTGCCCGACATGAGCGGTTTCGACGTCGTCCGCCAGTTACGCGCCGAGCCTCGTACGGCGTTGTTGCCTGTGGTTCACGTGTCGGCGGCGTCGATTCAGACCGGCGACATCGTCACGGGGCTTGAGGCGGGCGCCGATGCCTATCTGGTGCATCCGGTAGACCCCGATGTCCTGCTCGCCACCCTTCGAACACTGTTGCGCGTGCGCGATACCGAATTCGCCCTGCGCGACAGCGAGAACCGTTTCCGCGAAATTTTTGTCAACGTGTCGGCGCCTATTGGCGTGATGGACGGCCAGTTGAAAGTGCATGAGTGCAACCATGCCTTTGCGCGTCTGATCGCTCAGAGTTTCACCGAAAGTTCGGTGCTGTCGTGCTTTGCAGAGGATCAGGACTCTGTGATCGCGGGTTTGCGTGAGGCGCTGGTGTCGGGAGAGCGCTGGAAGGGCACGCTAAGCATGCGGGTCAAAGGCGACGTGCGGGAGACGGAATGGCAGGTCTCGCCGTACCGCGCGACCGGGTTGAGCCTGGTGTTCATCGAGGACGTCACCGAGCACCGGCGCCGCGAACAGTCGCATCTACTGCAGTTGGATTCGGTCAATACCCAGCTGGCGCACGAGGTCGCGGAGCGCGCCAGAACCGAGCAGCAGTTACTTCAAGCGCAAAAAATGGACGCCCTCGGCAAGCTCACGGGCGGCATCGCACACGATTTCAACAACCTGTTGACCGGCATTGTCACCGGACTCGAATTGATCAAGAAGCGCACCGAAGACGCGCGGCCCGAGAAAGTCCTGGCCTATGCCGACGCCGCGCTGGCTTCGGCCAGGAGTGCGGCGACGCTGACCCATCGATTGTTGGCATTCGCACGGCAGCAACCGCTGGATACGCGCCCCATCGACGTGAACCAGAACGTACGCTCACTGGAGGACCTGATCAGCCGGACCGTGGGTAAACGCATCGGGCTGACGCTTGAGCTGACGTCGCGCAGTGCCGTGGCGTTGGTCGATTCCGGACAGCTGGAGAGTTCGGTGCTGAACCTGGTCATCAACGCGCGCGATGCGTTGCCTGAAGGCGGCAATATCTGGATCAGCACCTACGAGGCTTATTCTCAGGGTAACGCTCGCCTGGAGGACGGCCCCTATATTGCGCTGACGGTGCGTGACGACGGGGTCGGTATTGAGCATCACCTGATCGACAAGGTATTCGACCCGTTCTTCACCACCAAGCCGATCGGTGAAGGCACGGGGCTGGGGCTTTCCACCATCTACGGCTTTGCGCGCCAGACCGGCGGCGATGTGCACATCCGCAGCGTCGTGGGGCACGGGACTGAGGTCACATTGATGTTGCCGGCTGCCGCCGACCAAACGGTGGCGCCGCAGCGTGTGCAGCAAAGTGTCGAACTTGGCGCCGGCGAGCATGTCCTTATTGTCGAGGACACGGCGTCGGTCCGTATGTTCGTCAATGAAGTCCTGACCGACTCGGGTTACCGCTGTACGCAGGCCGGCGACGTGATGACCGCGCTGTCGATGCTAGAACATGACACGTCCATCGATCTGCTGCTGACAGACGTTGGCATGCCGATGATGAACGGCCGGGAGCTGGCGCAGCGCGCGCGTGGCTGGCGTGCGGAGTTGCCAGTGCTGTTCATGACCGGCTACGCGGAAAATGCCCTTAACCGGCAACACTTTCTTGGGGAAGGCATGGACATGATCATCAAGCCTTTTCAGATGATTGAATTCCTCGACAAGGTCAGAAAGATGCTGGATGGCTGACCCGTAAACCTGAAAAACAGCGCAAGGCGTACATACGAATGCGTAACTTTTGTTAACCTGCACGCCAATTCATTCGGTGCCGTCCATCGGGCACACACCTCCGGCGATTGTTTGCAAGACTCGCCGGCGGGTGAAGGAGATCCAGTTTTGACCCTCAGCCAGGAACTTCACCAGAGCGCAATCGACAACTGCGCCCGTGAGCCGATCAAGATTCCAGGCAGTATTCAGCCTCAAGGCTTCTTGCTGGTCATCGATGAAGCGACGATGACCATCGGGCAGGTCAGTGCCAACGTCACCCATTGGCTGGGGCTGGCGCCCGAGACGCTGATCGGTGCGCCACTGACGCGGGTGTTCGACGATTGCCAGCATCTGCTGGCTCGGCTGGCTGCGCTGCCCGAGGACGACCAGAACCCGTTCCATGTGGGCGATGTCCGCTTTCTGGAAGGTGGTCGTGCAGGCTTGCCGACGGCAATGATGGTTCACCGGCATGATCAGGTCCTGATTGCCGAGTTCGAGCCCTCCAGCGACATGACGTCTGCGTATGGCAACGTTTATCCGTTGATGCGCACGTTCATCAGCCAGATGGAAGAGTCCGAAAGCATCGACGCGCTCTGCCAGCGTTCTGCGTCTGAAGTCAAACGCATCACCGGTTTTGGCCGGGTGAAGGCGTACCGGTTCGACGCTGACGGCAACGGATGGGTGAACGCCGAGATCGCCGACGCGGACTATCCGAGTTATCTGGGGCTGAGTTTTCCGGCGTCCGACATTCCGTCGCAGGCGAGGGCGCTGTATCTGGCAAACCGCATTCGCGTCATTGAGGACGCGAACTATCAGCCGTCGCCCCTGGTCCCGGTCAATAACCCGGTCACCGGCGCGCCGCTTGACCTGAGTTTCGCGACGCTGCGCAGTGTATCGCCCGTGCATTTGCAGTACATGCGCAACATGCAGACCCTTGCCTCGATGTCG
This sequence comes from Pseudomonas sp. S2_H01, assembly GCF_054668305.1. Classification (NCBI taxonomy): domain Bacteria; kingdom Pseudomonadati; phylum Pseudomonadota; class Gammaproteobacteria; order Pseudomonadales; family Pseudomonadaceae; genus Pseudomonas; species Pseudomonas sp. S2_H01. The sequence goes on along the minus strand of NZ_CP162756.1, from coordinate 6,066,926 downwards.
ATCTCTATCGTGGTGCGTGGGCAGTTGTGGGGGTTGATTTCCTGCCACCACGCGACGCCTCGCTCGGTGAGTTTCCAGACCCGCACTGCCTGCGAGTTGCTGGGCAGCGTGTTGTCTCTGCAGATCGAAACCAAAGAAGCGCAGGCCAGGACCCAGCGAATGCTCAGCCTGCGCCGGCAGATCGTGCAGATGCTCGCCGCGATGGCGGACCTGGACAGCGTGATCGGTGGCCTGCGCTCACTGCCTGACGTGCTGTTGGCGTTTGTCGATGCCACCGGTGCCGCGGTGATTTCCGAATCCACGGTGGATGTGTACGGCGAAACGCCAGACCGCGAAGAAATCAAGGCGCTGACCCAATGGCTCAGTCAGCGGGAGACTCACGAGGTGTTTCAGTCCGATAACGTCGGCCGCGACATTCCCGAGTTACCCCAGCTTGCCCAGTCGGTCAGCGGCGTGCTGGCCATGGCGATCTCCGAGCTGCATTCCAATTACATCATCTGGTTCCGCCCGGAGCAGACCCGCGTGGTGAACTGGGCCGGTAAACCGGAAAAAGCCGTCAGCGACGACGGATCCCTCAGCCCGCGTCACAGCTTTGCACAGTGGCAGGAAACCGTTCGCGGATACTCCCGCCCTTGGGACGATCTGGACACCGAAGGCGTGGTGGAATTACGCGCGGCGGTGCTGGGTATCGTGCTGCGTAAGGCCGAGGAAATGGCCTCCCTGGCTGAGGAACTGAAAAAATCCAACAAGGAACTCGAAGCCTTCTCCTACAGCGTGTCCCATGACTTGCGAGCGCCGTTGCGGCATATCGCCGGTTACGCCGAACTGTTGGGGGATATCGAGGGCAGCAAGTTGTCCGACCGTGGGGTGCGTTTCCTGGAAAACATTGGCGAGTCGGCACGTTTCGCCGGCACGCTGGTGGACAACCTGCTGAGCTTTTCACAGATGGGCCGCTCGGCCATGCGTTACTCGCAGGTGGATCTGAACGCGATGGTCGACGCCATCCGCAAGGAAATGCAGCCCGATTACGAGGGTCGTGATCTGCGATGGTCGGTCCCTGAACCCTTGCCGGTGGTGATCGCTGATGCGGCGTTTTTGCATCTGGCGATGCGCAATCTGTTGTCCAATGCCATCAAGTACACCCGAAACCAGACCGCTGCCGTGATTGAGATCGGCAGCTACGAGGAAGACGGCAAGGTGGTGGTGTATATCCGTGACAACGGTGTGGGCTTCGATATGAATTACGCCGGCAAGCTGTTCGGTGTGTTCCAGCGCCTGCATCGCATGGAGGAGTTCGAAGGCACCGGCATTGGGCTTGCGAGCGTGCGCCGTATCATCGAACGGCACGACGGTTCGGTGTGGGCAAACAGCCAGTTGGGGCAAGGAGCCACATTTTACTTTGCGCTGCCCAAGCGCAGTCTCACCGTAACCCTTTGAGTGTCCGAGGAGACGCCCAATGTTAAAACCCATTCTTCTGGTGGAAGACAATCCCAACGATCTTGAGCTGACCCTGGTCGCTCTCGAACGTAGCCAGTTGGCCAATGAAGTGATCGTCCTGCGTGACGGCGCCGAGGCGCTGGATTACCTCTTTCGGCGAAATCAGTACCAGGACCGTGCGGCGGGTAACCCGGCGGTGCTTTTGCTCGACCTGAAACTGCCCAAGCTTGACGGCCTGGAAGTGCTCAAGGCAATTCGCGAAAGCGACGACCTGCGCAGTATTCCCGTGGTGATGCTGACCTCTTCGCGTGAAGAACCCGATTTGCAACGCGCGTATTCGCTGGGAGTGAACGCTTACGTCGTCAAACCGGTCGAATTCAAGGAATTCGTCTCGGCAATCTCCGATCTCGGGGTTTTCTGGGCCGTTCTCAATGAGCCGCCGCCAGGCTCCCTGCGATTGGCACGCCGCCCAGGCTCTTGATTCAAGCGCTCCGTTGGCCTGTGCTGTGCTGCTTCGGGCTGACGGCGCAGGCCTTTTTGAAATGAACGACGACTATTCATGCCGCTATCGCTGCTCAAATTGCTTCTGGTTGAAGACAGTCCGCATGATGCCGAACTGACGCTGCTCACACTGGAAAACAGTGGGCTCAAAATCGACGCCACCCTGGTCTACAACCATCAGGACGTGGAACGGGAGTTGCTGGCTCAGCATTTTGATCTGATTCTCAGTGACTACCTGCTTCCCGGATCTTCCGGGCCCGAAGTGCTCAATTGCGCGTTGCGCCTGGCGCCGCAAACCCCGTTCATTTTCCTTTCCGGGATTTTCGGCGAACAGCATGCCGTCGAGATGATGCGCATGGGCGCCATCGACTACGTCCTCAAGCAAAACCTGAAAATGCTGCCCAAGGCGGTCGTCCGTGCTGTCTCCGAGGTGCGTGAGCGGGAAAAGCGTCGGCGGGCTGAAGAGACTCTGCAGGATGCCGAGGTGCGAGCGCATTTGGCGATCGATGCCGCCGACATGGGCGTCTGGACCTACGATCCTGCAACCGACACGCTGCTGTGGGATGAGCGCTGCAAGACCCTTTACGGATTGCCCGCCGATGCCCAGGTCAGCATGGCGTTCATGTTTGCCCGCTGTCATCCCGATGACCGTGATCTTTTACAGAGCAAGGTCGCCGCAGCGCTCGCGGCGGACACCGGTTTTCAGATCGAACACCGGCTGCATGTGGAAGGCGATGGCGAGCGCTGGGTCTTTTCCAACGGCCGCTCGTTATTCGAAGACGGTAAATGCGTGCGCTTTACCGGCGTCATGCAGGACATCAGCGAGCGCAAGCAGGCGACTCAGGCACTGCACCAGCTCAACGAAATTCTGGGTGAGCGGGTGGTGCAGCGTACCCGTGAGCGTGACCGCACCTGGGAGCTTTCACGTGAATTGCTCGGGGTGTTCAGCTTCGATCTGACGCCTATTGCGCTCAATCCGGCCTGGGAGGCGACGCTGGGCTGGACGCGGGCAGAGTTCACCGAGCACAGCCTGGGCGAGTTGATTCATCTGGACGATCTGGAGGCGACCCTGCGTGAAACCGCCAGCGTCTCCAAAGGCAATGTCACGACGCGTTTCGTCAACCGCATGCGCCACGCCGAAGGCGGCTATCGCTGGTTGTCCTGGACCATCGTACCGGACGAAGGGCTGATGTATGCCGCCGTGCGCGACATTACCAGCGAGCGGGCGGTGGTCGATGAACTGGCCGCCACCAATAAGCGTTTGCGTGATCAGATCCGCGAGCGTGAGCGGGTCGAAGCGGCGCTTCAGCAGATGCAGCGGCTGGAAGTGGTCGGGCAGCTCACGGCAGGGGTCGCTCACGACTTCAATAACTTGCTGACCGTGATTCTCACGAGCGCCAACTTCCTCGGCCGTGATCTGGAAAAAGGCGTGTTCACCAAGTCGCCCCAACGGTTGCAGAACATCCGCGAAGCCGGCGAACGTGGCGCCAAGCTGACCAGCCAGTTGCTGTCGTTCTCACGGCGGCAGCGTCTGGAGCCGGTCGCGCTGAACCTCAACGACACCATCGGCGGCATGCGCGAGTTGTTGGGACGTGCGCTGGGGGGCAGCGTTTGGGTCGAAACACAACTGGCTGACGATCTGTGGAGCGCGCTGGTCGATCCGACGCAGACCGAAATGATCATCCTCAATCTGGCGATCAACGCCCGTGACGCCATGGCGCAAGGCGGACAACTGCACCTGAGTACCGGCAACGAGATTATCTATCGCCTGCCGCAACGGCCTGAAGATCCGGATCCCGGCGCTTACGTGGTGCTGTCGGTCACCGACACCGGCTGCGGTATGAGCGAAGAGGTGCTGGCCAAGGCGTTTGAACCGTTCTTCACCACCAAGGCGGTGGGGAAGGGTTCGGGGCTGGGCTTGGCGCAGGTCTTCGGTTTTGCCAAGCAATCCGGCGGTGGCGTACGCATCGACACCGCCGAGAATGCCGGCACCACCATCAAGGTGTATCTACCCAGCATCGCCCGGTCCCCGACGCCTGCTGCCACCCTCTCTGACTTGCCCGGCCATGCAGACGCGGACGATCTGCACCGCACCATTCTGCTGGTGGACGACGACCCGGATGTGCGCTCCGTGACTGCCATGATGCTCAGTTCGTTTGGTTACGCGGTGGTGGAAGCCGAGAACGGCAGCGACGCGTTGAAACAGATTGATGGGAGCATTGATCTGGTGCTGACCGACTTCGCCATGCCGAACATGACCGGTGCCGAGCTGGCCGACATCGTCCGACGCGATCACCCTGAATTGCCGGTCATGTTCATCACCGGCTTCGCGGATATCGACATCCTCGAGGTCGATCAACAGTTGATCGTGCAGAAGCCGTACAAGGAAGAGGAACTGGCAAGGAAGCTGGCGAATATATTGATGAAGGCCGGAGCAGGCGCCGTGTCTTAGGTGCAGCCGCACAGGGCCGCCAGCAATCTGATGTCCGCCGCGAAGGGTATGTGCAACGCGATATTTTTGGGGGACTCTTAGCTGTGTTGAAGCATGCCACAGAGCTTGGGTGCAACGCAGGACCTGTGGGAGACGTCCGAGGTTACGAGGGCAGCGAATGCGGCGTGTCAGTCACCGATGATGTAACTGTCCCACTGCATTCGCCACTGTCGTAACCTCCAGCAGCTCCTACAGGTCTTGCGGCGGTCATGACACCTAGGCCTGCCCGATCTGGGCGGGAGACTTCCAGCTGTGTGATGAGTGCCACAGAGCTTGGCTGCAACGCGATACTCTCGGCAACTTCCAGCGGCTTGATGTCCGCCGCGAAGCATGGTTGCAACGCAGGCCCTGTAGGAGACGTCCGAGGTTACGAGGGCAGCGAAAGCGGCGTGTCAGCCACCGCCGATGTACCTGTCCCACCGCATTCGCCACTGTCGTAACCTCCAGCAGCTCCTACAGGTCTTGCGACAGTCTGACACCTTGGTCTGCCCGATCCGGGCGGGAGACTTCCAGCTGTTTGAGGCATGCCACAGAGCTTGGCTGCAACGTAGGCCCTGTGGGAGACGTCCGAGGTTACGAGGGCAGCGAAAGCGGCGTGTCGGTCACCGCCGATGTACCTGTCCCACCGCATTCGCCACTGTCGTAACCTCCAGCAGCTCCTACAGGTCTTGCGGCGGTCATGACACCTAGGCCTGCCCGATCTGGGCGGGAGACTTCCAGCTGTTTGATGAGTGCCACAGAGCTTGGCTGCAACGCGATACTCTCGGCAACTTCCAGCGGCTTGATGTCCGCCGCGAAGCATGGTTGCAACGCAGGCCCTGTAGGAGACGTCCGAGGTTACGAGGGCAGCGAAAGCGGTGTATCAGTCACCGATGATGTAACTGTCCCACCGCATTCGCCACTGTCGTAACCTCCAGCAGCTCCTACAGGTCTTGCGGCGGTCATGACACCTAGGCCTGCCCGATCTGGGCGGGAGACTTCCAGCTGTTTGAGGCATGCCAAGAGCTCGGGTGCAACGTAGGCCCTGTAGGAGACGTCCGAGGTTACGAGGGCAGCGAACGCGGCGTGTCGGTCACCGCCGATGTACCTGTCCCACCGCATTCGCCACTGTCGTAACCTCCAGCAGCTCCCACAGGTCTTGCGACAGTCTGACACCTTGGTCTGCCCGATCTGGGCGGGAGACTTGCAGCTGTTTGAGGCATGCCACAGAGCTTGGGTGCAACGCAGGACCTGTAGGAGACGTCCGAGGTTACGAGGGCAGCGAATGCGGTGTGTCGGTCACCGCCGGTGTACCTGTCCCACCGCATTCGCCACTGTCGTAACCTCCAGCAGCTCCTACAGGTTTTGCGGCAGTCATGACACCTTGGTCCGCCCGATCTCGGCGGGAGACTTGCAGCTGTTTGAGGCATGCCACAGAGCTTGGCTGCAACGCAGGCCCTGTAGGAGACGTCCGAGGTTACGAGGGCAGCGAAAGCGGCGTGTCGGTCACCGCTGATGTACCTGTCCCACCGCATTCGCCACTGTCGTAACCTCCAGTAGCTCCTACAGGTCTCGCGGCAGTCAGGACACCTTGGTCTGCCCGATCTGGGCGGGAGACTTCCAACTGTTTGAGGCGCGCCACAGAGCTCGGGTGCAACGCAGGCCCTGTGGGAGACGTCCGAGGTTACGAGGGCAGCGAAAGCGGTGTATCAGTCACCGATGATGTAACTGTCCCACCGCATTCGCCACTGTCGTAACCTCCAGCAGCTCCTACAGGTCTTGCGGCAGCCATAACACCTTGGTCTGCCCGATCCGGGCGGAAGACTTCCAGCTGTTTGAGGCATGCCAAGAGCTCGGGTGCAACGCAGGCCCTGTAGGAGACGTCCGAGGTTACGAGGGCAGCGAATGCGGCGTGTCGGTCACCGACGTTGTACCTGTCCCACCGCATTCGCCACTGTCATCAACGTCAGCAGCTTTCCAACGGTCCTCAGTCATCCCGCGTCAGCACTTCCAGGAGTTCGATTTCGAACGTGAGGTCCGAATGCGGCTTGATGTGTGCGCCCATCGAGCGTTCGCCGTAAGCCAGGTGCGATGGCACCTTCAGTTGACGCTTGCCGCCGACTTTCATGCCCATGAGGCCGATGTCCCATCCCTTGATGACGCGACCGGTTCCGATCACGCACTGGAAGGGTTTGCCTCGGTCCCAGGACGAGTCGAACACGGTGCCGTCTTCCAGCGTGCCGGTGTACTGGGTGGTGATCAGCGCGCCTTTGACCGCCGCTTTGCCGGTGCCTTCCAACAGGTCGATGATCTGTAATTCTTCGTTCATGGCTAAATCCGTTACCGCGTGAGTGAGCTGGCGACGATGCTAAAGGCGCTCTCCGTGACTGGCAATGCCTGGTCGCAGCCACCCCTGCTCACGGGCAGGGAATTCATTCACGAGACGAAGGTTCATCCACTGCAGCGATATCACCCGATGATGATCACCGAATAAAAAACGGCGCGTCCTCTGCAGGACGCGCCGTTTTTCGTTTCAGCGGATCAAGACCTCATCATGCGATGACGTCGCTGCTCCACTCGCCATTCACCAAGCGCTTGAGGCCCAGCGGGTTGGCGTTTTGCAGGGCAGCCGGCAGCAGGCTGTCCGGGTAGTTCTGGTAGCAGACCGGGCGCAGGAAGCGATCGATCGCCAGCGTGCCGACCGAAGTGCCACGCGCATCGGAGGTTGCCGGGTACGGACCGCCGTGAACCATGGCGTCAGAGACCTCGACGCCGGTCGGGTAGCCGTTGACCAGAATGCGGCCCACTTTCTCTTCCAGCACCGGAACCAGCCATTGGTATTTCTGCAGGTCGGCGGTTTCACCGATCAGGGTCGCTGTCAGTTGACCGCGCAGGGCCAGCAGCGCGGCGTTCAGTTCAGCGTCGTCAGCCACTTCGATCAGCAGCGTGGTCGGGCCGAAGACTTCTTCCTGCAACAGCTCGTCACCGTTGAGCAGCATGCTCACGTCAGCCTTGAACAGCTGCGCCTGCGCCTGACGGCCTTCCTGCGGCTTGCCCGCCAAGTGAGTGACGCTCGGATGCGCCATCAGCTTCTGAACGCCTTTGCTGTAGCTGCGCAGACCGCCCTCGTTGAGCATGGTCTGCGGCGCTTGGCCACCCATGTGCTCTTGCAACTGCTCGGTGAACGCGGTCAGGGCAGGGGAGCGAATGCCGATGACCACGCCCGGGTTGGTGCAGAACTGGCCGGCACCCATGACCACCGAAGCCGCCAGCTCGCCCGCGATCGCAGCGCCACGGGCCGACAGCGCGCCTGGCAACAAGACAACCGGGTTGATGCTGGACATCTCGGCGAAGACCGGGATGGGCTCAGGACGCGCGGCGGCCAGTTTGCACAGCGCGTCGCCGCCGTGCAGCGAACCGGTGAAGCCTACGGCTTTGATGGCCGGGTGCTTGACCAGACCTTCACCGACACCGCTGCCGAAGATCATGTTAAACACGCCTTTAGGCATGCCGGTTTTTTCAGCGGCGCGAACGATGGCCTGACCGACCAGATCCGCGGTCGCCATGTGGCCGCTGTGCGCTTTGACCACGACCGGGCAACCGGCGGCCAGTGCCGACGCGGTGTCACCACCGGCGGTGGAGAACGCCAGCGGGAAGTTACTGGCGCCAAACACGGCAATCGGACCGACGCCGATGCGTTGTTGACGCAGGTCAACGCGCGGCAGCGGCTTGCGATCAGGCAGTGCCAGGTCGATACGCGCACCCAGGAAATCCCCGCGACGCAGGATTTTCGCGAACAGGCGCATCTGGCCGCTGGTACGACCGCGCTCACCCTGGATACGACCGGCCGGCAGCGCCGTTTCCTGGCAAACGAGGGCAACGAAGTCATCACCCATTGCGTCGAGTTCGTCGGCGATGGCGTCAAGGAACTCTGCACGGCGCGCCGGGCTCAGCTGGCGGAATTCAGCGAAGGCTTCTTTGGCCGCCAGGGCCGCAGCGTCGATTTCGCCGTCAGTGGCTTGGTGAAAGGTGTAGGGCAGGGCTTCGCCAGTGGTGGCATCGAGGCTCTTGTGGCGTGCTTCGCCGAGCCCGCTGCGGGCGCCGCCGATAAAGTTCTGGCCGAGAACGGTAGGCATCTGCTTCTCCTGTTATTTTTGGGTCGAAACGATCAGGCAACGCGCCTGACAGGGAATCTCTGGACGTGCATGAAGCAAAGCGACGATAGCCCAAGGGTTATCGAATGTTGACAGACATCATACAACTGCATGTTTTTACCCGCAAGGCGTGGACTGTCCGCAAAACCACGCGTGTCGATAGGGGAGCGAACTTGCTTGCGAACACCTCTTCACGCAGCTTACTCAGCGCGCAAGTGCTCCCCACCGTAAACGTTTACTTACGCGTTAGGCTCATCGGTATTGATATACGGCGGCACCTTGGCCAGCGGCAGGCGGCGTGCCTGCTCGATGCCGATGCCCGGACGTTCAGGCAATGGCTCAAGCTTTTGCGGTTTGCCGGTGAGCAACGCACGCTCGACGGCCTCGACCACGCGGACATCGCGCCAACCTTCGTCGCCATCGGGCTCCGGTTCGCGGTTTTGCAGGATGCAGTCGGAAAAGTATTGCGTCTCGCCGCCAAACTGATCGACGACCGAATGGCTGTGTTCGGTGGTGGTGCCATCAATGATCGCGCGGTAGGTGATCGCCACGCCCTTGCCAAAGCCGAAGCAGGGCGATGCCTCAAACTCACCCCGCGTGCCAATCAGCTGAAAGCGCTCCGTGGAGGGCAGGCTGTAGCTGACGGTAAAGGTGGCCAGGCGTTCTTCGGCGAAGCGCAGGGTAACGTTGACGGTGTCGAACGTGTTGATTTCACGGCCCGGCGTCTTGATACCCACCGCGTGGACTTCCAAAGGCTCGGCGGCGAACAGGTTACGCACGGCGTTGATCGGGTACGGCCCCATGTCGGCGACCGGGCCGGCATCGAAACCACTCTGCATGCGGTGATTGGCGGGGTCGGTGGTCTGCGCAAACGTCGCCGTGAACAGCCGTAGGTCGCCGATATCGCCGGCCCTGACACGACTGATCATCTCCACTGTGCCCGGCTCGAAGTGCAGTCGGTAAGCGACCATCAATTTTGCGCCCGAGCGTTTGGCCGCTTCGGCAATGGCCAGGCAGTCTTCCTCGTTGCTCGCCATCGGTTTCTCAAGCAGCACATGGATGCCGGCTTCGAGCGCAGGCACCGCGAATTCGCGGTGACGAAAATTCGGCGTTGCCAGGTAGATCGCATCGATCTCGCCCGACGTCAGCAGTGTCTGAAACTCGTCATAGTGATAGCTCTTGAGGTCATACAGCGCGGCGAGTTCGTCGGCTTTCACCGGGTCACCGGTGACCAGCGCGGTCATCACCGAATTGTCGGTCTGCTCTAGTCCGGGCATGAAAGCGCCCTGAGAGATCCAGCCCCCGGCGACCACCGCGTAGCGAACCTTGCCGTTTGAGTCAGGCATGTGAAAAGCCTCCTTTATTCAGCGGACGAAGTGTCCGGCGCCTCTGTAGTCGGCAGGCGAGCGCCGCGGAAGTTCCCTTTCACCGCGTACCGAGGGGCAATGGCCACTTGATCTTTTCCGGTATTGGCTATTGGGACAAGACGCGTGCGGCGCATAAGCTGGCGGTCTGTCTTTGACAACGAGTGTCGCCATGCGCACCCCAATAGACCGTCCCCGCCTCGACTCTCCCTCGGTTTCTCCGGTTGCGATCAAGGCCATGCTAGCGCTGGAGCAGGCGGTGAATCGGCTGCCCCTTGAGCCGTCGCTGGTTGCGTTGGTCAAGGTGCGTGCGTCGCAGCTCAACGGGTGTGCCTGGTCGGTGGACCGTTACACCCACGAGGCGAGTTTGCAGGGCGAATCCGAGCGCAAGCTTTACGCAGTGGCGCTGTGGCGGGAGTCGCCTTTGTTCAGCGAGCGTGAGCGGGCGGCCCTGGGCTGGACCGAAAGCGTTACTGGCATCGCCCGCAGCCATGCCCCGGATGCCGATTACGCCTGGTTGTCGACTCAGTTCATTGAAAGTGAACGCGTGGACCTGACGCTGCTGATTTCGACGGTCAACAGCTGGAACCGATTGAGGATCAGTTTCGGACAGGGCCTGGAGTGACGACACGCTGACAAAATAAGGCTGGCCCTCATGCGATCTGAGTCAGCACATCGCGCAGCCGGTCCAGCGCCGGATCGATGTCCAGGGTTTCGATTGCACCAAACCCGAGAATCAGGCCGTCCCGTGGCGCAGCGTCGGTGAAGAACCCGGTCAGCGGATACAGCCCGATCTCGACCTTGCGCGCCAGTTCAACCAACAACGGCACATTGATCGGCACTTTGAACATGACCGCCATGTGGAACCCGGCGGTCGATGGAATCGCCTCCATCCATGGCGACAGATCTCCGGCAAATCGGGCCAGAATCCGGTCGCGACGGCCGGCGTAAATGGAGTGGCAGCGGCGAATGTGTTTGTTCAACAGGCCTTCGCTGATGAACTTGGTCAGTGCCCATTGCGGCAACGTGCTGGTATGCCAGTCGGTCAGTTGCTTGGCCTTGATGACGGCTTCACGAATGGCCTCCGGCAACACGGCATAACCCAGTCGCAACTCCGGCAACAAGGTTTTGGAGAAGGTGCCGACATAGGCCACGACACCGAATTGATCCATGCTCTGCAGGGAGTCGGTCGGCCGGCCTTCGTAGCGAAACTCGCTGTCGTAATCGTCTTCGATGATGATCGCGCCGATGCGACTGGCCTTGTGCAGCAGGGCCTCGCGGCGTGCAAGGCTCATGGGCATGCCCAACGGCATCTGGTGCGACGGCGTGACGTAGATCGCATGGGTGTTTTCGGGAATCTGCTCAACGACGATGCCTTCGCTGTCCACCGGGACGCTGACCACCTCAGCGCCTTGCGCCGCGAACAATTGGCGCGCCGGTGTGTAACCGGGGTCTTCCATGGCCACGGTGCAACCCGGTTCGATCAGCACCCTGGCGATCAAGTCGAGCGCCTGTTGCGCGCCGTTGCACACCACAATGTCGTCGGCCGTGCATTTCACCCCACGGGCAAACGCAATGTGACCCGCGATAGCACTGCGCAAAGCCGGCAAGCCTTCTGGCTGACTGTAAAAACCCCGGGCTTGACTCATCTGGCGCAACGCATATTGCGTGCAGCGTCGCCACTCGTCGTGGGGGAACTGAGTCTTGGCGGTGGCGCCGCCGATAAAGTCGCAACGCAGCGTGCCTTCCAGCGTCGGGTGACGCAGTGGCAGCGAGATGTCCTGCCATTTGCTTATCCGCGTCGCGCTGGCGAGTTGTGAGGTGGTCTGGCGGCGCTGGGTCGGCGCGTTCAGCGCGTTGACGAACGTGCCGCTGCCGATTTTGCCGACCAGGTAGTTCTCATAGGTGAGACGGCTGTAGGTGTCTGAAATGGTCTTGCGCGACAGGCCCAGTTGCGCGGCGAGGAGACGACTGGGCGGCAGTTGTACCCCGGCGGCCAGACGCCCTGATTCGATGTTGTCGCGTAACTGCTCATACAACTGGTTCGCCAGGTCTTTGCGGCCTTGAATGACGATATGAAGTTCCACGACCGGCTCCCGAACGAGATGAGCGACGTTGGCCCACGATCTGGAATTCTAGTCAGCCGCCGTCAAAGCGGTATAGCTGCGCATTCAAAAAAGCCAGGATTGGTCTCCTGTGCGGGGGCATTGGTCAGGTGAAAACAACCGGGATTGGCCGTCGCGTGGAGCAGGGCAGGCGGTTAACGTTGAGGCTCCGAGCACCCGAATGAAGGCCGCCCCGTGGAACCTCGCCTGGACTATTACACCGCCTCGCCCGAGGCGCTCAAGGCAATCATGCTGCTGGAAGCGGCCAACTTCGACTTGTGTGTTGAAAAGGGCCTGATGGAGCTGATCAAACTTCGGGTGTCGCAACTCAACGACTGTGCGTTCTGTGCCGACATGCATGCGACGCAAGCGCGCAAGAACGGTGAGAGCCCGCGCCGCCTGCACAGTCTGGTGGTGTGGCGGACTTGCAGCCTGTTCACCGAGCGCGAACGTGCGGCGTTGGCGTGGTGCGATGCGGTGACGATGCTGGATCAGCCTTCCATGCGGGATGCGCTGTATGAGCAACTCTGCGCGCATTTCAACGAGCGCGAAGTGGTCGATCTGACGGTGGGCATCGCGACGATCAATTGCTGGAATCGGATTGCCGTCAGTTTTCGCAAACAGCCGACGGTTTAAGCGTTGATGTTGCGGGCAGGGTTCGGTCGGTAATCCTGACCTTCGCGACAACCTGGCCATCGGCAAAATCATTCAATCCCGCTATCCTGCGCGCTGTTTTTAAATCGCACCCACACAACAGCTTTCGACGGATATCAAACATGGAGTTCACCAGCGGCTTTTTGCTGAGCCTTTCCCTGTGCCTGGACATCGGCGTCGCCAACATCGCAATGATCACGCTCGCCATGCAGCGCGGGTATCTGCAAGGGTTCTGGCTGGGGTTGGGGACCTGCTTTGGCGATCTGTTCTACGCGATTCTGGCGCTGGCCGGGATGACGGTATTGTTGCAATACGAGTGGGTGCGGTGGGCGCTTTGGCTTGGCGGCTCGGTGCTGCTGATGGGTTTCGCCGTGAAGATGGTGATGTCGGCGTTGAGCAGTCACAGCGGGCTGGTGATGGCCAATGACGTCGACAATCGTTCAGGGCTCAGGGAGTTTTCGCGAGGGGTGTTTTTGGCGGTGTCCTCGCCGACTGCGATCCTGTGGTTTGCCGCCGTGGGTGGGACGTTGATCTCGCGGGCGGGTGGGCATGGCAGTCTGAGCACGGCGTTGTTTCTGTCAGGCTTTTTCAGTGCGGGTGTGGCGTGGTGTGTGTTTATCTGTTTCGCGGCCAGTCATGGCGGGCGGCTGCTGGGTGACAAGCTGTTGAAGGTGTCCTATTGGGTGTCGGCGGCGATTTTCTGTTATTTCGCGGTGTATGTGATTTTTTCGGGGTATCAGGAGTTTATCGTTAACGCGGCGCGGTATTGAGGTTGGGCTTTTTCGTGTTGGTAGGGCTTGCTTGTGAGTGGGGTGGCGTTCCACCTTGCCCGCGATCTGCCGGGAACCGGCAGTAAGATCTGTGCATGCGCAGTATCAGGCATTCCCGAGTCACCCCATCCCCGCAGGCAGCCCCTCATTTCCGTTCTTCATGCAACGTTTACGTCGGTCAACGCTCATAGACATAAGCAACGGCGTAGACAGGATCGTCCCGACCGCGCGCGTGAGCGCCTGGGGCGACCTCTCCAAACCTCATTTGAAGACGGAACCCTGGACCCTATGACCACACCGGACAAGCAGTACGTGGAATGGCTGGTTGAGCAGTCGATGCTCAACGCCGCAAAGCAACGCGCCAAACTTTATGGTGGCCAGGGTCGTCTCTGGCAACGGCCTTATGCACTGGCCCGGCCGCGAGATGCATCCGCCATTGCATCGGTGTGGTTCACCGCGTATCCGGCGTCGATCATCACCCGTGAAGGCGGTTCGGTGCTGGAAGCGCTGGGCGATGAAACGCTGTGGCACGCCTTGTCCGAAATCGGCATTCAAGGCATCCATAACGGTCCGCTCAAGGCCTCGGGTGGCCTCAAGGGTCGGCAGCGTACGCCGAGCATTGACGGCAACTTCGACCGCATCAGTTTCGAAGTGGATGGCGACCTGGGCACCGACGCGCAATTCCTCAACCTGAGCCGTATCGCCGCCGCGCATAACGCGGTGATCGTCGATGACGTGATCCCGTCTCACACCGGTAAAGGCGCGGATTTCCGACTGGCCGAACTCGCCTACGAGGAATACCCGGGCCTGTACCACATGGTCGAAATCAAGGAAGAGGACTGGCCACTGCTGCCCGAAGTCCCGGCCGGGCGCGATGCGATCAACCTGCCACCCGCGACCGTTGACGCATTGCGCGACAAGCATTACATCGTCGGTCAGTTGCAGCGGGTGATTTTCTTCGAGCCGGGCGTGAAAGAGACCGACTGGAGCACCACACCGGTGATCACGGGGGTGGACGGCAAAGCGCGGCGATGGGTGTATTTGCATTACTTCAAGGAAGGTCAGCCTTCGTTGAACTGGCTGGATCCCAGCTTCGCTGCTCAACAGATGATCATCGGCGACGCCCTGCACGCGATCGACGTCATGGGCGCGCGGGTGCTGCGTCTGGATGCCAACGGCTTCCTGGGCGTTGAACGCAAGGCCGAAGGCACCGCCTGGTCCGAGAGCCATCCGTTGTCGATTACCGGTAACCAGCTGCTGGCAGGCGCGATTCGCAAGGCGGGTGGTTTCAGCTTCCAGGAGCTGAACCTGACTATCGACGACATCGCTGCCATGTCTCACGGCGGTGCTGACCTGTCTTATGACTTCATCACCCGTCCGGCTTATCAGCACGCGCTGCTGACGGGCCGGACTGAGTTCCTGCGCCTGATGCTGCGCCAGGTACATGACTTCGGCATTGATCCGGCGTCACTGATTCACGCGCTGCAGAACCATGACGAGCTGACCCTGGAACTGGTGCATTTCTGGACCCTGCACGCCCACGATCAGTACCTGTACATGGGCCAGACCTTTCCGGGCAACATCCTGCGTGAGCACATCCGTGAGGAAATGTACGAGCGCCTTGCCGGCGAGCACGCGCCGTACAACCTCAAGTTCGTGACTAACGGCGTGTCCTGCACCACCGCCAGCATCATTACCGCTGCGCTGGGCATCCGTGATCTGGACAGCATCACGGCGAAAGATATCGACACCATCAAACATATCCACCTGCTGCTGGTGATGTTCAACGCCATGCAACCGGGTGTCTTTGCCCTGTCGGGCTGGGACCTGGTGGGCGCCTTGCCGCTGCCTGCCGAGCAAGTGGCGCACTTGATGGGGGATGGCGATACGCGCTGGATTCACCGTGGCGCTTACGACCTGGTGGACATGGACCCTGAGGCCGATGTCTCCACAGGCGGCATGCCGCGGGCCAAAACGCTGTACGGCAGCCTCGTGGAGCAACTGCAAAGCCCGGACTCCTTCGCCTCGCAGTTGAAGAAAATACTCGCCGTGCGCCGGGCATACGACATCGCTGCCAGTCGGCAGATCCTGATTCCCGATGTCGAGCATCCAGGCCTGCTGATCATGGTGCACGAGCTGCCCGCCGGGAAAGGCACCCAGATCACCGCGCTTAACTTCAGCGCTGAAGCCATCGTTGAAACCCTGCACCTGCCCGGCATTGCTCCGGGCCCGGTGGTGGACATCATCAACGAGCGTGTCGAAGGCGATCTGACGGAGGAGGGCGAGTTCACCATTACCCTCGACGCCTATGAAGGCCTGGCATTGCGGGTGGTGAGCATGGCCTCGCCGATGATGTAACCGTGCAAGCCGTGAACGCCCCGACGCTTGTCCACCTCTGGAGTTACCGCCTGACCTTCCTGCTCTCCGGCATGTCGTTGGGCGCCTGGGCGCCACTGGTGCCGTTTGCCCGTGAGCGGGCAGGGCTCGACGAGGCTCAACTCGGGTTGCTGCTGTTGTGCTTTGGCCTGGGCTCCATGCTGGCGATGCCGCTGGCGGGGGCGCTGACCACCCACAAGGGCTGTCGGTTCGTGTCGCTGATCGGTGGGGCGTTGATCTGCAGCATGTTGCCCCTGTTGGCGACGCTTTCATCCTTCACCGCACTGGCAATGACGTTGGCGCTGTTCGGCGCGGGACTGGGCAGCATCGACGTCGCGATGAACGTGCAAGGGCTGATGGTCGAGCGTGACCATCGTCGCCCGCTGATGTCCGGATTTCATGGCTTGTTCAGTCTCGGCGGCATTGCCAGTGCGCTGTTGATGAGCGTCTTGCTGTGGGGCGGTGCGTCGCCGCTGTTCGCGGTTTCGGTCGTCGTGGCGATCGTCGGCGGATTGCTGCTCTGGCATGCCCGGCATTTGCTGCCGTATGGCGCCGACGACCCCGCAGCGCCTTTTGCCTGGCCGTCTGCCAAGGTGCTGGCGGTGGGCGTGCTCTGTTTCATTGCGTTGCTGGTCGAAGGGGCGGTGCTCGACTGGAGCGCCGTGTTTCTCAACCGGGCCCATCAGATTGACCTGTCGGTCGCCGGGAGCGCCTACGCGGTGTTCTCCCTGACCATGGCCGCCGGGCGTTTCTCTGGGGACGCGCTGCGAAAACGGTTTGGCGCTGTGTCGCTGCTGATCGGCGGCGGGTTACTGGTCATGGTCGGTTTTGCCATGGCGGTGCTGTTGCAGCCGTGGCCGTTGTTCCTGTTGGGTTTTGCGCTGATCGGACTCGGGCTGGCGAACGCGTTCCCCGTTTATTGCTCGGTGGTCGGCGCGCAGACTGCGATGCCGGCCGGGCTGGCAATCGCGGTCATCACCGGTATCGGTTATTGCGGCATCCTGCTGGGGCCCGCCCTGATCGGTTTCGTTGCTCACCTCATCGGGCTTCGCGACGCCTTGTTGTGTGTCGGCGTGCTGATGTTGGCGCAAGTCCTGAGCGCACGCCGCGTCGCCAGGCCCTGATCCCACTATTGCTTTGATCAATGTTCAACATTGATCGGCTCAAGTTCTGCTTTTTCCTCCAGAGGCTCAGCATGGCGGCACGCCTACTGAGCCTCCCCTTGGAGAAAGCCGAATGAATCTTCGAATTGTTGCCCTGTTGACACTGGTCGCCGCCCTGGCCGGTTGTGCCGTTCCTGGCGCTCCGCGCTATTCCGATGCGCCTGACGGGCCGTTTCGAGCTTCTGCGGTGACCTCCAGCGTAGCGCTCAAGCATACCCAGACCGTTGGGGTGATTTTCACTGAGAACACCGTGGCCAATCTGGCCTACATGGCGCGCTACAACGCCACGGCGCAAGACGGCCTGGCCGCCAAACTGACGGACAGCCGCATCACTGAGGCCTACGTGAACAGCTCGGACCCTGAGCTGGCGATCAACTGGTTCGCCCAGTCGCTGGAGAAACAGTTCGCGACCGTCGATTTCTACGAAAACCTGGACGACGTCCTGGCCGCCCGGCCTGATGTGATCGTGTTGCTCGACACCCGCAGCAAGCTGGTGACCGAGCGCAGTTCGGACGTTCAGGCCAGCATCTCTGCCGAGTTTTTCGACGGTGATTTCAAGTTCATCGGCAAGGCTGAAGGCAGCGACGCCAAGTCGATGTCGCCGATCTGGAGCCACACCAAACGTGCTCCCGAAATTGCCGCCGACATTAATCAGCAGCGTCAGGTGCAGATCAATGCGTTGCAGAAGTTCGACGCCTCGCTGGAATCGCTGATCAAGGCCGAGTCCTGATTCGTGACAAATCCACGGTAGAAGCGCCCTTGCCGCGATCACGATGGGTCCTGTGACTGATTCGTCACAGGACCCATCGTGATCGCGGCAAGGGCGCTCCTACAGGTCGATGCAGATCCCGACCATCCACCCGAAGCACCAACGCGCCCCGGCTCTGGTAGACTTCAGCGCCTTGAATCCAAGGGGCCTCCTATGAACGACACCGTTCGTCTTACCCAATACAGTCACGGCGCCGGGTGCGGCTGCAAGATTTCGCCCAAAGTCCTGGAAACCATTCTCGCCGGCAGTGGCGCACAGAACCTCGACCCGCGTCTGTGGGTCGGTAACGCCTCGCGTGACGACGCTGCTGTCTACGCCATCGATGACCAAAAGGGCGTGGTCTCCACCACCGACTTCTTCATGCCCATCGTCGACGACCCGTTCGATTTCGGCCGTATCGCGGCCACCAACGCCATCAGCGACATCTACGCCATGGGCGGTGACCCGTTGATGGCGATCGCCATTCTCGGCTGGCCGGTCAACGTGCTGGCCCCCGAAATCGCCCGAGAGGTGATCCGCGGCGGCCGCGCAGTGTGTGACGCTGCGGGTATTCCATTGGCAGGCGGTCACTCCATTGACGCACCCGAGCCGATCTTTGGCCTGGCCGTCACCGGCCTTGTCGAAAAGCGCTTCATGAAGCGTAACGACACCGCCACCGTGGGCTGCAAGCTGTTCCTCACCAAGCCGCTGGGCATCGGCATTCTGACCACCGCCGAGAAGAAAGGCCTGCTGCGCGACGAAGACGTGGGCCTGGCCCGCGACGTGATGTGCACCCTGAACAAACCCGGCAGCCGCTTTTCCAGGCTGGCAGGCGTCACGGCCATGACGGATGTCACCGGATTCGGCTTGTTGGGGCATCTGGTGGAAATGGCCGATGGCAGCCAGCTGACCGCACGCTTGAATGCCGCCGCAGTGCCGCGCCTGGGCAGTGTCGATTTCTACATCGAGCAGGACTGCATTCCCGGCGGCACGCACCGCAACTACGACAGCTACGGCGAACGTATCGGCGCGCTGACCGAAGCACAGAAACTGCTGCTCTGTGACCCGCAAACCAGTGGCGGGCTGCTGATCGCGGTCGAGCCGTCCGAGGAGGCCGCGTTCCTGGCCATGGCCGTTGAGCTGGGCTTGAGCCTGTCGCCGATTGGCGAACTGGTCGAGCGACAGCGGCTCGCCGTCGAGGTGTCTTGATGCGCGACAACAGCGCCCACTTTCGCGACATCTTTCTCCACGACATCCCGATGATGGACGTGCGCGCCCCGGTGGAATTCGTCAAGGGCGCGTTTCCGGGCGTGATCAACCTGCCGCTGATGAACGATGTCGAGCGGCAGAAGGTCGGCACCAGCTACAAGCAGGAAGGGCAGCAGGCGGCCATCGAGCTCGGCCACCAACTGGTGTCCGGCGAGCTAAAGCAAGCGCGCATCGAAGCGTGGGCGGCCTTTGCCAACGAGCACCCGGAAGGCTTTTTGTACTGTTTTCGGGGTGGACTGCGTTCGCAGATCACCCAGCAATGGCTCAAGACCGAGGCGGGTATTCAGTACCCGCGCATCATCGGCGGCTACAAGGCCATGCGTAACTTCCTGATCGGGGTTACGGAGCAAGCCGTCGCCGAGTGCGATTTCGTGCTGATTGGCGGCCTGACCGGGACCGGCAAGACCGAAGTGCTGCAGCAACTGGACAACGCGCTGGACCTGGAAGGCCTCGCCAATCATCGTGGCTCAAGCTTCGGCAAACACGCGACGCCGCAGCCGGGGCAGATCGATTTCGAAAACCAGCTCGCCATCGACATTCTGAAGAAGCGCGCCACACACCTGCATCAGTTCGTGATCGAGGATGAAGGCCGGATCGTCGGCAGTCGTGCGGTCCCGCTGGAGCTGTACCGGATCATGCAGGCTGCGCCGCTGGTGTGGCTGGAAGACAGCTTCGAAGGCCGGGTCGAGCGGATTCTCAAGGATTACGTGATCGACTTGTGTGCCGAGTTCATTGAGGTGCAGGGTGTCGAAACGGGCTTCGCAGGCTATGCCGAACGCCTGAAACAGAGCCTGTCGAGCATCGTGCGCCGCCTGGGCGGAGAGCGTTATCAGCGGCTCTCAGCGATCATGGACAGTGCGCTGGAAGAGCAGGCGCGCAGCGGCGACGTTGATCAACACCGGGCCTGGATCAGCGCCATGTTGAGCGAATACTACGACCCGATGTACGTCCATCAGCGCGACAGCAAGAACCCGCGCATCGAATTCGCCGGTGAGCAAGCGGCGGTGGTGGAGTACCTGAGGCACAGAGCGGCTCGGTAACCTGCCGATCTGTAAGGCGGTCGAGGTTCCTGTTGGGCAATGATATGCCCTGTGGGAGCGAATTCATTCGCGAGAGGCCAGTACGGTCGACACGCATTCGTGGCCTGAACCACCGCTTCACGAATGAATTCGCGCCCACAGTCCGGGCTGGGTGTAACACAAGTACCTGGGCCAGACCGCCGCACTTAAAGACAGTCTGGACGCAGGTCCTGCGTCCACTTTTACAACACCGCAGCCCCAATCAAGCCGCTGACGACGCCTACCACCATGGTCAGCACGCCCACCGTCACCAGCACTTTGCTGTCGAAGGATTTACGCAGCATCAGCAGCGACGGCAGGCTCACGCTCGGCAGGGTCATGAGCAAGGCCACGGCCGGTGCGGTGCCCAGGCCGAGCGTCATCAGGGTCTGCACGATCGGGATTTCGGCGGCGGTCGGGATCACGAACAGCGTGCCGACGATGGCCAGCGGCACCAGCCACAGCAGGCTGTTGCCCATCGCGCCATCCACATGCGGGAACAGCCACACGCGGGCAGCCCCCAGTACCAGCACGGCCACGATGTAGATCGGGATGGTGGTCCAGAACAGTTGCCAGATTGTCTTGCCCCAACGGCTCAGCAGGCTGCCTTGCTCCGGCGCTTTCGCTTCAACCACGGCTTCCACGGCCGGTTCCGGCAATGCTTCGGGCCGTGAAATACGTTGCGCCACCAGCGAAACGCCGATCACCAGCACAATGCCCGCCACCAGGCGCAACGCGGTGAAACCCCAGCCCAGCACGAAGCCCATGAACACCAGCGTCGCCGGGTTGAGCACCGGGTTGGCGATCCAGAACGCCAACGCCGCGCCTACCGAGACGTTCTGCTTTCGCATACCCGCCGCGACCGGCGCCGCGCAGCAACTGCACATCATGCCGGGCAGGGCGAACAGGCCGCCGCGTACGGTAGAGCCCAGGCCGGCACGACCGAACATGCGCAGCAGCCAGTCACGCGGGATCAGCACTTGCAGCAGCGAACCCAGGATCACCGCCAGCACGGCCGCTTTCCAGATCGCCAGGAAATACACCTGAGCGTAAGCCAGCGCAGCGGCCCACGGGTTGGCGGGGTTGTCGTTGATGATCGAGCCGCCAATGTTGTGCGTATCGGCAGCGACGAAGGACTTCAGGTAATACGGCGACCATTTGACGTAGTACAGACCGATGGCGGCCACCAGCAGAAACACCAGAGGTTTCCACCAGAATGACCAGCCACGGCGTTCAGTGGCGAGTGGGAGTGTGGACATGAGGGGCACCGAGGCAAGAAAACAGGGGCGCGATGATACGCTTTCGCAAACCAGTGTAGTAGCTGTTGCAGGGTGTGTCGGGTATGCACAGCAGCGTTCTGCCAGACTGAGGCAACCGATCAGCGTCAACAGACTCAACGTGTCAGCCTCCGAATACCAATCCCGACGCTTTCAGCAACTCCTGCGTATAGGGCTGCTGCGGATGAGCGAATATCTGCCGGGAGGAACCTTGTTCCACGACCTTGCCGTCCTTGATCACGATCAGGTCGTGGGCCAGGGCATGGACCACGGCCAGGTCATGGCTGATGAACAGGTAGGTCAAGCCGTGGCGGATCTGCAAATCCCTCAGCAAGGCGACAATCTGCTTCTGCACGGTGCGATCCAGAGCCGAGGTCGGTTCGTCCAGCAGGATCAGGTCCGGCTCCAGCACCAGCGCGCGGGCAATGGAAATGCGCTGGCGTTGCCCGCCGGAAAACTCATGGGGATAGCGATGACGCGTTTCCGGATCCAGACCGACTTCGCGCAACACCCGAATGACCGTTTCTTCGCGCGTCTGCGGCGTGCCGATGCCGTGCGTCAACAAGCCCTCGGCGATGATCTGCTGAACGGTCATCCTCGGACTGAGGCTGCCGAACGGGTCCTGAAACACCACCTGCAAGCGTTTACGCAGCGGGCGCATCAGGTTCTGGCTGTGCAGGCTGAGTTCCTTGTTGCCGAAGCGAATCCCGCCTTCGGAGTCGATCAGTCGCAGGATCGCTTGCCCGAGTGTGGATTTGCCCGACCCTGATTCGCCGACGATCCCCAGCGTCTTGCCTTTGACCAGCTCGAAACTGACACCGTCCACGGCCTTGATGTACTGCCGCTCGCGGCTGAACAGCGGCTTGGGCAGTGGAAACCAGACCTTCAGTTCATCCACCGAGAGCAGCGTTTGCGCGTGCACGCTGGGCACGGGCTCGCCGTCCGGCTCGGCATTGATCAGCAACCGGCTGTATTCATGCTGAGGGTGGCTGAACAGGGTTTGACAGTCCGCCTGTTCGACGATTTCGCCAGCACGCATCACGCAGACCCGCTGCGCGATGCGCCTGACCAGATTGAGGTCGTGGCTGATCAGCAGCAATGACATCCCCAGTCGAGCCTGCAACGACTTCAGCAACTCGAGGATTTTCACCTGCACGGTCACGTCCAGGGCGGTGGTGGGTTCGTCAGCGATCAGCAGGTCGGGCTCGTTGGCCAGCGCCATGGCAATCATCACCCGTTGCCGTTGACCGCCGGACAACTGATGGGGATAAGCTTTGAGCCGATGCTGTGGGTGGTGGATGCCGACCAGCTCCAGCAATTCAAGCGTTCGCGCACGCGCCGCCTTGCCTTTGAGGCCTTTGTGCATCGCGAGGATTTCACCGATCTGTTTTTCCACCGTGTGCAGCGGGTTGAGCGAGGTCATCGGCTCCTGAAAGATCATGGCGATCCGGTTGCCGCGCAGGCCGCGTAACTGGCTGTCGCTGGCATGCACCAGATCGATGCCGTTGTACCAGATGTTGCCTTGCGTGGTGACGGTCTTCTTCGGCAACAGGCGCAGGATCGAGTGGGCCGTCACCGACTTGCCCGATCCTGATTCACCCACCAGTGCCAGGCATTCACCCCGGAGGATGCTCAGGTCGATGGCGTGGACCACCTCGGTGCCATTGAAGGCCACTCGCAGCTGGCGGATCTCGATCAGGCTCTCATGTTTAGCGTCGTTCAAGGTCGCACCTCAGGTTCTGGGATCGAAAGCGTCACGGCAGGCTTCGCCGATGAACACCAGCAGCGAAAGAATCAGCGCCAGCGAACAGAACGCTGTCAGGCCCAGCCACGGCGCCTGCAAATTGCGCTTGGCCTGGCCGATCAGTTCGCCCAGCGATGCGCTGCCCGCCGGCATGCCGAAGCCCAGGAAGTCCAGCGCGGTCAGGGTGGCAATGGCCCCGGTGACGATAAAGGGCAGGTAGGTGAGGGTGCTGGTCATGGCGTTGGGCAGGATGTGTCGCAGCAGCAGGGCGCTGTCGGTCAGGCCCAACGCGCGAGCGGCTTTGACGTACTCCAGATTGCGTCCGCGCAGGCATTCGGCGCGCACCACGTCGACCAGCGCCAGCCAGGAGAACAGCGCCATGATGCCCAACAACCATCCGAAACTCGGCTCGACGAAACCGGACAAAATGATCAGCAGGTACAGCACCGGAAGCCCCGACCAGATTTCCTGCAAGCGCTGGCCGATCAAGTCCGCCATTCCGCCGTAATAGCCCTGAATCGCGCCGGCGAACACGCCGATCACCGTGCTGATGGCGGTCAGCAACAAGGCAAACAGAATCGACACCCGCGTGCCGAACAACACCCGTGCCATCACATCGCGTGCCTGATCGTCGGTGCCCAGCCAGTTGCGTGCGCTCGGTGGGCTGGGCGAGGGGGCCTTGAGGTCATAGTTGATGGTGTCGTAGCTGAACGGGATCGGCGCCCAGAGCATCCAGCCGCCTTGGGATTGAATGAGGTTGCGCACGTAATCGCTGGCGTAGTCCGGCTCGAAGGGCAGTTCGCCGCCGAAATCGGTTTCCACGTACTGATGCAGCGTCGGGTAATAAAGGTTGCCCTGGTAACTGACGATCAGCGGCCGGTCGTTGGCAATCAGTTCGCCGCACAGGCAGATCAGCAGCAGGGCCATGAAGATCCACAATGACCACCAGCCACGCCGGTTGGCCTTGAAAAGCGCCATCCGGCGTCGGCTTTGCGGTGAAAATTCGAACATCAGGCGCTCCTCGCGGAAAAGTCGATGCGTGGGTCGACCAGGGTGTAGCAAAGGTCGCCCACCAGCTTGATCAGCAGGCCGAACAGGGTGAACAGGAACAGCGTGCCGAACACCACCGGGTAGTCGCGGGACACGGCGGCCTCGTAGCTCATGCGGCCGATGCCATCGAGGCCGAAGATGGTCTCGATCAACAGGGATCCTGCGAAGAACACGTCGATCAACGCCTGGGGAATCCCGGCCACTACCAGCAGCATCGCGTTGCGGAACACATGCCCGTACAACACCCGGTTTTCGCTCAGGCCTTTGGCCCGCGCGGTGACCACGTACTGGCGGCTGATCTCGTTGAGAAAGCTGTTTTTGGTGAGGATGGTCAGGGTGGCGAATCCGCCGATCACCAACGCACTGACGGGCAACACCAGGTGCCACAGGTAGTCGCGCAGCTTGCCGAAGGTCGAGAGGCTGTCGAAGTCGTCCGACACCAGCCCTTGCGCCGGAAACCAGCTCAGGTAGCTGCCGCCGGCGAACACCACGATCAGCAGGATCGCGAACAGAAAGGCCGGAATGGCGTAGCCGATGATGATCATCGTGCTGCTCCAGACATCGAACCGGCTGCCGTGGTGCACGGCCTTGCGGATGCCCAGCGGGATGGAAATCAGGTAGGTGATCAGCGTCGCCCACAGGCCCAGCGACAGGGTCACCGGCAGTTTCTGGGCAATCAGGCCAGTCACCGTCGCGCCGCGAAAGAAGCTGCTGCCAAAATCCAGCTGTGCGTAGTGGGTCAGCATCAGCCACAGGCGTTCGTGCATCGGCTTGTCGAAACCGTACTGGTGCTTGATCGCCTCCACCAGCGCCGGATCCAGCCCCTGCGAGCTGCGGCTGACGCTGCCGCTGGCGGCGACTTCACCACCGCCCCCGCCAATCCCGGCGTGGGTACTCAGCCCCTGGACCCGCGCAATGGCCTGTTCCACCGGGCCACCGGGCGCGGCCTGCACGATGAGAAAGTTGACCACCAGAATGCACAGCAGGGTGGGAATGATCAGCAACAGGCGACGCAGTGCGTAAGTCAGCATCTCAACGCCCCTCGTTCTGAATAGCGGACGCGGATGGCGCGCTGGTTTGGGGTGCAAGGCGCGCGGCCATGGCCTCGTTGGTCAGGGCCACCGGGCTGACTTCCCACCAACTGTCCAGCCCGACGTCATAGATCGGCTCTACCTTCGGCCGGCCAAACCGGTTGGCAAACACCACGGGCGTGCCTTGGGAGTAATAATTCGGAATCATGTAGAAGCCCCACAGCAGCACCCGGTCCAGCGCACGTGCGTAATGCAGCATGTCGTTGCGGCTGTTGGCGGCCACCAGCCGGTCGATGAGCGTGTCCACCGCCGGATTGCGCAGCACCATGGCGTTGGAGCTGCCGACCTGCCGCGCGCTCTGGGAGCCGAACAGGTTGTACAGTTCGCGACCGGGCGAGAGGATCGGATTGCCGTTGTTGGGCAGCGTGACCACGATCATGTCGTAGTCCCGCGCGTTCAGACGGTTGATGTATTGCGCTGAATCGACGAGGCGAAAGTTCAGGGTGATGCCGATTTGCGCCAACACACGCTTGTAGGGCAGCACCAGGCGGTCGAAACCGCCCTGGCCGTCGAGAAAGGTGAATGTCAGCGGCTGGCCTGCCGCATTGACCAAACGGTTGTTCTTGGGATGCCAGCCAGCCTCGGCCAGCAACTTCAGCGCCTTCATTTGCTTGTCACGGATGTAGCCGCTGCCGTCGGTTTTCGGGGCTTGCCAGACCTGGGTAAACACTTCGTCGGGGACCTGTCCGCGCAGCGGCTCGAGGATGTTCAGTTCTTGCGCATCTGGCAGCGCGGTGGCGGCCATCTCGCTCTTGGGGAAATAGGTCTGCTCGCGCACATAAAAGTTGCGCATGATCTGCCCGTTGACCCACTCGAAATCCCAGAGCATGGCCAGCGCCTCGCGCACGCGGCGGTCCTGAAACATCGGCTTGTCGAGGTTGAACACGAACCCTTGCCCGGCAACCGGGCGCCGTTTGGCCAGGATGGTTTTTTGCAGGCGGCCGTCGAGCAGCGCGGGCGCGGTGTAGCCGACCACGTAACCGGAGGATGAAAATTCGCGGTTGTAATCGAAGCTGCCGGCCTGAACCAGCTGCCGGGCGACGTCGGTGTCGCCGTAGAAATTCACGGTCAGGGTGTCGAAGTTGTACAACCCGCGGCTGACCGGCAAGTCTTTGGCCCACCAGTCTTTAACGCGCTGGAAACTGACACTGCGCCCGGCGTCGACGCGGGACACGCGGTATGGCCCGCTGCCCAACGGCGGCTCGAAACCGCCGCCTTTGGTGAAGTCGCGGGTTTTCCACCAATGTTCGGGAAGAATGCGCATGCTCGCCAGGTCCAGCGCGAGGGTGCGATTGAGGGTGTTCTTGAAGTCGAAACGGATCTGGCCAGGGGCTTCGATCACCACGTCCTTGACGTCGCCGTACAACGGCCGGTAGCTGAAGCTGCCTTGCGTGATCAGGGTCTGGTAGGTGTAACGCACATCCTCGGCGGTGATCGGCGTCCCGTCATCGAAGCGCGCCTTGGGATTCAAGTAGAAACGCACCCACAGGTTATCGGGGTCGCGTTCCAGCTTTTGCGCGACCAGTCCGTACACGGTGTAGGGTTCGTCGAGTGAGCGATACGCCAATGGCGCGTAGACCCAGGTGTCGATCTGGCTCACGGAAATCCCCTGATCCACATAGGGCGTCAGGTAGTTGTACTGGCCGATCTCCTCGGCCGCGCGGCTCATCGACCCGCCTTTGGGCGCGTAAGGATCGACGTAATCGAAATGGGTGAAGTCGGCCGGGTATTTCGGCGGTTCGCCGTACACGGTCAGGGCATGCGCGGGGGCGGCAATGGCCATCGGCACGCCGGACAGCAGCGAGATGAAAAACACCACGGTGTAGAGCAACGCGATGCCGGGCAGCAGGCGTCGCAACGAAAGGGGGAGGCGCACATGTTCGGACAATCCTTGGTTTGCAGGTCGACGCACGTCCAGCGCTGGAAAAAATCCCCCGGCCGGGGAAGGTGGACGAGACCTGAAAGCCGGGGGCGCGATTTCGCAGAAGTACCCTGACGCGCCGGAGCATGAGCGCGTCAGGGGCGGTCACTTAGAAGTGGTACGTGGCGCGGGCGAACAAGGTACGGCCCAGCGGGTCGGCGTAACGCGGGTCATAGCCGGACTGGAAGTTGTAGGCCTGGTTGGTGAACGGCGGATCGCGATCAAAGAGGTTTCTCACGCCGGCGTCGATGTCCAGCACCTTCTCGAAGGTATGCCCGACCGACAGGTCCCACAGCGAGTACGACGGCACGGTGCCGTTGGTGCTGCGGTCATAGTCGTTGTAACCGCTGGTGAAGCGGTTGGTCAGGGACGCGCGGCTGTCGCCCAGGTTCCAGGTGGCCACCAACACGTGTTTCCAGCGCGCGATCACGCCGTCGCCCTGGAAGTCGCCGACCTTGTCGGTGTACGGGCCGTTAATGGTGTTCTGGAAGTCATAGCGATCCACGTAGGTGCCGGTCAGACCGACGCCGAACTGCCCGTATGGCGTGTTCGGGAAACGGTAGTCCAGTGTCACGTCGACGCCGCTGGTCTTGACGATGCCCAGGTTGGAGTTGCCGGTCACGATATTGGCGATGGAGCCGTCGGCGTTGCGGATGATGCGGTCGCCGTAAAGGTCCGACTGGTTGAACACGGTCGATTCAGGGAACGACTGAATCTGGTTGGAGATGTGAATCCACCAGAAATCCAGCCCCATCGACAGGTTGTTGATCGGCTGATAGACGAAGCCCAGTGTGACGTTGCGGGCTTTTTCCGGCGCCAGGTTGGCGTTGCCGCCGCTCAGGTTCAGGAACTGCTGGTTACAGTCGCGACCGGTCTGCCCGCCAGGCTGCACAGTGCCGCCAGCGCAGAGGGTCGGGTCGTCGTAGTAACCCTGGCTGTAGCTCAGGCTCTGCGGGGCATACAGCTCATACAGCGACGGCGCGCGGAAGCCTTCGCTGTAGGCGCCGCGCATCACCAGTTCCTTGAACGGCTGGAAGCGGAACGAGTATTTCGGGTTGGTGGTGCTGCCGAAGTCACTGTACTTGTCGTGGCGCACGGCGGCGGTCAGTTCCAGGCTGTCGAGCACCGGCACGTTCAGCTCGGCGTATTCGGCCTTGACGCTGCGGTCGCCGGACACGCTGCCGGCCGAATCCAGACCCAGGCTGCTGATGTCGTCGACGAAAGCCTCGTAGTCCTGATGCAGCTTCTCTTTGCGGTATTCGCCGCCCAGCGCCAGGCCGGCCTGGCCTGCACCGAACCAGTCGCCGATCTCGCGGCTGACTTTGCCGTCTAATCCGTACACGCGACCGACCGCGCTTGAGTACTGGCCGTGGTAGGCCGCGTTTTCGATGTATTGCTGACCCGCTGCCGATTGCGGGCCGAACGGATTGAGCAGTCCGCTGGCCAGACCGGCCCGGAGCGCCGCATCACTGACGTAGCCCGAGGTGACCGAGGACAGCACCTTGTTCTGGTTGTAGTTGGCGCCGACGTTGTAGTCCCAGCCGCCGACGGTGCCGTCGAAGGTCAACAGCAAGCGCTGGCTGGTGTTCTGGTCTTTGCTGCCACGCGGACCTGCCGCAGTTTCGCGCCAGGCAGTGTCCACCGGCTGGGTCGGGTCCAGGGCGAAGTTGGTCGGGGCCGGGGTGATGCCGTTGCCCGGGTAGTAAGGCGAGGTGGGGTCGATACTCAGGTCGGTCAGCGGCGCAGGGCCGATGCTGGTGGCGTTGTTGTTACGCGCCCAGAAGTATTCGAGGCTGACATTGTGGTCCTCCGCCAGCTTGCCGGTCGCACGGCCGAAAAAGGAAGTCTTCTCGGTTTGCGGCATCAGGTCGATGTACTCACGGGTACTGAACCGGCAGACGCCGTCGACGCCCACCAGACTTGGGCCGGCGCAGTTCGGACCGAGGGGGTTGGCGCTGTTGTCGCCTTGATAATAGTTGCCGGGAAAGGCGGTGCCGGACGTCTGATTAAGGCCGCGTCCCGGTACGTAATCCTTGTCGAAAGAACGGTCGTTGGCGTCCAGGTTCTGCTGCTTGTTGTAGTTGAACACACCCATCACGTTGAAACGGTCTTCGTCCAGATCTCCGAAGCCCCAACTGGCGCTCATGTCCTTGCTGGCGCCGCCACCGCTGGCGGTCGGCGTGTCGCCGCCCAGGCTCAGGGTGCCGTCGGTCATGGACTTCTTGGTGATGAAGTTGATGACGCCACCGATGGCGTCGGTGCCGTACAGCGCAGAGGCGCCGTCGCGCAAGACTTCAATCCGGTCGATGGCGGCAAACGGAATCATGTTCAGGTCGATGGCGCTGCCGTTCGGCGTGCCGACACCCGACAGCGCATTGTTGGCCAGACGACGGCCATTGAGCAGCACCAGGGTCTTGTTGGCGCCGATGCCGCGCATGTCGGCATAGGACGCACCGCCGGTGGACGCGCCGACCGAGCCTGCGCTGTTCATCATCGACTGGCTGCCGGTGATGCGCTGCACCATCTGTTCGGTGGTGGTCACGCCCTGTTTTTTCAGCTCGTCAGCACGCAGGATCGTCACCGGCACGGCGGTCTCGGCATCGGCGCGACGAATCGCCGAGCCGGTCACTTCCAACCGTTTGAGCTGGGTGGTTGCGGGCACTGCGGCGGCAGCCGGAACGGCGGCCTCGCTGGCCGGTGCTGCCTCGACGGCGGTATCGGTGCTGTCCGCCGCGTGTGCCGTGCTCATGCCCACGGCGAGCGCGCAGATCAACGCGCGCGGGTGCCGTCGTACTGCAACAACAAGAGGCTTGAGGGTAAAACCAGGAAAACTCATCAGCATGGTAATTTCCGACTTATTCCAGATGTTATTGAAATGGCCTTGTGAGCCCTCGTTGCTCCGACGCGGTTGTGGCGGTCGGGAAATCCGTTTTTCAAGCAAGCCGCTCCCCTCCATGGCAAAACCACGGACGGCCGTTACATCGGGAGTTGGGTGCGAAGGGCTGCGTTCGGACGCAGCCCTCAGGTCATGGCGCGTTGATCATTTGGAGGTCATCACCGAAATCTTCGTGATCCCCGAGCGCTCGATCGACGCCATGGCCTTGGCCACCTGGCCGTAGTTGACGCTGGTGTCCGCCTGCAATTGCACGCGCACTTCAGGGTCCTTGGCCTTGACGTCCTTGAGGCTGATCTCCAGTGACTCCGGGGCAATCTCGGATTTGGCGAGGTAGAACTTGCCGTCCTGATCGACGCTGACCACCACCGGATCCTTCTTCTCGGCGGGTGCCACGGCGTCGGTTTTCGGCAGGTTGACCTTGATCGCGTTGGTCATCAGCGGCGCGGTGACAATAAACACCACCAGCAGCACGAGCATCACGTCCACCAGCGGCGTGACGTTCATCTCGCTGAGCACTTCATCGCTGTCTTGAGTGGAGAAAGACATCAGCTCGCCTCCCGCACGGACTGGCCGTGCTTGTGGGCGATGGGCTGACGGCTGACAGCGAAGGCGCTGCGTTGCGCGAGCGAGTCGAAGTCATGGGCGAAGTCGTCCATGTCGGCCACGGCCAGCTTCAGGCGCCGCAGGAAAAAGTTGTAAATCAGCACCGCGGGTACCGCGACTGCGATGCCGACGCCGGTGGCGATCAGCGCATGGCCAATGGGACCCGCCACGGTTTCCAGGCTGGCCGAACCGCTGGCGCCGATGCTTTGCAGCGCTTCCATGATCCCCCAGACCGTGCCGAACAGACCGATGAAGGGCGCGGTGCTGCCGATACTGGCGAGGATGGCCTGACCGGCTTCCAGCGCGCGGCGCTC
Organism: Pseudomonas sp. S2_H01; assembly: GCF_054668305.1. Lineage (NCBI taxonomy): Bacteria > Pseudomonadati > Pseudomonadota > Gammaproteobacteria > Pseudomonadales > Pseudomonadaceae > Pseudomonas > Pseudomonas sp. S2_H01. Next base: position 6,035,961 of record NZ_CP162756.1, on the reverse strand, counting down.
TTTCTGAATCTGTTGGCGCAGGTTGCGTTCCAGACGGTCCGAGCGGTTGATGGTGTGGGCCAGTTGCTGAGTGGTGCGCGGCGATTCGTCGACCGCCATGGCTTCGAAGCCACTGTTGGCAATACGTGCCAGCGAGCCTGGGTATTGGGTGGCGTGTTCGGCAGCGGTGAGCAGGTCCGGTGCTGTCCAGAAGGCTTTGGTGAACTGTTTGTTCTGGGTTTTCAACTTCAGGTACTGCGCAGATTTGATCAGCAGCAGTCCCCAGCTCAACACCGAGAACACCACCAGTGCCCAGAGCACGCCAGGGACAATCATGGAAGAGAGCGATTCGTTCATGGTTACACCTCACCAGCTATTTAAGAGTTGTCAGTCGTTTGCCTGCCGGGTCATTCCGGCAACTTGAAATCGATGGTCTGGGTCGCGAAGCCTTCAATCGGTGTATCGCCGCGCTTGGCCGGAACAAACTTCCAGTTGCGCACCGTTTCCACTGCCGCATCGTCGAGCACTTGCTTGCCGCTGGACTTGGTCACCTCGACACTGCCGGCGCGGCCGTTGGGCAGCACTTTGATGCGCAGAATCACGCGACCTTCCATGCCTTTACGCAGTGCCGCGCCGGGGTATTCCGGTGGCGGGTTGCCCAGGCTGGCCAGCCCTGAAATCGCTGCCGACTCCTTGACCGGTGCCGCTGGAGCAGCAGGTGCCGCGGGTGCGGGCGTCGGTGACGGAGCCGGCGGCGCTGGCGTGCTCGGTGCGGCGGGCACGGGGGGCGCGGGCGGCGTTGGCTTTTTCACCGGCTCCGGCTTTTTCACCGGTTTGGGCTTCTCGACCTTGGGCTTTTCAACGGGCTTGGGTGGCGGCTTGACCGCGTCCAAATCTTCCACCGGTTGCTCCGGTTCAGGTGGCGGCGGCGGTGGTGGAGGTGGCGGCGGTTCGGGCGGCGGAGGCTCCGGTGTGGGCGGCGTTGGGCTGCTCAACTCGACCGTCATCTCGGGCACTTGCGGCGCAACTTCCGGAACGTCGGCTTTCGCTGTTTGCATGTACCACCAGATGGCCCCGTGAATAAGGACCGAAGCGGCAATCAATAACAACACCTGTGGCCGGTTCAATCCGCCAGGGCGTGAAGTGTTTTCCGTGAAAGGAATACTCGGCCAGACCCCGGAAAGTTCTTCCGGGGACGGCTCGGGCAAGGCTTTCATGTTTACCGCGTCGTTCATTAAAGCTCCCTCGGGTCATTGAAGGGCAATAAGGTTCCGTTCAAACATTTCGTGAATGTTCGAATCCCTGATGCTTGCACTTTCATGAGGCGCAAAACACCCGTGAGCAGACAGAGGTGCGTCAGCTCTTTATCGGAAGTGAGGGTGCAGAGTGGGTTATGGAGACGACATGGATATTCCCTGTTTTCTTGTTGTGTACCTGGATGTACAGCGATGTGTCTGCGTCACTACAGAGGTTCAATAGCAACCGCTATGCCAGCAGAGCCCTCTGCAATGGGGTTTTTGGCCCATTCGGCGCAGATGTCGCATTACTGTAATTTTTTATCGATTCTACGATTAAAGCGTTAGCGAACAACGGTGAACCTTTGGAACCAAGGTTAACGTTGGCGCGAGTGCGTCCGCCGAGCCAGGCGAATACTGTTCGCGAAAGCCCGTATTTATATAAACGGCCGGCGGTGCACCAAACTCGGTAATTGAGGTTCGAATTGGTGCGTGAAGGTTTAACTGTGCATGGTGAACGTCCAGGTTAAAGGTGACTGTAGGGTCATTTAATTATCGAGTGTCTTTTTAACGGGTGAGCAAGAGTGTCCATCGGTAAGTGATGGCTATTTAATGTGTGTGCCGTTTCTTATACGGGAATGTCCCGTTTATATAATTGAGAAGTGTGTGATCGTTAGTGTCTTTTCCATCATCAAGAGCTGGAGTGGATTATCACGATTAACGGACAGCAAAAAATAAAGGAATGGCCCGCGTGAAAACGCGACCGCTCCGGGTGTTGTAAGAATTAAAAAATCAGACGCTGAACAAGGAAGGTTCGACGACGAGGTGACGCACCTGCGGCGAGGTGCACAGGACGGCTTGAAACAGAGCAACGGGCACCGACGGGAACGGCAGGGTGTGGCGGGGTGTGGCGCAAGACAGCAGGGACAGGTCAGACACGAATCGAATTCCTTATCGACGGACGACAAACGGCGGGTTTGCGTCCTGCACTGTTAATGGACAGGGTGCTGTCCTTTTCCTGCACGTTGGTGCGTGTTGCGCACCGATTGGCAGCGTAGACTCACGGCTTTGTGGGGCGTTTGGGTCTATTGGTGGTACTGGCGTTCCACTTGTGAAATACCTTGAAAGAAATGTGCCAAAAAGCTGTCCTTTTGTAACAATTTTGATGCGGCGGTCGATTGACAGCGTTCACGCCTGCATCGACTGCCCATGTTCCTGAGTCTTGAGAGGGTCCTGATGAGCCAGTTTTTTCCTGAGCAGCCCGGTTACCGTCAACTGCGTGAACGTTTTCTGAAGGCTGCGAGCGGTGTGGGTGCGGCACTGAGTGAATACCCGCATCCGCTTCAGGGGCCGTTCGGCGAAGCGTTGTTCACCGACGTGGCCTGGATCGGTGCACCGGATGCCAGCAAGGTGCTGGTGGCGTTAAGCGGCACACATGGCGTGGAGGGGTATTACGGTTCCGACTGTCAGAGTCGCTGGCTGGAAAGCTTGAAGGGCCGCACGCTGCCTGAAGGCGTGGCGGTGCTGATGATTCACCTGATCAACCCGTGGGGCACTGCGTGGATGCGCCGCGTCAACGAAGACAATCTCGACCAGAACCGCAATTACCTGGATTTCAGCCAGCCGCTGCCTGACAACCGTGCCTACCACGATGTGCATGCCTTTTATAGCTGCGAGCAACTGCGCGGGCCGCAGCGTGATCAGGTCGACGCGCGGTTCAACGCCGCTGTCGCGCAGCGGGGCTGGTCAGGCTTGATGTCGGTGGTGGAAGCCGGGCAATACGCGTTTGCGGACGGGCTGTTCTATGGCGGGACTGGGCCGAGCTGGTCGAACCGGACGTTGCGCGCCATTGTCGACAAACACCTGAGCGGCGTCGAGGTGGCGGCGTGCTTCGACCTCCACACAGGGGCGGGGGATTACGGTCATCCGATGCTGATGAGCATTGTGGAGTCAGCCTATCCCGCGCTCGCCGATGCACAAGCGCTGTTCGGTCCGTGGCTGTTCACCCTGATTACAGGGGCCAATCAGGTCAGTGAGACCGGTGTGGCAGCGACTTCCACGGGTTACACCTCACAGATGCTGCTGGACGCATTGCCGGGTGTTCATCTGATGCCGTTTGTCATCGAGTGCGGGACCTACGCCGGCGAGATCGTGCATGGGCATCTGCGTGACGATCACTGGTTGCACCTTCACGGCGACCCGCTGGACGCAACCGGTCGCGCGATCAAGCAAGGGTTGCTGGAGCAGTTTTACCCCGCCGACCCGGACTGGCAGGAAGTGGTGTGGGTGAGGACGCGGCAGATCTGGGAGAAGGCGCTGGCCGCGCTGCCGGGCATCGCACGCTGAGGCTTTGCAGGCGCACGCTGGGTCTGGGTGGAGTCCGCGCCGCTCAGGCCAGCCCGTCAACGAGGCGCTGGGTCAGTGCTGGCAGCAACACCTCGCACGACGCCCCGATTTTCAGATCCAGCAGATCATCCGCGCGGGTTTTGCCCAGGTTGATGGCGATCAGCGGTTTGCCCTGATCGGCGACGGCGCGGCACAAGCGAAACGCCGAATACGCCATTAGCGACGAGCCGACCACCAGCAGCCCCTCGGCCTGTTCGACCCGGGCCATGGCTTTGGCGGCGGTGGGCGGCGCGACGTTTTCCCCGAAGAACACCACGTCCGGCTTCATTCTCTCACCACCGCAGTGCGGGCAATGTGGGACCTGGAAGCGTTCTTCAAAGGCCGGCTCAAGAAGGGTGTCCCCGTCGGGCGCCTGAATGGCGTCGACACCGGCGAGGTAGGGATTGTGTTCCAGCAGCGTGACCTGAACGAGGTCGCGCTCGGTGCGCTGCCGACAGTCCAGGCACAGCACCCAGTGCAGGCTGCCGTGCAGTTCGACCACATCATGGCTGCCGGCCTGATCGTGCAGGGTGTCGACATTCTGGGTAATCACGCCGCTGATGATGCCGTGACGTTGCAGCGTGGCCAGCGCTTCATGCGCGGCGTTAGGCTGAGCGGCGCGCACCCGTGGCCAGCCGAGCATGGCGCGGGCCCAATAACGCCGGCGTGCCTCGGGGGCGTTGAGGAATTCCTGGAACATCATCGGTTGCCGACCGCGACGCACACCGTCGCTGTCGCGATAGTCAGGGATGCCGGAAGAGGTGCTGATGCCCGCGCCCGTCAGGGCGACGAATGAACGCTCGTTCATCCAGTGCAGCAGGGATTTGACATCGGTGTGGGCAAAGGTATCGGACATGCACAGGTCCTCGTGAAAGCGGCGGTGCGCCGATACTAAACGAGGTGGGTGATTTGTGCTTTGAGCGAATGCGCGGTCTTGCGATTGAAATCGACCCTGTGGGAGTTTGCTCGCGAAGGCGTCGGCCCAGTGACGGTGAAGTCGACTGACATGCTGTTTTCCTGAACAAGCTCGCTCTTGCAGGCCATCCGGTGTTCACCAGATCGGCGCTGCCTCACGAAACTGCACCACATTGCCCTCCGGATCGAAGCCGTCACACGCCACAAAACCTCGGGCGGCGAACTGGGTGCCAGGCGCATCGATCTGGCCACCCAGCGCAGCGGCAGCGGTCCGGGCGTCGGCCAGTCGGGCGACGGGAAACACCAGCTTGGTCGGCAGATCGACCCGCCGTTCGGGGGGCGTGGTGATGTTCAGGCGGTCGGCGACGTTTTTTGGGATGCCATGGATGACCAGTTGATAGGTGGCCGATTCCAGCACGATCAACCGGGTCTCCGTGACCGTCTGCGTCATGCCGACCACCTCTCGGTAAAAGGCCGCGACCCGTGGCAGGTCTTTGGCGAACAGCACGGCGCCGTGTTTGGGCAGGTCAAGGGGTGTGGTCATGGTTCTTCCTTGAAGGTGAACGTTGGGCGCGCGGGAGGCGCATTCAGTCGAATTTTTTCAAGTAGCCGTCTGCCAGCTCGATCAACCGTTCGCGGCCGAAGCTCTTGCAATGCCCGCCATGCACCACCCGGGCGGGGAGTGCTCGCAGGCGTCGCATGGTGCGTACGTAGTCCTCGACTGAGGAGTGGACGAGGTTGTCCAGCAGTTCGCCATCGTAAATGGCATCGCCGGAAAACAGCGTTTGGGTCGATGCCTCCCACAAGCCGATGCTGCCCGGTGAATGGCCGGGCAGGTGCAGCACCTCGAAATGGCGATTACCCAAGTCCACGACATCACCTTCTTCCAGCGTGCGTGTGACGTGGGCGGCCTGGATCTTCCAGCTGTTCAAGTCGTAGTCGGGTGAGGGCAGGGCGCTGATGATCGGCCCCAGCCGCTCGCCGCCCAGGGTCGCGAGGCTGAAGTCGTTTGGGTCGAAGTCGGGCTCGACCAACGTGAAATAGCCGTCCGACCCGCGCAGGCCATCGGCTTCGGCGCTGTGAACCAGGCACTGATCGAACTCATGGTGACAGCCGACGTGGTCCAGATGCACATGACTGGCCACCGCACTGATGCGCTGGCCGAAGAGGTTCTTCGCGGCCTCGCGCAGGCTGCAGATGCCCATGCCGGTGTCGACCACGACATCCTGATCGCGCCCGCGAATGTGCCAGATATTGCAGCGCAACCACGGGGTGACATGGGGTTCGGTGATCAGCGTGATGGCGTCGTCGATCTTCTCGAGCGAATACCACTGGTCTGCGACTTTTCTCAGCATGGCGCGTGCCTCGGTCCCGGTGAAAGAGGAGAACCGCCGTCAGCGTCGCAGGTTGTCCGGTTTTTTTGAACCACCTTGGCGGGTCTTTGGCGGTTCTTTTTAAGGTCGTGTGCGTTGGAGGCGGTTTGTCGGGCAAAAAATCAGTAATATGGCGCAACATCGGTGTAGGCCAGTCCTGTGCCGGGCCTTCACGACCATATTGATGAAACACCAGCCCCCGCCAACGCCGGGCGCGCTGGTCAGGAAATAGAGGGTGTCATGGGTAACGAGAGCATTAATTGGGACAAGCTGGGTTTCGACTACATCAAGACCGACAAACGCTTCCTGTCCACCTGGCGTGATGGCCAGTGGGAAAAGGGCACCCTGACCGAAGACAATGTGCTGCACATCAGCGAAGGCTCGACCGCGCTGCACTATGGTCAGCAGTGCTTCGAGGGCCTGAAGGCCTATCGCGCCAAAGACGGTTCGATCAACCTGTTCCGCCCGGACCAGAACGCCGCGCGCATGCAACGCAGCTGCACGCGTCTGCTGATGCCACACGTACCGACCGACATGTTCATCGAAGCGTGCAAGGACGTGGTGCGTGCCAACGAGCGCTTCATTCCTCCCTACGGCACCGGCGGCGCCCTGTACCTGCGTCCGTTCGTGATCGGTGTGGGCGACAACATCGGCGTGCGGGCTGCCCCTGAATTCATTTTTTCGGTGTTCTGCATTCCGGTCGGCCCTTACTTCAAGGGCGGCATGAAACCACACAACTTCGTGATCTCCAGCTACGACCGCGCCGCCCCTCAGGGCACCGGTGCGGCCAAGGTCGGCGGCAACTACGCCGCGAGCATGATGCCGGGCGCCGAAGCCAAGAAGAACGGCTTTGCCGACGCGATCTACCTCGACCCGCTGACCCACTCGAAAATCGAAGAAGTCGGTTCGGCCAACTTCTTCGGCATCACGCATGATGACCAGTTCATCACGCCGAAATCGCCGTCGGTGCTGCCAGGCATCACTCGCCTGTCGTTGATCGAACTGGCGGAGAGCCGTCTGGGCCTGAAAGTCACCGAAGGCGAAGTCTTCATCGACAAGCTGGATCAGTTCAAGGAAGCGGGGGCGTGCGGTACCGCCGCAGTGATCACCCCGATCGGCGGGATCAGCTACCAGAACAAGCTGCACGTGTTCCACAGCGAGACCGAAGTCGGTCCGGTGACCCAGCGCCTGTACAAGGAACTGACCGGCATCCAGTTCGGCGAGATCGAAGGCCCGGCGGGTTGGGTCGTCAAGGTCTGAACCTGACCGAAGCGAACGCTTAATAAAACCACCGCCTTATGGCGGTGGTTTTGTTTGGGTGGCGTTAGCGGTTTGCTCATGCGGTCGGGGCGCGCAGGTGCAGTGTGGGGACTGCACGTAGGTACATTACGCGCGGTCAACCTTCGAGAGGCCGTGCAGAGACCGCATTACGCCGCCACACCAGCCGCCCCACGGTAATCAACCAGTTCACCACCGCCACGCCCAGCAAGATCGTCAGCATCACTGACATCCCGTTCTCGACGATCACCTTGCCCGCCAGCAAGGGAAAACCGAACACTCCGATGAAGTACGCCAGGCTGAACAACAACAGCGACTGGGTCGTTTTGCCCGCGGGGGCTTCGTTGGCCGCCAGGCCGTTGATCACCGAATAGGTCAGGCCGTATCCGACGCCCAGCACGATCGCGGCCAACAGATAGCCAAGGCTGCTGGCGACGACGTACTGAAACATCAGCATCGAGACGACGATCAGCCCTGACAGCAGACACGCCATGACGTAGGGATCGCGTCTGACGACGATGCCGGCCACCAGCATCCGCCCGGCAATCGCGGCGCTCATGAAACCGATGAAAAACAGTGAGTAATCCAGTGAGTGGTCATGTGCGTAGCGGGTCTGGAAGCTCGACAGCCCGCCGAAGATGGCACCGCCCAGCCCGACCATTACAATCGCGAACATCGCTTTGGAGCGCAGTACCGCGACCGCACCTGTCAGCGAAAGCTTCGACGCCACGGCGCCCGACCGGTCAGGCAGTCGGTTGAGGTCGCCTGCCAGACGCCAGAACAGCATCACCCCGACCACGCTTGCCAGGGCTGACATGAAAAATGCCGAGGAAACGGGCAGCCCCGATTGAGTGGCCAGCCGCCCCAGCAGCGGTGCGGACCCGATCCCGCTCATCATGCTGCCGGACAACAACGCGAAGTAACGGGCGCGCTGGGCGGGTTCGACGATCATCGCCACGATGATCGGGCCCAAGGTGTAGAACACGCCCCAGCCAACCCCGAGCACCAGGCCAAACAGCATCATCAGGTGCAGGTGGTTCGCACTGACGGCAAAGCCGATGTTGGCGATGACCAGCGCGATGCCGCAAAGCGCAATCGAGCGCGCAGCGCCCAGGCGGTCGCACAAATGGCCTGAAAACACCACGGCGATGAAGGTGCTGATCATGGCCGCCGAAATGACAGAACCTGCATCCTTTTCATTACCGCCGTGGTTGCTGATCAGCAGTGCTAGCAGGAACGTCGAGCCATACGCCATCGAGAGCAGGTAACTGGCAAGGCAGAACAGGCTGAACAATCGCGGTGAAGGCTTGGCAGTCTGGTGGGTGATGGGGGCGGTCATGTGCAGTCCGTTGTGTGAGAAAGGCATGTTCAAGAAAAACGACGCCAGTGTGAAAGGCATCGACATTGCGTCGCGTACAGGATTTCACACCTCAGGTTCTGCAAACGCTTAACTGACGGTGGGGTGGATTGCTAGCCAGTGGACTATGGTTCAAGCGGGCAGAAGTCCCGACCTCGCAACAACGTCAATAAACAAGAAGGTCAATTAAGAAGAAGGAAGCTTTATGTTCACACGCGCTGTTTCTCGTCCCTTTCAGCGACTCAAACCGCTGACCCTTTCCTTGAGCCTGCTCGCGACAGGCACCGTTTCGGGTGTCTGGGCCGCAGATGCCGAATACCCCCATGCCCATGAAGCCATCGGCACCGTCGAGCAAATCTACGACGGTGCCATGTTGCCGGACCTGGCCGTAAGCACCTATCGCAACATTGACCGGCTGTTCCCGACCCACACCATCAAGGCCGGCGGTCACCCGTATACATTGCCCAAATCCGACAAGCAGTTGGGCAACGTGCATTTCACGTATGAAGGCAAGCAGTACGACCTGTATGATTACGTCGCGCTGGACAGTGTGACCGCGATGCTGGTGATCAAGGACGGCAAGATCGCCTACGAAACCTATCAGCGCGGCAACACCGAGAAAACCCGCTGGATGTCGATGTCGGTCGCCAAGTCCATCACCTCGACCCTGGCTGCCGCCGCCATTCATGACGGCCTGATCAAAGGCCTCGACGCGCAGGTGGTCGACTACGTGCCGGAACTCAAGGGCAGCGCGTATGAGGGTGTGACCGTGCGCGATGTGCTGATGATGTCATCAGGGGTGAAATGGAACGAGACCTACACGGATCCGAAGTCAGACCGTCGCGCGTTGCTCAATGCGCAGATTTCACAGAAGCCGCGGTCGGCCGTGGCGCTGATGGCCAAACTGCCCAGAGCCGCGGAACCCGGCACGGTGAACAACTACAGCACCGGTGAAACACAGATCCTGGGCGAAATCGTGCGTGGCGCGGTGAAGATGCCGCTGGCCGATTACCTGTCGCAGAAGATCTGGCAGCCGTATGGCATGGAAAGCGACGCCAAATGGTGGCTGGATTCCACGAACGGCGTGGAGATTGGCGGCAGTGGCATCAGCGCCACGCTTCGCGATTACGGTCGGTTCGGCTTGTTCTTCATGAATAACGGCAAGGTTGACGGGAAATCGATCTTGCCGGAGGGCTGGGTCAAGGAAGCCACAATGCCGACGACGCTAAAGGGCGGCAAAAAGCTGGATTACGGCTACATGTGGTGGACCGCCTGGACCGATCCGTCGAAGAAGGACGGCGCTTACGCGGCGGTGGGCATCCAGGGGCAGAACATCTACGTCAACCCGGCCAACAACGTGGTGATCGTCACGTTTGGCGCGCAGCCCAAGCCGGTCGACAAAGAACCCATTGACCCGATGGTGTTCTTCGATGCGGTGGTCGCCGAGCTGAAATAGCCGTTCAGCGGACCGGAGCCGCCCGGATCAGGGCGGCTTTTACCAGACGGTTACTGACCCAGGTTGCCGAGCAGGTCAGCCTGGACGATCTCGATCCAGTACGCGTCCGGATCGGCGATGAACGCCACGTGCTTCATGCCTTTGTCCAGCCGTTTGACGAAGGGCACGCCAAGGCCTTCGAACCGTACGCAGGCGGCTTCGATGTCCGGGACCGAGAAGCAGATGTGGCCGAACCCGCGAGGGTCCTTGTTGCCATTGTGGTACTGCGAGTCATCGCTTTCCGTGCCCCAGTTATGCGTGAGTTCCAGCACCGATTCGCGGCTGAAGGTATGGCTCATGCGCGCCGACGTTTCGTCCGGCACCTCACCGCCTTTGGTCATCGCCAGAAACAGCAGCGAGAACTTCGCCTCGGGAAAATCCACCTTGCGCAGCAGCCGCATGCCCAACACTCGGGTGTAGAAATCCAGCGAACGCTCGGGATCCTTGACCCGCAACATGGTGTGGTTGAACACGTAATCCTGGGTGACGGCATCAGGCGTCAGGCAGACACCGGGTTGAGATTCGCTGACGAAGGACATGGCAGGCTGCTCGTAGTGAGTGGTCTTGCAGTGTAGTCAACCTGCTTCGCGGGCGGGTAATACCGGATTACTACGGTTTTTCAGAGGCTACGCATGACCCTATAGGAGCCGTCGGAGGTTACGACGGTCGCCATGGCGGTGCGTCAGACAGAACGCATTCGCGGCCGTCGTAACCTACGATGGCTCCTACAACGATCGCTGTCGACTGGAGCGTCGCATCACCACCGATTGGCTAGCTCAAATCATGCAGGTCTCGTCCGAGAGGCTGGTTCAGCGACCATTCAGAAAACCTTACTTTCAAACCCTGCCGCTGCGGTGTGCAGCACATGGGTCCAACCGTATAGCTTTCTGCCCTTGGAAATGGGGCAAGCCTGAGCAAGGGCCAAGTCTTGCCATCTGTTGAATATTGCAAGCGCAGCACACCCTCGGAAACGGTCAGACGAAGCCAAAAATCGTTTGGGTCGCCCGAAAAGCCGCTGGGTGCCCAGTCTGACTTGCCCTGGGTCAGTACGCTGCAGATCATTGGGCTTCCATCGTTATGCTCTATCCCGGCTTTGAGCCAGGTGTGCTCATTGAGCCTGACCATGATTCCCGCTTGATCATAAAGCTCGCGAAAATCGGCGTTGACTCTGACCTGGGCGGTAAAATCTCCAGCGGTTTCGAATCCCAGGAAATGTCCGCTATCTCGAACGAACCCGTAATGAGTTTCGCGCCAAAAATCGGTTTGGAAATCAGTGACAACCTCTAAAGAATCGTCAGACAGGCGTTGGCAAAGGCCTGGTTTATTCAGCCAACTGGCCGCTTGCCAAATGGACACTTCAACGTCCTGAGTGACCGCTGCAATCTGCTTTTTACACACCGTGCTACCTCACCATTGATTAGCTGAATCCTGCGTTGAGCCCCCGTTTTCCTCTGCGCTGGACCGGGGACAATCTGGTCGGTCAAAAAACCTATTGGCTTGCGTCGCGAACGAGCCAGTGGGTCGCGTCCGCCCAGGCACCAACGGTGACCAACTCCTCCAGGGTTTCCAGTACGATTTTTTCCCAACTCAGCGCCAGACGGCTCAACCGACGGTCCTTGAGAGTCGTCATGGAAACGGTGGATCGAATGCCAGGACGCTCAATAGGATGTCCTACCAAAAGGCCTTTAGAAATGTCTTCCTGCACTGCCGCGTGGGCAATGATTGAATAACCCATCCCCTCAGAGACCAGCTTCTTGGTCAGGCTGACGCTATCGACCTCAAATATGATGTTCAGCTGCAAGCCATTTTGGACGGCAACCTGCTCTACAAGCCGACGATTGCTGTGAGGTAAGCCTGGCAATATCAACGGATATTCCGAGAGCGCACCGATTCGCACGCTTCGAGAGACTTCTTCTGGTGGGCCGACCAATATCATGCGCTCACTGAAGAGCGGTCTCACATCGAACGCTTCCAAAAGCGGCTGGTTATAGACAAGGGCGACTTCAATTCGTCCGGAAAGTAACCATTCCTGCAGAGAGGTACTCTGGCCTTCCAACGCATGCAACGACGCTTTCGGCCAGCGCTCTCGAAACCGGCGAATCAGCTGCGGCCCCACCGTTGCTCCAATGGACGGAGGCAACCCGATTGCGAGGTGGCCGCGCTCTTCAATCGCGCTATTGCGGACATGATCGGTCGTTTCTTCCATGTATCGCAGCATCACTTCTGCACGCTCGAGAAGCCTGGAACCGGCCGCAGTCAGCTCGACGCCTCGACCATGACGGTTAAATAGCTCTACCTGGAGTTGCTCCTCCAGTTTCGCAATCTGCCGACTCAGCGCAGGTTGCGCGATAAACAGCTCTCTGGCAGCCCTGCTGAATCCACCCGCGTGCGCGACTTTTACAAATGAACGTAGCTCTCTTATGTCCATCACAGGACTCCCATGCCTTTTAAGCATAGCTTTTTATCAAAATAAGGTTTTTGCGCCTAGCTCTGCTTTTTTCTATGCTCCTGACAAATACCTCGCCTGTTCGCAAGTTGCCACCGCGACAGACGAAATCACAAGAACAATGACGCCCTCCAAGGGCGAGGAAACGCCATGAATCAGTTGAAGAAACTGCATGTGCAAGTGCTCATCGCACTCGTCGCTGCGATCATCCTCGGCTTCGCCGCCCCGCAATGGGCCATCGCCATGAAGCCCATCGGACAAGCATTCATTGCACTGCTGAAAATGATGCTCGCGCCCATCGTGTTCGTCACGCTCGTACACGGCCTGACCCACGTTCAGGACATGCGCAAGCTCGGACGCATGGGGATAAAGTCGCTCCTGTACTTCGAGGTTGTCAGCACCATCGCGATGATCGTTGGCTTTGTTCTGGTGAACGTCGTCCAGCCAGGCGTCGGCCTGCATGCGACAGGCATGAATGAGTCTGCAGAAGCCGTTAAAGCCACCTCGGCGGCGGGCAGTGTGTCGATGGTTTCGTATCTGCTTAGCCTGATTCCTCATACCCTCGTAGACGCTTTCGCTAAAGGCGATATCGTCCAGGTGTTGCTGATCTCGGTGCTGGCCGGCATTGCCATCAATCGTGTCTGCGGACAGGACTCGGTCGCCGTTCGAGCGATAGGCGAAGCCCAGGACATTCTGTTCAAAATGCTCAGTTTCATCATGAAGCTTGCCCCGCTCGGAGCATTTGGCGCGATGGCTGCGGCCATTGGCAGCTATGGCGGTGACACGCTTCTCTACCTCTTGAAGCTGATCGCGGTTTACTACGCAGCGTCGCTGTTCTTCGTTTTCGGCGTGCTGGGTACGATCAGTTGGTCAATCGGTCTTCCATTCGGCAGCGTTCTTCGCCTTATCAGAGAAGAGATCCTCCTGGTCTTCGGAACGGCATCCGGAGAGGTGGCATTCCCACGCCTGGTGGAGAAGCTCAAGCGCAGCGGCTGCGATGAAGTCGTGGTGGGTTTCGTGCTGCCAGCGGGCTACAGCTTCAACCTGGACGGCACAGCCATCTACATGGCCATCGCCGTCGGCTTTATCGCTCAAGCCACCGACACACCTTTTTCGCTGTGGCAACAGCTTGGGCTCCTGGCAATCCTCAGCGTGACGTCCAAAGGGGGCACCACCGTCGCCGGCGGCGCATTCATCAAGCTCGCTGCAACCCTCCAGTCCGTGCAAACCCTGCCTCTCAGCGGCCTTGGGCTGCTGTTCGGTATTGACCGAATCATGGCAACTGCCACAGCCCTCACCAACATCGTTGGCAACACCATCGCCGTGTTCGCAATTGCCCGATGGGAAGGTGCCTTCGACCCCAAAGCCTTTGAGCGTGAGACCGGCCGCACTCCATCGCGAACCCTTCTGCGTCCTTCACCAGACGCCATTACTCGTGAAGGCGCCATCGAGGCGACCCGCAAACCTCAATCTCAGAACTCCTGACAGGAATAAGTCATGAATCGACTTTTGCCAATCGATCCGCAGCAAATGAGTGATGCCCAGCGGTTGGTTTATGACCGCATTGCAAACGGACCCCGCAAAGGTGTACGCGGCCCTCTTGCGATATGGCTGCATCGCCCGCAGCTCGCGGAGTGCTCCCAGGCACTGGGACGTTATTGCCGGTATGACAGCAGCCTGGAGCCGCGTCTCTCTGAACTCGCGATCCTGCTCATGGGTCGCCACTGGCTGGCTGAGTACGAATGGGCCGCGCACAAGCCATTTGCGTTAGAGGCCGGCCTGGCCCCAGAGATCATCGACGCGATCCGGGAGGGGGTTGAGCCTGCATTCAAAAAAGCAGATGAGGTGTTGGTGTACCGCTTTATTCGCGAACTCCATGCCCAGCGCGGCATCAGCGACGCACTCTACAGCGAGTTCACGAACCTGTTGGGCAATGACGCCATCGTCGACCTGGTGGGTATTGCCGGGTACTACACCCTCATTTCCATGACCATCAAGGTGTTCGAGGTTCCACCTCCGGCAGGCGCCGCCCCCGAACTCCCTACTCACTTAAGCGAAGGAATTTCCCATGACTGATACGCTTCCAACCAGTGATCGCCTGAAGGGCAAAGTCGCTATCGTGACCGGCGCAGGCTGTGTGGGCGCAGGCTGGGGCAACGGGCGCGCCGTTGCAGTCTTGTTCGCCTCTTCTGGCGCAAAGGTGTTCGCAGTGGATCGAAACCTGGATGCGATGGAAGAGACGTTAGGGCGCATTCGGGAATTTGGGGGGGAGGTCACCTCTTATGCCTGCGACGTCACTGACAGCCACGCCGTCGCTGCCATGGTTGCGGCCTGCAAAGAGACGTACGGCCAGGTAGACATTCTGGTGAACAACGTCGGGGGCTCTGCTGCAGGGGGGGCGGTCGCCCTGACCGAAGACAAGTTCGATGCCCAGATTGCGCTCAATCTCAAGAGTGTTTTCCTGACCTGCAAGCACGTACTGCCGATCATGGAGGCGCAGGGGAGTGGATCGATCATCAACACCGCTTCAACGTCCGGCATTCGCTTCACCGGCTCGGCACAGGTTGCATACGCCGCGAGCAAGGCCGGTGTTATTCATCTATCCAAGGTCACTGCAGTCGAATACGCCCCGAAAGGCATTCGCGTGAACACCGTTATCCCTGGCCAGCTGCACACCCCGATGGTTGAAGTGCGCCTTGCGGGGCAACGCACCGGCGGCGATGTCAGCAAGCTCCTCGATTCTCGCCTCGCGCGGATCCCGCTGGGTTTCATGGGGGACGGTCGCGATACCGCATTTGCTGCGCTTTATCTGGCCAGCGACGAGTCCCGTTTTGTCACTGGAACCGAGATCGTTGTGGACGGCGGCATGAGCGCTCGTTGCGACTGATACGCCCGGGGCTTCGCACGCCGTTGCCCTCGTCCCTATAAGAATAAGAGTGAAGCACCATGGATGAACTGTCCTCCAGCCAGGCGGCGCGCCGCCTGTTTATCAAGCAGACCGCAGTGGCTGCCGCAGGCGTTGGCTTGCTCGGCGGCGCGGTGAAAGAGTCCCTCGGAGCTACTATGTCTACTCCCTCCAACTTAACGGGTATGTGGGATTGCCATACGCATATCTACGGCCCGTGGGAACAGTTCCCGCTACCGGCGAACGCCGCGTACACCCCACAACCGGCTCCATTTTCCGAATTGCTGGCCCTGCATAAACGTCTGGGCATCAGTCAGGGCGTGCTGGTACAGGCTGCCCCTTATGGTACAGATCATTCCGCAATCCTGGCCGCAATCAAAAGCAGCGGTGGACGCTATCGCGGTGTAGGGATCATTGATGACCACACCACCGACGACCAACTCCAGTTGTTGCACGACGGTGGCCTGAGGGGGATCCGCTTCAACCTGATGGGACACCTTCCTGGGGCCCGGGATCCGATCAAGCTTCGCCGAATGGCTGAACGGGTTGCGCCACTGGGATGGCACGTGCTCGTGCATGGCGAAATAAAGGGCCTGATGCCGTTTCTGCAGGCTTGGCAAGATCTCGACACACCGCTGGTGATCGATCACATGGCCCGGCCGGACTTCACCAAGCCTGTGGACAATGACGTGCTGTCTGCACTTGAGACTGAGCTCGGGCGACCGAACCGTTGGATCAAACTCTCCGGTATTGATCGGGCGATGCAAGGCGCGCCAGGGCCATGGCCACACGCAATGGATCAAGTCAGGACGCTGCTCGATTGCGCGCCTGATCGGGCGATCTGGGGTTCAGACTGGCCTCATCCAAATATCAAGGGCCCGGTCCCCGACGACGCTCAGTTGATGGAATTCATCCTGCAGGTGTGCGGCACACCTGCCTTGCAGAAAGCAGTCATGGTCGACAACCCGGCTCGCCTCTACGCCTGATTACGTTTGATCTGAAAGGGGTAAGTAATGGACGAAATCAGTTGGCGTCCAAGCACCCGCGTGCCCGATCCACGGGTACGCGTGCTTGATTCGAGGTTCGAACACTACCGGCTGCCCCACGCCAAAGTGGAGCGCCTGGGCACAGGAATGCGGTGGGCAGAAGGCCCCGCCTGGTTTGGAGACGGTCGTTATGCCTTGCTCACCGATCTGCCGAACGACCGAATAATGCGTTGGGATGAAGTGACCGGCGCCATGAGTACGTTCAGGCAGCCCTCTAACCAGGCAAACGGGATGACCCGAGACCGCCAGGGCCGTCTGATTGTCTGTGAGCACGGGGGGCGCAGAGTCACACGCACAGAGTATGACGGCAGCATCACCGTGTTGGCCGACAGCTATGCAGGCAAGCCTTTGAACTCCCCGAATGACGTCGTAGTGAGGTCTGACGACAGTGTGTGGTTCACCGATCCACCCTTCGGCCTGGTCAGTGATTACATGGGTCAACAAGGGACTCCATCGCTGCCAGCCAACCTCTACCGAATTGACTCCACCGGGACTGTCCAGTGCATCGCCGAGGATCTGGAAGGCCCTAACGGACTCGCGTTTTCACCCAATGAAAAAACCCTCTACCTGGTCGAGTCCAGAGCTCGACCGCGCCGGATCGTTGCATACGACGTTGATCGCCTGGGCGAGGTCAGCAATCGTCGCGTCCTGATTGATGCCGGCGAGGGGCTGCCTGACGGGCTGCGTATAGACGTTGACGGCAACCTTTGGTGCGGTTGGGGCGCCCCCGACGCAGCGCTCGACGGTGTGAGGGTCTTTGCACCTGATGGCACTGCAATCGGTCATATCGAGCTGCCCGAGCGGTGCGCCAACCTGTGCTTCGGCGGCCCTCGAAATAACCGGCTGCTGATGGCCTCCACGA
The DNA here is from genome assembly GCF_054668305.1 of Pseudomonas sp. S2_H01. Classification (NCBI taxonomy): domain Bacteria; kingdom Pseudomonadati; phylum Pseudomonadota; class Gammaproteobacteria; order Pseudomonadales; family Pseudomonadaceae; genus Pseudomonas; species Pseudomonas sp. S2_H01. The sequence continues at coordinate 6,018,685 of NZ_CP162756.1, read as the reverse complement.
CCTCTCTTTATTCGTTGTTCGTCAACACTCGCGGCGCCTGAAAACGCCCCGCCATGAAGGAAGCACTATGAAAAAAACAACATCCGCGCCCCTTTTACTGTCGACTGGCCTGGCCAGCCTGCTGACATTCACCCAGGTGGCCGACGCCACCGAATTGAAGATCATCGCCAGCGGTGCCCTCAGAGGTGCGATGGCTGCGCTGCAACCGGCATACGAAAAGGCCAGTGGTAATACGTTGTCTATCAGTTGGGGCCCGTCCATGGGCGAGTCTCCAGAGTCGATTCCCCAGCGCATTAAGCATAAAGAACCCATGGACCTGGCCGTCATGGCCGATGAGACCCTTGAGCTGCTCGCTCCATCGGGCGCGTTTGATATGGCGACACGCCGGGAGATTGCCGATTCGCGGATTGGTGTCGGCGTACCTCACGGCAAACCTAAACCGGATATCTCGACCGTTGCCGCGCTGAAATCGGCTTTGCTTAACGCTGACAAGATCGCTTACTCCCAAGGCGCGAGCGGCGTCTTCATCAGGACCGAGCTCTTCAAGCAGCTAGGCATTTCCGATCAGGTCAAAGGCAAAACGGTTGAAGTTGAAGGGAAGGAGCTTGTAGGAACAGCGCTGGCCCGGGGTGAAGCCGACATCGGCATGCAGCAGGTGAGTGAGCTGAAGGTTACACCTGGCGTGGACTATCTGGGCCCGCTTCCCGACGCAGTTCAAAAGGTCAGCCGCTTCTGTGCGGCCGTCGCCGGGCAATCACCGAACTCAAAACCTGCCAAGGAATTCATTGCCTTTCTTAATAGCGACGAAGCCCGCGAACTGCTCGTGAAAAGCGGCCTTGAACCTGCCAAATCTCACTAAACCGAGGAACATGACAATGAAAAAAATCTCACGTTTTCTGTTTGCTGCAACCTTGAGCCTGACCGCTGCCGTTGCGTTGGCGGGTACTCCAGTCAAGCAAGAGGTTGTCCGCTACGACAATGTCCAGATCGAGGTCAATTCACAAGGTAAAGGGCCGATCATCGTAATGCTCCCCTCGTTGGGCCGTTCCGGTCGTGACTACGATCAAGTCGCCAACTATCTGCAAGCGGATGGTTTCCGGGTAGTGCGCCCGGAACCCCGCGGCATTGGTCAGAGCAAAGGCCCGATGGAAAATCTCTCGGTGCATGATTTCGCGAAGGACGTGGCAGCGGTCGTTGAACACGAAAATAAAGGGCCGGTGGTTGTAGTAGGGCACGCGTGGGGCAACTTCCCCGCTCGCATGCTCGCTGCCGACCGCCCTGACCTGGTGCGTGGCGTCGTGCTGGCCGCTGCATCGGCGGGGAAGGTGCCACCTGGATCAACGGAAAAACCGATCAATGCGGAAATGCGCCAGGCAATCGATGGCGCCGGTGACCTGAGTCTCAGCAAGGAGCAACGTCTGATCTATCTGCGCAAAGCGTTCTTTGCACCTGGCAACGACCCGGCCGTGTGGCTGAACGGCTGGCATGACGAAACTCATGAAGCTGAGTCCCACGCCCGTAATACCACGCCGGTCGATGATTACTTTGCAGCCGGCACCGTTCCTATTCTGGATTTGCAAGGTGAGGCAGATACCGTGGCGCCTCGACGGTTCTCTGGTGTGCTGAAAAGCATGCTGGGTGATCGGGTGCAGATCGTGGTGCTCAAAGATGCTGGGCATGCCATGGCGCCTGAGCAACCCAAGGCGATGGCCGATGCCATCGCAACCTTCGCTAAAACGCAGTACGCCAAGCAGTAATTCCACCTTGGTTCAGGACAGGTAGCCACTGCTGCCTGTCCTGTCGATGAACGCGTATTTGTACTCAAGCTGATGTCGGCGGTGCAGGGCACTCCAGTCGTTAGCCGATTCATTTCTCTCTTGAACAAAAACAACAAGGTCCACGCATGCGTTTGAATCCGGCTTTACCTATATTGATGCTTTCTGGTTTGTTCGCTATCAGCTGTTCAGCGGAGGAAGCTCCTGTGGTTCGAATGATCACTGCTGAAAAAGGGGACGTTCACATTGAGGCGTTTGATCAAGGTAGCGGTAATGTGATCGTGATTCTGCCCTCAAAGGGCCGGGGCGCTCATGACTATGATCGCGTAGCCAGCTTCCTTGCTGATGACGGTTACAGGGTCATCCGACCTGAACCGAGAGGTGTGAACGGCAGCAGCGCACCCATGGAGAATCCAACGCTGCATGACTTCGCAGCCGACGTCGCGTTGATCATGGATAAGGCGCATACCGGGCCGGCAATCGTGGTGGGGCACGCCTGGGGCAGCCAGCCCGCACGTGTCCTGGCGGTAGACCGACCGGATTTAGTGAAAGGAATCGTGCTGGCAGCGGCTTCCATCGGCAAGCTCCCGCCAGGCTCATCGGAAAAGCCTTATGGGCGGATGATCGAAGCGATCAAAGGCGCAGGCGACTATTCACTCCCTGAAGCAAAGAGGATCGCTTACCTGCAGGAAGCTTTTTTTGCGCCTGGCAATGACCCAAGAGCCTGGCTGACCGGATGGTACGACAAGACACACAAAGCTCAGGATCATGCGCGTGATTCCACCCCCGTCGAGAGCTATTGGTCAGGCGGCAACAGCGTCCCCATTCTTGATCTTCAGGGTCAGCACGATGCCGTCGTGCTGCCGAATATTTTGAAGCCAATGCTGGGTGATCGGGTTGAGCACAAAGTCATTGCAGGCGCTGGCCACGCCATGGCACCTGAGCGCCCTAAGGAAATGGCAGATGCTATTGCTGCGTTTGCGAAAAGGGTGAACGAGCCGCGCTGAAGGTCGTCGCTCACACCATCACCACCTGTTTCACCGCACGGCTCAGGACGTTCGTATAGTCGCGCGCAAAAGCCCAAATACGCTTCTCCCCCGGACACGGTCTACGCCCTGTCTGCTGCCGGGGAGAAGCGCAGGGCCTGGCACACATCCGAGTTTGAACATGACCCATTCGCCTGATCGTCTCCAGGAAATTCCACAAAGCGCAGCGCTACTGCTGGTGTTGCTGGAACCTCCTGCTCCGCTGGAGGAGGAGTTCAATGACAGGTATGACTTTGAACACTTCCCTCAAAGGATGGGGGTGCCGGGATTCGTCAGTGGAGAACGGTGGGTTGCAATCGCCGGCTGGCCTCGATACCTGGCGCGTTATAAGTTGAGGGATTTCGGCGTGTTCGATTCGCCTGATTATTTGGCGATCTCGGGCTCGAACAACAGTCCCTGGAGCAAGCGTGTTCTCCCAAGAACCCTTGGAAGGCAACGACTTGCTCTGGAGGTGTTTTCTCAAAAAGCGACCCATCTGAATGCCACCTGTCTCTGCCTCATCATGTGGACGCTTGATGACGCGGGGCATTTTGAAGGGTTTCTGCAGCAAGCCCTCACCAGGGTCGAATCGTTAACGGGCGTGACGGAAACTCAATGGTGCAGAAGCGAAAAGCAAGTGGTGGGCGTGCTCGGTTTTGATCACATCATCACTCAGCAGGACCTAACCCTTCTTTCCCGAGTTGAAGGCGCGGGCACCCTGATGATCAACATCTACATTCGCTACCAACGCTGACCCTTAACCCGCCGAGTGACAGGCAGCCAGGGGCCGCTTCGGCTCCGCGTGGAGCCCAGGCACACGCCACGTGATTGTAACCGGGTCTGCGCTGCGCTCTTATAGCGACGTAGTAGCTCGCTATTACCTTTCCGCCGATGGCACTACTACTATCCAGTGAGGTTGACTGCACCGACAAAAAAAATAAGAAGGACAAAAGCCATGACAGACCTGAAGCTCGATCGTCGCCGCTTTTTGCAAGGAAGCGGCGGACTGCTCCTGGGAACCCTGCTGTTTGGTTCCGGACCTATTGCATTGCTTGCTCCAAGCCGGACCTGGGCGTTGGAGATGAACACGCTGGACAGCGCCACCGGCAGCAGGCTGTTGCTGGTCATCCGTCGCATATTCCCTCATGACACCATGGAAGACGCGGTTTATGCGTTTTCCGTCAAAGCCCTCGATGAGAAGGCCTCCCAGGACCCGAGCGTCGCCGACACCCTGAAAAAAGGGCTGGCCGATCTCGACCAGCGTGCCGGCGGCGACTGGAGCAAGTTGCCCGAAGACAAGCAGGTCGGGTTTCTCAAAGACATTCAATCCGACCCTTTCTTCGCGCTGGTTCGCGGTGTCTCCGTCAACAGCCTGTACAGCAACGAACTGGCCTACAAACACTTCGGTTATGAAGGCGCTTCCTTCCCCAAAGGCGGCTACATCCATCGCGGTTTCAACGACCTGAAATGGTTGCCGAACCCGCCTGTCGATGCCAGCCCGAATGTCCCTGCCTGAGGAGCGCAATCATGACGACCTACAACTTTGACGACGATTCAGTGGTGGTAATCATCGGCTCCGGCGCGGGCGGCGGAACCCTGGCAAACGAGCTGTGCCAGAAGGGCGTGCCGGTGGTGCTGCTGGAAGCGGGGGCGCGGCAATCGCCGGGCACGTTCATCAACGACGAATGGCCTTCGTTTGCACAGCTGGCATGGGGCGACACCCGCACCACGTCAGGCAGCTGGCGCGTGGCGAAGGATTTTCCGAATCTGCCGGCCTGGATCTGCAAGACAGTAGGCGGGACGACCACGCACTGGGCGGGCGCGAGCCTGCGCTTTCAGGAACACGAGTTTCGTGCGCTGGATACCTACGGCAAAGTCGAGGGCGCCAACCTGCTGAACTGGCCTGTCACCCTGGCGGAACTCGAGCCGTACTACGCCCGTGCCGAAGACAAGATGGGCGTGACCCGCACCAACAACATCGAAGGTCTGCCGGGCAACAACAACTTCAAAGTGATGTACAACGGCGCGCAGAAGATGGGTTACAAGGAGTGCTCGACCGGGCACATGGCGATCAACAGCGCACCGCGTGCCGGGCGCGCCGGCTGTCAGCAACTGGGCTTTTGTTTCCAGGGTTGCAAGATGGGCGCGAAATGGTCGACGCTCTACACCGAAATCCCCGCCGCCGAAGCCACCGGCAAGCTGGAACTGCGGGCCCAGTGCCACGTCGCTAAGATCGAGCACGACGACAAGGGGCGGGCGAGTGCGGTGGTGTATTTCGACGCGCAGGGCAAGGAGCAGCGCCAGAAGGCGAGGGTGGTCGCGGTGGCCGGTAACTCCATCGAAACCCCGCGATTGCTGCTCAATTCGTCCAGCAGTCAGTTTCCGAATGGTCTGGCCAACGGTTCGGGGATGGTCGGCAAACACTACATGCGTCACACCACGGGCAGCGTTTTCGCCTCGTTTAACGAGGAGGTCCACTTTTATCGCGGCACGATCATGGCCGGGCTCATCGGTGATGAGATTCATCACAAGCCCGATCGCGGGTTTGTGGGCGGTTACGAGATGGAAACCGTCTCCTTGGGGCCATCGTTTCTGGCGGCGTTTTTCAACCCCGGCGCATGGGGCCGGGAGTTCACCGATGTCATGGAGCAGTACAGCAAGCTGGCGGCGATGTGGATCGTGGGCGAGGACATGCCCCAGGAGAGCAACCGCATTACCCTCAATGACAGCGTCAAAGACAAGTACGGCTTGCCGGTGCCCAACGTGCATTACGACGATCACCCCAACGATTTGGCCATGCGCGAGCATGCGTTCAAGCAGGGTGAGGCGTTGTATTCGTCGGTCGGCGCCGTCAAGACGTTTCGGGTGCCGCCGTACCCGTCGACGCACAACCTGGGCACGTGCCGCATGAGTGAAAAGGCGAAGGACGGGGTGTGCAACAAGCATGGGCAGAGCCATGAAATCCCCAACCTGTTCATCTCCGACGGCAGCCAGTTCACCACCAGCGCCGGAGAAAACCCGACGCTGACCATTGTGACGCTGGCGATCCGGCAGGCGGAGTTCATTGCGCAGGCGCTGAAGACCCGGGCGGTCTGAGTTTGCTTCAGCCCCCGTTTTCGCGGGCGTGCTCTGGGTCGCAGAGCACGCCCGCGCCTTTAACGGGCGCTGTACTACTTGATCCCCAGTCTGTGGTCCAGCGACAGTTTGCCCGCGCCCTTGGCGATGATAATCAGCAGCAGTCCTGCCCAAGTCAGGTGCGTGGCCCAGGCATCGGGGTAGACGAACACCTCGATCACGGTGGTCATGCCTAGTAGCGCAAACGCCGACAACCGTGAAAACAAGCCCAAGATCAGCAGCACTGGAAACAGATGCTCGGCATAGGCCGCCATGTGCGCGGCGATTTCCGGGGGCACCAGCGGCAGTTTGTATTCGGTGCGGAACAGCTCGTAGGTGCTGTCGGTGATGGTCAGAAAACCTTCCACCTTGGTCCGGCCGGACATCAGGAACACGCCAGCAATGGCAAAGCGTGCCACCAGTGACAGCAACGAATCGTTGATCAGCAGGTGCAGGCGGTCTGCGGCACGGCCCCAGATGGCGCGCAGGGATTTATGCCCCGCATAGTCGGTGCGTACGGTGTCCATGGTGTTCTCCATTTGCCCTTGGGTAAGGGCTTTCAGGTTCGGGGGTGGGCCGTCAGGCAGGCTCGTTTGTTGTAAACGCGTCGGCGCCGACCAGCCGTGTCATCAGGTCAAGCATGTCCAGCGACGGCTCGACCTCGGTCGCCTGTTGCGCGGCGTGCTCCAGCGGTGCACCCGCTTTGCAGGCATCGAGAAAGGCACATTCGCCGACCGTCAGCGCGTGCCAGGTGACGACACCGCCACTGCGGACCAGCAGCGCGCCTTCGCCGTGCCAGGCAAGGTCTTCGGGCATCGGAACCTGTTCGCGGTTGTGCCGCCAGATCGTGAAGACCGGTTGCTCGGCAAACCAAAGCCATTGCGCGGCACGACGGGGTTTGAGCACGAGCGTGGCCAACTCTTCAGGCGCCAGACTGGCAAGGCGGGTGACATCGACACCGGGTTCTTCATGGGCGGTATGGCACTGGTTCCACAGCAGATCGAGCCGCGCGACGTTGCCGAGATAGGGCATCTGCTGCGCGTGTTCGAAGCGGTCGAGAAACGCGGGAAATCCGCTGCCGTGGTACACCAGCCGCGCATCGACCGGCGGCGCGTGACGTGCGTGAATCGCAGCCGCCGCCAGAAACCATTCGCTGCCTACCAGACGCTCCACCGTAGGGAAGTTGGCTTGCAAAGCGTCCACGGCGCCCTTCATCACCGTGTTGCGGTACACCGAAAAACCAGGCTGGTCGGTGAGCAGGGTGAGGCTGTCCGCTTCGGGGTTGTACAACGCCTCGACGAAGAGGTCCTGAAAATCGGTCAGAGACGGTTGCATGACAGACCCTCCAGCAGGGTTTGAGCACGGTCGCGTTCCAGCAACAGCTCACCGAACGCAGGGATATGGTCGTCCCGTTCGATCAGTGTCGGCCGTGGGCCCACGCGCTGAATCAAGCGCTGGTACAAGGCCCAGACGGGCTCTGCCACCGGGGCGTCGTGGGAATCGATCAGCAAGCCAGCACCTCCAGGGTCGGTGCTGTGCCCGGCCAGATGAATTTCCATAATGGCGTCGCCGGGAAATCCGTCGACGTAGGCGTTGGCGTCATAGCCCATGTTGTGGGCGCTGAGAAACACGTTGTTGATGTCCAGCAACAGGCCGCAGCCGGTGCGCGCGCTCAGTTCGGCGAGAAACTCAGTCTCGCTGAACGCGTGACCTTCAAGCTGCACGTAGTGACTCGGGTTCTCGACGGCGATGCGCCGCTGGAGAACGTCTTGCGTGCGCTGAATGTTGTCGGCAATCCGCTGCAGGGCGTGCTCGGTGCGAGGGAAGGGCAGCAGATCGGGATGGTACTGACCCCGCCAGGTGGACCAGGCGAGGTGTTCGGAAACAAGGGCTGGCTGAACGCGGTCGGCAAGTGCCTTGAGCCGCTGCAGGTGTTCGACATCGGGCGGACAATCGGCCGCCAGGGACAGTGACACACCGTGCAGTGACAGCGGGTGACGGCTGCCAATCGTTTCCAGCCATGCCAGGCGCGGGCCGCCGTCGATCATGTAGTTTTCCGGATGGACTTCAAACCACACACCCTTGGCAGCGCAGTCGAACGCGGCTTCGTAGTGGTCGGCCTTGAGGCCCAGTCCGGCACCCAGTGTGAGTGATGTGTTCATGATCGACGCCTGCCCTTGCGATGGTGTTGACGGTATTGCTTCGCGCGTTCGCTTTCGCGAGCGCTCGAACTACATCGAGGTCAGCGAGCCCATGCCGTGTGGGGTTTTGATCGAGGTGCAGGTGCCGGCTGGAACGTTCTTCCAGGCGTTGGTCTGGTAGTCGGTCTTGGCGGTGCCTGCGCAGGTTGTGCCAGCGCCAGCCTTGCAATCGTTCTTGCCGGCCATGGCCACGCCGTAGCATTTTTCCATGGCAGGAGCGGCCATCTTTTCAGCGGCCATTGCGCCGGAAGCCATGGAAGCGAAAGCCAGAGCAGCGGCAGCGAGTTTGATGTTGTTCATGTTGTTTCTCCAATTACCTTGATTGAGGGTGGTCGCAGCACCGGCGTTTAAGTGACGCTGTGCATCTGATCCGAAAGGTAGTTCGCTGGAGAAACGAAGACGGTTACAGCAGGTTGCAAATATTTTTTTTAAGCAAAAAAAGCGTTCCTGGTGATATCCCCGAAACGTGGTGACGCACTGCGCTCAGCTCACCATATGGGATTATCCGGGCGCTTGCTGAAAAGCTTGTAGGCAATGTAGGCCATTTGCAGCCCCATTAGCATGAACAGTACGCCAGCAAGGGCGCAGTAACCGTGGGTCTGGATGAAATCCATGAGCATTCCCAATATTCGATGGGAGCGCCTGCCAGGTTCGCACAATCCGCTGGTGATAAAGGCAACGCCCTGCCAGATCATGCATCCCCCTGTCACAAGGATAATAACGCTCATGCCTTGGCGTTTGCCTTTGTCCTGACGTGAACCTTGGGTGAAATAGGCGTGATACCAAATCAGTGCAAGGCCCGAAAATACGAGGTTGAATGGCACCAAAAAACCAATGTCCGGGAGTAATAACTCACGCAGAAAGAGACTGTTCACCACTCCGGTTGTACCTACCAGCATGAAAAGAAAAAACCATCTCACGCGTCCTCCCTCCATTGAGATGACAAAGGCGTGGATCATAGCCCACGGCAGAGGTATTACCGCACCACGCCATATTCCACCAGCAGGCCTTCCATCCAGTCCATGAACACCCGGCAACGTTGCGGCAAGTGGCGGCGATGGGCGTAGAGCAGCGAGACGGGCATCGGTGCCGGTCGGTAGTCGGGCAGGATCTCTACCAGGCCGCCCCGTTGCAGTTGATGTGCCTTGGACAAAAGCGGCGACTGGACGATGCCCAGTCCGCCGAGGCAGGCGGCTTCGTAGGCTTCAACGTTGTTCACCTTGACGCTGCTGGGCATGGCGATGCGATGGTCCTTGCCGTCGCGGTGGTATTCGAACATCGCGTTGCCTGCGCCGAAGGCGCTGACGTAATCGATCAACAGGTGCTGCTGCAGGTCTTCCAGCGTGTGTGGCACGCCATAACGCTCGGCGTAGCCTGCGCTGACGCAATTGATCATGTTGAAGTGGCCGACGTTGCGCGCGACCAACGAGGTGTCAGGCAGCTCGCCCACGCGTATGACGCAATCGAAGCCCTCGCGCACGAGGTCGACGCGGCGGTCGGTGCTGCTGATTTCCATTTCAATGAGGGGATGCCGGTCGATGAACTCCCTCAGGCGTGGCAGCACCAGCCTGCGTGCCATGGCAGTGGGCATGTCGACCCGCAGGCGCCCGCTGAGCGCCGCATTGTCCTGGCGAAACAGGCTTTCGACTTCGTCCATCTGCGCCAGCAGGTCTTTGCTGCGCTCATACAGCACCTGACCGTCCGGGGTGGTTTGCACCTTGCGGGTGGTGCGCAGCAACAGGCGTGTATTCATCAGTTGCTCAAGGGCACGAATCTGCTCGGACACACTGGAGCGGGGCAGGCCGAGTGCGTCACTGGCCAGGGTGAAGCTTGAAAGCTCGGCCACGCGAACGAAGGTCTTCAGCAGTTCGAGTTTGTTCATCGGCATCACCCTCGATTGTTCGTCTGTGACGATCAGTCATTTCGTTAGGTGGGCGTTTATCAATGCCCGATCGAACAATACTCTGCTCCTCACTGACTGAACACAGCCAATCGAGGAAACACCGATGAGCAACAAGATCGCGATTATCACTGGCGCCAGCCGTGGCCTGGGCAAGAGCACCGCGCTGCATTTGGCCAGACAGGGCATCGACATCATTGGCACCTACCGCAGCCGTGAAGACGAAGCGCGCAGCGTTGTCGCCGAGATTGAGGCGCTGGGCGGCAAGGCCAGGATGCTGCAACTGGACGTTGGCGACAGCGGTGGGTTCGAGACCTTTGCCACGCAGGTGTCGGCGCTGCTCAGTGAGTATTTCAAAGCGGAACGTTTTCACTACCTGGTGAACAACGCGGGTATCGGCCTGTACGCCAGTTGTGCTGAAACCACCGAGGCACAGTTCGATCAATTGATGAACGTGCACTTCAAAGGCCCGTTCTTCCTGACCCAGAAACTGCTGCCACTGATCGCCGATAGCGGTCGCATCGTTAACCTGTCGTCGGGTCTGGCGCGCTTCTCGCCAATCGGCTACGCCGCCTACGCCTCGATGAAAGGCGCTGTTGAGGTCTGGACACGTTATTTGGCCAACGAGCTGGGTCCTCGAGGCATTACGGTGAACGCATTGGCCCCTGGCGCCATCGAGACCGATTTCGGCGGCGGCACCGTGCGCGATAACAAAGACGTCAACGCCTGGGTGGCCGCGAACACTGCGATGAAACGCGCCGGTTTGCCTGATGACATCGGAGCGGCGATTGCGATGCTGCTGAGCGACGGCGGGCGCTGGATCACGGCGCAACGCATCGAGGCGTCTGGCGGGATGTTCGTGTGAGCTGACGGCAATTTCGTCTCGCGTGGGGACGTCTGAGGTCTAGCCGTTGATGTAATAGATGCACAACGACAAGGTCACCAGCGAGCCCAGGGTTGAGATCAGGATCGTGCTGGACACCACCGACGCTTCGCGTTTGTAGAATTCGGCCAACATGAAAGGGCCGGTGCCGGTGGGCAGCGCGCTGAGCAGCAGCGCGGAGTTGGCCCACAATGGCGGCAGGTGAAAAACGTGAAACGCCAGGACCCAGGTCAGCAGGGGATGGGCGATCAACTTGATCAGCACCAACAGGCTCGTGCCATGGCGCGGGCCTTGGTGTTTGTGGGCCAGAAACAGACCGAGGGAAATCAGCGCGCACGGCGTCGTTGCCGCGCCCAACAGGCTGAGAAACTTGTCCAGTGCCCCGGGCAGCGGCATGCCAGTCGAGGCCCAGCACGCCCCGAGAATAGGCGACACCACCAGCGGATTTTTCGCCAGCGCCTTCAGCACTTTGAGGACGATGCGATGCACCTGCGCTTCGCTTTGCAAGCCGATCTCGATGCACACCAGCGCAATGCCGAACAGCACGCAGACCACCAGCAGCGAGGCGATCAAGGCCGGTTCGAGGCCGTTGTGCCCAAGCACCATCACACACAGCGGGATGCCGATGTAGCCCGTGTTGGCGTAGGAAGCGCTCAGTGCGTCAATGCTGGCGTCGGCAAAGTGCCCGGCTTTCTTGCGCCGGATGAGCAGGGTGATGACGAACATCGCCATCGTGGAAAGAGTGAACACCGCCACGAACCCGGGGTGCCAGATCTGTTCCCAAGTGGCGGTTGCGGTTGCCGTGAACAGCAAGGCGGGCAGGCACAGCCAGACCACCATCCGGTTGATTTCGGACGCGGCAGTCGGGCCCAGACGATTGGTGCGGCGGCAGAGGTAGCCCACCAGAATCAAGGCGAAGATCGGCAACAGGACATTTAAAACGGATGACATCGGATCTCGGCCCTTGGTGTTTGACGGCAACACGCTGAAACAAGCGGCAAAGATTAAGGTCGGAAATCGTTAGCGTCCAACCTTTCTTGCCTGATGGGCGTCGATTTAATTGGCGCGGAGCCTTGGTCCAGAGCGCTCGGCGTAAGAGGCGGGCAGGGTGCCCGAATGATGTCGGGCACCCAGAAGGCCTATTTCTTGACGGGGATGATGTCGGTGATCTGGCCGTTGGTGGTTTGCACTTCGACGTATTTGTCGTTGATGCGCACCCATTGGCTTTGCTTGGAAGGCTCTTTCAGACCTTTGGCCTTCCAGTCCTTGATGGCGGCGTCAGGACGCTGGAATTTTTCCGGCGCGCGGTCACCCTTTTCGAGATCGCGCAGGTTGTCCTTGGAGGATTGAACAGTCTGCGCAGGTGCGTCTTCGGCCTGCACCGCGAAACTGGCGAGTGAAACACAGCCCAGAATCGTCAGACCGGCGATGAGCGATTTGTTTTTCATTCGAAGCTCCTTATCCAGTGCGTAATGCGCTGTTCACAACCTCCGACCTTGCCAGGCGTGAATCATTCCGTGGTTTACAACGGTGTCGCAGGCACACATGACCCTGTGGGAGCGAATTCATTCGCGAAGCGCTGGTGAATCTGGCCCGTCTTTCTCGCCTGCACGCTCCCGCGAATGACTTCGCCCCACAGGGCAGGTATCAGCTCTGCAAAGCGGCGGCCACGCTCACGGCCAACGGTGTCGTCGCCCGGCCGAGCAGTTTGCTCAACTGGCGCCCGTCGTCGAACAACGCGCCCTTGGCCGCTGCCGCATCGGAGTTGGCCAGCAACTGCGCCACGAACTCCGGCAGGCCGGCCTGCAACAGCGCTGTCTTGTAGCCAGCCTCCGGCAGATCGGTGTAGACCACCGGTTTGCCTGACTGACGACTCACCTGCGCTGCGAACTCCGCAAGGCTATAGGATTCGTCGCCCGCGAGCTCATAGACACGGCCGACCTGATCGTCACGGGAGGTCAATACGGCCACCGCAGCGTCGGCATAGTCAGCGCGCGCCGCCGAACTGATTCGCCCGTCGCCAGCGCTGCCGAAATGCGCGCCGTGGGCGAGGTCTCCCGCAATGCCAGCGGTGTAGTTTTCGTGGTACCAGCCGTTGCGCAACACCACGCCAGGGACGCCTGAGGCGGCGAGCGCCACTTCGGTCTGGCGGTGCTCTTCGGCCAACCCCAACAGTGACGTGTCGGCGTGCAGCACGCTGGTGTACGCCAGCAGTTCAACCCCGGCGCGCTGCGCCGCGTCGATCACGGCCTGATGTTGAGCGACGCGCTGGCCGACTTCGCTGGATGAAATCAACAGAATCTTTTTCGCGCCCGCAAACGCGGCCTCCAGCGTGGCGGGTTGTGCGTAATCGGCCTGGCGGACCTGTACGCCCTTGGCCGCCAGGTCTGCGGCTTTTTCAGGGCTGCGCACCGCTGCGACAATCTCTGACGCAGGGACTTTTTGCAGCAGTCGATCAATGACGAGGCGGCCAAGCTGGCCCGATGCACCGGTAACGACAATCATGATGATTTCCTGCAGACAATGAATGTGCGATCAGCATAGACATCATGCTAACCTTTCGTAAGTACGCACAAAAAGGTAAGTGTCATGAACGATATTTCCAGCCCGTCGGCGGAGAATGTTTCGCTGCTTGAGCGCATTCGCATGGGCGAAATCCTGGCGCGCGATTGCCCCTCGCGGGAAGTCCTCAACCATGTGTGCAGCCGGTGGGGCGTGTTGGTGTTGGTGGTGCTGCTCGATGGCATGCACCGCTTCAGTGAACTGCGACGCAAGATCGGCGGGGTCAGCGAAAAGATGCTCTCGCAAACCCTGCAAAGCCTTGAACAGGACGGGTTCGTTGATCGCAAAGCGCTGCCGGTGGTCCCGCCTCACGTCGAATACCGGCTCACACAGCTGGGTGAAGAAGTGGCGATGCAGGTGAACGGGTTGACCACCTGGATCGAACAGAACCTGCTGCGCATCATGGACGCACGACAGGCCCGCACGACGACGGCGGCTGAAGACTCATAACGTCGCAGCGAGATCGATGGCGGCTGTTTTTGCAGCGTGACGCGATCACGACGACCTTACGACATCCGCGCGCGTGATTTTATAGAACCACCTGATCCCGGTACGGCAAATCCGGTCCCACCCGTGTGCAGGTCACCGCTGCGGCCGCTACGGCAAAGTCGAGCATCTGCGTCAGCGTTTCGCGGTCCAGCGACGGCAGGCTGGCCGGGGTGTCAAGTCCACGCTCGGTGAGGTACGTGATCAGCGCCGCCTGAAAGGTATCGCCGGCGCCCACAGTGTCGGCGGTTTTCACTTCGCGGGCCGGGACGGACCAGGTGCCCAACTCGCGGGTGAAAACCGTCGCACCCTGACGACCCCGGGTCATGATCACCAACTGGCAATTGTTCTTGAGCCAGCCCTTGGCGACGGTTTCGGCGTCGATGTCGGGGTACAGCAGGTGCAGGTCCTCATCGCTGACTTTGATCAGGTGCGCGTGCTCGGCGAATTTCGACACCTGACTGCGCCACAGCTCGATGCTCGGTGCCGGATTCAGGCGTACGTTGGGGTCGAAGGTGATCAGGCGTTTGCCGCATTCGCGTCGCACCAGCGTGAGCAGGGCATCGGCCACCGGCTGCACCACCAGCGAGAACGAACCGACATGCAGGCCGCGCACTCTGTCGTCCAAAACAGGGAGGTGCTCCACGGTCAGCAACCGGTCGGCGCAACTGTCGCCACGGAAGCTGTACTGCGGCGAGCCATCGGCACCCACGGCGACCATCGACAGCGTCGTCGGGGCGTCGAAGTGAATGAGGAAGTCGCCACGCACGCCTTCTTCTTCAAGCACGGTCGCCAGACGCTTGCCCAGATAGTCGGTGGACAGGCCGGCAAAGAAACCGGCTTCCACGCCCAGCCGGCGAAGGCCCACGGCAACGTTGAAGGGTGAGCCGCCCGCGACGGCCTGGTAGCCGATGCGGTTGCTCTTTGCATCGACGTCCGGCTGACTGAAAAAGTCGAACAGTGCTTCGCCACAAACCAGGTACATAGGTGCTCCATAAAGGGCGTTCGTTAAACGCCCTGCAATTGATTGCGGTAGTGCTGATAAACCTGTTGATACGCTGCCACGTGCTCGGCCACTGGCAGGGTTTCGCTCTCGGGGTCCAGGCTCACGCAACGCTCACTCAGGGCGTGCAGTGAATCGCCGGTGCCCTGGGCGTGCGAATGACACCAGGCGGCCTGGATCGCAGCGCCCAGTGCCGCGGCTTCGGTGCCCGTGGTGCAGACAACCGGGGTGTCCATGATGTCGGCGACGATCTGCCGCCAGATCGCGCTCTTGGCGCCGCCGCCGATCAGGCGGATGTTGGCGCTTTTGATGCCGCTGTCGCGCAGCAGGTCCAGGCCGTAGCGCAGCCCGAAGGTCGTGCCCTCGACCACAGCGCGGCACAGGTTGGCCTGATTCAGGTTGGTGCTGTCCAGCCCAAGAATGCTGCCGGTGGCATGGGGCAGGGCCGGCACACGCTCGCCATTGAGGAAGGGCAGCATGAGCACGCCCTGTGCGCCGATGGGCGAGGACGCGATGGCGGCGTTGAACGCACCGATGTCCAGCGCAAACAGCTCGCGGATGGCGCTGGTGGCGTTGGTCAGGTTCATGGTGCAGATCAGCGGCAACCAGCCACCCGACGACGAACAGAACGTCGCCACCGACGGTTGCGCACTGACGTTGGCTTCATCGGCAAACGCGTACACCGTACCCGAGGAGCCCAGGCTCATGGTGATCGAACCCGGGGCAATGTTGCCGGTGCCGATAGCGCCCATCATGTTGTCGCCGCCGCCGCTGGACACAATGGCGTTGGGGTTGATGCCCAGACGTTCGGCAATCGCCGGCAGAATCGTGCCGACCGCCTCATGGGCTTCCAGCAATTGAGGCAAGGCGTTGACCAGGCGGCCTGTCGGGTCAATGTGTTGCAGGATGTCGAGGTCCCATTCGCGGGTGCGGACGTTGAAATAGCCCGTGCCCGAAGCATCACCGAACTCGCTGCAGCAGCGGCCGGTCAGCCAGTAATTCAGGAAATCGTGAGGCAGCAGGATCTTGTCGATACGCGCAAACAGCTCGGGGAACTGCTCCTTGGTCCAGAGCAGTTTCGACACGGTGTAGCCCGGCGCGATGGCAATACCCAGGCGCTCCAGCGAACCCGCTTCGCCACCCAGGTAGTCCAGCAGACGGTCGTTTTCCGGTGCCGACTCGGTGTCACACCACAGTTTGGCCGGGCGCAACACATGGCCGAGCTCGTCGATCATCACCAGCCCGTGTTGCTGGCCGGACACGCCGATGCCCTGAATCTCGGCACCGGAAATGCCGGCCTGCGCCAGCGCGGCGGCGGTGGCCTGCTCGAACGCGTTGAGCCATTCCTGCACGTCCTGCTCGCGGCGCCCGTTGGCACCGCTGATCATGTGATGCGCGCCCGAGCCTTCGCCCAGGACCTTGCCGCTGACGGCGTCAAGGACGATTGCCTTGGTGCCCTGGGTGCCGCAATCGATGCCAAGAAACATGTTCACCTCTTCCCTATGCGCTCAGACGGTTTTCGCTAACAGGTTTTCCAGGGTTTTGCTGACGCCCAGTTGCTTCAGGCTGTTCAGGTTGTGCTCGAACGATGCCACGAATTCAGCGGATTTCGGAATCGCCGCGCCAAAGATTTCTTCGACCTCCAACAGGCGTTGCGTGACCAGTACGTCATCGGCCACCAGCGCCTTGCAGAAGTCCGCGCGCGGGTCGACCACCTTGTATTCAACGCCGTTCTCGCCCTTGAAGTCGCGGTTCTTGTTGCCTTGCAGGTACAAGGCCCAAGCCGCAACCACCAGCGAGGCACGGTCCATGTTGCCGCCGTCAACGATCAAACGGTTGAGGGTCGGCACGGTGAACTTGGGAAACTTCGACGAGCCGTCGGAGCACACCCGCTCCAGTTGATCTTCGATGGCCTTGTTGGAGAACCGGTCGATCAGCGTCTGCTTGTAGTCGGTCAGATCGATGCCCGGAACCGGCGCCAGTTGCGGGGTGACGTCCAGGTCCATGTAGGTGCGGATGTAGTCAACAAACAAAGGGTCGTTCATGGTTTCGTGAACGAAGCGATAGCCCTTCAACGCACCCAGGTACGTCAGGGCGAGGTGGCTGCCGTTGAGCAGCTTGATCTTCATGTCTTCGTAAGGCGTCACGTCGTCGGTGAACTGCACGCCGACTTTTTCCCAGGCAGGGCGGCCGTTGACGAACGTGTCCTCCAGCACCCATTGCACGAACGGTTCGCAGACCACTGGCCAGGCGTCATCGATGCCTTTTTTGTCGTGCAGTTGCAGGCGGTGCGCCGTGCTGGTCATCGGTGTGATGCGGTCGACCATGGCGTTGGGGAAGCTGACGTTTTCGGCGATCCAGTCATGCAATTCGGCATCGCGCTGTTTGGCGAACGCCAGCAGCGCCTTGCGGGTCACGGCGCCGTTATGCGGCAGGTTATCGCAGGACATCAACGTGAACGCCGGGGTGCCTTCGGCGCGGCGTCGGCTCAAAGCGGCGCAGAGATAACCGAACACGGTTTTCGGTGTGGCCGGGTGCTGCAGGTCGTGCTGGATCTGCGGCAGGTGACTCATGAACTCGCCGGTGCTGTCGTCGATGCAGTAACCGCCTTCGGTGATGGTCAGCGAAACGATACGAATCTCGGGGCTGGCGAGCTTGTCGATCAGCGCCAGGTCATTGTCGGTGGACATCAGCATCTGGCTCATGGAACCGATGATGCGGGTTTCGGTGTCCGGGGTATCGCCCAGTTCGAACAGCGTGAACAGAAAGTCCTGGCTCTTCAGGGCCTCGAAATTGGCGCGGTCTTCCTCGCGCAGACTGACGCCACAGATGGCCCAGTCCAGCCCCTCACCGGTGTTCATCAAGGCGTCTGTGTAAAACGCCTGATGCGCGCGGTGGAAACCGCCGACACCGATGTGGGCGATGCCCTGACGACGGTCTTCAAGGGCGTAGGTCGGCAATGCGATGCCAGCACCCAGGTTGGTAAGATTCTGCTTGTTCAGTTTCATGACGGCGGTCTCTGATTCTGTGATGTTCGTCGGCTCAGGCGGCGGCTTGCAGGGCCTTGCGAATGACCTGGCCCTGGGCGTCGAACAGATGGCAATGGGTGCTGTCCAGGTGCAGGTTCAGGGTTTCCCCGTACTGGCTGGCAAGGTCTCCGCGAATCCGCAGGGTCAGGGGTTCGCCGGAGGTCGTGCGCACGTGGCAATAGGTGTCACTGCCCAGGCGTTCACTGACGTCGGCGACCACTTTCAGCTGGCAATCACCTTCTTTGGCGAGCTCAAGGTGTTCGGGGCGAATGCCCAGGGTCACGGCATCGCCGACGCTCTGTTGCGCGTTGGTGAACGGCAGGCTGATGGTGGCGCCAGCGTCCAGCGTGACGTCGCAGCCGGTGCTGCTGACACGGCTGACCTTGCCTTTGAGAAAGCCCATTTTCGGCGTGCCGAGGAAGCCGGCGACGAACAGGTTCGCCGGGTGGTGATACAGCTCCAGCGGCGAGCCGACCTGCTCCACGCGTCCGCCGTTGAGCACGACTACCTTGTCGGCCAGGGTCATGGCTTCGACCTGGTCGTGGGTCACGTAAATCATGGTCGCTTCCAGCTCTTTGTGCAGGCGCGACAGTTCCAGACGGGTCTGCACGCGCAGTGCGGCGTCGAGGTTGGACAGCGGTTCGTCGAACAGGAAGATTTTCGGGTTGCGCACGATGGCGCGGCCGATCGCCACGCGTTGACGCTGTCCGCCGGACAGCTGCTTGGGCTTGCGCTCCAGCAACGGTCCCAGTTCCAGGATGCGGGCGGCTTCGGCGACTTTCTTCTCGACCTCGGCTTTCGGTGTGCCCGCCAGGTCCAGCGCGAACGACAGGTTCTTGCCCACGGTCATGTGCGGGTACAAGGCGTAGGTCTGGAACACCATCGCCAGGTCACGTTTGGCCGGGGTGACTTGAGTGATCTCTCGGCCATCGAGTTCGATGCTGCCGCTGGTGACGTCTTCAAGGCCTGCGATCAGCCGCAACAGGGTCGATTTGCCGCAGCCGGACGGACCGACGAAGACGACGAACTCACGGTCTTTGACGTCCAGGTCGATGCCTTTGATGATCTGGTGGCCGTCGAAGCCTTTTTGCAGATTTCTGATTGTCAGGTTAGCCATGTGGGGCTCCAGTTTTATTCTTCAAGAATTGCTGTAGATGATCACTAGACCTCTACACCGACTGTAAGAGCGCGCTTGCCCGCGATTGCGGTGGCTCAACGCAGAATTTATCGCTTGATGCACCGCAATCGCGGGCAAGCGCGCTCCTACAGGGTGGATGTCATTTCACTCCGGCTACTTCACCGCACCAAACGAAAGCCCGCGGACCAGTTGTTTCTGGCTGATCCAGCCGAAGATCAGGATCGGTGCACAGGCCAGGGTCGACACCGCCGACAACTTGGCCCAGAACAGACCTTCAGGGCTTGAGTAGGAGGCGATCAGGGCGGTCAGTGGCGCTGCGTTGGACGAGGTCAGGTTCAAGGACCAGAACGCTTCGTTCCAGCACAGGATCAGCGACAACAGCGCCGTGGAAGCCAGGCCACCTTTGCAGATCGGAATCAGCACCCTGAAAATTTCCTGGCGCGTGGTGGCGCCGTCCAGCCGCGAGGCTTCGAGGATCTCGCCAGGGATGTCCTTGAAATAGGTGTAAATCATCCAGACCACGATCGGCAGGTTGATCAACGTGTAGATCACGATCAGGGCGATGCGCGAATCCAGCAGGCCAAACGTCTTGGCCAGCAGGTAGATCGGCATCAGCACGCCCACCGGCGGCAGCATCTTGGTGGAGAGCATCCACAGCAGGGTGCTTTTGGTGCGTTTGGTTTCAAAGAACGCCATCGAGTACGCGGCCGGCACCGCGATCAGCAGGCACAGGAGCGTGGCGCTGAAGGAAATCAGGATCGAGTTCCAGGCAAAGTGAAAGTAATCGCTGCGTTCCTGAATGTGCAGGTAGTTTTCCAGGGTCGGCGTGAAGATGAACTGTGGCGGCGTGGCGAAGGCGTCGATCTCGGTCTTGAAGCTGGTCAGCACCATCCAGAAGATCGGGAAGAAAATCAGCGCCGCGATCGCCCACGACAAGGTGCCGAGCAGCACGCTTTGCAGGCGACGGGATTGTTTGAGCGTCATCATGACCTTGCCCTCAAGACTTGTCGGTGAGGTTTTTGCCGATCATCCGGATCAGGATGATGGCGGCAATGTTGGCAATGACCACGGCAATCAAGCCGCCTGCCGATGCCATGCCCACGTCGAATTGCAACAGCGCCTGGTTGTAGATCAGGTAGGCGAGGTTGGTCGAAGCGAAGCCCGGACCGCCGTTGGTGGTGGTGAAGATTTCCGCGAACACCGACAGCAGGAAGATGGTTTCGATCATGACCACCACGGCGATGGGGCGCGCAAGGTGAGGCAGGGTCAGGTGCCAGAAGATCGCGATGGGGCCTGCACCGTCCAGCCGCGCGGCTTCTTTCTGCTCCTGGTCCAGGGACTGCATGGCGGTCATCAGGATCAGGATGGCGAACGGCAGCCACTGCCAGGACACGATGATGATGATCGACAGCATCGGGTAATTCGCCAGCCAGTCCACGGGCTGTGCGCCGAACAGCTTCCAGACCGAGGCAAGAATCCCGGAAACCGGGTGAAAGATCAGGTTCTTCCAGATCAGTGCACTCACCGTGGGCATGATGAAGAACGGCGAGATCAGCAACACGCGCACGATCCCGCGACCCAGAAACTCACTGGCTTCCAGCAACGCCGAGATCAATACGCCGAGGATCACGCTGATGGCCAGTACGCTGCCGACCAACAGCAGGGTGTTCAGGGCGCCTGGCAAAAAGCCTGCGTCGGTCACGAAGAACTCGAAGTTCTCGAGCCCTACGAATTCGTTCTCGCCCGGGTTCAGCAAGTTGTAACGAATCAGCGAGAAGTAAATGGTCATGCCCAGCGGGACGATCATCCAGACCAGCAGCAACAACACCGACGGGCTGACCAGAAACCAGCCGGGTTTGGTGACGCTGCCTTTGGAGGAGGACTTTTCGTCGGCCGAGGCCGTACGAGGGGTAATGGTTGACGTGTTCATGATGACTCCGAACCGGGGCAAAAGCGTGAACGTGGCAGCAGTGGCGGGTTGCCGACTGCTGCCTTGAAGCAGCGGGCGTTATCCCTTTTTCGGGTAACCGGCTCGCTTCATTTCACGCTCGGACACGCTTTGCGCGTTGGTCAGTGCCTGATCGACGGAAGAGGTGCCGACGAGTGCCGCAGAGAACTGCTGGCCCACGGACGTACCGATCGATTGGAACTCAGGGATGGTCACCAACTGGATGCCGACATAAGGCACAGGCTTGAGGGTCGGCGATTTTGGCGTCACGGCCTTGAGCGATTCCAGGGTGATGTTGGCGAACGGCGCGGCTTGTTTGTACGCATCGGTGTAGGTCGACGCGCGTGTGCCTGGCGGCACGTTGGACACGCCGTCTTTCTCGGCCACCAACGCCGCGTACTCTTTGGACGTCGCCCACTCGGTGAAGGCGCGTGCGTCCTTGTCGTTCTTGGCGCTGGTCGGAATGGCCAAGGCCCACGAATACAGCCAGGCCGAGCCCTTGTCGGTCACTTCGTGTGGAGCGTAAGTGAAGCCTACGTTATCGGCCACCTTGCTCTGGGACTTGTCGGTGACGAATGAACCGGCGACGCTGGCGTCCACCCAGATGGCGCATTTGCCACTGTTGAACAGCGCGAGGTTTTCGTTGAAGCCGTTGCTCGAAGCGCCAGGAGGGCCGTCTTTCTTCATCACGTTGGTGTAGAAGGTCAGCGCGTTTTTCCATTCAGGCTGATCAAACTGCGGTTTCCACTGTTCGTCGAACCAGCGCGCCCCGAAAGCGTTGGCCACGGTGGTGATCAACGCCATGTTTTCACCCCAGCCGGCCTTGCCACGCAGGCAGATGCCGTACTGTTCTTTCGATTTGTCGGTGAGCTTGTCGGCGAATTCGGAAATCTGCGTCCAGGTCGGACGTTCCGGCATGGTCAGGCCGGCCGCCTTGAACAGGTCCTTGCGGTAGTAGGTGATCGAGCTCTCGGCGTAGAACGGCAGGGCGAAGAGTTTGCCGTCGACCGACAAGCCGTCGCGCACGGACGGAAAAACGTCATCCAGCGCATAGGACGCTGGCAGGTTGTCCATTTCTTTCAGCCAGCCTTTTGCGCCCCAGAGTGAGGCTTCGTACATGCCAATGGTCAGAACGTCGAACTGACCGCCCTTGGTGGCGATGTCCGTGGTCAGGCGCTGGCGCAGTACGTTCTCTTCGAGGACGACCCACTTGAGTTTGATATCGGGATGCTGTTCTTCGAAGGTTTTCGACAGCCGCTGCATGCGGATCATGTCGCTGTTGTTGACGGTGGCGATGGTCACGTCGCCAGCTTCGGCCAGGGTGGCCAGGGTTGAGAGTGTCAGACAGGTGCCAGCCAGCAGAACTTTTGCAGAGGTCTTCATTTATCACTCCTCTTCTGTGTCCCGAAGGACGGCAGAAGCTTGGTTATTGTTTTTGTTCCTTCCGGAGACATGGAAGAAGGTCAGTTGATTACAACGGTCTGCAGGGACGTTGACAAATCCTGCGACGCACTGGAACTGATACTTTCTTGCACTGGGAGTTCAGGCGGCGGCACACCGAAACGGCGTTCCGGCAGGGCCTGGCGCAGTTCCAGCGTAGTAGACGAAGGCGGGAAGTGGGTGAATCAGTACAGGTTTTGCTCAGTCAGCCGCTGCACGGCGAGGCGCCGATAGTGCGAGGGTGTCATGCCTTTAAGCTTCTGAAAGCGCCGGTTGAAGTTGGAAATATTGTTGAAACCGGACTCGAAACACACGTCGGTCACCGGCTTCTCGCCATCGGCCAGCAGTTCACAGGACTTGCTGATGCGCAGGCGATTGACGAACTCGACGAACGTGCGTCCCGTGGCCTGTTTGAACACACGGGAGAAATAGGTGGGTTTCATCCCCAGATGGTCGGCGACCTCTTCCAGGGTCAACTCCCGGGCATAGTGAGCGAAGATATATTCAACGGCCTTGTTGGTGCGCTCGACTGCATGATCGTCCGACAGCTGCGAGGCCGTGGTGCCGGACAGCAGCTGGAAGTCGTCACTGGCGGCCAGTAACTCCAGCAGAATGAAGAAATGGCCCAGGCGGGTCATCCCGGAGGAGTCGGCGATCTTCTGCATCAGCTTCATGGCCTGACGGATCGTGCGCTTGCAGCGAAACTCGATGCCGTATTGCGCACGCTCCAGCAGGGGCGTCAGGGTCTTGAGCTCGGCGAACACCTGATTACCGCTGTTGAGCAACTCCTCGGTGAAGTTCACCAGCATGTCGCGCTTGGGCACGACCTCGTCCTCCTCGACCTGGCTGATCCAGTTATGCGGCAGGTTGGGCCCGGTGAGAAACAGCGTGCCCGGATAGAAGTTGCCGATGTAATCCCCGACGAACACCTTGCCAGAGCTGGCCACGATCAGGTGCAACTCGTATTCCTTGTGGAAATGCCAGCGCACCAGCGGGCAGGGAAAACCGTGTTCGCGGTAGATGATCGACAGGCCGTTGTGGTCGTCCATCAGCTCGTAGGAAGGGTCGGTGATTTTTGTTGTTTTGGTCATGCTGTAGCCGGGATTCAGGGAAGAGCCTGGGCGTAATGTGCACTAATTAACCCAAGTAATACAGAGACGAGGCCTCAAACGAAAACCACTTCGACCTTACCTTCCTTGCGTGAGCGTGGCGCTGGTTTCACCACAATCTGAACATCACGCCCAAGGCGCGCCAGGCATTCAATCATTTTAGTTTCGCTGATGCCCCTGAACTTTCCTCGCAACATTTCCGACACCTTGGGCTGTGTGATGCCCAGGATTTCTGCCGCCTGGGCTTGAGTCAGATGTCGCGCCTTGAGGATGCTGCCGATCTTGGCGGCCAGTTGCGCCTTGACCAGCATCTCGTTCGCGTCGGCGATCCCGAGGTCGGCATAAACGTTACCGCTACCCTGTTCCATTTCAGTCATGGGTCAGTCCTTTCCAATGAGCTTCCGCTGCCAGCAGTCGACTTTTGACGAGAGCGATGTCGTGTTGAGGTGTTTGCGTTTTTTTCATGGATTTTTTTGGAAGCAGTGAAGTACGTAGACCGCATCGCCGAAACGCACTGTGTAGATGGCGCGATAGGTGTTCCCATGAAAGTCCTCGACAATCTCCAGAACACCGGCATGGCCAAAACCTTTAAGTGGTTTGGTTTCCGAATGTTTGCCACCCGTTTGCGCGAGGTACAAGGCATATCCGAACGTGTCTTGCACAACCGAGGGCATGCTGCTGAGATCCTTTCTGGTACTGGCCACCCAAAAAAGCGGCTTTTCAAATCCGTATGACATGCTGGAAATTATACCTATATGGGTATGAGGTCAACCTGTTGACTTTGCTCCAACGGGCCGGGGCCGTCACTATTGCGACTCGTCACCTTCAACGCTACGTCGGAACTGTAAGCATATGAAAACAATCCTCGTCATCGGCATCGGCGCGGGCAATCCGGAGCACATCACGGTTCAGGCCATCAAGGCGCTGAACCGGGCGAAGGTGTTTTTCATTCTCGACAAGGGTTACGCCAGCGACGATCTGGTGCGGTTGCGCCGGGACCTGTGCGAGCAGTACATCCAGAGCGATGATTACCGGCTGGTTCAAGTGCGTGACCCTGAACGCGAAGACGACCCGCAGTCCTACCGCAACGGCATTGAGCAGTGGCATGAGCAGCGTGCGGCGCTGTTCGAGCAACTGATCGCCGATGAGGTCGGGGAAGAGGGGATTGGCGGGTTTCTGGTCTGGGGCGATCCGGCGTTGTACGACAGTACGTTGCGGATCCTTGAGCGCGTGCTGGCGCGAGGCCGGCAGGCGTTCGATTACGAGGTGATTCCAGGCATCACCAGTATCCAGGCCCTGGCCGCACGACACCGCGTGCCCTTGAACCGCATCGGTGAACCCATCCAGATCACGACCGGCCGGCGTCTGGCTCGGCAGCCAGGCGCCGAACTCGACAACGTGGTGGTGATGCTGGATGCGCGCACCACCTTCGAACAGTTCCTCGACCAGGACCTGCACATCTATTGGGGCGCTTATCTGGGGACGCCGGATGAAATCCTGATTGCCGGTCCGCTGCGCGAGGTCTGCGAGCAGATCAAGCGCACCCGCGAAGCGGCGCGAGCAGAGAAGGGCTGGATCATGGACACCTACCTGCTACGCCGCCCGCTGGATTGAACGCGTCCTGAACGCCTGGCGCTCAGGCGTTTTTGTTTTTCGCCTCGATCCACTGCGCCATGTACTGCGTGCTCTTGTGCTGGTGATGACGCAGCATCGCGCCGGTGAAGTTGGCCGTACGGTGGGCCGACAGGTTGTCCCGCAACTGGTTGATACGTTCGATCAGCGTGGCCGCGTGCCGGTCATGCTGGAACCGCGCCTGCAATACCGCCCAGCCGGCCCGTTGAGCCTCTTCCCAGCGCGATGGATCTTTGTACAGGCGAACCGCGGCGTCGGCGATTGTCTGCGCATCGCTGGCGATGGCACCGGGAAACGGCAGGTCGCCATGCATGGCCTCAGCGCCAATCGGGGTGGTCACCGTCGGCGTGCCGCAGGCCATCGCGTCGATGATTTTGCCTTTGATGCCAGCGCCAAAGCGTATCGGCGCAAGGGACACTCGGGCTCTGGACATCACCTCCAGCGCATCTTCGGCCCAGTTCATGATGTGGAAGCCCTGAGCGGCGTTATGCAGGGCCGTGGCCTTGGGAGGGGTGTAAGCACCGTAGACGTGCACATGCGCGGTGGGTAGCTGCTGACGAATCAGGGGCCAGATCGTGTTCTTCAGCCAGAGCACGGCATCCCAGTTGGGCGCATGTCGAAAATTGCCGATGATCAGGAAATGCTCCCGCGCCTCGAAACGCGGGGCCTGCTCGGAAACCTCGCGCACCAGTAACGGGGCCCAGTGCAGCAGGGAGGCGGGCATGCGGAACTGTTCAGTCAACAGCTCGATTTCCATGTCCGACACCATCAGGCTCAGGTCGCAGCGATAGATCGCGGCGATTTCCCGCTGGGCGATGTCGGTCCCCGACATGTGCGAGAACAGCGTGTCTCGGGGCATCTGAAAGTAGTCCGCGAGTTCGCTGTCCGCCTGGCCTTGCAGCAGGTCCTTGATCAACTGATGGCGGGTGTGACGCATGCTTTGCAGGTCGGACGTTTCGAGTACACGCACGGCGTTTGGGCAGTGTTTCTCGACCCGCCAGCCGAATTGCTCCTCGATGACGTACTGGTCGAACACCACCACATCCGGCTGCAGTTCAGCGACAAAACTGTCGAAACTGCTGTTGTTCAGCTCGATCGCGACTTCCGTGATGCCCAGTGCCGCCAGATCAGCCTTGTGCTCGCCCTCGGTGGCAGGGCTGGCAAAGGTGATTTGCCAGCCCTGCTCGAGGAAACAGTCGATCAATTGCATCACATGACCGCTGGCGGCCGACGAACGCGGCTCCGGCCATACGTAGCCGATGATCAGGACATGGGTGTGGCGGGCGGCGGAGAGGTGTTCACTGGCCAAGAATGCTTTTCACTTTGTCGCGCAGCTGGTCAATGGAGAACGGCTTGCCGATCAGGTGTGTGCCTGGCGGCAACTCTATGTTTTCGGCGTAACCGCTGGCAAACAGAATGGGCAGAGAGGGTCGCAGTTCGGCGGCGTTTTTCGCCAATTTGATGCCGTCCATGTCTGGCAACCCTTTGTCGGTCATCAGCAGATCGATCTTCTCGTCTGTTTTTTGCAGAAAGGCCATTGCCTCTTTACCGTCGGCCGCTTCGAGCACGCAGTATTCGAGTTCTTCGAGCACGTCGACGATCAGCATCCGGACGATGCCGTCATCTTCAACCACCAGAATCGTGCTGGCTGGGTCGGACATGAAAATTTTCCTTGGAAATGTCGGGGTCCTGATCGGGCAAGGTACGTCCGATCAGCTAAGTAACGACTCAATAAATGACCTGGCAATTGTGACAAGTTCCCGCCGTCAACGACACAATTCAAATGAGTGTGATGGCGCTAGGGAATCACTCAAACGTATAGTACGCCGAGTTTTGTCCTACAGCTAAAGTCTGAAAATACAATCTTGTATGTAAGAAGCTGGAGTTTTTTGCTGAAGTTTACGGCAAACTCCGTCGTTTAGCCGAATTCGCCCTGGGGCCTTGCGATGATCCAAAACTCTGCAGTCGATGAGCAACGTTTCCGCAAACTTCTAAGCCGCAACGTCAGTTTGCCCTTGGCAGTCGGTGTGCTCAGCGGCGCTTTTTTCGTTGTGCTGATCTCGTACCTGCTATCGGTCATCCAGTGGGTCGAACACACCGATCGGGTGATTAACAACATCAACCGTTCCCTGAAGCTGTCTGTGGACATGGAAACCGGCATGCGCGGCTTCCTGTTGACGGGCGATGAGCGCTTCCTCGATCCCTATGAAGTCGCCAAGCCGAGCATCATTGCCGAGCTCAAAGGCCTGGAAGACCTGGTGGCGGACAACCCCGATCAGGTCGATCGCTTCAAACGTCTGGCGGCGATGCAGGAGACGTGGAACCAGTTTGCGCAGGAGATGATCACCCTGCGGCGTACCAACGGCGATTACGCGACACCGATTCTAAACCGCCGTGGCAAGCGGCTGGCCGACGAAATTCGTGAACAGTACGAGCAGGCAACGAATATCGAGCATCAGTTGCGTCTGACGCGTAATACCGATGTGACCCACACCACGGTAATCTCGGTCTCGCTGTACATCGTATTCATTCTGATTGTCAGCGGTATCCTCGCCTGGGTAGGGCGCCGTGACATGACCACGCTGTCCAGCACCTACACCGCCAACCTCAAGGCCCAGCAGGAAGACGCCGATCGTCTGGCCCACGTTGCATGGCTGCGCAATGGTCAGAGCGAGCTTGCCGAGCAAGTGATCGGGCAACTGACGTTGAACCTGCTGGGGCGCAACGTGCTGCAGTTCTTTGCTCAATACCTGGGGGCCGTGGTAGCGGCGGTCTACGTGCGTCAGGAGCACGGCGGCCTGGTGCGTGTTGCTTCTTACGGGTTTTCGCGCCAACAGGAGCTGCAGGAACAGTCGATCTACAACGGTGAGGGCGTGGTGGGCAAAGCGGCCGAGCAGGACCAGATCATCAGGCTCGACGACGTACCGCAGGATTACTTCAAGGTCTCCTCAGGCCTGGGCGATGGCTCACCGCGCAGCGTGGTGGTGGTGCCGACCAGCAACGACGATCAGGTCAACGGCGTGATCGAGCTGGGTTTCCTGCGCGAGCTGACCGCGCGTGACCTCGAATTCCTTGAACTGGTGGCTGAAAACGTCGGGACGTCCATCGAAGCGGCGCGTTACCGCCAGCGTCTCCAGGAAGTGCTGGCTGAAACCCAGCAACTCAACGAAGAACTGCAGGTGCAGCAGGAAGAACTGCGCACCGCCAACGAGGAACTGGAAGAACAGTCGCGGATCCTCAAGGAATCCCAGGCGCATCTGGAGACCCAGCAAGCCGAGCTTGAGCAAACCAACGAGCAACTGGCCGAACAAGGCAAGGCGCTGGCAGAGCAGCGTGATGCGCTGGACCGCAACAACGAAGAACTGAGCGTGGCGCAAGTCGAGCTCGAAGCGCGGGCCGACGAACTGCAGCGGTCGAGCAAGTACAAGTCCGAATTCCTCGCGAACATGTCGCACGAGCTGCGCACACCGCTGAACAGCTCGCTGATCCTGGCCAAGCTGCTGGCCGAGAACCCGCAAGAGAACCTCACCGAGGAGCAGGTCAAGTTTGCCGAATCGATCTATTCCGCTGGCAACGACCTGTTGAACCTGATCAACGACATTCTCGACATCTCCAAGGTCGAGGCGGGCAAACTGGACATGCGCCCGGAAAACAGCAGCGTCAGCCGTCTGGTCGATGGCCTGCGCATGACGTTCGAGCCGCTGGCGGCCGACAAGCAATTGCAGTTCTCGGTGGAAGTGCAGCCGGGCGCGCCGGTGTCGCTGTACACCGATCGCCAGCGTCTGGAGCAGATCCTCAAAAATCTGCTCTCCAATGCGGTCAAATTCACCGAAGCGGGCGCGGTCAGCCTGACCGTGTCGCGTCAGCCGGGCGAGGGCATCGCCTTTACCGTGCGCGACTCTGGTATCGGCATTGCTGAAGACCAGCAGGAAAGCATTTTCGAAGCCTTCCGCCAGGCCGACGGGACCACCAACCGCCGCTATGGCGGCACGGGCCTGGGTTTGTCGATTTCCCGTGACTTGGCCAAGCTGCTGGGCGGTTCGATTTCGGTCACCAGTGCGCCGGGGCAGGGCAGTATCTTTACCCTCGTCTTGCCTGAGGAGTATGTGGAACATCCGCTGAACCCGCATGTGGATACGCCGCCGGCCGCCGTTCAGGCGGCACCCAAGCCTGCGCCGGTTGCCCCGGTTCCGGCGCCTGTACCGGTCAGCCAACCCATTCCGCGATTTGCCGATGACCGCGAAAAGGCCCCGTTCAACAAGCGTTGCATTCTGGTGATCGAGGATGAGGTGCGTTTTGCCCACATTCTCTACGACCTGGCGCACGAGCTGGGCTACAACTGCCTGGTGGCCCATGGCGCAGACGAAGGGTTCGATCTGGCGTCGAGCTTCTTGCCGGATGCCATTCTTCTGGACATGCGTCTGCCGGACCATTCCGGTCTGACCGTGTTGCAGCGCCTGAAAGAGATGCCGAGCACCCGGCACATTCCGGTGCATGTCATCTCCGTCGAAGACCGTCAGGAAGCCGCGTTGCAGATGGGCGCCATTGGCTATGCGGTCAAGCCGACCACGCGCGAAGAGCTCAAGGACGTGTTCGCGCGCCTGGAGGCCAAGCTGACTCAGAAAGTCAAGCGCGTGCTGCTGGTCGAAGACGATGCCTTGCAGCGCGACAGCATCGCGCGCCTGATCGGCGACGACGACGTCGAGATCACTGCGGTGGGTTTTGCGCAGGACGCCCTGGAGCTGCTGCGCGACAATGCCTATGACTGCATGATCATCGACCTGAAACTGCCCGACATGCTCGGCAATGACCTGCTCAAACGCATGTCGACCGACGAGATCTGTGCGTTCCCGCCGGTCATCGTTTATACCGGGCGTAACCTGACCCGCGATGAAGAAACCGAACTGCTCAAATATTCGCGCACGATCATCATCAAGGGCGCGCGTTCACCGGAGCGTCTGCTCGACGAAGTCACCCTGTTCCTGCACAAGGTCGAATCGCAACTCTCCAACGAGCGGCAGAAGATGCTCAAGACTGCGCGCAGCCGCGACCGGGTGTTCGAGGGCCGCAAGATCCTCGTGGTCGACGACGACGTGCGCAACATCTTTGCCCTGACCAGCGCGCTGGAGCACAAGGGCGCCATCGTCGAAGTCGGCCGGAACGGCCTGGAAGCCATCGAGAAGCTCAACACGGTCGACGACATCGATCTGGTGTTGATGGACGTGATGATGCCTGAGATGGACGGTTACGAAGCCACCGCCGAGATCCGCAAAGACCCACGCTGGCGCAAGCTGCCGATCATTGCCGTCACCGCCAAGGCCATGAAAGACGATCAGGACCGCTGCATGCAGGCGGGCTCGAACGATTACCTGGCCAAGCCGATCGATCTGGATCGTCTGTTCTCGCTGATTCGCGTGTGGCTGCCGAAAATGGAACGTATCTGAATGGATCGGATCAATTGACCACGCCCGCAGAAAGACCAGGTTTTATCGATGGCCAATGAGCGAAATACCGATATCGAATTGCGCTTGTTGATTGAGGCGATCTATCTGAAATACAGCTATGACTTCCGCGATTATTCGGGCGCGTCGGTCAAACGACGTGTCGCCCATGCCTTGCGTCAGTTCGAGTTGAAGACCATCTCCGCTCTGCAGGAACGTGTGCTCCATGATCCTTCGGCCTTTATGCAGCTGTTGCAGTTCCTGACGATACCGGTCAGCGAGATGTTTCGTGACCCGACCCACTTCCTGGCGATTCGTCAGGAAGTGGTGCCACTGCTCAAGACCTATCCCTCGCTGAAAGTCTGGATCGCCGGATGCAGCACGGGTGAAGAGGTCTACTCGATGGCCATTCTGCTGCGTGAGGAAGGACTGCTCGACCGCACGATCATCTATGCGACCGACATCAACCCGACGTCTCTGGAAAAGGCCAAGCAAGGCATTTTCTCGATGGAGAACATCCGCGCCTATAACGAGAACTACCTCAAGGCGGGTGGCAAACGGTTGTTTTCCGAGTACTACACGGCTGCGTACGATCACGCGATTTTCGACAAGACGCTGCGGGAAAACGTGACCTTCGCTGACCACAGCCTGGCCACTGACAGCGTGTTCTCCGAAACCCAGTTGATCTCCTGTCGCAATGTGCTGATCTACTTCAACAAGAAGTTGCAGGACCGGGCGTTCGGCTTATTTCATGAGTCCTTGTGTCACCGCGGATTTCTGGTGCTCGGCAGCAAGGAAACCCTGGAGTTTTCCGGCTATAAAGATCACTTCGAGCCCTTGGTCAAGCAAGAGCGGATCTACCGAAAATCATGAGAACGTCCTTTCCGGGCACCGCCCCGGATCAGCCTGCGCTGCCCAGGGTCGACGTAATCGTCGTTGGCGCGTCTGCGGGCGGTGTCGAGGCGTTGCTAAAAATTTTTCGCCCGTTGCCGAAGGGGTTCGGGCTTCCGATCATTGCGGTCCTGCATCTGCCCGAGGAGCGTCGCAGCTTGCTGGCGGACGTGTTCCGCGCGCAGTTGGCAATACCGGTCAAGGAAGCGGACGACAAGGAATCCATCGTCCCCGGAACCCTCTATTTTGCCGCGCCCGGTTATCACCTCTCTGTGGAGTCGGACTTCACGTTGTCGTTCAGCCAGGAGGAGCGTGTGTATCACTCTCGCCCCAGTGTCGATTTTCTCTTCGAATCGGCGGCCGATGCGTATGACGGCAGGCTCGCAGGGGTGTTGTTGACCGGTGCCAACAACGATGGTGCCCAGGGAATGGCACGAATCAAGGAATACGGTGGTCTTACCGTGGTCCAGGACCCGGCCCTGGCGTTGGCGCGTACCATGCCCGACGCAGCGCTGGCCTTGCACACACCAGACTTTCTCCTGCCTTTGCCCGACATTGGTCTATTGCTTGTCGAGCTGGAACGAATTGCATGTTGAGTGAAATCAAAGCGAAGTTGCTGATCGTCGACGATCTGCCTGAAAACCTGCTCGCGCTCGAAGCGTTGATCAAACGCGAGGACCGGCAGGTGTACAAGGCGCTGTCGGCCGACGAGGCGCTGTCGTTGTTGCTGGAGCACGAGTTCGCCATGGCGATTCTCGATGTGCAGATGCCAGGCATGAATGGCTTCGAGCTTGCGGAAATGATGCGCGGTACTGAAAAGACCAAGAGCATTCCGATCGTCTTCGTCAGTGCCGCCGGGCGCGAATTGAACTACGCCTTCAAGGGCTACGAAAGCGGCGCGGTCGACTTCCTGCACAAACCGCTGGATATCCACGCGGTGAAAAGCAAGGTCAATGTCTTCGTCGACCTGTATCGCCAACGCAAGGCGATGAAGCAGCAGGTCGAAGAGCTCGAGCGTAGCCGTCAGGAGCAGGAAGCGCTGCTGCGCGAGTTGAAATCGACACAGAACGAACTCGAGCACGCGATCCGCATGCGCGACGATTTCATGTCGATCGTTTCCCATGAGGTGCGCACGCCGTTGAACGGCCTGATCCTCGAAACCCAGCTGCGCAAGTTGCACCTGGCCAAGGACAACGCCTCGGCGTTTACCATGGACAAGCTCAAGGCGATGGTCGATCGCGACGAGCGGCAGATCCAGAGCCTGATTCGCTTGATCGAGGACATGCTCGATGTGTCGCGCATCCGGACCGGCAAGCTGTCGATCCGCACCAGCCCCTTCGATCTGTCGGAACTGGTGGTTAATCTGGTGGAAAGCTACGCTGCGCAGATTGCTGCGGCCGAAAGCGTCGTGACCCTGCACGCCAGCGAGCCTGTGATCGGTGTCTGGGACGAGTTCCGCATCGAGCAGGTGGTGGCGAATCTGCTGACCAATGCCCTGCGTTATGGCGCTCACAAGCCCATCCAGGTGCGCGTGTACAGCGAGGGCAGTGAAGCTCGGGTGGAAGTGAAGGACCAGGGGATCGGCATCAGTGCCGAGAACCAGAAGCGCATCTTCCAGCAGTTCGAGCGCGTGTCGGCCAGTCATGCGGTGTCGGGACTCGGATTGGGGTTGTTCATTTCCGATCAGATTGTGGCGGCTCACGGCGGCACGATCAGCGTTGAAAGTGAAGAAGGCTGCGGTTCGCTGTTCCGCGTCAGCTTGCCGCTTTAAAGGCGTTCCTGGCCCTGCAGGTACGGGCCAGAGCGGTGCAGGTCGGGTTTTCTGTCACCGGCGCCGGGCACTCAAGACCATTAAGATAAATAACTGATTTTTCTGCGCAACCTCCAGCGCGGCCCATGGTCGTAATGGCAGCTATCTACAAGATCGAAGGCGTTCCAATGAGCTCTGATGCAGAAAATGTCGTACTCATCGTCGAGGACGAGCCGCTTATTCTGATGCTGCTGTCCGACTACCTGTCGGGCGAGGGGTATCGGGTGTTGCAGGCGGAAAACGGCGAACAGGCATTTGAAATACTCGCCACCAAACCGCACCTGGACCTGATGATCACCGACTATCGCCTGCCCGGCGGTGTCTCAGGGGTGATGATCGCCGAGCCTGCGGTCAAGTTGCGACCCGAGCTGAAGGTGATCTTCATCAGCGGTTACCCGGCCGAAATCGTCGAGTCCGGCAGCCCGATTGCGCGCAAGGCGCCGATTCTGGCCAAGCCGTTCACCATGGACACCTTGCACTCGCAGATTCAGCAGTTGTTGAATTAGTTTGCCGCGCCTGGCCGCTGCCCCGGTGGGAGCGAATTCATTCGCGAAAAGGGTCCAGACGATAGAGAGTCATCGACTGTACGGACTCTTCGCGAATTAATTCGCTCCCACAGCAGGCACGCGTAGCGCCTCAGCGCTCAATCCTCAATCATCTCCCGCACCTTGGCGGTCAACTGATCGAATGCGAACGGTTTGGTGATCATCTGCATGCCGGTGTCGAGAAACCCTGCGCGTACGCCCGCGTTCTCCGCGTAGCCGGTGATGAACAGCACCTTGAGGTCCGGGCGCATCTGGCGGCCGATATCGGCCAGTTGGCGCCCGTTCATGCCGGGCAGGCCGACGTCACTGATCATCAGGTCGATGCGCTGACCGGACTCCAGGATCGGCACTGCACCCACCGCGTCTGCGGCTTCCAGCCACGCATAGCCCAACTCGCCCAGCACCTGGCTCACCAAGGCGCGGACCGCAGGATCGTCCTCGACGATCAGAATGGTTTCGCCTGCACGGGCTTCGACTTCCTGGCTCTGAGCGTCGGCTTCGTCTTCTTGCTTGTTGCCGTGGAAACGCGGAAGAAACAATTGCACCGTGGTGCCGTGCCCGACCTGGCTTTCGATGGACACATGGCCGTGTGACTGCTTGGTAAAGCCATAGATCATCGATAACCCGAGCCCGGTCCCCTGACCGATGGGCTTGGTGGTAAAGAACGGGTCGAACGCGCGGCTGATTACGTTCTCCGGCATGCCGGAACCGGTGTCGGTCACGCTGAGCACCACGTAATCACCCGGCAGCAGGTTCTCGTAGGCATTGGTGAAGTCACGGTCCAGCTTGCGATTGAAGGTCTCGATCATCAGCATGCCGCCGTTGGGCATGGCATCCCGGGCGTTGAGCACCAAGTTGAGCAGGGCGCTTTCCAGTTGGTTGGGATCGGCCTCGGCCGTCCACAGCTCCGGCTCCAGACACATGTCCAGGCGAATGCTTTCGTTGACGCTGCGATGCAGTAACTCGCCCATGGAATTGACCAGCTCGTTCATCTCCACAGGCTTCGAATCCAGCGATTGCCGTCGAGAGAACGCCAGTAAGCGGTGGGTGAGGGCAGCGGCGCGATTGGCGGAGGTCACACCCAGGTCGATCA
This sequence comes from Pseudomonas sp. S2_H01, assembly GCF_054668305.1. Lineage (NCBI taxonomy): Bacteria > Pseudomonadati > Pseudomonadota > Gammaproteobacteria > Pseudomonadales > Pseudomonadaceae > Pseudomonas > Pseudomonas sp. S2_H01. The sequence continues at coordinate 5,983,660 of NZ_CP162756.1, read as the reverse complement.
GGCCGTCCAGGTCTTCGGTTTTGCCGCGCGCCAGTCGGCGCCTGAGCAATTCAAGGCTGCCAATGATGCCGGTCAGCATGTTGTTGAAGTCGTGAGCGATGCCGCCCGTGAGTTGCCCGACGGCTTCCATCTTTTGCGATTGACGCAGGACTTCTTCGTTGTGCCGCAGTTGCGAGGTGCGCTCCTCGACCTGTTGCTCGAGGGTTTCGTTAAGGCGGCGCAACTGGGTTTCAGCAAGTTTTCGTTCGGTGATGTCCGAGGTGACGCCGGCCAGCAGACTGACCCGGCCATTGCGCGCCCGGATCGCTCGGGCGCGTACGTCCACCCAATGCAGAGAACCGTCGGCCCACACATTGCGAAACTCAATGATGAAGTCATCGCCCGTATCCAGGCTGTGCTGCAAAGCGGACTGCATGCGCGGCTGGTCTTCGGGGAATACCGACTCGAGCCATTCGGGGTAGGTAAAGGGCGTCTGTTCGCTGCGCCCGAAGTGGACCTTGCTGATGTCTGAGCAGGCCAGTTCGAGGAACTCGGCTTCCAGTTGCCAGGACCCCAGCCGTCCGGCCTTGAGCGCGTGCTGAAGACGCTGCTCGCCTTCGACCAGGTCTTCCATGCGGCTGCGCGCTTCGTACTGACGTCGACGGCCCCGGACAGCGGTGGAGACCAGGCTGACCAGCGTTGCCGGATGAAAGGGACGTTCAAGAAACGTGACGTTGCCGAGCATCTTGCCCAGTCGTGAGGAAGGATTCTGCTCCGGCCCGCCGTGGTGGGTCAGGAGCACGATCGGCACATCCGACCATGCAGGCTGGTTGGCCAGCAGGCTCAGCAAGGGATTGAGGTCGGCCCCGCGTAGGGCCTCGTCCGCAACGATGGCGAGGCCTGCGCCGGACATGAGCTCCTTGCACAGGCCGGCCAGGTCGTGGGTGATGAGTGCCGGGAAACCTGCTTCCTGCAGGATCATCAAGGCAATCTGGCTATCCCTCCCGCGAGGCGCCAGGATCACTGCGCGTTCCGATAGCTGTCCCGGTGTACTCACACGTCCTCATCCCGCAGCAGCGGATTGCTCTCGCCGGAATAATGCGGCACGCCGCGTAATACGCCTTGAAAGGCTTCCAGTGGGGCGCCGATCTTCAAACCGGTGCCACTGATGCGGTATTCACGGATGGTCGATTCATGGGTACCCGTACGTTTCTTGATGATGGAGATCGCGCGACGCACTTTGCCCAGCGCTTCGAAATAACGCAACAGCACCACGGTGTCAGCCAAGTAGGTAATGTCCACCGGAGAGCGCATGTCACCGACCAGGCCGTGTTGCGCTACGGTCATGAACGTCGAGGCGCCTTGACGGTTCAGGTAGAGCAGCAGTTCGTGCATGTGCAGCACCAGAGCGTTCTCTTCCGGCATCGCCGCCTGATAGCCGTTGAGGCTGTCGATGACCACGGTACGAATGTGTTTCTCATCCACACTGCGGCGCACGCGATGCGAAAATTCGCCCGGTGACAGTTCGGCGGCGTCGACTTGCTCGATCAGCAGGTTGCCGGTGCGCTGCAAGGCGTCCAGATCGATGCCAACTTTTTTCATGCGCTCGAACAGCAAGCCCAGTTCTTCATCGAAAATGAACAGCCCGACTTTTTCACCCCTTGCCACGGCCGCGGCTGCGAATACCAGAGAGATCAACGATTTGCCAGTGCCCGCAGGGCCCAGAATCAACGTGCTGGAGCCGCTGTCAATACCGCCGCCCAGCAGCGCATCCAGCTCGGGAATGTTGCTGCTGATCGTCTTGCTCTCGTATCTGCTGCGGTGTTCGGCTGCCACGAGGCGGGGGAAGACGTGGATACCGTCTTCCATGATGTTGAAATCGTGGTAACCACCACGGTACTTCTGCCCTCGGTACTTGACCACCCGCAGACGGCGACGCTCGGCACCGTAAGTGGGCGTCAACTCTTCAAGGCGGATCACGCCGTGCGCCACACTGTGCACGGTCTTGTCCAGAGCCTCGGTCGTCAAGTCGTCCAACAGGATCACCGTGGCGTCGTAGCGGGCAAAGTAGTGCTTGATCGCCAAGATCTGCCGGCGATAGCGCAACGAGCTTTGCGCCAGTAGACGGATTTCCGACAGGCTGTCGATGATGACTCGCTTGGGCTTGACCCGTTCAACCACCTCGAAAATCTGCCTGGTGGCTTCGCCCAGTTCAAGGTCCGACGAATACAACAGGCTTTGCTGGTGCTCCGCATTGAGCAGATCTTCAGGCGGCGTCAGCTCGAACACGTGGATGTGTTCACCCAGGTCCCAGCCATGGGATTTGGCGCCGTCGCGCAGCTCGCGTTCGGTTTCTGACAGCGTGATGTAAAGACAGCGTTCGTCCGCCGCCGCGCCCGCCAGCAGAAACTGCAGCGCAACGGTGGTCTTACCGGTTCCGGGTTCTCCCTCAAGAAGAAATACATGACTGCGTGAAAGCCCCCCGCAAGGATGTCGTCCAGGCCCACGATGCCGGTTGCCGCTTTTGATGTAGTCAAGAATCGCCCTCTTGCGACCTGAGAAAGGGTGGGTGCCGAAGGTTGCACGGCTGCCCGTGGCAGCGGCGATGACCAGGAGATTCTGGTTCTGCACTGCCATCACTCTGGACCGTAGCCATTTGTAACCGTTCAGTTTTTCCAGTGGCAAACTGCGATCTGTCCCGACGAAACGCCCGTTGGAGTCCGGCAAATGGCGCAACCGTGGCCTGCGACGGTTATCGGCTGTTGATATAGTCCGGCGTCATGGATTTCTCCCTACAGACCCCTCAAGGATTCTCGCCGTGTCTGATTACAGCGCTTTCAAGGTCGAGCTCACCGATCACATCGCCCACGTGCAGATCAATCGTCCGGAGAAGATCAACGCCATGAACGCGGCGTTCTGGCGCGAGATCATCGACATATTTCAATGGATCGAAGACACGGACGACGTGCGTGTGGTGGTGCTCAGCGGTGCGGGCAAGCATTTTTCGTCGGGCATTGACCTGATGATGCTTGCCTCGATCGCCAATGAGCTGGGCAAGGATGTAGGTCGCAACGCACGGTTGTTGCGTCGCAAGATCCTGCAGATGCAGGCGTCATTCAGTGTGGTGGACCGTTGCAGCAAACCGGTGCTGGCCGCCGTGCAGGGCTATTGCATCGGCGGCGCCATCGACCTGATCAGCGCCTGCGACATGCGCTACGCGGCGGACGACGCGCTGTTTTCCATTCGCGAGATCGACATGGGCATGGCGGCCGACGTGGGCACCCTGCAGCGACTGCCACGCTTGATTGGCGACGGCATGATGCGCGAGATGGCGTACACCGGACGTAACGTCAAGGCCGACGAAGCTTTGCGCATCGGCCTGGTCAACCGCACGTTCGCCGATCTGCAGCAGTTGCTGGACGGCGTCTTCGAGATCGCCCGTGAAATCGCCGCCAAATCCCCGATCGCCATCAGCGGCAGCAAACGCATGATCGGTTATATGCGCGATCACAGTGTGGACGATGGTCTCGAATACGTTGCCACGTGGAACGCTGCCATGTTGCAATCGGCGGACCTGAAGCTGGCGATGGTTGCTCACATGGGCAAACAGAAGCCGGTCTTCGATAATTGACCGGCGAACCCGATTTCGCCGGCGCCTGTTGCCGTTGAGCCTCGCGTGCGGAGCCTCGGGCGGTGCAGGTCGCTGACTAGAGGAGTTCTTGCATGACGCGCCCCAGGCGTTGGACCACCGCTGTGCTGGACACACAGGCAGCGGGCGGGTGGGCCGTGGTCCACAGTGATCAGGGTTTTCTGCGGGATGGCAACGGGGTGATGTTCCCCCGCGAGTGGCTCAAACGTCAGGCGTTGCCGCTGATCAGCGAGCACGGTATCGGCCATTTCGACGGCGAGCCCGTCTACGTGCAGGTCCTCAGGCACTCGGTGGAGCTGGAGGGCACGAGTTGGCATACGTTGCGCCAGTTCATGCTGGCCGACGATGCGGATGTTTTTCAGAAACTGGGTTATGCGGCGCAGATCAGCACCTGGGCGCGGGAACATCGATTCTGCGGCAGTTGCGGTCAGCCGATGCAGCAAGTACCGGGCGAGCGCGCGATGTATTGCAAGGACTGCGACCTGCGTTCGTACCCGCGTATCTCACCCAGCATGATCGTGTTGATCACCCGCGGCGACGAGGTGTTGCTGGCCCGTTCGCCGCGTTTTGTGCCGGGCGTGTACAGCACGCTGGCCGGCTTCGCCGAGCCGGGCGAGTCCGCCGAGGACTGCGTGCGGCGTGAGGTCATGGAAGAAGTGCAGATCAAGGTCAAGAACATCCAGTACAAGGGCAGCCAGTGCTGGCCGTTCCCGCACTCGATGATGCTGGGCTTTCATGCCGAATACGACAGCGGCGAGATCGTGCCGCAGGCGGACGAGATCGAAGATGCGCAATGGTTCAGCATTCACGACATGCCGCCTTTACCGGCCAGCCGCTCCATTGCGCGTTACCTGATCGACCTGTACCTGGCGCAGAAATCAGGCGCCGCCGAACCAGTGTTGCCAGGCCAGGCGGACGGTTAAACCCAGCACCACGGTAATAAAAACAGGGCGGATGAACTTCGCGCCGCCCTGAATCGCCGTTCTGGCGCCTAGAAACGCGCCGACCATCAAGGCTGAGCCCATGCACAGGCCGATGGCCCAGTCCACCGACCCATTGATGGCGAATATCGTCAGGGCAGCTGCGTTGCTGACGAAGTTCATGCTGCGCGCCACGCCGCTGGCCTTGACCAGATCGACCGGGTACATGAGCAACGTGCTCACCGTCCAGAACGCACCGGTTCCCGGCCCCGCGACGCCATCATAGAAGCCCAGGCCGAGCCCTTGCGGCAGTTGCCATTTGGTGTTGATCGGGGCGTCACTGTCGAGCGGTGCTTTGGGCGTTCCGCCGAACAACAGGTAGAGCCCGCAGCCGAAGACGATGACCGGGAGCATCTGGTTCAAAAGCTCGGCGGGCAGGTAATGCGCGACGACTGCACCGATCAACGAACCGACCGCAGTGCCAATCAGGCCGCGCGTCCACTGCTTCGGGTGAAACAGTTTGCGCCGATAGAACGTAAAACCTGCGGTCGCCGAGCCAAACGTCGAGCTGAGTTTGTTGGTGCCCAGCACCAGGTGCGGCGGCAGCCCAGCGGTCAGCAGAGCAGGGGTGGTCAACAGACCTCCGCCACCGGCAATGGCATCGATGAAGCCGGCGACAAAAGCGACAAGGGCGAGCACCACGAGCGTGGTGGGTTCAACGGTCAGTTCAAACGGCATGGATAAGGGCTTACTGGGCAGTCAGGCAGAATGGCTGCCCGGAAGCGCGGCATTCTACCTATAACGCGGAGCGTATTGCAGGGCGAATCGACCTGTCAGGACGAACACCTTAGTTGTGGAAGCCAATTCATTCGCGAGAGGCCGGTACATCCGACGGAAATGCATCGACCATCAAACCGATTCGCGAATGAATTCGCTCCCACAGGGGGATGCATTCCCATACCGATGCCAGCGTTGCTGGCTATGGCGGGTTCAAATATCCGACACCTTCACCCAACGCATCTCTTTCGCCGCCACGCGAATCGCGGTCGCCAGACGCTCTACCTCAAGCGCTTCGGCGAAATCGGGGCCTTCATTGCCTTGTCCGCACAGCGCCTGAATCAACGCATGCACTTCCAGTGTCTTCAGTTCGTTGTAACCCAGTTGATGCCCGGGCGCGGGGCAGAAGGCGGCATAGCCCGATTGCGTCGGCCCCGCCAGAATCCGTTGAAAACCATCGCGGCCCGGTGCGCCAGCGCGATACAGCCGTAACTCGTTCAGGCGTTCCTGATCGAAGGCGAGCGTGCCTTGGGTCCCGCTGATCTCGAAGCTGAGATGGTTTTTGTAGCCGTGCTTGAGCCAGCTGCTGCCAAACGTGCCCCGCGCACCGTTGGCAAAGCGCAGCAGGGCGTAGGTCTGATCGTCGATGGCGATCGGCCGCTGCTCCTGACTGCCGTGGGTGGCCGGGCGCTGTGCATGCACCGTCTGGGAATCTGCGCACACCGCTTCGACATCACCCAGCAGGTAGCGGGCCATGGCTAGCAGATGACTGCCGAGGTCTGCCAGTGCGCCACCGGCATGGGCCTGTTCGCAGCGCCACGACCAGGGCTGCTGGGGATCGCCCATGAAGTCTTCGCTGAACTCGCCTTGAAAGCTGACGATCTGCCCAAGATCGCCGCTTTCGATCATCTGCCGGGCCAGGCCAATCATCGGGTTGTGCTGATAGTTGTAACCGACCCGCGTCACCACGCCGGCAGCCTTTGCCGCGCGTTGCATCTCCCGCGCCTGTTCAAGGCTGACGGCGAGTGGTTTCTCGCAGTACACGGCTTTGCCCGCCTCGAGCGCGGCCATCGCCATGGGAAAGTGCAGGTGATTGGGCGTGGTGATGGCCACCAGTTGCACGCTCGGGTCGCTGATGAGCTGTTGCCAGTCAGCATGACTGCGATCAAAGCCCCAGGATCGGGCACACTGCTCGGCGCGGGCGGCATCCGCATCCGCCAATGCGACCAGTTTGAGGTTGACCGGGAGTTCGAACGTGGTGCGGGCATTGTGAAAAGCCAAGGCGTGTGCCCGTCCCATGAAACCCGTACCGATCAGGCCGACGCCAAGATCCGGAAGAAACGATTCGCGCATAACAGCGTGTCCTTGAAGGATTGTTGTTGTGCGGAAAATGTATTCGCTGAGAAGGTGGGATGGAATCTTTATTCCATCAGAAAAGCCTCACATTGACCTCAATCTGAAAGGCAGTCAGCGAATGAGCAGGTTTGGAACACCTCTGCGAGATTCTGTGGTTCTCAAGCCAGTGGTATTAGTCCGCCTCTTGAGGGTCGCAACGCCTGACCGCATGCGCCACATCCCGGATGACGCAGAGCGTCATTGAATGTGTTACCACGCGGAGCGTCGCCGGAGTGAGGGTACGACGACGAAGGAGTCGCCAAACCAGGAGCGTAGGACTCTTGGTGACTTGGGGATGGTCCGGCATTCCGGTTTTCAAGTAACCCGCCGAAGGCGGAACAGTTTGGCCGTTAGGACAAACCAAACCATCAGCGTCACTGCGAATAGTGGAAATGCACACCACTCCCATAGTTAATCGTCGGTGTTATCGAATCCAGTTTCAGGACAGAAACCCGCCATCCACATTCAGCGCCACGCCGGTCGTATAGCTCGACGCATCGCTGGCGAGGTACAACACGGTGCCCGCCATCTCGCTCGGCGCTGCCACGCGCTTGAGCGGAATCTGCTGCAGCGCGGTGTTGAGGATTTTCTCGTTGCTGACCAGCGCCGAGGCAAATTTGGTGTCGGTCAGGCCTGGCAGCAAGGCGTTGCAGCGGATACCGAACTGCGCGCACTCCTTGGCGAAGACCTTGGTCATGTTGATCACGGCAGCCTTGGTCACCGAGTAGATGCCCTGGAAAACACCCGGTGACACGCCATTGATCGACGCCACGTTGATGATGCTGCCGCCGCCGTGCTCGCGCATCAGCTTGCCTGCTTCCACCGACATGAAGAAATAGCCGCGGATGTTGACGTCGACGGTTTTCTGGAACGCGCCGAGGTCGGTGTCGAGGACGTTGCAGAACTGCGGGTTGGTGGCGGCGTTATTCACCAGAATGTCCAGCCGGCCAAACTCTTCACGAATGCGCGCGAACACGCCGCTGATTTGTTCCATTTCACCGATGTGGCAGGCAATGGCCGTGGCCTTGCCACCGTCGGCAATGATCGCATCAGCGACATGCTGGCAACCTTCGATCTTGCGGCTGGAGACGATCACGTGCGCGCCTTGCTGGGCGAGCAGTTTGGCGATGGCCTCACCGATGCCGCGGCTGGCGCCGGAAACGAAGGCGATCTTGCCGTCGAGGTCGAACAGTTGGGTTTTGGACATGTTGTTTTCCTTATCGTGTCGCAATCTGGGAGTGTCGCGTCAGAGGCTGGAGCGATCGATCACTTGCAGCGCCATGTGTTCCAGCAGCTTGTTCATGTGGATGAACTGGGCAAAGCGTTTGTCCTGGGTCTGGCCGTGGAAGAAGCGGTAGTAGATCTGTTGCACGATGCCCGCCAGACGGAACAAACCGTAGGTGTAATAAAAGTCGAAGTTGTCAATGCGGATGCCCGAACGTTCGGCGTAGTAGGCGACAACCTGCTCACGGGTGAGCATGCCCGGCGCATGGCTGGGCTGACGGCGCATCAATTGCACCGGCGCCGGATCGTCGGCCTGTATCCAGTAGGCGAGGCTGTTCCCCAGATCCATCAACGGATCGCCCAGCGTGGTCAGCTCCCAGTCGAGCACGCCGATGATCTGCATCGGGTTATCGGGGTCGAGGATCACGTTGTCGAAGCGGTAGTCGTTGTGCACCAGGCTGGAGCGCGGGTGGTCCGCAGGTTTTTTCTCGTCCAGCCAGCGCGCGACCATCTCCCAACTGGGCGCATCCGGCGTGCGGGCTTTTTCGTAGCGTTCGGTCCAGCCACGAATCTGCCGTTCGACATAACCCTGTGGCTTGCCCAGATCGCCCAGGCCGCAGGCGGTGTAATCGACTTGATGCAGCTCCACCAGCTTGTCGATGAAGCTCTTGCACAGGGCTTCGGTTTGCGTCGCGTCAAGGTTCAGTTCGGCGGGCAGGTCGGAGCGCAGAATGATGCCCTTGACCCGCTCCATGACATAGAACTCGGCGCCGATCACCGATTCGTCGATGCAGTGCACGTAGGCCTTGGGGCAATAAGGGAAGGCATCTTTGAGCTGATTGAGAATCCGGTATTCACGGCCCATGTCGTGGGCGCTTTTTGCCTTGTGGCCGAACGGCGGCCGGCGCAGGACGAACTCCTGTTCCGGGTATTTCAGCAGGTAGGTGAGGTTGGAGGCCCCGCCCGGAAACTGACTGATGTGGGCGGTGCCGCTCAAGCCTGGAATATGGGTTTTCAGGTAAGGGTCGATCAACGCTGCGTCGAGTTCTTCGCCGGATCGAACCTGAGTGGACTGGTCGGTGAGCGCCATGCTTATCCCTGCTGGTTATTTTGGATGGCCAGGATCATTGGCTAATCTAATGCGCGCGCGACGCTTTGAACAAGCAATGCATGGCCTTATTGGCGAGCGTGTTACAGGTCGATCAGCCGTTTTGATCAGCGCTGTTTGTAAAACCGTCGAGCAAAAAAAACCGAAGCCGCGAAGCTTCGGTTTTGAAGGTGAAAGCGCAATTCGGGGAAGAGCGCGCTTCACTGCCTTACGACGGGAAAAGATCGCTCAGCTTCATCGCCAGCATCATGTCGCCTTCAGCGCGCAGCTTGCCGGCCATGAACGCCTGCATACCGTCGGTCTCGCCGCTGACGATGCCTTCCAGTGTTTCGCCGTCCATCACCAGCGTGACTTGTGCGTCAGGGTTTTCACCCTCCTGCAGCTCGCAGGTCTTGTCTTTCACGATCAGGGAGAAGTTTTTTGTGTCATCGATACGGAAACCGAATACCAGGTCCAGGCCCGCAGCGGCTTCAGGGTTGAACTTGGCTTTCATCGCTTGTACGGCATCGGCTACGGAGGTCATGGTGTCATCCTTTTATATGAGTGATTGCAGGCACCTTGCGGGTGCGATTGGCCGGGCTCAACGGTAGGTGATGAGCTCCGGCGCCTTCATCAGTTGCAAGTGTGCGTGACTGTTGAAGGAAGCCAGGGACACCTCGCGACCACGGAATTTCAGGTGGTTGAGCGAGGTGTTGACGATTTGCCAGTTGAGTTCGAACGCCTGGGCTGCAGGCATCCGAGTGATCAGGTGGAGCAGGGCAGTGATGGTGCCGCCGGACGTGAACACGGCGATGCGATCGCTGGGGCCTGCGCTGTCGAGAATCCTTTCGAGCCCCGACTGGACCTGCGCGACGAAGGCCAGCCAGCTTTGCAGCGCTGGGGTGTCGTGTTGGCCACCGAGCCAGCGACCGATGATCAGCGCGAACAGCCGCTGGAATTCCGCGCGGTTGTGGGCGGCGTTGCGCATGACTTCGAGTGCTTCGGGTTCGTCCGGCAACATCGCGGGCAGCAGCGCACGAATCACGGCTTCGGCGTCGAATTCATTGAACGCGCTGTCGGTTTCCAAGGCAGGGGTTTTCAGGCCGGCGGCGTCCAGTTGGGCCATTGCGGTTTCGGCGGTATGACGCTGACGGAACAAGCTGCCGGTGATGCATCGATCAAACGTTAACTCAAGGTGCGCCAGGTGCGCACCGAGCACTTCTGCCTGGCGAAAACCGGTGGGCGACAGAACGTCGTAGTCGTCTGCACCAAAGGAGGCCTGGCCATGTCTTATCAGATAGATGCTGCCCACGTCCGCGTCATCCCGGTACGCTGAAAGTGATGGGAGGTTATGAGGACGGTGCAGGGTCTGTCAATAAAAAAACATACGCTTGTTTGAATTGTCCGATTGTCATGTTCCCAAGCCGTCGGGCGCTGGCTCCACGCGGGGCGCGCCGGTATGCTGGGCTCATTCGCAATTCTGTATATGACGTGCGTCAACGAAGGTTGACTCAGGTTTCAGGCATGTAGGCAAAGGAGCTTTTGTGGAGTTTATGTTCGATTACGCCAGCTTTCTGGCAAAAACCGTCACGGTGGTCATCGCGATCGTCGTGGTGCTGGTGGTCATTGCCTCCATGCGCGGCCGGGGTCGTCGCGGTGGTGGCGGTCAGCTGCACGTGACCAAGCTCAATGACTTTTACAAAGGCCTGCGTGATCGTCTGGAAGGCTCGCTGCTGGACAAAGCGCGGCTCAAGGCGCTGCGCAAATCGCAGGCCAAAGACCTGAAAAAAGAGAAAAAGCAGGCCGACGTCAAGCCGCGTGTCTACGTGCTGGATTTCGACGGTGACATCAAGGCGTCCGCGACAGAAAGCATGCGCCACGAGATCACTGCGGTGTTGAGCCTGGCGACCGACAAAGATGAAGTGGTGCTGCGCCTTGAGAGCGGCGGCGGCATGGTTCACAGCTATGGCCTGGCATCGTCGCAACTGGCGCGGATTCGTCAGGCCGGCATCCCGTTGACGATCTGCATCGACAAGGTGGCCGCCAGCGGTGGGTACATGATGGCGTGCATCGGTAACCGCATCATCAGCGCACCGTTCGCCGTGCTGGGTTCGATCGGCGTGGTGGCTCAGTTGCCGAACGTCAACCGTCTGTTGAAAAAGCACGACATCGACTTTGAAGTGCTGACGGCGGGTGAATACAAACGCACGCTCACTGTGTTTGGCGAAAACACCGAGAAAGGCCGCGAGAAGTTTCAGCAAGATCTGGATATTACCCACGAGCTGTTCAAAAACTTCGTCGCCAGCTACCGCCCGCAATTGCAGATCGATGAAGTGGCCACCGGTGAGGTCTGGCTGGGCATGGCCGCGAAGGACAAACAACTGGTCGACGAGCTGAAAACCAGCGACGAATATTTGTCCGAGAAGGCGAAAACCGCCGAGGTGTTCCACTTGCACTACGCCGAGCGCAAAAGCTTGCAGGAGCGCGTGGGGCTGGCAGCCAGTGGTTCGGTTGATCGTTTGGTGACCAGCTGGTGGAGCAAGCTCACGCAGCAGCGGTTCTGGTAGACCGGACACCGTTTTTGTAGGAGCGTGGCTTGTCCCGCGATCGGTTGCGCAGCAACCGTAATAGCTGCCAAGTTGGCAGTAACTGATACACCGCATTTACTTTATTTACTGCCGCTTCGCGGCAGGTCGCGGGACAAGCCACGCTCCTACATGAAGTGTTCACTGATTCAAATAAAAAGCCCCGGCTTCTCACGAAACCGGGGCTTTTTGTGGCCTGTCGATCAGCGTCGAATCAACGACGCCGGAACAGCGGCAGTGGCTCGTCGGTCGCCGCCTGATAGGTGACCGAGAAGTCCCGAAGGCTTTGCAGCGCTTCGTACGGGTCTTTGTCGGCACGAATCGCGAAAGCGTCGAAGCCACATCGATGCAGGTAGAACAACTGGTCGCGCAAGACGTCGCCAATGGCGCGCAGCTCACCTTTGAAACCATAGCGGTCACGCAGCAGACGGGCGTTGGAGTAGCTGCGGCCGTCGGTGAACGCCGGGAAATTCAGGGCAATAACCTGGAACTGGCCGGCGTCATCGCCGATTTCCTCAGCTTCTTCATCGCTGTCCAGCCAGACACCCAGACCGCCATCGCGCGCTTTGAGTGCGTGACCGTGCTCGCGCCACAGAGACAATGGCACGATCAGGTCGTCGCAGTTGGACAGGCTGTCGAACTCGGTGTCCTTGGGCAGCAGGTGCCAGGTTTCGTCGATGACTTCGTTGTTCTTAATGATTCGCTGCATAGACGCGCTCCTTGAAAGGGTCGATGCCGATACGCTGGTAGGTGTCGATGAAGCGCTCGTCTTCGTTACGTTTTTCGACGTAGACGTTGATCAGCTTCTCGATCACATCCGGCATGGCGTCCTGAGCGAACGACGGGCCAAGGATCTTGCCCAGGCTTGCATCCCGGCTGGCGCTGCCGCCCAGGGAAACCTGGTAGAACTCTTCACCTTTCTTGTCCACGCCCAGAATGCCGATATGGCCGACGTGGTGGTGACCGCAGGCGTTCATGCAGCCGGAAATGTTCAGGTCCAGCTCGCCGATGTCGAACAGGTAATCCAGGTCGTCGAAACGGCGCTGGATGGATTCGGCGATCGGGATCGACTTGGCGTTGGCCAGCGAGCAGAAGTCACCGCCAGGGCAGCAGATGATGTCGGTCAGCAAGCCGATGTTCGGCGTGGCGAAACCTTGCTCGCGCAATTCGCCCCACATCGTGAACAGCTGGCTTTGCTCGACGTCGGCCAGAATGATGTTCTGCTCGTGGGAGGTGCGCAGTTGGCCGAAGCTGTAGCGGTCGGCCAGGTCGGCGATGCCGTCCAGTTGCTTGTCGGTGACGTCGCCCGGTGCGACGCCGGTCGGCTTCAGCGACAAGGTCACGGCCGCGTAACCCGGCTTCTTGTGGGCCAGGACGTTACGCGAACGCCAGCGCGCGAAGCCCGGGTGCTCTTTGTCCAGTTGAGCCAGCTCTGCGCTGTAATCCGGCAGTGCCTTGTACTCAGGGTCGATGAAGTGCTTGGCGACACGGTGAACTTCAGCCTCGGTCAGCGTCGTCTGGCCCCCGCGCAGGTGGGCCATTTCCGCTTCGACTTTTTCGGCAAAGACTTCAGGGGTCAGTGCCTTCACCAGGATCTTGATCCGGGCCTTGTACTTGTTGTCGCGACGACCGTAGCGGTTGTACACGCGCAGAATGGCGTCGAGGTAGCTCAACAGGTCCTGCCACGGCAGGAACTCATTGATGAACGCGCCCACGACCGGCGTACGGCCCAGACCGCCGCCGACCAGCACGCGGAAGCCCAGCTCGCCGGCAGCGTTTTTCACCGGCTCAAGGCCGATGTCATGGACTTCGATGGCGGCACGGTCAGACGTAGAACCGTTGATCGCGATCTTGAATTTGCGTGGCAGGTAGGCGAACTCCGGGTGGAAGGTCGTCCACTGACGCACGATCTCGCACCATGGGCGCGGGTCAACCAGTTCGTCGGCGGCGACGCCGGCAAACTGGTCCGTGGTGACGTTGCGCAGGCAGTTGCCGCTGGTCTGGATGGCGTGCATCTGCACGGTGGCCAGTTCAGCGAGGATGTCGGGAATGTCTTCCAGCGCCGGCCAGTTGAACTGAACGTTCTGGCGGGTACTGATGTGCGCGTAGCCCTTGTCGTAGTCGCGGGCGATTTTGGCCAGCATACGGGTCTGGCGCGAGGTCAGCTGCCCGTAAGGCACAGCAACGCGCAGCATCGGCGCGAAGCGCTGGATATAGAGGCCGTTTTGCAGGCGAAGCGGGCGGAACTCTTCTTCGCTGAGCTCGCCGGCCAGATAGCGGCGGGTCTGGTCGCGGAACTGCTTGACGCGGTCCTCGATGATCCGCTGATCGTACTCGTCGTATACGTACATGGTGGTCCTGTTCTCAGGCGGTTCACTGCTGCTTAGACGGCCAGAAACAGGCGATGCGTTGTCGCGAAGGTCTCAGGCCGCTGAACAAATCTGCGCGCACGGTCGCGCACTCCTGACGGAGCCGGGGGAGGTTACCAGTTTGCGAATATGCGCAAAAGTGATGTTTGAGTATATGCAAAGAACCAAAAGTGATAAGCATCACGTCGGCTGCCCATGTCCACACTTGTGATAAGGACAAGCCTCGACTTTACTCTGCTCAAGGCCCGGGTCAACCGTCCTTGGCCTGCTTCATCTGCAATCACCAATAAGACTGACAAGAGGCGATGCAATGAGTAACCACCACCCTAAAGTTGCCAAGTCCGACAGCCATGTGGATGCCTGGGCGATCTTCTTCATCATCGTTCTCGTCGTGGGAGCGGCCGTTTTCTGGGTCAGCCACCAGTAGCGCAGGCACCGCGTCTTCACGTGGGGTAAGCCTTACCCGACGGCAGCCGATAAGGTATAAGCAGGCCTGATACAGGTCGTTATGCACTTAGGGGTGGTGAGGCTCGGTGTCCATGATCAGGTTTTTCAAGGGCTGCCTCATTCTTGTCGTGGGTGGGCTGTGGTCCAGCGGTGCGTGGGCGGCGTCGGTGGTGTTTCTCAACCCCGGATCGGCGCCGGATCCGTATTGGTCCAGCTATTCGCGCTTCATGCAGGCAGCGGCCGATCGCCTGGGCATGAATCTGCAGATCTATTACACCGACCGTGACACGCGCACGTTGTTGACGCTCGCGCGCAAGACGCTGCAAGGCAGCGACCGACCGGACTATCTGGTGTTCTCCAACGAGCTGAACGTTGCGCCGGAGGTGCTGCGTCTGTCAGTCGGCAGCGGGGTCAAGCTGCTCGCGGTCAACAACACCTTCACGGCCGATCAACTGAGCATTCTGGGCGACTTGCGCAGCCGTTATCCGGACTTTCTGGGCAGCGTCGTGGCCAACGACGAAGAAGGCGGCTACCTGATCGCCAAGCGCCTGATTGAATCCCGTGCGCCCGTGCTTCCCGGGCAGACCCTCGAAATGCTGGCGTTTTCCGGCACCAACAGCACACCGGTTTCCCTGCAGCGCGAACGGGGCCTTTACCGTGCGTTGGCCGAGAATCCTCACGTCCGACTTCGGCAGATCGTTCTGGGTGGCTGGCGCCGTGACCGGGCGTACGAGCAGGCGCAGATGTTGATCAAGCGTTACCCCAACGTGAGCCTGGTCTGGGCCGCCAGCGACTTAATGGCGTTCGGGGTGATGGACGCTTTGGGCGAGGCGGGCAAACAACCGGGCAAAGACGTGTTGGTCGGCACCATCAATGATTCGACCGCCGCGTTGCAGGCGCTGCTGGAGGGCCGTTTGAGCGTGGTTGCCGGTGGCCACTTCACGCTGGGTGGCTGGGCGCTGGTGTTATTGCATGACTACGACAACGCCGATAAAGCGGCGCGTCAGCCCATCGGCACCTGGCGGGTCCGCGCGATGCAGATCAGGGAACGCAGCGACAGCCTAGGCTTCATGCAGGCCAATAGCCGCGACGACTACGGTATCGATGTTCGTCAGTTCACCGAGGGGCACAGCCCGAAGGGCGTCGCTTACCCGTTTGTGCGCGTCGGGGCGGCGAACTGAGTCACGGCACCGCGAAGTGCAGGACCAGTTGCACGATGCCCATCAACGCCAGCGCGAAGAGGGCCGTGAAAGCAACGCCCATGATCACGAAGTGCGACGGCTTGCCATGGGTGAAGTCTCGGGCGCGATTCTTGTGGCTTTGTACGCCGAAGGCGGCGGCCATGACGCTGTGCAGCATCTGCCAGAAGGTCGGCGGCTTTTTATCGTCGGGGTGTTGAGGTGAGTCATCGGATGGCTTGTCCATGGGCCTGCTCAAAAGAGGAATGGCCCCGTGAAGGATAGACGTCATCCCAATAAAAAAGCCCCGGCGTCTGACGAAGCCGGGGCTTTTCGATTACAGCATCAGCGCGCTATCACGCCACATCCACCAGAACGATCTCACTGTCCTCGATGGCGGTGACCCGCAAGACGCGCTCGTCTTCAACCGCCACGCCGTCCCGCGCTTCAGCGCGCAGGCCGTTGACTTCGATGATCCCGGTTGCAGGCACCAGGTACGCCCGGCGACCCTCATCCAGCGTGTATTCAGCGGTCTCGCCGGCTTTCAGGTTGGCCGCGACCAGGCGGGCATTGGCACGAATACGCAGTTCGATGTCGTCGTCCGCTTTACCGCTGGCCAAGGTGACGAAACCTTCGCGGTTGCCTTTCGGGAACGGTTTGGCGCCCCAGGAAGGTGGAGCACCGACTTCGTCCGGCATGATCCAGATCTGGAAAATGCGCGTCTCTTTCGACTCCAGGTTGTACTCGCTGTGGGCCACGCCGGTCCCGGCGCTCATCACTTGCACATCGCCTGCTTCTGTGCGGCCACGGTTACCCAGGCTGTCCTCGTGGGTGATCGCGCCTTCACGGACGTAGGTGATGATCTCCATGTCGCGGTGCGGGTGGCGTGGGAAGCCCGTGCCCGCCTGGATCACATCGTCGTTCCACACCCGCAGCTGGCCCCAGCTCATGCGGGCGGGATCGTAGTAGTTGGCGAACGAGAAGTGGTGATGAGCGTTGAGCCAGCCATGGTCTGCGCCGCCAAGGGATTTGAAAGGTCGAAGTTGCAGCATGATCAGTTCCTCCATTAGTAGGGCCGGCCTAAGCAGCAGCGCCGCTGGTGATGACTCTTCAGTCGATGGAGCAATCATCTATCAACCATGTATCGATAAAAAGCGTAAGTTTTGCGTCATTACAATCGAAATATTAAATATGTCATAGCGGCCTTTTATGCCTCTTTACCTGCACTTGATCGGCTAACTCCATGACCGCAAAGCATTTCGCTGGAGCTCGCGGACGAATGGGGTGACCATAGGCGCCTTCTCGTTCAACGCTGATAGATGGAGCCCGCGTGTCGCACGATTTTCCAGCCGAGCCACCCCACGAGCTAACTGCTGATTTGCCCCCTGACCTGACAACGCCCGAGCGCTTGCCCTTCTTCAAGCGCCTGTTGGCGCGGGTGATGGGTCGCGGTTTGTCGCGCATGCAGGCGCAGCACGTTCCGTCCTGGAGACAGGGACATGCGGACGGCTTTCTCAATGGTCACGCCGAAGGCATGGACGAGGGTTACGCCGAGGGCCGTCTGGACGGTATCGAAGAAGGGCGTCGGGTCTTGGTGATCCGGGATACCCGTCCTGGGGAACACCGGGGACCGAGGGTTGACGATCATCTGTTCGATGACTGGCGCCTGCCGCTGACCAACGAGCTGAAAAAGCGCATCAAGGCCGATGTGGCGCAAAAGCTCCCGTCCCATGCCCAGCCAACCGCCGCTCAGTGGAAGATGATTTTCAGTGATACGCCGTCGACCTATGTCATCGCCGGTGCCGGGGCGGGCAAGTCGACATCGCTGGTCTTGCGTGTGCTGCTGCTCAATCACTACCTGGGCTTCGAGCTGGACTCGATGACCGTGGTGACGTTCACCCGCGAGTCGCGCAAGGACTTCATCAACAAGCTCATCGAGATCATGGGGCTTTGGGGGCACGACCTGTCACTGCGCCAGGCACGCGCGGTGGTGCGCACGTTTCACTCGCGCATTCTGCCGCTGGTGCGCAGCCTGCCGGGTTTCGAGCAGCTTCAGGCCTTCGAAAACCTGAGCAGTCAGCAGGGCAATCCGGCGGGTGGCGACCTGTTCGGCCACAAACTGCTGGACGATGGGGCGGACAGCAACCCGTTCGACCTGCGCATCAACGATGCCCAGCGCCAGCAGATGAACCTGTGCTATCGGGACCTGTACGCCGCCAACCCGCGCTTTCGTGAAGTGATGGCACCGCTGTATCGGCATTCACTGCAACTGAAGGAACTGGATCGCGATCATCCGGATGTGCAAAAGCGCATCACCGTCATGGGGCTGTCGTCCAAACGTGATGAGGAACTGTGCGACGTCATCGAGGACCTGTGGATTCGCGCAGGCGCCTGGCCGATTCAGGGCGTCGAGCCCATGCGTCAGACGGTCGAGGTCAGCGGGCTGACATTCCACGTCCATGGCTATGCCGCCGAGCTGGACGCCTGGATCGTGCTCGGTTTCGACCCGAGTGAAGACCAGCACCTACGCCGCCCGGACGCCAAGCTGCCGGTCTGGGCCGAGTGGGTGATCAAGCGCACGTTGTTCCAGGCGTTCTGCCGCAAGCCGGTGATCTGGCTTGAGCACTACGAGGCGTCCCGCGGCATGATGCAGTCACTGTCGGGGGCGGCGGTGGCCGGGCCCGGCTTCGATTACAAGGTCAAAGGTGAACTGAGCGCCGCGCCGTTGCTGGACTGCTTCGTGGCTGCCGCCGGTTTCATCGAAAACCTGGGGCTTGATGTCCCTGACGCCGTGTCGCAGATGAGTTTTTCGGATCAGGACCCGGACCGCTTTTTCTTTGAAGCCCTGAGCCTGTTCTGGAAGGCGTTCGAGGACCATCTGCTGGAGCAAACCCCACCTGTCATGACCTACAACCGGATGTTCTCGCTGTTTGGCGAACATTCGCCGGAGAACCTCAAGCTGGTCAGCGACGAGGGCCTGCGCCCGCTGTCGCACTTGATGATCGATGAGTTCCAGGACGTCTCGCCGCAGATCGTCTCGTGGATCCGCGCCAGTCTTCGAGAGATTCGCGGCCGTGGCCCTGCGTTGCATGTCGGCCGAGGTGCGCAGCGCTCTTCGCTGTTGTGCGTGGGAGACGACTGGCAGTCGATTTACGGCTGGCGTGGCAGCTCGCCGAAATTCTTCATGGAGTTTCCCAAGGAATTCCCGTCGCCGGGCACCACCAAGGTCATGCTCAGCGATAACTTCCGCAGCCATCAGCACATCATCGACGCGGCCGAGCACATCGTGCGCGCGGCACCGGCGATCAGCGGCAAGAAGGCCCGAGCCAGCGGGCCGGTGCAGGAATTGCTGCCAGTCAGCGTGTTCGATCGCGATGACGATCAACTGGTGGCCCGTTTGATCGAGCATTACAACGCCGGTGACTCGGTGTTGCTGCTGTACCGCAAGGGGAGTGAACGCAGCAAGTTACCGGAGGCGCTGCAAGCGGTGATGAATGCCGACTACGCGTTGCCGCCCGGCGAGCGGCGCCTTAAGCAACTGACGTATCACAGCTCCAAGGGTTTGCAGGCCGACGCGGTGTTCCTGCTCGGCGACTGCCAGCACCTGACCCAGTCTCCGTACAAGAATCAGGTCTATCAAATGGCGGGGCTGGGCAAGGAGGACGACCTTGAAGCCTTCGACAACGCGCAGAAGGATGAGGTGTTGCGCCTGGCGTATGTCGCGATCACGCGGGCCGTGCGTCATTGCTACTGGTTCATTGACGCGGCGGGCAATGACGATGCCGCGGTGCCCAAGGCCTCGTCGAGGATTGCCACAGACAAGGCGTTCTTTGAGGATCGACGAGGCGCCGTGCGCAGCGATGAGGCCGCCGTGTAGCCACGCGGTCTGTCGGCGGTGGCGGTCGTGAAGCCGCTGTCGCGCGGGCGGGCTGTTTGGCGGGGCTGCTTGGGAGGCTAAGCCGCGCCGTCTTGAACCGGACGCAGACGCAACAGCTTCGCGCCATCGAAAGGGTCGGTCAGCCAATGCCCTGCAACGCCGAACGTCGTGTGCAGGCGTTCCGGTGTCAGCACCTCAAAGGGCGAACCCAACGCCACCAGTTCTCCTGCATCGAGCACCGCCAGGCGGTCGCAGGCCAGCGCCTGATTGAGGTCATGAAGGGCGATGACGGTGGTGACAGGTAATTGATGAACCCGCCTGAGGATCGACAACTGCTGCTGGATATCCAGGTGATTGGTCGGCTCGTCCAGCAGCAGAATGTGCGGCCGCTGCGCCAGCGCCCGGGCAATATGCGCGCGTTGCCGTTCGCCTCCCGACAGCGAATGCCAAGCCCGCTGTTTCAAGTGCTGCAGGTTCACGTCGGCCATGGCTTGCTCGACGATCTGCCGATCGACGTCGCTCCACGGAGCGAGTGCCGACAGCCATGGCGTACGGCCCAGTTCCACCGCCTGCTGCAACGTCAGGTGGTCGCTGGTTTGCGCCTGCTGTTCAACCACCGCCAGGCACTGTGCGATGTCCCTTCGGCGCAGGGTCGACAGAGGTTTGCCCTGCATCAACACGTCGCCTTGGGTGGGCGTTTTCAGCCCGGCCAACAGCTTGAGCAGGGTCGACTTGCCCGATCCGTTGGGCCCCACGACGCCCAGGTTTTCACCCGGCTGAATCGTGAGGCTGACGTCCTTGAGCAATTGAGCCCCTTTTATGGCGTAGCTCAAGTTGACCGCGCTGAGCAGGGGCGTGCCCTCGCGGCTGGCCGTGAGAGCCGGATTGGACGCGTTCATTGGAGACGGTTTCCACGGATCAGAATAAGGGCGAACACCGGCGCGCCGACCAGTGCGGTGATCACGCCAATGGGCAGCACTTGTCCTTTGATCACCGTGCGGGACAGTGCGTCAGCGGCGATCATGAACAGTGCGCCGCTCAAGGCACTCAGCGGCAGCAGACGGCCATGGCGGACGCCCGTGACCATGCGCACGGCGTGGGGGACGACCAGCCCGACAAACCCGATCGAACCGACGATGGACACCATGACGGCGGTAATCAGTGCGGTGGTCGCGATAAGTGAGGCCTGCACCCGGCGCACGGGAATGCCGAGGGACGCCGCCGAGTCGGCGCCAAAGGTGAACGCGTCCAGTGAGCGGCGATGCCACAAGCAAACCACCAGGCCGAATAGCACAACGGGCACCGCCAGGCTCACCGACGACCAGCGCACGCCGCTGAGGTTGCCGAGCAGCCAGAACAGGATGCCGCGCGCCTGTTCGGCGTTGGCGGAGCGGGTGATCAGAAAGGACGTGAGGGCGTTGAACAACTGTGAGCCGGCAATGCCCGCCAGGATGATCTGTCCGGCCGCCGTCTGGCCGCGAGAGGCGCGGGCAAGCAAGGCCACCAGTGCAAAGGCGGCCATTGCGCCGGCGAAGGCACCGGTGGAGAGGGAAATCGCCCCGGCGCCCACACCGATGATTGCCACCAGGACAGCGCCGGTGGAGGCACCCGCCGATATGCCCAGCAGATAAGGGTCGGCCAGCGGATTGCGCAGCAGCGATTGCAGCACCACGCCGGAAATCGCCAGCCCTGCGCCACACGCCGCCGCGACGATGGCGCGGGTCAGGCGGTAGTTCCAGACGATACCTTCATCGATGGGGTCTACCAGGTAACCGGCTGCCCACAGCTTGTTTGCCAACACCTGAGCGATGACAGGCAGGCTGATCGACGTCTCGCCAATCGCGACGCCCGCCATGATCGCCAGGCACAGCACGGCGCTGACCCACAGGCCGTGGCCCAGCAATCGACCCACACGCATACGGTTCATGGCGCAGGAGTGGCGCTTTGAACGGCAGCGCCGAGTTGCTCGATGCCGTCGAACAGCCGCACACTGGATTCCATCGCGCTGGCGTCCATGATCACGATGCGATCGTGCTTCACCGCGTCCATGTTGCGCGTCACCGGATCGGATGTGAGAAACGCCAGTTTCTTCTCATGATCGTCGGCCGGGAAACGGCGACGATCCATCCGAGCGATCACCAGGATGGTCGGGTTGGCCTTGGCGATGGTTTCCCAGCCGACGGTGGGCCACTCTTCATCGGAATCAATGACATTGCGCATGCCCAGCGTGTCGAGCATGAAATTGGGAATGCCCTTGCGGCCCGCGACAAAAGGATCGGAGTTGAGGTCAGGGCTGGAGAACCAGAACACCGCCGAAACGTTGTGGCTGCCTTGGGTTTTCGCCTGTTCGACGGCCTTGGCCAGACGCGCCTGATAGCCCGTGATCAGCTGTTGGCCGCGATCCTGCACGTCGAAGATCATGGCCAGTTGAGCCAGGGTCTTGTACAGCGTCTCGACTTTAAAGGCCGCCAGGCGCGTGCCATCGGCGCCGACCCGATTGTTCTTGCCCTCACAGTCGGAAGGCAGGATGTAGGTCGGGATGTTCAGGTCGTGAAACTGTTGTCGGGTGCCGACCGCGCCTTGAGGGCCGACCATCCACTCGAACTGCACCGGGACGAAATCCGGGCGTTTGCCGGTCACGGACTCGAAGCTGGGCGTGTTGTCGGCCAAACGGGCAATGTGGTCGTTGGCGTCCTTGAATTGAGGCAGTACGTCGTTGAACCACAACGATGTGCCGATCACCTGTTGGCTGAGGCCCAAGGCGTAAAGCATTTCCGTTGCGGCCTGGCCAATGGTCACGGTTTTTTGCGGTGGCTGGGCGAACGTCAGCGGCACGCCGCAATTGTCGACCGTCAGCGGGTACTGCGTTGACGCGGCGAGGAGGGGGCTCGAGAGCATCAGACCGGTGAGCAACAACGAAAGGCGGCGCAGCGACATGAGCGGGATCTCCAGTAAACCTGATGGCCGAAAGGGCAGGTACTGGAAAGCACATCCCGGCTCGCCGCTGAAAAGACAGGGCAAGTGCAGATCACGCCAACGAAGGCGCGCACGGGTGTCCTTCCCGGACACCCCGCCGGTGAATGATTGACGCTTGCCGGCAGGTCTCCTGACTGGCGCGTCCTCGCCAGGCTTCAGCCTTCCCGGGCTGACCCAGTGGCATTCTTGAAGCAGGGCTCAGCGCCTACAGTTGCGGGGACAGTTCCATTTGAGCCTGACAGAGCAGGGCTCGTGGATTCCCTATTAATTCCGAGTGGAAACCGGCGGCGGGGATACTAAACGATTCGCTGGCGTGAGGCGAATGCACCGCCGATCTATCGCTCAACGACCCTTCAATCCTGCAGACGAAACGGCCAGCCAACGACTTTCTTCGGCCGCGGTGTGGCGTAAGTGCGGACTTTCGAGGTCTTGAGGCCCAGACGCACCAGCGATTCGGCCAGTGCCACGGCCGCCGTCACGCCGTCGACCACCGGAACGCCGGCGCGGTCGCGAATCATCTGGTCCAGGCCGGCCATCCCGCCGCAGCCCAGGCAGATCACTTCGGCTTTATCTCGCGTGACCGCTTCAACCGCCTGTTCGGCGATGGCTTCCAGGGCGCGGTCCGGCTTTTCCTCCAATTCCAGCACGCTCATGCCGCTGGCGCGTACCGAGGCGCAACGCTCGAAGACACCCGCCAGTTTCAACCGGTCTTCGATCAACGGCACCGCCCGATCCAGCGTGGTCACCACCGAGTACTTGTGGCCCAACAGCATCGCCAGGCTCGCAGCCGCCTCGGTGATGTCCACCACGGGCACTTCCAGCAGCTCCTGCAGGCCTTCGCGCCCGTGCTCGCCATAGCCGGCCTGAATCACCGCATCGTAGGGCTGGTCGTAGGACAGCACCCGGTCCATCACCGCGATGGCCGCCAGGTAGCTTTCGAAGTTGCCTTCCACCGACTCCGCACCGAAGCGCGGCGTCAGCCCGATGATTTCCGTTCCGGGCGAGGCAACGCTGCGGGCCTGCTCGGCGATGGTCTGAGTCATCGATTCGGTGGTGTTCACGTTGACGATCAAAATACGCATGGGTGGACGTCTCTCGCTTGCGATCAATGCTGGGTGTTTTGCACGGCAATGGCCTGGCCACTGACGTCTTTGAAGGTCTTGCGCCGGTCGGCCAGCAACAGGTACAGCGCTGCGCCAATGGCGGCGCCCATCAGCCAGGAGAACGGCGACACCGAATCAAAGGCCGGGACCAGCGCGGTAATCGTGGAAATGATTGCCGCCGGAATAAACGCCCAGACGGCACGCAGGTTGACCCCGCGTGAATAGTGGTAGGCGCCGGCCGGATCTTCGGTGTAGAGCTGCGGCACGTTAACGCGTCCTTTGCGCAGCAGCCAATAGTCGGCGGTGATCACGCCGTACAGCGGGCCGAGCAGGGCGCCCAGGCCCGACAGGAAATACACGATCACCAGCGGGCTGTTGTAGAGGTTCCACGGCAGGATCAACACCGCCACGGTCGCGCTGAGCATCCCGGCACGGCGGAAGGTCAGGTAACGCGGCGCCAGGCTGCTGAGTACGAAGGCGGGCGCGACAAAGTTCGCCATGATGTTCACCGCCACGGTGACGATGAGAAACGCCAGGCAACCCAACACCAGGAAAAAGGTGCTCGGGATGCTCTTGATGATGTCCGTCGGGCTCTGGATGATCTGCCCGTTGATGGAGAACTGGGCGCCGCAGAGGATCACGGTGATGAACGCGAACAACAGCACGTTCACGGGAAGTCCCCAGAAATTGCCTTTGCGGATGGTTTTCTTGCAGGGGGCCGAGCGCGAGAAATCGCAGAAGTTAAGGATCAGCGTGCCGTAGATCGCCAGCCACAACGCGCTGCCCGCGAAGATACTGCGCCACATCTGAACGCCTTCCAGCGGCGTTTTCGTCGACCAGGCGATCTGACCGTTGGCCTGGGTGAACATCCAGATGGCGAGGCTGGCGACGGTGAGCAGGATCACCGGACCTGCGAACGCTTCATAGCGGCGCACCATTTCCATGCCGTACGCAAGAATCACGAATTGCACGGCCCAGATGCTGACAAAGCACAGCCAGCCCAGGGTCGAAAGGCCGAGCCAGGCATCGTGATCATAGGCCGCCAGCGCAGGGTCCAGGGCGGTGAGCAGCACCCGCAGCACCACCGAGGCCAGGTAGGTCTGAATGCCGAACCAGGCGATGGCGATCACGGCGCGGATCAGCGCAGGAATGCGTGCGCCGAATATGCCGAAGCTGACTCGACTGATCACCGGGAACGGCACGCCGGTCTTTTGGCCCATGTCGCCGGTGAGGTTCATGCACAGGTACACCAGCGCTGCACCGATGGCCAGGGACAGCATGATCTGCCAGCCCCCAAGGCCCAGCGCATAGAGGCCAATGGCGAACGAATAGTTGGCGAGATTGTGTACATCATTGGTCCACAGGGCAAAGATACTGTATCCACCCCATGTTCGGCCTTCCGTCTTGCTGGGAGCCAGGTCAGGGTTGTACAGACGAGGACTGAGCGCCGGGTGATCGACGGTCGAGGCCTGGGCGGCAAGGGCTGAATCCAGGGTGTTGTCTACTGGCATGTTCAACAATCTCCGGCGCTATTTGTATTTGTTTTTGTATACAGTGCGCAGGCAAGACTATCGGAAATGACAGATGAGTCAACGAGAAGGTTACAGAGGGGCGTGGGGGCTGCCTTAAACGGTCACAGGATTCAGGGGCTGTCCAGAGGGTAGGGAAAGCGGGATTGCTTTCTATAGCCTCTGGCCAGCATCAAGCGGTTGTTGTGTGCGGTCAGGGTTTAGCGGGTACCGGTGCCTGTGCGGCAATAAATCCCTGGTCCCGCATCGCTTGCCAGAAGCCATCCGGCACCTGAGCGTGAAGCGCGGTGACGTCTTCGACGATGCGTGAAGGCCGGCTGGCGCCGGGAATCACAGCGGCGACCAATGGGTTGGCGAGCACGAACTGCAACGCCGCCGACTTGATATCGACCTGATACTGTCGGGCAATCTCCTGAATGTGCGCGACCTTGTCGAGCATTGCCTGCGGCGCCTCCTGGTACTCGAAATGCTTGCCACCCACGAGCACGCCGGAACTGTAGGGACCGCCGATGACGAATTCGGCGCTGTGCTCACGGGCTTTGGCGAACAGGCGCTGCAGCGGCTGATCGTGATCCAGCAACGAATAGCGTCCGGCCAGCAGGAACCCGTCGGGTTGCGCCTCGGTGAGGTCCAGCGTCAGTTCGCAGGGTTCGACCCGGTTCACCCCCAGTCCCCAGGCCTTGATCACGCCTTCTTCGCGCAAGCGTGTGAGGGTACGGAAGGCGCCTTTGCGGGCAACGTTGAAGTGCTCGATCCATTCGTCGCCGTGCGCATCCTGCGCCACGTCATGCACAAACACGATGTCCAGTCGGTCGGTGTTCAGCCGTTCGAGACTGGCAGCGATGGAGCGCAGGGTGGCATCGGCCGAATAGTCGGTAACGATCTTGTTTTTCAACCCGTCGCTGAAAGGACCGCTGCGCGCGTCCGGGTCCAGTTCTTCGGAGACCAGCCGGCCAATTTTTGTGCTCAGGGTGTATTGATCTCGTGGCACGTGGGCCAGTGCCTTGCCCAGGCGCTGTTCGGACAAACCCGCCCCGTAGATCGGTGCGGTGTCGAAATAGCGAATGCCCTGATCCCAGGCCGCTTGCACGGTGGCAGTGGCCTCTTCTTCGCTGATCTCACGAAACATGTTGCCCAATGGCGCGGCGCCGAAGCCGAGGCGGCCGATGATCTTGTCGTGCAGACTCATTGAGGTGTCCTGTCTGTCGTCATGGAGAGCCGGGTGTACGCTGTGAAGTCAGCGCCCGGTGTTGTGTACTGATCGTTCATTGAAGCAGGAGTTCTGGCAGGCAGAGTCTGAGACTGCGCAATGCACCCGACGCCGGTTGCACCCGCAACTCCACCATGCAACTTTTCCCGGCCGTGGGGCTTCCAACGTTTCAGGCCGCATCGATTATCCGGAAAGGGAGGGCAGTAGATGAGCGAGCACATCGTCCATTTCCATTGTGGGGTCGACCAGACCAGCACCGAGCATTTCCGTGATCGCTGCCTGGAGGCCCTTGGCAAGGGCGCGACCGGTCTGCTGCTGAACCTGTCGACGGCAGGCGGCAGTACGGCACTGGGGTTCACGCTCTATAACTTTCTGAAATCCCTGAAGGTGCCGATTCGTGCGCTCAACAGCGGCAACATCGAGTCGATGGGCATCGTCATCTACCTGGCCGCCGAAGAGCGCATCGCCTGCCCGCATTCGCGATTCCTGATTCATCCGATGACCTGGTACTTCAGCCAGAGCTCCGTCGATCACTCGCGCATGCGCGAATACCTGCGCAGTCTCGACAATGACTTGCAGCGTTACGTGAATATCTACCTGAGCGAAACCGAAGGGGCGGCGCACCCGCTGGACATCGGTCGGTGTCTGTCGGCGGAGGAAAAGGTCATCCGCGCCGAAGATTCGCTGGGCTGTGGCATTGCTCATCGTGTCGAGCAACTGCAGTTCCCCGAAGACGCGGTCCACTGGACCGTCAGCGGGAGCTAAGCTGAACCTGTCGAAACCGGGTCGCGATCGACCCCACCTGAACGTGAGGAACCTGCCATGCACACCCATTCACAGAAAGGCCCGGACACAGCGCCTCAGCGCGCCGCCCATCCGGCGGAAGAAGTGGAAGTGGACATTGATAACGATCCGGGCAATGAAGACCCCGGTTCGCAATTTGATCGAGATGCCACCGTGCCGCTGATCGATCCGCGTGAAAAAGGAGAGCAACGGTAAGGCGAAACTGGAAACAAAAGAGCGAGAGCTTTCGCCCTCGCTCGGTTCCCTGATCAGCAGTTAATCAGGATTTGCGGCCTGCGCCACCTTGTGGCATGGAGCCACCTTTTTTGCCGGCGTCATCGCGTTTTACGTCTGACGTTTTTTGACGGTCGTCTGCGACATTGCTGCCACCCGAAGCCTGGCCGCCTTTTTTGCCTGCGTCGGAGGCTTTCTGGCGATCGTTGGCGAAGTTCCCAGGGTTCGATTTTCCGGTGTTAGCCATGATTACGTACCTCTTGTTATGAGAAGGGCGAGTCATGTGGCTCGCACTATGTGGGATATAACAAGCGGTGGTTGGTTTAAATAATTGCACGCCTACCGGACCAGCGGCCTGGTGGCACGGTGCTCACAAACGCTTCGGTGCGTCACCGGCGAACCTGTTCCGACAGATCGATTCCTGCCGTGTGATTGCTCCACATCTCCAGTAAAAAGTCCGTCTCTTCGTGCCGCAACGTGCGCGTGAGCGGCAGGTGTTGGGTGAGGAGTGCGTGAGCCTCTGCGCCCTGCATGGGGCAGCCGTCGATCGGATGCAGCCAGTGGCACGCCAATACGGCGCCGTCTGGTGTCAGGCACGCGGCGAGCCGTTCGATGACCTGGATGAACAACGCCGGCTCCAGGTAATACGCCCACTCGCTGATCACGATCAGATCGAACTGACCTTCTGGCCAATCCTGGGGCAAGCATCCCTCCACGACCTGCGCTCGCGGATACTCGCGCAGCCGTGCGCGCGCCAGTTCAACCGCGCGGGTGCTCATGTCCATGCACAGCAGCTGGTCGCAGCGCTCCGCCAGACGCAGGCTCAATTCGCCGTTTGCGCACCCCGGTTCAAACACGCGTTCATAGCGTTGGCGGGGCAGCGCCGCGAGGGTCAGGTCGCGCTTGCGTTGTTCATACCAGCGAGTGCGGAAAGCCCAAGGGTCATCGCTGTCGGCGAACAGTTCGTCGAAATAGTCGGCAGGCAAGCTCACAGGAACACCAATTCGAACGGTTGAAGCAGTCGCTCCAGGGTGACGGTGTCGAGCACGGGCGCCGCGCCGGTGCTGACATCGTCGTGTAACTGGCTGGCGTGGGCGTTGATTGCCCGACGCTTGCGTTGCAACTGGGCGTCGCTGAGCATGAATTTTCGCGCCTGCTGCCAGGGAATCCGCGGGTCGTTGGGTTCGGCCCAATGCCAGGCCCACACCGGAATCTCCAGCAAGGTGGCGCCCGTGTTCGCGGCGGCCTGGGCAGCACAGTGACCGACGGCCTCATGGTCGCAGTGGCCGTCATGACGCCAGGTGGTCACGAGCACGTCGGTCGAGCGTAAATCCTCGCTCAGCAGTGCTATCAGAGCATCAGCGCGGTCAGCGACCTGACCGTCGCTCATCCCCAGCCGCTGCCAGGCGAGGCGCGGCAGATCGAAGCCCAGCGCGGTGACGGCCCGCTCGCTTTCCCGACGCCGTTCGGTACGCAGCCGCGAACGCGGCCATTGCGCGGAGTCCGGGTGACTGCCCTCGCCATCGGTGACGGAAATCAACTGCACGTCTTCCTGGCGGTTGGCCATGGCTGCCAGCAGTCCGCCGCAGGCGAGCACTTCGTCGTCGGGATGGGGCGCCAGCACCACCAGTCGTGCCCCCGGTGGAACCAACTCGTCGACATCAATGGGCCGAACGCCGCTCAAGGCGACGCTGCTGCGCCACTCGCTCAACGGGGTGCCACTGACGCCAAAGGGAGCTGCCTGATTCATAACGACCAATCCTCGGTTGTGCTATGGGTCAGGAGTTGACCCAATTGCGCCAGATCACGTTCCGCGTGGCTTTGCCGGATGAACACCGGCAGGTCCACCGCCAGGCGCGCAAAATGCGGATCGCGGCAGAATGGCGTCGCCCCCAGCGCACGGCCGACATGCCGACACACCTGTTCAACCGCCATTTCGACGTGGGCGCGTACGCGTTGAACGGGCAGTCGAGCATCAGCGTGCGGATGGGCGTCGATCCATGCCGCACATTCTCTGAGTGCTGCAGCGGCCCCGAGCAGCGCGGCGTCCACCGATCCCAGATGGGCGTCGGCGTGCGGGTCAGCGCGACCCTGCTGACGTTGTCGGTGAAGTGATCGCGCCAGCGCAGCGGCAGCGCCATACCAGGACGCCGCGATACCCGCGCCGCCTTGCCAGAAACCTGGACGCTCCAGATAAGCGCCGGATTCTCCGACGCAGTGACCTGTCACGTGCTCAAAATGGACATCGACGCTTGCGGTGCTGCCCATGCCTACCGCCTGCCAGCCTCGCCCATCAACACTGACTCCGTGTTCATTGAGGCGGACAGCAATAAGTTGCGGTTGACCCTGTTCGGTCCAGGCGGTGATCAGTGCGTAGTCGATCTGTTGTGCACCGGAACACCAGGCTTTGGTGCCATTCAGGCGCACTTGATCGCCTTGCCGCTCACTGACGATCACCCGCGCGTTTGGCGGCTCGGCAGCCCAGACACCCCAGATGCCCGGGTCGGAAAACGGCGCGCAGCCGAGTTCTTGAAGGATGGCCAGCGCATCGGTATGGCCCTCGTACAGTTTGAGCAGCGCGAGGTCGAGTCCGGCCACGTGGGCCAGTTGCTGCCACCGTGCCAAGGTTTCTCCGCTACCGGGTAACGGCAAGCGGTCCAGGCCGCGCGCGATGCACAGACGCATCGCTTCACAGAGTCGTTCATCGGTCATGGGCGCATTGGGACGGCGGGCGAAGGCTGCCAGCACCGATTCAAGGCTATCTACGTCATCACGCATATTCAGTGTCTCCGCCAGGTTCAACGTCGACGCGAGGTGCGTGCGCTGTTCATGAAAGCCTGCTCATGAAATGAGGCACCTGGCGCGAGGTGGGGTTCAAAAAAACTTCGGCGGCTGCGTTTGCGGCGGACGGCAGGTGCGCAGGCCTTGGTGTCGCCAAGGTCTCTGCGCAGAAGAATGGCCCTGCGCGGTTTTGTCGCACCCGACAGTCCGGCCCGGGCGGATGCCATGGGGCGTGGCGAGGTAGAATGTCGCCCCATGAAATTCGTCCGAACCCATCAATCGCTTATCGCCTGGATGCTGTACGGCATCGTGCTGTTCAGTGGGCTTGTGTGCAGCCTCAGCCACGGGCAGATGCTGCGGGCGTTCAATCAACTGAACGCGGGCGTCGAGTGCAGCGAGCACCATGAGCTTTCGGGGCGCATGGACATGGCGCAGATGGGCGATCATGCGCAATTGATGAAGCTCTCAATGACCGATTGTGCGTTTGCCGGCACGGCCGTATTGGCGCTGGTGTTCTTCATCGGGCTGAGCTGGCGGACGCGCCCTACGTACAAATCCCTTCCACGGTCCGATTACCGGCTGCGCAGGCCACCTCGACAGACCTTTCCCGGAATCGCCCCGCAGGCGCCCTGAGCGTGGCGTGGCATGAACACGGTGTTTAGCGTTCGTCACTTCTTCGCCATTTCAGGCAGGGCTCTGCCGTCAGGGCGAGAAGCGAGACGAGTCAAGGCCGGCGTTGGCGCTGGCTGCCGCTTCAGAGAGTTCGTCACATGAATGATTTACTGACCCGCCGTCAGGTGGTCTCGGGTCTGGGGCTTTTGGGCCTCGGGCTTCTCGCGGGTTGCGATGGTTCGACCACCGCGCTCGATTTCAAATACGGCAAGGATCTGAGCAACAAGATCATGGGCCGTACCTTCAAACTCACCGACACCCAGGGTGAGGTCAAGACACTGTCCAGCTATCGCGGACTGATGCCGGTGGTGTTCTTCGGGTTCACCCAGTGCCCGTCGGTCTGCCCGACTGCGTTGGCCCGTGCTGTCCAGGCCAAAAAGTTGATGGGCGAAGATGGCAAGACCATGCAAGTGATCTTCATCACCGTCGACCCCGAGCGCGATACGCCCGAGATACTCGACGCTTACGTCAAGCAGTTCGATCCAGGCTTCGTGGCCTTGCGCGGCACGCTGGAGCAAACCCGGGCAGTGGCGAAGGAGTTTGGCGTGTTCTATGAGAAGGTCCCTGTCGGCGACACTTACACCATGTCACACACCGCCACCAGTTTCGTGTTCGATTCGCGGGGTAATCTACGCCTCGGCCTGTCGCCCTCACTCTCCGCGAAGCAATGCGCGGAAGATCTGCTCACTGTCATGGAGGTCTGCTGATGACTGCTCTGTTGTCCAAAACTGCCCGGGTTCTGTTGGCGTCGCTGTTGGCGGGTTGCAGTCTGTCGGCCATCGCACACACCAAGGTGGAAGACGCCTGGGTGCGCACCTCGGTGCCCGGTCAGCCGTCCTCGGGGGCGTTCATGCGTGTCACGGCGGACAGCGACAGCAAGCTGCTCAGCGTCAGCTCGCCCGCCGCGAAGGACGTGCAGATTCATGAGATGAGCATGACCAACGACGTCATGCGCATGGGGCCGGTGGATTCGGTGGCGTTGCCTGCCGGCAAGACCGTCTCCCTTGACCCGGACGGCTACCACGTGATGCTTATGGGGCTGGTCAAGCAGATCAAGGAGGGCGATCAGGTCCCGCTGACCCTGACAGTCGAAAACGACAAGGGCGTACGCGAAACCATCGAGGTGCAAGCCCCCGCCCGCGCGATGATGGAAAAGATGGACATGGGCCACGATCACGGCGCCATGAAGTGAAGTAAGCACCTGTGCCGGTTGCAACGACCGGCACCTTTTTTCGTTGCAAACAAGGCCTGTCAGCGGAAGTTGAAGTGTCAGCTCCACCGCATTCGCGAGCACGCTCGCTCCCACCGTATGAGCGTCCTCCTCAAGTCGTCAGAACGACACGGACCTTGTAAGACGTCCGAGGTTACGAGGGCAGCGAATGCAGTGGGTCATCCACGGGCGATGTCGCCGACCCACCGCATTCGCGAGCAAGCTCGCTCCCACCGTATGAGGGTCTTCCTAAAGTAGCCAGAACGCCACGGACCCTGTAGGAGACGTCCGAGGTTACGAGGGCAGCGAATGCGGTCGCGCCGGCGGCATTGATTCTGTGTTCTGCCCCTCTTGAGTCGAGCCTCACGCCCGAAACATTCCCACCAGCAGCACCAGATTCAAGCCGATGATCAACAGCGTGATGGCGCAGGACAGCGTCGTTAACACCGGGCCGGTCACGAAACTCCCCATCAGCTTGCGATCGGACACGAAACGCACCAGTGGCACGATGGCGAAGGGTAGTTGCATCGACAGGATCACCTGGCTCAGTACCAGCAGTTTTGCAGTGCCTTCGGCGCCGTACAGGCTGGTGACCACGACCACGGGAATGATCGCCAATCCTCGGGTCAGCAAGCGACGGACCCAACCGGGGAGTTTGAGGCTGAGAAAGCCTTCCATGACAATCTGGCCGGCCAGCGTCGCGGTGACCGTCGAGTTGATCCCCGATGCCAGCAGCGCCACCGCAAACAGCGCCGATGCGATCCCGACCCCCAGCATCGGCGACAGCAGATGATAGGCTTGCTCGATTTCCACCACATCGGTCTTGCCGGCCTTGTGGAAGACCGTTGCGGCCGTGATCAGGATCGCGGCATTGACGAACAACGCCAGGGTCAGGGCGATGGTGCTGTCGGTGACCGCCCAGCGCAGGCCGATCCGGCGGCCTTCGTCGGTTCGGGGATACGCCCGGGTCTGGACAATGGAGGAGTGCAGGTACAGGTTATGCGGCATGACCGTGGCGCCGATGATGCCGATGGCCAGGTAGAGCGCTGCCGGGTTGGTGACCACCTCTGCCCGGGGGATGAACCCGGCAAACAGTTCGGCCATGTCCGGACGGGCCAGGACCATCTGAATCGCGAAGCAGCCGAAGATGATCAGCAACAGCGCAATGACAAAGGCTTCCAGCGCCCTGAATCCTCTGCCCATCAGCAAGAAAATCAGAAAGACGTCGATGGCGGAAATCACTGCGCCCCACACCAGTGGAATCCCGAACAGCAGGTTCAGGGCAATCGCGGTGCCGATCACCTCTGCCAGGTCGCAGGCGATGATTGCGATTTCGCAGGCGATCCACAACGCGATGCAGACGGGACGGCTGTAGCGTTCGCGGCATGCGCGGGCCAGATCCCAGCCGGTCACGATGCCCAGGCGTGCAGACAACGCCTGCAAGACGATTGCCATCAGATTGGAAAACAGAATGACGGAGAGCAGCAGGTAACCGAATTGCGATCCGCCGGCGAGGTCCGTTGCCCAGTTGCCCGGGTCCATGTACCCAACCGCAACCATATAACCGGGGCCGGTAAACGCCAGCAGGCGCTTGAACCAGCTCCCGGTCTTGGGCACGGCGACACTGGCACTGGGCATGCCCCCACCCAAAGTGTCGTCGCCGGGGTTGGCCCGGTTCTTTATCGGTATCGGTTGCATCAGTTGCTGTCCCGCTCAGGTGAGGGCCGCTGTGCGCACAGATCAAGGTTGCACAGATCAAGGCCGGTCAGTGCCGTGTGCGCAGCTTCAGTGTGCGTAGTCAGGGTTAGCCCAATAACGCCTGGGTCGCCAGTGAATTCAGATAATCGCCAAAGCCTTCCCTGCACCGGGAATGCTTGCGCGCGCTGGTCATGACACTGTTTCGAGCGGTCCAGACAATGGCCGCGCCAGTGCGCTCCAGGTCGTTGACGAGGTGCACGTCCTCATGGGCCTTCAGCGCCCTGAACCCTCCGGCACGCCGGTACGCCGCCGAGGATACCCCCAGGTTTGCGCCGTGAATGTGCCGGTGTCCGTCGACCGGACGGTACAGCGCGTTGTAACGCTGGCGAACCTGGTCGGAGTGCTCGGACCAGTCACTCACTTCGACAATCCCACAGACAGCATCAGCCCCGAACGCCACCTGCTCGGAGAGCCACGCATACGGCACCACGGTGTCGGCGTCAGTAAACGCCAGCCAGCGAGCGCCGCGCTCGAGCATCAACTGCGCCCCGGCAGCGCGCGTCATGCCGACATTGCGGTGTTGGCATGTGTGCACCGACACGTCATGGCTGCGTGCAATCCGTTCGGAGTTATCGGAGCAGTCATCGAGCATGATCAGGATCTCCACCGCCTCGCCCCCCAGGCCTTCGTGACCGGAAGCGGCAACCAACGACTTGATGCAGTCATCCAGAAAATCTTCTTCGTTGTGCGCGGGGACGATGATTCCAATCATGGGCAAGTCTCATGTCGGGGCTTGCGACGATCGCGTGGGCCTATCCATCTCGACGAGACGGTTAAATATTGGTTTCAAGTTTTTTCGTTTACGAAGACGAGTTGTTACCGTGAGCGAGTTAATTGAACGCCGAGCAAAAAAAGATTGAATTAGTTGCGCCAGGGCCGCTCATACACCGTGAGTGCGAGAGCTCCCCCGGTGGTCTGTACGTCGCTGTCTTCCACCGGGGTTATAGACTTCCCAAACGCATCGACGCCGCTTAAAGCGGCGTCGATGCGTTTTTCGTTTCAGCGCTATGAAAAACCGGTTCAGGCGGCCTGCAACGACTTGCCGATGGCTTCGTTGAACGCTGGCAGGTCATCCGGGGTGCGCGAGGTGATCAGCGTCCAGCCGTTGGCCGGGCACTCTTTGACCTGCGCGTCGACCCAGTCAGCGGCGTCAGCGTTCAGCAGATCGGTTCGCACGCTGGGGTAGGAGGTCAGTGTCTTGCCGGCGATCACGCCTGCATCGATCAACAGCCAAGGCCCGTGGCAGATCGCGGCGACCGTTTTGCCGGCGTTGGCGAATTCGTTGACCAGACGTTGTGCGTCGTGGTCCTGACGGAGGGTGTCAGCGTTGACGGTTCCGCCTGGAATCACCAGCGCATCGAATTGATCGGCCGACAAGCCTGCCAGTGTGGT
Source organism: Pseudomonas sp. S2_H01 (assembly GCF_054668305.1). Taxonomy (NCBI): domain Bacteria; kingdom Pseudomonadati; phylum Pseudomonadota; class Gammaproteobacteria; order Pseudomonadales; family Pseudomonadaceae; genus Pseudomonas; species Pseudomonas sp. S2_H01. The sequence continues at coordinate 5,948,525 of NZ_CP162756.1, read as the reverse complement.
GTCCGAGGTCACGCTGGTGTCTTTTTCGGTGTCCTGGAGAAAGGTCTGGGCGGCGCCGCCCTTGATGGTCGCGTGCGTCACCGTTGCGCCCATGCCTTTCAGCGCTTGGAGTGGCTTGAGCAGCTCATCGCGCTCGATGCCGGTGTTGGCGGTGATGATCAGGACCTTCTTGCCGTTCAGTGTGCTGCTCATGATGTGATTCCTCTGTGGTGAGATGGCACCCGCTAAAACGGGTGGTGTCGGCTCTCAGAGGGAATCGTAAAAATGAAGTTCAGCCCGATTGCATCGCCGGTATTGGCGCCGATCAGCCAAGCCCCGGACGGGCGGCCCGGTTCACAAGCACTCGCGTGCTGCTTTTTCCAGGGTGCTTTGACCGAACGCCGAGGCAAGCGGCGCACGCTGGTACAGGAACACGCGGGTGTTGGGGTTGCCTTTGAACACTTCGAGAATATCGTCCTGCGACAACTTGCCGGAGATCAGCAGTTTGTAGTGTCCCTTGCCCTCGGTCATCGTGGTTTCGGGCCTCAGCTTTTGCCATTTAGGGAAAACGCATTGGGCGTAGTCCGCAGCGAGCTTGGGGGTTTCCAGCTTGACGGAAGGATTATTGGGGGTAGAACCGCAGCCCGCGAGGCTCACGGCCAGCACACTTGTCAGCAGTAAAAGACGCATCTATTTCGTCCTGAAATCAGAGAGTGAGATCACTTTAGAGGGCCGCACGCGTTAGCGCCATGTCAATTCAACATCATTGATGATCTAGGCAACGGGCATTCGGAAGTGTTTGTTCTGTCTCTATTTAATACAAAAGGCGACGTCAGGAAACGCGATCATTTGCGTTTATTAACGTCGAGCCCGTTATGAGTGGGCGCGTATGTTGACGAGCTAATGCGCAAATGAAAAGAGCGCTGCCGAAAAAATCCTGAATGACCGTTCGTAGGCGTAAATGAATATTAGCCGCCGTTGGCGTGTTCACCCCAAGAACACCGTCCGGCACTGGATGATCCAGCCGCCGGATCTCACGGTACCTGTGCGCACACGGTCTCTGGGGGCCACACGCTGTTGTCTGCGTTGTCGCGAGATGTGCTGAAGCGTTGATTGCCCTGGGGCGATGGCCTTCGTTTTGCACCGGCTCTGTTTGCGGTTTATGACCAGAACAAGAAGGTGGAGGTAGTTATGCAATTCAGACAAGCAATTCTGGCACTTGCGATTGGAGGGGTGCTGTCCGCATCCACTGTCCTGATCCCCGACTCGATTTCTCATTCCAGCGCGTACGCCAAAGACGGTGGTGGTGGTGGTGGTGGTGGTGGTGGTGGCGGTAACGGAGGTGGCGGCGGTAATGGTGGCGGAGGCGGAGGTCACGGAGGTGGCGGCGGCGGTAATGGCGGCGGTGGCAACGGCGGTGGCGGCAGCGGTAACGGGGGCGGAGGAGGCGGTCACGGCGGCGGTAACGGTGGTTCTGGAGGCGGCAGTGGCGGTGGTGGCTCGGGTGGTTCCGGCGGCGGCCACAGTGGCGGCGGGAACAGCGCCGGCAATGGTCACGGCGGCAACGATCACGGCAACGATCACGGCGCTCGCGGCGACGACCATGGCAATCACGACGCTGGCCATCGCGGCGAACACGCACAAGCGGGCGATGACCACGGAGGCGTTCATCGGTCTGGCGAAATCGGCGACGACCACGGCGTGCACAGGGCCGGCGAGATCGGTGACGACCACGGTGTGCACAGGGCCGGCGAAATCGGCGACGACCACGGTGTTCACAGAGCCGGCGAGATCGGCGATGACCGAGGCAACCATGCCTTGGGTGAGGTGGGAGACGACCGCGGCAATCATGCCAGGGGCGAACCGGGCGACAATCGCGGCGGTGCCTGAGGCGTAACGACCGGACCGGGCGAAGCCGCGAGCGTCGGCTTCCCGGGCCGGTCATGACCCATTCAAATCCCCAACATCTTGTGAATTTCCCCATGTCTGCGGGGCAAGGTCCCCGCAGCCGCCAACCTCCATGCCAACTTTCCTCATTAAATTGTTACGACATCTTTCAGTGAAAGCCCCGACTTAGCCGCGTTGGCTTGCCATCGTTTTGCCTTTATCAAGCCGTGCTTCAACTCTGGCAAGGGATTTGCCCCTTCACCCACTACCTGCAGGCGCTTCTCCGTGCGACGGGCCGCTAAAAGCCTTCGACACGCAGCGCTTAACCAGGGCAGTCGGATGAAACACAAATGCCCCTGTGCATGAGTTGAAGGTGAATCACATGAAACAACCTGCGCGTTTAAAGTTTCCCCCCTCCACGGGCTTCAGCTTTTGCGCGGATCTTCCGCGGTATTGATCGCCCTGACCATGGGGCTGACCGGTGTCCAGGCCGGGCCGATCGACAACGAAGATCAACCCCCTCCCACTGACCCCTCGGCGTATTACGACCCGCCTGCCGATCCGGCCGCCGCACTGAATAATCTGCTGACACTGCCGGAAGCCAACGAAGGCGCCATCGACCTGCCGAACGACGTCAAAGGCACGCGGGCCATCACAAGGATCGAAAACGTCCTGCCGCCTTCGGCGCAAACCAGTTTCAACTTCCCCACCAATGGCAAGCCAAGCCCGTTGTTCGGCGCTCAACCTTTCACCCAGGCAGTGTTGCTGTTTGAAGAGTTCGGGCCGACCAAGCTCGACCCGACCGCCTCGCCGTCGCTGATTCCGTTCCCGGTTCCAACGCTCGGCCCAGGGCCTGCGCAGGACCCCACCAACGTGGCTCGCAGTGGCCCCTCCCCTGAAGCGTTGGCCGCCTTTCTCGCGCAACCGGGTCTGACGCCATTCCCGACGCAGTTCGCCAACTCACTGGACCGCAACCCGTGGCAGGCCCAGATTCAGGATTTCCTGAACCGTCGCGTGGACGCGCCCGCCGAAGGGCGTCCGCCAGGAAAAGGCTGGTCACATCAGCGCTGGAATGAGTTCTACCCGCAGATTGCCTACAAGACCGTGCAAACCGGCGCTCACTCGAACAGCGGTTTTCGCGATCACCTGCAGTTACACGATTACAAAGGCGGGGAGTGGGGGCCAGGCGGGTTGAACTACTACCCCGACGGCAGCACCAACCACGGCGGTAGCGCCAGTGGCATCGGCGTGCGCCTTCACCCGCTGATGCCGGTTCAGGAACACAACTCGGTGTGGACATTTGACGGCACGCTGCCGCCCAAACTGCTGATGGTGCGTTACGGCCAGCCGGTGTTGATGCGTCACTACAACGGCTTGCCGATCGATCCGTCGGCCAACAAAGGCTTTGGGCTGCACACCATTTCCACCCACGAACACAATGGTCATAACCCGGCTGAAAGTGACGGCTACGCCAACGCGTTCTTCTTTCCGGGCCAGTACTACGACTATCGCTGGCCGATGCAACTGGCGGGTTACGACACCATCAACACCAACGCCAAGGACCCACGCGCAGCGTTTCCGTGTGCGCCGGGTGAAACCCTGTGGGTCAACGATGATTCGCCCGGTATGAAGACCTGTGATCACGGGACGATCAAGATCCGGGGTGACTGGCGCGAAACCATGAGCACCCACTGGTTCCACGATCACATGATGGATTTCACTGCCCAGAACGTCTACAAGGGCAACGCGGCGATGATGAACTACTACAGCGCCCTGGACCGTGGCAACGAAGCCATCGACGACGGCGTCAACCTGCGATTCCCCAGCGGCTCAACCCTGGCGTGGGGCAACCGCGACTACGACGTCAACCTGACCGTCGCCGACAAGGCGTGGGATCAGGCCGGGCAACTGTGGTTCAACCCGTTCAACACCGACGGTTTCCTCGGCGATGAAATGGTCGTGAACTGGAGCTACAAGCCTTACTTGGACGTGCGCGCTCGCAGTTACCGTTTCCGCATCCTCAATGGCTCGGTTTCGCGATACGTGAAGATTGCCGTGGTGCGGGAAATCAAAGGCAACAGCGGAGAGTTCCCTGGGCCGAAAGACTCCGGCGTGTCCTACGCCCGGGTGCCTTTCCACATGATCGCCAACGACGGCAACATCATGGAACACACCGTGCCATTCGACGGCACCCTGGACCTGGACGGTGACGGCGACCTGAAAAACAACTTCGGCATTATGCCCAATCAGGGCATCGCCGAACGCTACGACATCATCATCAACTTCGGGAAGAACGGCATCAAGGCGGGGGACAAGCTGTTCTTCGTCAACGTCATGGAGCATGACACCGGTAAGGGGCCCAAAGGCGAAGTGCCGCTGGCGGACGTGTTGTCCGAGAAGTACCTGGCCGTCATCAAGCAAGGCAGCAAGGGGCCGCAGTGGGACAAGGGGGACCCGGTGGTGGGCAAGTTCATGCAGATCAACGTCAAGCCTTATACCGGGCAGGACCTGAGCATGGATCCGGTGGCGTACGAGCCGGCCAAACCGGGCAAGCCTGAAGGCAAGACGATGATTCCGCTGACCCTGCACCGAGACAACGCCGCTGACATCGCGCTGCTGGGCCAGGCACGTCACCGCACCTTCATCTTTGGTCGCTCCGACGGCACGGATTCGGTGCCCTGGACCATCAAGACCGACGGCGGCCTGGGCTTCAACATGGACCCACGCAGATTGTCTGCCGGCCTGCACCTGGCCAACGGCGCAGAACCGTCTGGCTATCAGGGCACCGGCACGCTGGAAGTGTGGAAAATCCAGAACGGCGGCAACGGCTGGACCCATCCGGTGCACGTGCACTTCGAGGAAGGGATCATCCTCAGTCGGGGCGGCAAGGCGCCACCTGAGTGGGAAAAATGGGCGCGCAAGGACGTTTACCGCATCGGCACCGACAGTGGCGACAACGTTGAGATGGCGATCCATTTCCGCGAGTTCGCCGGGACCTACATGGAGCATTGCCACAACACCCAGCATGAGGACAACTCGATGCTGCTGCGTTGGGACATCGAGCACCCGGGTCAATTCCAGCTGATGCCGACACCGATGCCCACCTGGGATGGCGTGGGGTATGTCGCCTCTGCCGCGTTGCCTACCTACCACGACGGCGACGGCAGCGGTCCTTCGGTCAAGCTGGCGGCAGCCGTGACCACGCCCACTACAGGTTCGGGTGGTTCGAGTGCCGGCGGGTCCGGCTCTGGGGGATCGGGTTCCTCGGGTTCCGGCAAAGGCAAAGGCAAATAGCGATCCGCGGGATCGGGGAGGGTGCAGTCATGTTCCAGATGCTTCGCAGCGCGGCCATTGCAGTGACCGTTTTTATAACCGTCATGGTCTGGGGCAGCCTTCCCGGCGTGGCTGGTGAAACACCGTCGGCCACGCCGTGGGGGCAGGACTTCTTCCCCAACACGGTATTGATCAACCAGGACGAACAGCCGGTGCATTTCTACGACGACCTGATCAAGGGCAAGGTGGTGGTGATCAACTTTATCTTCACGTCGTGCACCGACTCCTGTCCGCTGGAGACCGCCAGGTTGCGGCAGGTGCAGAGGCTATTGGGCGACCGGGTCGGCAAGGACGTGTTTTTCTACTCGATCAGTATCGACCCTGAAACCGACACGCCAGCAGTGCTCAAGCAGTACGCCGCCAAGTTCAAGGTGGCGCCGGGCTGGCAGTTTCTGACCGGCAACAAGGACGACATCGTCGAGCTGCGCCGCAAACTGGGGTTGTTCATCGAAGGCGTCGACAACGGCAGGACCACCGACCATAACCTGAGCCTGATTGTCGGCAACCAGACGACCGGGCGCTGGATGAAGGCGTCCCCGTTCGAGAACCCTTACATTCTTGCGGACCATCTGGGCAACAGCCTGCAGAACTGGAAGGTCGCCAGCGAGCACCTGGACAGCTACGCGAATGCACCTGACGTGCGCGCGCCGAGCCTGGGGGAGCAGATCTTTCGCACCCGCTGCAGTGCGTGTCACACGTTGGGTCATGAAGGCGAGGAAGCGACCGGTTTGCGGGGTGTCGGACCTGATCTGCTCGGCGTAACCCGGCAACGCGACGGCCTGTGGCTGGGGCGCTGGCTCAAGGAACCGGACGTGATGCTGGCCGAGAAGGATACGCTGGCCATGAGTTTGTACGAGGCCTACAACAAGGTGGCGATGCCCAACCTGCGGATGGCCGACAACGACATCGCCGAGGTCGTGCGGTATTTGCAGGAAGAGACGGACCGTCAACAGCCGGTGACTCACATGGCCGGTGATGACATGCATGCCGGGCATGAGGGACACGCGGGTCATGAAGGGCATCACATGCAATAAGTCGTTTGCCTGGAAATCCGGATCAGCCGAGTGATCGGCGTCCGCGATTGCTTTTGCCATTAGAAAAACGGCTGCCTGAATGGCAGCCGTTTCTGTTCTTCAATAGGCCAGCCCGAGACTTTAGGTGGGCTTCAGGCGCACTCCTCTCGATGGTGGCCCGGTTAGGTGCGCACGGCATGGCCCTCTTATGCTTCGCCCTGCTCGTTGTTGATGACTCCAAGCTTTTAACGAGCATTGACATCGCTCGTTTTGGGGGTAAAGTGAGCACAAACGAGCAGATAGGCACAGGGTGGGTAAATACATGTCAACCGAACTGCAACGCGCCGCGTATGCGGTCCTGCTGCCTGCATTCGCCGGGCTGGAGCTGGACGATACCGTGCGCCGCTATTTAAACCGGGGCGGGGTTTCGATCCTGCTGGGTGAAACCCGCGATGAGTACCTGGCCCGCAACATGAGTTTCGAGCGCCGACGCTCCGAGACTCAGGCGCACTTCATGGGCATCGCCGAACAGGCCGCCGCCTGTGCGGGCTCGCCGGTCTTGGTCGCAGTGGATCAGGAGCTGGGCGGCATCCAGCGCCTGCACCGGCTGGTGCCTGGCATGCCGTCGGCCGATGCGCTGAAAGACATGAGTGCTGACGTCATCGAAGCGCGCAGCTACGAGATGGCCAGTTCGGCGCGGGTCATGGGTGTGAATCTATTCCTGGCCCCCATTGTCGACGTGGTCACGGGTGTCAATCCGTGGTTGCATCATCGCAACCTGGGGCCAGACCCGGTCGAGGTTTCGCGCATCGCGTGTGCGTTCATTCGCGGTGTGCAAAGGGCCGGTGTCATCGCCACCGCCAAGCATTTTCCCGGCCACTACCAAACCGAGCATGATCCCGCAGTGGCGCGCGCAATCGTGTCCGGCCCTGTTGAGGCACTGGAGGACGGCCTTGATGTGTTTCGTCAGGTGATTGCAGCGGGTGTTCAGGCCGTGATGCCGGGCCCGGCAGTGTTTCCGGCGCTCGACCCGTCGCAATCGGCAAGCACCTCGCAGAAGATCATTGGTTTGTTGCGCGACACGCTGGCATTCGATGGGCTGATCATTTCCGATGACCTGGATGCCGTGTCGATTCTGCGCGACAACAGCCTCACCGAAACCGCCGTGACCGCCCTGAAGGCGGGTGCGCACCTGCTGCTGGTATCAAGCGAGGCGGGCCTCGATGGCATTGCCGAGGCCATCGTCGCTGCCGTGGAAAACGGCGAGCTGGATCGACAGCAACTGCTCAATGCAGCGAACAGGGTCCGCCGTCTCGCGCAGGTTTCCCGAGCGCAGGTCGATTCCGGGTTGTATGTGTCGTACCCGATTTCCGGTGGCCATCTGACCCGTCGGGTGACGTTGTGAGCGAAGGGCAGCAAGACACCGTTTTGCAGTAGGCAGCAGGAGGGTTGCGCTGCACAATGCACCCACGCCAAAGGACCTCACCCGCCAAGAGTCTGTTGCCCATGTTCACCCCGCTTACCTATGCACAGCTGCTGCACATTGCTCATCGTTCCAGTGCCGTGACTCACCCCTGCGCCTGCCTGGCCAAACCCTTCGCGGGATGGGAGGGGCTGCCGGTCTCGATCAAGGAAAGCCAGTTGCGGGAAACCGGCTCATTGATCGCTGCCGAGGAAGAAGACCTGACCCTGGATGAATACCACCCGGACGGCACCTCTTATTGGTCTGAAAAGGCGCCCATCGCCCCGCAATTCTTTCCGTACAACCGGTGCAAAGTCTGCGAGTGCGTCGACTGCAGTCGCGTCTATTTGCGTTACGCGGAAGCCGGGGCCTACCACATCGAGCAGCGTATTCGCAGCCTTGATCCAGCGTTGATGGTCGATGTGGCGTTCGACGGCGTCGGGCGCGCCTGAGGTCGCGGCGTCCAGTTACGGCTCTTCATTTGTGCTCCGCCTACGCAGGCTTTAACCTTCGCGGCACGCCTTTCATAACAAAAGGAAACGCCTGATGAGTTGGTCAGCGAAGCAGTATTCGATGTTCGAGCAGCAGCGTACCCGTCCGGTCCGCGACCTGGTGGCGGCAATCCCGACCCAGGAAGTCAAGACGGCGATCGATCTGGGCTGCGGGCCTGGCAACTCCACCGAAGTGCTGGCTGCGCGTTTCACCGATGCATTGATCACCGGTCTGGACAGCTCTGAAGACATGCTCAGCGACGCCCGTCACCGCCTGCCAGACCTGGCCTTCGAGCTGGCTGACATCGCAAGCTGGAATCCGCCGCAGACCTACGACGTCATCCTGGCCAACGCATCCCTGCAATGGGTGCCTGATCACGCGCAACTCTACCCGCGTCTGGTCAGCCGCTTGAATCCCGGCGGTAGTCTGGCCGTGCAAACCCCGGACAACCTTGAGGAGCCTGCACACCGACTGGCGCGCGAGATCGCCGCCCACGGCCCGTGGGCGGACAAGATTGCTTCGGTCAAACACCCTGACCGGCATCCGGCGGCCTCTTACTTCGAGCTGCTGCGACCGCACTGCACGGAAGTCGATGTCTGGCGCACGACCTACCATCACCCGTTGGCGGGCGGCCATGCCGCCGTGGTCGAATGGTTCAAGGGCTCTGCGCTGCGGCCTTATCTGCAAAAGCTCGATGAAAGCGAACAACAGGCCTTCCTCGCCGCTTACCTGAAGGCGATCAGTCAGGCCTATCCAGCGCTGGATGACGGCACTGTGCTGTTGCCGTTCCCGCGTTTGTTGATCGTTGCTGTGCGCTGAGGGGAGCCCGCCATGACCGATGCCGAAAGCACGCTGGCCTCGCGCCTGATTCGCAACTTCAACGAAGTGCCCTTGCAGGACGAGCGCCGCGAGCCGCTCTATCAGAGTCAGGCTGCTCGCCTGGGCACGGGCACGGCGGCGCAGAAACTGGGTGCGTCGGTGGACATTGTCCCTGCGGGCAAACGTTCATGCCCCTACCACTTTCATTACGCCCAAGAGGAAATGTTCGTGGTCGTCGAGGGGCAGGGCACACTGCGGGTCGCCGGGCAAATGCTGCCCATCAAAAGCGGTGATGTGATCTTCATTCCTCCGGGTCCTGAGTACCCGCACCAGATCATCAACACCTCGAACGCGCCGCTCAAGTACCTCTCCATCAGCACACGGGAAACGCCGGAAGTCTGCGAGTACCCCGACTCCGGCAAATATCAGGCGATGGTCACGATCAACGGCGCGCGAGCGTTCACCGCCATGCACCGTCCTGAAACCCGACTGGACTATTGGGAAGGGGAGCCCTGATTCCCGTTATTTGAGCCTCGATATCGACTTCAGGGCGATTGGTTATAACGATAGATCGTTTCGGTCTACTCTGTTCATAAGAAAGGTCGCTATCCTGCGCGCCAGTTTTTTCTCGCGTTTGCGCATTCGTTAGGCATGACAATGGATTTTGGCAATATAGGTTTCGTCGTTGCAGGTTTGCTGGTCGGGTTCATTGTCGGCATGACCGGTGTCGGAGGCGGTTCGCTGATGACCCCGATCCTGTTGTGGTTCGGGATCAATCCGGCCACCGCCGTCGGCACCGATTTGCTGTACGCCGCCATCACCAAAAGCGGTGGCGTTCTGGTGCACAAAAAGAACGACAACATCGACTGGGGCATCACCGGCTGGCTCACCCTCGGCAGTGTCCCGGCGGCGGGGCTGACCCTGTGGTTCCTCAGCAGTCTGCACACCGCGCCCGACGCGATGAACTCGGTCATCAAGCAGGCGCTGGGTTTTGTACTGCTGCTGACCGCACTGGCGATCTTCTTCAAACAGCGCTTGCTCGCCTTCGCACATCGTCATGCCGGTGATCACTACCGTCTGAGCGACAAGAGTCTCAATACCCTGACCGTGGTGACGGGTGTGGTGCTGGGTGTCATGGTCGCGTTAACCTCCATCGGCGCGGGCGCCCTGGGCACCGTCGCGCTGTTCATCCTCTATCCTTTCCTGGATACACGTCGACTGGTCGGGACAGAGATCGCCCACGCTGTTCCGCTGACCCTGATTGCAGGGCTCGGTCACGCCAGCATGGGCAACATGAACTGGTCGATGCTGGGCTTCCTGTTGATGGGGTCACTGCCGGGCATCTACATGGGCAGCCATCTCACCGGCCGAGTTCCAGACTCAATCCTTCGTCCGTGTCTGGCGGTGATGTTGATCGCCATCGGCTACAAACTGGCGTTCTAAGCCAGACGTCGCCGTGCCCTCAGCTTCAGGAGATCTGACGGATGGAGATCATCGCCGAGCCCCACCTGATCCGTCTGGTTACGGAGCGCCTTGTTCTTCGCCCGGCTTTGGGCGGTGATGCTGCGCAGATCCAGGCGTACCACATCGGCAACCGCAAGCATCTCCAGCCCTGGCAGCCGATGAGACCCCCTGGTTTTTATGCGATCGAGAACATCATTCGTCGCATCAGTTTCATCGAGCACGAACGGCTCGCCGGGCGCGGCTTGCACCTGTTGATCTGTGAGCGCGACAGTGGCGAGATGATCGGCGAGTGCAACTTCAGCAACATCGTCCTCGGCGTGTTCCAGGCCTGTCATCTGGGCTATTCACTGGCAGAGCAGGCGCAGGGCAGGGGGCTGATGACGGAGGCGCTGCACAAAGCCATCGCCTACGTATTCGAGGACCTGCAGTTGCATCGAATCATGGCCAACTATCGGCCGGAAAACGAACGCAGTGCCCGGGTGCTGTCAGCGTTGGGGTTCCAGCGGGAAGGTTTTGCCCGTTCCTACCTGAAGATCAACGGCGAGTGGGCAGATCATGTGCTGACGGCGCTGGTGAATCCCGCTCAGCAATAAGTGCTTTGAGAGCACCGACAAAAATGCCGCGGATCATTCGGCGATTCGAATGACCCGCGGCGCGCGGTTACCCATCAGCAGAGCTTGTCGATGACGCGTAAGCCAGGCTCTTGCTGTGCGCTGCCCCATTCACTGCTCAGGGTATCGAGTACCTGTCCCAGGAACTGCTTGTCGGCGGCCGCTTTCTTGCCGACGTAGCCTTGGCCCTTGCGGTACATCTTCAGTCGCGCACGCATATGCGGGTGCTGTTCGTCGAACTGTTGCTCCTCGGTGCACGCACCCAGGCTGTCCATATGCACATCACCTTTCTCACAGACCCAGAGAATGTGGCTATCGAGGGAGTCCTTCTGCGCCGCGAACAGTCGAGCCAGTTGATCAATAGTAGGTTGATTGTTCAGATTCATGGTCGGATACCCCTTTGTGCCTATTCGTTAATCTATCTGGTTAGTTCAAACGTAATGGCGAATCGTCCATCGATCCGCAGTCCTTTCCATCGCTGACAAACAAGGTCCGTCGGTACACAGAGCCGGTGCCGGGTGTTGTGGATGTAGTGGGAAGAAGAGGCTGCTACGGAATGAATCGATCCAGAGGAGAGAATCAGCGGGCGTCAAGAGGACACTGGCGACGATGCGTGGTCGACCACAAGTGTCATGAGGACGTTTCGCCAGCGCTCGGCCTATGGGTCGATCATGCCGGTTCAGCTCTTCAATCTGCCTTGTGGGCAGCACACATCCAGAGGATGTTCGACGGCTACGTCGAACGGGCCCGGAATACTTTTGCCAGCTCTCCCGATCGGGGAGACGCTTGAACTATGCCGTTACGAAAAAGCTTCGTCAACCGTTTTGTAGTGAATATTTTCGTGCGCTACATATTTTGTAGTTTCAATACACAAAGGTCGATTCGTGACTACAAAGTCAGTGAAATCGGGGCCTCTCTGGGCGTGGGAAGCTGCCTGGGGAAAATCAGCAGGAGCGGAAGATTGCGTGTCAGGGCGAACTCGATACACAGTAATCGATGCCCCTGCCTGTTGGCTCAACCCGACCTTTGAGGATGAATATGGATACCCTCGCTATTTCGAACCCCGTGCTTCCCAGCTATGACGACGTGGTCGCTGCCGCCAGACATATTGAAGGCCATGCCCACAAGACACCGGTGCTGACGTCGCGCACGGCGAACCGTGAGCTGGGCGCCGAGGTGTTCTTCAAGTGTGAAAACTATCAGCGGATGGGCGCCTTCAAGTTTCGTGGCGCCTTCAACGCGTTATCGAAGTTCGATGCCACGCAACGCAAACACGGAGTAGTCGCGTTTTCCTCAGGCAATCATGCGCAAGGTATCGCGCTGTCGGCTCAACTGTTAGGCATTCCGGCCACCATTGTCATGCCCCACGATGCACCGGCTGCCAAGGTCGCCGCAACGAAGGAGTATGGCGCGACGGTCGTGGTCTATGACAGGTACACCGAAGACCGCGAGGCGATTGGGCGGCAACTCGCTCAGGAGCACGGCCTGACCTTGATCCCGCCTTACGATCACCCGGACATCCTTGCCGGGCAGGGCACGGCAGCGAAAGAGCTGTTCGAGGAGGTCGGCAGGCTGGACTCGCTGTTCGTCTGCCTGGGCGGCGGTGGGCTGCTCAGCGGGTCGGCGTTGGCGACGCGGGCGCTGGCACCCGAATGCAGGTTGTACGGTGTCGAGCCCGAGGCCGGTAACGATGGTCAGCAATCGCTGCGCAGCGGGAACATCGTCAAGATTGACACCCCGAAAACCATCGCCGATGGCGCGCAAACCCAGTACCTGGGCAACTACACTTTCGGCATCATCAAGCGCGATGTCGACGACATCCTCACCGTCAGCGACGCGCAACTGGTCGAGGCCATGCGCTTCTTCGCCGAGCGCATGAAAATGGTCGTAGAGCCTACCGGTTGCCTGGGGTTTGCAGCCGCTCGCGCCATGGCGAGCGAACTGAGGGGGCAGCGGGTCGGTGTGATCATCAGCGGCGGCAACATCGACCTCAACACTTACGCGAAGCTGCTGGCGCGTTAGCACCCGCAGCGAGCGGCGTCTCTGTGGCGGTCGGCGGGAACGCCTGGAGCGCGTTGCCGCCGACGTGCGACGATCAGACGGATTTGGCCACCCAGGCTTTTTGACGGCGGTACAACACCAGCGTCGCTGACAGACCGCACACCGCGGCGAACATCAGCCAGTAGGCCGGGGAAGCCTTGTCGCCAGTGGCTTGTACCAGAAATGTCGACATGGCCGGTGTGAAGCCGCCGAAAATCGCCGTGGCCAGGCTGAACGCTAGCGAGAAGCCCACCACGCGCACGTTCTGCGGCATGACCTCGGTCAGCGCCGCCACCATCGCACCGTTGTACATCCCGAAGAAGAACGAGAAATACAGCAGGACCACGAGCAAACGTTCGAAGCTGGCGGCTGCCGCCAGCCAGTGCATGGCCGGGTAGGCGGTGAAGATACACAGCAACGAAATGCCCAGCAGCAAGGGTCGGCGACCGATGCGGTCGGAAATCGCACCACCGATCGGCAGCCAGATGAAGTTACTGAGCCCCACGAACAGCGTCACGATCAGGCTGTCAGTGGTGCTCAGGTGCAGCACCGATTTGCCGAACGTCGGGGTGTAGACGGTGATCAGGTAAAACGTAGTGGTGGTCATAGACGCCAGCAGTCCGCCCGCGAGCACCGTGCGCCAGTTGTCACGCATCGAACGGAACACCTCACGGGCGCCTGGGTGATGCGTACGGGCCTTGAACGCCTCGGTTTCCTGCAACGAACGACGAATCACGAAGATGAACGGGATGATCACGCAGCCGATGAAGAATGGCACGCGCCAGCCCCACGCGGCGATCTGAGTGGCGTCCAGCCAGGCATTGATGCCGTAGCCCAATGCCGCCGCCAGAATGATCGCGATCTGTTGACTCGCCGACTGCCAACTGGTGTAAAAGCCGGTGCGACCCGGTGTGGCGATTTCCGCCAGGTACACCGAAACTCCCCCCAGCTCGGCCCCTGCCGAGAATCCCTGCAACAGACGCCCCAGCAACACCAGAAAGGGTGCTGCCAGACCGATGCTGGCGTAGCCCGGAACCAACGCAATCAGCACGGTGCCGCACGCCATGATCGACAGCGTCACGATCAGTCCCTTGCGACGTCCGACCCTATCGATGTACGCGCCCAGGATAATCGCGCCGAGCGGTCGCATCAGGAAACCCGAACCGAACACGGCGAAGGTCATCATCAGCGAAGCAAATTCGCTGGTGGCCGGGAAGAAGGTCTGGGCGATGTACGTGGCGTAAAAGCCGAACAGAAAGAAATCAAACTGCTCAAGAAAGTTGCCGCTGGTGACCCGCACGATGGCGGCGAATTTCGCCGCTCTCGGTTGGGGCGTTATCGGTGTGGTGTTCATCATGGCGTCGGTATGCTCGATATTGTTATTGGAATGAAAGGTCGGTCTGGAATCGGGATCAATCGCTGCCGGCGTTGATCGGGTTGGGTTGGCGTTTTTCGATGGAATACTTGAGCAGCGCCGCGCTGCGGAAAATGCCGTGGGCGAATTTGCTGTAAGGCATCGTCAGGAAGAACGCCATCACGAAGCCCAGGTGCAGGGCCAACAGCAGGCCAAGCGCCGTCGTTTCGCGAAATGCCAGCAAGGCCAGACCACTGATGCTCAGGGCCAGCAGCAGGGCGATGAACCCTCGGTCCATGGGCTTTTGATGCGCGTCGCCTTGTTCGGGATTGCGCCGCACGTTCAGCCAGAGCAAACCGGCAGGGCCGATCAGCAGACCGATGCCACCGGCGGTGCCGAGCATCACGGGGAGGCTGAGAATCGGGTAAGGCGCGTGCCAGTTCAGCAAGAAGTGGTAAAGCGTGGCGACACCGGTTGCGGCGAAGCACAGCATGAAGCCGTAAAAGGTCAGGTGGTGGAAACGCCGCCGCCACAGGGTGAACCGGTCGTCCTCGTTGTTGCAGCCCTGGCCGTGGCCGCCGTCCAGATACTTCAGTTGCGCGACGTTGGCCGTGGCCTCCAGCGCGGCGGACGTTTTGATGGACCCTGATACGGCACCCGGTGTCAACTCGCGCCAGAACCGACGTACGCCTATGCCGAGCGCAAGCACGGCAAAGCCGAACACCGCGCCGAACACCATCGCCAGCGTGTTGTGCGGGAAAATGCCGTAGAAATTGCCGCCAGGCATTGCGGTGAACTGGTTACCCATGACCAGCAGCGCCAGGCACAGGAACAGCGCCAGCCCCGCACCTGTCGCCAGCGCGAGCGTAAGGCCGTTGCGTTGATACAGCGTGCCGAACGGTTTAGGCCAGGCGTACTCGGCGTACGTCTGCAGACGCACCTTGGCCATGGCTTTCGGCACGTTGACCGCGAACTCATGGGGCGCGGCGTATTGGCAAGCGCTCAGACAGGCGCCGCAGTTGTGGCACAGGTTGGCCAGATAGTGGATGTCCGCCTGGGCGAATTCCAGACGCCGGGTCATCGCCGGGAACACCGCGCAAAACCCCTCGCAATACCGGCAGGCGTTGCAGATGGTCATCTGCCGCTGCACTTCGCTTTCGTCCAGATTGAGGACCGGGATCAGGTCGCCCGGCGTCGAAGGATCAAACAGCTGCATGGTGCGATTCCGTATTCGTCGTAGAAGAGGAAAACCCCGCCGAGGCAGCGGCTTGCGTGCCGGCTATTCGCCCAAACGCGGTGCCGATGGCCATGCCGATGCCGGCGGTGTAGCCCTTGCCCAACACGTTGCCGGCCATCATTTCTCCGGCGACGAAAAGGTTGGGGCTTGCCTTGCCGTTGAAGTGCACGGCGGCCGTTTCATCGGTTGCCAGCCCCAGATAGGTGAAGGTCACGCCGGGCTTGAGCGGGTAGGCGTAGAAAGGCGGTTTACTCAGCGGGCGGGCCCAATGTGTTTTGGCCGGTGTCAGGCCCTCGGTGTGGCAATCGTCCAGTGCCGTGTGGTCAAACGTGCCAACCTGACAGGCGCGGTTATAGCGCTCCACGGTGTCCACGAACGCGGCTACGGGCAGACCCAGTTTGCCTGCGAGTTCTGCCAGCGACTGGGCCTGGGTGCCTGGAAATACAGGCGGCATGAAACGGCCGATGGCCTGTTGATCGATGATCGAATACGCCTGCTGCCCCGGTTGCCCGGCCACCAGTCGACCCCAGATGGCGTAGCGTTTGGGCCAGAAGTCTTCGCCTTCGTCATAAAAGCGTTCGCCTTCGCGGTTGACCACCACGCCCAGCGACACGCAGTCGATGCGGGTGCAGATGCCGCCGTCGTACAGCGGCGCGCGGGCGTCGATGGCGACCATGTGCGCCTGGGTCGGGTCGCCGATGATGTCGGCGCCGAGGTCGATCATGCGGCGCAGCAGTACGCCGGTGTTGAAGCGCGTACCCCGGATCAGGAAGTTATCGGACGGCCATTCGCCGCGCTCATTCTGCCCCCAGGCTTCGCGCAGCCATTCCCGGTTGGATTCAAATCCCCCGGCCGCAAGCACACAGGTGCGGGCTTCGATGCGTTCAGCGGGCAGGCGCTGCCCGTCGACCTCCCGTTCGGCGAGATGCGCAGCGACAAACACGCCGTCCTTGAGCTCGATATCGCTGACCTGGGCGTTGTAGCGCACCCTCACGCCCAAGCGTTCGGCACTGCGGAAGTAGGCGTTGACCAGTGCCTTGCCGCCGCCCATGAAAAACGCGTTGGTGCGCGCAACATGCAGGGCACCGGACAGCGGTGGCTGGAAGTGCACGCCGTGGGAACGCATCCAGTCGCGGCACGATGACGACGCGCGAATGGCCATGCGGGCCAGCGTTTCGTTGGTCAGGCCTCCTGTCACTTTGAGCAGGTCCTGCCAGTATTCTTCTTCGGGGTAAGCGTCCACCAGCACGTCTTGCGGGGCATCGTGCATGCAGCGCAGGTTGCGTGTGTGCTGCGAATTGCCACCCCGCCAGACCTTGGGCGAGCCTTCCAGCAGCATCACGCTCGCACCGGCTTCGCGTGCCATCAACGCAGCGCACAACGCTGCGTTGCCGCCCCCTATGACTAGAACATCGATCATTGTGTCTCCTCGAACGCTGGCAGTCAGACTCAGGCGCTGCAAGCGATGGGGGCACAGTAGGGAAAAGCGGCGCAGCCTCGAAAGACCGGATCCACCTTGAGGTGTTTAGTTTTAGTAAAGGGGCGGGCATGCGCCGCGCCCTGATCACGCCGAGCGCTTTCGTGAGCGGGGCATCGCGCTGACGGTGGGAGTCGGTACGATGCCGAATGCGGGCTGTCATCACCACTGATGCAGCTGACCCATCGCTTTCGCTGCCCTCGTAACCTCGGACGTCTCCTACAGGTCCTGCGTTGCACCCGAGCCCTGTGGCATGTCTCAAACAGTTGGAAGACTCACGCCCAGATCGGGCAGACCAAGGTGTCTGACTGCCGCGAGACCTGTAGGAGCTGCTGGAGGTTACGACAGTGGCGAATGCGGTGGGACAGGTACATCGGCGGTGACTGATACACGGCTTTCGCTGCCCTCGTAACCTCGGACGTCTCCTACAGGTCCTGCTTTGCAATCAAGCCCTGTGGCATGTCTCAAACAGTTGGAAGACTCACGCCCAGATCGGGCAGACCAAGGTGTCTGACTGCCGCGAGACCTGTAGGAGCTGCTGGAGGTTACGACAGTGGCGAATGCGGTGGGACAGGTACAACGTCGGCACCGACACACCGCTTTCGCTGCCCTCGTAACCTCGGACGTCTCCTACAGGTCCTGCGTTGCACCCGAGCTCTGTGGCATGCCTCAAAGAGTTGGAAGACTCACGCCCAGATCAAGGTGTCTGACTGCCGCGAGACCTGTAGGAGCTGCTGGAGGTTACGACAGTGGCGAATGCGGTGGGACAGTTACATCATCGGTGACTGATACACCGCGTTCGCTGCCCTCGTAACCTCGGACGTCTCCCACAGGAACCGCGTCGGCCCACTCATCAGTGTCCAGGCTTCAACTGTTAGCGAAGCGAATGGTTGCACAAACAGGTGCCCATACTTCCGATCGGTGAGCGCCTGCTCGCTGGCCATCGGGCGGTGTCAGCCTTCCCCGATCCAGCTCGCGCCTGGCCACTGTTGCTGACTGACCAGTTGCCGGGCGACGTCGGTGATGACCACACGGGTCGCCAGCGCCGCCGGTGAGAGTTCATCGTCGGCCAGGGTCGCCAGCAGATTGCGTCGTCCCACATGCTCGTCGGCGATCTGAACCAACGAAAGCCCTGATTCACCCTTGAGCGCCGCCGCCGCGCCCGGCTGGATGGTCGCTGCATGCCCGGCACGCACCGCGTTCATCAATACAGCCAAGCCGTCTATCTCCATGATGATGTTCGGCACGACACCGGCACGTTCGAAGGCCGTCATCAAGGTCGAGCGCAAGCCATGCTGCGCACTCGGCGCCACCAGCGGCAGGTGCCCGAGTTCAGCCAGATGAACGCTGTCGCCGCGGGGGGAATCGGGCAGCGAAGGCGAGGCGATGACGAACAGTTTTTCGTCGAGCAGCGGGGTGACGCTCCAGCGCTTTCCGCCTTCGAGTTGAAACAGGATCGCCAGGTCGATCTGCCGTGCATTGAGCTGTGCGGCCAAGTGCCCGGAAAGCATTTCCACCAGATGCAGCTGAATGTCCGGGTAGCGCTCGCGCATGGCATTGATCAGCGGCAGCGCCAGCACGGTGGCAGTGGTGGGCGGCAGACCGACGCTGACGTAGCCGCTCATGCGCCCGCGATGCGCCGCCAGAATGGCGTTGTCGGCCTGACGCAAGGTCAACTGCGCGTGGTGCAGGAACGCCAGACCCGCGCCGGTAGCGGTCACGCCGGTGGTGGTGCGATTGAGCAGACGGGTGCTGAGTTCGCTTTCCAGTTTTGCGATCTGCTGGCTCAACGCCGAGACGCCGACGTCGAGTTCCAGCGCGGCGCGGCCCAGGCTGCCGAGTTCGACGATCTTCACGAAGTAACGCAGTTGGCGTAGTTCCACAGGGACGGGCTCCATAAGCGTTGAACACGCTGTAGCGTAGAAAAGCGCACAGAGTGTACATGCACAGGTCATCGCCATTTCCGATGCAATGCACCAATACGCGCCTGCCGGGCGCGTCTGACGCCGCAATTCGGGCATTTTTCTGGGCGGATTTTCGATGAGGCAGCGCAGACCCACGAAGAGCATTGATGGCACTCTGCTTGCAGTGCTCCCGCTACACACGGAGGGAGATGCCGAATGTTTTCACTGCGCGCCAACAAACGCCGGGCTCATGACGATGATGCCTTGAACCTGTTGTTCGATGACCTGGACCTGACGGTACAGCTCTCCGGGCATTCGCCGCTGAATGCGCGTTTGAACGGCTTCAGCAAGACGTTGCACGAGCGTCTGGCCGAGAGCCTGGCGGCGTCGGTGGACATCGCCGCCCACGCGCCGGAACTGGCGCGGATCGCTCGGGCCACCGAGCAGAGCGGGCAGATGCTCGCCCAAGCCTCAGAGCTGATCGCCAGCGCCAGCGAACAGGTCAGCACTTCGCTGGACACCGAGCTGGTTCCCGGCGCGGCACAGGTGGCCAAACTGTCCAGCGAAGTAACGCTGACCTTGCGCCAATGCCAACAGACGGGCGAACAGGTACTGGATCAGGTTGACGCCATCGGCGCGAGCGAGCAGAAGCTGGAGTCGGTGATCGGGCAGTTGTTCGGTCAGCTCGAGGAGGTCAGCCAGGTGCTCGGTGTGATCGCCAGCATCTCGCAGCAGACGAACCTGCTGGCGCTCAATGCCGCCATTGAAGCGGCGCGTGCCGGTGAGCATGGCCGTGGGTTTGCAGTGGTCGCCGATGAGGTCAGGCGGCTGGCTGGACACACCACAGAGTCCACTGCCCGTGTCAGCCAGATCATCGAACGCTTCCGTGCCGACATGGACCAACTGGGCGCTGCCGGCAAGACCATGCACGCCGCCGTGGCCGATGGGCGCGAGGGCATGACCCGTATGGGCGAGGACCTGCTCAGCACTCAGGCGGCGATGGATCAACTGGATCAGCGGGTCGGTCACATCGCCTCGGGCACCGAGCATATCGGCATCGCCGTTCACGCCATCAACCGCGACGTGCAGAACATCGCCGGGGTGGCGGCCGAGCTTCTCGGCAACGCAGGTCAGGTGTTGACCCACAGCGATGCCGTGCGCACCAGTGGTGATCACCTGTTGAATGGACTGGGCGGGTTCCGCCTGCAGATGCACAAGGCAATACAGGCCAGCGTCGAGCGTCTGGGCAGCGAGGCGGCGATGCACGGCGACGTGCAGGCCGCCGAGCGCTTCATGTCTGACACCCTGCAACGCGATCAGCGTTTCGAGTTGTTCTACATGGTCGACCGCAACGGCACGCAGATCAGCGAGAACATCGGGCTGGAGAAGGACAGCGCGTCACCCAGTTGCAAGGGCCGTCACTGGGCTCAGCGGCCGTGGTTCCGGGAAGTCGCCGAACAGCTCACCAGCCACATCACGCCGGTTTACCGGTCTTCGGCAACGGATGCGTTCTGCATAACGGTGTCGGTGCCGATCTTTGCCGCGAACGGGCAATTGCACCGGGTGTTGGCGGCGGACGTGAGGCTGTCGGCGTTATTGTGAGACGGACAAACGGGACTTGGCAGGAGGGATGCAAAGCTTGTGGGAGCGAATTCATTCGCGATGCGTCAATACAGACGACAACACTGTGTCGTCTGAAAGCCTTTCGCGAATGAATTCGCTCCCACAGGGTGACAGGAGATGCCGTCGGAACGGTTCTTGAACCCAAGAAACTCTTGAACCCAAAAAGCGTGCGAAGCGGTTAAGCCTGGTCTTCCTTCTGCAGTTCAAACAGCAGCAGTGAACGCGGCGTCACGGTGTACTCGGTGCCGAATTCAAACGTGTCCTTACCTTTGATGTCGGGCTGATTGGTGTCGATCAGGCTAGTCCAGTTCACACCTTCCGGTACTTCCGGCAGGGTGAAATTGACGCCTTCATGGTGCGAGTTCACCACCACCAGCAAGGTCGCTTCTGAGCCTCGACGACGAATCCCGGTTTCTTGCGCGCGGCCGTCCATCAGCATGCCCAGGCAGCGACCATTGGCGTCTTGCCATTGCTCGATGGTCATCTCATCGCCACTGGGCGACAGCCAGGTGACATCTTTCACGCCAAGGTCTTCGTTGTAGTCACCGACCAGGAAACGCCCGCGACGCAGAATCGGATACGCCATGCGCAGCTTGATCAGACGTTTGACGAATTTATGCAGCGCCTTGCCGTCTTCATCCCAATCCCAGTTGACCCAGCCAATCTCGCTGTCCTGACAGTAGGCGTTGTTGTTGCCGTGCTGGGTGCGGGCAAACTCGTCACCGGCCACCACCATCGGCGTGCCTTGCGAGAACAGCAACGTGGCGAAGAAGTTGCGCATCTGACGCAGGCGCAAGGCGTTGATGTCCGGGTCTTCGGTCGGGCCTTCGACGCCGTGGTTCCAGGAGCGGTTGTCGTTGCTGCCGTCCTGATTGTTCTCGTCGTTGTCCTCGTTGTGCTTGTCGTTGTAAGACACCAGATCGTGCAAGGTGAAACCGTCGTGTGCCGTGACGAAGTTGACCGAGGCGTACGGCCGACGACCGCGCTGGTTGAACATGTTGCCCGAAGCCGTGAGGCGGCTCGCAAGGTCGGCCAACTGACCCTCGTCGCCTTTCCAGAACGCGCGCACGGTGTCGCGGAACTTGTCGTTCCATTCGGCCCAGCCCGGCGCGAAGTGGCCGACCTGATAGCCACCAGGCCCGCAGTCCCAGGGCTCGGCAATCAGCTTGACCTGACGCAACACCGGGTCTTGGCGACAGGCCACAAGGAAGCTGTGGCGCTCGTCGAAACCGTCGTGATAACGGCCGAGGATGGTTGCCAGGTCGAAACGGAAACCGTCGACATGCATCTCGCTGGCCCAGTAGCGCAGCGAGTCAGTGACCATCTGCAAGACGCACGGGTGGCTCAGGTCGAGGGTGTTGCCGGTGCCGGAATCGTTGATGTAGAAACGCTTGTCGTCCGGCATCAGACGGTAATACGAGGCGTTGTCGATGCCGCGCATCGACAGGGTCGGGCCGCGTTCGTTGCCTTCGGCGGTGTGGTTGTAGACCACGTCGAGGATGACCTCGAGCCCCGCATGGTGCATGTGCGCAACCATTTCCTTGAACTCGGCGATCTTGCCGTGGGCCAGGAAACGCGGGTCAGGCGCAAAGAACGCGATGGTGTTGTAGCCCCAATAGTTCGTCATGCCCTTTTGCAGCAAATGCTGGTCGTTGACGAACGCATGGATCGGCAGCAGCTCGACCGACGTCACGCCAAGGCCTTTGATGTGCTGGATGACATCGTCGACCATCAGGCCTGAGAACGTGCCTTTGAGCTCTTCCGGCACGGACGGGTGACGCATGGTGAAACCACGGGTGTGGGTCTCGTAGAAAATGGTTTTTTCCCACGGCACATTCACTCGCTGATCGCGGCCCCAGGTGTAGGCAGGGTCGATGACCTTGCATTTGGGCACGAAAGGCGCGCTGTCGCGTTCGTCGAAGCTCAGGTCATCGTCCGGGTGGCCGATGGTGTAGCCGAACAAGGCTTCGGACCACTTCAGTTTGCCCACCAGTTGCTTGGCGTAGGGGTCGATCAGCAGCTTGTTGTGGTTGAAACGGTGGCCGTTTTTCGGGTCGTAAGGGCCGTACACGCGATAGCCGTAAACCAGGCCTGGGTGAGCGTCGGGCAGGTAACCGTGGAAAATCTCGTCGGTGTATTCGGGGAGCTCGATGCGCTCCAGTTCCTCTTCACCCGTGGAGTCAAACAGGCACAGTTCGACCTTGGTCGCGTTGGCCGAAAAAATGGCGAAATTGACGCCCAGACCATCCCAGTTAGCGCCGAGCGGGAAGGGCAGGCCTTCACGAATGCGTGTCGCATTGACCTGCGGGCTGTCAGCCTGGGCGGATTCATTCTGGGGTGTAGTGTTCTTCTCTTGCTTGCTCATGTGTATTCCTGACGTGCGAATGATTTCCTGAGGGCGAACAAAGCCTGTGTCGCAGGCTGGGACTGCGCCATTCCTGATCCATTGATAAAAGCAGGCGGATGGTTGCCGCAGGGGGTAACGATCGTTTTCAGGCGATCCCTGCGGCAAAGGTGTTGCAACGCGATGGTGATTCGTCGAGGACGAATGCTCAGGGCGCGGGCGGCTTGGCAGCCGGTGGTGCTTTTTTCGCTGCCGGCTTGGCTGCAGGTTTTGCAGCAGGTTTTGCAGCAGGCTTGGCGGCGGTCGCCTCGGCGCCGCTGGCGGCTACCTTTGGCTTGGCAGCTGGTTTGCCCGGTGCCTTGGCAGCAGGCTTTGCCGCCGGTTTAGGCGCGGCTTTTTCAGCGGGTTTGGCTGCAGCCTTCGGCGCAGGTTTTGCAGCAGATGCCTTGGGGTCGGCCTTGCTGTCTGGCTTGGCCTTGGCGGCTTTACCGGCAGCAGGTTTCTTCGGCGCTTTGGCCTCGGCATCTGCCAGTTTACGGGCCATTTCCCAATGACGCGCATCCTGACCGTGCGGCTTGCCTTCCGTTTCCCAGATCTGGTGGGCTAGCTCGCTGATTCTCTTTTCGTCGGCACTCATCTCGACACTCCCGGGTATTACAAGGTTTGAATAAGCAGGTTTACAGAAAATTCCTTGAGCGCTGCGCTGAGCGACAATTCCTTGTTGGTTGTGACTGTAGCCTGCGAAAAAAGTCCCTTCCAATTTGGATTTGAATCAGCGAACGGCAGGAGGATTCGTGTATCGCCCCAATGTGCTGCGTTGATCAATGGAGTTTGCGCGGTGCCCATTAGTTCAGCCGGCAAACGTGGAACCACAACAATAGCCCGCGCACCTCCTTTTTCCCGGGCAAATGCCAGGACGTGCGCGGCCTGTTCGCCGATCACGTCGAGCGGTTGGTATCGACCTTCACTGAACAGGTCAGGGTATTGATTGCGCAGCATGAGCACCTGCGCAATCAGGGCCTGTTTGATCCGGCCGTCCTGCCACTGGGCAAGCAACTCGGTGAGCGCTACGGACTCGCTCAAGGCGCGTTCGCGAGCGGGGTAATCCACCGGACGACGATTGTCCGGATCCACCAAACTGAAGTCCCAGAATTCAGTGCCCTGATACAGATCGGGGACACCGGGCACGGTCATTCGCAGCAAAGTTTGCGCCAGACTGTTCAAGGCGCCTGCCGGGGCGATTCGATTGGCCGTGGCACCGATGGACTGACGCAGCGCGAGGCCGTCGGGGCTCAACAACAAGTGCTGCAAGAACTCACGACAGGCCGTCTCATAGGCTTCGTTGGGCGCACTCCAGCTGCTCTGGAGTTTGGCTTCACGCAGGGCTTTTTCCTGCCACTGCGTGAGGCGTTTGGCGTAGTCCTGAAACGCGCTTTCACCTTCCAGGCCCAACGGCCAACTGCCCAGTATCGCTTGGTACAGCATCAACTCGTCGCCAGGACTGATGGGGGTGTCGGCGGCCTTCAGCGGTGCGGACAGTTGCTGCCAGCGCTCGACCTGCTCGGCGTACCAACCCGCCTGTTCACTGAGCACAGCAAGGCGCGTGCGGGTATCCTCGCCGCGCTTGTGGTCGTGGGTCGCTGTGGTCAGCAGGTTGTCCGGAAAGTGTGCACCGCGTTCGATGCAGACCTGGTGGAACGCTTCCACCGGTGCACTGAAATGTTGCGGATGAAAGCCCACGTCGTTGCGCGACAGCAGCACTGCAGAACGGTAGAACGAGGTGTCTTCGACCGACTTGGCCGCGACCGGCGAGGTCAACTGCTGGAAGCGGTTATGGACCTTGCGGCGCATCTCGCGAAGAGGACCCGTCGGGTAGTCGCGCAGGCGCTCGCCCCCCAGCCAGCGCTGAAGGTAATCGAGCACCGGCCAGTCGCCCTCATTGAGCATCTCCCGCGCGCCTGCCATCGCTTGCTGGAAGAACCGCTCATCTTCCTCGGAACGTCCGCTGGCGGTGATGTAGGTGCGATACACCGGGAAGTTGCTGACCAGCGCCAACAAACAACGGCGGATCGCGCCCAGCGTCAGGTCGCGGCTCATGACGTCACTGCGCGCGACTTGCAGCAACGCCTGCGCCAGGTTTTCGAAGTCGCCGGCCAGCGTCCCGTGGAGGACCAGATCGCGAGCCTCCAGCACCTCTTGATTGAAGTCGGCCGTGCGCCCGCTGATCCGGCTCCACAGCTCGCCCAGTACGGCTTCGCCTTTCGGGTCGTGTTGCAGCAGCGAGACCTGGTTCATGAACTCATACCCGGTGGTGCCATCAACGTTCCAGTCCTGGCGCAACGGCTCATCGGCGCCGAGGATCTTCTCGACGAAGATCGGCACATGATCCAGTTCGGTGCCTGCCGGGCGCTGACTCAGCAGGCTGTCGACGCGTCGCCGCAGCTTGCGGCAATAGCCACGGGGATCGGCGAGCCCGTCGATATGGTCAATGCGCAGGCCGTCTACCAGGCCCTCAGCGATGAGTTCGAAAATCTTCGCATGGGTGGCTTCGAACACCTGCGAACGCTCGACCTTGAGGCCGCCCAGTTCGTTGATGTCGAAGAAGCGTCGCCAGTTGATATCGTCGCCGGCAGTCCGCCAACTGGCCAGACGATAATCCTGATGCTCCAGCAGGCGGTGCAGCGTGTTGAAGCCTTCGGGCTGACGAGCGTCGAATTGCGCCAGGCCGGTGTCGATGGCGTGCGAAAGGTCCGGTTTGGCCTTGAGCAACTTCACCAGCTCCGCTTTGACGTTCAACGCTTCTTCATAGGCGTCTGAACGTTCGTCGAGCCGCGCGAAACGCTCAGCCAGTTGATCGAGCTCCGGACGGTTGGCGGCCTTTAGCAACGGGCCGTAGGTGCCTGGGTTGATCGGGAAATGATGCTGGTAATGCTCGACGCGGAAACTGCCGTGCTCACTGTCGAAACGCAACGGAACCTCGCCGTTCTGCAGCACGGTGCCGTAGTCGGTGCTCAGAAACGGCAGCAGCAATTGCCCCTTGAGCAGCGGGTCAGGTGAATTCCACTGGATGTCGAAGAATTTCGCGTACGGGCTGCGTTGGCCCCATTCCAGCAGGTCCAGCCACCAGGGATTATCCGCGCCACCCACGGCCATGTGGTTGGAAACGATGTCCAGAATCAGGCCCATGCCGTGTTCACGCAGCGCGGCAACCAGGCGGCGCAATGCCGGTTCGCCACCCAGTTCAGGGTTAATGACCCTCGGGTCGACCACATCGTACCCGTGCATCGAACCCGCTCGGGCCTTGAGCAACGGCGAGGCGTACACGTGGCTGATGCCGAGCCTGGCGAAGTAGGGCACCAGCTTCGCGGCATCGTCCAGTGTGAAGTCTTTATGAAACTGCAGACGTTGCGTCGCGCGCAGCGACTTGAGTGGTGGATTGACAGGCAGACTCATCGATCACGCTCCGCAGCCTGTTGACGCGCCGATGCCAGGATTTCCAAGCGTCGTGCCGCGTTGGTGTTGTCCAGCAGGGATGCGCTGTCGCCGGGTAATCGACGACGCCAGTTGGGGTGGCTGTCGATGGTGCCGGGCAGGTTGGCTTGCTCCTCGATACCCAGTGCGTCTTCGATGGGCAGCAGCACCAGCGGCGCACGGGTGTGGCCCAGGTAACGCACGCTGCCATCGATGAGGTCGCTGTCGTTGCTGTCGTGCATCCCGTAGTTTTCCTTCAGCGCCGCGCGCAGGCCATGACGCTCGCGTTCGCGGCCTTCACGCCAGTGACGTTCAGTGTCGTCGTCGATATGGCCCAAGGTTTTGTTCCACTCGATGTCCAGCTCGCTCAGCCAACCGGTCAACGTGGGCAGGTCGTGGGTGCTGGTGGTCGCCAACGCGTCGTCGGACCATTTGATGATCGGCTTGAACCGCCCGTTGTCTTGTTCAAACAGCAGCACGCGCATGCCCAGGATGCCTCGGGTAGAGAGTTTTTCGTGCAGGCCTTCGGGCACCGTGCCGAGGTCTTCACCCAGCACGACGGCCTTGTGGCGCCACGATTCCAGGCACAGCAGGCGCAGCATGTCGTCCAGCGGATAGTTCAGGTAAGCGCCTTCGCTGGGCGGTGAACCCAATGGCACCACCCACAGGCGTTGCAGGCCCATGACATGGTCGATGCGCAGACCGCCGGCATGGGCGAAGTTGGCCCGGAGCATTTCGATGAACGCCCGGAAGCCGTTGCGTTTGAGGCCCGTGGGCGAAAACGCAGAGATGCCCCAGCTCTGACCTGAACGATTAAGGATGTCAGGTGGCGCGCCGACGGTGAGCGCCGACAGTAACTCGTCCTGACGGCTCCAGGCCTGACTACCCGCACCGTCGGCGCCAACCGCCAGATCGCCGATCAGGCCGACGCTCATGCCGCTGCTGCGTGCAGCCGTTTGTGCACGCTCCAACCCTCGGGCAATCAGCCACTGGGCGAAGGCATGGAAGCCGATCTGATCGCTGTGGCGGGCGGCGAATTCCTCAATCGCCGGGCTGCGAGGGCTCTTGTATTGCTCTGGCCACTCGTGCCAGTTGCCGCTGATGCCGAGTAATTCACACTGATCACGCATGGCCTCGAACCGGCAGTGGTTCTCCAGCGCTTCGCCGCCCGCATGGCGAAAACTGTTGAAATCTTCGTGCAGCGGATGGTCGCTGCCGATAAACGCAGCGTACAGCGCGCGGAACATCTTCCACTTGGCTGCGGCCGCGGCGGGCCAGTCGATCAAGGGCAACGTTTCAAGGCGCTTGAGCTCATCGCCAAGGCCGGTCTCCTCAATGGCCATCCGCACGGCGCGCTCACCCAGGATTGCACCCGGTGCGGCGTACAGCGCGTTGAGGAACAGGCGGCTGGAAGGGGAATACGGACTGAAGCGTTCGCTGTCATTGGCGAACATGGCGTGCACCGGACTGATCGCGATCGCCGACGCGCCACGCTCACCGGCCGAACGGGCAAAGGTTTCCAGGGCCTGAGTATCGCCAAACCCGCCATCGCCCTCGCGGCGCAAGTAATACAACTGCAACGTCAGGCCCCATGCACGGGGCACGGTGACGTCGGTGGCCATGGCCAGGGTGTAGGCCGATGTCGGGGCGACAGCGATGGTCAGGTGTTGGCCATCGATCGCCAATTGCTGATAACCCACGGTCGCCAAGGCGGGCAACTCGGCCTTGGCGGTAAGTTTTGCATCGAGGCGAGCGCCGTCCGCAAGCTCCAGCACGAAGGGCGTTTCAGGCTTGAACCAGGGTGAAAGGTCAAGGTTGGAACCGTGGTCGACCGTCAGCAGCGGTGGAGGGGTTGTGGAAAGGCTCTGGTCTTGCAGGCGCTTGAGGCTTGCGGTGATCTGTTCATCGTTTTCAGCCGGATAACCGAGGCCGTCGAGGACTTTGCGTAATACCTCTGGGCTCACCCGTTGCGGTCGTGCGTTGGCGTCTTTCCAGTCGACCGACAATCCTGCCTCGGCCGCCAGCATTTCCAGTTGCTCATTGCTCATCCTGTTCCTCCACAACGTCACTCGATATCAGGCTGACAATGGCCGTGTATGGATTGAGGTTGCCGTGTTGGGAAAGTTCTGCCGATTTTGGATGGGATTCATGAAGAACATGCTGCACCTGATGCTCGTCGATTTTCACCCCGTGAGCTCCGAGGTTGAGATCGATGCGCAGGGTGCTGCCATCGCCCAGCTGCCAGCGTGCGCTGACGGCCTTGTCGGCGAGTACGTCGGCACCGAGGGCCTTGGCGCCCGGCAGACGCGGCACGATGTGCTCGCGACGGATGTCCAGCAGCGTTCGATACAGTTCCAGCCAGCTGCGATGGTCCTGACCCTTGTCGGTTTCCAGCAGGAGGGCATCCACGGCAGGGCGTGACGCCTCAAAGGTCTGCTCCGCGTTCGGGTCAGGAATGCGTTCGCGCTGGGCCGGGTCTGCGAAGGCCGCGAAGTCGGCGAATTCCCCGCGACGGCCTTCACGCACTGCGTCCGCAAGTTCGTCATGGAAGTCGGTGAAAAACAGGAATGGCTCGCTGGCACCCCATTCATCGCCCATGAACATCAGCGGGATCATCGGTGACAGCAGCAGCAGGGCGGTCGCCGCGCGCAACGCTTCAGGCGGACACAGCTGCGCCAGCCGCTCGCCGAGGGCACGGTTCCCGATCTGGTCGTGGTTCTGCAGGAACAGCACAAAGGCGGTTGGTGCCAGATGCGCGCTCGGTTCGCCCCGGGCGTGGCCGTGGCGCGTGGACTCGCCCTGATACACGAAGCCTTCGCTCAACAGGCGTGCGAGCTTGTGGGTGGGTTGCTGGGCGAAATCGGTGTAGTAAGCATCCGTTTCGCCCGTCAACAGGACGTGCAGGGTGTTATGGCCGTCGTCGTTCCACTGCGCGTCGTAACCCTGATCCATGCGGCTGGCTTCGTTGAACTCGTTCTCCAGCATCAGCCAGACATGGCGCTCCTGCGGCGTGTTCTGCCGGACCCGCTCTGCCAGCTCCGAAAGGAACGTCGGGTCTTCAATGGCGTGTACGGCGTCAAAACGCAGGCCATCGAAGCGATAGTCCAGCAACCACATGAGGCTGTTGTCGATGAAAAAGTCGCGCACTTCTCGACGCCGAAAATCAATGGCGTCGCCCCATGGCGTCTTCTTGTCGCTGCGGAAGAAGTGCTTGGCGTAGCTTCCCAGGTAATTGCCGTCCGGTCCGAAGTGGTTGTAGACCACGTCCAGAATGACCATCAGACCCAGCCCGTGGGCGGTGTCGATCAGGTGCCTGAGCTGTTCGGGTGTGCCATAGGACGACTGCGGGGCGTACGGCAAAACGCCGTCGTAGCCCCAGTTGCGGTCCCCGGGAAATTGCGCGATGGGCATCAGCTCGATGGCCGTGATGCCGGTATCCGCAAGGCGCTGCAAATGGCGTTCGACCCCGGCGAAACCGCCCAAGGCGCCCACGTGCAATTCGTAGATGACTGCCTCGTGCCAGGGGCGGCCGCGCCATTCGGCGTGGTGCCACGGGTAGGCGTCCGGGTCGATGACCACGCTGTGGCCATGCACCTCGCTGACCTGAGCCCGGGAAGCCGGGTCAGGTACCAGAAGGTTTTCATCGATTTTGTAGCGGTATCGCGTGCCCGCCGGGCATCGTGTTTCGAGGACAAACCAACCGTCTTCCTGCGGCAACAGGGCCAATGACGGCCCATCCTCTATCTCGACGCTGACGTAGTAGGCATCCGGCGCCCAGAGGGCAAACCGGGTGTGTTCGGGATCCAGCAAGACGGCGCCGTGGCGCCAGCTCTTATCCGTGCGCGAAGGCATCCGTTACCCCTTTTCCAGTTCATGAATCAGTATTGCAGCGCAGCACCCACGTTCTTCTTCAACAGTTCCTGATAAAGGTCGGCATAGGGTTCAACCGCTTTGTGCCAGTCGAACGGGGCAGCCATGGCGCGGCAACGCATGGCGTTAAGCAGTGGCGGGTTGGCAAAGACTTTGAATGCGCGGGTCAGGGCTTCGGTGTAGCTCTCCACCGTGGACTCGTCGAACAGAAAGCCGGTGCAGCCGTCTTCGATGGTGTCGGCCAAACCGCCCGTGCGGCGCGCGACCGGCAATGACCCGAAACGCTGGGCGTACATCTGGCTCAACCCGCACGGTTCATAACGTGATGGCATCAGCAGAAAGTCGCTGCCAGCGAACATGCGACGGGCATCTGTTTCGTTGAAGCCGACACGCACGCTGATCTGACCGGGGAAACGGGCGGCGAGGGCGCGCATGGCGTCTTCTTCGTCCGGTTCGCCGCGACCGATGATCGCGATCTGGCCACCGTTGTTGACGATGTGTTCGGCGACGCCGATGGTCAGGTCCAGACCCTTCTGATAAACCAGACGGGAAACGACCGCGAACAGCGGGCCGGTCGACGGTTCAAGTTCGAACAGCTCGCGCACGTGATCGGCGTTGATCTCTTTGCGGGTCCACTCATTGGGGCCGAAGCGGCAGATCAGGTGTTCGTCGGTCGCGGCATCCCAGCTTTCGTCAATGCCGTTGGGGATCCCGCTGAGCTGACCACGGTTGGCCTTGCTTTGCAGGAAGCCTTCCAAGCCGCAGCCGAAGTCCGCCGTGGTGATTTCCTTGGCGTACGTCGCGCTGACGGTGGTGATGTGACTGGCATAAGCCATGCCGGCCTTGATGAACGACAGACGGCCATAGAACTCCATGCCGTCCGGCCCCAGCGCCTCATCCGGAATACCCAGCTCGCGGCTCGACGCCGTGCTGACAAACCCTTGGTACGCCAGGTTGTGAATGGTGAAGATGCTTGGGGTGCTTTGGCCGCGCCACTTCATGTAGGCCGGTGCAAGGCCGGCCGGCCAGTCGTGGGCGTGAACGAGTTCCGGGCACCACTGGGTTTTCACAGCACCGGCGGCGAAGTCGGCAGCGGCCAGGCCCAGACGCGCAAAGCGAATGTGGTTGTCCGACCAGTCGCGACCCTGGTTGTCGCCATAGGGCGTACCTTCGCGCTCGTAGAGTTCGGGGCAGATCAGAACATAAATGACCAGGCCGTCTTTCATGTCCATCCGGCCAATCTTGCAGGGAGGCAGTGCGGCATGACCGCTCAGTTCGCTGATGATGTGAATCGGGTTACCGCTATTGATGACCTGTGGATAGCCGGGTATCAGCACGCGTACATCGTGCAGGTGGCGCATGGCGCGCGGCAGTGCAGCAGACACATCACCCAGACCGCCGGTTTTCACCAGATCGGCCATTTCCGATGTCACGAACAGGATTTTCTTTCTGTTCACCGTCGACATGCCTGGTTGTACAGGGGGCAGTTGCAGCAAAGGTGCGCTCGTCGTTGCGAAGACCGGCAGATGGGTCAGCTCGCTGGCCGGCTGATTAAAACTCTCTCCCTTCTGGGTTTTGACAGCGGCACTAATCATCGTTTTCTCCCATTCGATACGCAGTGTTGGTACAGCACTTGAGTTGTAATTGGCCATGTCCGTTGGCCACGCACACAAGACCTACGCAAAATCGATACCCATTTACCGACTGCATAGTGAAGGACAGGGTGAAAGCGGCCTCTGCTCGGGCTTCAACCAATAGCATAGGCGCTCTATTGTGCTGACCCAGCGCATTTGCAGAAGTTTCGACTTTTTTTCTGGGAAATGTCTGGCATGCGGGCTGGCACCTTTTTGTAGGAAAAAATTCATCGCGCTACACAAACTCCCTGACCGCGCAGTGCGCCGTTCTGGCGCACGCTGAGGAGATAAAAAGCACCGATTACCGTCGGTCGGATTGTTCGACAATCAAACCAGTGCGGCTCGGCAAGCATAGCCCCCGCTGGCTTTTTTGCGACCGGGCGGTCACAAACGGGAGCTATCGCCTTTTCTCGGTGCATCAGGGATCAAATCTTGTGCGTATCGAGAAATTTCCTACTTCTGTATAGGGATATCTTGGTGCGCACCACGGTAGAATCCTCGCCACGCGGCAAACGGCATTTTGGCCTGTTGCCTGATACCCCCTGAGTTGTAGAGGAAGTCAATGCAAGCCCCTGAGGTTCTGGTCCTGCAAGCCAGCTACACCAATCCGGTCCACGCTGAAGCCATCGGCTTCCTGCTTAATCAATACGCTGAAGACGCCATGGGCGGCGGAGAGTCCTTGTCGCTGGACACCCGTCAGCAACTGGCAATCGAGCTTGCCAAGCGGCCTCACGCGTTCAGCGTGCTGGCGTTTATCGCGGGTGAGCCGGTCGGGCTGGTCAATTGTTTCGAGGGTTTTTCAACCTTTGCCTGCCGCCCGCTGGTGAACATCCATGATGTGGTCGTCATCGCGTCCGCACGAGGTCAGGGCATCAGCCAGAAAATGCTCACCAAGGTCGAAGAAATCGCCCGGCAGCGCGGCTGCTGCAAGATGACCCTGGAAGTGCTCGAGGGTAATGAGGTGGCGCTCGGCGCCTATCGCAAGCTGGGGTTCTCCGACTACCAGCTCGACCCGCAAATGGGCAGGGCGTTGTTCTGGCAGAAGGCGTTGTAAGCCTCGACAGGGAGCGAGCACTGGATGCATACCTGTGTGCGGATTTAGTTGCGATGCATTCGTACGGACGAGATATCTTTTTCGGATGTCCCAGTGCTTCGCGAATACATTCGCTCCCACCGATAAACTGCAGCGCAGGCAGTGCCATCCGATGTCGGGCGGTGACCTGACCCTGGTGTTGCTCTGGCAACACCGCTCAAAACATTTGTAACAGTTATGTCCTGTAAGACACTTCCCGCAGCGAGATAGGATCGCCTCCCGTATTCAACTCAGGACGCTCATGTCTCTTTCACTGGAACCTCCCAGTTGCCGATCCCGTTCGCTGAACGGTAACGGCCATCTTTCGTTACTCCGCGCTGATCTGCGCCTCTCCAAAACCCGATTTTTGTGCACCGTCCCGCTGAACAGCGCTTCGGTCGTGCGTGTGCCTGTCCTGTTGCCGTCGAAAAGGAATCACTGACCATGGAATGGATTGCGGACCCTACGGCCTGGCTAGGCCTGCTGACGCTGATCGTTCTGGAACTGGTGCTGGGCATCGACAATCTGGTGTTCATTGCCATCCTGGCCGACAAACTGCCGCCGGAGCAGCGGGATCGGGCGCGGGTGCTCGGGTTGTCGTTGGCGTTGATCATGCGGCTGGGCCTGCTGGCGAGCATCTCTTGGATGGTGACGCTGACCGAGCCCTTGTTCGAGGTCTTCGGCAAGAGCTTTTCAGGCCGAGACCTGATCATGCTGTTCGGCGGTATCTTCCTGCTGTTCAAGGCGACGATGGAGTTGCACGAGCGGCTGGAAGGGCATGTCGCGCAGAAAAGCGGGAGTACAACCTACGCACTGTTCTGGCCGATCGTCGCGCAGATTGTCGTGCTCGACGCCGTGTTCTCGCTCGATGCAGTGATCACGGCGGTGGGCATGGTCGACGAACTGTCCATCATGATGATTGCGGTTGTATTCTCCATCGCCATCATGATCATCGCCAGCAAACCCCTGACCGCCTTCGTCAATGCGCACCCGACGGTGATCATGCTCTGCCTGGGCTTTTTGATGATGATCGGCTTCAGCCTCACAGCCGATGGTCTGGGTTTTCACATACCCAAAGGCTATCTGTACGCCGCGATCGGTTTTTCAATCCTCATCGAGGTGTTCAACCAGATCGCGCGTTCGCGGCGCAAGCGCAGTCTCAAGGGGCATCTACCCCGTCGCGAGCGCATGGCTCACGCCGTCTTGCGCCTTTTGGGTGGGCGCAAGCCGGGCGTTGAGGAGGTGGGCGAGGACATCGTCGACATGCTGGAAGGCGATTCGGAGGAACCTGTCTTTGATCGTCGCGAACGCGTGATGATCAGTGGCGTGTTGCAGCTCGCGCAGAAGCCGATTCGTAGCGTGATGACCGCGCGGACTGATGTCGACATGATCGATCTGGATGACGATGACGCCGCTATTCGCCAGCGGCTGTTGGCTTCGCCTTATTCCCGGCTGCCGCTGATTCGTGGCGGGCGGGTGGACGAGCCCCTGGGCTTCGTGCACAAGAAAGAGTTGCTCAATGGGCTGCTCTCGGGCGTAAACCCGAACCTTGAGCACTTGGCGCGCACCACGATCAATCTGCTGGACAGCTTTTCCATTCTCAACGCGCTTGACCAGATGCGTGCCGAGTCCACCCACATTGCTTTTGTGGTGAATGAGTTCGGCGACTTTGTCGGCATTCTGAGCATGACTGACATCCTAGAGTCCATCGCGGGTGAGCTGCCGGATGCGAGTGAGGCGGAAGGTCCGGATCTGGTGGAAGAGGGTGACAGCGTGCAGGTCAATGCCGCGATGAACCTGACTCACTTGCGCGACCGAATCGGCTTCAAGGCGCCCGTCACCGATGAATATCAGACGCTGGCGGGGTTGGTCGTGAGCTTGCTGGACCGCCTGCCAACGTCGGGCGATGAGGTGATCTGGGACGGCTGGAGCCTGAAAGTGGTTCAGGTGCAGGAGCGTCGGGTGACCCGCGTGCGGATGCGCAGGCTGTAAAGGCGTTGGCGTCGATAGCGTAGATAAAAAGAAGGCCTGCATTGCGCAGGCCTTCTTTTTAACATCGGATTAACAGCGGAGCTCATTAACGTCGGAGCTCATTAACGTAGAGCTCAGTGCTGACCGATTACTGGCTAGCGACCTCGGGGGTCGCTTGAGGTTGTTTGGCAACCTTCTCCATCACGGCGAAGTCACTCAGACCCTTCTGCGCATAGGGATCGCCAATCAGACGTGGACGAGCCTTGAAGTCCAGGCTGACAAGGCTCTTGGTGCTGTCCAGCTCATCGAAACTCAGGCCCGCCAGCTGTGCCCAAGTGTGGACCAGATTGGAACTGGTATACGGGCGGTCATGAATGCTGTCGAAGTTCCAGTCATGTGTCTGACGCCATTTGGGTGAGGCGTAGGCAATGAAAGGCACTGTGTACATCGGGATCGTCGGCTTGGCTTCGTTTCTGCCGAGGGTGTTATGCCCAGCGGAATCGTAAACGTCCTCACCATGGTCGGACAGGTACAGCAGGAAGCCGTTGGGGTCTGCCTTGCTGTAAGACTTGATCAGGCTGGACACCACGAAGTCGTTGTACAGCACAGCATTGTCGTAGCTGTTATAGAGCTCGAGTTTGCTGTCGTCGATCGCAGCTGGCACGCCGTCACGGCCGGTGAATTTTTCGTAGTCCTGCGGATACCGGTACTGATAGCTCATGTGCGTGCCCAGCAGGTGGACGACGATCAGCTTGCGCGGTGCGGCATCGGTCAGGGCCTTGGCAAACGGTTCCAGCACATCGCCGTCGTACTGGCGCGCGTTCTGGTTGCGGTTGTTGTTCAGGTAAACCTGCTCGTCAGCCTGTTCGGAGAACGTGGTGAGCATGGTATTGCGCTTGGTCATCGTCTGCTGGTTGGTGATCCAGAAGGTTTTGTAACCCGCCTGCTTCATCACACTGACGATTGAAGGCGTCTTCAGGTAAAGGTCCGGGTTTTCTTCGTCGGCGAACGTCAGCACCTGCTGCAGCGCCTCGATGGTGTAGGGGCGCGGGGTGATCACATTGTTGAACACCTGCAGCTGGTCTTTCATCGCGTCCAGGTTTGGGGTGGTCTGGCGTGGATAGCCATAAAGGTGCATGCGACCCCGGTTGGTGGATTCACCGATCACCAATACCAGCGTGGTGGGAAGGCCGGCCTGCTGGTCCTTGAGATTCTTCAACGGCGGGATGTTGCTGCTGCTGGTCAACATGCTCTGCATGCTGTCCAGTTGCTGCGTGTAGCGGTGGTAGGCCACCAGCATTTGCCATGGCACTGCCGGTTCGATACGTGACTCGAACGCTTCGAGGCCCGAGGCGGCGTCATCGTGACGCGCCATCTGCTTGGCCAGCGGGTAGCCGATGATGGCCACCAGCAGCGCCGTCGAGACCACCCAGGCCCGGCCGCGCGGCATGTAAACCGGGCGCAGACGCGTCCACAGGAAAATCGCGAAGGCGGTGTGGGCGATGAACGCCAACACGATCCACCAGGCGAAATACTGGGTCATGTACTCGCCCGCTTCAGAGATGTTCGACTCGAACATGATGAAGATGACGCTTTGCGAGAACTCTTGCTGATAAATGAAGAAGTAGCCGAGGCTCGCCATCGAACAGGCCCACAGCACAACGCCTATGACGGCCGCCATGATTCGGGTCTTGTTGGGGAACAGAAGCATGGGCGCGAGCCAGATGCCGCTCATCACGAACGCCTGACGAAACCCTGCGAAGCCGGTGATGCCGGTCAGCTGAATCAGCAGTTGGGTAATACCGGAAAAGTACCAGAAAAAGACGAACAGCCAGACCAGGCCGGTCCAGTCGAAACCCTTCGGAGCCGGTGAGCTCCCTTTCATAGTTGCCATCAAGCGCTCCAGCTATGGATCTTTCGCGCGACTCAGAGAGGCTGTCGCGTCGTGCAAGTGTGAGGACCGGTCTGAACGACAGTGATCGGCAGACGGCTCACAGGGGAGCGGGAGTATGGTGATCGGCAGGTGAAAAAAATGTGAGCCAGGCGTGACGTTCGAGGCCGAATGCGCTAAATCGCGAATTTCAAAGAAGCAGGAACGTTACAGAGTGTGTCTGGTCCGACCAAAGGCACCTGTCAAAGGCGGCTGTCGTGTCAGCAGGGAGTCACTTGGGCGGGAGGCGGGCGGGAGGCGGGCAAGCCATCGGATCGGGCTTGCCGCGAACAGTCAGGGGAAACGGGGTAATCAGGCGTGCAATGCGGTGCCGGGGGACGCGAGTTGGGCGTGCTGCAACATCAACGTCAACTGGGCAACTTTCTTTTGCAACTGATCACGTTCGGCCTTCAGCTGGCTCAGCTCGTCGCGACGAACGGTAACGTACAGAGTCTGTGGAACGTTTGCAGGTAGTACTGTGCCCATTGCTCACCTCGCAAATGGCGGGATTCAACTTCGTAAGGTTCAAGCAATGACGCTATCGCTACCCGACGTGTCCATGCTCCTACCTCTATCGGCGCGAATTCTGATTTCTTTTGAGGAAAAAAGGAACTTTTTTATTTTTTAATGTCGCGAACGTTTCCTGATCGCGAAAACCGGCGTCATAGGGCAGGCTTGACGCTTGAACATGAAACTATTTTCACCGGGAAACCTTCGTTTGCCTCCCCGGACTAACCCTACATGCGGCACTGGGCTATAAAATGAGGCACCCCTGTTTACGAATTAAGGAGCACCTCTACATGCAACTCGGGATTGTTGGACTAGGCCGCATGGGCGGCAACATCGCACGTCGACTGATGCTCAATGGCCA
The DNA here is from genome assembly GCF_054668305.1 of Pseudomonas sp. S2_H01. Taxonomy (NCBI): domain Bacteria; kingdom Pseudomonadati; phylum Pseudomonadota; class Gammaproteobacteria; order Pseudomonadales; family Pseudomonadaceae; genus Pseudomonas; species Pseudomonas sp. S2_H01. Next base: position 5,910,667 of record NZ_CP162756.1, on the reverse strand, counting down.
CACCACTGTGGTCTATGATCGCGATGAGCAGTCTCGCACCGTGCTCGCCAACGAAGGTTCGACGCCTGCCAATGACCTCAAATCACTGGTCGCCGCGCTGGAAAGACCGCGAGCCGTCTGGGTGATGTTGCCTGCTGGCGCTCCAACGGAAGACACGATCAATGTGCTTGCCGACCTGCTCGATAAAGATGATGTGATCATCGACGGTGGCAACACCTTTTATAAAGACGACGTTCGTCGTTCCATCGCGCTCAAAGAAAAAGGCCTGCATTACGTCGATGTCGGCACCTCCGGCGGCGTCTGGGGCCTGGAACGCGGTTATTGCATGATGATCGGCGGTGAGACCGAGGTGGTTGATCGGCTGGACCCGCTGTTCAAGACGCTGGCACCTGGCATCGGTAATATTCCGCGCACCAAGGACCGCTCCAAGGATGCTGATCCGCGTGCCGAGCATGGTTACATCCACGCCGGACCACCGGGTGCCGGGCACTTTGTGAAGATGATCCACAACGGCATCGAGTACGGAATGATGCAGGCCTTCGCCGAAGGCTTTGACATCCTGAAGACCAAGAACTCGGACAACCTGCCGGCCGAACAACGCTTCGATCTCAACCTGGGCGACATTGCCGAAGTGTGGCGTCGTGGCAGCGTGGTGTCTTCCTGGCTGCTGGACCTGACGGCCGACGCACTGGCAACCGATCCACAACTGAATGCGTACTCCGGCTCCGTGGCCGACAGCGGTGAAGGCCGCTGGACCATCGAAGCCGCCATGGAGCAGGCGGTACCGGTTCCGGTGCTGTCGACTTCGCTGTTTGCCCGCTTCCGCTCCCGTCAACAAAGCACGTACGGCGACAAAATGCTGTCCGCCATGCGTTTCGGATTTGGTGGTCATAAGGAACCAAAATAATGGGTTTATCCCGCAGCAAGCAAAAGGCTCCGGTCGCTCCGGCGACCACGCTGTTCCTGTTCGGCGCCCACGGCGACCTGGTCAAGCGGCTGTTGATGCCGGCGCTCTACAACCTGTTCCGTGACGGACTGGTGGGCGAGAACCTGCACATCGTCGGCGTTGACCACAACACCGTCAGTGACGCCGACTTCGCCAAGAAGCTTGAGGACTTCATTCGTCAAGAGGCGGCCAACAAGGTCGCCCAAGGTGGAGAAGAACCCTTGGATCCGGCGCTGTGGGGCAGCCTTGCCAAACGGATCACCTACATCACAGGCGATTTTCTCGACGATGGCACCTACGCGGACATCGACGCGAAGATCAAGAACACCGGCACGCAAAATGCGGTGTTCTACCTGGCGACCGCGCCGCGTTTCTTCAGTGAAGTGACCAAACGGCTCGGCTCCTCGGGGCTGATGGTCGAGGGCGACGACTATTTCCGTCGCGTGGTGATCGAGAAGCCGTTCGGTCACGACCTACCGAGTGCGGTCGCGCTGAACAGCTGCTTGCTGAAGGTGATGAGCGAGAAGCAGATCTACCGGATCGACCACTACCTGGGCAAGGAAACGGTTCAGAACATTTTGGTCAGCCGGTTCTCCAACGGGCTGTTCGAGTCGTTCTGGAACAATCACTACATCGATCATGTGCAGATCACCGCGGCTGAAACCGTAGGCGTCGAAACCCGCGGCAGTTTCTATGAAACCACCGGTGCGCTGCGGGACATGGTGCCCAATCACCTGTTCCAACTGCTGGCCATGGTTGCCATGGAACCTCCGGCAGCGTTTGGCGCCGACGCGGTGCGGGGCGAGAAGGCCAAGGTGGTCGGCGCGATTCGGCCCTGGTCGGAAATGGAAGCGCTGGCCAACTCGGTGCGCGGTCAATACAGCGAGAGCACGATCGGCGACAAGAGCGTGCCCGGCTACCGCCAGGAAGACCGGGTTGACCCTGAGAGCAACACGGAAACCTACGTGGCGCTCAAGGTCATGATCGACAACTGGCGCTGGGTCGGCGTGCCGTTTTATCTGCGCACCGGCAAGCGCATGAGTGTGCGTGATACCGAGATTGCGATCTGCTTCAAACCTGCACCGTATGCCCAGTTCCGTGACACGGACGTGGACCGGGTGGAGCCTAACTTCCTCAAGATCCAGATCCAGCCTGACGAAGGCATGTGGTTCGACCTGCAGGCCAAAAAGCCGGGGCCGACCCTCGACATGCAGACTATCGAACTGGGTTTCGCCTACAAGGACTTCTTCGAGATGCAGCCGTCGACCGGGTATGAAACCCTGATCTACGACTGTCTGACCGGAGACCAGACCCTGTTCCAGCGTGCCGACAACATCGAAAACGGCTGGCGTGCGGTGCAACCGTTCATCGATGCATGGGCCAAGGATCCGCACGTCGAGATGTACAACGCCGGTGAAGACGGCCCGTCAGGTGCCGACGAGCTGCTGGCGCGTGACGGTCGCAGCTGGCAACGACTCGGATGAGTGATTCCACGCAACCCCTCATCCGTTTCCTGTTGTCAGACATTGATGGCACGTTGCTGCGGCCCGATCACAGCCTGAGCCAGGCCAACATCGACGCTGTGCGTCAATTGCGCGAATCCGGCATCCATTTCACCATTGCCAGCAGCCGTCCGCCGAGGGCCATGCGTCAGCAGATCGAAGCCTTGGGCATCGATCTGCCGACCGTGGCGTTCAACGGCGCCAACATCATCAGGCCCGATGGCAGCCTGCTCAAGGCTCACCGCATCGCGCCCGAAGCGGCACGGACCAGCCTTGAGCTGTTCGCCGCAGAGCGCGTGTCGGTGTGGGTGTTTGCCGACGATCAGTGGCTGTTGCTCGACCCGCAAGGGGATTACGTCGAGCATGAGCGCAACACGCTGGGGTACGACTTCGTTCAGGTCGAGCATTTCGAGGGTTACATCGATCGCATCGACAAGATCGTGGCCGCCAGCAAGGATTTCGAGCTGCTCAAGCGGCTTGAAGTCCAGCTCAATCCTTTGATTGCGGACGCGGCGCGCGCCGCCCGCTCTCAGTCCTATTACCTGGATGTCACCGCGCTCGATGCCAATAAAGGCACGGCGCTGGAGACGTTGTCCGAGGAATTAGGCGTGGCGCTGGCCCATACGGCGGCCATAGGTGATGCGGGGAACGATGTGGCGATGTTCCTGCGTGCCGGGCTGTCGATTGCGATGGGTCAGGCAGAAACAGCCGTCAAAAGCCAAGCCAGCTACGTCACCGGGAGCAACCTCGAGGACGGTCTGGCCACGGCCATTGAGCGCTACATCCTGCCGCGCTGACGGCAGTACCCGGATGATCTGCGGGCGGGAGTGTGCTCTCGAGGCCGGCACTTCGTTGCCTCTCTGGCAGTGAAGCGTCGGCATTGATGCGCACGCTGACGTCCGCCGGTTCTCCGGTTTCTTCGCGACCGAAGTCGTCGGCACAGCGTCTTGCTGTGACCGATGGTCGTGTACACCAAGAGGGAACATTGCCCCATGGCTGTATTGATTGAAGATTACGCGCTGCTCGGCAACTGCCGGACGGCGGCGCTGGTGGCCCGCGACGGGTCGCTGGACTGGTTGTGCTTTCCGCGCTTCGACGCACCTGCCTGCTTTGCAGCCCTGCTGGGCGACAGCGACAACGGTCGCTGGAAGATCGCGCCCACTGAGCCTGGATGCCAGTCACGGCGCAGCTACCGCGACGGTACGCTGATTCTCGAAACCCTGTTCACTACTGACACCGGTCAGGCGATGCTGATCGACTTCATGCCCATGGAAATGGAGAGCAGCGTTGTCCGTGTGGTGGTGGGCGTGGAGGGGACCGTTGATTTCACGATGGACCTGGCGATCCGCTTTGACTATGGCAGCACCGTGCCGTGGGTGGAAAAGCGAGACCCGCACACCATGACCGCCGTGGCAGGTCCCGAGATGCTGGTGCTGCGCACGCCTGCAGAACTGCACCCGCTCGATCACCACACGCAAAGCCGGTTCACTGTAAGTGCGGGGCAGCGCCTCGGCTTTGCGCTGGCGTGGCAAGCGTCCCACGAGCCTGTGCGGGCGGCGTTCGATGTCGAGCAGGCGTTGAAGCAGACGGAAACGTTCTGGCGAGAGTTTTCGGACCGCTGCCCCGATGTCGGGCCCTGGACCGATCAGGTCAAGCGCTCACTGATCACCCTCAAGGCCATGACCTACGCGCCTACCGGCGGTATCGTCGCGGCGGTCACCACCTCGTTGCCGGAGCAGTTGGGCGGCGAGCGCAATTGGGATTATCGGTTCTGTTGGTTGCGTGATGCGACCATGACGCTGCTGGCTTTCATGAACCTGGGCTATTACGAAGAGGCCACGGCCTGGCGCAACTGGCTGTTGCGGTCGGTGGCGGGGAACCCGGAACAGGTTCAGATCATGTATGGCCTGGGCGGCGAGCGGCGTTTGCCGGAGTACCAGCTGCCGTGGCTGAGCGGCTATGAGGGATCGCGCCCGGTGCGGATCGGTAACGCGGCGGCCACGCAGATACAGCTGGACGTGTACGGGGAAGTGGCCGATGCCATGACGCAGGCGCTAAAAAGCGGCTTGCCCCGTCTGCCGCGCAGCACGGAGATCCAGAAAGTCATCATGCCGTTTCTGGAAAGGGTCTGGCACCTGCCGGATGCGGGGATCTGGGAAATTCGTTCCGAGCCTCGGCACTTTACGCACTCCAAGGTGATGGCGTGGGTGTCTTTTGATCGCAACGCCGGCGTGTTGGCGCAGAGTGATCACCCGGAAGCCCGCGAGCGCGGTCTGCATTACCGCAGGGTCGCCGATGAGATCCATGCCGATGTCTGCATGAACGGGTTTGATGCCGAGCTGGGCAGTTTTGTGCAGACCTACGGCGGCAAGGAACTGGACGCCAGTCTGTTGCAGATCGCGCTGACCGGATTCTTGCCGGTGGACGATCCACGCGTGAGCGGCACCGTGGTCCAGATCGAGCGGTCTCTGATGCAGGACGGCTTGCTGCTGCGCTATGACGGTGAACGCAGCACCGATGGCGTGTCGGGCAGTGAAGGCACGTTTCTGGTCTGTTCGTTCTGGCTGGCGGACGTGTATGTACTGCAGGGTCGCGACAAGGAAGCGCGCGATCTGTTTGATCGCCTGTGCGGTCTGTGCAACGACGTCGGCCTGCTCGCCGAACAGTACGACCCCCGCGATGGCCGCATGTTGGGCAACTTCCCCCAAGCGTTCAGCCATATCGGGATCATCAATACGGCGTTGAACCTGCATCGGGTGGTGTGCCCGGTCAAGACCCGGGCGACGGCAGAAGTCGTCACCCCCTGATGCGACGCCAAGCCTGTAGGCGTGAGCGTGCTCGCGATGACGTCGGCACGTTCAACACCGAAATCGTCTGACGTTTCGCAATCGCGAGCAAGCTCACTTCCAAAGGGAGTGCGCCTTACTCGCGACGTTCACCGTGCCTTGCGAAACGTGAAGTTGATGCGCTGTTCGCCCAGTTGAGGGTGTTCGGCCTGCTTGACTGGCATCACGCCATGAAACCTCAGGCGGTCTTCACCGCCCCATACCACCACATCGCCATGAAACAGCGGTACGCGTTGAGTCGTGTCGCTGCGGGCGTGACCGCCGAACAGGAACATCGCCGGGATGCCGAGCGATACCGACACCACTGGCCATTCATACCCTCGCTCGTCCTTGTCTTGGTGCAGCGACATTTTTGCGCCCGGAATGTAGCGGTTGATCAGGCAGGCGTCAGGAACAAAAGCGGCGAAGCCCGCAGCGTCAGCAGCCGAGCGCGCCAGCTCCATGAACACCTCGGGCATCTCGGGCCAGGGCTTTCCTGTTTGCGGATCGATTCGGGTGTACTGGTAGCCGCTGCGATCAGTGGTCCAGCCAAACTGCCCGCAACTGCTCAGTGCCACAGACATGGTGTGCCCACCGGGCGTGATCATGTTGCGGAAGGGCGCGCGGGTGAGCACTGACTCAAGCGAGGGCAGCAAGCGGTCAATGAGCGGCAGGGCGAAGCCGCGAAACACAAAAGACCGAGGGCCAATCTGCTCGGACGCTGAGGATTGCGGCGTGTCGTCGGCAAACAGGTCGAAGGTGGCGGGTGTGGTGCCTTTGCGTTGCATCATCGCGGCGTTACCGGTTATCAGGTGTGTCAGAGTGCCTTGCTGACTTTGACATCGCTGATCACATCATCGCTGCCGCTGTGCATTTTCTGCAATGCAGCCAGGGCTTCTTCGGCGGAAGGCGATTGCAGCAAAGCAAACTCGAAGCGGCGCTCGCCATTCAGTTTGTAGCTGATGGCATATTTGACGACAGGGGCGGATGCGGTCACGTTGTGTTCCTTGAAAACGGAAGGAGGAGGGCGTGGCAACAAAGCTTTCACGCCTTACGGTGGTTAATGAACGACAGGATCAGCTCAGCCGCGAAGATGTCCGGCGTACGATTTTGATCGAATGAGTGAACGTCGTTTTGCGGCCGCCATTCGTGTCCAGCTTGCGCCCGGCGGTGTCGATGGTGATGTTCCAGAACCCGGTGCTGGGCACCGCGATCTTGGCCGGGAAGCGGTCGAATGCGCCGCCGTGATAGGTGTGGCGTCCGCCGTTTTTGAAGCTGCGGAAATTCGCGTCGCTCATCAGGCGTATGTTGCAGAGCTGGGAGCACTCGATGACGACCAGGTCGTCTTCGTTGAGGTGCTCGCGCTGGTGTACGAATTTCATGGGTGTCTCCGGAGACAGGGCATTCTCGAAAACCCGAAACGATAGCACGGTGGGCACTGGCATTGTGCGCGAGCGCGGTGTAATCGCCGCATTTGCGGCTAAAAAAGTGAGACGGGCACGGACTTTATCGAGCTCCGGCTTGTCGTAGGACCTTTACTGGAGGGATTGTATGAAACTCGCTGTTGTTGTTCTGGCTCTGGCGATGACCGGTTGTGCTTCGGTGGCAGACATCGAGCACACGCCGCCCACCATGAGCGTGATGTCGGGCAAGAATCCTCAGGAATACACCGAGTGTTTTATCGCCAGGATAGGTGACAGTCGCAAGCCTCCACAGATTGAGGCTCACCACGAGGGTATGCGCATCATCGTCCCGCAAAAATTCACCAGCGAGACACCGACTGCGATCGTGGATGTCGAAAAACGCTCAGGGGGCAGTTCAATCAAGTTGTTTGAAAGTGGCGGCAACAACCCGCTGAGACCCAAGGATATTCAGCATGCGGTGACCGCCTGCATTTCAGGGGAATGACGCTGCGTTGATCGTCCGCCCACCGCAGGCTACTTGCACACCACGAGTACGTTGCGCGTCTTGTAGTTGCCGACATCGACCCCCAACGTCTTGTCGGCGTCCTTGGGCTGGGGCGTGCCGTTGGTGCTGACGATGTTGTAGCCGGTTCCCGCGCACGAGGCGTCGGCTTTTTCATAGCAGGCGGCCCAGGACATGGCCTCGCCGGAGCAATCGATGCTCAGGGCTTGTTTACCGTCTTTCAGGTAAGTGTCTTGCGCAGTGGCGCAGCCGGTCAGGCCCAGTACAACAATGAGGGACAGGTTCTTGATCATTTCTAATGCTTCGCGATGAGGGCCGGGTTGATAAGCAGCTTTCGTGAGACTGACGGGTTGTGCCATCGTTCCGGCATCACCCAATAAATTTCAGGTTGAAGCCCGATCAGGCCCGCTGGCCAGGCCTGATCGGCAGCCTGCCAGGCAGACTATTTATCGCTGCGACGACGGGGCGCAGGCGTGTCTTCGAACACGGCGGCGACTTCGACAGCGCTGCTTTCGCTGTCGAATGGGCCGGCAACGGCTTCCTGGTCGTGGCCGACAAGCCACCATTTGCCATCCTGGAGTTTCTTGATCTGGTACCCGTTTACAGTTTTGACTTCCGACATCGATCCATCTCGATTAGTGATTCAGGTCGCCATGATACGGCGCAACGGCATTATTTTCCTACGCAAACGGATGAAGCGGGCTACGCTTGCTCCTGTCATGAACCGGTGGTTTTGAGGGGAGGGATGTCCTCATACGCGTGACGCGACGGACAATGAACGGCCATTCGGCGAGCAAACGTCTGCGAGCAATTTCCGGCGGTTTGCAGATGTTCTGTGGTCGCAATATCCGTAAACGTGCGGAACTATCTGCGCAACTATTCCTCTACCATGGCAGCGAACGGCCAGTGGCGGGCATTGTAAGGTGATCAACGCCTGATTAGACTGCGCCGCAACACCCCCAGCCCCATCAAGGACTTATATGATCAAGAAATGCTTGTTCCCTGCAGCCGGTTACGGCACTCGCTTTTTGCCAGCGACCAAAGCCATGCCTAAAGAGATGCTGGCAGTTGTCAACAAGCCACTGATCCAGTACGGCGTGGAAGAAGCACTTGCTGCGGGTTTGAATGAAATTTCCATCGTCACCGGTCGCGGCAAGCGCGCGCTGGAAGATCACTTCGACATCAGCTATGAACTGGAACACCAGATCAAAGGCACCGACAAAGAAAAATACCTGGTCGGTATCCGCCGTCTGATCGACGAGTGCAGCTTCTCCTACACCCGTCAAACCGAAATGAAAGGCCTGGGTCACGCGATCCTCAGCGGTCGTCCGCTGATCGGCAACGAAGCATTCGCCGTGGTATTGGCGGACGACCTGTGCGTCAACCTTGACGGCGACGGCGTTCTGGCCCAGATGGTCGCGCTGCACAAGCAATACAAGTGCTCGATCGTGGCCATCCAGGAAGTCGATCCGAACGAAACCAACAAGTACGGCGTGATCGCAGGTGAAGAGATAAAGCCGGGCCTGTTCCGCGTGACTGACATGGTCGAGAAGCCAAAGCCGGAAGACGCGCCGTCGAACCTGGCGATCATCGGTCGCTACATCCTGACGCCGGACATTTTCGAAAAAATCGAAAACACCGAGCCGGGCAAAGGTGGCGAAATCCAGATCACCGACGCCCTGATGAAACAGGCGGCCGAAGGCAACGTGCTGGCTTACAAGTTCAAAGGCCAGCGTTTCGACTGCGGTGGCGCTGAAGGCTACGTCGAAGCGACCAACTTCTGCTTCGAGCACTTCTACAAAACCGGCAAATCCACTCAGTGATTTGGCTGTGTCGGTGAATTGACCGACAGCTGTACTGCAAACAAGGCCACCTTCGGGTGGCTTTGTCGTTTCTGTCCTACAGACCTTGCCGAGCGCGCTGGAGCGGTTATGCTAGCCCTCCTGTCAAGGAGAAAGAAATGAGCTACGACTTCGACCTGTTTGTGATCGGCGCCGGTTCCGGTGGTGTTCGCGCTGCACGTTTTTCCGCAGGCTTCGGTGCCCGCGTGGCGGTCGCTGAAAGCCGCTATCTGGGGGGGACGTGTGTCAACGTCGGGTGTGTGCCAAAAAAGTTACTGGTCTACGGTGCGCATTTCTCCGAAGACTTCGAGCAGGCCAAGGGGTTTGGCTGGACCAGCGGTGAAGCCGAGTTCGACTGGCCGACCCTGATCGCCAACAAGAATCACGAAATCCATCGCCTTAATGGTGTGTACCGCAATCTGCTGGCCAACAGCGGTGTGACCCTGATGGAAGGGCACGCGAAGTTGCGCGGTCCGCACGAAGTCGAAATCAACGGCCAGGTGCACACCGCCGAGCACATCATGATCGCCACAGGTGGCTGGCCGCAGACGCCGGATATCCCGGGCCGCGAGCACGCCATCACCTCCAACGAAGTGTTCTTCCTCGAGCAGATGCCCAAGCGTGTCGTGGTGGTGGGCGGCGGCTACATTGCCGTCGAGTTTGCCTCGATCTTCAATGGCCTCGGTGCCGACGTCTCGTTGATGTATCGCGGTGAATTGTTCCTGCGCGGCTTTGACGGCAGCGTGCGCACGCACCTGCACGAAGAGCTGGCCAAGCGCGGCATGGACATTCGTTTCAAGACCGAAATCGAGGCGATCGAGAAGCTCGCGGACGGCACCTTGCAACTCACGCTCAACGACGGCAGCAGCTTCAATACCGATTGCGTGTTCTATGCCACCGGACGCCGTCCGATGCTGGACAACCTCGGCATGGAAACCGTCAACGTCCAGCTCGACGAGAAGGGCTTCGTCAAGGTCGATGAGCGTTATCAGACCACCGAGCCGTCGATCATCGCCGTGGGCGATGTCATCGGCCGGGTTCAGCTGACGCCGGTGGCGTTGGCTGAGGGCATGGCGGTTGCTCGACGCCTGTTCAAACCCGAGCAGTACCGTGCTGTGGATTACAACCACATCCCCACTGCGGTGTTCAGCCTGCCCAACATTGGCACCGTCGGCTTCACCGAGGAAGAAGCTAAAAAAGCGGGCCATGACGTGCAGGTGTTCGAAAGCCGCTTCAGGCCGATGAAGCTGTCGCTGACGGATAACCAAGAGCGCACGCTGATGAAGCTGGTGGTCGACACCCAGACGGATCGCGTATTGGGCTGCCATATGGTCGGTCCGGATGCGGGTGAGATCATTCAGAGCCTGGCGATTGCGCTGAAGGCTGGCGCAACCAAGCAGATTTTCGATGACACCATCGGCGTGCACCCGACGGCCGCCGAAGAGTTCGTCACCATGCGTACCGCCACACGCTGACACTGGCGTCATGGCGCTGATGTAGCCCGGCCTCATGGACGAGGACCGGGTGAGCACTTGTTTTTGAAGGACGGACCCACTTTTTGACCAGCAAGAGTTTTTCGGCATCCATGCCCTTGAATCCCTCTGCGCCTGACGATCCATCGACCGATCAGCCGTCGCTCGCCGTTGAAAAAGCGTTGCACGAAAGTGAGCGGCAGTTCCGCACGCTCGCCGACAACATGAGTCAGTTGGCGTGGATTGCCGATGCTGGCGGATGGATTTATTGGTACAACGCGCGCTGGTACAGCTACACCGGCACGTCCCATGAGGCAATGATGGCGTTGGGGTGGCGATCGCTTCATCATCCCGATCATCTGGAACGTGTCGACTCGCGTTTTCGCCGTTGCTTTGCAACAGGGTCTATCTGGGAAGACACCTTCCCGCTGCGTGGCAAGGACGGTTTGTACCGTTGGTTTCTCTCGCGAGCACTCCCCATTCGTGACGACTCCGGGAGTATCACTTACTGGATCGGCACAAACACGGATATCACTGCACAGGTCAAGGCCGAAGACGCTTTGCGTGAGCTCAACGAGAGTCTTGAGCTTCGCGTTGCGGAGCGCACCCGCGAACTGGCCGACATCAACGAGCGTCTGCAGGTTGAGATTGCCGAGCGCGCTCAGGCCGAAGAAGCATTACGCCACGCACAAAAAATGGATGCCATCGGGCAACTCACTGGCGGCATTGCCCATGACTTCAACAACATGCTCACGGGCGTGCTGGGCGCATTGGACCTGATTCGGCGCCGAGTCGCGGCCGGGCGAGTGTCGGAGATTGACCACTACATCGAGGCTGCGATGAGCTCGGCGAATCGTGCGGCCTCGCTGACCCATCGACTGTTGGCGTTCGCCAGGCGCCAGTCGCTGAATACGCGCGCGGTGGACATCAATCACATGGTCGTGTCCATGGAGGAGCTGCTGCGGCGAACCATTGGTGAAAGCATTGAGCTGGAAATCGACCTGAACAGCTCGCTGCGTTTGACCCACACCGACGAACACCAGCTTGAAAACGCACTGCTGAATCTGGTGATCAATGCGCGCGACGCCATGCCTGACGGCGGCCGCTTGCTGATCCAGACCGAAGTGGTGCACGTGGCCGTGCTGCACGATGCGCTCACGCCGGGCGATTACGTGCGCCTGAGCGTGCAGGACACCGGCACCGGTATGTCCAGCGATGTGATCGCCCGCGCCTTCGATCCTTTCTTCACGACCAAGCCGATCGGCCAGGGCACAGGGCTTGGGTTGTCGATGGTGTACGGCTTCATCAACCAGACAGGTGGCCAGGTTCAGATCGACAGCGTTGAAGGGCAGGGCACGCGCATCGACCTGTATTTGCCGTGCCACTTCGAATCGAATGAGCGGCAGGTCCCCACGAATGAAGATCCGGCCCCGCCTCGTGCCAGTCAGGGCGAGCGTGTGCTGGTCGTTGAGGACGAGCCGGATGTGCGGATGTTGGTGGTCGATGTGTTGCGCGAGCTTGGCTATTCGGTAGAAGTGGCGCCGGATGGCGCAGCGGCGTTGCCGATCCTGCTGGGGGCTGGCCGTATCGATCTGTTGGTGACCGATGTCGGCCTGCCGGGCATGAATGGAAGGCAACTCGCGGAAATCGCCCGCCAGCACCGGCCTGAGCTGCGCGTGCTGTTCATGACGGGTTACGCGCGCAATGCCCAGGTGCGGGGCGATTTTCTAGACGCTGGCATGGACATGCTGACCAAGCCATTCAGCATCGATGAGCTGGCACAGCGGGTGCGTGGGCTGATCGAGGCGCCGTCTGACAGTGCTTAGCCCTCGCGGGAGGGTGGCGCGGCAGGCTGCCCCGCTCGTACGTTTTCCAGTGCCACTTCGGTCTTGATCAAGATGAGTTCCAGCACCCGGTTCTGCTGGTCGCGTTCGGTCAGGCGCTCCTGAATTTTTTCGCTTTCCTTGATCGCGTTATTCAATCGCTCCTGAAGCAATGCGCATTGGGTGTGGGACTGCAGGTGCTGTTCTTTCAACGAACGAATCTGCTCGTCCTTGTCTTGCAGGCGAGACTCAACGTCTTTGGCTGCTTGAACCAGGCGCGCGTTGTGTTTTTGCTCTGTTTGCAATTCGTGTTGCGTGCTGAGCAAGGTGGCTGTCTGGGTGCCCAGCTTGGTGGTTTGCAAGGCGTGGCGCTCAATCAGGTCGGCCAGTTGGCGTTGGGTCTGTTGCAGCGTGTCTTGCAATGCTTTCTTTTCGGCGTCGAGTCTGGCCTGTGCTTTGTCAATGTGTTCCTGCGCCTGTTCCCGCAGGCGACTGGCCAGGCGACTGACGAGGGCCAGTAACTCGTCGTCGATCTGTGAAGGTGAGGCGCCAGTATCATGCTCATCCAGTTCACGCATGAAACGGTGGATGGTAGTCTTGGAGCCAGTATTGCCCATCTCGATACGTACTGCATCGATACTGGGATTTTCGCCACGCGCGACCAACGCCAGCCTTGCCGCCTGAACTTCTGCCCTGCTTACACCGCTGCGCGCCATGCATGCCCCTGTCAAAACGTACTGTGTTACGTATGTAGTGTTACATACCATCAATGCGCGTCATTGTGCGTGATCTTTGTCCAGATGTCCTAGTGACTTGAACACATCAGGAAGAACTCGCTAGGCTGTGGGCGCGTTCAAAGGGCGGCGGAGGACGGGGCCATTCGTCTTGATAGGAGCGAGGCACGAAAAGGTGTCACTGATTTCTTCTATTAATAGAGTGGTTCTATAGCGAAAACCAATCACCAGCATGAGGTTTGCCAATGAGCCATCTCAGGTGATTGTGAGTAATATCCTCCCCATCGATTTGACACACACCCAATTTTCCAACCCTAAGGAGATCCACCCGATGCCTATCATTAACAGCCAAGTAAAACCGTTTAAAGCGACCGCTTTCAAGAACGGCTCTTTCGTTGACGTTTCGGATGCTGACCTCAAAGGCAAATGGTCTGTGGTGTTCTTCTACCCAGCCGACTTCACCTTCGTCTGCCCAACCGAACTGGAAGACCTGGCTGACAACTACGACGCGTTCCAGAAACTGGGCGTGGAAATCTACTCCGTTTCTACCGACACCCACTTTGCTCACGCTGCCTGGCACAACACCTCGCCAGCGATCGGCAAAATCCAGTACACCATGATCGGCGACCCAACCCTGACCATCTCCCGCAACTTCGACGTTCTGATCGAAGAAGCAGGTCTGGCTGACCGTGGCACCTTCGTGATCAACCCTGAAGGTCAGATCAAAATCGTTGAACTGAACGACGGCGGTGTCGGCCGTGACGCTTCCGAGCTGCTGCGCAAGATCAAGGCTGCTCAGTACGTGGCTGCTCACCCGGGCGAAGTCTGCCCAGCCAAGTGGAAAGAAGGCGAAGCGACTCTGGCTCCGTCCCTGGACCTGGTCGGCAAGATCTAAGTCCCCATGACACTCATGGCCGGACCGGGAGCGATGAGCTCTAGCACGTAAACCGCATCGCCCCCAAAAAACGCCCGGGCGGTTATCGCCTGGGCGTTTTTATTTCCAGATTTAGAATATTGAAAAGGAAGCCGAATCATGTTGGACGCCAATCTTAAAGCTCAGTTGAAATCGTACCTGGAGCGGATCACTCGCCCAATCGAGATCGTCGCGTCCCTTGATGACGGCGCGAAATCGCAAGAAATGCTGGCACTGCTCAATGACATCGTCAGCAGCTCCAATCAGATCACCCTGAATACCGATGGCAACGATGCACGCACACCGTCTTTCGCCCTGAACAGCCCGGGCCAGGACATCAAGCTGCGTTTTGCCGGCCTGCCGATGGGCCACGAATTCACCTCGCTCGTACTGGCCTTGCTGCAAGTCGGCGGCTATCCGTCGAAATCCAGTGAGGACACGATCGAGCAGGCGCGCGCTTTGACCGGTGAGTTCAAGTTTGAAACCTACTTCTCGCTGACCTGCCAGAACTGCCCTGACGTGGTTCAGGCGCTGAACCTGCTGGCCGTGCTGAACCCGAATGTGCAGCACGTTGCGATCGAAGGCAGCCTGTTCCAGCAAGAAGTCACTGACCGCCAGATCATGTCGGTCCCCAGCATCTACCTGAACGGCGAGCTGTTCGGTCAGGGCCGCATGAACCTGGAAGAGATTCTGGCGAAGATCGACACCAGTGCCGGTGATCGTCAGGCCGAAAAGCTCAATGCCAAAGAGGCGTTCGATGTGCTGGTCGTCGGTGGTGGCCCGGCGGGGTCCGCTGCGGCGATCTACGCAGCGCGTAAAGGTATTCGTACCGGTGTCGCGGCTGAGCGCTTCGGCGGTCAGGTGCTGGACACCATGGCGATCGAAAACTTCATTTCGGTGCAACACACTGAAGGCCCGAAACTGGCGGTCGCCCTTGAAGAACACGTCAAGGAATACGAAGTCGACATCATGAACCTGCAGCGCGGCGACCAGCTGATTCCTGGCAAGGATGGCGAGCTGCATCAGGTCAAGTTCGCCAGTGGTGGCGTGCTCAAGGGCAAGACCGTGATTCTGGCGACCGGTGCCCGCTGGCGCGAAATGAACGTGCCGGGCGAGCAGCAATACCGCAATAAGGGCGTGGCTTACTGCCCGCACTGCGACGGTCCGCTGTTCAAAGGTAAACGTGTCGCCGTTATCGGTGGCGGCAACTCGGGCGTCGAAGCGGCGATCGATTTGGCCGGTATCGTGTCGCACGTGACGCTGCTCGAGTTCGACACCACCCTGCGCGCTGACGCCGTGTTGCAACGCAAACTGCACAGTCTGCCAAACGTGACCGTGCTGACCAGCGCGCTGACTACCGAAGTGACGGGTGATGGCCAGAAGGTCAATGGCCTGCGCTACAAGAACCGCACCACCGGCGACGAACTCAACATCGAGCTGGAAGGTATCTTCGTGCAGATCGGCTTGCTGCCGAACACCGAGTGGCTCAAGGGCACGATCGAGCTGTCGCCACGGGGTGAGATTGTTGTCGATCAGCGCGGTGAGACGTCGATCCCCGGGGTCTTCGCGGCCGGTGACGTGACCACGGTGCCGTACAAGCAGATCGTGATCGCGGTCGGCGAGGGCGCAAAGGCTTCCCTGAGCGCATTCGACCACTTGATCCGCACCAGCGCACCGGCTTGATGCCTGGCTGAGTCAGCAGAAACAAAAAAACCTCATGAGCGATCATGAGGTTTTTTTATGCGCGATTGCTTTTGCAGGCGCGCGGTCAGTCAAGGCCGAGTGAGCTGATCCGGCGCCATTGCGGGCAAGCACGCGCCCACAGAGCGCGTTACGCGGGGCTTAAACCGGCGTTGGCTGGATGATCTCGACCCAGTAGCCATCCGGGTCCTTGATGAAGGCCAGGCTCTTCATCCGGCCGTCGGTCAGACGTTTCTGGAAGTCGACACCCAGTTCTTCAAAGCGCGCGCAGGCGACGTGCACATCCGGTACGGAGATGCAGATGTGGCCAAAACCGCGTGGATCGGTGTTGCCGTTGTGGTACGAGAATTCGGGATCTTTCTCGGTGCCATGGTTGTGGGTCAGTTCCAGAATGCCAGGGATGCCTTTCATCCAGACATTGCGTGCCGCGTCGTCGGACGGGATCTGCGCCTTGTCGACCAGGGCCAGGAAGTAGAGGCTGAACTCCGCTTCGGGAAAGTCACGCTTTTCGACCAGGCTGAACCCCAGCACGCGGGTGTAGAAATCCAGCGAGGCGGTGATGTCCTTGACGCGTAACATGGTGTGGTTAAACACGAATTGCGCAGTGGCCGCGTCAGGTTGGGCAGTGACGCCAGGGAAAGTGTTCAGTTCGTGCAGGCTCATCGATGACTCCAGGGTGGTCCTGTAAATGTTGCCTCATGATACGGGACGCGGCGCGTGAGCCAAAACCCAATGTGCAGAGTGCGACGCCGGGCCTTGTGACCGTGGCGCGTCTGGCTCACACTTTCGGGCTCGACGTTCAGGTATCGGTCATGTTCTTTACGTTACGCACGTTCTTCCTCGCAGGTCTGTGCCTGCCCCTGGGTCTCAACTTCGCGTCGGCGTCCGACGCCATGATCGTCTGGCCGAGTGACTGGGAAGTGGAAGCCTTGCCTCAGCCGCCTTCAACGCCTGACCATCCCTCGGTGCAAATCCGTCAGCGAGCCGTCAAGAATGATCAGAACGGTAATCCGGCGATGGTGGTGGAGCTGACGCAGACCCGATTGCAACCCGGTCATGACGTCAATGTACAAGGCGTATTGCTGGAAATGCGCAAGGCCGTGCAGGTCAATTTCGTCCGCAGCGGGTTTCAGAGTGTCTGCACAAAGATGAAAGACAGCACGCTGAGCGAGGTTCCCGCCATGGAGACGACCTGCACGATCACGCAGAATGGGGCGCACGTGATGACCCAGACCCTCGTGGCGGCAGCCAATAAGGAGATGGCCTGGTCGCTGTCCTACGCGGGGTCGGCGGATGGCTATGCGGCCAACAAGGAGGAAGTTCTACGGATCCGCGACAGCCTGCGTCTGGATGTAACACCGTGATCGAAAGTGAACGGGTTCAAATCGCAGGCATTAAGAAGCCCGCCGAAGCGGGCATGGGGTGCTAATCCTTTAGCTGTGTCCATCGTGTAGAACCGCATGTGAAAAAAGTGTGAAGATTCGCGCCCTTTGCCAGCCAAACAGATGAAGGGGCCTTCATCGTCAATAATGCGCGTGTCAGCGAATTATTTTGGCGCCTGAAATCAGTCTGGCTGATAACACGAATTCATTACTCCTTGTATAGGGTGCAATGGGGGGTATGAACATCAAAGTGTCGAACAGTGAGTCGGCGCGCCTCGACGGGATTTATACGAAGTTGAACTCTGGCTCGCAAACCATCCACTATCCGGACTTGCCGTTTCACCGCCTGTCAATTATTTGTCTGCTTAAATACGCTTATAAAAAAACCCCGAAGAACGGGGCTTTTTTATAAGGCTTTGGTCGTGCAGCCGTGACGATCAGCCACGCAACCAGGAATCGACAGTCTCGGCACCGTACTGTTCTTTCCAGGACTTCAGGCCGCGGTGGTTTCCACCTTTGGTTTCGATCAGTTCGCCGGTGTGCGGGTTCTGATAAACCTTGACCACACGGGCGCGGCGGCGTTTTGGGCCCGCCGGTGCAGCGGTGGCGGTGGATGGGTTCGGGTCGAGGATGGCGATGATGTCACGCAGGCTCTTGTCGTACGTGTTCATCAGGGCCTGGAGCTTCTGCTCGAACTCGATCTCCTTTTTCAACCCGGCGTCATTCTTCAGGCTCTCCAGCTGAGCCAGCTGTTCCTGAAGGGCTTTTTCTGCTGCGCGAAACTCGGCAAGTCTGGACAAATATAGTACTCCGGCGATAAATGGCTGTTATCAGCCCAACGCAAGCTACATGGACGCACGTCAGGGTCCTGTGCTCATTTTGTCACTACCCCGATGCCTTGACGGATCAAGATTTGAAGAAACTAACGTTGCGCTGTCAGCTTCACGTCCGTGGCGGGGGTAGTTGTGATGCGCGACGGACAAATAATGCACGTTTTTTTCGAGTTGTAAAATAGGTGAGGTGCAATTGTTAAATGAAAGATCACGGCAAACATAAACCGGTCTGACAAAAACTGACAACACGGGTGTAAAGCCTTGTAAGTAATTTCTCAAACTAGGCCAATACGGGAAACTATCGGTGCTGCGCCCAATGCCGCTGTTTTCGCCATCTACAGGCCTTGTTGCAAGGCCGGGTCATCGGGATTGAGCTGCTCGAGCTCTGCGAGGAGTACCTGAACTTTCTGCAATTGACCGTTTTCCTGCCAATAACGAATCAACAGCGTTCGGGCGCGCCGATTGGCCGGTTGCCGCTGCAGGATGTCTTCAAGCTGACGCTGCGCCGGCTCCAGTTGGTGAAGGTCATGCAGAGCCACCGCGAGATCGTATCGATAAACAGTGTTCTCGGGTTCCAGCTCCACCGCTTTGGCCATGGCCAGCAACGCATACTCATTTTGCTGATGCCGCAACAGCCATTTGCCGAGCTCATATTGGAGTAATGCCGACTGTGGGTGCTTCTCGAGCAACTGAGCGAGTTGTTGACGCGAACGGTCGGTCTGGCCGCGCTGGTCCAACAGTTGAACCTGGGCGACTGCTGCCTGAAGGTTGTTGGGCTCCAGTTTCAGCGCAAGGTCCAGCGCATCGAAGGCTTTTTCAAACGCGCCCGTGTTCACGAACAGCTTCGCCAGTTCCAGCTGGCTTTCACCGTTGGGCGGTTGAGAGGCCAGGGTGTTCTGGTATTGCTCGGCGGCGTCCTGAACGCTTGCGTAATACAACCCCAGATCATCAGGGGTCAGGCCAAGCAGTGCGCGGACGGCGCAGAAGCGCACGCTCTGATCGGGATCGTCCAGTAAGGGACCTATCAGGACGCTGCGTTGAGCGTCTGGCACCAGGGCGGCCACGGTGTCGATGGCGGTTTGCTGGACAAGCGGAGCAGGGCGCTTGAGGTCGCCGTCGAGAATTTTCAGCGCCTGGGGGCTGGGGTAATTGGCCAGCTCAGTGAGCAGGCCTGAGCGCCGAATGTCCGACAGGTCGGTTCGGCTCAATTGCTGATAAAGGACACGCGCCGCGCCAGGTTTACCGTTGTGGGCTTGTTCCAGTGCTTCGGCATAGCTGTGATTGACCACTGGCGCGGGTGGCGGTGCCCGCCAGCCATGGACCAGCAAACCGACAGCGATGATCAGCGCCAATGCGCCCAGTGCGATCACATTCAGCCAACGGCGGCGAGTTTTTAGAGGGGCCGGAGGGTGCGGCGAAGACGGGATAGGCATACCGATTTCCGTTTCTGCGTGAGCAGCAGCTTCGGGGAGAGTGGGGCGAGTGTCAAACAGCAATAACGCCCCCGGCGAAACGGAAAAGCCCCGAACCTTGTGAGCCCGGGGCTTTGAGGGGCGGTGGGTGAACCGCCCCGCAATGGTTTCCGTGTGTCAGGCGTTTGGCTGCCAGCCGCCACCGAGCGCTTTGTAGATCGCGACGATGCCGCGATACAACTCGATCTCGGCCTGGGCCTGACTGTCCTCAGCCGCCAGACGTTCACGTTCGGCATCCAGCAGTACCAGGAAGTCAGCCGTGCCTTCCTTGTATTGAATGCTCGCCAGGTTGGCCGCCGAGCGACTCGCCTCGCTCTGACGCACCAGCGACACCAGACGTTGCTGGCGCTTGTCGTAATCGCTGAAGGCGTTCTCGGTTTCTTCCAGTGCCAGCAACACCTGTTGCTCGTAATTGGCCAGGGCCCCTTCGGCATCGGCGTTGGCGCCCCGGATGCGCGCTTTCACGCTGCCCAGGTCAAATGCCGCCCACGTGATGCTCGGGCCGAGGCCCCAAGCTTGGGCGGCACCGGAGCCGATCTGCGAACCACGGCTGGCGGTGAAACCCAGGAAGCCGCTGAGGCTGACCCGTGGAAACAGGTCGGCGGTCTGCACGCCGATGCGCGCGGTCTGAGCCGCCAGTTGCCGCTCGGCGCTGCGCACGTCGGGACGGTTTTCCAGCAGTTTGGTGGGATCGCCAATCGGCAATGCCTTGGAGATCGCGGGCAGCTTGGCAGGCGCCAGGCTGACGGTCATGGCATCCGGGCGCTCACCGAGCAGGGTGGCGATACGGTTGCGCTCACGGACCTGTTCGGCCTGCAACTGCGGAATGGTCGCCTCAACAGCGGCCAGCCGTGCATCGGCACGCACCACATCGATTTCGTTGCCCACGCCTTCATCACGCAGTTGCACGGTCACGTTGCGCGAGTCCTGCTGGTTTTTCAGGTTGTCCCGGGCAATGTTTTCGCGCAGTTGCGCGCCACGCAGCTGGCCATAGGCATCGACCAGCTCGGCGATCATGGTGACTTGCAGCTGATACAGGTTGGCCTCGGCCACTTGCTGATCGGCCTCGCTGGCTTCCAGTTCGCGCTGGATGCGACCGAACAGGTCGATTTCCCACGCCATGTCCAGGCCCAGGTCATAGCGTTCCTGGTTGACCCGGTGCTCGGTTTCACCCGGCACCTGAGCGCGGCCGATCTGGCTGCTGGCGCGGCTGGTGACCACCGGCATGGCATCGTTGCTGATGTCATCGCGGATAGCGCGAGCCGCTTTCAGGCGGGCGAATGCCACACGCAATTCACGGTTGCCTTGCAGGGATTGCGCAACAAGCTTGTTCAGGGTCGGGTCGTCGAACTGCTGCCACCAGATGGTTTCGGTACGGCTGCGGTCGTAGGCGCCCTGGGCAGCGGCCTGAACATTGGCCGCCGCGGTGTCCGGCTTCTTGTAGTCAGGGCCGACGGCACAGGCCGCCAGCGCCAGGACCAACAGGCTCGGCAGGAAGAGTTTTGCAGCCTTCATCAATGAGCCTCCGAAGAGATGGTCTGAACCCGTTGAGCCTTGGCCGCCTTGCGTGCCTCTTTGCGTCCAACGTAGTTACGAATCAGCACATAGAACACAGGTGTCAGCAGCAGACCAAAGAAGGTCACACCGAGCATCCCCGAAAACACGGCCACGCCCATGGCATGACGCATCTCGGCACCGGCACCGCTGGACAGAACCAGGGGCACCACACCCATGATGAACGCGAAGGAGGTCATCAGGATCGGACGCAGACGCAGGCGGCACGCTTCCAGAACGGCTTCCAGCGGGGTTTTGCCTTTTTCCTGTTCATCCTTGGCGAACTCGACGATAAGGATCGCGTTCTTGCACGCCAGGCCCACCAGTACGATCAAGCCAATCTGGGTGAAGATGTTGTTGTCGCTGCCCGCGATGATCACACCGGCAATGGCCGACAGCAGGGTCATCGGTACGATCAGGATCACCGCCAGTGGCAGGCTCCAGCTTTCGTACAGCGCTGCCAGTACCAGGAACGCCAACAGTACGCAGAGCGGGAAGACCAGCAGCGCCGTGTTGCCCGACAGGATCTGTTGGTAGGTCAGGTCGGTCCACTCGTAGGTCATGCCGTTAGGCAATTCCTCTTTAAGCAGCTTGTTCATGGCCGCCTCTGCCTGACCCGAGCTGTAGCCAGGGCCCGCCGCGCCGTTGATTTCGGCGGTGATGAAACCGTTGTAGTGCATCACGCGGTCCGGGCCGGACGTGTTGGTGACGTGCAGCAGGGTCGCCAACGGGATCATCTCACCCAGGTTGTTACGCACTTTCAGCTGACCGATCTGCTCGGCGTCCTGACGGAACTGTTGTTCTGCCTGAACGTTGACCTGATAGGTACGGCCGAAACGGTTGAAGTCGTTGGCATACAGCGAACCCAGGTACACCTGAAGGGTGTCGAAGATGTCGCTGATGGCCACGCCGTGAGTCTTGGCTTTCTCGCGGTCGATGGCGGCGTCCACTTGTGGCACGTTCACGGTGTAGCTGGTGAACAGGGCTGCCAGTTCCGGCACGCTGCGGCTCTTGGCGATGACGTTCATCGTCTCTTTATAGAGTTCGTCGTAACCCAGGTTGCCACGGTCTTCGATCTGCAGACGGAAACCGCCGATCGTGCCCAGGCCCTGTACCGGCGGCGGCGGGAAGATTGCCATGTAGGCTTCCTGGATCGACGCGTATTTGCCGTTGAGCGCACCGGCGATGGCGCCGGCGGACTCACTGGCGTCCTTGCGCTCGTCGAACGGCTTGAGCGTCACGAACACGATGCCGGAGTTCGGGCTGTTGGTGAAACCGTTGATCGACAGGCCCGGGAAGGCCACGGCGCTTTCGACGCCCGGTTGCTTCAGGGCGATATCGGACATGCGCTTGATCACGTCTTCGGTGCGGTCAAGGCTCGCGGCGTCCGGCAGTTGCGCGAAGGCCACCAGGTACTGCTTGTCCTGCTGCGGCACAAAGCCGGTTGGCGTGCTCGAGAAACCCAGCCATGTCATGACGATCAGGCCCGCGTAGACCACCAGCGCCACGCCGCTGATGCGGATCACGCGGCCAACCGTGCTGACATAGCCGTTACTGGCTTTGACAAAGAAGCGGTTGAAGGGACGGAACAACCAGCCACCTAACAGTTTGTCGAGGAAGCGCGAGAAGCCGTCTTTCGGGGCATCGTGAGAACGCAGCAGCACGGCAGCCAGGGCGGGCGACAGGGTCAGGGAGTTGAACGCCGAGATCACCGTCGAGATCGCAATGGTCAGGGCAAACTGTTTATAGAACTGCCCCGTCAGACCGGAGATGAAAGCCGCCGGGACGAACACGGCACACAGCACCAGCGCCGTCGCGATGATCGGGCCCGTCACTTCGCGCATGGCGATCTGCGTGGCTTCCATCGGCTCGTGGCCGAGTTCAATGTTCCGCTCGACGTTTTCCACTACCACGATGGCGTCGTCCACGACGATACCGATCGCCAGTACCAGGCCAAATAGCGAGAGCGCGTTGAGGGAGAAGCCGAACAGGTGCATGACGGCGAACGTACCGATCAGCGACACCGGCACAGCAGCCAGCGGGATGATCGAGGCGCGCCAGGTCTGCAGGAACAGGATCACCACCAGCACCACCAGAATCAGTGCCTCGAACAGCGTGTGAACCACCGCTTCGATCGAACCACGGACGAAGATGGTCGGGTCATAGACGATGCTGTAGTCCATGCCTTCCGGGAAGTTCTTCTTGAGCAGTTCCATCTCGCCGCGCACTTCATTGGAAATGTCGATGGCGTTAGAGCCCGGACGCTGGAAGATCGGAATCGCGACCGCAGGCTGGTTATTCAGCAGCGAACGCAGCGCGTACTGGCTGGAGCCCAGTTCGACCCGTGCGATATCTTTCACGCGGGTGATTTCGCCGTTTTCGCCAGCACGAACGATGATGTTTTCGAACTCTTCCTCAGAGACCAGACGGCCTTGGGTGTTGATCGACATCTGGAAGCTGGTGGCGCTCGGAGAGGGCGGCGCGCCCAACTGGCCGGCGGCGACCTGACGGTTCTGTTCGCGGATCGCGTTGACGACGTCGGTGGCGGTGATGTTGCGCGAAGCGGTTTTGTTCGGGTCAAGCCAGACGCGCAGCGAATAGTCACCCATACCGAACAGCTGCACGTCACCGACACCGTTCAGGCGAGCGAGCTCGTCCTTGATGTTCAGCACCGCGTAGTTCGACAGGTAGAGCATGTCGTAACGTTTGTCCGGCGAGGTCAGGTGGACCACCATGGTCAGGTCAGGGGAGGCCTTGTCCACGGTGATACCGATGCGGGTCACTTCTTCCGGCAGTTTCGGTTCGGTCCGGGTGACACGGTTCTGCACCTGTACTTGCGCGGTGTCCAGGTTGGTGCCCAGCGCGAAGGTAATGGTCAGGGTCAGTTTGCCGTCGGCGGTCGCCTGCGAGGACATGTACAACATGTTCTCGACACCGGTGATCGCCTGTTCCAGTGGCGCGGCCACGGTTTCACCGATGACTTTCGGGTTGGCGCCCGGGAAGTTGGCGCGCACGACCACGGTCGGCGGCACGACTTCCGGGTATTCGCTGATCGGGAGCTGGAACAGCGAAATGGCACCAGCGATCAGGATCAACAGCGACAGCACCGCTGCGAAGATCGGCCGCGTGATAAAGAATTTGGAGAAATTCATTGAGTGAGTCCCTTAACCGCGTGGCGTAGCGGCAGCGGCAACCTTGGCGTCCAGTTTTGACTGGGCTTTGGGCTGATTGCTGGCTTCAAGTGCTTGGCGTTGTTGTTGCAGCGCAGCGAGTGTTTCAGCACTGGCCATCGGGGTGTCTTGCGGGTCGATCGGCGAACCGGGGCGCACACGCTGCAGGCCGCTGACGACGATGCGGTCGTCCTTGGCCAGACCGCTGCGCACGATGCGCAGGCCTTCAAGCTTCGGCCCCAGGTCAACGTTGCGATAGGTCGCTTTGTTGTCCTTGTCGACCACCAGCACGAATTTCTTGCCCAGGTCGGTGCCGACCGCTTCGTCTTTGATCAGCATGGCCGAGTAGGTGCCGCTGCCCACCAGCTTCAGGCGAGCGTACAGGCCTGGGGTGTATTCACCCTTGCTGTTGTCGAACACGGCGCGACCGCGAATGGTGCCGGTCCGTGGATTGACCTGGTTGTCGATGAAGTTCATCTGGCCCAGGTGCGGGTTCTCGACTTCGTCGGACAGTCCCATGTACACCGGCGTGGTGGCGCCACGTTTGCCATCGCGCGCCAACTGGTTGTATTTGAGGAACACGCGCTCGTCGGCGTCGAAGTAGGCGTAGACCTTGTCGGTGGAAACGACGCTGGTGAGGATGCTCTGATCGGCGGTGACGATGTTGCCGGCGGTGATTTCCGCACGGCTGACGCGACCGGTGATCGGCGCGGTCACGCGGGTAAAGCTCAGGTTCAGACGGGCCAGATCAAGCTGGGCCTGAATGGCCGCGACTGCCGCCTTGGATTCTTGTGCGGTGGTGGTCCGCGAGTCGGCCAGTTCGGCCGAGATGGCGTTGTTGGTGCGCAGACGTTCACCACGCTGGGCTTCGTTGTTGCTGCGCACCGACGCGGCCTTGGCCTGTTGCAGCTGTGCGTCCAGGCGATGAACTTCGGCTTCGAACGGGCGAGGGTCGATCTGGAACAACAGGTCGCCTTTCTTCACCAGTGCGCCGTCAGTGAACGCTACCGAGTCGATCTGACCGGAGACACGAGGACGAACCTGCACGGTTTCCGGCGCTTCCAGACGCGCAGTGACTTCGTCCCATTCATTGACCGGCTGCTCAAGCACCTTGGCGACGTTGACTTTGGCCGCAGCCGGCGCCTGAGCTGCCGATTCCGGGCCTTTTCCGCAAGCGCTGAGTACCACCAGAGCCAACGCGGCAAGGGGATAGCGCAAAGGAGTAAGTGACTGAACCATGGGAAAATCCGCCGATGTTATTTGAGATGGGCGGATTCTGTTCCCGGGGGTTTTATTGCACGAATCGAATACGACGAAGGTAACTATCAGTGGGAATGATATTTGCCAGCGTGAAGGCTCTGGGACGGGCGATTAGACGAGACTGTCCGGGTCGCCAAAAAACATCTGAATCCGCGAGCGCAGCCAACGCTCGCCGGGGTCGTTGTCCTGGGAGCCGCGCCAGGCCATATGCAGCTCAAACGTGCGCGTTTCAACGGGGACTGTCTCGGCCCTGACGCCGCCAGCAGCCGCGAGCACGTCGGCCGCGTAATCAGGCACGGTGGCGACGATGTCGGTCCCGGCAATCAGCGTTGCCAGGCCGTTGAACTGTGGAACCGCGAGCACGACATGACGCTTGCGGCCGATCTTTTCCAAGTGCTCGTCGATGAAGCCACCCAGGTCGCCGGCAAAGGACACCAGCGCATGAGGCCGTGCACAAAAGTCATCCAGCGTGATTGCACCGGGCATGGTGTCCGCGCGCAGCAATTTAGGCGTGCTGCGACGCAAGACCTTGCGCTTGGCGTTGGCCGGCAGGTCGTCGGTGTAGCTGACGCCGATGGAGATTTCGCCGGACGACAGCAGCGAGGGCATCAGGATGTAATTGGTGCGACGCACCACCAGCACAATGCCGGGTGCTTCCGAACGCAGGCGTTTGAGCAGTGACGGCAGCAGGGCGAACTCGACGTCGTCGGACAGACCGATGCGGAACACGGCGGTGCTGGTGGCCGGATCGAAATCGGCCGCGCGGCTCACGGCGGTGGAAATGGAATCCAGCGCAGGGGAAAGCAGGCCGAAGATCTCAACGGCACGCGCCGTCGGTTCCATGCTGCGGCCGGTGCGCACGAACAAGGGGTCATCGAACAGGCCGCGCAGGCGGGAGAGGGCCGCACTGATCGCCGGCTGGCCAAGGAACAGCTTCTCGGCCGCACGCGTGACGCTGCGTTCATGCATAAGGGTTTCGAACACGATGAGCAGGTTGAGGTCGACGCGACGCAGGTCGTTGCGATTCATGACGGGGGTCTCAGGGACATTGGTCAATACGTTGGCCGCCAAGGCGGCAGGCCAGTGTTCAGCTCAGGTGCGAATATTACGGGGAAAAATTGATTCTCCGCACTGTTAAATTCATCCGCAAGCATACAAACGTGTTACCCATCAAGCCCGTCGATAATTTGTGCTGAACCTTTTTGTCGGGCGTCTGCCCCAACCATAGGTCTGGCTGACGGCGCAAACGTCCACGCCTGCGGCAGTTTTCGCGCCAGTCGGGGGTACGTTCATCCGGAAATTGCCCATCGGGTTGCAATGTCAGGAGGAGAAAAGAACAATGGCCGCGCTTGAATACGTGAGCATTCGATGGTTATCTAATGACCGCCTTTCAGCAACAGAATCGATGACAGGCATGTCGACTATTAATAGCCACTGATAGTGTTACCGGCAGAGCCCGGATAGAGTTCATGGCATCAAGGTTCATAAGGCGAGGTTCGAAATGTCCCGCACGATCCGTTTTCATCAGTTTGGCCCGGCCGAGGTGCTCAAGGTAGAAGAGCAGCAAGCCGCGTTGCCAGCACCCGGAGAGGTGCAGATACGCGTCCAGGCGATCGGTGTGACCTGGTACGACGTGCTGTGGCGACAAAATCTGGCTTCATCCCAAGCTCGGCTGCCTGCCGGTCTGGGTTCTGAAATGGCCGGCGTGGTGACTGCCGTCGGTGACGGTGTGGCCGATCTGAAAGTGGGCGACAAGGTGGCCAGCTTTCCATCCGCTGACCCTAACGTACACCCGGTGTATGGCGAGCTGATCACGTTGCCGCACACCTCTGTTACCCGTTATCCGGATGTACTGACGCCCAATGAAGCGGCTGTTCACTACACCCCGATGCTGGTGGCGTACTTCGCATTCGTGGAACTGGCCCGTGCCAAGCCTGGCCAGACCGCGTTGGTCACTGACGCCAGCCATTGCGCAGGTCCTGCGTTTCTGCAACTGGGCAAGGCGCTGGGCATCAAGGTCATTGCGGCGACCAAGACCGAGTCGTGCCGTGAATACCTGTTGAAAATGGGCGCGGACAAAGTGGTGGTCACCGAGGAGCAGGACCTGCTCATGGCGATCAACAAATACACTGACAACCGTGGCGTGGACATCGTCCTTGACGGCCTGGGTGGCCCGCAGATGTCGATGTTGGGCGACGTATTGGCGCCTCGTGGCAGTCTGATCCTTTATGGTCTGCAAGGCGGGAATCAGACTCCGTTCCCGGCGTGCGCGGCGTTCCAGAAAAACATTCAGTTCTTCGTTCACTGTGTCGGCAATTTCACCGGCAAGCCTGAACTGGGCATCAAGCAGGACGAAGAAGCGGTTAAACGTGCACTGCGTGACATCAACCAGATGACCGCTGATCGGGTTCTGGTGCCGCAGATTACCAAGGTGTTTTCGTTCGATCAGATCGTTGACGCGCATCGCATGATGGATGGCTGCCCGGTGGGTGGTCGTGTGGTGGTGGAAGTCGAGCCTGCCTGAGCGCAATTCACCGCGCTCAGCTGACTGTTCGACGCCTTTGGCCGGGCGTCGAGTGGGAGATCCGGTCACCGTTCAGAGGTGTCTGCCTTCGCTGTCATTTACCGGCCACGCAATACCCGACGAAGCCTTCCTGAAACTTCAGGAAGGCTTTTTTGTTTATGCAATGGTTATTAATAAACACGGTCGGCGGTGAGCAGTCTGTTGTGATGTCTGGCGTTTGAACGCGTCAGCGCCGATACGTTAAACAGTTCTGTTTAAAAGACAGCAAAGTTTATTCTTTGACTGACAGGCAATACGTCATTGATCTGTACCTTGTAATTGTTTTTCAGATACCGATAATGAGGCGATCATTGATACTCAAGGAACGAGTCATGCCTCATGCATTACCGTGGCCGGTTGTTTTGCCGTGCCGAACACCCGTCCTCACGGGCGCATACTCCCTGTCCGGCCCCATTCCAATCCCCATCTGCAGGTGCGAAAGGGCTGCAGCATCAATCTTTCGTGGACAAGGTCCCAGTATGACTTTGCTCCCAAGCCGTTGTTGACGGTCAATGCACGGGAGGCTGTTGTTACATAACAACAATGACAAAGTATCGACTCTGATAGTACGACGCGTGTCGTAGCCGAATCGATGTGTTCGCTGTACTGGGTTATTCAGGTGTTGAAGTATGGGTTCTATTCACGAGCAGGCCATGAACTATGTCTATCAACAAGTGCTGCAACGCTTGTTGAGTTATTTCAATCGCGCAGAGCGCACCGCGCTGCAATTACTGATTCAACGCTTGATCGTCGCCGCCGGCGGTATCGAGAACATCGGAACCTATAAAGTATTGGTGGCGTTCAGTGGCGGTAAAGACAGCGCCTACACCGTGGCGCTGATGCGTGCCGCGCAGTTGAGCATCGCCGGCCGGGCACCCGCGACGTTCAATCTTCGGGTCGCCAATATGCGCCACGCGGGCATGACGTCGGCGGTCATGGCCAACATTCATCGCTGCTACTCCGCGCTGTTTCTGCACGACGATCCACGGGTCGAGTTGCTGGTCGTCGATCATCAGTATGTACAGGCGTTTGAGCCTGACCTGCCATTTTCCAGTGCGGGGCGGGAGCAAAACCGCTCTGACATGCTGCTCGGCGGGCACCTGACCGCAGGCGATGCGAGAACGACATTCTGCAACAGCTGTTATCTGGGAATGGCCGAGTTCCTTGGCCGTGCCGCCTGCTGGGGCGACGGCGTGGATGCTGTCCTCAGTGGCGACTCGCTCAAGGAGCAGAAGCAGTACGCGACCTGGATCATGCGCCTGGCACGCCATGAAGGGCAGGCGGTCGAGAATTGGCACACGCTGGGGTTCATGACCGCGTTGAACACCATCGACAGTGTGGGGCGCGCGTACTACCGGGAACTTTACGGCGAAGAAACGCAACCCGCCGGGTTCATGCTGCGACCGCTCGGGTATCCGAACAAGCCCGTTGCGCCTGCGTTTCTGACGGTGGCCGACCTGATCGGGTTCCGGCTTGAGGAACACTGGGCGTTGCTCACGGATTTCCTGGGGTTTCGTTTCGATGATCTGGCCTTCAGTTTCAGTGAGTCGGACTGCGCCAACCCATTGCTGATGGCCCACATGCGAGGCCTCAAGGCGCTATTTGTGCAGGGGCGCGCTTACGCCGATGGCATTGCCGAGTACCTGGAACTGGCGGCCGAGATGATGCGCCGTAAGCGCATGCCCAGGCGCCTGATCGACCAGGCGCTGGCAGCTTACGATCATCCCGACAAGCTCGAGGAGCGCCGTGCGCTGGCGGCGGGCTACGCGCAGGAGGCCTTTGGCCTGAGCGAGGCGCAACTGGTGTGCCTGATGTTCGCACCCTTCGTCGACGCGGGAGCACAACTGGAAGCGTTCTTACGGGTGTGTCACCCCGGGATGCTGGTGGCACTCGCGGACCTGCACAGGGCGCTGTCGGGGCATTCGGCGCCGGATCAGGTCATTCAATGGCTGGTGGATGTCAGCGGGTTGAGTCTCAAAGGGCTGCAAAACCTGTACGAAAAACGTCGTGTGGACTTCAGCGACGACAGCTCGATCATCGCGCGGGTACGAGCCAGTGACCCGGACAAGGGCCACGTGATGACGGTCGATCTGCACACCGGCGAAGCGGTCTCGGAGCTGATCTCGGGGCGTTGAGCATGTCCTTTCACACGCCGGGCGCGCGAGCCTGCATTCAACCGCTGCCCGGTGCTTTTCTGTCATTGACCCTGCGCCTTGCGCATGGATGGGGTGTGTCCAATGAATAATAACAAGACCGATTTTGCCTACCAGATGGTGTACCGCTACCTGTCGAGGCTGACCAATGAGCTGCCCGAAGGCCCGGCAGTCAAGTTGCCGTCGCTGCGGTTGCTGGCCCGCCGACTGCGGGTGTCCATTTCCACCGTACAGAACGCTTACTCATTACTGGAAAAAGAGGGCCGCATCTGCTCGGTGCCCAAGTCCGGCTATTACGCCTTGCCCCAGCCGTGCAACGACATCCATTGCGAAGGAGACGATGTGCTCGAACGCTATCAGGCGAGCGCCCGCCGCTCGGACATGTTTGTTTTCGGCGCCGATGAGCCGACGCTGCTTCAGTCTCTGGACGGCGCCTTGTTGAACCTCGAGCGCGACCTTATGCGCCATTACCCTTGTCAGCCCGATCCGCGCTTTCAACCGTTCGGCGACATCGAGCTGCGTACCGCACTGGCGGCGTCCTACACCTCATCCACAGAACGCTGCTGGCACCCGGACAACGTGTTTATCGGCCCGGACAAGACCGGTGTGTTGAAGACCGTTCTGAAAGCCCTTCAACTCCGTGACAGCGCGGTGCTGGTCGAATCACCGTGCGGCTGGAGCGTCCTGCGTACGCTGCAATCCTTTGGCATTCGGGTGATCGAGTGGTGCGCGAATCCCGAGGGTGTGGTCGACACCGATGAGCTGAGCGGATTGTTGCGCCACGGCGAGATCAAAATGGCGATTCTGTCGTCGCGCATGGACCCTGTTCGCGGGCGCGTCATGGCACTGGATCAGCGTCAGCGGCTGGCGCAGGTTCTGAACCGGCATGGGCTCTGGGTGCTGGAAAACGACAGCCAGGGCGGGCTGTGTTTTGACGGGCAGGTCGAGCCGCTGCACAACTTCATCGACCCTGAGCGGCTGATGATCCTCGGGGCGTTCGACAAGACGATCGGTCTTGAAGCGCCTTTCGGTTACCTGTTGAGCCGCCATTCGCGGCCCCTCTGGCATCAGCAGATGCTGCTGCGCTCGTTTCGTCTGCCGCCGATCAGACAGAAAGCCATCGCACGTTTATACAGCTCCGGGCAGTTGGACCGTCATCTGCAGGGCCTGCGCATCAGCCTTCAGGAACGGACCACCCAATTAGGCATGATGATCGAACATTACCTGGGTGACGACGTACGTTTCGAGCGCCCCGGTGGTGGTGCGACGCTCTGGCTGGACAGCGCGCACCGCGTCGACATGACGCGGGTGTTCGAGCGTTTGCTGGATCAGCGCATCGTCATCGCGCCCGGGGAGCTGTTCAGTGTGCGCGGTCTGCATCAGCAAAGCCTGTGCCTGAGTGGCGCGGCGGACTGGAGCCAGAACATCGAATCGATGCTGGTGATCATCAGGAATGCGCTGATGCAGGAACGTTTGGTGTAGCGCTCCGCCGATCCGTTTTGTTTGCCAGAGACGGCATACAGCTGTTATCTGTATGCCTGTCCAGTATTCAACCTTCGGCCAGCTTTACTTCGTGACTTCTATTCTCCCGTTCGATCCCGGTTCTGGTCCTGTGGCCAGTGAGCTGCCTGTTGCTGCGCCGAGCCCTGTTGTCGACCCGCAAGCCGGGTATACCGTCGCCGTGCGGGCGCTGTGCGAGTTCACTGCCAAGGCTGGGGATCTCGATCTGCGCTTCACCCCATCGCCCACCGCGCTGGAAGGCATCGCCGGGCATCGCACGGTCGCCGCGCGCCGGGGCCCGCAGTACCAGCCCGAAGTGGCCGTCAGCGGTGTCTACCATGAATTGACCGTGCGGGGCAGGGCAGACGGCTATGACGCCGCGCTCAATCAGCTGGAAGAAATCAAGACCTACCGTGGCGACCTTGAGGCAATGCCCGACAACCATCGGCAGCTGCACTGGGCGCAGGCCAAGGTCTACGGCTGGCTGATCTGTCAGCAATTACAGTTGCCTGAGGTGAACGTTGCGCTGGTCTATTTCAATATCGTCAGCGAGCAGGAGACGGTGATTCGCGAGCGGTATTCAGCGGCGCAACTCCAGACGTTTTACGAGGCGCAATGCGAGATTTTCCTGCGGTGGGCGCGGCAGGAAATGGCTCACCTTCAGGGGCGCAATCAGGCGCTGACCGAACTCAGGTTTCCGCATTCCGAGTTTCGCAGCGGGCAGCGGGTATTGGCCGAGTCGGTCTATAAGGCTGTCAGCACCGGGCGCTGTCTCATGGCGCAGGCACCGACCGGCATCGGCAAGACCATCGGTACCGTGTTTCCGATGCTCAAGGCCGCGCCAAGTCAGAAGCTGGACAAGGTGTTTTTTCTGACCGCCAAAACCCCGGGCCGCAAGCTGGCGCTCGACGCGTTGAGCGTGATCGGTCGAAGCGCGCCGCAGCTCACGCTGCGCGTGCTGGAAATGGTCGCGCGGGACAAGGCCTGCGAGTACCCGAACAATGCCTGCAACGGTGACGCCTGCCCGCTGGCCAAAGGGTTTTATGATCGGCTCCCGGCCGCGCGCAGCGAAGCGTTGATCTCGCCCTGGCTGGATCAGGCAGGTCTTCGTGATGTCGCCTTGCGGCATCAGGTCTGTCCGTATTACCTGAGCCAGGAGCTGGCGCGATGGGCGGACGTGGTCATCGCCGATTACAACTATTACTTCGACCTCAACGCCTTGTTGTTCGGGCTTTGCCAGTTCAACCAGTGGCGCGTTGCGGTGCTGGTGGACGAGGCCCACAACATGGTCGAGCGCGCCCGTCAGATGTACAGCGCCGGTCTCGATCAGCACGCGATGAACCTGGTGCGACAGGTGGCGCCGGAGCCATTGAAGAAATCCCTGCAACGGGTCAATCGCGAATGGAACGCGCTGCACAAGGATCAGGTCGCGCCGTACCAGGCGTACTCCGGTATGCCCGAGAAGTTTCTCGCCAGCCTCGCGCTGTGCGTCGCGGCGTTCGGCGATTACTTCAATGACCATCCGCAGGCGGCGAATGGCGAGCTGCAGCGTTTCTATTTTGACGCCATTCAGTTCGGGCGCATTGCCGAGCTGTTCGACGCGCATTACCTGTTCGATATCAGTAAACGTGAATCCGGCAAAAAAGCCCTGTCGCGGTTGACCCTGCGCAACGTAGTGCCAGCGGGATTCCTGCGCCCGCGCCTGACCGCCGCACGCAGCACGGTGATGTTTTCTGCCACGCTTAACCCTCGTCACTACTACCGTGACTTGCTGGGTTTGCCGGATAGCACGGTGTGGGTTGACGTCGAATCGCCGTTCCAGCGCTCGCAGCTGGACGTGCACATCGTCAGTCGCATTTCCACGCGTTATACCCATCGCCAGGCCTCGCTTGGGCCGATCGTCGCGTTGATGGCCGAGCAGTTTCAGGCGCGGCCGGGCAACTACCTGGCGTTTTTCAGCAGTTTCGATTATTTGCAGCAAGTGGCCGACTTGATGGCGGCAACCCATCCGCACGTTCCGATGTGGCAGCAGTCACGCGGGATGGCCGAGGCCGATCGGCAGGCCTTCCTCGACCGATTCACGCCGGACAGCCAAGGCATCGGTTTTGCGGTCCTGGGCGGTGCCTTCGGGGAAGGGATCGACCTTCCAGGCGCCCGCTTGATCGGCGCGTTCATCGCGACGCTGGGGCTGGCGCAGATCAACCCCGTCAACGAGCAACTTAAACACCGCATGAGCCTGTTGTTCGGCGCCGGTTACGACTACACCTATCTTTACCCCGGCATGCAGAAAGTGGTGCAGGCCGCGGGGAGGGTGATTCGTGGGCAGGACGACCGCGGTGTGGTGATGCTGATCGACGACCGTTTTGCCGAGCGCAAGATTCAGCAATTGTTGCCCGCCTGGTGGCAACTTTGAGTGCGCTCTGCTAATTGTCTCAAGCGTTTACGGATCGATAGCCGAGCAGGGCGGTCCAACTGCCAGTAAACTGCCGCGCTACAGCTGTTTTCAGGCTTTTTTCGCTTGGCCGAGCATCTTTTA
Source organism: Pseudomonas sp. S2_H01 (assembly GCF_054668305.1). Lineage (NCBI taxonomy): Bacteria > Pseudomonadati > Pseudomonadota > Gammaproteobacteria > Pseudomonadales > Pseudomonadaceae > Pseudomonas > Pseudomonas sp. S2_H01. The sequence continues at coordinate 5,876,561 of NZ_CP162756.1, read as the reverse complement.
TTTTTCGTCAGTCATGACTAATCACGGTTTTCCATCCACGGAGGTTTCGCATGAGTATCAGTCCATTCGCAGGCAAACTGGCGCCTGCAGAATTGCTGGTCGATCTTCCTCGTCTGGTGACGGCGTATTACACCGGTCAGCCGGACGCGTCGGTTGCCACCCAGAAGGTTTCGTTTGGTACGTCAGGCCACCGTGGCAGCTCGTTTGACCTGAGTTTCAACGAGTGGCATGTGCTGGCAATCAGTCAGGCCATCTGCCTGTATCGCCAGGCGAACGGTATCGACGGCCCACTGTTTCTCGGTGCCGACACCCACGCGTTGTCCACGCCTGCCGCTGCATCGGCACTGGAGGTGCTGGCCGCCAACGGTGTCAACGTGATGATTTCCGAGGGTGACGAGTACACGCCGACGCCCGCCGTGTCCCACGCCATCATTTGTTATAACCGTGGTCGCACAACGGGCCTTGCGGACGGCATCGTCATCACGCCGTCGCACAACCCGCCGGAAAGTGGCGGCTTTAAATACAACCCTACCAATGGCGGTCCGGCCGATTCCCACATCACCAAGTGGATCGAAAACAAGGCCAACGAGCTGCTCGCCGAGAACATCGCCGGCGTGAATCGCGTGACCCTGGAAAAGGCGCTGCGCGCCAACACCACCCACCGGCATGACTACCTCAATACGTACGTCGCCGACTTGAAAAACGTCATCGACATGGACGCGATCCGTGGCGCCAACCTGCGTCTGGGCGTCGATCCGCTGGGCGGCGCGGGTGTGCGCTACTGGTCGGCAATCGGTGAGCACTACGGCCTGAACCTGGAGGTGGTGAATAAGTTCGTCGACCCGACCTTCCGCTTCATGAGCGTCGACTGGGACGGCAAGATCCGCATGGACCCGTCGTCGAATTTCGCCATGCAGGGCCTGATCGGTCTCAAGGACCGTTTTCAGGTGGCCTTCGCCTGCGACCCTGACCACGACCGCCATGGAATCGTGACCCCCACCGGTGGCTTGCTGGCGCCGAACAACTACCTGGCGGTGTCCATCGACTACCTGTTTCAGAACCGCCCCGACTGGCGCGCCGACGCGGCAGTGGGCAAGACCGTGGTCAGCAGCGGCATGATCGACCGCGTGACCCAGCGTCTGGGTCGTCGCTTGTACGAAGTGCCGGTGGGTTTCAAGTTCTTCGCTGAAGGCTTGTACGACGGTTCGCTGGGCTTCGGTGGCGAGGAGAGCGCGGGTGCGTCGTTCCTGCGCCGCGACGGCACGGTCTGGACCACGGACAAGGATGGCTTGATCCCGGCATTGCTGGCGGCGGAAATCCGCGCTCGCAAGGGGCGTGATCCGAGCGAAATGTACAAGGCGCTGACCGATGAGTTGGGCGAGCCTGTGTCGACCCGCGTCGAGGCCAAGGCCAACTTCGAGCAGAAGGCGTTGCTGAGCAAGCTGTCGCCGGAGCAGGTGACCTCGACGGAACTGGCGGGCGAGAAGATCACCACCATCCTGAGCAAGGCGCCGGGCAACGATCAGGCGATTGGTGGTTTGAAGGTCATGACCGAGAACGGCTGGTTCGCGGCGCGTCCTTCGGGCACTGAAGACATCTACAAGATCTATGCCGAGAGCTTCAAGGGCGAGGAACACCTCAAGCGCCTTGTGGCCGAGGCGCAGGTCCTTGTCGACGGTGCGATAGCGCCAAAATAAGTCCGTCTCCGGCACCGGTTTCCCGGTGTCTGGCGCAGGTCGGGGGTGGCGTATAGCGTGCGCCATCGTCGACTTGCGTAACCTTGCGTCACTGCTCGCAGCGGCATTTACCACCGCTCGTCCATCTCCCGGCACTCCTGATTTCCTCACGCATCCCAACTCTACGTGTGCTTATCGCGCGCATTGACGAGGAGAGTCGAGATGGAGATGAATCACAACGCACCCGGCAATATTTCCCAGAAGGGCGTCAACAGCGAAGCCGACAACGAAACCGGCTTTGACTCGAGGGCCCAGGGCGTGGCCGGTCGACCCGACGACGGGGACGAAGAACTGGGTTTCGATCCTGAGTCGCCCGATGTCTCGGATCCCGCCGTTGACCCTTTGCATCCTGCCCGAACCAGCAACGACCCCGATCCGTCTGCGGACGATCACGAGAAAACCACCTCCGGTCCTGGCGCTCGTTAATCCGGACTGTCGTCTGCGAGCCCGGCATGGTGTCGGGTTTACGGACAGAGTGTCTGACGGCGCTCGCGGCGGCCGGTTTTGCCGCGATCAATTCGTTTGTCTGTTTCGTTCGGAACGAATTGAATCGAGCTTCGGTCAACCCATTTCGATACCCTGAATTCGGAAAGCCTATATGAACCAGACGATCAACAAACTGACCGACACCTTGAGCGACGATTTGTATGAGAAGACCCGCGCTCAGTTGAATACGTTTCTCGACGAAACCAACGCGTTGCTGGCTGCAGGCGATGCGTTGCAAGAAGATCGCACGGCACTGGCACACGAGCGTCTGGCCGAGTTTCTCAAAGGCTCTGCGGCGGCTGTGATCGATACGGAAGGGCTGCCGCCGGTCACTCGGGTGTTGAACGATGCCAAGCAATATGTAAAAGCCAATCCGTGGATGGCGATTGGCGCAGCGGCGGGGGTTGGTCTGCTCGTCAGCGTCTTGCTGAAACGTAACCATCGTTGAGGAGGACTCTTCGTGAAGCGCCATCGCGGAATCTCAACGATGCGCAGAGAACCTGGGGGTAGGTTCTCGCTTGCCAGTGCTTATAAACGCTCTGAGAGCCTGTCCGTGCTCTCCGCTCATTACCGACTGGTCTGCGGTTCATCATCGGGACATCGGGTCGATACGGATCTTGAGGTGTATCCGGGGCTGGGGAGTGGTCGGCAGCGATACGAAAGGGGGACCTGCATGAATGTCGACGAAGAGACTGTTCGTCAACTGGCTCAATTGATATGGGAAACCGAAGGCCAGCCAGAGGGGCAGGACGCGCGACACTGGGAGATGGCGACCAAACTTGCCGAATCGGCCGCCATGGCCCCAGTGCGTACGTCTCATCGGGCCACGGTCAATACGCTGTTTCCGGCGCCGGATGAGGAGCCGGAGGGTTAGTCGGTAGGTATCGCCACCAAGCGGGGCATCTGACCTGACGACCGGCTTAAACCAGGCCGGTCAGGTTTCGCTCGACTGCAGTTCGTCAAGCAGCGACCGGGCGAACTCTTCAGAGGCGATGAAGTCCAGCGCTTCACGCAGCTTGACGGTTTCCTCCACGCCAAACGTCTTGTCGAATACCTGAGACACGCGTTCGGAAATCTTGCGGGCTTCGGCGTATTTCTGCTGACCCGCTTCTGTCAGCAAGACGCGACGGCTGCGACGATCGGATTCGTCGACTTGCAGCGCTATCAGGCCATCGCGGACCAGCGGTTTAAGGGTGTGGCCCAAGGCAGAAAGGTCCATGACCAATACTTGAGCCAGATCACGCATCTTCGGCTGTTCGCTGCGCGCGATTTGCGACAGCAACGAATACTGGGTGGCCTTCAAACCACAGGCCAGGAAGGCCTCATCGTAGATTTGACCCAAGCGGCGAGAGGCCCGGCGCACTGAGCCATTGGCGCAGCTGCTGGCCATGGCGGGATCTGAACAGGTCGTCGCGTGTTTCAAAGCCTTGTTACTCACTGCGGACAAAGACAGGCGGAATTATGCCTGCCCAGCCAATCGGGACAAGGTTTTTTCGGCCAGCCGGTTGATGACAGGGTGTCGCAGTGGTGTCAGGCCGCACCTGTAATCAAGCCTGATTGGCCGCGTCGGACGTAAAGCGCATCGCTGCGCGACGGGCATCGGTAACCGCCCAATACCACATTCCCAGCCCGCCCAGTGTCAGCGCCGCAGCGGCATAGCCGGTGGCCGGCAAGCCAAAACCGGCGGCGATGACGATTCCGCCGACCCAAGGCCCGATGGCATTGGCGAGGTTGAATGCACTCTGCACCAACGCACCGGCCAGTGATTGAGCGTGGGGGGCGACGTCCATCAGGCGGGTCTGCAGGATCGCCGCCAGCCCCACGCCGCAACCGATGAAGAATACCAGTGGGATCAGGAGCCACAGGTTGTCCGTGGACGAGGGGTAAAGGGCGAGCACCAGTGCCGTGAAGCCCAGCGAAATACCGGCGGCGCGCATAGTGGCGCGATCCGCCGCCCAGCCGCACACCAGGTTACCGACCGTCGTGCCCAGGCCGAACACGGCCATGACCACGGGAATCATGAAATCTGACGCGTGGGTGACTTCGATCAGCGTCGCGGCCAGGTAGGTGTAAACGCAAAAAATGCCACCGAAACCGATACCCGCGATGCCCAGCGTCAGCCACACCTGCCGGGAGCGCAGCGCATTGAGTTCGCGCAACGGGCTGGCATCGGCTTGCGCAGGGGAGGCCGGCGCCAGGCTGCGAATCAGCAACGCGGTGATTGCCGCCAGCACTGCGACGATGGCCATGCCCCAGCGCCAACCGACTGTCTGGCCGATCCACGTGGCGAATGGCACGCCGATGATGGTCGCGATGGTCAGCCCCATGAATACGCGCGACACCGCCTGTGCTCGCTGGTTTTTAGGGACCAGCGAGGCGGCGAGAAGCATGGCGACACCGAAGTAAGCCCCATGTGGGAAGCCACTGAGAAACCGGAAGAACACCAGCCATGGCAGGCTCGGTGCGACCGCGCTCAGGGCGTTAGCGACGCCGATGAACGCCGCGAGCCCCACCAGCAATGCCCGGCGTGGCAGCCTCACGCCCAGCACCATGATCACCGGAGAGCCAACGACCACCCCCAGTGCGTAGGCGCTGATGGCATGTCCGGTCAGCGGTTGAGTGGTCTGGAAGTCGTTCGCAATGAACGGCAGCAGCGTCATGGACGCGAATTCGGTGGTGCCAATCGCGAACGCGCCCATGGCCAGCGCGAACAGCAGCCAGCCCATATGAAATTCATCGGAGGTGTTGGAAGGGGTATTCATCTGAAAACTGACGTAAGAATGAAGGAAGGCGAGCGTCCTGTTATACCTGAAACCGGTTTCAGATCAACCGGAACCTGGATTGCAAACGGAACGCTGCCCGGAACCGATCATTGCTTGGGTTTCGCGTTAGGCAACGCTACGCCCTTGGGCCACAACATCCAGATCTGTCCCTGTTGCTTCATGTTGCCCGCCAGTTCGCCTGCGGCATCGCCGGTGCCCCAGAACATGTCGGCGCGGACTTCGCCGGCGATGGCGCCGCCGGTGTCTTGCGCGGCAACGGGCCGAACCAGCGGCGTGCCATCAGGGCGGGTCGAAGACAACCACAACAGGCTGCCCAGTGGAATCACCTTGCGGTCGATGGCCACGCTGTAACCGGCGGTCAGAGGAACGTTGAGCGACCCGCGAGGGCCTTCGTTGCTGTCAGGGCGCAGGGTGAAGAACACGTAGCTCGGGTTGCTGCCCAACAGTTCATGGACGCGCTCGGGGTGGGCAATGGCCCAGTCACGAATCCTGCCCATCGACACTTCGTCCTTGGTCAGCTGGCCTTGTTCCACCAGCCAGCGACCGACGGGTTTGTACGGATGGCCGTTCTGGTCGGCGTAGGCGATGCGCAGTTGCCGACCGCTGTCGAGCTGCACCCGGCCCGACCCCTGAATCTGAAGGAATTGCAGGTCAATGGGGTTTTCCAGCCAGGCGAGAACAGGGGCGTTGACGCCTTTCTCACCGATGGTGGCGGCGTCGTCGTAAGGGCGCAGGACCCGGCCGTCCAGACGACCTCGCAGGCGCTTGCCTTTGAGTTCCGGGTAGATGCTGTCGAGATTGACGATGATGAGGTCATCAGGCACGCCATAGATCGCGACGGGATGCTGATCGTTTTGTTGCTCGCTGCCTTTATAAATGGGCTCGTAATACCCGGTGATCAGGCCGTTGGCGCCATGCTCCGACGACCGCAGGCTATAGACTTGCAGCTGGTTCTTGAGGAACTCGCGGACGGCGGCAGGAGTGGGTTGCACCTGCGCGGCCATGGCACAGGTGGGGCCCCAGACCGGGTCTTTGGCCAGACGCTTGCACGCTGAAAACCAGCTGTTGTAGCCCGCCATCAAGTCCTGGTCGCTGACAACAGGCAGCTTGTCCCATTCCACGCTGACGTACGTCGTGGCCTCGGACGGTTTGGTTTTGGGCGCGCCGCCGTCGCAGGCAGCGAGCAGGGCGATCAGCGGAGCGAGGCAGAATAAAAAGCGGCGCCAGTGCAGGCTTGTGGTCATCACGCGGGGTGTTTCCTGAAAACAGAGTGAAGGCGGCTAGCTTGGTGAAAGGCGAGGGCGGCGTCAAATCTTCAAGCCGTCACGTGGCTGAATGTAATGAGTATTTATGCGCCTTTGAGCGGCATATCGTCCCCTTGTCGCACTTTTTGCCGATTTACGGCTCTATCCATGGCCAGGACGTGGCGATCCGCGCAACGTCCAGATGCTGAAGCTCGTGATAGATGGTCTGTGTTTCTTACGTTTCTTGTGTACTCCGCAACGCGCTCGCAGCGCTGGCGGTGGCCATGCTGATGCTCGGCGTCGCCGGTTGCACCCGTCAGGACGGGCGCGACGTGGCGACGCAGTTCAGCGAAACCCGCCCTCAAGAGTTTTTCCAGACCAGCGTGGATCGCATGGCAACGCTGGCCATGCATGACAACCTGGAAAGTTTGTATCTTTTGATGAACAAGCTGTACCTGCGCAACCCGGCAGAGTGGCGCAAGTCAGGGTTCGTCGACGCCCGGTCCGCCGAGCGCAATGTGCGCAACGCCATCGAGCAGAGAACACCCTTGGCGCAGTTAGGCAATCGTCGTGATCTCGCGGCCTTGAGCTACGCCCTGAGCCCCGAATTCCTCGGAGACCGCGTCGGTGCCTTCATCTACGCCATCGGCAGTATGTTGGTCACTGCGCACGGCGGACGGCTAGAGTTTTTCATGACCGATCAAATCGACCCTAAATTCGTCAGCAACGCCGCCCGCAATATCGAGAAGGCCACCTGGTTGCTGAGCCAGCGGCAGAATGCCAACGGCGAGTTGATGCTGTTTTCCAACGAGATTTCCGAGGAGGGCAGCAACCTGAGTTTCGCCACCGAGTTCGGCAAGATCGTCGCGCGCCTGGATTTACTGACTCAGATGCTCGACGAGCGCTACCGACGGATCGGTCTTAATTATGCCCAGAGCCTGCTGTTCCTGAATTTTCTGCCGGTGCAGTGATTGGCTGAATGACCTTTCCAGCGGCAGTGAAACCTTTCATCGCCGAGGCTCATCCTTCCTTTTTTTCAGTCGATAACCCCTTTGGCGTTGTGCAAAAACAACAACAAATTTTCAAGCCAAGGGGTCGACGATGTTTAAAACAGTGCAGGCGCGCTATACGGTCATATTTGTGGCGCTGATCGTCGTGATCGCGGTCATTACCGAACAGGGCATCGAATACCTCGTTACGCCCAAGGTTCGTGCCTCGCAAGAACAGTTGGTGCTCAATCAGGTCGATCAGATCGGCACGCGGATCCTCTCTGACCTGGCCAGGGTCGAAGCCCAGTCCCGGGCCATTACTCAGGCTGTGCCGCTGCTGGACAGTGATGCCATCGACAAGGTGCTTCCCGGTCTAGTCGACCAATACGGTGACGCCAAGGTCTTCGGCGGCGGCGTCTGGCCGATGCCAGACAAGCGCACGCCGGGCCGTAATAAACACAGCACGTTCTATCATCGCGATGGCAGCGGTCAGTTGGTGGTGAGCACCTACTGGAATTCCGATCCGGCGCCAAACTACTGGGAACAGCCGTGGCACCGCGCCGGACAGAACGCGCCCAAAGGCAGGTGCGCCTGGGCAGCGGCCTATCAGGACGAAGCCAGTCCGCAGCCGCGCACCAACTGCGCCACGGGCATCTACAAGGACGGCGCGTTGTATGGCGTATCGACCATCGACGTCACGCTGGGCTTCTTCAACGGCCTGATTCAGGAGAAGGAAAAGGACATTCAGGGGCAGGTCATGATCGTCGAGCGTGACGGCAAGGTGCTGACCAACCAGAGCCGCATCCCCGGCGAAATCATCCTCAAGAACATCTCGGCGTTCAGCGGTCAGTCGATGTTCGCCAAATCCATTCAGGACGGCCTGACCCAGGTTTCCGGCGACGCCGTGTATTCCCGCGAATACCAGGATCCGCAACTGGGCGACCTGACGTTCTTCCTGCGCCCGGTCGTCGGCACGCCCTGGTTGATTGCCACGTCGCTGCCGACGTCGATGCTCACCGCCAGCAGCACCGATGTGATGAAAACCCTCGGCTGGCTGCAGATCCCGCTGGTGATTGTGCTCCTGGCGGTGCTGGGTTTCGCTTTCAGTCGCCTGCTGGGCCGGCTGACCGTGCTGCGCAACAACATCGATGCGCTGTCCTCGGGTGAGGCCGATCTGACCCGGCGTATCCCGATCAAGGGCCAGGACGAACTGGATGCCGTGGGACAGTCGGTGAACAAGTTCATCGCTTTCCAGCAGGCCATGATCGTCGAGGTGCGCAGCGGCACCGAACAGATCTCTGCAGGCCTGGCGCAGTTGCAGGATCAGTCACGCAACATTAACCAGATCCTCAATCGCCACGCGTCGGAAACCGATCAGGCTGTCACCGCGATCAACGAAATGAGCGCCACTGCCGACAGCGTTGCCGAAAACGCCACGCAGACGGCCAGCTTTACCCAATCGGCCAACGATGCCGCGAAACGCTCGCGGGATGTGGTGGATGAAGCGTCGGTCAGTGTTCTGGCGCTGGTGGCCGAGGTTGAAGACGCGACCCAATACGTGCAGGAGATGCAGGTCGATGCCAAGCGCATTACCGATGTGCTCGGGGTGATCGGCGGGATCGCCCAGCAAACCAACCTGCTGGCGCTCAACGCGGCCATCGAGGCGGCGCGGGCGGGCGAGCAGGGCCGGGGCTTTGCCGTGGTGGCCGATGAAGTGCGGGCACTGGCGGGGCGTACCCAACAGAGCACGTCGGAGATCAACGAGATGCTGGCGCGACTGGAACAGGGCGTGAGCACTGCGGTGGGCGCCATGGAAAAAACCAAGGTCAGTTGCCAGTCCACTGCCGACCGTACCTCGCGGGTCAACGAAGGGCTCGATGGCATGGCAGGTTCGGTGCTGCGCATCCACGACCTCAGCGCTCAGATCGCCACGGCCGCTGAACAGCAGAGTGCGGTGACCGAGGAGATCAACCAGAACATGGTCGCGATCCGGCACATGGTGGGGGAGCTGGTCGGTTGCGGTCAGCAGACCGATACCAGCGTCGACGCGCTGGTGGCATCCAACGAAAGGCTGGTGGCGATGATTGACCGTTTCAAGGTGCGTTGAAACGATTCAGGCGTTAACCCTGCAGGCGTGAGCTTGCTCGCGATTGCGTTTATTCAGCCACCTCAACGTGTCTGATGTACCGATCGCGAGCACGCTCGCGCCTGCAGGGCTGGGTGCTGCGGTTAACTCAATAACTCTCGCCGCGAATGTATTCCTGCATTTTGTCGATCAGTCTGGCCTGTTCGGCGATGGCGGCCTTGACCAAGTCACCGATGGACAGCAAACCCACCAGATGGCCATGTTCCACCACCGGCAGGTGGCGCAGGCGGCGGTCAGTCATGATCTGCATGCAGTGATCGACCGTCGCGTGCGGATCCACCGTTTTCACATCATGGGTCATGATTTCACTCACCGGCGTGCCCACCGAGGCTCTTCCGGCCAGTTCCATCTTGCGGGCGTAATCACGCTCGCTGATGATGCCGACCACCTTGCCGTCAATAACCACCGGAACGGCACCGATATTCTTATCGGCCATCAGCTTGATCGCTTCGATGACCATCTGCTCAGGGCTAACGGTATGAACTTCACCGTGGTGCTTGTCTTTCAACTTCAGTAGTTCGGCTACGGTCGTCATGCTGGCCTCTCCGGCGCGTATTTGTGAGCTTGGCCACCTTGTGTCGGGCGGTGCATACAGAATCGTAGAGAGATGGCATTCCGGCAAGTTTCGAAAGCGCCGCGCAGAGGTTGAAAAGCGTCATGCCCGGCCTGGATGAACGAAGCAGCCCCGGAATCCCGGATCAACTGATCATTGGGCGTGCCGAACCTACGGGAAGAGGTCGTGGGGCGGCCGGTTTCGCCGGCGCTGTGTGGGGCATCCTCAACATGGTCGGGATTTCCCGGGTTTGTTGCACAAAACCCTGCACCCAATGAACGAACGTCAGTTCGCTCAACGCCTCTATGGGCAACTCTGCACACAAGCGGACGTGGGACTGCTGGTCCAGCGCCAGCCAGCAGCCACTCATGGCAGCGGTATCGAAGTTCAGCCGCAGCAGGCGTTCATGGAGCCGGGGATCGGCGGGCAGCGGCAGCTTGCAATGCAGGATCGCCACGTCGCCAGCGCCTGGAATTTCAACGATGACCACCTCGCGGCTGCCGTCGAAGAGGGCGCACACCCCGTTCTGCAGCTGCAAAGGGGTGCCTAGTTGCTTGCCCAGCGCGTTGATCAGTGCGGTTGCGGTGGCCATGTTTCACGTCCTGTCAGTCAATGTCGGTGGGGTTGAGGGCCTGAGCCGTGGCATCAGCGTGGGCGGAATGTGCCATGGGCGGCGTCAGCCATGTCCAGCGCCGGCTGGCTGTCGCCCTTGTCGGCCAGTTCGCCGTCCAGGGTGAATGTCTTCGGTTTTTCCTGATCCAGTCCGTATTCGAACGTCACTTCCCCGCGCAGACGCTCGATACTCAGGTTGCTGCCGCTCTTGAAACTGACATACGGCAACGGCACACCCAGCGAGTCGTCCTTGGCGGCGGTGCGGAACACGGCGATGCTTTTGATCCGCAGATTGCCGCGATCCGACAGCGTGTTCTTGAGCGCCTCGTTGGTCAGCGTGCCTTTGATCGCCGCGTCCTCAATGTGCTTCTTGACCGCGTCCTTGACCTCAAGCTTGATTTCGGCCCGCGTCGTGCCGGTGGCGCTCTTGAGGTCATCGAGCAGCGTCTTGAGCTGGGGATCTTCGCCCAGCAGCTCATGAATGCATTCGGCATTGCCCGGATGGACATCCCTGCCCAGCATCTGCTTGACGGCGTCGATGCCACGCTTGCTCAGCGCGGCCTGATCAATGCGGTTGACGTTGTTGTGCTTGACCAGCATGTCCATCAGGGACATCAGCGGCAAACCCTGTTTGCTGGCTGTTTCCTGGCGCTGGGTCTGCGCCAGGCTGGTCAGGGCCGAATGTTGTGCATCGTTTTCGACCGTCTGGCCTGCGTACTGCCGCTGCATGGCGGCCAGGCGCTCATCGACGCTCTTGCCGTCGGGTTTTTCCTGCCTGATCGCCGGAAAGGCTTTTTCCAGGCTGCTTTCCAGACTCTTCAGGTCACTGCTGTGTACCGGCAGTGCATCCTTGAAACGCACGTCGTAGGTCTTGCCGGTCTTGTTATCAAACGACAGGCTGGCCGTCACCCCGGTGGGCGCGCCGCCTGCGATGAACAGATCGTTGGGGCGGGAGGTGAACAGAGTGCTGAACAGGCGGCCGTAGCCGGCCACCGAGCCTTTTTCCAGAAAGCGCGCGCGGTTGCTGCTGTAGATGTCGGTCTTCAGGCCGTCGTTGCCTCGGCCCCGGGTGCGTTCGCGCTCGGCGTTCAACAGCGCCAGGTTGGCCAGCAGGCCGACGCCGAAGCGCATGAAACCGGCCACAGGCTCAGCGTCGGTCTGGCCATAGTTGGTGCGCGATTCGACATTGGCGTTGAGCTCCAGATCGAAGTTGTGTTTGCCGGTGGTGCGCACTTCGTGCTCGACGCCACGGTTCATCAGCTCCATGGGCTTGAGGCCGTTGGCGACCGTGCGCTGGCTGCTGTGCAGGGGCTTGTTCAGCAAGTCCTCCATGAAGGCGTCCATTTCATCCTCACGAATGAAGAAGCTCAGCGCCGTGTTCTCGGTGTATTTGTGCTTGGCGTCCAGACTACCGCCGAACCAGCCGCCGTTGGACTGAACGTTCTGATGGCTGTCGCCGGGTGTGGTTTTGGTGTCCGACAGGCCGCCACCAAAGCCGAAGCTGGCGGTGCCACTGAGGGCGCCTTCGCGGTTCATGGAGACTTTCAGGCCGCGATCGAAGCGGGTGAAGGTCATGCCATAGGTGCGTTCCGGATCGATGGCCCCTCGAAAGCCGAGGAACGCGTCGCCAGCGGGCCCGGTGATGCCGCCCGTCACACCGCCGCCGTAGTTGCGGTTGATCTTCAGGCTCTCCCGGGGCTCCAGGTCGCGCAATGCCTTGGTCAGGTTCTCGGTCAGTTGTCCCGGAGTGGTTTGCAGCCCCTCCAGGACATTGCGCTTGACCGGATGATTCTCCTTGCGCATGTATTTGAGCAGGCTCTTGGTCGCGTCGTAACTGGCTTCCAGCGACGAGTAACTGCGAAAGCCTGCGTCGGTGTAGCGCTTGAGCGGGTTGTTGTCGTAAGTGTCGTTGTGCAAGGTCGCCAGCCGGCCGGCGAGAAGGTCGATATCGGCCTTGGGCCGGTGTGGGTTGGCAACCAGTTCGTCGAGCATGTCGCTGATGCTGCGCATCACCTGTGCGTTGGCAGCCAGCCGGGCGCAGAGCAATGTCTGGTTGTCGCCACGTTTGCGCGAGTCGCCGATCATCGAGGTCGGATTGCGGTGCTCAAGGGTGAAATGGTTGTCCTGCAAGTCCTTGACCATTTTGCCCAGAGGGTCATCGGCGGGGATGCCGCTGCTTTTGAGGAGTTGGGAGACTTCATCGAGCAGGTCGGTCTTCGGCGGCTTCCTGGCCCGATACGCCATATTGACGTCGCCATTCTTGAGCATCGCACCCTGATCCTGAGCCAGTTCGCGCAGGGTTTTCTGCATGTCGTCGCTGACCGTCTTCTGGAACCATTCGAACAGCTCGGAGAGTTCGGCCACCGGCTCGGTCAGCGGCCGCTGACCCAGGGTCTGCAGGCGTTCAGCCATGGGCGCAGGATTCACGGCCGGACGGTTTCTCACCGCTTCGCTGAGCTGACGCAACGTCTCGATTTCGCGGTCATACACCGGCCTGAGACCTTCGCGGCCACTCCAGGCATGCTGAATGCTGTCGGCGGGGACCTTGAATGCGCCGGTCGACGCCAGATGCGCAGTGACGTAGTTCTGGGTCAGAGAATGAGGCGCGTAGTGTGTGGGCGTTGCGGTCTCCACATTGTTGCGGCCCAGCACGTTGAAACTGGTCTTGATATTGCCCCGACGGGTGAATGCCGGCTCGCCGGCGGCAAGGTTGTCGAAGTGCTGGTGGGCAGGCGTGTTGGCCCTCGCCGGGGAAGGGGTGGCGGGGGACCAGTCGCCGGCATCGCCGCGCACATAGTCGTTGCTGACTGCAGCATCACCCGGATTCGCACCGGGCGTGCTCGCGGTGAGGCACAGACGGCCCTCGTTATCCGTGGTCAGATTCTCCAGCGTCGCGCCAGCCGGCAGGCCATTCACCGCAGGCTGCGTCCATTGGCGAGCGCTGGGGCTGGACAGGCGCTTGGGATCGGCGGCGGCTCCACTCATCTGGTGCAGGGTGCCGTCCTTCAGGGCGAACCAGTCCTTGCCGTCGCTGCCGATCCCGGCGATGTCGCCCTCACCGGGGATCTGGGGCAATTTTGCCCGCTCGCCATTCTGATCGTGCAGGCGCAGCACGCCTTCGCTCAGGGTCATGTAGCGCTGGTCGTTCTGGATGGCCGCTTTTTCCACGGCCACGTGTTCGGCGCCACGCATGATCGTGCCTTTGGCTTCGGTCGTTCTGCCCGGCAGCGTCAGATCGACGCCGTTACTCATGCTGTGCGCAGTGGCCTGGGGTACGACTTTGAGCTGTTTGAGCGTGTTGTCCTTGTCGATCACGTAAGCGAAGCCGTCGCGTCCTGCAATCAGGCCCTTGATGCCTTTCTCGCTGGTTTTCTTCCATTCCCCGGTCCGCGGATCTTGCGCCAGCAGGTCGTCTTCGTGCCGGGCGATACGCCCCCGAGGCAGCTGAATCTGCTCGCTCGCGGCAGGGGCCAACTGCGGCAAACCCTGTTGTCGGTCGAGCATGAGCACCTGACTCAGGTTCCAGCCCGGCACGAAGGCGTTGGCCTGGGCGTTCCAACTGGCGCTGTGTTCGTCGCCGTGCCTGTCTTTGATCTTGGCGAACAGCTGGTCGTCGTCAGTGAAGAATTCGCCATAGCGGTGTTGCCCCAACACCTTTTGCAGCGCGTTCGAGGCCGGTGCATCGGTCAGTTGCAGCGGCTCCAATGCGTGGGTTTCGCCGGTGCCGATGCTGTCGAGTCGTTCGGCGAGCAGGTCGTCGGGCAGCTCGGCGCGACGTAACGCACCGGTTGCCGTGCTGACCAGCAGTTGATTGCCCTGCAGGACGATGGCTGTCGGTTTAGCGGTGTCATCGTCGTCCAGCGGGCCATGGTCGTCAGTCAGCGCGTGGATGGCGTGATGGCCATTGCCCAGGCCGTCCCTGCGCTCCAGATGCAGGCGTTTGTCGCCATCGGCGGTCAATGCGATCAGGGCGCCATCGACGTGGGTCAGCGCCTTTACGTCATGCTCGAACGGCACCGCAACGCCTGGATGGCTCAGCGCCCGGACGCCGCCGCTGCTGTCGATGGCATACACCTCACTGCCGAGTTTTTGCAGGCTTTTCAGGTCGTCGGTGAAGGCGTGTGGCTGCCAGTCGTCGCCATTGAGGGTGTACAGCTTCTTTTCATGGATGCGGAAGGCATTGCCGTCGGCGTCCAGGTGCACGCCCGTGATGTGCGCTCGGTGGGCGTCGCCCGGCATCTTCATGGTCGAAGCGTTGGCCTGGTGGTCGCTGCTTTTAAACACCGAGACGGCCAGGTCGCTGGCGTGGGCATGGACCAGTCGGCTGCGCCCATCGCTCAGCAGATACTCGGTCTTGTCAGTGGCGTTTTTGAGCTCCGCCAGGCCCTGGTAGCGCTCGCCAGGTTTGTTCAGCACGCTATCGAGGAGGTTTTCCGTGCGATTGGTGACGCCGAGTTCGCCGAACACCAGGCGCTGATTGTTCAGCGCCATGGTCAATCTGGGTGTCAGCGGTATGGCGACTTCGGGCGCTGCGGCCCCATGCTCTGGCCCGACAGGCGTGGGTGCTTGCGGTGGCGCATGCTCGGAGGCCAGGGAGGGTGCCCGCGATGGCAGCGACGGCCCGCCGATGGCTTGTCCCTGAGGCGCGGCGACGGTAGGGGTGGTGGCATTTGTCGGCGACGGCGCACGTGAACTGCGCGTGACCGAAGAGGCATCTGCTGAGCGAGCCCTGAACAGCCCGCCGGTGAAGTTACGGCCCTTGCTGATCGCCGACTGGCTGGCGCTGGCCATTTTGGCGAACACGCCGTTGCGCTGTTTCGGTCCCGAGGTTTCAGACGCACCGCTGTTCAGTGAAACGTTGCTGACGTGTGAAGTCTGGCCGAGGGAAACGGGTGGTAAAGCCATGTTGACGCCTTCCCTGCAAATAGATGCTTTGGGCAGTGAGTGGCGTCAGGGCAACGGTGGTTCCAATGTGTCGGGAAAATAATCAGGCGGGTTTGTCCGGGGCCTTGCGCCTTGGCCGCGAGATCACTGATTCGATGTTTTTGCGCCCGATCAGCAACGGGCTCTTGGCCTTGCGCGAGGCGGGCATGTCGGCCAGCCATTTGTACATCACCAGGCAATCGACCATTCCCAGTTTTGCGTGGCGATAGGCGCGGGGCAGACGCCCGACCGTTTCGAAACCCAGCTTGTGCCACAGGGCTACGGCGACCTCGTTGGTCGACACCACTGAATTGAACTGCATCGCAGAAAAGCCGCTGTCCACCGCCAGTTGTTGGGAGTGTTCGCACATCAGTCGGGCGACGCCGCGCCCTCTGGCTGCCGGAGTGACCATGTAGCCACAGTTGGACACGTGACTGCCCGGCCCGGCGGCATTGGCCTTAAGGTAATAGCTGCCGAGCAATTCGCCGTCTTCCTCGGCGATCAGCGTGTGCAGTGGGTATTCCAGCCACAGGTACAAGGCCTGTTCATAGGTCAGGTCGGGGTCGTAGGCGTACGTTTCCTGCGCTCGAATCACGGCCTGGAAGGTAGGCCAGAAACGCTCGAAGTCTTCGGCGGTCATGGTGCGGAGTTGAATCATGGGGGTTCCGTCGGTGTGTGAAGGTCCAACTGTAGGAGCCGGCTTGCTGGCGAATGCAGTGTTTCAGTCACCCAATAGGTGACTGGGCGGACGCTTTCGCCAGCAAGCCGGCTCCTACAGAGGTTGCGTTTTACATCGGACAGCGTGCAAAGCCGCCGGGGGAGAGGCCGCCGTTACGATACGACTCGATAACACGGCACATAGGCTGCGCCGCCCGGCAGTTTCATGCGGTGTTGCTCCACGAAGGACTGGAGTAGCTTGTCCAGCGGCTTCATGACTTCAGCATCGCCATGAATCTCATACGGGCCGTTTTCTTCGATCAGGCGGATACCCTTGTCCTTCACGTTACCGGCCACGATGCCGGAGAACGCCCGACGCAGGTTCGCCGCCAACTCGTGGGGTGGCAGATCGCGACGCAGTTGCAGGCTGGACATGTTGGCGTGGGTCGGGTCGAACGGGCGCTGGAAGCTTTCTTCAATCTTCAGCAGCCAGTTGAAGTGGAAGGCGTCGGCACGTTCACGGCGGAACAGACGTACCTCCTTCAAACCCTCGGTCATCTGACGAGCCACTTCGGCCGGATCGTCGATGATGATCTGGTAGTGCTTGTGCGCTTCTTCACCCAGGGTGGCGCTGACGAAGGCGTGCAATTGCTCCAGGTACGGCGCGGTGCTTCTCGGTCCGGTCAGGATCACCGGGAACGGCAGCCCCTGGTTGTCCGGGTGCATCAGGATGCCCAGCAGGTACAAAAATTCTTCAGCGGTGCCGGCGCCGCCCGGGAAGATGATGATGCCGTGACCCACGCGAACAAAGGCTTCCAGACGTTTTTCGATGTCCGGCAGGATCACCAGTTCGTTGACGATCGGGTTCGGCGCCTCGGCGGCGATGATGCCCGGCTCTGTCAGCCCCAGATAACGTCCACCACTGATACGCTGCTTGGCGTGGGCAATGGTTGCGCCCTTCATCGGGCCTTTCATCACGCCGGGGCCGCAACCGGTGCAGATGTCCAGTTTACGCAAGCCCAGTTCGTGGCCGACTTTCTTGGTGTATTTGTATTCTTCGGTATTGATCGAGTGCCCACCCCAGCACACCACCATCTTCGGTTCGACGCCGGGACGCAGGGTGCGGGCGTTGCGCAGCAGGTGGAAGACGTAATCGGTGATGCCTTGCGAGGTGCTGAGGTCGATGCGCTGGCTGTCCAGTTCGCTTTCGGTGTAGACGATGTCGCGCAGGGCGCTGAACAGCATTTCACGCGTGCTGGCGATCATTTCGCCGTCGACGAAGGCATCGGCCGGAGCGTTCAGCAGCTCCAGGCGTACGCCACGGTCCTGTTGATGAATGCGGACTTCGAAATCCTTGTAGGCCTCGAGAATGGTTTTGGCGTTGTCGACATGGGCGCCGGTGTTGAGGATGGCCAGGGCGCACTGGCGGAAGAGGTTATAGATACTGCCTGAGCCGGCGGCGCTGAGTTGCTGGACTTCGCGTTGCGACAGCGTCTCCAGGCTACCTTTTGGACTGACCGAAGCGTTGATTACATGTCTTGGAGCCATTCTGAATTCCTTGAAAGCGATGCCGGCGAGCCGTTGTCGGTCGCGGGCATTAGTACAGTGAACGAACCAACCGTTCACCCATGGGGCCATTTTTTACATCGGTCGGTCAGGAAAGCAAACGTTGTGAGTGAAATCTTCGTGTTGAGCCTGCCGAGGCAGTCCGACGCAGATCCCTGTGGGCGCGAATTCATTCGCGAGAGTCCGGTACAGGCGACACTCGCTGTCGTCTGACACATTGCATCGCGAATGAATTCGCTCCCACAGGGTATCCATCTTCCTTTTGGTCAGCGGTTTTTTGATTTTCAGCGCCGCCCCGGTATGCTGCACGTCGACGTTCAGACACCCGCGGCATCCTCGACACCATGTGCTCAACTTCATGATCCTCAACGCTGCGATTTTCCTCATCACCCTGTTCCTCATGGAGGGTGTCGGCTTTCTTGTGCACAAGTACGTCATGCATGGCTGGGGCTGGTTCCTGCACCGCTCGCACCATGAAGAGCACCTGGGCGCGTTCGAGACCAACGACGTCTATCTGCTGGCACTGGGCATGGTCGCGGTCGGTCTGATCGTGCTGGGCAACAGCGGCTTCGACCCGCTCCAATGGGTGGGCGCGGGTGTTGCCGCCTTTGGCCTGATCTACGTGCTGGTTCACGATGGCATCGTCCACCGTCACTGGCCGGTGCGCCCCCAACCCCGCAATCGCTACCTCAAGCGCCTCTATCACGCCCACTTGATGCACCATGCGGTGAAGGGGCGCCGTAACAGTGTGTCATTCGGCTTTCTCTACGCGCCGTCGGTGCCGGCGCTGAAAAAGCAGCTGCGCGCCATGCGTGAAGCGGAGCGGGCGGCCTCTCGTGCCGATCTGTGCACGCCCTCTATCACCTCCGATCTGCAAAACGGCTGACCGCGCTCAACCCTTCACTTGATGCTAAGTTTGACGCCTGAGTTTTCATCATCGAATGAACAGGAGTCGTGTCATGGATCTGGGAGTGTCGGGACGCTGGGCGATTGTCTGTGCCGCCAGCAAGGGCCTGGGATTGGGCTGCGCAAGAGCGCTGGCCAAAGAAGGCGTCAATCTGGTGATCAATGCGCGGGGCGATGAAGCCTTGCAGGCCGCCGCCGCCGAGTTGCGTACGCTGGCGCCAGGCATCGAAGTGCGCACGGTCGCCGGTGACATCAGCCAGACGCCGGTGCGAGACGCGGTGCTGGCTGCCTGTCCGCAGGTCGATATTCTGGTCAACAACGCCGGAGGCCCGCCGCCCGGCGATTTTCGCGACTGGCAGCGCGAGGACTGGATCAAGGCGCTGGACGCCAACATGCTCACGCCCATCGAACTGATCAAGGCCTGCGTCGACGGCATGGCCTCGCGCGGGTTTGGCCGCGTGATCAACATCACCTCGGGCGCGGTGAAGGCGCCAATCGACACCTTGGGCCTGTCCAACGGTGCCCGCAGCGGCCTGACCGGCTTTATTGCAGGTCTTGCGCGTCAGCCGCAGCTGGCGGGCAAGAACGTCACGATCAATAACCTGTTGCCAGGGCCGTTCGACACCGAACGTTTGCAGAAAAACATCAGCCTGGCCGCCGACAAGCAGGGCGTCAGCGTTGACGCGTTGGCCGACCAGCGCCGCAAGGCTGTGCCGGCACAGCGCTTTGGCACCGCCGATGAATTCGGGGCGTTCTGCGCATTCCTGTGCAGCGCGCAGGCCGGGTTCATGACGGGCCAGAACCTGTTGCTGGACGGGGGTGGCTATCCCGGTACGTTCTGATCAAAGGTTTCATTGAGCAAACGCATTTCGTTCTTTCAAGCGACAGGCAAGTGACGTAGAACAGAGAACCCGGGCGGCATAGTGACCCGCAAACAGCCGTCCAGACGCTTTCTTTCACCTTTGGGAGATCAACGTGAATCAATCCGCGAAACAGCCAGCAGGTACAACCATCAGCTACAAACGTCCGGACGGTAAGGATGTGAACGGATACCTCGCCAGCCCGGCGAAGACCGAGGGCGCGCCCGCCATTGTGGTGATTCAGGAATGGTGGGGCCTTAACGATCAGATTCGCGGCGTCGCCGACCGCCTGGCAGCGGCCGGTTATCTGGCGTTGGTGCCTGATCTGTACCGGGGGGAGATGACGGTCGAGGAAGAGGAAGCGCATCACCTGATGAGCAAACTCGATTTCGCCGACGCGGCCTCGCAGGACATCCGCGGCGCCGTGCAATACCTCAAAGGCCACACCCGGAACGTGGGCGTCACCGGTTTCTGCATGGGCGGGGCGCTGACCTTGCTGGCATTGAACTTCATCCCTGAACTGTCAGCGGGCGTGGTCTTTTACGGCATGCCGCCGCTGGAATACCTCGATCCCAAGGCCATCAAAGTGCCGGTCCAGGCGCACTGGGCGACGCAGGACGAGTTCTTCCCGGCGGAAAACGTCGACAAACTGGAAGAAAAACTCAGCGAGGGCGGAGTGGACATCGAGTTCCATCGCTATCTGGCGCATCACGCGTTCACCAACGAAGAAGCCGTGGGTTACGGGCGGATCCCGGGCACTCAATACGACCCGGTCTGGGCGCAATTGGCGTGGGACCGCACGCTGACGTTCTTTGGGCGCACCCTCTGGGGCTGATGCCCGGTTAAGGGTTAAACGTTGTAACGGAGGAGGCGAAGCGCGCGACGGGGTCATTCCGGCCCCGTGCCTGGACAGGCAGCTCGCGCGTTTCGCTGGCTTCAACCGTATCGGGCAGCGTGGTCAAGCACCCCGACCGCTCACGGTCAGATCACCCCGCACGCGACGCGGTCGCCACCACCGCCCAGCGGCATGGGCATGTCGGCGTGATTGTCGCCACCTGCGTGAATCATCAACGCGTGGCCCTTGATGTCCGAGATTTTTTTCAACCGCGGCGCCAGCACCGGATAGGTGGCCATGCCGTCGGCGGTGACGTAGACCGCGGGCAAATCGCCCAAGTGGCCTTCGCCATAAGGTCCGAGGTGTTTGCCGGTCTTTTTCGGGTCGAAATGTCCGCCAGCGGCCAGTGCCGCGCCTTTCTTGCCGTCTTTGGTGCCAGCATCACAGCTGCCGTTTTCATGCACGTGAAAACCGTGAACGCCCGCAGGCAACGAACTCAGCTTGGGCGTGAACACCAGCCCGTAGGCGGTTTCGCTGATGGTGACTTGACCGATGGGTTGTGGCGCGCCGTCGGCGCTGACCAGGTTCATGGGGACATCGAGTGTGGCCGCCTGGGCACCGAGGGAAAGCGAGCCGAGAAGACCGAGCCATAGATAACGTTTCATAAGCGTTCCATCGAAGGGATGAGGGTTCGACGTTCAGGTTTGCTGAACGGCCCGCAGCGTTCGGGGCTGCCTGGGTTTTGAGTGCTCGGTGCTCAGGAGGTTCGCACTGAGTGTTACTCAACGCAGGTGCTGCGGCGGAATGGCATAGGTGCCGACGACATGGGCGACTGCGTCCGGTATACCTTCGGAGTACAGCGACACCTCGCCAATGGCCAGCGTCTTGCCGACTTTCATCAACTGGCATTCACCGATGATGCGCCGACCCGCTTCGGGTTTGCGCAGGAAATTGATGGTGAGGCTGGTGGTGACGGTCAACGGCACGATGCCGATGACGCCCAGCACCGCGACATACAACGCAACATCGGCCACGGCCATCAGCGTCGGCCCGGACACCGTCCCGCCAGGGCGCAGGTCAGCATGATCGATCACCTGGGAGATCGTCGCCCGTTGATCACCCACCGCTTCGACGACGATCCGGGTCTGCGGAAACTCACGGGCGATGAACGCCGAAATCTCTTCCTTGCTCGCCATCTTGTTCTCCTGCGGTGTGGGGGAGACCAGACTCGATGAGCGAAGGCTTGCTTGTCAATGTGCTGTTTGAGCGGGTTGCTATGGCGACACCCCTGCACTCCTTGTGGGAGCGAATTCATTCGCGATTGGCCATCCCATCCAGCAACACTCTATTGGGTTCCAACGTGGGTCTGGTTACACAATGAGATCGCCTGACATATCCCGATATACACGCATGAAGTCACCCCTTCTCAGTGCAACTAATGTAGGTCATTCATTATGGCGAGATAACGAGGCACGGATGCCCAACCCACCGCAATCGCACAGCCTGCGTAAAGGGCGAGTTTCTGAACCGGGCAGGATCTACCTCATCACCTCGGCCACCGAAAAGCGCAAGCCGATCTTTTCTGACTTCCATCTGGCGCGGCTGGTGGTTGAGGAGATGCGCCGTGCTGAGCGCAACGAATGTGCGACCTCGTTGGCATGGGTCATCATGCCCGACCACTTCCATTGGCTGTTGGAGCTAAAGTCAGGATCGCTGGCGCAATGGGTGAAACAGATCAAAGCCTGCAGCGCGGTCGCGATCAATCGCGCTAACCATAGTAAAGAGCGCATCTGGCAGCAGGGTTTTCATGATCGGGCCCTGCGCTACGAGGAAGATTTACTCAAGGCTGCCAGGTATATCGTCGCCAATCCTGTAAGAGCTGGCTTGGTGAGGCGAGTGGGTGACTATCCGCTGTGGGATGCCATATGGATATGAAGGTCGGCAGATAATCCAGGCATTAACCGATAAAAGCCGGGGCACAGCGAAACGGGCAATCCCGATGTGTCGCCTGAAAAATTTTCGCGAATGAATTCGCTCCCACAGGAAGTTCGGTATAGGGCCGGGCGTTGAGTGTTTCAGCCCACAGCACTCAGTGGGCTTAGCTTCAGAACTCTGAGCATGAGCGTTTGGTTTTTCATAATGGATCGGCGTCTGTTTAGAGGAATCGACTTGCACCACTGAACGAATGGACAGTTTCAAAGAGGTCGTGCCCGTATTTAGTTTTCTGGGCTGTTCACGTTGTGGGAGCGAGCTTGCTCGCGAAGACTGTGGCCGGCGCCATGCATGTTCATCCGTCTCACTGGCCTGTTCGCGAGCAAGCTCGCTCCCACAGTGTGGGTGTCGGTCTGCCAGACAGTGCACTGGAGGGTTGCCGTTGCGCAAACCGAGAGGACAATCCCGCCATTCCTCAGCTAGTCTTGCCCTTCGATTCGGCAGTTCCCACGGACGTTGGCAGACGGTGATGGAGCAGGGCGCGTATGCATAAGCTGGTCATCGGTATCGATCTGAGCACGACCACGTGCAAGGCCATTGCCTGGGATGTGCGGGGCATGCTGGTGGCGCAGGCGCGGGCGCCGCTGGCGTTGTCCCGGCCGGCACCCAACGCCTACGAGCAGGACCCCGAAGACTGGTGGCGGGCCACGCAATGTGCGCTGAAGTCTCTGCTGGCAATGATCGAGGGCAAAGTCATCGCCGCGGTCTGCGTGGTCAATCAGCGCGAAACGGTGGCGGTCACTGACGCCGAGGACCGGTTGCTGCGGCCGGCGATTCTCTGGCTCGACGAGCGCCGCAAGGACGAAGTGGCCGCGCTCTGTCAGCGCGTCGGTCACGAGCGGTTGCACGCCATCACCGGCAAACCCCACGACTGGGCCCCCGCCATTTACAGCCTGGCGTGGATGGCGGATGCCGAACCCGAGCGCTTCAGGCAGATTCGACATGTCTACGAACCGCACGCCTGGCTGGTACGCAAGCTGACGGGCGAGTTCCTTACCAGTTGGGCCAGCGCCGATCCGTTTGGCGCTTTCGACATTCACACGCATGCCTGGGCCGAGGACGTGCTCCAGGCGCTGCCCATCCCGCTCAGCACCGCGTGTTTTCCCAACGCTGCTGCCCCGGGCTCCGTGCTGGGCACGGTAACCGGGCAGGCGCAGGCGCTGACCGGGCTTCCAGCGGGCACGCCGGTGGTCGCGGGCGGTGGAGACGGGCAGGCGGGCGGGCTGGGCATCGGTGTGGTCAGTGCTGGCACCGCGTACCTGAATCTGGGCACGGCGATTGTCTCGGGGGTGTATGCCGACACGCCGAGGGTGGACGAGGCTTTCCGCACGATGTGTGCCATCGACCGTCAGGGCTATGTGCTGGAAACCTCGCTGCGCTCCGGCACCTTGCTGATCAACAGCCTGTTGCGACAGTTTTTCGAGATTGACGTGGTCGCTCAACCGGACAGCCTGATTCGTCTTGAAATCGAGGCGTCGCGGGTGGCGCCTGGCAGCGCCGGTCTGATCCTGCTGCCGTACTGGAACGGTGTGATGAATCCGTACTGGGATCAGGACGCACGCGGATGCCTGTTGGGGTTGTCGCCGGATCACGGACGCGCGGAAATTTACCGGGCGGTGCTCGAAGGCATTGCCCTTGAGCAAGCCGTTGCCACACAACGCATGGTCCAGGCCACGGGCGAGCCGGTGAACACGTTCGTCGCCATCGGCGGTGGGGCGGCCAGCCGTCTGTGGTGTCAGATCATTGCCGACATCACCGACCGGCCGGTGATCCGTGCCGCGACCCAGGAAGCCTCCAGTCTGGGCGCCGGCATTGCGGCGGCGGTCGGTGCCGGTTGGTACGAAGACTTCGCCAGCGCGGCGCAGGTCATGACCCAGGACGGCGAGACGTTCTTGCCGAATCCGGCCTTGCGCGAATTTCACCAGGAACTGTTGGCGCTCTACAGCGAGCTGTACCCAAGGCTGCGTGACCTGTATCCGCGCCTCGCGAAGCTCAACCGGCGCTGAAACCGCCATCGACCGTCAACGTCACGCCATTGATCATCCCGGCATCGTCGCTGAGCAGGAAGGCGATGGTCGAGGCGATTTCGCTCGGCTGCACAAAACGTCCCAACGGAATGCGCGCGAGCATCGACGCGGCCTTGACCGGGTCGCTCCAGGCCTTGTCGGCCATCGGTGTCAGGGTCACCACCGGGTTCACGCTGTTGACCCGGATGCCATGCGGCCCCAACTCCACGGCCATGACCCGCGTCATTGCGTCCAGCGCGGCCTTCGAGGCGCAATACGCCAGATGATCACGAGTGCCGACGGCGGCGGCGAGGCTCGAGACGTTGACGACAGCGCCCGGCATACCGCGTTTGATCAGGTCCCGGGCCACCACCTGAGCCACCACCATGGGCGCGCGCGTGTTGACCGCCATCAAGTGATCGAAGGTCGCAACCGACGTGTCGAGAAACGACTCCAGTTCCACGACGCCCGCGCAGTTGACCAGCAGGTCGATTGGCAGCATCGAGGCGACAGCGGCCTGGGTCGCCGCGACATCCGCCAGATCCACTACCAAGGTGTGGTCGCAGTAGGCAAGGTCGGCCGCATTGCGTCCAAGGGCGATGACCTGTGCACCGCAGCGTGCCAGCCATTGCACGGTTTCACGGCCGATGCCCTTGCCGGCCCCGGTCACCAGAATGCGTTTGCCCATGAAGTCGTGAGTGGCCATGGCGGTTGCTCCAGCGTCAGTTGTCTTGTTCGAGCAGTTGCTGCGCGGCGCTTTCGTCGATCACCAGTTCGTGAACGACGTTGCGCAGCAACACCGCGCGAATGATCTCGGCCTTGTACGGCCCACCCGATACCAGCACCACCTTGCCGATCTTGCGCAGGTCTTCAAGATCCAGCGAAATCGCGCGTCGGTTCAACGGGTGATTGACTTCAATGCCGTCGCGATCCAGCCAGCGCCCGAGCAGATCGCCCACGGCGCCGGCGGCGCGCAGTGAGCGGGCGTCTTCGGGATTGACCAGCCCCAGTTCCAGCATCAGCGAGCGTTCGCTGAGATCGCCGACCGTCAACAGCGCCAGATCGGCCTGACGTGCCTTGCCCAGTACATCCTGAACCGAGGCTTCTGCCAGGATCATGTCCCGGTACGGCTCAGAGGGCGCGAACACCGGGGCCGCGAGGTAGTAGTAGGAGCCGCCGAACAGGCCCGCCAGACTAGAGGCGATTTCCACGGTGTTGTTTGCCGACCCGTAATGCAGGCCGCCGAGCAGCGACACCACGGTCATGTTGGGCAGCGCCCGGCCTTGCAGTTCACGCACCGCCTGACGAAGGGTGCGGCCCCAGCCCACGGCGATGATGCAGCCATCGACCAGATACTCCTCGATGCTCGGCGCAACACCCACCCCAAGCACGCGAAAGATGGTCGCCGGATCGTCCGGGGACGGCACCACGGTGACCCGCTCCAGGCCAAACCGCTCCTGAATCCGCTCCTCAAGCTCGATGCACGAGGCCAGCGGTGAATTGATGCGAATCTGCACCACACCGGTTTCACGGCACGTCGCCAGCGCCTTGTTGACCCGCACGCGCGTGATGCCGAGACGGTCGGCGATCTGCTGCTGGGTCATGTTGTTGACGTAGTAGTACCAGGCGATGCGGATGTTCAGTTGATCCTCCGCGTTCACCGTTTCGGTGTCGGCGGTCAGTTCCGAATAGCGATTCTGCACGGCAATGTCCTTGGTCAAGCCTGATTCGCGGCACGCCTTACTTCACCGCGCCCATGGTCAGACCTTGTACCAGATGCTTGGAAACCATCAACGCGAAAATAATCACCGGGAACACGATCAGCGTGCCGGTGGCCATGATCTCGCCCCAGGGCAAATCGTAGCCGCTCATGAAACTGGTCGCGGTGACCGGCGCCGTGCGGGCGACGTTGCGGGTCAAGACCAATGCGTAGAGCAACTCGTTCCAGGAAAAGATGAACGAGAAGATCGCCGACACGGCAACGCCCGGCATCGCCAGCGGAAGGGCGATGCGCCAGAAAATGGTGAAGCGCGACGCACCGGACAAGCGGGCGGCTTCGTCCAGGTCCTTCGGCACGCCACGAAACTGATCCGTGCAGATCCACACCACGATGGGCAGGTTGAAGGTCAGGTAAATCAGGATCAGCACCAGATGCGTATCGATCAGGCCCAGGTTGCGTGCCATGAGAAAGATCGGCAGCGCGACGACGATCGGACTGAGCATGCGGTTGGTGATGAACCAGAACCACAGGTCCTCCTTGCCCTTGAACTCGAAACGCGCCAGCGCATAGGCGGCCGGCGTGCCGAGGCCCACCGCCAGCAGCGTGGTGCAGACGGCCACGATCAGCGAGTTGCCGAGGCTGTGCAGCACATCGCGCTCGAACAACACTTTGACGTAGTTATCCAGGTGCGGCGTGAACGCCCAGATCGGCGGCGAGGCGAGGGCTTCTGCTTGCGTCTTCAAGCTGGTGGCCACCATCCAGTAGAAGGGGAAGACCGCGAACAGGAAGATCGCCAGCAGGCCAACGAGATGCCAGGCGTTGACCCTCATGCGAGGGCGTGCGTGTGCAGGGGTGCTGGCCATCGTTGGAACGTTTGCAGCAGGAACGGTGGCCATGTCAGATCTCCCGGTAAACGAATTTGATGTACAGGCGCGCCAGCACGATGGTCAGAATCAGCATCAGGATCGCCTGGGCCGAGGCCACCCCCTGATCGAACACCCGAAAGCCGACGCGCTGGATGTACACGCTCACCAGTTCGGTGGCAGCACCCGGCCCGCCACGGGTCATGGTGAACACGGTGTCGAACATCTTGAGAATGTCGGCGGTGCGCAAAATCAGAATCACCGTGGCACTGGGCAGCAGGAAGGGCAGTTGTACATAGCGCACGATCTGCCAACGGCTGCGGGTTTCCAGTCGCGCCGCTTCTTCGATTTCATTGGGGACCATGGTCAGCCCCGCCAACAGCACCAGTGCGCAGAAAGGGGTCCATTGCCAGATGTCCATCAGGGCCACGGCAATGAACGCGTTGGTGGTGTCGCCCAACCATTCGACCGGCCCCGCGTTGAGCATCGCCAGCAAGGCGTTGGCGACGCCGAAGTCGCGGTTAAAGATCAGGCGCCCGATCAGACCGGCGACGGCGGGTGCCGTGGCCAGTGGAATCACCAGGCTCATGCGCGCCAACAGCTTGAACCCGGACAGGCCCGGCTTGTGCAGCATCAAGGCGATGATCAGGCCCAGCGCCAGCTGAATCGGCACCACGGTGACCAGAAACAATCCGGTACGGCCCAGCGCTGCCCAGAACGAGGCGTCGTTGAGCACATTGAGGTAGTTGTCGAAGCCGATGAACGGCGTCGGGTCCTTGGGGCGCGCCAGGTTGTACTGGCGGAACGAATTGACCAGCGCGAACACGGTCGGAAAAATGCCGATCAGCGCCAGCGCGACAGTGGCGGGCGCAAGGAAGGAAAATGCAGCCCGGGTGTTGTTCCACAGCGTCGGGAACACCGGTTTTTTGTGGTTGGACATATCACATTCTCAGAGCATCTGTTTCTGCCAAAGGCGTAGGAGCGCGCTTGCCCGCGATTGCGATGCGAATGTCACCCTCGCGACGCCTGTACGGACGCCATCGCGGACAAGCGCGCTCCTACAAGGGGCTTTCTATTTCAGCAACTTCACCTTGCCGTCGTAGTAACCCGCTTTCTTGAGGATGTCCTCCATCTTGCTGCCGATGGCCTTGGCACCGGCCTCAACGCTGGACTTGCCGAGCATCATTGAGGTGCCGTTTTCGCCGACCACTTCAGAGATTTCAGGCCATTGCGGGAAGCGTGGACGATAGTCCGGTACGCCGCCTTCCCACGAAGTCACCATCGGCTGAACAAACGGGTACTTCTTCTGCACGTCCGGGTCTTTGTAGACCGACATCCGGCCACTGACGCCTCCCGCTTCCAGGTAAGGTTTGGCCATGGCTTCAGAGGTGACCCACTGAATGAACAGCCACGCGGCCGCTTTCTGTTTGTCGCCGGAATTGGCGTTGACCCCGAGCGAGAAACCGCCCAGCGCAGGCTTCAGACCCGCTGGCCCCTTGGGCTCGGTGGCGACCGCCAGGCAATCGGTGATTTTCGATTTGGCGGGGTCGGCCAGGGTGCTGTAGAACGCCGACCATTCAGTGATCATCGCCACTTTGCCTTGGGCAAGGGCGTTGACGGCTTCGTTATGGTCATAGTCGACGATGCCCGGCGGCATGAATTTCATCAGGTCCTGACGGAACTGCAGACCTTCCTGAGAGGCCTTCGAGTTGAGGTTGGATTTGAAGTTGGCGTCCAGCAGCGAACCGCCGAACGGCCAGAGGAAACGCATGAAGCTGTCCGCCGACTGGGTTTCACCGCGCCGCGATTGCAGGGCATAGGCGTAACGGTCCTTGGACTTGTCGGTGAGCTTGGGCGCATAGACCTTGAGCAACTCATCCCAGGTCGCTGGCGGTTTGTCGAAACCGGCGTCCTTGAGCATGCATTTGTTGTAGAACAGCAGGCCCGAGTAGTTATCGAAGGGCAGTCCGTAGGTCTGACTGTCCCAACTGCCGAACGACTCGAGCAGGATCGGGAAGAAACCGTCAAGCTTCAGGTCCGGGTCGGCCAGCTTGGCGTCTTTGGTGAACGTGGTGATCGGCTCCAGCCAGCCATTCCCGGCGAACTCACCGATCCACACCACGTCGGTCAGCACCACGTCCAGAGGTTCGGCGCTGCTGAAGCGCAGCACTTCCTGCTCGCGGGTATTCTCGTACGGGATGATTTCGTAATTGACCTTGATCCCGGTCTTTTTCTCGAATTCCGGCAGCAGCTTGATGGCAGCAGCGTAGCCGGGGCGATCGAGAAAGATGGCTTTGATTTCGGTGCCTTTATAGGGCGCTGCGGCTTCTTCCAGTGTCCAGGCCTGAGCAGCACCAGACCCCAGCGCGACGGAAAGGGCGAGGGCATTCCATACCAGCTTCTTCATTACGTGACCTCATTATTATTGTGGGCGAGGATTACGCGTTGTCTGCGCTCACGCGCATCGGGAGTTACAACTTCTTATGAGTCAGTCTCTTGCTCGGCGTTGGGCAAAATGATCGTTTTCAGCGCACCGTCGAGAAACTCCGAGGGGTAACTGAAAGCCTTGGTGGCGTGTTGAAGGTCGAAGCGGTGGGTGACCAGGCAATCAACATCCACCAAGCCTTGCGCGACCAGTTGAATCGCCCGGTCGTACACATGGCCCATGCGCCGTGACAGGCGAATGTCCAGCCCCTTTCGACGCAACAATGAGGCGCTCAATGGCGCGTATTGATCGCCGTCGGGAATGCCCACCAGCACCACTCGACCGCCAATGCGCGCGGATTGCGCGGCAATCTGAAACCCTTCGGGCGAATTCGTCGCTTCCAGAACCAGATCGACGCCGCGGCCATCCGTCCACTCGGCAATCGCGGCGTGGTCGGCGGCCACTTCATCGGCACCCAACTGGCGGGCTTTCTCGGTGCGGTAGTTGATCGGGTCGATGGCGTAAATGGCTTTTTTGCACATCATCCGCGCCAGTTGCAGCAGGCACAGGCCGATAGGGCCGCAACCGATGATGGCGACCGTTTCAAACAGTTTTTTGCTGCCCGCCAGGTCCATCGCATGAATCGCCACGCCCAGGGGTTCGAGCATGACGGCCTGGACCGGCGTGAAGTGGTCGGGAACGGGATAAATCTGGCTGGGCGAGACCACGATGTACTCGGTCATGGCGCCGTGGGTGTGGGGCGGCGAACCCAGGAATTGAACGTGCGGGCAGAGGTTCACATGACCGCGATGGCACCATTCGCACTGGCCACAGGGTTTGGCCGGATCAACCGCAACCAGCTGGCCGGCTTTCAAACCCAGCGCGGGTTGATCCTCGACCACGCGGCCGGCGAATTCATGCCCGGCGATAAAGGGCTGCGTGATACGTGCATGGCCGATGGCGCCTTCCTTGTAGTAATGCAGATCGCTGCCGCAGACCCCGACAGCGCTCACCCGCAACAACACTTCGTCGCCAACCGGCACCGGCACCGGCTTTTCACCGATGCGGATGTCACGGATGCCATGGATGTATGCAGCCCGCATTCGGTGCGCTCCTTGACATTTGTATTTTTAGAATTACAAATGATCGTAGGACGAAATAGTTTGATGTCAAGTGCGCTACCGTTAATGGATCGGTATGCGTGCCTACGAAGTTTGCATACGGTCATCCAACAACAATAATTTCAGGGGACACGATTTTGACTGAGCTCAGTTTGAGTGGCGTCGAGAAAGCCTATGGCGACATCAAGGTGTTGCATGACATCCACCTGAGCATCGAAAGCCGCGAATTCGTGGTGTTCGTCGGGCCTTCCGGGTGTGGCAAGTCGACCTTGCTGCGCTGCATTGCGGGGCTTGAGAGCATCACCCAAGGGCAGATCCGCATCGGCGCGCGTGACGTGACGTTCCTGGAACCGGCCGATCGCGGTGTGGCGATGGTCTTCCAGTCCTATGCGCTGTACCCGCACATGTCGGTCTACGACAACATCGCCTTCGGCCTCAAGATGCAGAAAATCCCGAAGGACCAGATCGAGGCCAAAGTGCGCAACGCTGCGCGCATCCTGCAACTCGATCCCTTGCTGGATCGCAAACCCAAGGCACTGTCCGGCGGGCAGCGGCAGCGTGTGGCCATTGGTCGAGCGATCGTCCATGAACCGGAAGTCTTTTTGTTCGACGAGCCACTCTCCAACCTCGACGCCTCGCTGCGGGTGCAGATGCGTATCGAGATCGCCAAACTGCATGCCGACCTGCAAGCAACCATGGTCTACGTGACCCATGACCAGGTCGAAGCCATGACCCTGGCCGACAAGATCGTGGTGCTGAACAAAGGCTGCATCGAACAGGTCGGCTCGCCACTGGAGCTCTACCACCATCCACGCAACCGCTTTGTTGCCGGCTTCATTGGCTCGCCGCAGATGAGCTTTTTGAAGGTGTCAGCGGCGGCGGTCAGTGCTGAGGGGGTTGAGGTGATCCTGCCCGGGGGCGGGCGTCTGTGGGTGCCGGTGCAGGGCGAGGGTGTGAAGGCGGGTGATGCGCTGACCTTGGGGCTGCGTCCTGAGCATCTGTCCGAACGGGGGCAGGGAGACGCGCAGATTCCGGCGAAAGCGCTGGTCGTGGAGCACCTCGGCGGAGAGACGTTTACTCACGCCGAGACCGCTGACGGCAGTGACCTGATGATCAAGGGCGACGGCATGTCCCAGGTCAAGGCCGGGCAACCACTGGCGATTGGCGTGTCCGGGGGGCGATGCCACCTGTTCGATGCGCAGGGACAGGCGTTGCCGCATCGGGTCCATTACACCGCGCGGGCGACTGAAAATAGCCTGCAATCACCCGGTTCAGCGGCGGTTGCGGGGTAACGGTTTAGCGCTCGGTAATGCCAGAGAGGTCATCCCAGAGCGGTTTCTTATAATTTTTTCTTCAGTGATGGCCTTTTGCGCCGATACAGCCCTGGGCCCGATGCGTTATCGGGCAGATGTTTAAACCAAGGAGCTGTAGATGCGTATTACCAGTGTTTTGATGTTGGCGGGCACCTTGCTGCTGACCGGTTGTTCGTCGCTGATGCAACCTGTCGATAACCAGACGGTGCAGCCAAGCGCGCAAGACGGCGCTCAAGTCGTGTTCATGCGCAGTGCGTTTACCGCCAAGGCGATCGACGCATCGCTGTATGACGTCACCGGCGGCAAGACGCAATTCGTCGGCATTCTGTCCAACGACACCAAGATCGCTTACCCGACCGCCCCAGGCCATCGCACCTTTATGGTCGTGTCCGAAGCCGCCGATTTCCTGGAAGCCGATCTGGCGCCAGGCAAGACCTACTACTCGATGGTCACTCCCCGCATGGGCATGTGGAAAGCACGCTTCTCCCTGTGGCCGGTGGCGCGCGATCCAAAGGCTGAATACAGCCTGCAATCCAAGGATTTCAAAGACTGGATCGGCGACACCAAACTGGTCACCAACTCACCCAAATCGCTGAACTGGTTTGAAACCCACAAAGCCGATGTCGAAGCCAAGCGCGTTGAATACTGGCCGGTCTGGCAGAAGAAAAGCCCAGCTGACCTGCAATTGCGCACCTTGCAGGCCGCTGACGGACAGTAACCTGCTGTAAGTCCTGACGTCAGCGGGTCGCACGTCTTACCCATTTGGTAATCATGTCGCCACAGGTAAGCCGTGCAGCGCAAAAGCGATTACTGCGCCTGAACCTGCGCCAACGCGCCCAACTGATCAGGCTTGCCCGCCACCACCACCAGATAACGCCGCTGCTCGGGTGTGTCGTTCTGCACGATCTGTCGGATCGGGCCGATAGTGTTGACGATGGCCGACCCCGCCGGGTTGGTCATGAAGGCTGACAACGGCTGCAGGTTGCCACTGCCATCCGGCTTGTCGGCCAGTGCCAGGGTGTAAGGCTGCTTGGGTTCAAGGCCCGTGACCGCCGCTTGCAACACTTGTGTCAGGCCCTGGTTGAACAGCGTGACGCTGGTGGGTGCTTGATCCGCAGGCTTGCCAACCGCGTTCAAACTCAGGTGCGCAGCTTGCCCGGCCACCCCCAGCGGCTTGAGGTTGTCGGTGCCAGCACCTTTCTCCACTGCCTTGGGCACATAGGCAATCGCTTGCGGCGCCTGGCCAATCGGGATGTTGGCGATGACCTTGTTGCTCAACGTGTCAATCACCGCAAACGCATCGGCGTTTTCCAGGCCCACATAAATACGGCTGCCGTCACCCGACGGCCAGATGCCGTGAGGCAAGTTGCCGACCGGGATCGTCGCAACTTTCTCGAACGTATCGGTGCGATAGACCTGCACCTGATTCAGCCCACCCACGGTGATGTAGGCGAACGAGCCATTGGCGTTGTTGACCAGGTTGACGTGGTTGGCAATCGGCCCGATGTCCAGCGTCTTGATCAGCTTGAACGGAGGCGTGGCTTCAAACACCTGCGCTTTGCCGACATCCTTTAGCGTGAACCAGACCTGCTTGCCATCGGCGGACGCGGCGATATTCGGGCAGAACGGGCTGGCTTGTGGCACGTGGCCGACGATCTTGTGATCGGCCACGGACACCACCACCGTTTCCGGATTGAACGAGGAGCAGATGTAACCGTATTTGCCGTCCGGCGAGAAAATCTGCATGCCGGGCCCTGCCGGTGTCTTGATGCGAGTCTTTTCCTCGAAGGTCTTGGCGTCGATCACCGATACGTAATCCTCGCCGCGCACGGTCACCCACACCTCTTTGCCATTGGGGGTGAAAAACGCTTCATGGGGCGCTCGCCCAACGTAGGTCTTGTGCTTGACGGTGTTGGTTTGCGTGTCAATGAACGACACCGAGTTGGTGCCGATGGAGACCACCGCCAATGTCTTGTGATCCGGCGAGAAGCCTAGTCCGTGCACCAGCACTTCGCCTTTGTACAGCGGGCTCAGGTTACCCGGCTGTGGGTCGCCGAGGCTGATTACCCCGAGCAGTTTGTTGTCTACCGGATCGGTGACCGATACGGTATTTGAGAATTGCTCGGCTGCGTAAAGGCGATCCTGATGGGAGATGGGAATGTCCTTGGCCGAGGCCTTGCCGGGAATCTGTCCGGCGAAACTGGACATCGAAGCGGTTATCAAGGCGCAGGTCAGCAGCGCCATAGGAAAACGAGGGAGGTGCATGAGATTTCCTTCTTTTCGTGAAGTCAGGGAGTGACGATCAGGGCTGTGCCGTGATCGGTGCCTGGGTCGGGGAGGCGACAGAGGGCGGCAACGGATCGCCGATGGCCAGGCGCATCGCGGCGATTTCCTGCTGTTGCTCGACGATGATTTCCTGGGCCATGCGCTTGAGCTGTTCGTTGTGGCCGTACTTGAGCAGGGTCACGGCCATGTCGATGGCGCCCTGATGATGCGCGCTCATCATCGCCACGAAATCGCGGTCAATGTCGCCGGTGGGTTTGCTGTCCATGCCGGCCATCATCGTTTCCATGGCGGCAGCGTTTTCGCTGAGGAAGGGAGCCTCGGCGCTCACGGGATCGGGAGCCCCGTGCTCATGGCCTTCGTGACCCATGGCGGCGGACACCGCGCTCATCAGTAGCAGCGCGACGCCGCAGCGCAATGAAGGGCGGGTGAGTCGTAACATGTGCGTTTGCTCCTGTCTGAAAGCGTTCACAGGCAGGACGCACGGCGCAGCGGGTTATTCCATCGGCAGGTGCATCATTCGATTTCCGACGCCGACTCCCCCAAGTGATCAATGTGCGTGAAGCGCTCGACCAGAAAGTCGATCAGGCTTCTCACGCGGGCGGACAGGTGCAGTTGCTGCGGGTAGACCGCGTAGACGTCTGCCCGGGTCGGGGTCTGGTCTTCGAGCACCAGGCGCAGGCGGCCGCTGCGCACATAACGGGCGATGTCCCACTCGGCTCGCAGCAGAATGCCGTAGCCCTCCAGCGCCCAGTTCAGGGCGACCTCACCGTCGTTGCACCCCAGCGCGCCGCGCACCTTGATGTTCTGCGTCTTGCCGCCGTTGGTGAAGCTCCAGACGCCGTAGGGCGTTTCGTTTTGCCGCAAGAAAATGCAGTTGTGCTGTTGCAGGTCGGCCAGCCGCGTCGGCACGCCATGCTTTTCCAGATACAGCGGCGAGGCGCACAACAGGCGGCGGTTGGAGGCGATCTTACGCGCATGAAACGCGGCGTCCGGCAGGGTGCCGAAACGGATGCCCAGATCGAAGCCGTGGGTGGCGAGGTCCAGAGGGTGATCGCTGATTTCGAGCTGGATCTCCACCTCCGGGTAGCGCGCAAAAAACGCCGCGAGCGCCGGGCCGATATAGCGCCGGCCAAACCCCAAGGAAGCATTGACGCGAATCAGGCCCTTGGGCGTGGCGCGGCTGCTGCTCACCAACTGTTCGACCTCCTCGATCTGCGTGAGAATTCGCGCCGCGTGGGAAAAGTACAGCTCACCCTCGGTGGTCAGGCTCATGGATCGCGTGGTGCGGTTGACCAGACGAATGCCGAGCCGCGCTTCCAGTGCGCTCAGTCGCTTGCTCACGGCGGGCGGTGTCACCCCCAGCTCCCGCGCCGTGGCGGCTAGGCTGCCTTGTTTGGCGAGGAGGTAGAAAAACTGCAGATCCAGGGACTGATTCATTCGTAACTCAAAGTTATGGATGTAGTGATTCTGGGGCACTCACTGCGTGGCGCTCACTACATATACTCCGCTCACACCCTGCTTGAACAGCCCGGTTCAGGCGGCATAACAAAAACGTGACGAGAGTGGAGTTGATCATGAACGCATACAACATTGCAGCGATCCCAGGCGACGGCATCGGCGTTGAGGTCATCGCAGCCGGTGTGGAAGTGCTGCAGGCCTTGTCGAAAAAATCCGGCTTCGCGCTGGAGTTCAAGCACTTCGACTGGAACTCGGACAATTACCTGAAGAATGGCTACTACATTCCCGAAGGCGGCCTGGCTGAGCTCAAGACGTTCGACGCGATCTTCTTCGGCGCAGTCGGCGCCCTCAATGTGCCGGATCACATTTCCCTGTGGGGCCTGCGTCTGCCGATCTGCCAGGGCTTCGATCAGTACGCCAACGTGCGCCCGGCGCGCGTGCTGCCCGGCGTGAAAAGTCCGCTGCACAACGGCGACCAGATTGACTGGGTGGTGGTGCGCGA
Organism: Pseudomonas sp. S2_H01; assembly: GCF_054668305.1. Lineage (NCBI taxonomy): Bacteria > Pseudomonadati > Pseudomonadota > Gammaproteobacteria > Pseudomonadales > Pseudomonadaceae > Pseudomonas > Pseudomonas sp. S2_H01. Next base: position 5,840,579 of record NZ_CP162756.1, on the reverse strand, counting down.
AAACTCCGAAGGCGAATACTCAGGCAATGGCGGACGCGTTCACCGTGGTTTGCCGGAAGAGGTTGCCACCGAGGTGTCGGTCTTTACCCGTGCCGGTGTCGAGCGTATTCACCGCTTCGCGTTTGAACTGGCGCAAAGCCGGCCCCGCAAACACCTGACCATGGTCACCAAGTCCAACGCCCAGCGTCACGGCATGGTCTTGTGGGACGAGATTTTCTACGAGGTGGCCAAGGACTTCCCGGACGTTAAAGTCGACAAGGAGCTGGTGGACGCCGTGACCACGCGCATGGTGCTCAAGCCTTCAACGCTGGACGTGATCGTCGCCACCAACCTGCACGCCGATATCCTGTCGGACCTGGCGGCGGCGTTGTCGGGCAGCCTGGGCATTGCACCGACGGCCAACCTCAACCCGTCGCGCCAATTCCCGTCGATGTTCGAGCCGATTCACGGTTCGGCGTTCGACATCACCGGCAAAGGCGTTGCCAACCCGGTCGCCACCTTCTGGACCGCGGCCATGATGCTGGAGCACCTCGGTGAGCCTGCTGCCGCCCAGCAACTGATGTCGGCCATTGAGGCCGTCACTGAAAGCGGGTTGCACACGCCGGATCTGGGCGGCACGGCGACCACGCGGCAGATCACCGATGCAGTGCTGGCGCTGATCAATCGCTGAGGCGGCGCATCGATTCAAAGTAATGCAGTTATCGCCGAGGGGCAGGGCCCCACCTGATCCCTCGGTACTTCCTGACAACAATAAAAATCAGGGCCCTGTCATGAAAAGAATACTTGGCAAACTCTACGTACAAGTCCTTATCGCGGTCATTCTCGGCGCCATCGTCGGGGTGTTCGTTCCCGAAACGGCCACCGCGCTAAAACCCCTGGGCGACGCGTTCATCAAGCTGATCAAAATGCTGCTGGCACCGGTGATTTTCCTCACCGTGGTCTCGGGCATCGCCCGCATGGAAAGCATGAAAGAGCTGGGGCGCGTCGGCTTCCGCGCGCTGCTGTATTTCGAAGTGGTGTCGACGTTGGCGCTGGTGGTCGGGTTGGTCGTGGTCGATGTGTTCAAGCCGGGCGCCGGCATGAACATTGATGCAGCCACGCTCGATACCTCAAGCCTGGCGACCTACACCACCGCCGCCAAGCACGCCTCGTTCATGGATTTCATCATGAACATCATTCCCGACACCATCGTCGATGCCTTCGCCAAGGGCAACGTGCTGCAGATTCTGCTGTTCTCGATTCTGCTGGGCGTCGCGCTCGCTCAGGTCGGCCCTCGCGGCAAGGTCTTCGTCGACGCGCTGGACAGCCTGATGCAGGGCATGTTTCGCATCGTCAACATGGTCATGCGTCTGGCGCCGATCGGCGCGTTCGGCGCCATTGCCTTCACCATCGGCAAATACGGTTTCGGCTCGCTGTTCTCCCTCGGCAAACTCATGGCGTGTGTGTACCTGACGTGCGCGGTGTTCGTGATTTTCGTGCTCGGGCCCATCTGCCGTTACAGCGGTTTCAGCCTGTGGAAGTTCCTGCGGTTCATCAAGGAAGAACTCTTCACCGTGCTGGGCACCAGCTCGTCGGAGTCGGTGTTGCCGCAGATGATTTCCAAGATGGAAAAAGCCGGTGTGTCGAAACCGGTGGCCGGGATGATCATTCCTTCGGGGCTGACGTTCAATCCCGACGGTCAGGCGATCTATTACACCATCGCCGCGATTTTCATCGCGCAAGCCACCAACACGCCACTGACCCTGACCGATCAATTGATCGTACTGGCCGTGCTGATGTTTACCTCCAAAGGCTCGGCAGGCGTCACCGGTTCAGGTTTCATCATCCTCGCGGCCACCCTGGCATCGCTGGGCACCATTCCAGTGGCGGGGATGGTCCTGCTGTTGGGTGTTGATCGCTTCATGTCCGAGGCGCGGGCAATCACCAACACCATCGGCAACGGCGTGGGCACCATGGCCATCGCCAAATGGGTGGGCGCGCTGGACACGGAGAAGATGAACAGGGCGCTCAACGGCGAGCCTGAACCGGAAAAGGCCGAGTCTGTCGGGCCCGAAAAGCCGGCGGTCACTGCGTCGAATGCTCCCGGGTTGCTGCCGGCGCTCAGTCGCGTGTCACAGGGCTAGCGCAACGTTATTCCGGGCGTGCAGTGGATGAACGTCGATGACTTCAGCCACTGCGAGTCCGGGTAATAAATGAACACCAGTTGACCGTCCTTGAGCGTGTCGATTACCGGCCGCGCGGCGGCAGTCGGCACCGCAGGGCAACCATGGCTTCTGCCGATTCGCCCGTTTGCACGGGCGAAGTCGTTGCTGACGTAATCGGCACCATGGATGACCACGTCCCGTTCGAAGGCCCGGTCGTTTACCCCCGGCTCAAGGCCGTCCATGCGCAGCGAATAACCGTTGCGCCCGATATAGGTCTCGCGGGTGCTGTAGAGGCCAATGCTGGACGCCAGGCTGTCCGGCGCGTTGGAAAACTGCGTGGCCAGGTTATCGCCGCTGTTGCGGCCATGGGCGACCAGCTCGTGGAAGAGCAAGGTGCGCGTGGCGAGGTCGAAGACCCACAGGCGCTGCTCGGTCGAGGGAAGCGAGTAATCGATAACGGCGAGTTTTGTGGTGGGCGTGTTGGACGTCGACATCCGGCATTGCGCCGATTGCACGGCCAGTTCGATGACCTGAGGATTGGCGTCCGGCGCGGCACGGATCAGGGCGGCGCTCAATCCCTGCCCGCTTTCGGCGCAGACCAGCGCGGGGCACAGCGACGCGATCATCATCAGTAAAAACAGCTTGGTTGCCATGCATTACGCTCGCTGGGAAACGGCATTGCCACCCCTCAATATCGTCAACCGTGCAACGTGGTTGCAAGCACCACTCGTCCCGACGCTGAAAGCCGTTGCATAAAGTTAAAACGCCACTATGCTGCTTCCAGCGAGCTGGTCTCAGGTCGCAGTAGGTCTTTGGCGTCTCCCAACAACACCCATAACCCGTCGACGACTGCTTGCGATGTTCCGGTTCACCCGTGGCGGACCTGCCTGGATGGCGGCCAGCGGTGAGGCGGGTGCAGGTGCGATCGGCCTTGAACAGAAGGTTCGACGATGCGCCTTATTTGCCTTTCAATCTGCCTGCTGATGGCGACGTTCGCGGGCCAGTCGCAGGCGGCTGACGCGCCTCCGGCGCCGGAAGCCGTGGTCAGCAAAGCACAAGTGCTGGAAGAAAAAGCGGCTGACAAGGACGGTGCGACACCGGCCGTGCCCAAGAGCGAAATCATCACCCAATCCGAAGCCCAGGCCGTTGACCCTGAGGGTGCGGCGTCGGTGGACGATGCCATCGTCTGCCTCTCGCGCACGATCTACTGGGAAGCCAAGGGCGGCACTGATGCGGACATGTCGGCGGTGGCCAACGTCGTGCTCAACCGGCTGGGCCATGAGGGCTATCCGGACACGATCTGTGGCGTGGTCAAGCAGGGTTCAGAGAAGAAGGCCTGCCAGTTTTCCTGGTGGTGCGACGGGCGTTCCGATCAGGTGAAGGAAGATGATCGCTACGCCGCCTCCAAGGAAATCGCCCGCAAGGCGCTTAACCAGCAACTCACCGACAGCACCAAGGGCGCCATGTACTTCCACGACCGCAACGTCAAACCCGCTTGGGCCAGCGAGTACATCAAGACGGCAGAGACCGGGAAGTTTCTTTTTTACAAACCGAGGGACGGGAAAGCGAAGTAGGGTGTAGATACCTGATCCAGCGCACAGCGGGTGTGTCGATTCTGTCTCCCACAGGGACCGAGTCAATGCGCGCAGCGAGGATGCAGTCCAGGTGGAAGTGAGCGCGCTCGCGAATGCGGTGTATCAGCGACGTCATTGCCCAATGACCCACCGCATTCGCTACCCTCGTAACCTCGGACGTCTCCTACAGTGATCGAGTCAGTCCGCACAAGACAGCGGCGGGCGTTCACATGGTGGCTACTGCTTCACCCCAAACATCGCGGTCCAGTAAATGCCGGCGTCGCTTTTCGGATCGGTGGCGTAGGCGGCGCCCAGGTCGCGGAAGTCGGGGTTCATCAGGTTGGCGCAGTGACCGGGGCTGGCGAGCCAGCCTTCGACCACCTTGCGCGCGCTGTCTTGCCCGGCCGCGATGTTTTCGCCGATTTGCTGCCCGATATACCCGGCGAGTTCTGCCCGGTCGCCGGGGGTGCCGCCGTTGCGGCCTTTGTGATCGAAGTAATTGTTGTTGGCCATGGAACGTGTGTGCCCCTCGGCAGCCGTGGCGAGGGTGTCGTTCCACGCCAACGGCGCAGCGGCCGAGAACGGTTGACCGCCACACTGATGCGGCACGCTGCGGGCGGCGTTGATCAGCCCAAGTATTTTCTGCCCCTCGGCCTGGGCGTTGCCCAACCCACCGGCCAGCAAAGGCCGTGCCAGCACGATGCGCCAGTCACGGTCATTGCGGCTCACGCCCACGTCGACAAACTGCGGGTCCAGGACCACCTGACAAAAACTTTCCTGAATGGCTTTCATTGCCGACGCCGCGTCACGCGGGCCGGACAACGAGATCGCCTGGACGGTCACCATGGGATAGGACGCTCGGGCCAGCACCTGTTGCAGATCCACGCTGCCGGTGGGCGGCAGGTTAAGGCGTGAATCGGCCGTCAGGGGAGGGAGTTCTTGAGACACGACGTTGGCGCAGGGTTGCGCCTGGCTGCGAAAGCTGTTGATCGACTGCACCAGTTGCGTTTCTTCACTGGCCTGCGCGGTGCCGGTGACCATCACCAGCCATGAAAAGGCGGCAAGACCCATAGAAAATGATGTGAGGCGCATGAAGATCTCCCTTGAACTGACTGCGGCCATGATGCGCGATTTTGCCTGTATCGAAATAGTCTGAACGAAACAATCTGAACGAAACAATCCACGGAGGTTGCAATCGAGTGACTGCTTTTTGCAATCGTTGCGATAAAAATGCTGCGCGTACCGTGGCCGCGCGAAGGGATTGCCGGGCGGCAGACGCGGCGCGATGGGTCATTGCGTGGTGACAGGGGACAGCAAGCCTGCCCATTCCTTCAACGCATGACTGTTATCACCCGAGCCCGTCTTCTTGGGGGCGGTGAGGATTGAGAGGATGAGCGCCTTGCTTCACTCATCACTCACAAGGAATACCGCCATGACCCTCCAAGCCAAACTCGACGCCTTTAAAGCTGACTTCGTTGCAGGCAAGCCTCCGTACAACGCCCCGGCACCCGTGCACGTGATCATGAAGCGCGCCACGGATGAACTGATCGCATCCGGTCAGGCCCAACGCACACTGAAAGTGGGTGACAAGGCGCCGGTCTTCACCCTCAACGATCCCGAGGGCAATCCGGTGTCCTCCGCCGAGCTGCTGGCGAAAGGGCCGTTAGTGATCAGTTTCTACCGGGGTGTCTGGTGCCCGTACTGCAACATGGAGCTGCAGGCACTGGAAGAAGCCTTGCCTCAGTACCGTGAACTGGGCGCGAATCTGGTGGCAATTTCTCCACAGGTTCAAGCCAACAGCCGCAAATCGGTGCGCCAGAACCACCTGACCTTCCCGATTCTCAGTGACGTTAAAAGTCAGGTGGCCGAGGCTTTCGGTCTGCGCTTCAAACTGCCGGATTACCTGATCGACCTGTATAAAGGTTTCGGTAATGACCTGCCGACCTTCAACGATGACGCCAGGTGGGTACTGCCGATGCCGGGTCGTTTCGTGATTGGTCAGGACGGGTTGATCACGTACGCCGAGGTCAATCCCGATTACACCCTGCGTCCAGAACCGACCGATCTGTTGCCAGCCTTGCGCGGCTGAGCAGTGTTGTGAAACCAGGCTGCCACCTCCCGTGGCAGCCTTTTTGGCGTGCAGGCTGTTGCAACCTTCGTGTATCAGCGATGCTGCGCACTGCCCGAAGAGCAATTGAAGAAGGAGTGCTGATGGACCGTCTGGCCGCGATGGAAACCTTTATCTGTGCCGTGGAAACCGGGTCGTTCTCGGCTGCCGCCAAGCGTCTGGGCGTAGGGCAGCCCGCGGTGTCGAAGTCCATCGCCTCGCTGGAGGAAACCCTGGGCACGCGCCTGTTGTTACGCACCACACGCGGATTGACGCCAACCGAGGCCGGGCAGGCTTACTACGACGCCGCCAGACTCACGGTCGATCACGCCAACGAAGCCGATGCCGCAGTGCGCGGGGTGGGCTCGGGCTTTACCGGGCGCTTGCGAATCAGCGCCGCAACGACCTTTGCCAGCCTGCATGTGGTGCCTTATCTGGGGCCATTGCTCAAGCAGCATCCGGGGTTGAACATCGAGGTGATTCTCGATGATCGCAGTGTCGACCTGGTGGAAGAGGGCATCGACGTGTCGCTGCGCATGGGTGTGCTGGACGACTCATCGATGACGGCGAAAAAGATTGCTCAAGGACGGCGACGGGTGATTGCCACGCCTGCGTATCTGGCGTGCCATGGGACTCCTGTCCATCCACGGGATCTTGAAGGGCACCAGGCGGTGATCTATAACCGCGCCGGGGGCGGCGATACCTGGCCGTTGCGCCGGGGAGACGAAACACACAGCGCATCGGTGGGCGGGCGTTTGCGCGTGTCGGCCGCTGAAGGGGTTCGCGCGGCGGTGAAAGCCAACCTCGGCCTGGCGATGGCCTCCGAGTGGATGTTCGCGCCGGAGCTGGCGAGCGGTGAAGTGGTGACCGTGCTGGATGACTGGACGTTACCGTCCATTGACCTGTGGGCGGTGTTCCCCGCAGGCCGCATGACCAGCGCCAAGGCCCGGGTGTTCGTGGATTACGTCGCCGCGCTGCTGGGCAATGAACGCCCAGACAGCGTTTGAGCGGACCGTGGGTTACAGCGTCGCCTTGACCTGCAAGCCGACGATCAGGGTGTTGTCGATGTCCTCGCCATAGAACGCGCCCGGTTCAATGATGTACTGCACCGAGGGGCGCACGGTCAGCCATGGCGCGATCTGTGCGCCGTAGGTCATCTCCACCAGACCTTCGCCGCTGGCCAGGTCAGGGAAGTCCTGACCGTTGGCCAGCGCTGCGTTTTCCTGCACGTCCCGGCTGCGCGAGTTGAAGAAGGCGCGACCGTAGCCGATGGCGACGGTGTCGTTGGGGCGGGACACAAAGGTTTTTTCAGGGCAAAGCCGGTCGAGTCCCAGCGACGGAACGGCGCGGCGGCAGCGCTGGCATTGGAGAACTGACCGAACACGTGGACATTGCGGCCGCTGACATCACTTGAGTTCCAGATCGCCTGGTCCATCAGGAAATACGAACCCTCACGCCCGGCGACTTCCTTGCTCGTGCCGATGCGCGGGGCGTCGGACGTGTCGTAGTAATAGCCGACGCGATACTCGCCGGGCAGCTCGCCGAGCACGTTGTAGATCGCTTCGATGGGCAGAATGTTGCCCGTGCTGTCTTTGGGCGCTATGTCCCAGGCGCGACTGGATTCGCCGTTGCTGGCGGCGTCGACCTTGAATGCGGCGACCTGCAACGCGAAGTTCGGCGTGAAGCGGTACTTGGCCATCGCCCCCAAGTGGGCGTTAGGGTAGTTGCTCCAGCCGCTGCCGCCTGACATCGCCAGTGGATGACCGCAGAAACCAGCGTTCATGAAGTTGCACAGAATCCCGCTGCTCAGGCCGCCCAGGTCGTTGCCCATCGCCATGTAGCCCAGCTTGACGTTCAGTGCAGGGGTGAAGAGGGTGTTTTCGTAGCTGAGCTCGGTCAGCCGCGTGTACAGGCCGCCGTAGTTTTCCTGCACCGGCAGGCGGTTGCCCACCAGATCGCCGGATCCATCGTTGCCGCGTCGGTCGTTGAGCCTCAACTGCACTTTGCCGCCGCTTTCCAGGCCCAGCAGTTTGCCGAGATCAAACTGCGCACCCAGCTTGATGTTCTGTGAATAGCGGGTGCCACGCTGTTTGCCGCCGTGAGCGTTGTAGACCGTCTCCCCGCTGTAGTCGCCGGTGATTTTCACGCCCTGTGCGGCCAGTCGGCTACGGCTGCCGTCCCAGTCACCCGTCATCGTCGACTGCTCCAGCCAGTCATCGGCCAGGGTCGGCGCGGATGCGGCCATTGCCAATACGGAGCCGACGACCAGCGCTGTGGAAATGCCACGGCGCGAGCCGGGTTCGAACGTGAATTGCGAAGGATTGCTCATTGATCAACCTGAAGGGCAGTCGCTCGTCACGGGGACGACAGCGTAAAAAGAAGAGGGCCGCGCGCGGGCGCGCTCGCAAGCGGGCGCAATGAAACCATAAAATGGACTAACTGGTTAATCTGTTTTTGCGATGACGGGTATCGTTGCTGTCCATAGTCATCAGGTTGCGCACAGCCATTCAGGCCTGACGGCGCGTTGAAGCTTGAAGTTGTTGCGAAGGGGGCGGGTGTACGGGCCATCCCAGCCGTTCAATTCAGGTCCTTCAATTCAGGTGCTGGGATCACGCCAGCGCCTGGATCAACCGCTTGAAGGCAGGCAGCGCCGGGTTGTCGTTATCCCTGCGCGACACTCGATACAGCTCCGCATGCAATTGCGCATCGCTGAGCGGGCGAAACGCGAGGTTTTCGCTGTGCAGCTGCGTGGCCGAGGCCGGAACGATGGCCACACCCAATCCCGCCTTGACCATGCTGATCACGGTGTGGGTCTGCCCCACGTGATAAACGTAACGCGGGGTGACGCCGGTCATGGCGAACAGCCCTGCGATGCAGTCGTAGAAATACCGGCCTTCATCGGGTGCATACATCACGAACGGTTGCAGATCGAGGTCGCGCACGACGATGGCGCGCTTTTGCGCAAGCGGGTGCTGCTGCGGCAGCGCAACCAGCAAGGGTTCACGACTGATCAACTGGGCGTCGAGGGTGTCGTGATCACTGACTTGCCTGACGAATCCCACGTCGATGCGGTGGGCGGCCAACGCGTCGAGCTGCGCGCTGGACACCATTTCCTTGAGCGTGAACTGCAACCCCGGCAGTTCCTGGGCGGCACGGGTCAGCAACGCTGGAATCATCTGGTACGCGCTGACGGCCGTAAACCCCAGCGTCAGGTTGCCGGCTTCACCCCGCGCCAGGCGCCTAGCGCCTTCCGCGGCCTGATCGGAGAACGCCAGAAGGTGCCGGGCGTCCCGTAAAAAGCCCAGACCGCCGGCTGTTAGTTTCACCGAGCGATTATTGCGTTCCAGCAGCTGGATACCCAACCCGCGCTCGAGCAACTGAACCTGACGACTCAACGGTGGTTGCGTCATGTGCATTCGCGTCGCTGCCCGCCCGAAGTGCAGCTCTTCGGCCACGGCGACGAAACAACGCAACTGGTGTAATTCCACGATTCAATATCCGCATCAGTCCATACAGTCTCTATGTTAGACCTGAATCGATCGCTGCTCCTATCATCGGCGTGAGAGTTGTACGACAACAAAAACAAAATGCCCGCCTTCAACGGAGCGGGTGGGAGACACATCATGCTCAGCAAGTCCCTTCCCGCGGATTTCGTCGACGCGCAAGCGAAGGTCGGCCGCCACCGTTTTCTCATTCTTTCGATGATCTTCATTGTCACCGTGGTCAACTATGCGGACCGGGCGACCATGTCCATCGCCGGCACTGGCGTGGTCAAGGACCTGGGGCTGGACCCGATGATGCTCGGGATGATTTTTTCAGCATTCGCCTGGGCCTATGCGCTGGGGCAGATTCCGGGTGGCTGGCTGCTTGATCGCTTTGGCGCGCGTCGCGTCTATGGCTGGAGTCTGGTGCTGTGGTCGTGCTTTACGATGGCGCAGGGCACCGTGGGCTGGTTTGGCCTGATGGGCGCCTCGGCCGCGATGAGCCTGTTCGCCATGCGCTTCATGCTGGGGCTGGTCGAGTCTCCGGCGTTTCCCGCCAACAACCGCATCGTGTCGTGCTGGTTCCCGACCAGTGAGCGCGGCACCGCGTCGGCGTTGTTCAACTCGGCGCAGTACATGGCCGTGGTGCTGTTCACGCCGCTGATGGCCTGGCTGACCCACGCGCTGGGTTGGGAACATGTGTTTCTGTGGATGGGCGGGCTGGGACTGGTGCTGAGCCTGTTCTGGTTCGCGCTGTACCGCGAACCCCACAGCCACAAGCGTTTGAGCAGCAAGGAGCTGGACTACATGCGCGAAGGCGGCGCTTTGGTGGATCTGGAGCTCAATCGCAAGGCGCAGAAGAACAAAGCGACGTTCAAGGAAATTAAACAGCTGTTCACCAGCCGTACGCTGTGGGCGATTTATCTGGGGCAGTACTGCATCACTGCGCTGACGTATTTTTTCATCACCTGGTTCCCGATTTACCTGATCAAAGGCCGTGGCATGACCATCATGGAAGCCGGCTGGGTGGCCGCGCTCCCGGCGATCTGCGGGTTTTCCGGCGGCGTGCTGGGCGGGATGTGCTCGGACATGCTGATTCGTCGTGGCGTGCACCCGTCGGTCGCGCGCAAGACGCCTTTTCTGATCGGGATGGTGATGTCGACCGTGCTGGTGATGGCAAACTTCGTCGACGCCAACTGGATCGTCATCGCGCTGATGGCCTTCGCTTTCTTTGGCAAAGGTCTGGCGGCGGTGGGCTGGGCGGTGCTCTCAGACACCGCACCCAAAAACATGGTGGGCTTGAGTGGTGGGGTGTTCAACGGTATCGGCAACATCGCCGGGATCATCACCCCCGTAGTGATCGGCTACATCGTGGCCACCACGGGGTCGTTCAATATCGCGCTGTGGTTCGTGGCGGCACACGGGCTGTTGGGTGTTTTCGCCTACGGCGCTTTGGCCGGCCGGTTTGAGCGGGTGGAGTTGCGCTGATCCCTGGCTGAATTCACCCGGCGCTGCGCGACGCGAACACGTCCTTGAGCACCGGCGCGGCGGACATCGCCTTCGGCCAACCCACATAGAACGCCAGATGAGTCACCACCTCGGCCGCCTGTTCACGTGTCAAACCGTTGTCCATGGCCCGGTTGAGGTGGAACGTCAGTTGTGCCGACTGGTTCTGCGCGATCAGTGCGGCGACCGTAATCAGGCTACGGTCCCTCGGCGTTAGATCAGTGCGGCGCCAGAGGTCGCCGAACAGCACATCGTTGGTGTAGCGCGCCAGCCCCGGCGCAGTGACGCCCACCGAGCCTTCAACCGCGGCACGGCGTTTGGCTTCACTCTCCTCATTCAGTGTGAGCGGTTCGCTCGGCGGTGGTGTGATCTGCTCGGGATCAAGGCCCCGTTCAGCAAACACCTGCTTCGCCACGCCCACCGCCGACATCGCGTTGGGCCATCCGCTGTAAAACGCCAAATGGGTGATCAGGCCGGTGATCTCGACGGGTTTGACGCCGTTGTCCAACCCCAGCTTGATGTGCCCGGTCATCTGCGCGGTCTGTCCACTGGCGAGCAGGGCGGCGAGGGTGATCAGGCTTCGGTCGCGAGGGGGCAGGTCCGGACGTTTCCAGACTTCGCCAAACAGCAAGTCCGTCGTGTAGCGGTAAAGCTGCGGGGTGACTTCAAGGACATCCGGCGACGGTTGGGGGTCAGGGCGGGACTTGCCTTCCTCTGCGCCCGCCAACGCTGAGAAGAACACACTGGCGAGCGTGGTTGCGATCAACTTCATACCTTTGTCTCCTGAAAAAGGGTCCATCTTAGTCAACCCTGACGGGTGGATTAAGGGGCGTGCGCGGGATGCCGTCATGAGCAGCGTTCACCAATGGAGGACGCTGCGCGTGATCCGGAATTATTTGGGATGAATAACAGGGAGTTCGCCACGGCGGGAAAAGCCCTGCCGCCAGTACTGCGCAAACGCAGGACTGGGGCAGGCGTGGGATGAGCTCAGCGGGGCGGGATCACCGGTTGACGGCTTTCTGCAAGTGAGCCGGGTAACGGTCACCGACAATCTCGATGGCCTTAAGGGCCGAGTCGATGGCCTGCAGATCGGTGGCGGTCAGGACGATGTTGGCGGCACCGACGTTTTCCTCAAGCCGATTCAGTTTGGTGGTGCCGGGAATCGGCACGATCCAGGGTTTCTGCGCCAGCAACCAGGCGATGGCGATCTGTGCGCGAGTGGCGCCTTTGCCGTCCGCAATCGTGCCCAATACGGCCACCAGCTGGGCGTTGGCCTTGCGGTTTTCTTCGCTGAAACGCGGCAGGCCCTTGCGGAAGTCGTCGTCAGCGAACGTGGTGTCAGCGTCGATGGCGCCGGTGAGAAACCCTCTGCCGAGCGGGCTGAACGGCACGAAGCCGATGCCCAGTTCCTCCAGTAATGGCAGGATTTCCTTCTCCGGCTCACGCCACCACAGCGAGTATTCGCTCTGCAGCGCCGCCACGGGCTGCACCGCGTGGGCGCGGCGAATCGCATCGGCACCCGCTTCGGACATGCCGAAATGCCGGACCTTGCCCTCGGCGATCAGGTCCTTAAGCGTCCCCGCCACGTCCTCAATCGGTACGTTGGGGTCCATACGGTGCTGATAAAACAAGTCGATGCGATCGGTCTTCAAGCGTTTGAGCGACGCTTCGGCCACGGCGCGAATGGTCTCAGGGCGGCTGTCCAGACCTTGCGGCGGTTCGCCGTTCTTGAAACCGAATTTGGTGGCGATCACGATCTGGTCGCGAAAGGGGGCGAGCGCCTCACCGAGCAGTGCTTCGTTGGTGAAAGGGCCGTAGGCTTCTGCGCTGTCGAAAAACGTGACACCGCGCTCGAAGGCGCCGTGGATCAATTTGATGGCGGCGGATTTCTCCGTCGCAGGGCCGTAGGCGAAGCTCAAGCCCATGCAGCCAAGGCCGATGGTGGACACCTGCAGACCGCCTTTACCCAGTGTGCGTTGTTGCATGTTCTGTCTCCTTCGATAGGTTCGAACTACCTTATATTCATGTACCTTCTTCAACAATCCGCTCAACGTTGCATGGCTACATGAGGTTAATTCATAAATGATTCGAGCCGACTTGCCGGAACTGACGGCCTTCATCGCCATTGCCGAGCACCAGAGTTTCAGTGGTGCGGCCCGGGTGCTGGGCGTGTCGCCCTCGGCGCTGAGCCATTCGATGCGCAACCTGGAGGCGCGGCTGGAAATGCGTCTTTTCAACCGCACCACGCGTTCGGTAGCATTGACCGAGGCGGGCGAGCAATTGCTGCAGGGCGTGCGCCCTTTACTCAATGACCTCACCAATGTAGTCAATGAAGTCACTTCCGCGCGTAATACCCCGTCAGGTTCGATTCGGATCAGCGCTTCAGAGTCGTCGATCAGAACGCTGATTCACAACGTCGTCCCGAAGTTTCTGGAGGACTACCCACAGATCCATATCGAGCTGATCGCCGACAGCCGGTTGGTGGACATCGTGGGCGAGGGCTTCGATGCCGGCATCCGGATTTTCGACGATGTACCCAAAGACATGATCGCGGTGCGTTTCGGCCATGACATTCACTTTGGTGCGGTGGCATCGCCTGCGTATCTGTCGCGGCATCCGGCGCCTCAGCTGCCCCATGACCTGAAAGCGCACCGCTGCATCCGCTTCAAGTTTGCCAGTGGTGCGCTTTTTCGCTGGGAATTCGAATACATGGGGCAGAGCACCAGCGTCGACGTTGACGGGCCGATGACGATGGACAACATCAACATGATGATCGAAGCCGCGCTGAACGGCATCGGCATCGCCTGGGCGCCGCTGACGCAGGTCGAGGACCATCTGAAAGAAGGGCGCCTGGTGCATCTGCTGCCGGAATGGAGCCCGACCTATCCCGGTGTCTGCCTGTATTACCCGGCCAACCGTCACCCGCCAATGGCCTTGCGGTTGTTTGCCGAAGCGGTACGGGCGTGGGCGCAGTCGCGGCAGCCCAACTGATGTCATCGGCATCGATCCATTTGGGTCGGTTTTCTGACTCGCACCGGCACGCCACACGCTCTTTGAATTGGAACCATGAGGATCATCAATGGCCCGTGACAGTTACAACGACCTTCTTGCGTTTCTGGCCGTGGCCCGAGAGCGCAGTTTTACCCGCGCGGCGGCTCAGCTTGGGGTGTCCCAGTCGGCGCTGAGCCATACCATTCGCGCGCTGGAGACTCGGCTCGGCGTGCGCTTGCTGACCCGCACCACCCGCAGTGTTGCGCCCACAGAAGCGGGAGAACGGCTGTTCAACAGCCTGGCGCCGCGCTTCGAAGAAATTGATGCCGATCTCGCGGAAGTTCTGGCGTTTCGTGACCAGCCGCGCGGCACGATTCGCATCACCGCGACGGACTATGCTGCGAACTCGGTGCTCTGGCCGCGTCTGCTGACCTTTCTGCCTCAATACCCGGACATCAAGGTCGAAATCATGACCGACTATGGGCTGACCGACATCGTCGCCGAGCGTTACGACATCGGTGTGCGCCTGGGGGATCAGGTCGCCAAAGACATGATTGCCGTGCGCATTGCGCCGGACATGCGGATGGCGATCGTCGGTGCTCCCGGCTACCTCAAGGACCACCCGGCGCCTGAAACACCGCAGGCGCTGACGCAACACAACTGCATCAACCTGCGTTTACCGACCCATGGCGGATGTTACGCCTGGGAACTGAGCAACGGCGACACCGAGGTTCAGGTCCGCGTCGAGGGCCAACTGACGTTCAACGGCGCGTACCAGATGCTTGAGGCGGTCCTGGCCGGGTTCGGTCTGGCGTACATTCCCGAAGACCTCGCCAGACCCTACGTGGCGTCCGGCCGGTTGCAGTGGGTGCTGGAGGACTGGTTTCCGACGTTCCCCGGGTTTCACCTCTATTACCCGAGCCGTCGTCAGTCGTCCCGTGCGCTCACCCTGGTGGTCGATGCCTTGCGGCTGTCGAAGGGGGCGGTTTGAAGCCCTCATCGACGCATTAATGTGTTCTTTTCCATGAGATGTGCTCATAGCGGCATACCCTTTGCGGGGCTTAATCGCTCCTTTCGAGGCACGTTTTTCGGCGTGTCCCCGGCAACGTCAAGCAGGACTTACGATGCAACTGGAATGGCTGGAAGACTTCATCGAACTGGCACGTACGCGCAGTCTGTCGCGGGCGGCGGAGAACCGTTGCGTGACACACCCGGCGTTCGGGCGGCGGATTCGCGCGCTGGAAGACTGGGTCGGTGCGCCGCTGATCGAACGCAAACAACCGTTGTCGCTGACCCCGGCGGGGTTGTTGTTTCTGGATGCAGCGACGCAGTCGATGGAGTTGCTGCTGGCGGCCCGCGCGCAGTTTCAGAACATCGGCCTTAACCGCGATGAGCCGCTGCGGATCGCGACCGGCCGCACCTTGGCCAGTGAATTCTTCCCGGACTGGTATCAGTCGCTGCACGAACAGTTCGGCGCCTTTGCGGTGTCGCTGGTCACGGGCGGCGCACAGGAAGCGATCGTCAAGTTGTCAGCGGGCGAGGTGGATTTGCAACTGATCTTCTCCAGCCCACTGACCCGTATCCTGATCGACAGCGAGCGCTTTGACTCGCGAGTCCTGGCGCAAGAGGTCTTGTTGCCGGTCAGTGCGCCCGATGGTCAAGGCCTGCCCATGTTCTCGATCCACCCCGACAGCGATGCATCGAGCATTCCCTGGCTGGGGTTCTCGCCGACGCTGTCGTTGCGCGGCGTGCTGGCGCAGCACCTGGCCAGGCTGCCGCAACGTCTGGCCCTGCGAATGATCTATCAGGCTGATTCCTACGAGGCGATTCTGGAAATGGCCAGACGCGGCAACGGTCTGGCCTGGCTGCCCAGAATGGTGGTGCAGGAAGCGCTGGCCTCGGGACAGTTGGTCATCGCTGGCGGCCCTGAGATGCACATCGGCTTTGATATCTCACTGCACCGTCTGCGCTCGAATCGCAGTGACCGTGTGATGCGGATCTGGGACGGGTTGGGTTGATCGGGTCTTGCTGAGAGGCGCAAATACCTGCCCTGTTATTGTGCGTCTTGAAAAAAACACCTCCCGCGCTCGCGTCTGAAATCCCCGTGGCAACGGCGTCGTGCCGAACAGGCTCAAGGCTGTGCCCAAACAGCAATTGTCGAACCGCTGACCCTGATTCACTTTGGCTCCGGGCCGGACAGTCACGAAGGCGCAGATCGTCGATCACTGTCCGGTTGTTTTCACCCATAACAATGACTGCCGTCGCGTCCGCCAGGCGCCCAATGCCCGTGCGGACAGGATCGCTAACTGTGAAACAGACCCGGAAGCCACTCCCATGACCACTCACGCATCCACCGTGCACTCGGCACAGGCAACGACCCGGCGAGGGCCGTGGAAAGAGATTGTCGCCGCCAGCTTCGGCAACGCGCTGGAATTCTATGACCTGCTGATCTACGGCTACTTTGCGGTGGTCATCGGCAAGCTGTTTTTCCCCTCGGACAACGAGACGACCTCGTTGCTGTTGGCCGTAGGCTCGTTCGGGATATCGTTTCTGATGCGTCCACTGGGTGCAATCGTCCTCGGTTCGTACGCCGACCGGGCGGGGCGCAAAGCGTCGCTCACCCTCTCGATCCTGATCATGCTGATCGGCACAGCGTTGATTACGTTCACGCCTTCCTACCAACAGATTGGAATGGCGGCGCCGCTGTTGATCATCGTCGCGCGGATGCTTCAGGGCTTTTCCACCGGCGGTGAATTCGGCGCGGCGACGGCGTTCATGGTCGAGCATGCCGACGCCAGCCGTCGCGGTTTCTTCGCCAGTTGGCAATTGTCGACGCAAGGGCTGGCCACGGTGCTGGCGGCCGGCGTCAGCGCCTTGCTCAGCTACGCGCTGAGCGACGTGCAACTCAATGACTGGGGCTGGCGCGTAGCGTTTGGTGTCGGTCTGTTGATCGGGCCCGTCGGGTTTTACATTCGCAGTCAGATCGATGAGACCCCGGACTTTCAGAAAGTCGTGGCCAACGCCGAGCCGAAAACGCCGCTGCGCGACGTGCTGATCAAAGGCCATGTCAGCCTGTTGCTGGCGATCGGCGTGGTGGCGGGCGCCACGGCGTTCAACTACGTGCACAAGCTCTACATGCCGACCTATGCGCTTAAACAGTTGCAGATCGCTGCGACATCTTCTTACCTCGGTGCGCTGGTGACCGGGATCACGCTGATGATCATGGCGCCGGTGTTTGGCAGTCTGTCCGACCGTTACGGGCGTTTCAGGGTGCTGACGATTGCGCTGCTGATCACCGGTCTGTCGTCGTATCCGATGTTCGTCTGGCTCAACCATTTTCCCAGCGTGTCGACGCTGCTGATGGTCCAGGCCATGGTGGGCGTGCTGATCGCGGCGTGCCTGGGCCCGATTCCGGCGATGCTCGCCGATATCTTCCCGACCAGCATCCGCGGCACCGGCCTGGCGCTGAGCTACAACTTTTCGGTCACCCTGTTCGGCGGCTTCGCCCCGCTGATCGTGACGTGGATGATCGAGGCCACGGGCAGCAAGCTGGCGCCGAGTTTCTACGTGGTTGCGACGTCGCTGGTGAGTGTCATCGCCGTGATTCTACTGGGGCGGCGCATGCGTCACAGCACGCCGGCCTGAGCCTGTCACCCATCCATTTCCATTCATGAATTGAGTGCTGCCGCAGCCCATAGAGGGGCCACGGCTCGCGTATGCCATTGTCCGTTGGAGGCCCAAATGAAGACCCTTGAGCAAGTCCGTGCATCGCTGAAACCGTATCCGATCGAAGTTGAATTCCCGGATATCCGTCGCTGGAAGGAGGGCACCGACGGCGTCGATTATGTTCACAGCTTCGACAGCGGCGTTGCCGGGCCTCATGTGATGATCATGGCCCTGACCCATGGCAACGAAGTCAGCGGTGCAATCACGGTCGATGCCTTTCTTGCGCGCGAACTGCGCCCGCGACGAGGGCGGTTGACCCTGGCATTCGGCAACGTCGAGGCCTATCACCGCTTCGATCCTCAGAACATCGACGCCACCCGTTATCTGGACGAAGACATGAACCGCGTCTGGTTGCCCGGCAAGCTTGACGGTGAACTGGACTCCATCGAGTTACGTCGGGCACGCCAGTTGCGCCCGGTGGTGGACACCGTGGACCTGTTGCTGGACATCCACTCGATGCACGAAGAAGCGCCGCCGGTGATGATGTGTGGCGCGCAACGCAAGGGCATTGATTTCGCGGCAACGCTGGGCGTGCCGCAGACGGTGGTCGTCGATGCAGGGCATCCGAATGGGCGTCGGCTGCGCGACTATGAGGGCTTCAACGATCCGTCGAGCGCCAGGAACGCGCTGTTGATCGAGACCGGTCAGCATTTCTCCAGGCGCAGTCGTCAGGTGGCACTGGACACGGCCGCGCGCTTTCTGGTGACCACCGGCACGGTGTCGCCGGAGGACGTTGTCGAGTTCATCAACACGCAAACGCCGCAGCCGCAGCGGTTTCTTGAAGTGACCGACCCGGTGGTGGCCGACAGCATGGATTTCAGCTTTGTCGACGATTTCCGAGGCCTGGAGTTGATCGAACAAAAAGGGACGGTGATCGCCCGTGACGGCGACAC
This sequence comes from Pseudomonas sp. S2_H01, assembly GCF_054668305.1. NCBI lineage: Bacteria > Pseudomonadati > Pseudomonadota > Gammaproteobacteria > Pseudomonadales > Pseudomonadaceae > Pseudomonas > Pseudomonas sp. S2_H01. Next base: position 5,822,156 of record NZ_CP162756.1, on the reverse strand, counting down.
CGACATCGTCACGCCCCATGACCATTGTGTTCTGGTGCAACCCTCGCTGCGTCATCTGGGCGTGGGCGTGACGGTGGTGCGGCTGGCGAAGATCCTGGACGTGGCGCCTGAGCGTTTGTCGTTCTGATCAGGCGGGGCGCTGTGGTTGTATGGCACTCCGGACAAACCCGGCGCCGACATCGCCTCAGAAGCGGTTATGATGCGCGGGTTAGCCCCTCCACGTGATCGTCGTCGTGGAGCCTTCGCCCAGAGTCAGGATTCTCATGTACACCATCACCCGCCTTGAAAACACGCCGCCCGAATCGATCCAGAGTCAGATCATGCAGATGGTGGTCGATTACGTGACCGACATCAGCATGGTCGGCATTGTCGCGAGCAACCCGCTGTATCAGCTGTATCAGTACGGGGTCGGGCACGAGGTTCATCAGTACCTGCAAGCCATGAATGGCTCTCGGGGTTTCCCGGTCGAGCTGATCGTCGCTCTGGATGACGAAGACCCTTCTGTGGTCATCGGCTTCTTGTTGTACCTGCCGGTGCAGGACGATCCGGAAGCCTGCGCGGTGGCGTATATGGCGGTGCACGCCAGCCAGCGTCGACGCGGGATCGCCCGAGCGATGCTGCGCCAGATGATCGAGCGGTATCCTCATGCGGAGTTGGCGTGCTTCGCCGGCAAGGTGCCGTATTTCGAGGCCATGGGGTTTCGGGTTTTGACGGCGCGGGGGCCGCAGGTCGTGATGAATACCCGTGACCATCAGACTGAGGGCTTGCTTGCAGTGCTGGACGTCGCACCGATCTACAACTCGGTGGAGGTACGGCAAATCCACGCGTATTTACTCAAACAGCATGGCAAGCGGGCCATGACCGATGCTGAAAAGCAGCGGGACCGTCACCTCGATCAAATGACGCGGCAGGCTCGATTAATGGTGCAGGAGCGGTTGAATCAATAAGCAGGTGAGCCGTCACATGTGCACTTCCACCGCCAATGGCAGATGGTCGGATAAATGAGTCCAGGGCCGAGTGCCAAGAATTTTCGGGTCGTGGCTGGTGGCGTTGCGCAGGTATACCCGGTCCAGTCGTAGCAACGGAAAACGTGCAGGGTAGGTTTTCGCCAGTTTGCCGTGACTGCGCTCAAAGGCCTCGTGCAGGTATTCGCAACGGGCCAGGCGTTTGTTTCCCTGCAATTGCCAGTCATTGAAGTCACCCGCGATAACCACAGGCGCGTGTTCCGGCAATGAATCGAGCAGCGCGCACAGCAGGTCAAGCTGCAATTGCCGATGGCTTTCGAGCAGGCTCAGGTGCACGCAGATCGCATGCACCTCGTCATGCCCCGGGACCTGCAACACGCAGTGCAGCAAACCGCGCCGCTCTGGCCCCGTGATCGACACGTCCAGATTGCGGTAATGCAGAATCGGGTATTTGGAGAGCAGGGCGTTACCGTGGTGTCCTTCGGGGTACACCGCATTGCGGCCGTAAGCGAAGTCGCTCCACATGCTGTCGGCCAGAAACTCGTAATGGGAGGTCTCGGGCCAATCCGAGAACCGCTCGGCATGCCGGTCGTGGCCGCCAAGCACCTCTTGCAGAAACACCAGGTCGGCGCCTGTACTGCGCACCGCTTCACGCAGTTCCGGAAGGATGAAGCGTCGGTTCAGCGCGGTGAAGCCCTTGTGGGTGTTGACCGTCAGCACGCGAAGTCGGTGGACATCACGCACGCCAGCCATGTCCGTAGGGGGAACACGGGTGCCTGCAGGGTCGGGGTTCACGCGCACGCTCCTGTCGCGGGGGATGTGCTAATTCCGACCCGGCAGCCACTCGGCAGTTCAGCTTTATTCGGCTGAGGTCCAGATCAGTATTTTTGATCACACCCGCGTGTCTACGGTGGGGCGGCGAGACAGCAGCAACGTCAAGGCCAGCGCAAGGAGCGACAGCAGGGCGGCGAAGAAGAAGATCCAGCCGTAACCCATGCCTAGCGCGATCGCGCCCATCAAGGGCCCGGCAATCGCCAGCGCCAGGTCGAAGAACACCGCGTACGCACCCAACCCGGCACCGCGGCTGCTGTTGGGCACCTGTCTGATGGCCTCGACACCGATGGCCGGGTACACCAGCGACAGGCCGAAGCCGGTGAGTCCCGCGCCGATCAGGGCTACGGTGGTGCTCGGTGAAAGCCACAGCAACACCAGCCCGATGGTTTCCACCGACATGCAAGCAATCGCCGAACGGAAACCACCAAAACGGGTGATCGCGTTGATGAAAAAAAGTCGGGCAACGATGAAGCAGATGCCAAACACTGTCAGGCACCAGGCAGCGCCTTCCCAGCCTCGGTTAAGGTAATAGAGCGTGATGAAGGTCGTCAGGGTGCCGTAACCGATCGACGACAGGGTCAGGCTCAATCCGTACGGTGCCACGCGGCCGAACACCGACCAGAAGGCCATGCGCTCACCTCGAACCACGGGCACCGGCGGCTTGTTGCGGATCAACAGCAGCGCGCCAGCGGCCAGCGCGGTGAGCACCAGGCCCAGGCTGACAAAGCCCAGCGCATCGACCATCACCACGCCCAAGGGCGCACCGATCGCAATCGCGCCGTAGGAGGCGATGCCGTTCCAGGAAATGGAGCGCGCCGTGTGCTCGGACCCGACCTGCCCAATGCACCAACTGATCGTGCCGACCCCGATCAACCCTTGAGACCCGCCGAGGATGAGCCGGGCGATCACCAGAATGATCAGGCTGGCCTGCGCATAGGACTCCAGCAAGATTGCCACCACCGTCAGCACACCGCTCAGTGCGATGCCGGAGAGGCCGTACACGATCGCCCGCTTGGTGCCGATGGTGTCGCAGATCCTGCCAGCCACCGGGCGGCTGAGCAGGGTCGCCAGGTATTGCGATCCGATCACCAGACCCGCCACCACCGCACTGAATCCAAGCTGATTGTGCACATAGCCGGGCATGACCGCGATGGGCAAACCGATGCACAGGAAGGCAACGAACGTGTAAAAAACGATGGAAACGATTTGCAGCGTGATCGTCAGTGAGCTGGCGTTTGGAGCAGGCGTGTTTGGCGGCAGGGCGGCAGACATGGGACTCTTCGCTGGAGCGGTGGGAGTGCGTCATCATCGCGCGGGATCAACAGAAATGAAAGCAGGCTAACGATGTAAACCCGCCTGACTGGAGGATCCCTGGGCGTTCACCGACCCGCAAAACCATCGCTCATAAAAAAGCCCCGTCGCGTGGACGGGGCTTTCGGTAAAACGCGTAGCGGCTTAGAACACCACGCCCTGGCTGCGCAGGTAGTCGTCATAGGTGCCGCTGAAGTCGGTCACGCCGTTAGGGCTCAGCTCAATGATGCGCGTGGCCAGCGACGACACGAACTCGCGGTCATGGCTGACGAAGATCAGCGTGCCCGGGTAGTTTTCCAGCGCCAGGTTCAGCGCCTCGATGGATTCCATGTCCAGGTGGTTGGTCGGTTCGTCCATGACCAGAACGTTCGGTTTCTGCAGGATCAGCTTGCCGAACAGCATGCGGCCTTGCTCACCACCGGAGATGACCTTCACCGACTTGAGGATCTCGTCGTTGGAGAAGAGCATACGGCCCAAAGTACCGCGAATGATCTGCTCGCCTTGCGTCCACTGGCCCATCCAGTCGAAGAGGCTGACGTCGTCTTCGAAATCGTGGGCGTGATCCTGAGCGTAGTAGCCCAGTTCAGCGCTTTCAGTCCACTTCACCGAACCGGCGTCCGGCGTCAGTTCGCCCATCAGCGTGCGCAGCAGGGTGGTCTTGCCGATGCCGTTCGGGCCGATGATCGCCACGCGCTCGCCAGCTTCGACCGTGAAGCTGAAGTTCTTGAACAGGGTCTTGCCGTCGAAGCCTTTGGACATGTGCTCGATGGTCACCGCCTGACGGTGCAGCTTTTTGGTCTGCTCGAAGCGGATGAACGGGCTGACGCGGCTCGAAGGCTTGACCTCGGCCAGCTGGATCTTGTCGATCTGCTTGGCGCGAGAGGTGGCCTGCTTGGCTTTCGACGCGTTGGCCGAGAAGCGGCTGACGAACGTTTGCAGCTCGGCAATCTGGGCTTTCTTCTTGGCATTGTCCGACAGCAGCTGCTCGCGGGACTGGGTTGCCGCCGTCATGTACTCGTCGTAGTTACCCGGGAACAGGCGCAGCTCGCCGTAATCCAGGTCAGCCATGTGGGTGCACACGCTGTTGAGGAAGTGACGGTCGTGGGAAATGATGATCATGGTGCTGTTACGCGCCGTGAGAATGGTTTCCAGCCAGCGAATCGTGTTGATGTCCAAGTGGTTGGTCGGTTCGTCGAGCAACAGCACTTCCGGATTGGAAAACAACGCCTGAGCGAGCAAAACGCGCAGCTTCCAGCCCGGCGCGACTTCGGTCATCGGACCGAAATGCTGTTCCAGCGGAATACCCAGACCCAGCAGCAGCTCACCCGCGCGGGATTCGGCGGTGTAGCCGTCCATTTCTGCGAACTCGGTCTCAAGCTCGGCCACGGCCATGCCGTCTTCTTCGCTCATTTCCGGCAGCGAATAGATACGGTCACGCTCGGCTTTGACTTTCCACAGTTCCTCGTGGCCCATGATCACGGTATCGATCACGGTGAATTCTTCGTAGGCGAACTGATCCTGACGCAATTTACCCAGGCGCACGTTCGGCTCAAGCATGACCTGACCGCCAGAAGGCTCCAGATCACCGCCCAGAATCTTCATGAACGTGGATTTGCCACAGCCGTTGGCGCCGATGAGGCCGTAGCGATTGCCGTTGTTGAATTTGACCGAAACGTTCTCGAACAGCGGTTTTGCGCCGAACTGCATCGTGATATTTGCTGTGGAAATCAATTACCTTACCTTTCAATAGCTTGGAAGTGACCGACCGCCGCTTGGGCGTGCATAGGGCAGCGGATGAGCCAGGGAGCTCGCGCCTGTCACGATCTTCAGTGAACCCGACAGGCAAAAAAACCACCTCAGCGTCGACCTTGTTCAGGGCGCTGGGCAGCTTGTATGCGGGATTCATGCCGGACAGTGGCGCGCATTGTCGCATAGCTGGGATGACAGATATATGGGGGAGGGCCAGCCTGACCCATCGAAATCAGGCTGGCAGCCGTTTCATGGCACGGATGCGACGAAAAGCCGCTTCACGCAATGGCATCGCTCAGGAACGCCTTGATGATGGACTTGACGGAGGGGTTGACCTTCACGTCGCTCAACGCCTTGGCGGTGAACCATTTGCAGTCGGCGATTTCGTTTTTGGGAGAGGGCGTCACGATGAGCGTGACCGAGACTTCGAAAACGTGATGCAGCACGGTCTCCGACTCAAAGCGGGTGACATAGGACAAATCCTCGAGAATAAGGCCGGTCTCTTCACGTAATTCCCGCACAGCGGCTTGCGCGGGAGACTCTCCCGCCTCGACTTTCCCGCCCGGCAGGTTCCAGCGTGCCTTGGGTTTGCGCACGTACAGAATCTCGTCGTCTCGTCGGCAAATCACCGTGGCGCGTTCTTTCATTGAATGTTCCTCCACCGTACAGCTTGTGAGATGCACCCAAGGTGCGAAATGTCACGCAGCTGTCATAAAAGCTTCATGAATGGCTTGGAAGCATTAACGGTGCCAACGTTCCCTGTTTCATCGGCCTGTACGGCCGCTCCTTTAACCCTAGCAGCGATGTGCGCGCGCAGCCTTTGAATCACGGCTTGGTCGGGGCCGCTTTCTTTTGGGTCGAATGCGTACGGTCGGTCTTCGATGGGGTGGCGTGCCTGACAGGCGACTGTTTCTCGACTGCTTTTTTATCGGTGCCTGCGGGCTCGGGGTTTGCGGGCTTCTTCTCGTAGCCTTGGGCATCACCGCCATTACCACCGGCTGGTGAGGATGGGTTTACGCCGGGCGGTAACGCTGAGCCCCCTGCTTCGGCGGCCATGCCATGGGGTGTAAACAGTGCCGTAATACCGAGGGTTAAAAATCCTGCCGTTAACAGGTGGGACAGTTTGGGCATGCTCATGAGGTGTCTCCCGTCTGACTGACGTTTTGTTTACGTTTAGGCATCTGTGGCGATGCCAATGTGCTGTCAGCGCGACGGACGGGCGCCAGGCACTTAACGCTGCGCGTTTCTGGCGCGTTACGCACAACACTGGGGCCTCGGTACACAGCGCTGTGGGAAACGGTAGCGCCCATTTTTGTCTGACGTGTTTCCGAGGCTCGGCCTTTCATGGCTAGCTCATTGATATTGCAAACGTTTTGAACGCTGTTTTTCTTCTTCGATTCTGTGGCACACTTTCTGCTGTCTATTCCGCTGTTACATACCTAGTTCCGGTATAGCGGAATAAACACCTTCTAGCGGAGTTCATCACATGCATCGCGGACCTTCTTTTCTGAAAGCTTGTGCGCTTGTACTGGCAGCCACAGCAACCCTAGCGACCACGGTTCAAGCGGCTGACAATAAGCTCGACAGCGTGTTGCAACGCGGCCACCTGGTGGTGGGCACGGGCAGCACCAATGCTCCGTGGCACTTCCAGGGCGCTGACGGCAAATTGCAGGGGTTCGATATCGACATCGCGCGTATCGTCGCCAAAGGTCTGTTCAACGACCCGACGAAGGTCGAGTTTGTGGTGCAGTCGTCTGATGCGCGGATTCCGAACTTGCTGACTGACAAGGTCGACATGAGCTGCCAATTCATCACCGTTACCGCCAGCCGCGCGCAGCAAGTCGCGTTTACCCTGCCGTACTACCGCGAAGGCGTGGCGCTGCTGTTGCCCGCCAACAGCAAGTACAAGGAAATCGACGACCTCAAGGCCGCCGGTGAGGGTGTGACCGTCGCCGTACTGCAAAACGTTTACGCAGAAGAGTTGGTTCACCAGGCGTTGCCCAAAGCCAAAGTCGATCAGTACGACAGCGTCGATCTGATGTACCAGGCGATTAACTCCGGCCGTGCGGACGCCGCCGCCACTGACCAGTCTTCGGTCAAGTACCTGATGGTGCAGAACCCTGGCCGTTACCGTTCCCCAGCGTTCGCCTGGAGCCCACAGACCTACGCGTGCGCCGTGAAACGTGGCGATCAGGACTGGCTGAATTTCGTCAACACCGCGCTGCATGAAGCCATGACCGGCGTTGAATTCCCGACTTACGCGGAGTCCTTCAAGAAGTGGTTCGGCGTCGAGCTGCCGACTCCAGCCATTGGCTTCCCGATGGAATACAAGTAACCCGCACTACATCACCGAACTGACGGGGCGGGGAAGGCCGTGATGTCTTTCCGTCCCAGGTACTGCTGACCATGAATTATCAGTTGAACTTTGCAGCCGTCTGGCGGGATTTCCCCAGTCTGCTGGCGGGGCTGGGTCTGGGCCTTGAGCTGGCCCTGATCTCGATCGCCATCGGCTGCGTGATTGGCCTGATGGCGGCGTTTGCGATGCTGTCTCGCTACCGGGCGTTGCGCGTGGTGTCGTCGGTGTATGTCACGGTGGTTCGCAATACGCCGATTCTGGTGTTGATCCTGCTGATCTACTTCGCCTTGCCCAGCCTGGGAATCCGCATGGACAAGATCCCTTCGTTCATCGTCACCCTTTCGCTGTACGCAGGGGCATACCTGACGGAGGTGTTTCGCGCCGGTCTGCTGAGCATTCACAAAGGCCAGCGTGAAGCCGGTCTGGCGATCGGCCTTGGCGAATGGCAGGTACGGGCCTACATCATCGTGCCGGTGATGCTGCGCAATGTGCTGCCAGCGCTGTCGAACAACTTCATCTCGCTGTTCAAGGACACCTCGCTGGCGGCCGCCATTGCCGTGCCGGAGCTGACCTATTACGCGCGCAAGATCAATGTCGAAAGCTACCGGGTCATCGAAACCTGGCTGGTGACCACGGCGTTGTATGTCGCGGCCTGTTACCTCATCGCCATGCTCTTGCGCTACCTCGAACAGCGCTTGGCGATTCGCCGCTAGGAGGCCCCAGACATGTACGAACAACCGACCTGGTTGCATGAGTTGTGGATCGCCCGCGAGGCACTGTGGGCCGGTTTTCTGACCAGCGTGCAGTGCGCTGGCCTGGCAATCATCTTTGGCACCGTCATTGGTGTGTTTGCCGGGTTGATCCTGACCTACGGCAAGCTCTGGGCGCGGCTGCCATTTCGTTGCTACGTCGACCTGATCCGTGGCACGCCCGTTTTTGTGTTGGTGCTCGCCTGCTTTTATATGGCCCCGGCGCTGGGCTGGCAGATCAGTGCGTTTCAGGCCGGCGCACTGGGCTTGACGCTTTTCTGCGGTTCCCACGTCGCGGAAATCGTGCGCGGAGCCTTGCAGGCCATTCCGCGGGGCCAACTGGAGGCGGGCAAGGCCATCGGCCTGACGTTCAGCCAGTCGCTCAGTTACGTGCTGCTGCCGCAAGCGCTGCGACAGATCCTGCCGACGTGGGTCAACTCGTCCACCGAGATCGTCAAGGCGTCGACCTTGCTGTCAGTGATCGGCGTGGCCGAGTTATTGCTCAGCACACAACAGGTGATCGCGCGCAATTTCATGACCCTGCAGTTTTACCTGTTCGCGGGATTTCTCTTCTTCGTCATCAACTACGCCATCGAGCTTCTTGGGCGGCAAATTGAAAAACGGGTGGCCTTGCCATGACACAGACTCAAACCGCGACCGCTGCACCGGCGTTGCTGAGCATCGAAGGACTGCACAAATCCTACGGCCCTGTCGAAGTCCTCAAGGGTGTGGACCTGAAGATGAACAAGGGCAACGTGGTGACCCTGATCGGGTCCAGTGGCTCTGGCAAGACCACGCTGTTGCGTTGCGTCAACCTGCTGGAAGAGTTCCAGGGCGGGCATATCCGTCTCGAAGGGCAGGACATCGGCTACAGCGACGTCAACGGCAAGCGCGTGCGTCACCCTGAAAAGGTCATCGCGCAGCACCGGGCCATGACCGGCATGGCGTTTCAGCAGTTCAACCTGTTCCCGCACCTCACCGCGTTGCAGAACGTGACCCTGGGGTTGCTCAAGGTCAAAAAACTCCCCAAAGATCAGGCCGTCGCCCTCGCTGAAAAATGGCTGGAGCGCGTCGGTCTGCTAGAGCGGCGTAATCACTACCCAGGCCAGTTGTCCGGTGGGCAGCAACAGCGTGTGGCCATCGCTCGTGCCATTGCGATGAACCCCAGCCTCATGCTGTTCGACGAAGTGACCTCGGCCCTCGACCCGGAACTGGTGGGAGAAGTGCTCAGCGTGATCAAAGGCCTGGCCGAAGAGGGCATGACCATGTTGTTGGTCACCCACGAAATGCGCTTTGCCTATGAAGTGTCCGATCAGATCGTCTTCATGAATCAGGGTCGCATCGAAGAGCAGGGCCCTCCCAAGACATTGTTCGAGCAGCCCAAATCGGCGCGCTTGAGCGAATTCCTCAAGAACATTCGTTTTTAAACGCTCAAACAAAGGAGATTTTTCATGAGCATTACTCGTTACGGCGCTGGCAGCACCGCAGGTGGCGGCCAGCCACGTCCATTTGCCCGCGCGGTAGAGGCTGACGGCTGGTTGCATGTCTCCGGCCAGGTACCGGCGGAAAACGGCGAGATCATTGTTGGCGGCATCGTTGAACAAACCCATAAGACGATGCAGAACCTAGTGGCGATTCTGACTGAGGCCGGTTATGGCCTCGAAGACGTGGTCCGTGTCGGTGTCTGGCTGGAAGACCCTCGGGATTTCTGGAGCTTCAACAAGGTGTTCGGTGAGTACTTCACGCCCGAACACGCCCCGGCCCGTGCCTGTGTACAGGCGAACATGATGGTCGACTGCAAGGTCGAGATCGACTGTATTGCTTATAAAAAGAAAGGCTGAAAGAGGTTGCCCTTGTAGGAACGCGCTTGGCCGCGATGGCGGTGCGTCAGGCAATGATTTTTTTGCAGGCACACCACAATCGCGGGCAAGCGCGCTCCTACAGTCACTGTCGTGCTTGTAAACTGCGTGCCTCATTCAGGAAAGACCCGCTCAATGGAAAGCACCACCATGACCGAAGACACCATCAAGCGCCGGGCCCGTGGTCTGGACCGGGCGTTCGATATTCTTGATTTCCTCAAGGAAAAGGGCACGCCGCTGCGGCCCAATGAAATTGCCAGCGGCATCGGCAGTCCCAAGTCGACGGTGTATGAGTTGGTCAGCTCCCTGCTGGAGCGGCGCATCCTCGAAACCGTGGGCAAGGACGGCCACGTGTACCTGGGGCGTCAGCTGTATTTCCTCGGGCAAGCGCATCTGCGGCATTTCGATTTCACTCGCGAGGCTGAAGTCAGCCTGTGTGAAATCGTCGACCAGACCCGGGAGACCGCGCAGATGTGCCTGCTCAACGGTCGCAAATACACCGTGGCATTGATGAAGGAGGGCGCGCGACATTTCCGCATTTCCTCGGACATCGGTGAAGATGCGCCGATTCCATGGACCGCTTCGGGACGCCTGCTGCTCGGGCACTTGAGCGATCAGGAAATCATCGACCTGATCGACCCCGAGGATTACATCCTCCCGGACGGTCAGCGACTGCCGCTGGAGACCTTCCTCGCCGAGATTCGGAAAGCGCACGACGAAGGCTTTTTCTCCTTCAACAGCATTGCCGACACCTTCACCCACTGCTTCGCTGCACCGGTGAAGGACAATCAGGGCATCTGCATTGCAACCCTGTGCATTGTCGCCCCTCGGGCCGATGCGACCGCACACTACGACGACTATCGACGGGTACTGATCAACAGCGCCAACAGCCTGGCCCGTCGCGTCAACGACTGACGGGGTCGCCGACGAGTCGCGATCCTTACCGAACAAGAACTCTGGAGAACAGACATGACGATTGCTGCACTGGAAAAAGGCGCCGCCAACCCCGGCGACCAGCTTGTACGGGATGTGAGCCTGCCCGCGCTGGTCATCCACGACACGGCGCTGGAACACAACCTGCGCTGGATGCAGAAATTCGTCAGCGACAGCGGCGCGGAACTCGCACCGCACGGCAAAACCAGCATGGTCCCGGCTTTGTTTCAGCGTCAGTTGCAGCACGGCGCCTGGGGCATGACCCTGGCAACCGCCGTGCAGACCCGAGCGGCTTACGCCCACGGCGTGCGCCGCGTGTTAATGGCTAACCAGTTGGTCGGTGCGCCGAACATGGCGATCATCGCCGAGATGCTCACGGATTCAATGTTCGACTTCCATTGCATGGTCGACCACCCGGACAACGTCAAGGCGCTGGGCGAGTTCTTTGCACAGAAGGGCCTGCACCTGAACGTCATGATCGAGTACGGCGTGGTGGGTGGCCGTTGCGGCTGCCGTAGCGAAGAACAAGTCATGGCCCTCGCGGACGCCATCGCCGCACAACCGGCGTTGAAGCTGACCGGTATCGAAGGCTATGAAGGGGTGATTCATGGCGATCAGGCCGTCAGCGGGATTCGCCAGTTCGCCGCGTCGCTGGTGCGTCTGGCCGTGACCCTGCAAGACAAAGGCGCGTTTGCGCTGGACCGTCCGATCGTGACCGCGTCGGGTTCGGCCTGGTACGACCTGATTGCCGAAGAGTTCGACAAACAACAGGTTCGCGACCGTTTTCTCAGCGTCCTGCGCCCCGGCAGCTACGTGGTGCATGACCATGGCATCTACAAAGAGGCGCAATGCTGCGTGCTGGACCGTCGCCACGATCTGAGCGAAGGGCTGCAGCCGGCACTGGAAGTATGGGCTCACGTGCAGTCGATGCCGGAGCCGGGGTTTGCGGTGATCGCATTGGGCAAGCGTGACGTGGCGTTCGACGCTGGCATGCCGAACCCGATCAAACGTTACAAAGCCGGTGTCGTGCCTGCTGAAGGCGATGACGTGAGCGCCTGTAAAGTGACTGCCGTGATGGACCAGCATGCGTTCATGACCGTCGCGCCAGGCTGCGAGCTGAAGGTGGGCGACATTATTTCTTTCGGCACCTCGCACCCTTGCCTGACGTTCGATAAGTGGCGCACGGGGTGCCTGGTCGGCGATGACCTGAGCGTCATCGAAACCTTTGACACCTGTTTCTGACGGAAGCCTGCGATGAGCGAATTTCTCAGTCACAGTCACCCACGGGTGGCGCTGATCGGCGAATGCATGATCGAGTTGCAGCAGCATGCCAACGGCACGCTCAAGCAGAGTTTTGGCGGCGACACGCTGAACACTGCGGTGTACCTCTCACGGCTGCTGGGTTCGGCGGCGCAGGTGGATTATGTCACCGCCCTGGGTGACGACAGCTTCAGCGATGCCATGTGCGCGATCTGGGCAGAAGAGGGCATCGGTCTGAGCCGCGTGCAGCGGTTGCCGGGACGTTTGCCTGGGCTGTATTGCATCCAGACCGATGCCCAGGGCGAGCGGCGCTTTCTCTACTGGCGTAACGAAGCGGCTGTGCGTGAGTGCTTCACCACGCCGGCGGCCGATCCGATTCTGGCGGCTTTGCCGGAGTACGACGTGCTGTATTTCAGCGGCATCACGCTGGCGGTGTTGGGCGAAGTCGGGCGTGCCCGGCTGTTGTCGACCTTGGGCGACGCCCGGGATCGCGGCGCTCGCGTGGTCTTCGACAACAACTACCGGCCGCGCCTGTGGCGCAGTGTCGATCAGGCGCGCCAGGCGTATCGGGCGGTCATGCACGAAGTCGATCTTGCGCTGCTGACCGAGGAGGATGAACAGGCGTTGTTCGATTACGCCGACAGCGAGGCGATCATGAGCGCCTACCGCGACATGGGTGTCAGTGAGGTGGTGATCAAGCGAGGGGCACAAAGCTGTCTGGTGCGCGCGGACAACCGCCGTTACGAGGTGCCCGCGCATCCGGTGCACAACGTTATCGACACCACCGCAGCAGGCGACTCCTTCAGCGCCGGGTATCTGGCCCGGCGTCTGCGTGGCGGCAGTCCGCAGGAAGCGGCGGAAGCCGGGCACCGTCTGGCGAGCCTGGTGATTCAGCATCCGGGCGCCTTGATTCCGCGCAGTGTGATGCCGGCTTGAATCGCTGACGCAAATCCTTTAGGCGCTTGCTTGCCCGCGATTGCGGTGTGTCATTCACCTTTGCGGTGTCAGACCGAACGCAATCGCGGGCCAGCGCGCGCCTACAGGTCGGTTTTTGCAGTTCAATCCCGGTAAAACACCTGCACCAGGTGATAACCGAACTTGCTCTTCACAGGCCCATGCACCGTACGCAGCGGCTTTTTGAAAATGACCTGGTCGATCGCTCCGACCATCTGGCCGGGGCGAACTTCACCCAGGTCGCCGCCGCGCTTGCCGGACGGGCAAGTGGAATATTTCTTTGCCAGCACATCGAACGCTTCGCCCTTGGCGATTCGCTGCTTGAGCTGCTCGGCTTCTTCAGCCGTCTTGACCAGAATATGGCGGGCTTGAGCTTTCATGATGAAATCGCCTCGATAAAAAAGCCGCGCATTATGCCTTTACGGCACGATTTCAGGTAATTTCCTTCACCTTGGCCGGACGAGCGTACGCCAACCTTCGGCGAACGTTGGTGCGGGTCGATGGTCGCACTTGAACAGTGTTGACCTGCTGTCTTCTTAAAACCTTTATGTGCGGTGTGACTTATGGATTTCCCGGCGTTGTTGAAGGTTCTTGCCACCCAGGACGGATCGGATCTTTACCTCTCCACGGGAGCGCCGCCGTGCGCCAAGTTCAACGGCGTGCTCAAGCCGTTGGGCACCGAGGCGCTGAAGCCCGGCGACGTGGCGCTGATCGCCGAGGGCATCATGGACGCCGAACAGCGTCTGGATTTCGAACGTGAGCTGGAGATGAACCTGGCCTTTTCCCTGTCGGGAATCGGCCGTTTCCGGATCAACATCTTCAAGCAGCGCAACGAAGTGTCCATCGTCGCGCGCAACATCAAACTCGACATCCCGAAATTCGAAGACCTGCACCTGCCGCCGGTCTTGCTCGACGTGGTCATGGAAAAGCACGGCCTGGTGCTGTTCGTAGGTGCGACCGGATCGGGTAAGTCGACCTCTCTGGCCGCGTTGATCGATCACCGCAATCGCCACGCTAGTGGGCACATCATCACCATCGAAGACCCGGTGGAGTTCATTCACAAACACAAAAAGTCGATCATCAACCAGCGCGAAGTGGGGGTAGACACCCGCAGTTTTCACGCGGCGTTGAAGAACACGTTGCGTCAGGCACCCGACGTGATCCTGATTGGCGAAATCCGTGACCGCGAAACCATGGAACATGCGCTGGCTTTCGCCGACACCGGCCATTTGGCGATCTCGACGTTGCACGCCAACAACGCCAACCAGGCGCTGGACCGCATCATCAATTTCTTCCCCGAGGACCGCCGTCCGCAGTTGCTTCACGATCTGGGTAACAACCTCAAGGCGTTCGTGTCCCAGCGTCTGGTCAAAACCAGGGACGGCAAGCGCAGAGCGGCCGTAGAAGTGATGCTGGGCACGCCGACCATTCGCGACCTGATCCACCGCAACGAGCTGACCGAGCTCAAGGGCATCATGGAAAAGTCGACGAATCTGGGCATGCAGACTTTTGATAATGCGCTGTACGACCTGGCAGTTGAAGGCGCGATCACTGAAGACGAGGCGTTGAAAAATGCCGACTCGGCGAACAACGTGCGGCTGCGTTTGAAGCTTCACAATGAAGGTGGCGTCACCCATATCACCACACCGCCCCCGGCGCCACAGCCTGCCGCGCAGGTGGACGTGAAGGATTGGGGGCTGGTGGATGAGCGGGATGAGCCGGGTTCCTGAAGTCACCATACGGTGGGCAGGATTAAATATCACTGGAGCCGACTTGCTGCGGGCCGCGATCAAACGAAGGCTGGAGATCAGTCACCCTCAATGCGTTTGGACTGACGCATTCGCCAGCAAGCCGGCTCCTACAGAAACGGCGTCGAGCCCAGGTCTACCTCGCCAGCCAACCACCATCGATATTCCACGCCGCGCCGCGTACCTGCGCCCCGGCTTCACTGCACAGGAACAGCGTCAGCTCGCCCAGCTGCGAGGGCGTGACGAACTCCAGTGACGGCTGTTTCTCTGCCAACAGGTCATGTTTGGCTTGCTCGATGTCTCCGGTTTCGGCGCCGCGATCGTCAATCTGCTTCTGAACCAGCGGGGTCAGCACCCAGCCCGGACAGATTGCGTTGCAGGTGACCTGGGTGGTGGCGGTTTCCAGACCGACGACCTTGGTCAGGCCTATCACGCCATGCTTGGCTGCGACATACGCGGCCTTGCCTGTTGAGCCCACCAAGCCGTGCACCGACGCGATATTCACGATCCGGCCCCAGCCTTTGGCTTTCATGCCCGGCAGCGCCAGGCGGGTGCTGTGGAACACCGAGGACAGGTTGATCGCAATGATCTTGTCCCAGCTCTCGACCGGGAAGTCTTCCACGGCATCGACGTGCTGGATGCCGGCGTTGTTGACCAGAATATCCACGCCGCCGAACTCACGCTCGGCGTAGGCGATCATGTCGGCGATCTGGGCCACGTCGCTGACGTCCGCAGGGTGATGGCCGACCTTGCCACCATATTGCTTGACCTGCTCGATCACGGCCGACGCGTCGCCAAAGCCGTTCAGCACCAGATTCGCCCCGGCCTTGGCGAGGGTCAGCGCGATCCCCAGGCCGATGCCGCTGGTGGAGCCGGTGACCAGTGCGGTTTTACCTTGCAGACTCATGTTCGATTCCTCATACGATGCCGGTTGCATAGAAAGTGGCGATGACCACGAACACCGCCAGGGTCTTGATGATGGTAATCCCGAAGATGTCCTTGTACGCCTCGCGGTGGGTCAGCCCCGTCACCGCAAGCAACGTGATGACCGCGCCGTTGTGCGGCAGGGTGTCCATGCCGCCACTGGCCATGGCTGCGACCCGGTGCAGGACTTCCAGCGGAATATTGGCGGCGTGGGCCGCGGCAATGAAACTGTCGGACATCGCGGCCAGCGCAATGCTCATGCCGCCCGACGCCGAGCCGGTAATGCCCGCGAGCAAGGTGACGGTGATCGCTTCATTGACCAGCGGATTGGGAATGGTCTTGAGCCCGTCGGCCAATACCAGAAAGCCCGGCAGGGAAGCGATGACCGCACCGAAGCCGTATTCCGATGCCGTGTTCATGGCAGCCAACAGCGCGCCGCTTACTGCGCCTTTGCTGCCTTCAGCGAGTTTCGACTTCACGGCACCAAAGGCAAACAGCAGCACAAAGACGATCCCCACCAGCAAGGCGGCTTCCACGGCCCAGATCGCGGTGATTTTCGAAATCTCGGTCTGAACGGGCGTAGCCATCCCGGGCAGCGCCAATGTGTGCGTCTTGCCATACCATTGCGGAATCCACTGAGTGAACAACAGGTTCATCACGCCAACCAGCAGCAATGGCGCCAGCGCGATCCAAGGGTTGGGCAGCTTGATGTCATAGGCGGTTTCCGGCTCGTTGCGCAACTCGGTGCCGTAGCCTTCGCCTGCGCGTTGTGCCTTGTTGCGCTGGCGCGTCAGGAACAGCATGCCGGCGCAGAACACGAATGCGGTACCGATCAAGCCCAGCCACGGTGCCGCCCAAGCGGTGGTGTTGAAGAAGGTCGACGGAATGATGTTCTGAATCTGTGGCGTGCCGGGCAGGGCGTCCATGGTGAACGAGAAGGCGCCGAGCGCGATGGTCGCCGGGATCAAGCGTTTGGGAATGTTGCTCTGGCGGAACATTTCCGCGGCGAACGGATAGACCGCGAACACCACCACGAACAGCGAGACGCCGCCATAGGTGAGCAGGGCGCAAACGAGCACGATCACCAGCATGGCTTGGCGCGTGCCGAGCAGGCCAATGGCCGCCGCGACGATGGAGCGGGAGAACCCGGAGAGTTCGATCAGCTTGCCGAACACGGCGCCGAGCAGGAAAACCGGGAAGTAGAGTTTGACGAAGCCGACCATCTTGTCCATGAACACGCCGGTAAAGGCGGGCGCCACAGCCGATGGATCGGTCAACAACACAGCGCCAAGCGCAGCGATGGGGGCAAAAAGGATAACGCTATAACCACGGTATGCAGCAAGCATCAGCAGCGCGAGGGCTGCCAGCGCGATGATCACACTCATCGAGTGTCTCCTGTTGTTTTTGTTATGACTGCGGTCCAGCCGC
The DNA here is from genome assembly GCF_054668305.1 of Pseudomonas sp. S2_H01. Classification (NCBI taxonomy): domain Bacteria; kingdom Pseudomonadati; phylum Pseudomonadota; class Gammaproteobacteria; order Pseudomonadales; family Pseudomonadaceae; genus Pseudomonas; species Pseudomonas sp. S2_H01. The sequence goes on along the minus strand of NZ_CP162756.1, from coordinate 5,805,086 downwards.
GTACAGGAGGTATAGCTACTTTCGTGCCATTAAGCTAAGTGATTGATTCTTATGACCTTTCTGATGAGTCACGATTGGGCAGCGGCAAGCTATGTCTCTGATGAGAGACTTACGTCCTTGCAAACATGACGATCCTGCTCGCTGGCGCAAACAAATCAGCCTACGGGACCCCGCGCCGGAGGCGTTTTGAGAATGTTCACGGAAAATCCGGATTCAGAGACGCCGAGTCTCATTATTGAGACTCGGCGATGCCCAGCGCTGCCATTTTTTTGTACAACGTGGATCGTCCCAGCCCCAGTTGTTGAGCAGCAAGGATCACGTTGCCTCGGCAGTGCGCCAGTTTTGCTTGAATCAATTCGCGATCGAATCGCTCGCGCGCCTCGCTGTACGTTTCACCAGACACCGGCGCAGGCGACTCCGTAACGCCTTCAATCGGCACCAGGGTGCCGATGGCGGCGCGGATCTCATCCGCGCCGAGCTGCAAATCGTCGCTGTGCAACGCCGCGCGCTCCAGCACGTTGCGCAACTCCCGGATATTGCCAGGCCAAGCGTGCTTGCCCAGCATCGCCATGGCGCTGGGTTGCAACTCATGCTGACTGCGCAGTTCTTCCAGAATGGCCTCGCTCAGCGCCGCAAGATCGTCCAGACGTTCGCGCAATGGCGGCACGCCGATGGGCAGCACACTGAGGCGGTAGTAGAGGTCTGCACGAAACGCTCCACGCTTGATCGCTGCTTCCAGATCCGTCGACGTCGCCGCTATCAGGCGCACGTCGCTTTTGATCATTTCGTTGGAGCCCACGGGCTCGTATTCCTTTTCCTGCAGCACCCGCAGCAATTTGCTTTGTAGGGGCAGGGGCATGTCGCCGATTTCGTCAAGGAACAGCGTGCCGCCTTCGGCCAAATAGAATTTGCCCTGTCGCCCGCGCCGGTCTGCGCCGGTAAATGCGCCCGGTGCGGTACCAAAGAATTCCGCTTCCAGCAGCGTCTCGGGAATTGCCGCGCTGTTGATGCTCACGAACGGCTTGTGGGCGCGGGGCGATGTGTTGTGAATGGCGTGGGCGAGCAATTCCTTGCCTGTCCCGGTTTCCCCCAACAGCAACACGGGGGAGTCGGTGCTGGCGCTGCGTCGGGCGCGACGCTTGACCTCAAGGCTCGCCAGGCTGTTGCCAATGAAATGCGCAAAACTGTATTTGGCCTGCCGGGCGCGCAACAGCGAGCGGGTCGAGGCCAATTCCTGCTGCATGCTGAGGTAACGTTTGAGCAGCGGCGACAGCGCATGCAGTTCATCGAAGAGGGCGAAACCGATTGCGCCGATCACGCCACCGACATCGTCATGAATCGGCAAGCGCATGACCACCAGCGGGTCCTTGGCGGTGTCCATCATGTCCAGCAGGATGGGTTGGCCATTGCTGGCGACTTGTCGCAGCAGGCTGCCGGGAATCACTTTTTCGCAGGGTTGACCCACCGCCCGACTGGCGTCTTCCAGGCCGAAGCGCCTTGCATAGCGCTCGTTGATCCAGACGATTCGCGCTTCCTTGTCCACGATCACAGTACCTTCACTGGACTGCTCGATGATTTCGAACAACGAACGGATGGCGAGTCGCCGTACGCGTCGGTAATCCTTGAGGCTGTCACTGTCTTTCATGCACTGTTCCGTCGTTTCCGTCCCCGGCATCTGGCCGAACAGACTGCTGGTGATTGCTTTGTTCAGTTGAAACCCGGATGTGCTGCCGCCAGCAGTTCCTTGGTGTAGGGGTGCTGAGGGGCGTCGAACACGTCGTGGCTGGCGCCTCGTTCGACGACTTTGCCGTCCTTGACCACGATCAGGTCGTGGGCGAGCGCCCGCACGACCGCCAGATCATGGCTGATGAACAGATAGGTCAGACCATGCTTTTCCTGCAGTTGGCGCAACAGCGCCACTACCTGCTTCTGCACGGTGCGATCCAGTGCAGAGGTGGGTTCGTCGAGCAAAATCAAGGCAGGTTTGAGAACAAGCGCGCGTGCAATGGCAATGCGTTGCCGCTGCCCACCGGAAAATTCATGGGGATAGCGATGTCGGCTCAACGGATCGATACCGACTTCCTCCAGTACACGAATCACTTCGGCCTCACAGCAGACCTTGTCCAGTTCGCTGTGGACTTCCAGGCCCTCGCTGATGATCTGCGCCACTGACATGCGAGGACTGAGGCTGCCATAAGGGTCCTGGAAAACCACCTGCATCTGCTTGCGCCATGGCCGCATCTGCTTCTGGCTCAGGGTGTCCAGCGCGTGACCCTTGAAACGGATACTGCCACGGGATTCCAGCAAGCGCAGAATTGCCTGACCAAGTGTCGATTTTCCTGACCCAGACTCGCCAACAATGCCGAGGGTCTTGCCGCGTTCAATGCTCAGACTGACGTCGTCGACCGCCTTCAGGTACTCATGGTGACGATTGAAGATGCCACCACCCAGCGAGAACCAGACACGCAGGTTATCGACTTCAAGTACTTTCTCACGTGTGTCACGAGGCAGCGGTTCGCCCGCAGGCTCCGCGTCCAGCAGCAACCGGCTGTAAGGATGCTGAGGGTTCTTGAACAGCAGGTGGCAGTTGGACTGCTCGACGATTTCACCTGCGCGCATCACGCAGACTTTCTGGGCGATGCTATGAACCAGGTTCAAGTCGTGACTGATCAGTAGAAGTGACATGTTAAGACGTTGCTGTAACTCTTTGAGCAGCAACAGGATTTTTCGCTGTACCGTGACGTCCAGAGCCGTGGTGGGTTCATCGGCAATCAGCAGTTCCGGCTCGCACGCGAGCGCCATGGCGATCATCACCCTTTGCCGTTGCCCTCCGGAAAGTTCGTGCGGATAGGCTTTCAGGCGCTTCTTGGGATGCTGGATGCCGACCAGTTCAAGTAACTCGAGAATGCGAACCTTGGCCTCTCTTCCGGTCAGCCCTTTATGCAGCAGAAGCGTTTCCCCGATCTGTTTGGCCACGGTGTGCAGCGGGTTCAGCGAGGTCATCGGTTCTTGAAAGATCATCGCGATCTGATTGCCGCGAATGCGCCGCATCAGTTTGCCGTCTGCGCCCAGTAATTCCTGGCCGCGATACCTGATGCTGCCGGTGCTGACCGTGCCGGCTTGGGGCAGCAGTTGCAGGATCGAGTGCGCGGTCACGGACTTGCCAGACCCTGACTCACCGACCAGTGCCAGGCACTCACCGGCAGGAATGTCCAGACTGAGGTTCCTGACCACAGTATTTCCATTAAAAGACACCGACAAGTCGCGGATTTCAATCAGGTTTTTAGACATGTCAGGACCTCGGGTCGAAGGCGTCGCGCAACGCCTCGCCAATGAACACCAGCAACGACAGAATCAGCGCCAGCGTGAAGAAGGCGGTGAAGCCCAGCCAGGGCGCTTGAAGGTTTTGCTTGCCCTGACCGATCAATTCACCCAGCGACGCACTGCCTGCCGGCATGCCGAAGCCCAGGAAGTCGAGGGCGGTCAGGGTTGAAATCGCACCGGTCAGAATGAATGGCAGGTAACTCAGCGTCGCGTTCATGGCATTGGGCAGGATGTGCCGCATGATCACCTTGCGGTCATCCAGCCCTAAGGCCCGCGCCGCCTTCACGTATTCAAGGTTGCGTCCGCGCAGGAATTCGGCACGCACCACGTCCACCAGGGCGAGCCACGAAAACAGCGCCATGATCCCCAGCAGCCACCAGAAGTTGGGCTCGACGAACCCCGAAAGAATGATCAGCAGGTACAACACCGGCAACCCCGACCAGACTTCCAGCAGCCGCTGGCCGAGCAGGTCGACCCAGCCGCCGTAATACCCCTGTAAAGCGCCGGCAGCGATGCCGATCAACGCACTGATGACGGTCAGCGCCAGCGCAAACAGGATCGATACCCGCGAGCCGAAAATGACCCGCGCCAGCACGTCCCGTGCCTGGTCATCGGTGCCCAGCCAGTTGATGGCGGAGGGCGGACTCGGGGCAGGCTTGTTCAGGTCGTAGTTGGGTGTGTCATCGCTGAACGGAATGGGCGGGAACAGCATCCAGCCATCGCCCTTGCTGATCAATTGCCGTACATAGTCGCTGCGATAGTCGGGCTGGAAAGGCAACTGACCGCCAAACTCCTGTTCGGTGTAGCGTTTGAACGCAGGAAAGTACAGCGAGTGTTGATAGCTGAGCACCAACGGCTTGTCGTTGGCGATCAACTCGCCGCACAGGCTGACCAGGAACAGGCCGCAAAACAGCCACAGGGACCACCAACCACGGCGGTTGTTGCGAAAGCGCTCGAAACGTCGGCGAGCCACCGGAGACAGTCTGCGCATCAAGCATTCCTCGCGCTGAAGTCGATTCGGGGGTCGACCAGGGTGTAGCAAATGTCCCCGACCAGTTTTATCAGCAGTCCGAACAGCGTGAAGATAAACAGGGAGCCAAACACCACCGGGTAATCCCGGGACACCGCGGCCTCGTAACTCATGCGTCCCAGGCCGTCCAGCGAGAAGATCACCTCGATCATCAGCGAGCCTGCGAAGAACACGCTGATGAACGCCTGGGGAATACCCGCCACGACCAACAGCATGGCGTTACGAAACACATGCCCGTACAGCACCCGGCGTTCGCTGAGGCCTTTGGCCCGCGCCGTGACCACGTACTGGCGCGTGACCTCATTGAGGAAGGAATTCTTTGTCAGAATGGTCAGCGTCGCAAAACCGCCGATGACCAGCGACATCACCGGCAAAACCAGGTGCCAGAAGTAGTCGGCGATCTTGCCCAGCGTCGTCATCTGATCGAAGTTCTCAGACACCAGCCCCCGCACCGGGAACCAGCTCAGCGACGTGCCGCCGGCGAACACCACCACCAGCAACATGGCGAACAGGAACGCAGGCATGGCGTAGCCGATGATGATCGCCGTGCTGCTCCAGATATCGAAATGGCTGCCATGCTTGACGGCTTTTCGGATCCCCAGCGGGATCGACACCAGGTAGGTGATCAGCGTCGCCCATAGGCCAAGGGAGATGGACACCGGCATCTTTTGCAGGATCAGATCGGTGACCTTGGCCCCGCGGAAAAAACTGTTGCCGAAGTCCAGTTGCGCGTAGTTCTTCAGCATCAGCCACAAGCGCTCATGCAACGGCTTGTCGAAGCCGTACTGGTGTTCGATTTCTTTGATCAGCTTCGGGTCAAGACCGCGACTGGCGCGGGATTGCCCTGTGTTCATGGTTTCGGTGTGTCCGGCGCCGATCGTGCCGCCCGCCACACCTTGCAGCTTGGCGATGGCCTGCTCAACCGGACCGCCCGGTGCCGCCTGCACAATGAAGAAATTCACCAGCAAAATGGCCAGCAGGGTGGGGATGATCAGCAGCAGGCGCCTCATCAGGTAGCCGAGCATTATTTGACCTCCGAAGGGATGGCCGACGCGCCCCGTTGCTGGGCGAATTGTTCGTTGGTCAGGGCTTGTGGGCTGATTTCCCACCAGGTGTCGATGGCTTCACTGTTGCTGGCCTGGACTTTGGGAATGCCGAATCGGTTCCACCACACGGTCGAGGAGCCCGGCGGGTAATAGTTGGGAATCCAGTAAAAGCCCCATTGCAGCACGCGATCAAGCGCATGGGCGTAGTCGATCATCTCAGGCTTGTTGTCAGCCTTGGCCAGGCCAGTGATCAGGGTGTCAACGGCGGGGTCGCGCAGCACCATGTAATTGCTGGAGCCTGCGTCTTTCGCCACCTTGGAGCCGAAATTGTTGTAGAGCTCCATCCCGGGCGATGTAGACACCCCGTACCCGGTCACGATCATGTCGTAGTCACGGGCCATCACGCGGTTCAAATATTGTGCCGAGTCGATCCGGCGGATTTCAAAATCGATCCCGATCTGCGCCAGGTTGCGCTTGTACGGCAGCAGAATTTTCTCGAAGCCGCTCTGGCCATTGAGGAAGGTGAAACTCAAGGGCTCTCCGGCGGCGTTGACCAGTTTGTCGCCCTTGGGCATCCAGCCGGCTTCCTCTAACAACGCCAGCGCTTGCAGCTGTTTGTCGCGAATGAAGCCGGTGCCGTCTGTTTTGGGCGTATGGAACACGGTAGTGAACACTTCCGGTGGCACCTGACCGCGTAATGGCTCCAGGATCTTCAGTTCGGATTCGGTGGGCAGTTCGGTGGCCGCCAGGTCGCTGTTCGAGAAGTAGCTGTTCTGGCGAACGTAGACGTTGCGCATCATCTGCTTGTTGGTCCACTCGAAGTCCCAGAGCATGGCCAGCGCCTGACGCACGCGGCGGTCCTGAAACTTGGGGCGGTCTAGATTGAAGACGAATCCTTGAGAGCTTTGCACCGAACCTTTCGCCAGATGAGCGCGCTGCAGGCGACCTTCGGTCAACGCGTCGCCGTCGTAACCGATGGAATAGCCGGTGGCGGAGTATTCACGGTTGTAGTCGTAACCACCGCCGCGCAATACCTGCCGCGCGACGTCCGTGTCGCCAAAGTATTCGACTTTGAAATGATCGAAGTTGTACATCCCGCGATTGACCGGCAAATCTTTCGCCCACCAATCGGTGTTGCGCTCGAAGGTGATGCTGCGGCCAGGGTCGACCTGACCGATACGGTAAGGACCGCTGCCGACAGGCGCCTCGAAACCGCCGCCGTTGGCGAAGTCGCGGTCTTTCCACCAGTGCTCCGGAAATACCGGGAGCGAAGCGAGGTCCAGCGGCAAGGTGCGGCTCTCGTTGCTCTTGAAGTCAAAGCGAATTTGCGTGGGGGACTCGACTTCCACGCCTTGCACGTCGCCGAACTCGGTGCGATACGACAGGCTGCCTTGGGTCATGAGCAGGTTATAGGTGAAACGTACGTCTTCGGCGGTGATGGGCGTGCCATCTGCGAAACGCGCCTTGGGGTTCAGATAGAACCGCAGCGACATGCCGTCGGCGGCGCGCTCCATCTTTTCGGCGATCAGGCCGTACACCGTGTAAGGCTCATCCAGCGATTTGACGGCCAGCGGGGAATAGAGCAGCCCGTTGACCTGGGACACGCCGGTGCCTTTGTCCAGATACGGCATGATGTGGTCGAACTGACCGATTTCCTGCGCCGAGCGACGCATGCTGCCGCCTTTTGGGGCGTCGGCGTTCACGTAGTCGAAATGCTTGAAGTTGGCCGGATAGCGAGGAGCCTCGCCGTAAACGGTCAATGCATGTTGAGGGGCGGCGGACAGGGCTTGAAAACCTGAAACAAGGACCAGCGTTGCTACCATCAGCGATGAAAAAACAAAACGCATTACACGAATCCTGACTGATGTCGTGGCACAACATCAGGGTTGAAGGTCATGAGCAGGCGATTGCGGCGTGCCCTTTGGTTTTTTATTGGTTACCTCCGGTGGCAAGGTACCGTAATGCCGGAATCTTTGTAACCGCACAATAGTGGGGGTTGATAACTTCTTTACCGTGCGGTGCGGCCTGGACGCATTTCAAGGGGCGATCACTGGCGCAACCGGCCAAATCAAAGCAATTTCTTTGCCGGAATCGTTACAGCAGCGGTGTGCGGTGCGCTAAATACAAACGGCCCGCTTTTAAGGGCGGGCCGTTCGAGGCGTTGCTACGGTGTGAATCAGTCCTGACGACTGGTCACTTCCAGAAGGTGGTAGCCGAACTGGGTCTTTACGGGACCTTGCACCACATTGACCGGGGCGCTGAACACCACGGTATCGAATTCCTTGACCATCTGGCCTGGCCCGAAGGATCCGAGGTCACCGCCTTGACGGCTGGATGGGCAGCTGGAATTGGAGCGTGCTACTTCGGCAAAATCAGCGCCGCCTTCGATCTGAGCTTTGAGTTCGTTGCATTTCTCTTCGCTGGAAACAAGGATGTGGCGGGCAGTGGCCTTAGCCATTTGGAGTACTCCTGTCAAAAAAAGGAAAGAGCCTACCGGATTAAGGGGCCGTTTTCCCGAAAAAGTTCCGGTCTGGCTATCGAGGGGGCGATCTGCTGTCAGTGAGCGAAACTCGGGATTAGTACGCCTAGAGTCCTTTGCGAAACAATAACTGAGCATGATCGACATAAAGTTTTACTGGATCGATGCTTTTTCGAACAATACCAGCGGTCTGGTTAATCGTGTCGACATGATCCATCGGGTAATCGGAGCGAATGACTTTCCCCAAGTGCGAGCTGTAGCGTCCTACCAGGCCGTCGTTGAACGCGGCTTCCCTCTCAAATAGCAGTGTGTAACTGCGAAGTGCCAAGTGGAGTGGGTCAAAGGCATTTCGCCCTTCACTGATCAGCGGATGCTGAATGCAGCCACTCCAGGAATAGTAGTGCACGCCATCGACGCGCTCGGCGCCTTCACCTCCCCACTCCAGGGGCAGGCCTTGCGGGTATGCGCTATTGAACCGCGCCACACCCTCGGTGGTCAGGCCATCCAGCGCCAGAAGCGGGTCTTGCGGGAGTTCGGGGTTACCCCCGAGCAGCGCAAGGAAATGAGCAAAGCCCAGCGTCAGCCGCGAAGCCAGTCGCTCGGGCATCTCGCCGGGTGAAAAAGCGCGACGGACCCGGTCCGCGACCTCCGACCCGTGATTCGGGCCGCTGACGGAAGTCACCGAGGCGACCCAGTCTGGTCTGACCGCGGCAGCGTAGCGAGACGTCAGCGCCCCCTGACTGTGGCCGATCAAGTTGACCTTCAAATAGCCTGTGCGTTTAAGGAAGCGCTCGATCTGATCCAGCAGTTGTTCTCCGCGTGTCTCGTTGTCGTGAACGCCGGAAACGGCCGGCACATGAACCCGACAACCGGCCTTTTCCAGGGCTTGAACGATGCCATGGAACATGGCGAATTCGCCGACACGCTCGAAACCGAACAATCCGTGAACCAGCAGGATGGGGTATTTGGTGGTGACTTCCGTGTACATGAGGATGACTCCCGTTTGATTGCTGAGGCGCACGAGAGTAAGGGGCAACACGCTGCGCGCAACGGCCTGTTGCGGGGTGCTTTTGAAGGGGTGCAGGCGTCTCCGAAGTTGTCGTTGGAAGGCTAAAACCCGGAGGAAAAGGCCTGTGCGCCAAGGAGGCGATGCTGCGCCGTAATGTCCCGGTGTCACGGAGCACATTTCCCACAGAGTCGATCCAGAACGTGACAGGCGATTGCTGTCATTGCGACAGGCGCATGAGAAGTCGGCCGTCGCTGTTTGACCGACTTCCCATAAACAGATGTTACCTGTAGCGCAGTTTGTTCACGGCTTCGCGCAGCAGGTGTTCGGTGCCTTCCCAGCCCAGACAACCATCCGTCACCGACACGCCGTAGCGCAGGGATTCGCTCAGCGGCTGACAGCCTTCGAAGAGGTGACTTTCCAGCATCATCCCGATCAGCGTGTTATCGCCCGCCAGACGTTGTTGCAACACATCGTTGAAGACCTGAGGCTGGCGCAACGGGTCCTTGCCGCTGTTGGCGTGACTGCAATCGACCATGATTCGAGCGGCGATGCGGTTTTTGTCGAGGCTGGCGTTGACCTTGCCCACACTCTGCGCATCGTAGTTTGGCCCGCTGTGACCGCCGCGCAACACGATGTGCGTGTCCGGGTTGCCTTGGGTCTCGATGATCGCCGGATGACCGTGACGATCGATGCCAAAATGACGGTGTGCGTGAGCGGCTGAGCGAATGGCGTCGCAGGCCACGGCCACGCCGCCGTCGGTGCCGTTCTTGAAGCCGACCGGCATTGGCAGCCCGCTGGCCATCTCCCGGTGGATCTGCGATTCAGTGGTGCGCGCACCGATGGCCACCCAGCTCAACAAGTCGTCGAAGTATCCGGCGGCCATCGGTTGCAGCAACTCGGTCGCAATCGGCAGGCCGAGTCGAATCATTTCCCGCATCAGGTGACGGGAGAGCGTGAGGCCGGCGGCCATGTCGTCACTGCCGTCAAGATGCGGGTCGTAAGCGAGGCCTTTCCAGCCGACGGTCGTGCGTGGTTTTTCAACGTAGGCGCGCATCACCAACAACATCTGATCACTGACTTCGGTCGCCAGGCTTGCCAGCCGCTCGGCATATTCGAGAGCCGATTTCGGGTCGTGGATCGAGCATGGACCGATCACGACTAAAAGACGGGTGTCTTCGCCATTGAGAATGGCGCGCACGGATCGGCGATGAGCTTCGACTTGTGCGATCAAGGCAGCATCCAGCGGCACCTGGTTCTTGAGTGCCAAGGTGCTGGGCAGGCGTTGTGGCGCGGGGTGGCTGTCGATCAAGGTCACAGGACGGGACGGCAGGTCGGACAGGTTGTTAGCGGCGACGGATGAATTCATGAGTAAGGCTTCCTGGTCGGCGGGCGTTTCCCGCACGGACCTACTGAGGTGTTCGACAATTGGCCGTATTGGCTGAGTGTGTGGATTTGCCACCTGTCAGTGACCGATCGGAGGCGGCAGGCTGTCCCGAACGGAGGTTGCTAAATCGCCATGCGAAGTCGATGTCGTTGCGGTAATAGGTGCTGTAGTTCATGTCATGTTCCTCGATTCGAAGCGAAAGTCAGGTTTTTGAAGGGCTAAAAAAACGAAACCCCCGGTCGGGAGGCCGACCGGGGGTAGAGTTATCTCTGGTTGGCGTCCCGTGATTCGTGGGCGCCGTTTGGGTATCAGGCGCGCCAGTGGCTAAACCAATACCCATAAAAATAAGCAGCAGGCGACGCGATCGTCAGCGCATCCCACCCAGCGGACTTCGCCACCGAACGCAAGGCGTCGGCAGGGCGATGAAGCGGTGAAAGGCTGGAAAGCAACATGATCGGTCTCCGTTGAATGACGCCGAGCTTACTTCAGCGGCATCCGGTTATTCAATTGGAAAATTCAATGGAATCGATTGATAGGGTATAGCCGTATGCGTTGAAGTGGTCATCGCTGTGTGTCGCAGTAGAATGTCGCGACAGTCAGCCGCAGCACTTATCGTCGTGCGCGGGTAACGGGTGATCAGGAGGATCTGCAGTGTCCACGAACGAGCAGCACGGCAACAAGCAGGGTCAGCGGCACCGATCAGCACCGGTGTTGTGGGCGGCGGCCCAATCACTGTCCGTGGCGGGCGACGTTGCCGCCAATGTGCGGCGCCACCTGCGTTTCATGGAGATCGCCGCGGAGCAGGGCGTCCGGTTTCTGTTGTTTCCGGAGCTGTCGCTGACCGGCTACGAACCTGCGATGGCTCGCGGGCTAGCCTTCACCGAACTGGACTCGCGACTGCAGCTTTTAAACAATAAGGCTCAAGCGTTGAAGATGGTCACTGTGGTTGGCGCGCCATTGCTCAGCAGGACGCGAGCTGATGTCCAGATCGCCGCGCTCACACTCGGGCTTGATGTCGGGGCACGTGTTTACACCAAGCAGCATCTGCACAGCGGCGAAGAGTCGGTGTTCACGGTTGGCTCAGGCGGCGCTTCTGTCGACTTCCAGGAGGAGCGGGTGCATCTGGCGGTCTGCGCGGATTTCAGCCATGCAGCGCATGCGCAGAAAGCTGCCACAGCGGGCGCCACCCTTTACGCCGCGAGCGTATTGATCTCAGGTCCCGGCTACGCGAACGATTCCGGCTTACTCCAGGATTACTCAAGGACCCACAGGATGCCTGTCTTGATGGCAAATCATGCTGGCGTCACCGGCGGCTGGCAGTCGGCCGGGCGTAGTGCGTTGTGGGCTGAGACCGGGGAGCGGGTCGCGCAGATCGCTGGCGTGGGTGAGGGCCTGCTGATTGCTTCGCGCACTGAAAGTGGGTGGACGGCGCGCACCTTGACTGTTTCTCTTTAAGTAGCATGCGCTGATGATCGTGAAAAAAGTGAATCTTCGCCTGTCCCTCGCCTCGATCGATGATCTTCCGTTCGCCCGAGAACTCACGCGCGTCAACATGCGCGCTTATTACGCCCAGTACGGCTTGATCTGGCAGCCTGCGGCGTTTGACGCCGAATGGCCTTCGCGCGAGAGTTACTTGATTCACAGGGAAAGTTGTCTTATTGGATTTCTGGGAATCACTGTCGAGAAGAACTACCTGTACGTGCGCGATATTCAGTTGGTAGAAGCGTATCGCGGCGAGGGTGTCGGGGCGTGGGCCATGACGCGCATTGCGCACATGGCAACTGAGAGGCGATGTGAACGCATACGGTTGAAAGTGTTTAAAAGCAATCCCGCAACAGCCTTGTACCGCAGGCTCGGCTACGCGAGCGTGGGGGAAGAAACGGCGTTGCTCTGGATGGAACGCCTTGTAGACGAGCGCTGACAAGCAGTGTGCGCGGTAGTGTCTTACTGCCATGGCGGATATTTTTGTTTATGACTGCGGTATGGGCAGGCGATTAGCACCAACTTTGCAGAAACATCCTACAAATAACAGGATGTAAATAACTTACTCTACTTCTGAACCGTTGTTACTCAGCGTCGTTGCGGGTATGACACCAACTTTCATTCCCAGCAGCACGGCCACTTTATGCGATTCGCCGCGCCGGCCTTTTTTTCGGCCGGAAAGTATTTGATAAGTCGTGGCCGGGTCAACACTGTTTTCCCGTGCAAACTCTTGAACAGATTTACCTTGTTGTTCCAGCCAGGCCTTGGCTTGTGCTGCGGTGCGGATTCCGGGCATAGTTCAAAACCGTTCAAGTCTGTTTAAATTTATCTCGATTCTACCATTCGTAAGGATGGGGTCAACAAGGTTGTGCATTCAAATGAGTGGAATAGGTGCCCGTATTAGGGAAGAACGCGAGCGCTTGGGGCTGTCGCAACGAGCATTCGGAGAAATTGGTGGAGTGGAGCCTAATGCGCAGGGCAAATACGAGAACGGGGACCGTACACCCAAGGCCGACTATCTGGCAGCGGTCGCTGCAAAGGGCGTCGATGTGCTCTATGTGCTAACGGGCGGGCGCACGCCGGCGCCCGTTGAGAACCTCAGCGAGGTCGAAGAATGGGTGCTGGGCAGCTATCGAACATTGGTCAAAGAGGATCAGGACGCGATTTTGCGATTGACCACAACACTGGCCGAATACAAGGCGAGCTACGCGCCGGAGAAGAAAACGCTATCGGAGGAAGATTGATACTCATTGACGTCTGCAAAGCGTGCGTTTGAAGATTTTTTCAAGTTTCATGGTCGATGGTGATACGTTGTCTCGATATTGTTATCGATTCTCTGGCACGGCCGTTCGAAGCGTTTTTCGAGCTAGGTCATGCACTTTCTTTTTTGCTAAGGTGACGACCATTCGTCATAAACTGTTCGTGAGGTGTCTGCTTGATTAGGGTGCTGGTTGTCGATGACCACGATCTGGTTCGGACAGGTATCACGCGCATGCTCGCTGACATCGATGGTTTGCAGGTGGTGGGTCAGGCCGACTCCGGCGAAGAGTCGTTGAAGAAGGCCCGCGAACTCAAACCGGATGTGGTACTGATGGACGTCAAGATGCCTGGCATCGGCGGACTGGAAGCCACTCGCAAACTCTTGCGCAGCCACCCCGAGATCAAGGTCGTGGCGGTCACTGTGTGTGAGGAGGATCCGTTTCCCACCCGCCTTCTGCAAGCCGGGGCTGCGGGCTACATGACCAAGGGCGCCGGCCTGACCGAAATGGTGCAGGCGATCCGTCTGGTGTTTGCGGGGCAACGCTACATCAGCCCGCAAATTGCTCAGCAGCTGGCGCTCAAGTCATTCCAGCCACAGACCAGCAATTCACCCTTCGATCTGCTGTCCGAACGGGAAATCCAGATCGCCTTGATGATTGTCGGTTGTCAAAAAGTACAGACCATTTCAGACAAACTTTGTCTGTCCCCCAAAACTGTTAATACCTACCGTTACCGTATCTTCGAGAAGCTTTCGATCGGCAGCGACGTTGAGCTCGCGTTGCTGGCCGTACGTCACGGCATGGTCGATGCCAGCGCCTGAAAATGACCCAGCCGTTTGATCCAAGTGCATTCCTGTCCACCTGCAGTGGCCGTCCCGGCGTGTATCGGATGTTCGATACTGAAGGGCGGCTTCTTTACGTCGGCAAAGCCAAAAACCTGAAGAAGCGTCTGGCGAGCTATTTCCGCAAGACCGGCCATGCGCCGAAGACCAGTGCGCTGGTCGCCAGGATCTCGCAAGTCGAAACCACCATCACCGCCAATGAAACCGAGGCGTTGCTGCTGGAGCAGACGCTGATCAAAGAGTCGCGGCCGCCTTACAACATCCTCTTGCGCGACGACAAATCCTACCCGTACGTGCACTTGTCCGATGGTGAGTTTCCGCGGCTGAGCATCCATCGCGGTGCGAAAAAGGCCAAGGGCCGTTATTTCGGTCCTTACCCCAGCGCTGGCGCGATTCGCGAAAGCCTGAGCATTTTGCAAAAGACCTTTCATGTGCGTCAGTGCGAGGACAGTTTCTACAAGAACCGCACGCGACCCTGCCTTCAGTATCAGATCAAACGTTGCAAGGGGCCGTGTGTCGGTCTGGTCGAGCCACAGGTGTACGCCGAGGATGTGCGTCACTCGGTGATGTTCCTCGAAGGGCGCAGCAACGCCTTGACCGACGAATTGAACTCGCTGATGGAAAAGGCGGCGATGGACCTCAACTTCGAGCACGCCGCCGAACTGCGTGATCAGATCGGCTTGCTTCGACGCGTGCAGGATCAGCAGAGCATGGAAGGCGGGACGGGCGATGTCGATGTCGTGGCCGCGTTCGTCAATCCGGGCGGTGCTTGCGTGCATCTGATCAGTGTGCGCGGTGGTCGCGTCCTGGGCAGCAAGAACTTTTTTCCTCAGGTGGGTATCGAGGAAGAGGTCGGTGAAGTCATGTCGGCCTTCCTGGCTCAGTATTTCCTGGGAGGCGGCGAGCGAGAGCTGCCAAGCGAAGTGATCGTCAACGTGGTAAATGAAGATTTCCCTGCGTTGATCGAAGCCATCGAGGCCTCGCGCGGTCGTGAAATCACCATCAGTCATCGTGTGCGAGGCACGCGGGCTCGCTGGCAGCAGTTGGCGGTCACCAACGCAGAACAGGCGTTGGCTGCGCGATTGGCAAACCGTCAGCATGTCGCTGCTCGCTTCGAGGCGTTGGCTGAAGTTCTCAAGCTGGACGAGCCTCCGCAGCGTCTGGAGTGTTATGACATCAGCCATTCCAGCGGCGAGGCCACGGTTGCCTCCTGCGTGGTGTTCGGGCCTGAAGGGCCGATCAAGTCAGACTACCGTCGCTACAATATCGAAGGTGTCACAGCGGGTGACGATTATGCTGCCATGCATCAGGCCCTGACCCGGCGCTTCAGCAAGATCAAGGAGGGTGAGGGCAAGCTGCCCGACATTTTGCTGGTGGACGGTGGCAAAGGTCAGTTGAACATGGCACGCGACGTTATGAATGAGCTCGCGGTGCCCGACCTGATTTTGCTCGGTGTCGCAAAAGGCGCCACCCGCAAGGCGGGTTTTGAAACCTTGTACCTGAACGATGCCGCCCACGAGTTCACCTTGCGGGGGGACTCGCCCGCATTGCATCTGATCCAGCAAATCCGTGATGAAGCCCACCGGTTCGCGATCACCGGACACCGTGCCCGTCGTGGTAAAACCCGACGCACATCAACGCTCGAAGGCGTCGCTGGGGTAGGTCCGACGCGTCGCCGGGACCTGCTCAAGCACTTCGGTGGATTGCAAGAACTGTCCCGCGCCAGCATCGAAGAAATTGCCAAGGCGCCCGGAATCAGCAAAAAGCTCGCAGAGTCGATTTATGCAAACCTGCACAGCGAGTAGAATGCTCGCTCACCTCGTAGCCAGTTGTGCCGATGAATATCCCTAATCTGATTACCGTATTACGTGTCCTGCTGATTCCTATCTTCATTCTATTGTTCTACCTGCCTTATTACTGGAGCTACACGGCGGCCAGTTCGGTTTTCGCTTTAGCAGCGGCCACCGACTGGCTCGACGGCTACCTGGCCCGACGCCTTGAGCAGAGCACGCCATTCGGTGCGTTCCTTGACCCGGTCGCCGACAAGCTCATGGTGGCTGTGGCGTTGGTATTGCTGGTGCAGGCCCACGCTAATTTCTGGCTGACATTGCCAGCGGCGGTCATCATCGGACGCGAGATCGTGATTTCGGCGCTTCGCGAATGGATGGCCGAGCTGGGCGCTCGTGCTCAGGTCGCGGTGTCAAACCTGGGCAAATGGAAAACCGCCGCACAGATGCTCGCGTTGGTCATCCTTTTGGCAAACCCGCCGGCATTCACGTTCTGGGTTGTGCTGGGTTACGTACTGCTGATGGTAGCGGCGGGGCTGACGTTGTGGTCAATGGTGCAGTACCTCCGGGCCGCGTGGCCGCATCTGCGCACTACGACAGATGAAAAATAAGTTTTTTTAAATCAAGGGGTTGACGGGGTCATTTGAATCTATAGAATGGCGCCCACACCAAGCGGGAATAGCTCAGTTGGTAGAGCACGACCTTGCCAAGGTCGGGGTCGCGAGTTCGAGTCTCGTTTCCCGCTCCAGTTTGTACGCGTTTAGTGTTAGTGGTTAGAGCACTTAACGTTTGAGGCCGAGTAGCAAAATGGTTATGCCGCGGATTGCAAATCCGCTTACGCCGGTTCGATTCCGACCTCGGCCTCCACTATAAACGAGCTCTGTAGATCGCTGATTTACAGAGCTTTTTTATTGGCGCTGCGAAAGATTTTCTGTCTCATTTTGAGGCACATCAAGCTTGCTTCACTGGGAAGGGATGTATATATTCCCAGCTCTTGTCAGCCATGACAGCGACTTTGCTACACCGCTGCATGCACCTCGCCCTGATGGTGAAATTGGTAGACACACCGGACTTAAAATCCGTCGTCCGAAAGGATGTGCCGGTTCGACTCCGGCTCGGGGCACCATCTAGATCAGCCGCTTATGGAGCAATCCTGAGCGGCTGAGTCGTTTCTGCGTTCTCGAACAATGACTCCGGTGATCCAAGCGCTGGCATGGCAGCTCCAACCGCTCGGTTACCGCGGCATGAACCGAAGCTGCCAGCTGCGGGGAATGGCGGCGGACACTGCGGCCAATATCAGCGTGGACACCCCGCTGACGACCATCGCCTTGATCCCGAAGGATTGAGCCAAAAGGCCACCCATGATGGCTCCGGCCAACATGCCCGCCCAAGGGATGAGCTGCACGCGCCAACCATTGCGACGTTCGCCCAGGCACCAGCGGCCTAACCCTCGTCCAAACCTGGACAGCGCTCCCGTTACGTAGGTCAGTCCGATTGGCAGGCCGTTCACTTCCTCGACGACGGCATTGATCATCCCCATCGAGATCACGGCCAGGAGGAACGGGGCGGCACCTTCACCCGACACTCCGCACAGGCAGAGCAAGGCACCAATCGCCAGGAGTAGCGGCCAGGCGCGTCGCCTGGAAAAACGGGCAGCCATGACGCCTAGCGCATTTCCGATGACAAAGGCTGCGATAAGCATGCTGATATGAAGGGCGAGGGCAGCGTTTGACTGGTCGATGGAAACCGCCAGCCGCGTGGTGTTACCGCTCATAAACGAGACGAAGTCGCCGGTGACCATGAATCCGATCGCGTCGGTCATGCCTGCGATAACGGACAGCGTGCCGACAAACAAAAGTCCGACACGTCCCCGGAGGCGAGCGAATCGCTTGCCCGCTACATTTACAGTCATCGCATCAGGAAGCACCGTTACCTCGTCACAATCATCAAGCGCGCCGGAGGGAAGAGCGGGTTAGCTCAGCAGACGCCACTTTAGCAAGATGGACGTGCAAACGGGCGGTCGAAACAGCGTGGCCAAAGGCTTGGGCGTAATCCCGTGAGGGGGACCCACGGCCTCACGCATCTATTTCCCTTCCTGCTTCTCTCCGTGTGCGGTCGCTGCTTCCTTGTGCAGCGTCTCTGTCTCTGCGCCCGCGTTGGCGCCGGATGATTCTTCGCCTTTCTTGCTGGCTTTCTCTTGATTGGATTCCTTGGGTTGCGCGTGATTGTCGACGGGCAGTGCAGTCTTGGGATCGTTATCTTGCGCGACCGCCAGTAATGGGCCGGCCGACAGCAGGCCCGTCAGCACAAAGCCAGTGATTAACCTGTTCATGATCGTAACCTCTTCAAGGGTGTGTGGAGTTTGAGGCGCTGCGGGTCTGAAGGTGCTGGCGAGCGGACGAGTGGAACACTGTCCGACACGCCAGCGCACTGTTCAGCCCGCGATGATCGCCCGCAAAAACGGGGCTGTTCGGCTGGCCTTGGCCTTCGCGACCCTTTCCGGTGTGCCGCTCGCGACGACTTTACCGCCTTGGTCGCCCGCCCCTGGCCCGATATCGATCACCCAGTCACTCTGCGCCACGACGCGCATTTCATGCTCGACGACGATGACTGTGTGTCCGCCGTCCACCAGCGCATTGAGTTGTTTGAGCAGGCGGTCCACATCGGTCGGGTGCAGTCCTGTCGTCGGTTCGTCCAGCACGTATAGCGTGGCGCCGCGCTGCGTGCGTTGCAGTTCCGTTGCCAGTTTGATGCGTTGCGCTTCGCCGCCTGACAGTTCTGTCGCGGGCTGCCCCAGCCGCAGGTAGCCCAGACCGATATCACGAAGAACGGTCAGTGACCTGAGCACGGCCGGTTGGTCGACGAATACATCGACGGCCTGCTCGACGGTCAGTTGCAGCACTTGGGCAATGTTGAGGTCTTGCCAACGGATGGCGAGGGTGTCGGGGTTGTAGCGGGCCCCGTGGCAGGTCGGGCAGGGCGCGTAAACGCTCGGCATGAACAACAGCTCGACACTGACGAAGCCTTCCCCTTCGCAGATCGGACAACGGCCTTTGGCAACGTTGAAGGAGAACTGACCGGCGTCGTAGCCTGCCGCTTTCGCGTCTTCGGTGGCTGCGAAGAGTTTGCGGACGTTGTCGAACAGGCCGGTGTAGGTCGCCAGGTTGGAGCGAGGGGTTCTGCCAATGGGTTTCTGATCCACTTGGACCAATCGCTTGATGGCGTCGAGTCCTTCCGTGATGCGCCCGCCTGTAGGCTGCGGAGCATCATCTTCGAGGCTGGGTTCTTCCTGGTCGTTATTGCTGGCAGCAGGGCGGCCCAGTTCCGCGCCGACCAGTTCCAGTAGCGCCTGGCTGACGAGGCTGGACTTGCCTGAGCCGGAAATGCCGGTCACTGCGCTAAAGCATCCCAGCGGAAACTCGGCCGCGAGGTCATTGAGATTGTTTCGTGTGATGCCTTCCAGGCGCAGCCAACCGGTTGCGGTG
The DNA here is from genome assembly GCF_054668305.1 of Pseudomonas sp. S2_H01. Classification (NCBI taxonomy): domain Bacteria; kingdom Pseudomonadati; phylum Pseudomonadota; class Gammaproteobacteria; order Pseudomonadales; family Pseudomonadaceae; genus Pseudomonas; species Pseudomonas sp. S2_H01. Next base: position 5,785,959 of record NZ_CP162756.1, on the reverse strand, counting down.
CGCCTTGCGGTGCGCAGGTTGCTGTGTTCGGCGAACAGGTGCAGGCGGGTTTGTGACGCCTGGACCTGCGCCAGCCCTGCTGGCGGGCCGCTGTAAAGAATACGCCCCCCATGTTCACCGGCCGCGGGGCCGACGTCGATCAACCAGTCGGCACGGCGCATGGTCTCCAGATCGTGCTCGACAACGAAGAGGGAATTACCCGAAGCCTTCAGTTGCTGAAGGGCCGCAAACAGCGCTTCGCTGTCTGCAGGGTGCAGTCCGGCTGACGGTTCATCCAGCACGTAGATCACGCCAAACAGCTGAGACCCGAGTTGCGTCGCCAGGCGCAGGCGTTGCAGCTCGCCCGAAGACAGTGTCGGCGTGCTGCGCTCCAGGGCCAGATAGCCCAGGCCAAGACCGGTCAGGGTGCTGACCCGCGCGAGCAAGTCCTGCGCAATCCGCTGAGCCGCCAGGCGCTTCTCGATCGACAGGTTCGGCGTCGCCCGGACGTCGGGCGCGCTGTCGTGTGAGGCGCCGCCGGCCTTGACGCGTTGCTTGCGCGCGTTGTCGATCTGCTGACGATCAAGGGCGTGGCTGTCGGGGTTGGCGTCGAATGCGCCTTTAGCCACCGGGCGCAGGACTTCAGCCAGTCGCAGCAGTGGCATGCGTGAGAGTTCACCGATGTCCAGACCGGCAAAAGTGACAGAGAGGGCTTCGCGCTTCAGTCGCTTGCCATCGCACAACGGGCAGGGGCTGCCGCGCATGAATTGCGATACGCGCTTTTTCATCAGGGCGCTTTGCGAGTGGGTGAAGGTGTGCAGCACGTAGCGACGGGCGCCGGTGAAGGTGCCCTGATAGCTGGGCTCCAACTTGCGTTTGAGTGCCACTCGGGTTTCTTCAGGGGTCAGGCCTGCATACACCGGGACGGTGGGTTGCTCCTCGGTGAACAGAATCCAGTCGCGTTGTTTTTTCGGCAGATCACGCCAAGGGATGTCGACGTCGTAACCAAGGGTGACGAGGATGTCGCGCTGGTTCTGCCCTTGCCACGCCAGCGGCCAGGAGGCGACAGCGCGTTGGCGAATGGTCAAGGAGTCGTCGGGCACCATCAGGTCCTCGGACACTTCATAAACGCGGCCCAGCCCATGACATTCAGGGCATGCGCCCTGGGGCAGGTTGGGTGAGAAGTCCTCGGCGTACAGCATCGGTTGCCCGGGCGGGTAGTTGCCCGCCCGCGAATACAGCATGCGGATCAGGCTGGACAGCGTGGTGACGCTCCCGACCGATGAGCGTGTGCTCGGCGTACCGCGTTGTTGCTGCAAGGCCACGGCCGGTGGCAAGCCCTCGATGGAGTCGACGTTGGGCACGCCGACTTGATCGATCAAGCGTCGCGCGTAAGGCGCGACCGATTCGAAATAGCGGCGTTGAGCTTCGGCATACAGCGTGGAGAACGCCAGTGACGACTTGCCCGATCCGGAAACCCCGGTAAACACCACAAGCGCGTCGCGGGGGATATCGACGTCGACGTCTTTGAGGTTGTGCTCGCGAGCGCCACGCACGCGAACAAAACCAGGTTGCTCAGGCGCGACGGTAAAGGAAGCAGAGGATTGTGTATCGGCATCGTCAGGCAAATGTGGCGCGGTGGTCATGTGCGGGCCTTGGGTCGCGGGTGGCAAGGGACAGATCGCAAGGGGCGAGCTTAACCGGCATCGGGGACTTTCGGGGTATGCCCTGCATCGTCGTGTTTGCCCCCGGTCATGGGCTGCTCTTTGCGGCTCTCGTTCGTGCGCTCGCGATCGTCCGCGACGTCTGCCGGCGTTGCCTTCGGGTCGTTGATTTCCTTGCCGGGAAATGAATGCTGTGTCATGCCTTTTCTCCTGTTGATTCGCATAACGCTTCCGCTGCCTGCAGGCCTTTTAGAAAACCGGCCAATGCCGCCTCTTCAAGCCGCAAACCCTTGCGTTGTCGTGAGCGCGGCAGTTTCGCCAGTTCGCCAATGACGAAGGCTTCCAGAACCGCCGGGTGGATGTAGCATTTGCGGCACACGGCAGGGGTGTTCCCCAAGAGCCGGGCGACTTCCTTGACCATGGCGACGATGTGTTTCTTCGCGTCGGCCTCCGGTTCCCAGTCCAGTTTGCGCAATGCGGCCAAGGCCATCGCGCTGCCTGCCCAGGTTCTGTAGTCCTTGGCAGTGAAATCAGAGCCGGTAAGGTCGTGCAGGTATTGATTGATGTCTGACGACGTGACGGTGTGACGATGGCCTTCCTCATCCAGGTACTGGAAAAGGTTTTGTCCCGGCAGTTCCATGCAGCGCTTGATGATATTGGCCAGGCGCCGATCGGTAACGCTGAGTTGATGTTCCACGCCGCTTTTGCCGCGAAACTCGAAAATGATCTTGCTGCCGTGCACGTCCACGTGTTTGTTGCGCAGGGTCGTCAGGCCATAGGATCGGTTGTCCCGGGCGTACTGGCTGTTGCCGATGCGGATCAGCGTCTGGTCCAGCAACGAGACCACCGCCGCCATGATCTTCTCGCGCCCCATGCCGGGGACTGCCAATTGGGCCTCTAGCTGCTTGCGCACCTTGGGCAAAACCGTCCCGAAGGCGATCATTCGGGAATATTTGTTTTCATCCCGAATCTCCCGCCAGCGAGGGTGATAGCGGTATTGCTTGCGCCCTCGGGCGTCGCGTCCGGTGGCTTGCAGGTGGCCGCGCGGATCGGCGCAGATCCACACGTCGGTGTAGGCGGGCGGTATGACCAGCGCATTGATGCGCTTGACCTCGACCTCGTCCCGGATGCGTTCGCCCTGAGTGTCGAAATACGCAAATTTGCCGCGCAGGATTTTGCGAGAGAACCCCGGCTGGCTGTCGTCGACGTAGTGCAGATCCTTGGGCAAATCTTCAATGAGGGTGGCGTCCGGCATGAGCGGCAATCCTGAGTACTGGTCTTTGCATTGACCGTCCCGGTGCGCAGTGGTGCCGATTATTTGGTGCGGTTTGCGCTTGGCGTCAGGCGAGCAGCGCCACCGATTTGATTTGCGCCCAGAGCTGCTGCCCAGGATGGAGGTGTAACTGGTCCCGCGAATAGCGCGTGATTCGCGCCAGCAAGGGTGTGCCTTCGGCATCCAGGCGTATCAGCACATGGGCCGCGTTGTCGGCGGCGACTTCGCTGACGACGGTAACGGGCAGGCGATTGAGAATGCTGCTCTGGTCGTCGGGTTGCAGGTTGAGGCTGACGTCGCGTGCCTGAATCTTGAAGCGCAAGGGTTTGCCCGCTTCCAGTGGCGCGTGCGCCACTCGAATGGACAAGCTGCTGGCCGGCAGTCGCACGGTCACCAGGTGATAGGCCGTGTCGTACGCGCTCACCTGACCCTCGATCACCACGCCAGCGTCATCGCCCAAGGCCAGCGGCAGGTCCAGACGGGCCAGCGTTTCGCCGATGGGCCCGCTGGCCAGCGCCTTGCCGTCACTGAGCAGCACCAAGTGGTCGGCAAGACGCGCGACTTCATCCTGGGAGTGGCTGACGTAAAGCATGGGGATGTCGAGTTCGTCGTGCAGGCGTTCAAGGTACGGCAGGATTTCGCTTTTGCGACGGGCGTCCAACGCCGCGAGCGGTTCATCCAGCAACAGCAAACGAGGGCTGGTGAGTAAGGCGCGGGCAATGCCGACGCGCTGGCGTTCGCCGCCGGAAAGTGTGTCGGGCTGACGCGCCAGCAGGTGATCGATGCCCAGCAATGTCGTGGCCTGATCCAGTTTGACCCTGCGTTCACTGGCTGCGATGCGCTTGAGGCCGAACTCCAGGTTGCCGCGTACTGTGAGGTGCGCAAACAGACTGGCTTCCTGAAACACATAGCCGAGCGAGCGTTTGTGTGGCGCGAGAAAAATACCGTTGGCACTGTCTTGCCAGACCTCGCCGTTGATGCGAATGAACGCGTCTTGCGGCTTTTCAAGCCCCGCGATGCACCGCAGGCAGGTGGTTTTGCCCGAGCCGGAATGGCCATACAGCGCGGTGACGCCGCGCCCCGGAAGAGACAGGTCGACACCGAGCGAGAAATTCGGGAAGTCCACATTCAGACGAACGTCGATGAAGGGCGTCATGGGTCAGTCAGCTCCAGGCCGATTTGGTCTTGCCGCTGGAGTAGAGCGCCAACAGAACCAGAAATGAGAACACCAGCATGGCCCCGGCCAGCCAGTGGGCTTGGGTGTATTCCAGCGCCTCGACGTGGTTGTAGATCTGTGTCGACACCACGCGGGTTTTCTGCGGGATGTTGCCACCGATCATCAGCACCACGCCGAATTCGCCGACCGTGTGCGCAAAGCCTAGAATCGCGCCGGTGATGAACCCGGGACGCGCGAGCGGCAGGATCACGGAGAAAAACGTGTCCCATGGGCTGGCACGCAGGGTCGCGGCGACCTCAAGCGGCCGAGGGCCGATCGCCACAAATGCATTTTGCAGAGGCTGTACGACGAAGGGCATGGAATACAGCACGGACCCGATCACAAGGCCGGTGAAGCTGAAGGTGAGGGTGCCCAGCCCCAGGCTCTGGGTCAACTGACCCAGTGCGCCATTCGGGCCGAGCAACAACAGCAGATAAAAGCCGATCACCGTCGGTGGCAATACCAGCGGCAATGCCACCACGGCGCCAATCGGTCCTTTGAGCCAGGATCGGGTGCGTGCCAGCCACAATGCGATGGGCGTGCCGATAATCAGCAGGATCACGGTGGTCAGTGACGCCAGTTTCAGCGTCAGCCAGATCGCCGAGAGATCGGCATTGTCGAGTGGCATTTACAGCTGATACCCGAAGGACTTGATCACCGCTGCGGCTTTCGGGCCTTTGAGGTATTCCATGAGCGCTTTGGCGGCGGCGTTGTCCTTTCCTTTATTGAGGATGACAGCGTCCTGCTTGATCGGCTCATGCAGGTTGGCCGGGACGACCCAGGCCGAGCCGCCGGTCAGCTTCCCGTCCTTAAAGACCTGGGACAGCGCGACGAACCCCAGTTCGGCGTTGCCGGTCTGCACGAATTGATACGCCTGGGCAATGCTCTGACCTTCAACGATCTTGGGTTGGGTGGCGTCGGTCAGGCCCAGCTTGTCGAGTACCTGAGTGGCGGCCAGGCCATAAGGCGCAGCTTTGGGGTTGGCGATGGACAGGTGCGCGTAGGTGTTGTCCTTGAGCACCTGACCTTTGTCATCCACATAACCGTCTTTCGCCGACCACAACGCCAGGGTGCCGACCGCGTAAGTGAAGCGCGAGCCTTTGACGATCTCGTTTTCGCTCTCAAGCTTGGCCGGGGTGGTGTCGTCAGCGGCCAGGAACACGTCGAAGGGCGCGCCGTTCTTGATTTGCGTATAAAACTGGCCCGTGGCGCCGAACGAGGCCACCAGCTTGTGACCCGTATCCTTTTCGAAATCCTTGGCGATGGCCTGGATCGGCGCGGTGAAGTTCGCGGCGACGGCCACCTGGACTTCATCGGCCCACGCACCCGTCGCCGAGAGGGCGGCGACGGCGAGGGTCAAGGATTTGAGCGTAAGGCGAAGGGCGGTTGCGCGCATGAAACAGCTCCGTGGTGATCTTGTGAGGTGATGACGGACGTCAACCGAATACCGGCCAAACGCTATGCAGTGAAATATATAGCGAGTGGTCACCTCAAGGAAGCCTGTTTTTTTGCGCGCGTGACCAGGCCCGCGTCAGTGTTTGACGCCCGCCAGTCGTTCGAGGGTTTGAATGGCGAGTTGGCGGGTCCATTGCTCAGCAGGCAGTTGATGCTTGATCCCGACCGCCTGACCCGCCCAGAGGTTCATGAAACCACTGTCGCCTTGTGGTTCGGCCTTGGCGCGCAGCGGCATCAGTGCACCGCCGGCGGTGGGGAAAGCTGGCGCAGTGGCATTGACCGGGCCGATCTCCCGCATGATGCGATTGACGATTCCCCGTGCGGGGCGACCGGTGAACAGATTCGTCACAGCGGTCTGGCTGTCGGTGGCGGCCCGCAGCGCCGCTTGATGCAACTTCGAGGTCTTGGCTTCCGGGCAAAACAGGTAAGCCGTGCCCAGCTGCACGGCCGAGGCGCCGAGCATGAAGGCCGCGGCCACACCACGACTGTCGGCGATCCCTCCCGCTGCGATCACTGGCACGCTGACCGAGTCGGCAATTTGCGGCACAAGTGCCATGGTGCCGACCTGGGTGTCCAGCGCGTCGCTTAAGAACATGCCTCGGTGGCCGCCTGCTTCGTTGCCCATGGCAATAATCGCGTCGCAGCCATGCTGCTCAAGCCAGACGGCTTCTTCGACGGTGGTCGCAGAGGAAATCACCTTGGCCCCAGCGGCCTTCACGCGCTTCACGTAGTCGGCAGATGGCAGGCCGAAGTGGAAGCTGACCACCTCAGGTTTCAGCTCTTCCACCAGCGCGCAGCTCGCTTCATCGAAGGGCGCTCGGTTTGATGTCGGCGTCGGTGCGTCGAAGTCTGCCCCCAGTTCCTGATAGTAAGGCTGCAGCAGGTCTTTCCACGCCTTGGCTGCCTCGGGGTTCGCGTCCGGGTTCTGGTGGCTGAAAAAGTTGAGGTTCAAGGGGGCGCGAGTCGCGGCCCGGATCGCGGCGACCTCTTCGCGGATCTGGTCGTGGCTGAGCATGGCGCAAGGCAACGACGGCAGGCCGCCGGCTTTGCCGACTTCGATGGCCAGTGCGGAGCCTGCTGCGCCAGCCATCGGCGCAAGCAGGATAGGCACCTCGATGCCAAGCAGTTTGAGGATGCGGGTGTCGGGCCAGGCGATCATGGGCAGATTCTCCAAAGGCGGTAAGAAAAGGCGTGTTTCACAGGCTTGGGCGGGTGAAACCGGAGCAAGCAGATAGACGTGGATTGCACCGTTTCAGAAGGTGAGTTGATTTAATAGTCGATCAGTCTAATATGCAACCCCATGAATGAAATGATCGCAAAACCCAAACGTCGTGGCCGTCCACCTAAAGTGGCTCGCGACGACCAGTTCGACACCCGCACGGCGCTGGTGCGCTGTGGGGTGGAAGTCCTCACCGAACAAGGCTTCATGGCGACGGGTATCGACGGCATTCTCAAACGTGTCGGCGTGCCGAAAGGCTCGTTCTATCACTACTTCCCCAGCAAGGAAGTCTTCGGGCTTGAAGTGCTGGAAAGCTACGCCGGTTACTTTGCCAGGCGCCTTGATCGCTGGTTGCTCGACGAAACGCTGACGCCGCTTGAGCGTTTCGCCGGCTTCGTCCAGCATTCCAAGCTCAGCATGGCGCGCTACGGCTACCGCCGTGGATGTCTGGTCGGCAACATGGGCCAGGAAGTGAGTGTGCTGCCGGAAGGTTTTCGTGAGGCGCTGGAGAGCACCTTCCTCGACTGGCAACAACGGCTGAGTGTCTGCTTCGAGGCGGCCAAGCAAGCAGGTGAATTGCCCGCAACCGCCGATTCACAAGCGCTGGCGGCGTACTTCTGGATTGGCTGGGAAGGTGCCGTACTTCGCGCCCGACTGGTTCAAAACGACAGCCCGATCAACACCTTTATCGCCGGATTTCTTCGCGGCTTGCCGCGATGATGCCGGCTCCCTCTTTATTCACGACTATTTATAGACGACCGGTCTATAACGGAGGCGTAGCATGTTCAACGGCATTCTGATCGACAAGGACGACAGCGGTTATCACGTCCAGCTGACCGCCATCGACGAAGCGCGTTTACCTGAGGGTGACGTGACCGTGCGCGTGGCCTACAGCACGCTGAACTACAAGGACGCGCTGGCCATCACCGGCAAAGGGCCGATCGTGCGCACGTTTCCCATGGTTCCGGGGGTGGACCTGGCAGGAACGGTGGAGCAAAGCAGCAACCCTGATTTCAAACCGGGCGATCAGGTGCTGCTCAATGGCTGGGGTGTCGGCGAGGGGCACTGGGGTGGTCTTGCGCAAATGGCGCGGCTTGAAGGCAAATGGCTGATTCCGCTGCCAGTGGCGTTCACGGCATCTCAAGCCATGGCCATCGGCACCGCGGGTTACACGGCGATGCTGGCGGTCATGGCGTTGGAGAAGAATGGTGTGACCCCGGACAAGGGCGAGATTCTGGTGACCGGTGCCAATGGCGGCGTGGGCGGTTTCTCCATCGCGATTCTGGCGACGCTGGGTTACCGCGTTGTGGCCTCGACAGGGCGTCTGGAAGAAAGCGAATACCTCAAGCAGTTGGGCGCAGCCGAGGTGATCGACCGGACAACGTTGTCGCAACCAGGGCGACCGCTGGCCAGGGAGCGCTGGGCGGGGGCGATTGATTCGGTCGGCAGTCATACCCTGGCGAATATCTGCGCCAGCATGCGCTACTGGGGTACGGTCGCGGCGTGCGGCCTGGCACAAGGCATGGAGTTTCCGGCCTCGGTGGCGCCGTTCATCCTGCGCGGTGTGACGCTGGCCGGGATCGACAGTGTCATGCGCCCGCGTCAGGACCGTATCGACGCGTGGGCACGTCTGGCAACGGATCTGGATCCGGCGCGGTTGGCACTGATCACCCATGAAATCGGTTTGGGGGAGGTGATCGAAACCGCGCACCGGCTCATGGACGGGCAGGTGCGCGGCAGGGTGGTGGTCAACACGCAGCGCTAAGATGCTTAGCGTGCGCGGGCAAGGCCATAGATGAAGTCGCTCGACTGCAGGATCTTGACCTGCGCCATCGCCGGGTGTTTTGGGTTGATCATCAGGCACCGGGTTTGCACCGTTGTCGCCGATGGCAGTATCAGCCCCAACTGCTCGGTGCGCTCCAGCCAGGCGGTACCGAAATCCATGCTGGCCTTGTCGGCCGGCAAGGCATCCCAACCGGCGGGCAGTTGCTGCAAGACGGGCTCGTGGTACAGCGCCGGGTTGTCGGGCAACTGCAGCTCAACGAGCTTCAACGGTAGGCATGGCACGTGTCCCGCCAGCATGACGGCGTCCAGGGCACAGCTGGCGGTACTCAGGCCGAGGTACAGCGCGGGGTGCTGCGGATGGTTCCACCGGCCACCGTACAGCGCCGCGCCGGCGCCCGTGAGTTCGCTCACGTTGCTCGCCTTGCCGATTCGCCAGGCCCGCATCAGACGACACCGCCATGCAGCAACGCCGCCAGCGTGCGCCGGACCTGGATGGCGCCTATTTCGGTTTCGCAAAGGGTGATCGGGGTCTGGTCATTGAGGGCACGGTTGGGCGTCATCATCCAGCGGCGGGCGGTGTCCTGATCTTCGAACACCTCCGCAGCGCGGACCGCCAGGGCGGCGACACGGTCCAGCCGTTCGGAACCCACCAGATCAAGCGGTCGCTGCTGCCGCTGGCGACGCTCCAGTGTGGAAACCGATGTGCTGAGCAACGCTTCAAGCTGACTGTTGCTGAGCTGGAAAGCGCAGCGCACCGTTTTGACCCAGCCGGGAGGAAACCCGGTGCGAATGTAGGCCAGGCGTTCAGTTTCGTTGCGCGTATTGAGTTGATCGGCAATCAGCCAGAAGGCGGGGGCGGCGTTGTTGATCGATGCGTGAGAAATGGCTGGCACGTCCATGCTCCTTGATTCAGGTTCCAGAGCCGGGGACGTTACGCCCCTCTCAGCGTTTCTCAAGCGCCAAGCTGTTACAGGTATTTGCCTGGGCCTCACGGTCCAGCAACTTGCGTTTGCGTTCCGCGCCCCAGCGATAACCTGACAGCCCACCATCGCTGCGCACCACCCGATGACAGGGGATCGCCACGGCGATGCTGTTCGCCCCGCAGGCCTGCGCCACGGCGCGAAACGATTTTGGTGCGCCGATCTGCCGGGCGATCTCGGCGTAACTGGCGGTGTTGCCCGGTGGAATCAACGAGAGCGCGTGCCAGACCCGCTGCTGAAACGCGGTGCCCTGCACGTCCAGCGGCAGGTTCAGGCCGACACCGGGCGCTTCGATAAAGCCCACCACGTGCGCGATCAGTTGCTCGAATTCGCGATCTCCGCCGATCAGCGTGGCGGTGTGGAACTGGTCCTGAAGGTCCTCGACCAACTGGTTGGGGTCGTCGCCGAGCAGAATCGCGCACACGCCGCGCGGGCTTTGCGCGACCAGAATCGATCCTAGAAAGCATTCGCCAACGGCAAATCGAATCGCCGTGTTGGCGCCGCCCTTGCGGTACGCCGAGGGTTTCATACCGAGCAATTTGTCACTGGCCTCGTAGAAGCGGCTGTTTGAGTTGAATCCTGCGTCATACATGGCTTGCGTGACAGTGCCCGTTTTGTTGTCGGGCGCTGTCAGGCGGGAGCGTACCCGGTCCGCTCTGTGGGCGCTGGCATACGCCTTGGGCGTGACGCCGGTCACCGATTTGAATACGCGGTGGAAATGCCAGGGGCTCAGGCCGGACTGCTCGGCCAGCTGATTCAGGCTGGGTGCTTGCTCGGCCTCCGCGATTTGCCGACAGGCTTGGGCTACCAAGGCGGCGTGCTGGCCTGCGAGGTGCGTCTGATCCGCCGACGCGCGTTTACTGGGGCGATAGCCCGCCGCTTCGGCCAAGGCGGCATTGTCGAAAAACTCGACGTTCTCCGGGCGTGGCAGGCGCGAGACGCTGCTTGGCCGGCAGTAAATGCCGGTGGTGCGCACGGCGTACACGAAGTGCGAATCGGCGGCAGGATCGCGCGCCAACACGGCTGCCCAGCGTGGGTCGTGTTCAGTGCGTTGAGCGGCGGACCGGGCTTTGTTGCGGTGCATGGCGGTTACCTTCGCAGCGGTTACCTTCGGAAGAATTCGCTGTGCCAAAGATAGCGTGGGTGGAGGGCGATGAAACTCCGAGTCTTGCGCTCAAATTCAGGCCAGCATGGGCGGCAATGTGCCGAGCAGCGAAACGGCCGCCAGCGCCGCCGCGCCGAACAGGCACTCGAACAGCACGCTGACCCGCAGTACCGATACCCGAAGATCGGGGCCTCGGGCCAGGCGCCTGTTCAACGCCGCGAGCGCCAGCATGCACAACACCATTCCCACTTTGACGGCCAGCACCTGACCGAAACCGGACAGTGCCGGTTCTGGCCAGAACGCGCCGCTCAGGGCCCGCACGTTGATCATGCCGGTCACGACGATCAACGCGACCAGCCCATAGCCGATGCCGCTGAAACGCAGCAGCACGGCCCGCACGTCGACTGCGCTGCCACCGGTCAGCAGCACGGCCAGCATGAGCAGTCCGCCGAGCCAGGCGCCAACACCGATCAGGTGCAGCGTCTGGTTGAGGATCAGCAGCTGACCCGGTGTGCCGTCGTACATTGCGCCATGCCCCACAGGCGACAGGGTCAACAGCATCAACGTATTGACCAGCAGGCAGAGCCTCGGCCGCAAACGCCCCCTTGGCAACGAGAGCAGCACCGCGAGCAGGCAGAGTACGAGATGGACGATCCACACATGGCCGAAAAAGGTATGGCCAAGCACTGAGCCGATCGTCTGCACGCTCACCGCGTCTTGCCAGTCATCTGCCATGTTCGCAGCGGTGAGCATCAGCCACGCGACGGCACTCAGCAACGCGAGGAAAGCGAGACCGGCCATTGCCCGGTCGAGGCGACGGGTCGCTCCGGCTTCAAAGGACGACAGGTAAGAGGTGAACAGAACGCAACGAAACAGCCCGACGCCGAACAGCAGAAGGACTGCGCCAAAATGCAGGAATCGGCACAGAATCAATCCGTCTTGCATGGCGTTATGGCGTCACCTGGAACCGATAACTCCCTTCGCTCTTGTGCGTGTCCACCGACACAGCGTGCCACTCGACCTTGTACTTGCCCGGCGCCAGCGGCATCGCAGGCACAACGATCAGGACTTTCTTGTCCGCGGGGTCGGTGGTGACACTTTGGGTCTGGATGATTTCAGTGCCCTGGCCGGGACCGTCCAGACTGATGGCGACTTTGGTGAACTTCTCTTCGACGCCCTCGGAGAAGGTCAGGCGCAGTTCCTTGGGCGTGGTCACTTCGCTGTCGGCCGCTGGGAGCTGGCTTTCCAGATGCGCGTGAGCAAAGGCCGCGGTAGTGACCAGGCATGCCAGCAGAGGGAGGCAGGAGAGGGCTTGCTTGAAGCGTAGGGCAGACATCAAAGGCACCTTTGGTGATGGGCAGCGTATTGCAGCAACGTTCGTGACAGGAACCGATACGTGTCGATTCCGACAAATTCGAGCGCTACTAGACCAGAAAGTGTCTCCCGACTCCAGTTAAAAACGGCCTCGTCGATTCATGCCGGCAACCCTTTCTGTGCAGTGCGCGCCATGATCTGCAGATCTTCGAAGGGGTTCTTGCCGATCAGCATGAACGCATGTGTGGGACTGGACCAGTACACCACATTCAGCCCCATCCGCTCTTCGCTCGCGAGCTGTCCGCTGCCGGTTTTGGCCGTGGTGATGCACAACGCAAGCGGCCCATGGCGCGCGTCGAGGTAGGTCAACTGACCGATGAGCACGCCTTCGTAGTCGAGAATCTGGGCGCGCCGGAACTCGGCGCCGGGCAGGGCGATTGCATCGGGCGTCAGCGGCAGGCCCAACTGCTGGCCGACCGAGCTCAACTGCACCCGGTGCGAGTTGGCATCGGCCGTCAGGTTTGCCAGGGTTTGCGGGGTGTACAAGGCCATGTATTCGGCCACCGAAGCGCGCCAGCCGCCATCGGTTTCGGCGCTTTGCCAGTTCATGAACAGACGATCAGCGGCGATCCCTGCCACCACGAAACTCGCCGCAGTCGCGAGAAATCCGCGGCGGCTCATGGTTGCCCTGTGTGGCGCTGCGTGTGGCGGCAATGAATCGAGCATGGCTTGCAGGCGATCGGTCGGGGCGTCGTCGAGTACGGAATCGAACGCAGTCCGGAACGGCAAGTCACCGCACTTGAGCTGATCAAGGCGCGCGGCAACGGGCGGATCGGTGCGAAGCATCTGGTCAATAAGCTGCCGTTGTTCGCGGTCCAGCTCGTCATCCAGATAGGCCACCAACAATTCGTCCGTTGGTGGTGAGAGTGCGTTGTGGTGTGTCATCGCCGTTCTCCTGTCGATTTATCCGACATGGCGCGTGGTGTTGCGGTTTCAGCCAGCTTCAAACGTGCAGCGGCCAGTCGGCTCATCACCGTGCCAACCGGAATATGCAGGATTTCGGCAGTTTCTTTGTACGAAAGCCCCTCGACGTACGTCAGGAAAACTGTTTCGCGCTGTGCCTCAGGCAGGGCGTTGACGCGCTTGATGACCTGCGCGGCCAGCACTTCGTCCTGCGCCTGGCTTTCGCCGTCGAACGACAGCTCATGCTCGGCGTCGACGAAACCCTGGCCCTGACGCACCCGTTGTGAGCGAAGCTCGTTGAGCCAGATCGAGTGCATGATCGCCAACAGCCAGCGATCCAGCCGGGTACCGGTCACGAACTGCTCGGCGCGCTCCAGGGCGCGCACGCAGGTGGCTTGGACCAGATCGTCCGCCAGGTGTTTTTGTCGAGACAGCACTAACCCGTAGCGCCACAGGCGTGGCAACAACTGGCCCAGTTCGCTACGAAACTCAGCGTCTCTGGCTATAACCGCCTCCCGATTTCACTCATCTGAAACGTTTGGTCACTCAGGTCTGGGGCGCCGAAGCGATGGCGTCGGCCAGATCTTCGTATTCTTCACAGGTCGTGCTGCACAGTGCCTTGATTTTCACCAGTTGTTCCTGAGCAAGGTCCACGCGCCCTTTGATGACGTAGGCCTCACCCAGGTATTCACGCACTTGTGCGTAATTGGGGTCCAGTGCCACGGATTTGAGGTAATAGCCGATGCCTTCGTCGGTACGGCCCAATTTGCGGGTCGCATACCCACGATAGTTCAGCGCCTTGGCCGTGTCCGGGTTTTTCAGGGTGTCGAGCAACACCAGGGCTTCTTCATAGCGACCGTCCTTGGCGAGACGATAAGCGTAATCGGTGCGATCGGCATCCGACGTCGCCTTGCTGGTCTGCATCGTGCACTTGCGGGCCTTGCTGTCCCACACCTGGCCTTTCGGGCAGTTGGGCTTGGGTGGTGCGGATTCGTCGCCCGAGGCGCGGGCCTGACCTGCAAGCAACGCCAGCGCCATGCAGGCGCCGAAAAACAAGGGGGTCCGGTATCCAGCAGCAGCGTTGAGGCAGGTTTTCATATGGGTCATGCTCCGTAAATCCGATCAAAAAAGGGCGGTCGTGTCATAAGCGCTCAACCGAGCCGGTTCATTCCCGGGGAATTCAATGCTCAACCTCGCATGCCGCCGCGTTGCGGTCCCAGCATCCGGCGCAATGTGCTGTCGCCGACGATGTAGTGATGCCACAGCGCTGCACCGGCATGCAGTCCCGCCAGCAGAATGATTGCCCACGCCACATTGTCATGCAGGCCGCCCAGCGTGCCGCGCCAGTCATGATCAACGACGAAGGGGGCGGGAATCGGGAACAGGCCGAAAAATGTGAAGGGTTCACCCTGCGCCCACCGAAGCAGGAAGCCCAGCGCCACTTGTGCCAGCAATAACAGGTATAGACAGCCATGGCCGACTTTGGCAGCCATATTGACGGCCGGGTGGGTGTCCGATGCAGGACGGTTTCCGCCGAACAGTCGCCAGGCAATACGGGCCGCGATCAGCAACGCCATGGCGATGCCCAGTGAAATGTGAACCGACTGCAGACCTTTGCGCAGCGGCGTGCCCTTGGCCAGGGTTTCCCAGAGGTGCGCACTGGCGAACATGAAGATCACCACAGCCGCTGTCGCCCAGTGGAAGCTGCGCGTCAGACGGTCGTATCGTTGGGAGGAGTGGGTGGGGAGGCCCGAAATCGTGCTGTTCATGAAAGATCCCTGAGTGTGTTGAGTAATGAACACGCCAGCAGGAGAACTTATTCGGTAGGTTGCGAAGGAATTTTGCGCAGTCAGCCGGGACACCCAGCGCGCGCGTGAAGGGTTGCGTCGCGCAGGACGCAATCCTTCGGTGGGCGTGGGGGTCAGACCTTGAAAAAACTCACGCGCTCGGTCAGCACATCGGCCAGATTCGACAGCTCGCGACTCGAGCGTGCCACCTGATTGGACCCCACGGCAGTTTCCAGTGCCGAGTCGTGGATGCGGTTGATGTTATGGCTGACGTCTTCCGCCGCCACGCCCTGCTGTGCCGCGGCACTGGCGATCTGGGCGTTCATGTCGTTGAGCGCGCCGACTTCATGGCGAATTTTCACCAGAGACGTCTGGGCTTCCTGAGTCTGCGCCACCGTCCGCTGCGCCATCTCGCGGCTTTCACGCATCAGATCGGCGGTCTTGCCCGCGCCACTCTGCAACTGGCCCACCATGTTGCGGATTTCCTGCGTGGATTCCTGGGTGCGTGTCGCAAGCGAGCGGACTTCATCGGCCACCACGGCAAACCCCCGGCCGGCCTCGCCGGCACGAGCAGCCTCGATGGCCGCATTAAGGGCCAGCAGGTTGGTGCGCTCAGCAATGGAGTTGATCACCGCGACAATGGTCTCAATGGCCTGGCTGTCACTGGAGACCTGAGTCACCGAATCAGCGGCGGTTTCCAGTTTTTCGGCGAGCGCGTGCATGGCCTGCGCGGTGTTCTCGACCATACG
The DNA here is from genome assembly GCF_054668305.1 of Pseudomonas sp. S2_H01. NCBI lineage: Bacteria > Pseudomonadati > Pseudomonadota > Gammaproteobacteria > Pseudomonadales > Pseudomonadaceae > Pseudomonas > Pseudomonas sp. S2_H01. The sequence continues at coordinate 5,770,470 of NZ_CP162756.1, read as the reverse complement.
CTTGCCGTGTTCGACTTCATGATCGGCGGTCTGTGTCGCGTTGGCGGCTTTCACGGCGTAGCCTGCGACTTCCTTGACGGTGCTCGCCATCTGATTGATCGCGGCGGCCATGTGTTCCGTCTCGCTGGCCTGCAGGCGCATTTGCTCGCTGTTACTGTCGGAACTGGCGCGCAGTTGAGACGACGAGCCCATCAGCTCCATCGCGGCAGCACGTACCTGAAGGATGGTGGCCGACAAGTGCGCGTTGGTAGTTTTCAGTGCGCCCATCACGCTGTCGGGGAAGGGCGTGTCGATCCGCTCGGTCAGTTCGCCTGCGGCCAAGCGACGAATCGACGTCGCGACCTCATGGGGCTCGGCGCCGAGTGTCGATTTGATGCTGCGAATGATCAGCAGCGACGCAATGATGCCCAGCAACACGGCGATACCGCTCGAGACGAGCATCAACGAGGCGAAATGCGCGGCCGTCACACGGACGAAGCCAATGTGCTCGCCGATGGACGTCTCTTCGAGATCGATCAGTGCATTGATACGGTTCAGCCATTCCTTGTAGGCGCCCGCCACTTCGGCCATCAGCACGGACTGCGCCCCTTCGATGTCACCCTGCTGACGCAAGCGCAGCGCCTTGTCGGTGGCGGTCAGGGCGCTGCGTTCGATGGCCTTGATGCTGCTGAGTAACGCCTGTTCCTGTGCGGTCGCGCTCTTGGTCTGGTAGATCTGGTCCATGGGTGCTGCCGATGCCTGATACAGCGCGTTCAGGCGGTCGATGTCGCGCAGGTAGGTGGCCAGCCCCTGATCATCGCGCACCAGCACGGCGTCGCGAATCGCGATCGCCCGGTCATGGACGCTGCCGCGGAAGTTGATTGCATAGCGCTGTTTGACGGTTGCGTCTTCGCTGACGTCTGTCAGGGTCGACTCGATCAGGCCGACGCGTTGGACGCCGACGAGTGTGACCAGAATCATCAGCGCAAGGACCAGACCAAACCCCAGGCCCAGGCGTTTTGCAATCGTGAGCTGCTTAAACATATCCGTAACGAACTCCGATTCAATGGTGATATTAGAGAGCTATCATTTGCGCACCTTATACACCGGCCTGATACCGGTGGCAGCTAGCTTTTTCGATGAGCGCGATAGTTTATTTTCGTGAACTGAGCTGTACCGGTGTGCTGGAAGCATGGGGCAACGGCCGAGGGCGTTGTTGGCGCGTGCTGTCGAGGGAAGCCTTGGACGATCGGAGCGGTCCTGCGCAGGCGCGAACGCCAACGTCCTGCGTTGCGCGCGTCCGCGGTTTGAAACTATGGTGGGTTTCTTTCAGGTCGGGGCGGGCCCGCTACGACCGTTTTTCCGCATAAAAAGGATCTGTCATGCGTTTTTCTCCCTTAGTCGAGCGAATTTCCGGCCATGGCGTTGCCGCATGGGATATTCATCATGAGGCCTTCAACGCCCAGCGCGACGGCGCCGATGTGATCATCCTGAGCATTGGCGACCCCGATTTCGCCACGCCTGATTTCATCACGCAGGCGGCCATCGACGCATTACGCGCCGGCGATACGCACTACACCGACATCGCCGGTCGACCAGCGCTGCGGCAGGCCATTGCCGAACGGTATTCGCAACGACTCGGGCGCAGCGTGCCGGCGGACAACGTCATTGCCGTGGCCGGCGCACAGAATGCGTTGTTCATGGCCTCGATGTGTCTGTTACAGGCGGGGGATGAAGTGGTCGTGCTTGACCCGATGTACGTCACGTATGAAGCGACGCTCAAAGCATCGGGGGCCACACTGGTGCGCGCGACCTGCTTTCCCGAGGATGGTTTTCGCCTGCGTGAGGCCGCATTGAAAAGCGCCATCACGCCACGTACCCGCGCCATCTTTCTGTCCAACCCCAATAACCCCACGGGCGTCGTGCTGGACCGGCAGGAATTGCAGTGCATTGCCGATCTGGCCATTGCCCATGACCTGTGGGTGGTGGTGGATGAGGTCTACGAGAGTCTGTGCTATGAGCGCGAACATCAAAGCCTCGCCAGCTTGCCGGGGATGGAAAAACGTTACGTGGTCATTGGTAGCCTCTCCAAGTCCCACGCCATGACGGGGTGGCGGGTTGGCTGGATGATCGCCGATGCCGAACTGATCGGTCACGCTGAAACCCTGGCGTTGAGCATGCTGTATGGCCTGCCGGGGTTTGTGATGGAAGGTGCGCTCGCCGCAGTGAAGGCCCATGAACCGGTCACACGTGAGATGCGCGAGACCTACCGGCGTCGCCGGGATCTGGTAGTCGGACGTCTGAGCGATTGCCCGGGACTGGCAGTGTTAGTGCCCGATGCCGGTATGTTCGTGCTGGTGGATGTGCGCGGAACCGGTCTGGGTTCGCTGGATTTCGCCTGGCGACTGTATCGCGAAGCCGGTGTTTCCGTCCTCGATGCGGCAGCATTTGGCGAGCCCGCCCAGGGGTTTGTGCGTTTGTCATTCACCTTGAGCGACGAGCAACTGGCCCAAGCCTGTGAAAGGATTGCCGGCTTTGTTGATCAACTTCCCCGGGCGGTTTGATTGCACGGGAACTTGCCTGATCCTGTGAGTGATCAGGGCAAGTTATATTAGTCTTGGCCGTCTCCCGCGTGTTGAATGAACCGGGTAGTGCAGATTAGATGAAAAATTATTTAATAAAAAAAGCCACCGCACTGACGTGAGGTGGCTAAAAAAGTCTTACCAAAGGAATGATGAAGTGGAGCAAGATTCGATTGCCTGATGCTGCGGAGTCACCAGGCAGTTGAGTCGTGTGCTTCATCGCCGACAACGGTAACACCGGATCAATGATTTCAACTATTACGAAGATCGATAGTGACTATCACGACTCGTTTCTGAACCACTGGGCGGAAAAATGCTAAAAGTTTTTCGGTCCGGGGAGCACACCCGACACAAAACCGAAGCGTTTTGCGCTTCAGGAAACAATAAGGAAATGGGCGTGAAGCCCGTAGATTTACCGTGGATTTCAATACGGATTCGATGTATTTAGCCCATCTGCCATAGCCTATATTCCACCGTTTCAAACTTCGCCTGAACTCAGGGGGATGCCTCGTATCTTAGGGGTTGCGGAACGCTGGGCCTTAATTGAGACAGGGGATAATAATGACGTTTGTGAAATGGAACCTCATGACGCTTGCGGTTTCGCTGGGCGTGAGTCAACTGGCAACGGCAGGGGTTGTCAGTGATCAATCGGAAGCCAAGGGGTTTGTCGAAGACAGCAGCCTGACCGTCCACCTCAAGAACTACTATTTCAACCGGGATGGCAAAAACGGCGGCGGCGATCGTAAAGACTGGACGCAAGGTGTGCTGGGCAATTTCAGTTCGGGGTTCACCCAGGGCACGGTCGGCTTCGGGGTTGATGCCTACGGTTACTGGGGCATCAAGCTGGATGGCGGCGCAGGCACCGCAGGCACGGGTAATTTGCCGGTCGATCGCCACGGCGATCCTGAAGATGAATATGGCACCGCAGGCGGTGCGATCAAGATGCGTATCTCCAAGACAGAGTTGCGCTACGGTGATCTGATGCCGACCGCGCCGGTATTCGCTGCCGGTGGGTCGCGGTTGTTCCCGCAAACCGCGACGGGTTTCAACCTGTTGAGCAGCGACATTGCCGGGCTTGAACTGGACGGGGGGCACTTCACCGGCGGCAACGGGCCGGTCACCACTAACCACGATCACGATATTTATGCGTCCTATGCGGGCGTCACGGCATCGAGCATTGACTATGCCGGCGGCAAGTACACCTTCAACGACAACCTGACGGCGAGTCTGTATGGCTCCAACCTCCAGGATGTCTGGGACCAGTACTACGGCAATATCAACTACACCCAGGCCATCACGGGCGACCAGTCGGTAAACTTCGACTTCAATATCTATCGCACCAATGATGCCGGCTCCGCAAAGGCTGGTGATATCAGCAACACGACATGGTCGCTGGCAGCCGCTTATTCATTCCTGACTGCCCACACCATCACGCTGGCTTACCAGAAAGTTCACGGCGATACGCCGTTTGACTATGTGGCGTTCGGGATTAATGGCCCCGGCGATACCGCGGACTCGATCTTCCTGGCGAACTCGGTGCAATATTCCGACTTTAACGGACCGGGCGAGAAATCATGGCAGGCGCGTTATGACCTGAACATGGCGACTTATGGCGTACCGGGTTTAAGCTTCATGGCGCGCTATATCACCGGTGATGACATCGATGGTTCGCACATGCCATCCAATAGCACCTACGTCAACTATGGATATGGCGACGACGGTAAGCACCACGAGATTAACGTCGAGGCCAAATACGTGGTTCAGTCGGGTCCTGCAAAAGACCTGTCGTTGCGTATGCGCCAGGCGTTCCACCGAGCGAACAGCGATCAGGCCGAGGGCGACGTGAACGAATTCCGTTTGATCGCCGACTACCCGATCAACGTGTTCTGATGCGCTAGGCACGACAAAGAAAAAGCCAGGCAGTCCGCAAGGGTGCCTGGCTTTTTTTGTGCCTGCCGGAAATCACTCAGGCGTGTGGTCACCCCGGATCGAGAAGTTCGACATGTGTTCCAGGCCCTTGATCAGGCCCGAGTGATCCCAGCCGCTGCCACCCAGTGCCGCACAGGTGCTGAATACCTGTTGCGCATTGGCAGTGTTGGGCAGGTTCAGACCCAGTTCACGGGCACCTTCCAGTGCCAGGTTCAGGTCCTTCTGATGCAGGGCAATACGGAAGCCTGGATTGAAAGTGCCCTTGATCATGCGCTCACCGTGCACTTCGAGGATCTTCGACGAAGCGAAGCCACCCATCAGCGCTTCACGCACCTTGGCCGGATCCGCGCCGTTCTTGGAGGCGAACAGCAGGGCTTCAGCCACCGCCTGAATGTTCAAGGCGACGATGATCTGGTTGGCGACCTTGGCGGTCTGGCCGTCGCCATTGCCACCCACCAGGGTGATGTTCTTGCCCATGGTCTGGAACAACGGCAATGCGCGGTCGAAGGTGCCTTGGTTGCCGCCGACCATGATACTCAGGGTCGCGGCCTTGGCGCCGACTTCACCGCCCGACACCGGTGCGTCGAGGTATTGCGCGCCAGTGGCGTTGATCCGGGTGGCGAAGGTTTTCGTCGCGGACGGAGAAATCGAGCTCATGTCGATCACGACTTTGCCGGCGCCGGTGCCTTCGCTCAGGCCGTTCTCGCCGAACAGCACGTCGTTGACCTGTGGGGTATCCGGCAGCATGACGATGATGAATTCGGCTTCCTGCGCCACTTCACGGGGGTTGCTCAAGACCGTCGCGCCGCCTTCGACCAGTGAAGCGGGTGGCGCGACGAAGTGCTTGGACAGAAACAGCTGATGACCTGCTTTTTGCAGGTTTTCTGCCATTGGCAGGCCCATGATGCCGGTGCCGATGAATCCGATGTTAGCCATGAGATGTTCCTCTTGTTTATGCCTGATGCGGTCTCCTGTAGGAGCGTGGCTTGTCCCGCGATCGAACGGGAACCGGTCGTAAAATCAGCTCGTGATGTGCGTCTGGCACACCGCTCAATCGGGTTTTACTGCTGCTTCGCAGCAGATCGCGGGACAAGCCACGCTCCTACAGGATTTGCGTTGGTGTTAGAACCGCGAGCCTGTTCAGATCAAGTTATGGGTTTTCAGCCATCCAAGGCCTGCTTCGGTGGTGGTCAGCGGCTTGTATTCACAACCGATCCAGCCGCGATAACCCAGCTTGTCCAGATGCCCGAACAGGAAGCCGTAGTTGATCTCGCCGGTGCCGGGTTCGTGGCGGCCGGGGTTGTCCGCCAGTTGGACGTGGCGAATCACCGGCAGGTTCTTTTCCAGGGTCCGGGCCAGATCGCCCTCCATGATCTGCATGTGATAGATGTCGTATTGCAACGACAGATTGCGGCTGCCGACTTTCTCGCGGATGTCCAGTGCCTGGGCCGTGGTGTTGAGGTAGAAACCCGGAATGTCGAGGGTGTTGATCATTTCCATGACCAGGTCGATGCCCTGAGTCTGCAGCTTGTCCGCCGCGTACTTGAGGTTGTCGACGAAGGTCTTTTCGATCAGCGCATCGTCAAAGCCTTGTGGCTTGATCCCCGCCAGGCAGTTGACCTGGGTATTGCCCAGCACTTTGGCGTAGGCAATCGCCAGATCGACGCCGGCATAGAACTCTTCGACCCGGTCGGGATGGCAGGCAATACCGCGCTCGCCTTTGGCCCAATCCCCGGCGGGCAGGTTGAACAGCACCTGGGTCAAGCCGTTGGCGTCCAGTTCGGCCTTGATCTGCGCCGAGCTGAAGTCATACGGAAACAGGTACTCGACACCGCTGAAGCCCGCGTTGGCGGCGGCTTCGAAGCGTTGCAGAAAGTCCAGCTCGGTGAAGAGCATGGACAGGTTGGCGCATAAACGGGGCATGGTGGCTCCTTGTTCTCACTCTTGTTGAGGGGCGTCAATCAGTCCAGCAGGCTGATGGCGGTCGGGGCGTCGTCGCGGTGTTCGGCCAGCGATTCGAATTCATTGATCGCGTTGATCTCGGTGCCCATGGCGATGTTGGTCACACGCTCCAGAATGATCTCGACGACCACCGGAACGCTGTACTGCTGCATCAGGCTGGACGCTTCGGCAAGGGCGGCCTGGATATGTGCCGGATCGCTGACCCTGATCGCCTTGCAGCCCAGCCCTTCGGCGACCGCAACATGGTCGACGCCATAGCCTTCCAGCTCCGGGGCGTTGATGTTGTCGAACGCCAGTTGCACGCAGTAATCGATGTCGAAGTTGCGCTGTGCCTGACGGATCAGGCCCAGGTACGAGTTGTTCACCACGACGTGGATGTACGGCAGCTTGAACTGCGCACCGACGGCCAGTTCTTCGATCATGAACTGGAAGTCATAGTCGCCGGACAGCGCAACGACCTTGCGGCCTGGATCGGCTTTCGCCACGCCCAGCGCTGCCGGAATGGTCCAGCCGAGCGGGCCTGCCTGGCCGCAGTTGATCCAGTGACGCGGCTTGTAGACGTGCAGGAATTGCGCGCCGGCGATCTGCGACAGGCCGATGGTGCTGACGTAGCAGGTGTCCTTGCCGAAGAACTGGTTCATCTCTTCGTAAACACGTTGCGGCTTGACCGGAATGTTGTCGTAGTGCGTCTTGCGCTGCATCGTGCGCTTGCGTTCCTGGCAGCTGGCGAGCCAGCCGCTACGGTCCTTCAGCTTGCCGGCGGTGTGCCATTCGCGGGCCACTTCAAGGAACATCGCAAGGGCGGCGCCTGCGTCCGAGACGATGCCCAGGTCCGGCATCAGTACCCGGCCAATCTGCGTCGGTTCGATATCAATGTGGATGAACTTGCGACCCTCGCTGTACACCGAAACGGTGCCGGTGTGGCGGTTCGCCCAGCGGTTACCGATGCCGAGCACCATGTCCGATTCCAGCATCGTGGCGTTGCCGTAGCGGTGGGACGTCTGCAGTCCGACCATGCCTGCCATCTGTGGATGGTCATCTGGAATCGTGCCCCAGCCCATCAGGGTCGGGATCACCGGGATGCCGGTCAGTTCGGCGAATTCCACCAGCGCGTCCGAAGCGTCGGCATTGATGATGCCGCCACCGGCCACGATCAGCGGGCGCTCGGAGGCGTTGAGCATGGCCAGGGCTTTTTCGATCTGATTGCGACTGGCTTGCGGTTTGATCACCGGCAGCGGTTCGTACGCGTCGATGTCGAATTCAATCTCCGCCATCTGCACGTCGAACGGCAGGTCGATCAGTACAGGGCCCGGACGACCGCTGCGCATCAACTGAAAGGCTTTCTGGAACACGTAAGGCACTTGGCCCGGCTCCATGACGGTGGTCGCCCACTTGGCGACCGGGGAAGCGATGCTGGCGATGTCGACCGCCTGGAAGTCTTCCTTGTGCATGCGGGCACGGGGCGCTTGCCCGGTGATGCAGAGGATCGGAATCGAGTCGGCAGACGCAGAGTAGAGGCCGGTGATCATGTCAGTACCGGCAGGGCCGGACGTGCCGATGCAGACGCCGATGTTGCCTGCGATTGCCCGGGTGTAACCCTCGGCCATGTGTGAGGCGCCCTCGACATGACGTGCCAGCACGTGATCGATGCCGCCGAGTTTCTTGAATGCGGCGTACAACGGGTTGATGGCAGCGCCGGGGATACCGAACGCGGTATCGACCCCTTCGCGACGCATCACCAGAACGGCGGCTTCGATGGCTCTCATGATGGTCATTTGTTAGTCTCCTGAACTCGATAGTTTTTGTACGTAGTTCTTTATTTTTTGTACGCAAGCAGCGTGATTTGAATTGAAGTTTTTGTGAATGGCTGCTTTTGGCAATTCTGTCGGTATCAGGAGTATCGAATGGATCGTTACACAGAGCTGCGCAGCTACGTGCTGGTGGCCACTCATGGCAGCTTCGCCGCGGCCGCGCTGGTCGAAGGCGTGACCCCGGTCATCATGGGAAGGCGACTCAGTGCGCTGGAGGATCGACTGGGCGTGAAGCTGATTCACCGGTCAACCCGTGGGCTGACCCTGACCGACGCAGGTGATTCCTATCTGGAAAACGCCAAGCAGGTGCTGCAGTCGTTCGAAGAGCTGGACGCGAGCATTAGCGAAAACGAAAGCAGTGTGCGCGGCCACCTGGTGGTGTCGGCCCCGGCAGGTTTCGGACGTCAGCACGTGGCACCCCATGCGCCGGAATTCCAGGCGCGCTTTCCCGATCTGCAGCTGTCCTTCAACCTCACGGACAACGTGGTCGATCTGGTGCGTGAGGGGTATGACATGAGCATCCGCATCGGCGAAGTGCTCGACCCCAACTACGTGGCCATCAAGCTGTTCGCCAACAAACGGGTGGTGTGCGGGTCGCCGCAGTATTTCGTCGAACACGGGTTCCCACAGGCGCTGGAGGACCTGGCCGAGCACAACTGCCTGTCCTTCAACCTCCAGGGCGGACAGCATCGTGGCTGGACATTTCTGCGCGACGGCAAGCAGGTGGCGGTCAAGGTGGCCGGGAATCTGTACTGCAACGACGGCGAGCTGCTGTACGACTGGGCCAAGCGCGGCCTCGGCCTTTGCTGGCGTTCAACGTGGGAGATTCAGAACGAAATCGACAGTGGCGCACTGGTGACGGTATTGGATGAATTTGCGTTGCCCAGTTACGACATTCAGGGGGTGTACCCGCAGCAGCATTACCTGCCGGCAAAGGTGCGGTTTTTCATTGCTTTTCTCAAAGAGGTGTACAACCGGCCGGGGTATTGGAAGCAGGGGTGAATGGGCTTTGGTCCGCGACATTGAGCAAAACATTTCCGCTGGGAGAGCGAGCTTGCTCGCGAAGATTTATGGCCTGACGACAGAGCTGTATCGAATTGACCGGCGCTATCGTGAGCAAGCTCACTCCCACAGTGGAGTCACACAGCTGACTGATCCGCGACTAAAAAGCGCAACCTATCAAATCAGCTCCACGGAAACCGGCGGCAATCCGCGAATTTCACCCACCGCCAATCCCGGCCCTTTGGTCAGGTACATGCCGGTGTACGACCCCGTGGTGATCACCAGGTCCGGCGTTACACTCAGGCCATTTTGCGTGTGGTGATTGACCACCCAAGGCAGCAAGCGGCGCGGGTCACCGGCCGGGTTTGCACCGTCACCCGGCACGATGTCTTCATCGGCGAAGGTGAAGGTCAGTGCGGGTTCGACGAAGGGAAAGCTGGCGTCGTACGGCACAAAATGGCCCACGATCAACGCGCCATGGTTGAGCAGATCGCCGAGTGCCAGCAAAGGCTCGATCTTCGGCCATGCCGCAAAACGACTCGACACCACTTCGATGGTGGCGCCCATGGAACCGATGCTGCCCAGTACCTCTTCATCAGAGTAGGGCTCGTCACGGGGGGCGAATTCGCGGTTCAGGCGAAAGGCGATTTCCAGCTCCAGAATCGGCGCCGGGTAGTCAACGCATTCCACCTGACTGCCACTGGCAAACAGGCCGTCTTCAGGCAACAGTGCGCCATTGATCGGGCCGCCGTGGGTGGATTTTGAGCCGACTTTCCAACCGCCGACGGTCGTCTCACGCAGGCGCAGGATTTCCCGCTGCAAGGCATAAGCGCTGGCAGCATCAGCGGGCACGTATTCAGGACGAATCTCGGTGAGTTTCTGACCGTCGCGCATGGCGTCGACGATCAATTCGGCAATGTTCGCTGGGTGAGACGGTGGATTCACGCGGGACTTCCTTCAGGCAATTGAATGGAAAGCGCTCCACGGCCAAACCTTTCAGGGCCGCGGAGCCAGCAGGGCTACTCTAACCTCATTTGCTCACGACCGCCGACACCGGGCTTTGGGCGGAGGGCGGCCCGGACGACGGCAACGGGCCAATGACGGGGGCTTCAGGCAGGGTGAATTTATCTTCAGGCTTCATCCGCAAGGCCAGAATCACGCCGATCGCCATCAGGACCACACTGCCCGCAAAGGGCAGTTCCCAGCTGCCAAAGCGGTCGATCACATAACCTGAGACCACGGGCGACAGGATCGCGGCCGCCGCTGAGCCGGTGTTCATGATCCCGGAAGCGGTGCCGCTGTATTGCGGGGCGATGTCCATGGGAATCGCCCACATCGGGCCAATGGTCATTTCCGCGAAGAAGAAGCCACCCGCCAGGCACAGCATGGACACATAGACGTTATGGCTGAGCATGACCGGGATCACGCAGAGCAGCGTCAGGAACATGCAGATCGCAACCATCCAGCTGCGTGAGCGCTTCAGGCATTGGGTCTTGATCAGCAACCGGTCGGTAACCAGCCCGCCAAGGGTGTCACCGACCACACCGGCGAGGAACACCGCCGATGCGAAAATGGCCGATTTCTTAAGGTCCATGTTGTAGCTGTGCAGGAAGTACTGCGGAATCCACGACAGGAACAACCACAGCGTCCAGCCGTAGCAGAAGTAAACGACGGTCACCGGAAACATGCGCTTGAAGAGCGGCTTCCAGGGCACTTTCGGTGGCTTGGGTTTTGGCGGCGGCAGCAGCGCCAGTTCTGCCGGTGTGATGTGCGGGTGGTCCTTGGGATGCTCGGTGAAGACGAACGCCCAGAGCACGACCCACACCAGGCTGATCGCACCGCAGACAAAGAACGCGGCGCGCCAGCTGTACGCGGCCATGATTGCGACCACAGCCGCGGGCGCTACGGCATTGCCGATGCGGGCTGCGGAGTGGGTAATGCCTTGGGCGAAGCCGCGTTTTTCCTGAGCGACCCAACGTGACATGGCGGCAGTGGCCGCAGGGAAGGTGGCGCCTTCACCCAGGCCGAGCAGCAAGCGCGCCGCGAGCAGCGAAAACAGACCACCGGCAAAACCGGTGAGCACGGTCGCGAGCCCCCAGAGTGCGCCGCAAAAAATCAGCGTGCGGCGTGCGCCATACTTGTCACTGATCCAGCCGCCGATGATCTGGAACACCAGATACGGATATGCGAATGCCGAGAACACCAGGCCGATCTGGGTGTTGGACAGGCCGAACTCGGTGCCGAATCCGGAGGCGGCCGTGCTCACGTTGACACGGTCCAGGTAGGTGATGAAGTACATGACGCAGAGCATGAGCAGCACCATGCTCGTAGGGCGAAGGCGGAACAGTTTCATGACGCTATCTCCAGTTTCTTATTGTTCGCGCCAGTGGCGCGTGAGTCGGGATAGGGCAGAAGCAGGTTGCAGGCCTCAAGCGGCAAGTGAGTTGCCGCTTGAACGGCTGTTCATCGCTGGAAAGGGACGTGCTGCGAGCCGATGAAATCCATGGCCGCGGCCACGCCGCTGCCGCTGAGTTTCACCCCGGCCATTTGCAGGCCCATCTCGCAACCGGCCAGAGTCGCCATCAACGTCAGGTCGTTGCAGTCACCCAGATGGCCGATGCGGAACATCCGGCCTTTCATTTTGCCGAGCCCGGTGCCCAGTGACATGTCGAAGCGTTCGTAGATGACCTTGCGCACCTGATCCGCATCCACGCCGTCGGGCGTCATCACGCCCGTCAGCACGGGGCTGTACACCGACGGGTCCGCGCACTGGATCGGCAGCCCCCAGGCATTGACGGCCGTCCGGCAGGCTTGCGCCAGGCGGTTGTGGCGGGCGAACACATTGTCCAGGCCTTCGCCGAGGATCATGTCCAGCGCTTCGGACAGCCCATACAGCAGGTTGGTATTGGGGGTGTACGGCCAGTAACCGGTCTTGTTCATCTCGATGATTTCGTCCCACGCCCAGAAACTGCGCGGCAAACGTGCGTTTTGACTGGCAGCGACGGCTTTGGCGGACACGGCGTTGAAACTGATGCCCGGCGGAAGCATCAAGCCTTTCTGCGAACCCGACACCGTCACGTCCACGCCCCATTCGTCATGACGATAATCTGCCGAGGCCAGGCCTGAGATGGTGTCGACCAACAGCAGCGCAGGGTGTCCGGCAGCGTCGATGGCCTTGCGCACGGAAGCGATGTCGGATGTCACGCCGGTACTGGTTTCGTTGTGCACCACGCACACGGCTTTGATGCTGTGTGCGGTGTCGCGGCACAAACGCGCTTCGATCTTGTCGGCGTCCACGCCATAGCGCCAGCCTTCGATGCCTGGCAAACCGAGGAACTCCGGCTCGATGCCCAGGCTTTCAGCCATCTTCTTCCACAGCGTGGCGAAGTGACCGGTTTCGAACATCAGGACCTTGTCGCCCGCGCTCAGGGTATTGCACAGCGCCGCTTCCCAGGCGCCTGTGCCGGAGGCCGGATAAATGATCACGGGCTGGGTGGTTTTGAAGACCTGCTTGATACCCGTCAGCACCTTGATCCCCAATTCGGCGAACTCAGGACCTCGGTGGTCGATGGTGGGGTAGCTCATGGCACGCAGAATGCGGTCCGGGACCGGGCTGGGTCCAGGAATTTGCAGAAAATGACGACCGGCTGGGTGGAAATCGAGCTTCATGGTGGTACGCCTCTGTTTTTGTATTTTGAATGCAAAATACATTAGCAGTGGTTTGGCGTGCGTCAAATGGGCGTGCGCAAGCGCTTAATAACGCGATTTTTTACCGCAGAGGCCGAAATTCTGTCTTAGTATCCGAGCATCACTGTGAGGACTTTGTATGCAAGATTCAGATTTCTCGATGCCCACGGAAGGCGTGAAGCAACTGCCAAAGCTGGAGCGTCAACGTCTTCATGACACCGTGGTAGAGCATCTGCGCAGCTTTATCATTGAAGGCACACTGGGCGCAGGGACCAAACTCAACGAGCGTGAGTTGTGCGAGACCCTTGGTATTTCCCGCACGCCCTTGCGAGAAGCGCTGAAGGTTCTGGAAGCTGAAGGGCTCATCGAGATCTCACCCAATCGGGGCGCCAGCGTTGCCCGTATGTCGGAATTGGACATCCGCGAAGCGTTTGAGCTGATGAGCGGTCTGGAAGCGTTCGCCGGAGAACTGGCGTGCGAGCGGATCACCTCTGAAGAGCTGGACGAGATCAAGGCGCTGCATTACGCGATGGTGGTGTGCAAAAACCAGAATGACCTGCCCGGCTACTACCAGCGCAATCGTGCGATTCACGACCTGATCAACCTCGCTGCCCGCAACTCGGCGCTGCGACAGACGTACATGGCGTTGAACGGGCGAATACAGGCATTACGTTTTCGCTCGAACCTGCAAGCGCCGAAGTGGGAACGTGCGGTGCACGATCACGAAGACATGATCCAGGCGCTGGAAGCGCGCGACGGTAAACGCTTGAGTGCCATTCTGCGGCAGCACCTGTTGGCCAAGCGCGATGCATTGATGCTGATGCTGGGGCAGGGAAGCGAATGAACGGAACAGCAACTGCCGACACGTCGATCCGCTGCTGTTTAACCGTTGCCACACTCATCACCCAGCCGGGTGTATTCAAGTTTGTGCGAGACACCCTTGCTGTCCAGGTATTCCATTTGTGCCTTGACCGGGCCGCATGCGTTGGTCGCTGAACTGGCGTTACTGATTCGCACCACCTTGGCGATGTCGAGGTCCTGCGAGTAGTCGTACTGAACGTCCGTGGCGGCTGTGGCCGCTGTCTGGCCGGGCGTATCGTTGGCCGACGCGAACAGACTGAACATCGACAAAGCGGCAAACAGTGCGTATTTCATGACGGGCTCCAACGAAGCAATAGTGCAAGCGGCGATAGCGAAAGGGCTGGCTGATGGCGTCATTCTAGGGAGTGCGTCGGTTCGCTTAGAAATACTGTCTGTCGATAGGCGTCATCACGTGTGATGATGCGCACGAACCGGTGCTTTGCTGTCGGTAAAAGACCTGTTACCTGTTTAGAGAGGGATAACGTACGCCGGGCATTATTGTTTGACGCGGCGGAATAAAAGCGGATCAAGCGCGTCTTGCAAGGGACATTCACTGAATGCATCACGTGTTCACACTTTCCCTGTTCGAGACGCTGACTTTATGAAAACCCGTCCTTTGAAACTGAGCAAACTTCGCGCTGCGTTGGCGATCGCCGCATTCGCCCTGACCTCGGTCGGCATGGCGAGCGCGGCATCGGCTGCGCCGGTCCACAACATCGTGCTGGTGCATGGCGCATTCGTGAATGGCGCTGGCTGGAAGCCGGTGTACGACATTCTGGTCAAGGACGGCTATCACGTCTCGGTGGCTGCACACCCTTTGACGTCTTTCAATGATGACGTCACAGCCGTCAAACGCATTTTGGCGATGCAGGACGGACCGACCATTTTGGTCGGGCACAGCTATGGCGGCGCGGTGATTTCCAATGCGGGTGAGGACGCGCACGTTGCCGGGTTGGTGTATATCGCCGCCCACGCGCTGGATGTCGGTGAAACCGAAGCGGCGAACGGCAAGCTTTACCCCAATGCCACCAAGGCGGTGAAAAAGACCGACGACGGCTTCCTGTACCTCGATCCGGCGTTTTACCCTGCCGATTTCGCCGCTGACTTGCCCAAGGCTCAGGCAGAGTTCGAAGCCAATGCGCAATTCCTGACGTCAGCTTCCGTGTTCACCACGCCCGCCACGGTGGCCGCCTGGAAGACCAAGCCCAGCTGGTACGCAGTGGCCAAAGCGGATCGGATCATCAACCCGGACCTTGAACGCATGTACGCCAAGCGCGCTAATGCGCACACCATCGAAATCGACGGTGCCAGTCATGCGGTATACGAGTCGCATCCCAAGGAAGTCGCTGCGCTGATCGAACAGGCCGCGCAGCACGCGCAGGACGCGCCGTGATTCGATTGTCGTAGCCGTCTGGCTTGCTGGCGAACGCGCTCTTGCAAGCGCAACCGTCCGCAAGCCGGGCCACTACGCCGCGCGGTTCACCCGCGCTTCGAGGTCCTTGCGAAACAGCTCCGGGCGGCTCAAGTAATGCCCGAATGCCAGCACTTCCCACTGACCGTCGATCTCCAGGGCAAATGCCGGGACGCCTTGCGCACCCATGCGTCGCATGACGGCATGGCTGCTTTCCAGATGCTGTTCGATACCGTCATCGAGCAGCGCCAGGAGTTGGCCTTCGAACGTTTGTGGGTCATAACCCAGCACTTCGGCCACATCGATGATCACGGCGATATCGGCAATCGCCCGACCTTCCTGGTAATACGCGACCTGCAAACGCTTGAGCATCTCCACCCCGCGTCCGGACAGCGCTTCTGCGGCCAGCATCGCGGCGATCGGCAGTGAGGAGTCGAGCACCACGTCGTCGCGTTCCTGAAGCCCATTGACGTAAGCATCGCCAAACGTCTGTTTGCTGTAGAAGGTGATGCGCGTTTCATGGGGACGAACGAAGTCGCGCCATTCGGGTGACATTGTGCGGCGCTTGTCCCCGGACAGCATGCCGATGCCCTGTGGCTGAACATGAACGCCCGGGACACTCATGGCGGCGTTGATCATCGGCGCTGCGCCATAGCACCAGCCGCAGAAGGGGTCATACAGGTAATGCAGGGTTGCAGTGCTCATGCCGGGTTCCTCCAGAGGCGATAGGGGCGTTCAAACCAGTGCCGGGTAGTCGATATAGCCGCGTGCATCACCGCCGAAAAAGCTGTTGCCATCGGCCGGGTTCAGCGGGTGGTTCCCCTGCAGGCGCGCTGGCAGGTCGGGGTTGGCAATGAACGGGCGCCCAAAGGCGATGAGGTCGGCGCGGCCTTCCTGTAAGGCACGTTCGGCGGTGTGTTGGTCATAACCGCCCGCCAGCATCAGGACGCCTTTGAACTCGCTGCGCAGACGCGCAATGATTGCGTCCCAACGTGGATCGAATTGCTCGTCGCGCACGGTGCCCACCATGGCCGGTTCCACCAGGTGCAAGTAAGCAAGGTTAAGGGTGTCGAGTTGGCGAACGATGTAGCTGAAGGTTTCTTCCGGAGTCTCATCGCCCATGCCCATGAAGCGCCCCATCGGTGTCAGGCGCACGGCCACGCGATCCGCCCCGATTTCTTCGACGACCGCGCGAGTGACCTCCAGCACCAGTCCTGCTCGTTTTTCCAGGGAGCCGCCGTATTCATCGGTGCGATGATTACTCGCCGAGTTAATGAACTGATCCAGCAGATAGCCGTTACCGGCGTGAATCTCGACGCCGTCCATGCCTGCCAGCAGCGCGTTGCGCGCGGCGACGCGGTAGTCCTCGATGATCGCTTGAATGCCTTCGACGGTCAGGGCTTGCGGGACCGGAACATCGCCCCAGACGCCATGGCCGTGCTCATCAAGGATGAACGTCTTGCCCGGAACCGGCAGGGCACTGGGTGCCACCGGCAACCCGCCCTCAGGCTGAAACACGGGGTGCGAGACGCGGCCGACATGCCACAACTGCAGGAAGATACGGCCGCCCTCGGCGTGCACCGCGTCACTGACCTGTTTCCAGCCGGCCACCTGTTCAGCGGTGTGGATGCCGGGTGTCCACGCATAACCCTGGCCTTGCTGCGAAATTTGGGTCGCTTCGGTGACGATCAGTGCCGCAGACGCGCGCTGGCGATAATACTCGACGTTCATCGGGGTCGGCACGTTGCCGGGTTGACCGGCACGGGAGCGGGTGAGCGGCGCCATCGCCACGCGATGGTTGAGCGTCAGGTTGCCAAGCTTAATGGGGGAAAAGAGTTTCATGAGGGTTGCCTCGCAGGCTTGAAGGGTGTGTTCGATGGCTCTACGGTAGGCGTTCGGGCGGGGCGGGAGAATGGGTCGACGGCGCAACGGTGCTTCGCGTTCAGCGCAATGCTGACGTTCCAGGCGTCATTTCTGGCCAGCCAAAAAAAGCCCCGCAAGGGCGGGGCGCTGATGTAGGTTCACGGCGAGGCTCATCGGGTGACGAGCGGATCGATTCCCATGATCCGGTTGCCCATCGAGATGCCCCAGTCGACCATCTGCGCGCCTTCGCGCAATTGATCGCGCTGCCACGCGTCCAGCGCTTTGTGCAGCTCAGGCTGGTGCTGGAGTGCCTGGGCCAGCGCCACCGCATTGGCCGCCGCCTTGGCCGTACTTCCTGCGGTGTGTGGCCGTGGAATAAACGCGGCATCGCCCGTCAGCAACGTCCGGTCAAACACCATGCGAGGGACTTTAAGGTCCAGGATCGACTGCACGAAAATGGCCGGGGTGCGGCAAACCAGCTCAAGAAACGCGGGATTGATGCGCCCCTTGGCCACCGCCCGGAAGGCGGCTTCCTGCGCGGGCGCCATGGCACCCGGTGGCACCGAATGCAGGCGGCGCAGGCCAGCGTGGTCCGTCAACGCAGCGTCCAGCTCGGCGCCGGGCGCGGCTTTCAGGTACCAGAGCCAGTTGAACCGGCGTTCGCCAACCCGGGTTGAACCGTCCGCGCCGGGCACCATATACGTCAACATCAGCGACTCGGGGCTTTGCTGAAACACGAAATTTTCGTAGAGCAGGGCCTTGGCCTGATCCGGTAGGTCGCGTTCGTCCACCAGCCCGCGCCACACCAGATACCCCGAATACTCGGGTTGCACATCCGGCAGCACAAGACTGCGGACTGTGGAGTGGCCGCCGTCGGCGCCAATCAATAGATCGCCTTGTACCTGCTGGCCGCCTTCAAACGTGGCGGTGACTGCGTGGTCGTCTTGCTGGATGTCGATCAGGGTCGCGCCACGGTGATAATGCTCGCTGGGCAGACCCGACATCAGCGCGGCGTAAAGGGTGTTCCAGGACGTCTGGGTCTGAGGCATCACCTGGTTGTGGCGGATCTTGCCAGCAGCATCCAGAAAGACCCGGTGCCGGGAGCGCACACCCAGCGCATGGGTGTGCTGGATGCCGGAAAAATCGAATGCCCTCAACACATCAGGTTGCAGCACGATGCCGCCGCCCCGACTGTCCAGCGCTGCGGGTGAACGCTCGAACACCTCGACCTGCCAGCCGATCGCGCGCAACGCCGTCGCCGCGAACAACCCGCCCAGTGAGCCCCCGATGATCAACGCTTTGCCCGCAGGTGCGGGTACTTGATGGGGAGATGAGTCGTTCATGGGGCTGCGCTCCAGGTGCGATGAATGCCGACACACTAGAGCTGCTGCCGTGTTCGGAGAATCCGCCGCTGACGCAAAAGCGCATTGCGCTGGGTGCAAGAGCGTCAGCTGGACATCATCTCCTGCATGAACGCTATAAACGCCTTCACCCGCTTCGAGCCACGGTGGTTGGGCAGGTACAGCGCCGAGATTTCGCTTTTGGCGTTGTCCGGGTAGGCCGGGCTGTTTTCGAACAGCTCGACCAGCCGTCCGGCGTCGATGTCCTGATCGATCAGCCAGTCGGGGAGCAGAGCGATGCCAGTGCCTGCCAGCGCCAGTTCACGAAGGACCTCGGCGTTGTTGCTTTTGAAGCGGCCGTTGACGGAGACGCGAGTTTCTCCGTCGATCGAGAGAAAGGTCCAGGCTTGCTGGGGATTGCCGAAATTGAAGCGCAGGCAGTCGTGGTTGGAGAGTTCAGCCGGTGTCTGTGGCTTGCCGTGCTGCTCGAGGTAGCCAGCGCTGGCGATTACCCGACGCCGAAACGTCCCGACCGGGCGGCTGACCACGCCGTCCATGGGGGCAGCGGAGCCCAGGCGTATCGACAGGTCAACCCGCTCGCTAAACAGGTCAACAATGCTGTCGGTGAGGGTGATGTCCAGTTCCAGGCGAGGGTAGCGACTCATCAGTGCACCCAGCTTCGGTGCGATGATGGTCCGCCCGAAAGCGGTTGGCACCGAGATGCGCAGCGGACCCGAAGGCTCGTCGTCACTGTCCATCACGGTCGCGTCGGCGTCCGCCACGTCTTCGAGAATCTTGCGTGCGCGCGAGTAGTACGCAGCGCCGGCGTCGGACACCGTGACCTGGCGGGTCGAGCGGTTGAACAGCACGGTCCCCAACTCCGCTTCGAGTGAGTCGATCATCCGCGTCACACTGGACGTCGCCATGCCCAATTGTCGGGCCGCGGCTGAAAAGCCTTTGGCGTCGACGGTTTCCACGAACATCTTCAAGGCGAGCAGCTTGTCCATTGACCTTCCGTCATACCTGCGGTGTAGGGCCGCAGTGTAGGCGGTCGGTGCGAGCTCGCCAACGGCAGTATTCAGCGGTTTTGGCTCACTGAAGGTATCGTCGGCCAGTCGGGCATGTTCGCGATCCCCAGTACGTCTATTTTTCCCTGAGGCGTCACCCACACAAACAATGAACTGTCGTACTCGCTGGCAGCCGCGTGTTTAAAGCCTGTCTGTTTTTCAAAGTCGCTGATACAACCGCTGTGGGTGACCAGGATGAGATTGTGCTGCGCCTGTTTGTGCGAGAGCACATCATCGCGCATCGTCTTCCCGCAATCCGCCAGCCATTGTTGGCTGACAGATCGGGCGTCAAACATGAACTGCGCGGTCTGTGCGGTCCGGGTAATCGGGCTGTGCATGATGTCCGTGTTACCCAGTCCCCATCCTGCATAGGAACGGCCCAGTTGCTGTGACTCCGTGCTGCCAAGCCGGGTGATCCCGTCGGCTGGCCCCAGACATGCATTGCTGGAACGGTCGCACCGCTCGGCGTGCCGTACGAGGACCACCACATCGCCCCGGCGCCAATGTTCCTTCAGGCCGATGACGTCCGGCGACTCTGGATTTCTCATGTCCAGAATCGCCGGCGACACCGGCCAGACAATGAAGCCCGTGGTCATGGTGACCATCAGCGCGATGCCGAGAATGATCGAGCGACGTGAGCGATTTCTTCCTCGTTTGAAAAACACGGGCCATCTGATTGAACCGTTGGACATGGGTGTCACCTGATACCTGTTGCACGGGTGAAGACGGGGAGTGCGAGCGCACGCTCGACCCGAGAATGCGATGAGCGCCACGTTAAGGATCGGGAAGTGGAGCGGGGGTGAAGGCACTGTGAAAAATTTGCGGGTCACGAAAGTGACACAAACGGAAAACGCCGCTATGGCATTCGCACTCGATTGCAGAACAACGGCATTCCTTTATGGAATCCATACTATAAAAAACATGAATTTTGTTTATGGACGCCCGCCCTCTACCCTAGACGGACCACACGCCAAAGGACCTGACATGAGCGTTCAGCCGCCATCCGCCCCTTCACAAGCCTCTGCTGCCGACCCGTCCGTCGCTGAGCGTCACTGGAAGCGCAACCTGACCGTCTGCGTTTTCGGTGCCTTCACCACGATCGTCGCCATGACGCTGTTGCTGCCGTTCCTGCCGCTGTATGTCGAACACCTGGGCGTCAGTGATCCCGCGGCCATCGTGCAATGGTCGGGCGTGGCATTCGGTGCGACGTTTCTGTCGGCGGCGCTGACGGCACCGCTCTGGGGGCGCTTGGGCGATCGCTATGGGCGCAAGCTGATGTTGATCCGGGCAAGCCTCGGGATGGCCATCGCGATGTCGTTGATTGGCCTGGCGGAGAACATTTATCAGCTGGTGGGGTTGCGCCTGTTGGCCGGGTTGTTGGGCGGGTACGCGTCGGGCGCGACGATTCTGGTGGCGACGCAGACCCCCAAAGAGCGCTCCGGCTGGGCACTGGGCACGCTGTCGTCGGGGATCATGGCAGGCAATCTCACCGGCCCCTTGATTGGCGGGCTCCTGCCGCCACTGATCGGCATACGCAACACGTTCTTTCTGGCGGGTGGCGTGATCTTCCTGACCTTTCTCGCCACCTTGTTTCTGATGAAGGAAACACCGCGTCCCAAACGCGCCGCTGGAGCACCCAAGCCGGTGACGGTGCGCCCATGGGACGTGATTCCGGATAAAAAGCCGGTGGTCACGATGTTCGTGGTGGCGTGTCTGGTGATGTTCTCGATCATGTCCATCGAGCCCATCATCACGGTGTACCTGATCCAGTTGCACACCAAGAACGTGACCTTGATGGCGGGTCTGGTGATGTCCGCGACGGCCTTGGCCAGCGTGTTGTCGGCATCGCGCATCGGCAAGCTGGCGGACCGCATCGGTCATTGGAAGGTGGTGATCGGTTGCCTCAGCGCGGCGGCTGTGCTGCTGATCCCGCAGGCGTTCGTCAGCAACGAATGGCAACTGGTGGTATTGCGCTTTCTCATGGGGATCGCGTTGGGTGGTCTGCTGCCGTGCATCGCCGCGATCATTCGTCACTCGGTCCCGGACATCGTGGCCGGGCGAATGTTGGGTTATTCCACCTCAAGCCAATACGTCGGTCAGGTACTTGGGCCGCTGACCGGCGGTTACCTGGGCGGCCATTTCGGCATGCCGATTGTGTTCATTGCCACCTGCGTCTTGATGGCGGCGTGTGCGGCAGTGATGCTGGTCATGCGCCCGGTGAGTGTGCGGTGACAACCGTCAGAGCACGTGGGCCTCGCCTGCCGTCGACAGCCTGACGGTACTGCCCAAGGGCGGAATATTGATGCCGGGGTTGCGCACGTTCAGCGTGCGATGGGGGATCTGTTCCCCGCCAGCCGTGGTTCTGGCGGCAAGTTCCAGCGTCAGAATGCAAGAGCTGCCAGTAAAATCGATGTCCGTCACGCGCCCGACACTGTAGGGCCCCGACTCAGCGGCATCGTGCGTGACGACCGTCAGTTGTTCGGGGCGCAGCAGGATTTGCGCGGCACCTTGTCGGCGCGGTTTGAGCACGGGTACCGAGCCCAGTTCGCAGGTGGCGATATCCCCCTCGACCCACGCAGGCAAGATGATCGCGTCGCCTAGAAACACGGCGGTCTCCTCGTCAACCGGGTGGCGGTACAGTGCCATCGGGGAACCTGCCTGCACCAGCTTGCCTTGACGCATGACCGCCAACTGATCGGCAAATGACAGCGCTTCTGCCTGGTCGTGAGTCACCAGAATCGTGGTGATGCCCGCGTCAGACAACAGTTTGCTGACCGCCTTGCGCATGCTGCTGCGCAGGCCGGTATCGAGCGCCGAAAAGGGTTCATCGAGGAGCATGATGCCGGGGTTTTGCGCCAGCGCCCTGGCCAGCGCGACACGCTGCTGCTGACCGCCCGACAGTTCGTGTGGCCAGCGTTCGCCCATCGATTCATCGAGCGAGACCATCTCCAGCAACTCGCTGATGCGTCGGCGTCGAAACGCGCGATCACCCGAGAGGCCGAAACCAATGTTCGCGGCCACAGACAGGTGAGGAAACAGCGCGCCATCCTGCGGTACGTAGCCGATGTTGCGCAGGTGCGCCGGCACCGCGCGGGTTTCATCGACCAGCCAGTCGCCTTGCAGGGCAATGCGTCCACGGTCCGGGAATTCAAAGCCTGCGATCATCCGCAATAACGTGGTTTTGCCGGACCCCGAAGGGCCGACGATCGCGGTGCGACTGCCTGCAGGAATCGACAGGCTGACGTTGTCCAGCGCCCGGACATTTCCGAAGGATTTATAAAGCGCGTGCAGCTCAAGAGCGTTCATCGGCCTGCCGTACGTTTGGATTGGTGATAGAGAAGGGCGGTCAGCGGTAACGACAGCAGGACCATGATCAGGGCGTATGGAGCGGCGGCCGCATAGTCGATCTCACTGGTCATGGCCCAGAACCCGGTCGCCAGCGTGCGTGTGCCGCTGGGCGAGAGAAGCAGGGTAGCGGTCAGCTCGTTGGTGATGGCCAGAAACACCAGCGCGGCGCCGGCTGCTGCCCCAGGCGCTGCAAGGCGCAAGGTGATCAGCCACAGGGCCTGGGTCGGCGTGCGACCGAGGCTGCGGGCGATGTTCTCCAACTCGACCGGTGCCTGGGCAATGCCGGCGCGCAGGCTAACCAACGCGCGGGGCAGGAACATCAGCAGATACGCCAGCAACACGGTGATCACGGTCTGATAGATCGGCCGCGCCACCTTGATGGTGATGGTCACCAGCGCCAGCGCGACCACGATGCCCGGTAACGAACTGGTGATGTAGTTGCAGCTTTCCATCAGCCGGTTGAACCGACTTGGCGCGCGAATCGACAGCCAGGCGATGGGGAACGCGGCGGCCGTGATCAGCACCGCACCGACGGACGCCAGCATCAGGGTCTGTCGCACGGCGTCGAGCAGCCCGTCCTGCTGCCAGGCCTCGCTGCCTCCGGCGATCAGCCATCTTGCCAACGTAATGAGCGGCACGCCGAGGGCCAGAAGAGACAGGCTCATTTGCAACAGCAGGCACAACGCCGTGGCCGTTCTCGACAGCTGCCAGAGCTGCGGTTGGCGTGCACTGCCTGACCCCACGCGGGCGTAACGCGCGTTGCCTCGGGCAGCGGACTCCAGCGTCAGCAACAACAGGCACAGCAGCGCCAGTACACCGGCGAGCATGTTCGCGGCCGGCCCGTTAAAAGACGACTGGAACTGGTCGAAAATTGCCGTGGTGAACGTGTCGAAACGAATCATCGCAAACAGGCCGTACTCTGCGAGCAGGTGCAGTCCGATCAGCAACGAGCCCCCGCAGATCGCCAGCCGCAGTTGCGGCAACACGATGCGCAAAAACACCGCCAGCGGTTTGAGGCCCAGCGATTGGCCCACGTCCTCGATGGCGGGATCCAGTCGCCGCAAGGTCGCGGCGATGGGCAGGTAAAGAAAGGGGAAGTAGGCCAGCACGGACACCAGCACGGCGCCCGATAACCCATGCATCGAGGGCACCAGACTGACCCATGCGTAGCTGTGGACGAACGCCGGAACAGCAATGGGCGCGGTGGCGAGCAGCGACCACAGCCGACGTCCCGGCAAGTCGCTGCGCTCCGTCAGCCAGGCCACCGCCAGCGACAGCACGATGCACAGCGGCAAGGTGATCAGCACCAGCATCAGGGTATTGAGCAAGAGCTCCGCGACCCGGGGGCGAAACACCAGCTGGACGATGCTGTCCCAGCCACTCTGAATCGCGATGAAAATCACGAAACCCAGGGGCAGCAGCGCCAGCAGCGAGATGACCCATGAGCTGCCGGTGATCCAGGCGGCGAAATGCCGCCCCTGTTTGCGCCCGCGCGAAGCCGCCGTGGGCGCAGAACCGGTCACAGGCGCGTTTGCCGAGGTGGACATCCGTTCCAGTTGCACAGTCAGAGAAGTCCCGCCTGGGTCATCAAGTCCACGACCTTTTTACTGTCCAGTTTCGACGCGTCAACCGCCGGCGCATCGAGTTCGGCCAGTGGCGTCAGCTGGGCATTGGAGGCCGCGCCCTGGCCGACGGCGTACTCAAAGGATTTGCCATCCTTGAGCACCGCCTGGCCTTCCTGGCCGGTGATCCATTTGATGAACGCCTGCGCCTGCTCCTGATGCTTACTGGAGGCCAGCACGCCGCCACCGGAAATGCTCACGAAGGCGCCCGGGTCCTTGTGCTTGAAGTAATGCAGGGAGGTGTTCTTGCTGTTTTCGCCGGTTTTGGACTGATCGACGAAGCTGTAGTAGTGAAAAATCACGCCGCTGTCGACCTGACCGGCGTTGACCGCCTTGAGCACAGCGCTGTTGCCACGATAAGCCGTGAAGTTGGCTTTCATGCCTTTGAGCCACTGCAGCGTTGTCGCTTCGCCTTTCAGCGCCAGCATGCCGCCGACGATGGCCTGGAAGTCAGCGCCGGCGGGCGACGCAGCCCAGCGACCTTTCCAGCTCGGGTCGGCCAGATCCAGGATCGACTTGGGCAGTTGCTCCTGGGTCAGTTTGTCCTTGTTGTAAACGAACACCGTCGAGCGCGCCGCGATGCCGACCCAGTTGCCATGAGCCGGGCGGTAAGCCGAGGCGACTTGTGACAGGGTCGTCGGTGCGATCGGAGCGAACAGGCCGGCGCCGTCGACGAGCACCATGGAAGGGGAGTTTTCAGTCAGGAAGACGTCTGCCGGGGACGCCTTACCCTCCTGAACGATCTGGTTCGCCATCTCGGTGTCATCGCCATTGCGCAACGTGACCTTGATGCCTGTCTCTTTCGTGAAGCCCTCGACCCAAGCCTTGGTCAGCCCTTCGTGCTGGGCGTTGTACACGACCAGGCCGTCGTCGGCCCAGACGCCGGCGCTGGAACAGGTCATGGCGGCGAGCAGGGCAGCTTTGAAAAAGGTGGGTCTGTGAAAGGTCATTGTCAGGGTTCCCGAGGAGGGTGGTAGAGATGGGCCAATCCGTGTGAGCGTCCAGCAAGCAGTGTAGAGCCAATCCTCTCAATGCGAATCATTAGCGCATGAGAGGGAGTGGCAAATTAATGTTGGGGATGAGAAAAAATCGTCAAAACGGTGTGTACAACTCGTCAAATGACGAGGCTGCAATGCCGTAGCTGTGCCAGTGACAGCTTCCCTACGTTCAAGGGTGCCGGTCGCCGTCAGGGCGTTTATCGCGCGGTTGATCATCGCCTTAGCCAATTAACGAAACCATGACATAACGCCCCCGATAATGTGCGCCGACTGGCAGTAGTGGGAGCGACGGCACGGATATGTACGAAAACTGATGGATATCAAACACAGCCTCAAGCAACGAATCGTAATTGTCTTTGCCCTGATGAGCGCATTAGTGGCGGGCGTATTTGCGCTCGGCATTATCGCCACTGTGCACATTGTAGAGACCCGACTCACCACCATCAGCCTGGGCGGCAACCTGCATCGTTTGCTGACGCAAGACCGTATCGAGGATTGGCGTCATCGTCCGGATAAAGACGAGTTGTTCTATGCCGAAGACGGGATTGGCGACGTGGCGATGAGCGATGACCTGAAAGACTTGAAGCCGGGTTTTCAGGAATTCTTTCGGGGCAAGAAAGCCTATTACGCCATGGTCGAATCGGTGGGTGAGCGACGCTACGTTTTGCTCCGCGACCAGCGCAAATTCGAGAAGCGCGAACGCATTCTGTTCGCCGTGGTGCTGGTGGGGTTCATCCTCAGTGTCATGCTCGCGGTGCTGCTTGGACGCCTGCTCGCTTCGCGGGTCATGGCGCCGGTGTCGCGGCTGGCCGGACAGGTCCGGCACCGGGATCAGCTCCTCGAACTGGCACCGACCCTGGCCGACGATTACGCACGGGACGAAGTGGGCGCGCTGGCGAAATCCTTTGACGAAACGCTCGGCCGGCTGCGTGCTGCGCTGGGCCGTGAAAAACTGTTCACCAGTGACGTCAGTCATGAATTGCGCACGCCCCTGATGGTGCTCGCCACCTCCTGCGAGCTGTTGCTGGAATACCCCGGCCTTGATGACCGTTCGCGCACGCAGGTGCAGCGGATCAGCAAGGCGACTTCAGGCATGAACCAGTTGGTCGAAACATTCCTGCTGCTGGCACGTACCGAAGGCAAGCGCGCACCCGAAGGGCAGCGTTCAAGCGTTCCCCGGATGGCCGAAGAGTTGATCGAGGTCTGGCGCCAACCTATCGAGGAAAAGGGACTGGAGTTGATCTATGTTGACGCATCGCAGGGTGCTGAATGTGGTCAATACAATGCACCGCTGCTGCGCTCTGTCATGGGTAACCTGTTGCGCAACGCCTGGCATTACACCGATCACGGCTTCATCCGCCTGACCTTGACCGATCAGGGGTTCAGCGTCGAGGACAGCGGTATCGGCATTCCGCAAGAGAAGCAGCTGGCGATGTTTCAGCCGTTCGTGCGGGGTGACGAGCAGCGGGGGGAAGGGCTGGGATTGGGTTTGTCACTGGTCCAGCGGATATGCGTCAATCAGCACTGGACCGTAACATTGACCAGCCGGGAGCCGGCCGGGTGTTGCTTTACCGTTGCGCTGGGGACACCACAGTCGTTGTCGGTGTAGCGTTCAGCGTTCGCTCTGGCTGCAACGCCACCGACGGATCCAGCCGGGCCCGGCCATAGAACACCATTGCCGTGAAGAACATCGAGAACCATACGATGATGCCTGCCCATGGCGTGTGCGACATGAAGTGCCAGCCCTGAAACACGCGCGTTGTTCCGTAAACGGTCCCCAGGATCAGCGAGAACGCCAGCACTTTGCGGGCATGGCGCCAACGGTAACGGCGTGCTACGAAGAACAACGCCATCATCGTGAAGCCACCCGAGGCATGCCCACCCGGCCAGCAGCGACCTTTACCGGCATCGTGCAGCAGGTTGAAGTTCTCGTACCACTCTTTCTGCTGCTCGGTCCCGCCATACAGGGTGGTTTCCACTGGACAGTAGATGCTGGTGTGGCTTTTGAAATAGTGGATCGCGCCCGTCGTGATGGAGAACGACAACACCACGAATAACAGGTCGCGACGGTGGCGGGTCAGAAAACGCAACGCGGGCGCGATGCGGACCTTCTCCAACCAGGCCATCATCCGGGCGTGCTTCTCTGCCCTGAAGCGCGGCCACAGAAACGAAAGAAGCGCTCCGATGATGGCCGCTTCGCCCGTCCAGTTCGGGATGATCCTGGCCCACTTGTGAGTAATGGTCTCGAACAGTTTGCTGTGCTGCAGCGGGAAAGCGTGCGTGCTGGTGTTGTATAGCCAGTCGCTGAACCTGACGTCGAGCCCCGTCAGATCGAAACTGACAAACAGCACCAGCGCGAGGACCAGGGGAATACCCACATGATTGAAGTAAAAGCGGTTTCTGCTGTTTTGCACGATCACAGGTTCCGATGGGCTGTTGGACGAAAGGGTTGAGCTAGGCGGGTCAAGGGCGCTTGGCAAGCACCTTCCCCCAGTCTTGTGCGTCGATAAACCCCAGCACGCGGGCCGCGTGTGTACCAGGGTCAATGGAGACGATCAGCGATGAGCCATACCCGATGGACGACGGGGCTGGCGTGTTCAGGGATTGCTCGAGCGCAGCGGCGCATTCGCTATGGGTCACCAGCACCATATTGCGATGATCGAGTTTGTGCTTCAGCACGTCCTCCAGCATCGTTTTGCGGCAGTTGATCAACCAGTCTTCGCCCGTGCTCGTGCGGTTGAATGCGTAGGCCGAGGTTTGTTCGGTGCGTCGCTAGGGACTGTTGTAAACGTCGACCTGGCTCAATCCCAGATTCTTGAACGCCAGACCGACGTGTTGCGCCATCTGCCGGCCTTTGACGGTAATGCCGTCGCTCTTATCCAGACAGGGATTCGAGGAATGGTCGCAACGCTCAGCGTGGCGCATAAGCACCACCAGATCACCCCTGTCCCACAACGAGAAGAGATTGGCCTTGCGTGCATGATTTCCCTCGGCCAGGTCAGCGATGGTGGCCGGGCGCAGCGCAACGGCGCAGACGGCCGCCATGAGCACAATTCCCAGCGCCAACAGACCCACGCGTGCGGATTTTCCTAGCGCGTGATAACGCGCGTTCAGTTCATCCAAAGCGTGGCTTACGTTCGAGTTCATGAAGGGATCTTTTGCCGATTAAGCGTGAATGACGGGGCACTTCAATTCGTCGGTGGATACGTTACGACCACCCAGCGGCACGCGCCGAGACATCGATGAGTTCTGGTCGCGAGGGTAAGGGGACGGGAGTCAACAGCGAGTGAAGTGCATGTGAAAACTGCTTTCACATTTGTACGAGGGGTTCATGTCAATGTGGGCAGATACAGGCGTCGTTCAGTGCGGTTCATCAATAATGGCCGGCAGGTGATGTGCCACTTCAGTGAAAGGGGTGGCGGGCGGAACATTGCACTCGCGCGGAATCCTTACTCACGGGTTATATCTTCGCAATTTATCTGGACTGACGTTCACACACTTGATCGGGAATGAGGCGGCCATTGTTCAGCGTGATATCAGGGCGCGTAACCCACGTGAAAAACGACAGTGTCTATGCCGTATTTGTTTTGTGCGGGTTGCTGTTGTTTTTTGCCTTGGGCAACCATCAGTTACAGGATTCCACCGAGCCGAGAGTCGCTGGTATTGCGATGGAAATGCACCTGAGTGGTCATTGGGTCACACCGACATTGAACGGCGAACCGTTTCTGGAAAAACCTCCCCTGAGCGTGTGGCTTGATGCCGGTGCAATCCGAGGGTTTGGCGCAACCCCGCTTGCCGTTCGCCTGGCGTCGGCGTGTGCAGGTTTTCTGACCCTGTTCTTGCTGTATTCCATGCTGTGTCGAATGGGCCGTCCACGCCATGTGGCGCTCGGCGCGACGCTGTTGTTGGTGACGACAGCGACGTTCTGGGGCAACGCGCGTCAGGTGGGCGAGGATGCCTTGTTGACGTTGGGCGTGACGATGGCGCTATTGGCGTTTTTCAATGCGTGCCTTCAGCGCAACCGGTCTACCGTCCCCCTCGGTGACTGGCTACTCTTCAGCTTGGGGATCGTCATCGCGACATTGAGCAAAGGCGTGTTGGGCCTGGCGATGCCCGGTGTCGTGATCTTCGCCTATCTAAGCATTGAAAGCGGGCTGGAAGGTCGCCTGGTCCTGCGGCACTGGTTTTATCCGCTGTCGTTCACACTGCTGGCGCTTGTGCCGTTGGCGGTGTGGTTGTGGTTGTTGTACGGACAAGGGGGAACCGAGTCGCTGAAGGCCGTGTTGTGGACCAACAGTGTCGGACGCTTCGACGGCTCGTTCTCGGACGCCGGCCACTACGAAGCCTTTTACTACTACCTGGGCAAACTGCCCCAGGCGTTCCTTCCCTGGAACCTGCTGGTGTATCTGGGGCTGTGGCATTTCAGACAACAGTGGCGAGGCAATCGCTACGTCTTGTTTTTCAGCGTCTGGCTGATCGCTCAATTCCTGCTGCTGACGCTCGCTTCCAGCAAACGGATGGTTTATCTGATGTCGCTGACGCCGGCCGCGGCGGTGATCGCGATGGAGTACCTCGCGATGTGGCACGAACGCTTGCGTCATCGTGCTGAAACTTCAGTCCGGGTTCGCCGTTGGTTGCAGCATCGTCGAGGCTGGGTGACGGGCATTGTGGCGGTGGTTTGCGTTGCGTACCTGAGTGATGCGTATTGGTTGGCGCCGCGTGCCGACATGAAGCTGTCATTTTTGCCACTCGCTGAGCGTGTTCGGACCTTGCAGGCGCAGGGCAGGCATGTGGTGCTTTTTCAACCCAGTGAGCGGTTGGCAGGGGCCAGCGTGTTCTACAGTGAGAGTTTGCTCGACACGGTGCTGGACGAAGATGCCTTGCAGGGGGTGCTCAAGGGGGATGCGCACACGGTAGCGATCATGGAAAAGACTGAGGCGCCTCGGCTGCCCTTGAAGATCGTGGACCGAATCACCGTGGGCGACCGCGTCTATTATTTCGTCAGCCGCTGAACGCTCAGTGGCCGGGCAAGAGGAGTTTGTGTTGACATCGATCGCGTCTGAATTTTTATCGGGTGTCACGCCGGCGCGCGCCAGACGCCAGGCCTGGAGCGCGGGCGGGCTGGCCTTCCTGCTGTTTGTTGCCGCCAGCTGGCACCTGAGCATCGTGGGTTTCGACTCACGTTTCGTGCTCTTCGCCCAGGAAATGCTGCGCCATGGACCGGGCTTTTTCCCCACCACGTATGGCGAGCCTTACCCGGATTATTCGGCGTTTTCCACCTGGCTGATTTATCTCTTTTCATTGCCGCTCGGCGAAGTCACGAGTTTGACGGCGTGGTTGCCCACCTGCATTGCCTCGGCGGTCATGGTGGGGTTGATGTATCGCCTGTTGGCGCCCTATTCGCGACGCTGGGCGTGGTTGAGCATTGCGTTTTTGTTGCTCACCAACACGTTCATTACCGAAACCCGGGCGGTGTCCCTGGACCAGATGCTCGCGACCGTGTCGTTCTTTGTGTTCTACCTGGCCTATGCGACTGATCATTTCGGCTCAGCGCGACGGCTGTGGGCGGTGTTCGCGCTGCTGGTGCTGGGGTTCGCGATTCGGGGGCCGATTGGCCTGGTCGTGCCTGCCGGCGTCATGTGCAGTTACTACGTATTGAGCCAGCAATGGCGCCGCTTGTGGTCGTTCGGGTTGTCTGCGCTGGCGCTATTAGTGGCGTGCATGCTGATTCTGTTGCTGTTAGCGCGGCTCAGTGGTGGGGAGGCGTTATTGGCCGAGGTGCTGCGCATGCAGATCACTTCACGGATGGATGGCAGTGAAGGCAGCAGTCCGTTGCTGTGGTATTTCGGCAGCTCGCTTGGCAACTACGCCTTGGCCTACCCCATGGCGCTGGTGGTGTTGGCGGTGGTGGGTGTCACCGGGCGGCGGCCGACCAGTGCTGCCTTGCACCTGTTGTACCTCGCTGCTTTCGCCGGTCTGGTGGTGATGGTTGGATTGTCCGTGCCGCAGGCAAAAAAGGCCCGTTACGTCCTGCCGATGTTGCCGATGGCAGCGATCATTGCGGCGTATCCGTTTCAGGTGCGCACAGGGCGCGTCTTCTGGTGGCTTCGGGGGATGACGCTGACGGTGTGCTGTTTCATTCCTGGCGCGCTGGTCGCCGGGTTGCTGGCGGTGCGCCCGCGTTTTCCGGAGGCGCTGAGCGATATCGGCCCCGTTCTGGTGACGCTGGGCCTGTTGCAGTTGATCGCGTTGCCCTTGCTGATGCGCCCGCGTTTGCGCTTGTACGGGCTGCCGGCGTGTGCGGTGTTGGCGGTCTGGATCAGCTACATCGGCATTTTCGAGAAAGCGGAGCGCACGCTGTACGACACCCGTCACTTCACCCAGGCGGTCCGACAGGTCACACAAGCCGACAAGGCGCTGCTGGTGCTGCATTCGATGGGCAAAGACGCCAAGGCCATCAAGTTCATGGTCAATGTCGATCAGGACCTGATGCCGCAGTTCACCGAAACCCCGGAACAGCTGAGTACGGTGCAGGGGCCAGCGGATGTGGTGATGAGCAACAACGATTTTCAGCGGTTGCAAGGCACCCCGTTGGGCGCATTGCCGGTGTTGCTCAGCGGCCGGTTCGATAAGGAAGAGTACGTGCTGCTTCGGTTACCGGCGCCGTGACAGCGCAGGCATAAAAAAGCGCGGCCTGGATGACCAGGCCGCGCAGTCTTGGGGTTACACCGCGTGATGGTTGGCCAGCAGTTCGTAAGGCGCCCACAGCTGTTGCGGGATGGGCAGGTTGCAGGAGTCGCCCCGGCCAATCGGGAAGTACTGGAAGCCGCGCTTGGCCAGGCGTTCGGTGTCGTACAGGTTGCGGCCATCGAAGATGACCGGTGACTTGAGTCGCTGCTGAATCAGGTCGAAGTCCGGTGCCTTGAACTGCTGCCATTCGGTACAGACGATCAGCGCATCGGCCCCCAACAACACCGATTCCGGTGTGCCCATCAGGATCAGGTTGGGCTGCTCGCCGTACAACCGCTGGGTTTCCTGCATGGCTTCCGGGTCGTAGGCGCGAACCGTTGCACCTGCTGCCCACAGCGATTCCATCAGCACACGACTCGGTGCATCGCGCATGTCGTCGGTGTTGGGTTTGAAGGCCAGCCCCCACAGCGCGAACGTCTTGCCCTTGAGTTCGCCCTTGTAAAACGCGTTGATGCGGTCGAACAGCTTGTTCTTCTGGCGCTCGTTGATGTCTTCGACCACATTCAGCAGGTCGTTCGAGCATCCGGCTTCACGCGCACTGTGAATCAACGCGCGGATGTCCTTGCCGAAGCACGAGCCGCCGTAGCCACAGCCTGGATAGATGAAGTCATAACCGATCCGAGAGTCGGCACCGATGCCAAGCCGCACGGACTCGACGTCGGCACCCAGGTGTTCGGCCAGCTCGGCAATCTGGTTGATGAAGCTGATCTTGGTCGCGAGCATGCAGTTGGCGGCGTATTTCGTCAGTTCCGCGCTGCGCAGGTCCATGAACATGATGCGTTCGTGGTTGCGGTTGAACGGCGCGTAGAGTTCGCGCATGACGGGGAACACATCCGGGTTGCCACAGCCGATGACGATGCGGTCCGGGCGACGGCAGTCCTTGACCGCCGAGCCTTCCTTGAGGAATTCGGGGTTGGACACAATATCGAATTTCAACAGGCGGGCCGACTGGCGCAGGTGCTGCTCGATGTGGCTGCGCAAGGCATCACCACTGCCCACGGGCACCGTCGACTTTTCGACAATGATCACCGAGGTCTCGCGGTGCCGGGCGATGGCGTCGCCGACTGCGAAGAAGGCGGTGAGGTCAGCGGAGCCATCAGGTCGGGAGGGCGTGCCCACGGCAATGAACAGCACTTCTCCGTGCTCCACCGTGCGTTTTTCATCGGTGGTGAAGTGCAAGCGCCCGGCCTCAAGGTTCTCCCGAACCAGGTTTTCAAGGCCGGGCTCGTAGAGGGTCACATGGCCCTTGCTCAGTTGCTCGACCTTGGCCGGGTCAATGTCCATGCACACCACGTCGTGACCAACCTCAGCCAACACCGTCGCCTGCACCAGACCCACATAACCGCTACCGAAGACGCTGATTTTCATCGGGAAAGCTCCTTGTCACTGTTATTGCCGTTGTCGCAGCTACGCCGGAAATTGATCGTCACTACACCGAGCACGATCAGGGTCACACCCACCGTTCGAGGAACGGTGAGCGTCTCGTTGAAAAAGGGGAGCAAAGCCGCCAGAACGTACACCGCTGCGTAACTGATGCTGAGCAGCGAATAGGCGCGGCTAAGAGGCACATCACGCAGTGCGCCTAGCCAGCACAGCATTGACAGCGCGTACGCCGCGATCGCTGCCGTCACCACGCTGAGCGCGACCGAGTCGACGTTGCCGCTTTGTAGGTCTGCCAGCCACTGGGCGGGTTGTGGCAGCCGCTGCATGCTCCAGCGCATGCCCAGCTGTGCCGCGCTGACCAGCACGACGCTGCCCATGGCCAGGCTCAAGCCGCGGCGCGCGCTCACGCTTGACGCCCCAGCAAGACCACACCGACCAGAATGAGCGCCACGCCGAACCAGTGGCGACGGTCAACGGATTCCTTGAACAGGTAGCGTCCAGTCAAGGTGATCAGCACGAAATTCAGCGCCAGCATCGGGTAAGCAACGCCGACGTCCACGCGCTGCAGCACCAGCAGCCAGAGCAACAGGCCTGCGCCCAGACACGCCAGCGCCAGCCATAACCAGCCACTTCGCAGCGCCGCGCCAACGCCGGGGAACCTGTGCCCCCAACGCTCGACGGTCAGCTTCTGCGCAATCTGACCCATGCACGTCAGCAGACAGGCACACAGCAAGAGGCCGAACGTCATGACGGCGTCCTGTCGAAGATCATGATCGTGAGATTGCCTTCCTCATAACGCTTGCCGTCCTGCGGCAGCAGGCTGAATTCGTAGGCGTCATCGACCGCGTTGCCGCGCATCACCACCGCGACCGCACCTTCCTGGCGGGCCTTGGTCATCCACGCCTGGACCTGTTTCCAGTCGATTTCTCTGGGTTTGGATTGTGGGTACGCGAGCCCGTACTCGAGCTCGCCACGGGTGTCGTAAAACACCACATCGTTGCGCTTGAGACGCCAGGAAAGCGCGGCCGCTGCACCCAGGTCGTTACTGAGCAAGTGGGTGGCAGCGTCCAGTTCATCGAAGTGGCGCACCACGAACTGATCCGGCGTCTTGTTGAAGACAATGCTGTTGGGCAGCGCCGCCGGAACCAGCGCGATGGTCAGCCAGCTGCCCAGCGCCGGCATCAGCCAGAAACGAAGAGGCCTGGCGCCCTGTAGCGCATTGGTCGCGATCCAGCCCAGCAACACGGCAATCGCCAGTGTCAGGTGCTGAGGCTCCTGCTGATACACCGTTTTCTTGAACTGGATGAACAACAGCGCAGCCAGCGCAATCACGCCAAAGGCGCTGTTGAACAGGCCGTTGATGCGCAACGCGGTGGTCCTCCCAGCGTTCAAGGCTTCAACAAGCGCATGACCCATCAACAGGGCCAGTGGCATCAGGCACGGCAAAATGTAGGTGGGCAGCTTGCCTTTGCTCAGGCTCAAGAAAGCCAGCGGCAGGATCAGCCACATCAGCAGAAAACCGCTGTGGCTCTGGCGTCGTTGCTCCCAGGCTTGCTTGAGCGTGCCGGGCAGCAACAAGGCCCAGGGTACGCATGCGGCCACCAGCAGCGGCAAGTAGTACCACCATGGCTCGGCATGCTGAGCGTCTTCGCCGGCAAAACGACGGATGTGTTCGTGCCAGAAGAAGAACCGCCAGTAGTCAGGCTCACGGCCATGCACTGCCAGGACCCACGGCAGGCACACCAGCACCGCGACAACGATGGCCAGCGGACCGAAGGTCAGCAGCTCGCGCAGGCGTCGCTGCCAGATCATGTAGGGCAGGGCGACCACCACAGGCAAGGCCCAGGCGAGAAATCCCTTGGTCATGAAACCCATGCCGCAGGCAAAACCGAGCAGGGCCCAACACAACACACGCTGCCGTCCAACACTGTGGATGGCGAACCAGAAGGCGACCAGCGTCAGGTTCACCCAGAGCGTGAATTGCGGATCGAGATTGGCATACCCCGATTGCCCCGCGACCAGGAAGAAGCTCATGAACAGCAGCGCGCACGCGAAACTTTTGCGCGGGTCAGACCAGATGCGTCGCGCGATCAGCCAGGTCAATAGCACGCTCAGGCCGGTGGTCAACGCGGAGGCGAAACGGACGCCGAACAGGTTTTCGCCGAACACCGCCTGCGCCGCCGCGATCAGCCAGTAGCCCGCGGCGGGTTTTTCGAAATAGCGCAGCCCCATGAAATGCGGAACGGTCCAATTGCCGCTGTGCAGCATTTCCTGGCTGATCTGGGCGTAGCGGGTTTCATCGGGAATCCACAGACCGTGAGTCCCCAGCGGCAACAGATACGCGAGCAAGAATGCCGCGATCAGCAACGCGATGTTCTGATGGCGGCTCATGGTTGCTGCACGCCCAGCCAGCCTTCACGCCCATCGAGCGCGCCGCGCACCAGATGCCCCTGAGGGAGCGTCCCCAGGTTGTTAGGCAGCAGATTCCCCAGCGGTTGAAAGTGTATGTCCCGGGTTTTCGCCTGGATGAGCAGATGACGGAAATGTTCGGCCATGACAATCCCTTCCACTTCCGCGTGCACGGTGTAGACATTCAGCTTCGAAGGGCTGAACCGGCCCAGCAAGTAATTGTTGAAAGCGCGGGCATCCAGCTGAGGACCGACGACTTCATCGAAGGTCGGCAGGTCCACCGGGATCTGCGGCGTGCCCGGCTGACCGTCCGTGAGTAACGGACGGAATACACCTTGCCCTCGGCAATCGCTGTTGTAGCGGAAGCCGAAACCTTGTTTGGCTTGCACAACGCGTTCATCCGCACGCCACCCGGCGGCGGCTGAACAGGTCACGGCATTGCCGAGGATGTCACTGAGGCAATCCACGCCACGGGCGATCTGGGCCGTGAGCTGGTGCTGCGTCCAGTTGCCCGCATGCGCCTGCCAGCCATGGTGATCCCACGCGTGCAGGCCGACTTCGTGACCCGCGTCCTGGGCGCGACGCATCAAGGGGCCCAGGTCGCGACCGATGGGTTTGCCTGGCCAGGCGGTGCCGGCCAGCAAGATGTCCCATCCGTACAGACTGGCGGCTTTGGATCGCAGCATTTTCCAGAAAAACTGCGGTCTTGCCAGGCGCCACAGATGACGGCCCATGTTGTCCGGGCCGACGCTGAAAAAGAACGTGGCCTTGATCTGTGCTTCGTCCAGCAGGTCGAGCAGTCGCGGCACGCCGTCCCGCGTGCCGCGATAGGTATCGACGTCAATGCGCAAGCCTGCCTGCATCAGTTCGCTTCCGCTTTTTCAGCCATGGCTTCGCGCAGGAAGAAATCCAGGGTCTTGCCGATGGTTTCACGCAGCTCGATGGTCGGCTGCCAGTCGATCAGGCGACGCGCGTTGTCGATGCTTGGCTTGCGGTGGCTGACGTCCTGGTAGCCCTTGCCGTAGAAGGATTGGCTTTCTACTTCGCGGAAACCGGCAAACGGCGGGAAATTGTCACGCAGCGGGTGCGCGTCGAACTGACGCAGCAGCTCTTCGCCCAGTTGGCGAATGCTGGCCTCGTTGTCCGGGTTGCCGATGTTGATGATCTGAGCGTTGCAGCGGTCATCGCGGTTTTCGATGATGCGCGCCAAGGCTTCGATGCCGTCAACCACGTCGGTGAAGCAGCGTTTTTGCGCGCCGCCGTCTACCAGGCGGATAGGCGTGCCTTCCACCAGGTGCAGGATCAGCTGCGTAATCGCGCGCGAGCTGCCGATGCGAGCGGAATCCAGTCGGTCCAGGCGCGGGCCCATCCAGTTGAACGGACGGAACAGGGTGAATTGCAGACCTTTTTGCCCGTAGGCCCAGATCACCCGGTCCAGCAACTGCTTGGACACGGAGTAAATCCAGCGCTGTTTGTTGATCGGGCCAACGACCAGGTTGGAGGTGTCCTCGTCGAAGTTCGCGTCCTGGCACATGCCATAGACTTCCGAGGTCGACGGGAAGATCACACGCTTGTTGTACTTGACGCAGTAGCGAACGATTTTCAGGTTTTCTTCAAAGTCCAGCTCGAACACACGCAACGGGTTGCGGGTGTACTCGATCGGGGTGGCAATGGCCACAAGCGGCAGCACCACGTCGCATTTCTTGATGTGGTATTCGATCCATTCGGTGTGGATGCTGATGTCGCCTTCGATGAAGTGGAAATTCGAATGGCTGCGCAGGCGCTCGATGGCATCGGAGCCGATGTCCATGCCGTAGACTTCGTAGCGATCATCCTGGAGCAGTCGCTCCGACAGGTGATTGCCGATGAAACCGTTGACGCCCAGGATCAGCACGCGGGTACGCTTGAGCTGACGCCGCTTCTGGCCGCCCACCAGTCGCGAACCCTCCACCAGACCGAACTCCCGCGCCAGTTGCGGACCGCTCAGATAGAGTCCGTCATCGCCTCGCTGCCCGGCAGTGATCAGCAGGGAGTCTTCGCCACAGGCAATGCGCAGCGGTTCGCAGCTGATGACCGTGCTTGGGGCCTGACCGTCATTGCCGGATTGCACCTTGGCGCTCCAGACGATCATTTTGTGTTCACCCACCGGGCAGAACGCGCCCGGGTAGGGTTGCGTAACAGCACGCGTCAGGTTGTACAGGTGCGATGCGGGTTGCTGCCAGTCGATCAGGCCGTCGGCCGGCGTACGGCGACCAAAACAGGTGGCTTTGGATTCATCCTGCTCGGTCCCCGGCAATTGTCCCTTGCCCAGCAACGGCAGGGTTTCGGACAGCAGGTCCGCCGCGCTGGCGCGCAGCTTGGCGTGCAGGGTCAGGGCCGTGTCGGTGGTGCTGATGCTCACCCGCTGCTGAGCCATGATGGCGCCGGCGTCGGCCCGTTTGACCATGCGGTGCAGGGTCACGCCGGTTTCGGTCTCGCCGTTGACCAGCACCCAGTTGGCCGGCGCACGGCCACGGTAGCGAGGCAGCAACGAACCGTGCAGGTTGAAGCCGCCGTTTTTGGCGCATGCCAACAGGGTTTCGCTGAGCAGATGGCGGTAGTAGAACGAGAAAATGAAGTCAGGCGCCAGCTTGCCGACGCGTTCGATCCACAGCGGGTGATTCGCGTCTTCAGGGGCATGAACGGGGATGTTGTGCTGCGCACACAGTTGTGCGACCGAGCCGAAGAAGGTCTTTTCCCTGGGGTCGTCGGCGTGGGTAAACACCGCCGAAATCTCATAGCCAGCGTTGAGCAGGGCTTCAATCCCGACACAACCGATATCGTGATAAGCAAAAACAACAGCTTTGAGGCTCATGGTGCGACCTTATTCAAAATGGGAGCAGGGGCATCGACTTTCTGGGGGGCGGAAACGGGTTGGCTGCGCACGACCTTCTCGATGAAAAAACGTGGACGCGCGCGTACATCGCTGTACATGCGACCCAGGTATTCGCCAAGCAGGCCCATGCCGATGAACTGTCCGCCGGTGAAGACAAACAGCACCGCGAACAGGACAAAGGTGCCGTGTCCCGCCCATGGCGCACCGAAGATCAGGCGCAGTACGATCAGCAGCGTCGCGAACAGCACGCCGAGAAAGGCCATGCTGAAACCGATGATGCTCAACAACCGCAACGGCGTCGTGGTCATGCAGGTGACCAGGTCGAACATCAGATTGATTAGCTTCATTGCGCTGTATTTGGATTCCCCATGCTCGCGCTCAGCATGCATCACCTGTACTTCAGTGGTGTGACGGGCAAAACTGTTCGCCAGAATCGGGATGAAGGTGCTGCGTTCCCGGCAGGCCAGCATGGCGTCGACGATGCTGCGTCGGTAGGCGCGGAGCATGCAGCCATAGTCCGTCATGGCCACGCCGGTGGAGCGCTGCACGGCCAGGTTGATGAGTTTTGAAGGCCAGCGCCGCAAGGCCGAGTCCTGCCGATTGCCACGCACCGTGCCGATCACGTCGTAACCCTGTTCAGCCAGCTTGACCAGTCGCGGGATCTCTTCCGGCGGGTTCTGCAGGTCGGCATCCAGCGTGATCACCAGGTCGCCTTTGCACTGCTCGAAACCGGCCATGATCGCGGCGTGCTGACCATAGTTGCGGTTGAGGATGACCGAGACCACCGGGCTGCCTTCACGCTGGCTGGCCTCGAGCAGGATCTCGGCGGACTCGTCGCGGCTGCCGTCGTCAACCAGGATGATTTCGCAGGGTTGGCTCACCTGCGCGCAGGCCGCTTCGGTGCGGCGCAGCAGTTCCGGCAGGCTTTGTTCCTCGTTGTAGACCGGGATGACGATCGACACGCGGTGGATGGGGTACGGTTTCACGAGCGGACTTCCACAATGGATTCAATGGCGCTGACGACGCGGTCAACATCGTCAAGGGTCATGTCAGGGAACAAGGGGATGGAACACAACCGCGACGAATTCCATTCGGTCTCGGGCAAGCGCACGTCCGGGAACCGTTGGCGGTAGTAGCTGTGCAGGTGGGTCGCAATGAAGTGGATGCCGCTGCCGATGTTTTGCGCCTGCAGGGCTTTCATGAACGCGTCCCGGTCCAGGCCGCAGCGCTCGGCGTCGATGCGCAGAATGAACAGATGCCAGGCGTGGTGCTGGTCGTAGCGCGGATGCGCCAAGGGTTGTACGGGGCTGCCTGCCAGACGTTCCAGATAATGACTCGCCAGTTCGGCGCGACGGGCATTGAGCGCGTCCAGGCGCTCAAGCTGGACCAGGGCAATGGCGGCGTTGATGTCCGCAAGGTTGTATTTGAACCCCGGTTCGATCACCTCGGCTTGGGGCTTGCGGCCGTGGGTCAGGCGGTCATAGGCATCGACGCCCAGACCGTGGAATTTCAGGCGGCGAACACGATCGGCCAGCCCGGGATCGTCGCTGACGAACATCGCGCCTTCGGCGCAGGTCATGTTCTTGATCGCATGAAACGAAAAGATGGCGGTGCCAGAGGCGCCGACTGGCCGACCTTTGTAGCGCGTCCCGGCGGCGTGGGCAGCGTCCTCGATCACCGCGACTCCATGGCGTTTGGCCAAGGCATACAGGGGATCGAG
Source organism: Pseudomonas sp. S2_H01 (assembly GCF_054668305.1). NCBI lineage: Bacteria > Pseudomonadati > Pseudomonadota > Gammaproteobacteria > Pseudomonadales > Pseudomonadaceae > Pseudomonas > Pseudomonas sp. S2_H01. The sequence continues at coordinate 5,729,871 of NZ_CP162756.1, read as the reverse complement.
ATCAAACGCGGCACCGGCGTAATGCACCGGAATGATGGCCTTGGTACGCGGGGTGATGGCGCGCTCGATCATCGCGGCGTCGGTCATCAGCGTGTCGCGGTCTATGTCGACGAACACCGGGGTCGCGCCCAACAGGCAAATCATGTTGGCGGTGGAGACCCAGGTCTGCGAGGGCGTGATGACTTCATCGCCCGGACCGATGCCCAACGCGAGCAGGGTGATGTGCATGGCCCCCGTCGCTGACGAAAGCGCCACGGCCTGCTGCGCGCCGCAACGCTCGGCGAATTGCTGCTCCAGCCGCTGGCATTCCGGGCCCGTGGTGATCCACCCTGAGCGCAGAACACGGGTGGCGGCTGCCACTTCCTCGTCGCCCATGCTCGGGCGGGAAAAAGGAAGAAAATCCAGACTCATGTAGACCCTCCAGCACGTGTGACGATAGTGAGGTCGTCGTCGAGGCGCGCAAGCGAACACGCGAGTCGCCTGTAGCGAAGACGCTCGTTACTTAGATGATGTCGGCCGCATGGGCGTGCAGATAAAACGGGTGTTAGCGGTGCCCGATTCTTGGTGTAATGCATTTGCTGTGCTGTTAAAGAACAGCAAGTTTTCGCAGTTTCGTTATTGGGATGGTAGAACGTTAATTATGAAAATTCCGTTGAAAGCGTGTTGTTGTTTCATCGGTGTGGACGGAGATGAAGACGCTTTAAATTTTCTGTGGGGGTGAAATGAAAAAGTCATAAATTTCCTCTATTCTCCGCCGCTTTTTTACAGGTGCCCCGTGCTGCAGGCGTTCAGGACTCACCGTTCTACGGGGCCTTGAGTCGAGCGTACGCTCCTGAAGCTGAACAGAAACTGAAACGCCGCACGGTGACAACCCGTGAGGCCTGGCACTATCAAAAATGGATGACAAAACATCGTGAAAGAGGCGAAACAGTATTAAGCAGCGGAGCGGGGCGGGGAGCGCAGAGAGGGGCAGTCGCAATAACCGTTATAAGTCGTCCGGCCGGCCAGAAGACACAGGCCGGACAGGTGTATGAGTTGTTTAGGATCCGTTTATAACAGGACACTTTGTTGAGAAGTAAAAGCGAGTCATTCCGGAATAACAGCGATGACATCTATTTCCATTAACCACTGGGGTTGCCCCAATGCGGAGACCACCAGGCCGGTAGAAATCGGAAACACGCCCTTGAGCCATTTCCCCACCTCGCGGTACACCTCTTCGCGGTAACGCGGGTCGATCAGGTAGATGGTGATTTTCACGATGTCCTGCAGCTGGCTGCCGGCTTCCTCCAGCAGTTGCTTGACGTTTTTCATCGCCTGCTCGGCTTGCGCGCGGGCGTCGCCCAGACCGATGAGGTTGCCGTCGAAATCCGTGCCCAGTTGGCCACGGACGTACACCGTGTTACCGGCGCGTACCGCCTGGCACAGATCATTGTCCAGCGATTGATTGGGGTAGGTGTCCTTGGTGTTGAACATTCTGATGCGGGTGTGGGTCGGCATGGTTTCTAACCTGATGAGCGTGGACCGGGGGCCATCCCTGGCCGGAATATGAGAGCGCAGGGGCCTTACAGCGGCGGCGCGTCGAAGTAATCAGCGCGCACGGCGGCGCCAATCAGGTTGACGATCAAGCGCCCGGCGGTAATGGAGCTGATGTTGTTGACGTCGATCGACGGGGTGATTTCGACGATGTCCATGCCGACCACCTTGCCTTTGTTGACCAGCCCGTGGATCAACTTGCGGATCTGCACGTAGGTAATCCCCCCCAGCGCCGGACCTGCAACGCCGGGCATGATCGAAGGGTCAAGCCCGTCGGCGTCGATGGTCAGGTAATAATTGCCGCCCTCTGGAATCCGGTCGAGCACCGACTGCATGCCGTTGTCGTGGACGTCGTAGGCCGTGATCAGGTGTGCGCCGTAGTCGACGGCCGCCTGGAAGTCCGTAGGGCGTCCGCTGCCTTGAGCGCGCAGGCCGATCTGGTAGATTTCGCCGATGTGGTCCATCTCCGAGGCTCGGCGGATCGGGCTGGAAAGGCCGTCGCGCACACCGTTGATTTCTTCTCGCCAGTCCAGGTGCGCGTCGATATGAATCAGGGTGATCGGACCCCGTCCTTCGTAAGCGCGCAGGACCGGGATCGGGATGCTGTGATCGCCGCCCAGAATCACTGGCATGGCACCCGCATCGAGGATCTTGCGCACGGCTTGTTCGGCTCTCAGGCTGGTGCTGTTCAGGTCGGACGGATCGGCGGGCACATTGCCGCAGTCCACCACCTTCAGCGCGCGGTTGTCGTAGATCGGGCCGCCCACGTCGAAGTCGTAGTGGTGCAAGGCACGGCAGATACGGTCGCTCATCGCGCGAATGGCGTCAGGCGCCTTGCTTTGGTCGTTGCTGATGTGTTCGGCGACGTACGCCTTGCCGAACGGAATGCCCAGAATGGCGACATGGGCGTCCAGCGTGTCGAGGTCGGTGCAGATCGGCGACCACAAAAAGCTCTGGTGTTTTTTCGAAGGTGGAACGGTCAGCGGGAAAGCCATGAGTGTCTCCTGAGGGGGTGAGCGATCGGTCAAGCGATCAGTGATCCAGAGAAAGAAAGCGCCGCAGCTCGACGGTCTGCGGGTTATCGAAGAGCGCATGGGGCGGGCCGGATTCGTGCACCTGCCCCTGATGCATGAAAATCACCCGGTCACTGACGCGGCGCGCGAAGGCCATCTCATGGGTCACCATGATCAACGTCATGCCCTCGGCGGCCAGGCCTTCCACCACGTGGAGCACTTCGCCCACCAGTTCGGGGTCCAGCGCCGAGGTGATTTCATCGCAGAGCAAAACCTGCGGGTTCATGGCCAGCGAGCGGGCGATTGCCACGCGCTGTTGCTGACCACCGGAAAGCTGGTCCGGGAAGTAATCGAAACGTTCGCTCAGGCCGACACGCTCCAGCAGCCTGCGGGCCTGGCGTTCGGCATCGGCGTTCGCGGTTTTCTGTACCAGGCGTGGCGCGAGCATCACGTTCTGCCCGGCGGTCAGGTGCGGGAACAGGTTGAAACCCTGAAAGATCATGCCGACGTTCTGGCGCAGCTCACGCATCGCCTGGCGGTTGTCGGGGCGAATCGGCTGGCCGTCGACGGTGACCGATCCTTCTTGAAACTGTTCAAGGCCGTTGAGGCAGCGCAGCAGGGTGCTCTTGCCTGAGCCACTCTTGCCGATGATGCAGACGACTTCCTTGCGCGCGATCTGCAGGTCCACGCCTTTGAGGACTTCGTTGTCGCCGAAGCGCTTGCGCAGACCGCGAATGTCCACCAGGGCGAAGGCCCCACTGGCGTCGGTGTGATTTGACGGTGTCATGAATGAAACCCTTATCGGCGAAGTGAGTGTTCGAGGCGGCGGCTGTACAGCGACAGCGGAAAGCACAAGGCGAAGTACATGAGGGCCACCGAGCCGTAGATGAAGAACGGCTGGAACGTGGCGTTGGTGATGATTTGTCCGGCGCGGGTCATTTCGACGAAGCCGATGACCGAGGTCAGCGCAGTGGCTTTGACCACTTGCACCATGAAACCCACGGTGGGCGCGATGCCGGCCCGCAGCGCCTGTGGCAGGATCACGTAGCGCATCTGTTCGCTGAAGCTCAGTGCCAGGCTGCTGGCCGCTTCCCACTGACCGTTGTCGATGGACTCCACGCAGCCACGCCAGATCTCGCTCAGGTACGCGCTGGCGTACAGCGTCAGGCAGATCGACGCGGCGACCAGTGCCGTGGTTTCGAGGCCGAACATCGACAGACCGAAATACACCAGGAACAACTGCAACAGCAGCGGCGTTCCCTGGAACACTTGCACATACAGCATGATCAGTCGGCGCAGAAAGCGCGTGCCGGTGAGGCGCAACACGACCAGGAGCGCCCCCAAAAGCCCACCGCCAATGAAGGCGATCAGGGACAACCCGACGGTCCAGCGCATGGCCAGCAACAGGTTGCGGGCGATGTCCCACAGCGTGAATTCGTACATGACAGTCCCTCAGCGACCAAAGATTAAATGCGGACCGACCCAATTCAGCAGGCGGCGAAGCGCGATCGACAGCAGCAGGTAAAGCCCGGCCACGACGATGTAGGTCTCGAAATTCCTGAACGAGGTACTGGCGATCTGGTTGGCCGCATAGGACAGCTCTTCGGTGGAGATCTGGCTGCACACGGCCGAGCCCAGCATGATGATGACCATCTGCCCGACGAGCGCTGGCCAGACCCGTTTGAGCGCAGGGGGCAGAATGACGCGGGTGAAAATCTGCCAGCGGTCAAGCGCCAGACTTTCTGCGGCTTCGATCTGGCCATTGGGGGTGGCTTCGATGCCGGAACGTGCGATCTCGCTGACGTAGGCCCCGAGGTTGATCACGTTTGCGAGGATGGCTGCGGTCAGTGCGGTCATTTTCAGCCCTAGCCCCGGCAACCCGAAGAAGATGAAAAACAACTGAATGATGAAAGGCGTGTTGCGGATCAGTTCCACATACAGTCCGATCAGCCAGCGCGCCCAACGCGGCCCTTTGCTGCGGATCACGCCGCAGGCGATGCCCAGCGTCGTTCCGAACACCGCCGCCAGCAGGGTCAGCAATGCGGTCAGCAACAGGCCATTGAGCAGTTGCGGCCACTGCGCGAATACCACCGAGAAATCCAGAGTCATGGTTCTATCGTTTCCACATTGAGCGCTTCAGGTGCCAGCAGGTGACGAACACCCGGAAGCTGTTCGAGGCGCAGCAGGTCGTCCAGCAGGCGCCGTGCACGAGGCAGCGGCACCGCCCGGGTGCTGCATTGCATGAATTTGTCGTTGAGTTGCGCGGATGAGAGCGGTTGTGCGGCTGACCCCAAGGGCATGGCGCAGAAGCCTTCAATGGCGCTACCGTCGTGGCGCACGACCTTGACCCAGGCCCCTTCCGGGGCTGATTCAAGCAACCGCGGTTGCCAGCGGTCGCTGCTGAACATGCGCACACGCTTCATCCATGTCCTGAGGTCGGCACGGCCGAGCACGGCGTCGTCCAGCATTGCGAGCGAAAGGTCACCCAGCAGGACGGTACAGGCCATGGCAAACGGCATGCTGAACTGCGCCTGTTGTCGGGTCACCGGAAGGTCATGCGCGAGGTTCTGGATCACGATCGGCGGTACGTCGCAGATAATTTCAGCGATATCGGGCGCAGCAACGACACCACGGCCAAGCATTTCACGCAGGGCATCGATGGCGGCATGGGAAGACAGGCACACCGGCACACGCTTGATGTCGACGCCTGGTTTTAGCAGGCTCCAGCTGTCGCCAGGCATCGTCACCGGCTCCAGCCGCCCGCCGTTGAACATCGCGGCGAGACCACGGCTGTGCTCGACAATGTCCAGTGGGCCGGTGCAGCCCTGGCGGGCCAACAGCGCAGCGATGACGCCCGCTTCACTGCTGCGTCCGGCCATGAGCGTTTTCGCGTCGCTGCCAAAAGTTGCTTTCATGCCCCCGGTCCCTGCCAGCGCGAGGGCGAATGCCGCCGCCGTCTGGCCGGTGGTCAGGTCCAAGGCATGGCTGGCAGCCGCGCACGCCCCGACGACCCCCAGCACACCGGTCGTCCACCACCCCCGGTCATAAAGCTGGCGGGTCAGTGCCTTGCCGAGCGCGTATTCGCACTCGGCGCCCGCCACGAACGCAGCCAGTAAGCGTGCGCCGCTGAGGCCCTGCATCTGCGCCACCGCGAGTGCCGCCGGCATGATCACGGCCGAGCCGTGGACAAACGCGGGGTAGGCGTTGTCGTCGAAATCCAGCGCATGCGCCGCTGTCGTGTTGACGAATGCGGCGGCTGGCGCACAGACCGGACGCTCATCGCCCAGTGCGCGGGCCTGACCATCGGCTGCGGTCAGGCGCGAGAGGGCAAGTGCCTGCATGGCGACCGAAGTGCGACTGCCTGCCAGGGCGACACCTGTGGTGTCGATCAGGCAGCGCTTGGCGGCGTGCTGCACAGCGGGCGGAATGTCCGCCAACTGCAGGCCCGACGTCCAGCGTGCGAGCGTCACCAGTGAGGGCGTGAAATCGTCCATGGTTACTCTGGCAACTCGCCTGCGGGCGCACCCAGCCATTTTTGCGAGATTGCATCGAGCGTGCCGTCGGCCTTGGCCTGACGAATGATCTCGTTGACCTTGTTGCGCAACTCGGGCTCGTTCTTGTTCATGCCGATGTAATTCGGCGCATTGGACAGAATCACCTTGAGCGCAATGTCCATGTTCGGGTTCTTCTGCTTGAGCGCGGCGGCCACCGTGGTGCCGATGGCGACCATCTGTGTCTGGCCGGAGAGGAAGGCTGAAATACTGCTGTTGTTGTCCTCGAACCGTTTGGTGATGGCTTCAGGCGCCATGTCGGTCAGTTCACGATCCTGCATCGACCCTCGGGTCACCGACACGGTTTTGCCCGCCATGTCGGCCATCGTTTTGACCGGCAGCGCGGTCTTGCCGAAGACCGCATCGAAGAAGGGCGAATAGGCGATGCTGTAGTCGATCACTTTCTCGCGCTCAGGGGTTTTGCCCAGCGAGGAAATGGTGAAGTCAGCTTTGCCCGACTGAAGATACGCCACACGGTTAGGCGCGGTGACGGGCACCAGTTGCAGCTTCACGCCCAGTTGCTTCGCCATCAGGTTGGCGACGTCGATGTCCAGGCCTTGAGGAACCATGTCCGGTCCGACGTAACCATAAGGCGGGTAGTCCACCGGGACGGCGACACGCAATTCCTTGCTTTTGATGATGTGGTCCAGCGCTTCGCCGGCCTGGGTGAGGGTGGAGCAGAACAGGGCGCTAAGGCCCGCAAACAGCCCTGCGGCGACGAGGGTTTTACGCATGGGCTTGCACAGTCTGGCTTTCATCAGGACGCTCCGGTAGAGGAATGATTCGGGATGGACAAGGTGTCCAGGCAAAACGGCAGGTCTAGAAAAAAGGGTCAACCCAGGTCCCACCACTCTCCGAGGCTCAGCAGCTTCTCTTCGGTATGGGTGACCGAGGCTTCTACGTCCTGGGTCGAGGCGGCAGACATCAACGCCACCAGCATTTCGCTGACGAGCATGGCGGGCACGATGGTGTCGTAGAACGAAGGGGTCTGGTTTTTCACGATGATCGTTTCAGCCGCCAGGCGTGCGGTGGGTGAGGTCAGGCTGTCGGTGATGGTGATGATGCGCACACCCTGCTGGTGCAGGTAATTGGTGAGGGTAATCAGCCGCCGCGAGTAGCGCGGCAGGCTGCACACCAGAGCGACGTCCTTGGGGCTGGTCTGATTGATGATCGACATCACGCCGCTTTCACCGGCGCCTTCGACCAGCCTCACGTTCTTGGCAAAGTAGGAGGCCACGTGGGAAAACTGAAACGCCACCCCGAACGACGAGCGCATGCCCAGGCAGTAGACCTGACGCGCGCCTGCAAGGAGGGCTACGGCACGGGAAATGGCGCGCAGGTTGTCGTTGCTGCACATCGACTGAATCTGCTCGATGGCGTTGTTGGCCATGTCCTGAATGACCCGCTGTTCGCCGACGCGTTGCTTGAGTTCAACCAGGTCATGCGCACGTGAACCGTAGGCGCTGTTCTGTCCGCGCAATGAGTCGATGAACACTTCACGCAACTGATCGTAGCCGGTCATGCCCATGCGCTTGGCCAACCGGGTCATGGTCGAGGGCGGCACATTGGCCAGGCGGGCGATGTCTCGCATCGACATAACGGCGATTTCATGGGGGTTGTCCAGAATGAAACTGGCCGCCGCACGCTCCTGTCGCGGGAAGGTCTCGAACTGCTGCTGGAGCTGGGTGCAAATCTGATCGCGGTCCATCCGGTTGGCCACCTGGAACTGAAGTCCCGGGTGAAATTGCAACAGGTGTGCCAGAAAATTTCGAAATGATTCAAGTGATTCATGACTGAGGGGCGGTCAGTCGGCGCACCGTTGAAGGGGCGGCGACTCAGGTCGGTCGATTTCGATTGGTTTGATTCAAAAAAGGCAGAGCGGCAATGGGTGGTGAATGACGTGGTTTCTTTCCAGGGCATCCCGTGACGTCGGATGCCGGGGGCGCCACGCGTCGACGTGGTGCGACGCACTGCGACAGTGCGACCGCATTGCTGCAGTGATGTCAGTCCCTGGTGGAATGACCCGTTGCCTTTATTTCGTTTGTGAGAAAGCGGGGAGATCGCTTGAATAGGCGCCTCTCCCACCGCCTGCAGGTCGTTTGAGCATGGATTTTCCGTCAGTCAGCCAGTCCATTTCCTTCGTTCACCCCATCAGCCTTACCCATGGAAAAAACGCTGAGGTCTGGGACGTTGATGCAAAGCGTTACATCGATTTCGTCGGGGGTATCGGTGTATTGAATCTGGGGCATTGCCATCCCAAAATCGTGGCGGCCATTTGCGAGCAGGCTCAGCGCATGACGCATTACGCGTTCAACGCAGCCCCCCATGTGCCGTATCAACGGTTTATTGAACGGCTGGCGGCGTTTATTCCGGTGAGCTACCCGGTCAGCGGCATGCTGACCAACAGCGGCGCCGAAGCGGCGGAGAATGCGCTGAAAATCGTACGTGGACACACTGGCAAGTCGGCGGTCATCGCGTTCGATGGCGCGTTTCACGGGCGGACCCTGGCGACGCTGAACCTCAACGGCAAGGTGGCGCCCTATAAGCAGAAAGTCGGGTCGCTGCCCGGGCCAGTGTTCCATCTGCCGTATCCGAGCGCGGACAATGGTGTTTCGACCGCCGAAGCCCTGAAGGCGATGGACAGGCTGTTCAGCGTGGAAATCGACATCGACGAAGTCGCGTGTTTCATCATCGAACCGGTGCAAGGCGAGGGCGGCTTCCTGGCACTGGACGTCGAGTTCGCTCAGGCGTTGCGCCGGCTGTGCGACGACAAGGGCATCGTCCTGATCATCGATGAAATCCAGTCAGGCTTCGGCCGCACCGGTCAACGCTTTGCCTTCAGCCGTCTGGGCATCGAGCCGGATCTGCTGTTGCTCGGCAAGAGCATCGCAGGCGGGGTTCCGTTGGGGGCAGTCGTCGGTCGCAAGGCGCTGATGGATACATTGCCCAAAGGCGGGCTGGGTGGGACCTACTCCGGGAATCCACTGGCGTGCGCGGCAGGTCTGGCCACGCTGGATGAGATGACCGATGCCAACCTCGCTGCCTGGGGTGAGCAGTATTCGGTCGCCTTGCTGACCCGCTACGAACAATGGCAGGCGCAGAAGCTGTCGCCGTACCTTGGGCGGTTGACCGGCGTCGGCGCGATGCGCGGCATCGAGCTGCTGACCCCGGAAGGTAAACCGGCTACCGCACAAATGGCTCAGTTGCTGGCGAGCGCAAGGGAGCGCGGGTTGCTCTTGATGCCGAGCGGCAAAGCCCGTCACATCATTCGACTGTTGGCGCCCTTGACCATCGAGCCCGAGGTGCTGAACGAGGGGTTGGACATTCTCGAGGCGTGCCTGGCGAGCCTCTGATCCGTCATACCTTCAAAAAAAGCGCTGTGCGCGGTGCATCTGTGTGAAAAGAAACGCACGTCTGTGTGACCGCGCACTCTAACCCCTGCATTCACCGAATGAGTCAGTGGTCATGAGCGCAAAAACACCTCCGCCAGCGTCGCAATCTCCCGAACTCCCCGACGAGACGCCGGAATACCCGCTGTCGGCACCCATCAAACCCGATGATCCAGAGCGCCGTAGCGAACAGTCCAAGGCCGAAACGCAAGGCTGCGTTGAAGAGCAGGGGGCCGTCGACTCTGGACCGGGCACATGAGAGTGACTCGAGCTTTGCATGGTAACTGCATGCCATTCTTGATGATTGTGCTTGGAATACCCGACTAAACCCGGAAGAATGCGCCTTTTTCTCGCGCGCGTTGGTCGTGCGAATCACCACGCTGACAACCCCAGCGGAGGAAGCGAATTTGAACCAGCTAAAACGCCTTCAGAGCGGCATTGAAGGACTGGATGAGTTGCTGAAGGGCGGTTTCGTCGCCGGATCGTCGTACATCATTCAGGGACGTCCGGGGTCGGGCAAGACCATTCTGGCCAATCAGATCGGGTTCAACCATGCGCGTGCGGGTGGACGTGTGCTCTTCGCCACGCTGCTTGCCGAACCGCACGAGCGTCTGTTTCAGTTTCTGTCGACGTTGAGTTTTTTCGACAAAGACAAGATCGGCGATCAGATCCAGTTCGTCAGCGCGTTCGACACGATGGAAAACGACGGGCTGGATGAGGTGGTCAAGCTGTTGCGCCGAGAAATCGTGCGTCAGAAGTCCACGGTGATGATTCTCGACGGTCTGCTGAACGCTCGGTCCAGGGCGGATTCGCCGCTCAATACCAAGCGGTTCATCTCTGAATTGCAGGGCCACGCCGCTTTTGCCGGCTGCACGGTGTTTTTCCTGACCAGTTCGCAGCTCGATGATGGCAGTCCTGAACACACCATGGTCGATGGGGTGCTGGAGTTGGGCGAAGAGGTGGTCGGCACCAAATCGATCCGCCGCATCAAGATGCGCAAGACCCGGGGCAGCGGCGCGTTGGCCGGGGCGCATGAATGCGAGATCACCGAGGACGGGCTGGTCGTCTATCCGCGGCTTGAAAGCACCCTGACCGATTCGGCCATGCGTGACAGCGACCATTGCTCGCTCGTGTCAAGCGGTCTGCCTTCACTCGACCCGCTGATCGGCGGAGGGTTGGTGACCTCTTCCTCGACGTTGATCATCGGGCCTTCCGGCTCGGGCAAGACATCGTTCGGCATCAGTTTTCTGGGACAGTCGACGGTCGAATCGCCAGGCCTGCACTTCGGCTTCTACGAATCACCGCAACGCCTGCGCATGAAGGCTGCGTCACTGGGTCTGGATTTCGCCAGCATGGAGCGGTCCGGCGCCCTGACCATCCTGTGGAAATCGACGGGTGCCGGCTTGATCGACAAAATGGCCCTTGAGCTGCTGCGGGTGGTCGAAGAAAAATCCATCAAGCGGGTCTTTCTCGACAGCCTGGGCGGAATGGCCCGGGTCGCCGCCGACACGTCGCGCTTGCAGGACCTGTTTACCTCGTTGATGGGCGAGCTGCGAGCGCGGGATGTCACTGTAGTAGCGTCCTGGGAGGTCCAGAGTCTGTTCGGCGGAGAGATCAATGCGCCGGCACCGGACCTGTCGAGCATCGTCGACAACTTGCTGGTCCTGCGTTTCCTACAAGAAAGGGCTGAACTTAAACGCCAATTGTCCATTCTTAAAATCAGGGACAATCCCTACGATCCTGCGCTGCTGGAAGTCACCATCAGTGAGCAAGGTCTTGACGTGAAAAAGGCTCATTTCCATGCCCTTGGCGATTCCCATAACGCGTAGACACCGCGGTCGCCAATACGCTCACGATGCGTCGAGCGGACCGAGGGCCCTATGACCACCATATTGATCGTCGATGACGAGTACTTGATCGCCGACATTCTCAGCTTCGCGCTTGAGGATGAGGGCTATCTCACCGTGACCGCAGGCAGCGGCCAGAAAGCGTTGAGCATTCTGGACCGGGAAAAACCGCAGTTGATCATCACCGACTACATGATGCCTGGCATGAACGGCATTGAGCTGGCCGAGGCGGTGCGGGCGCACAAGACGCTGGGCCAATTGCCCATGATGTTGATGAGCGGTGCGCAGGCGCATCTCGGGGTCGCACGGCCTGATCTGTTTGTGGACGTGTTCGACAAGCCGTTCGAGATTCAGTCCGTGCTGTCCAGGGTCAAATCGCTGCTGGGCCCCGGCGGCGCCTGATTCGTCAGCGTCTCAATCGATGAGTTGATCATCAGCGACCGGTTACTTGCGGGTGCATGAACAGGCGTTCGTCCGGCGGAACGAAAATATCCGGAATCTCGCCCGTGACGCAGAGTCGAGTGTTTATAACACTTAAAAGGACTGCGCCATGATCTCCTCACTTGAACTCTGCCAAATCATTGAATCCTCATTCCTGCCCGCCCGCTGCCAGTGCTCGGTAGACGCGAGAGGCCTCATGTCTATCCAGCTGTACACCTCGCGCACTGGGCATGCCGACTTCATGACCACGGGAATAGATGTATCCACCCTCAACACCAGCCGCAGCATCGCGTCGCTGATCACCGGCCTTAAAGAAGATCTGCGCCTGCGTTCACTGGGCGGCGGTTCGCCGCGGGCGATTGATCGCAGAGCGACGACGTTCGGCGGTTAAGGCGGATCAAGCGGCTGCAACGGCGGCGATCATCATCTCTTTCGGCTTCACCGATGCGCCCACCGCAACGGTGAATGGCCTGCGGCATCTCCGAAATCTCCCTGACGAACGCTTTGAACCGGATCACGGCACCGACAGGTAAGCGGTGATGCACCTGTATTTACGGCGCGACGTCAATACCCAGAGTTGAAAAACACTTTATCCGCGACGCATGAAAAAATACTGGCATATACCTCTGAATCTGAATATCGTGGCATATGCCACCTTTTTCGGATGGGCGTCGTCGACTGTTTCGACCTGGATGTCGGTGAAGCCTCAACCGTGGGTTTGAAGTGGTTGAGCCGCGCACCACCGATTTTTTGATGTTCAACGCTTGTCTGGATACCTCCCATGCTTGGCCTTGTACGCGTTGCTTTGAGACGACCGTATACGTTCGTCGTGCTCGCCATCCTGATTCTGATCATCGGCCCGCTGACGGCCTTACGCACGCCCACTGACATCTTTCCGGAGATCCGCATCCCGGTCATCGCGGTCATCTGGCAGTACACCGGCCTTGCGCCGGATCAGATGGCGGGGCGAGTCACGTCGCCGTTCGAGCGGGTGCTGACCACCACCGTGAACGACATCCGCCACATCGAAGCGCAGTCGCTCAACGGCTTTGGCATCGTGAAGGTGTTCTTCCAGCCAGGCGTCAACATCAGTACCGCCAACGCGCAGCTAACCTCTGTTGCCCAGGCTATTTTGCGTAACCTGCCGCCCGGTACGGTGCCGCCGTTGATCCTCAACTACAGCGCATCGACGGTGCCCATTGTCCAGTTGGCATTGTCGGGCAAGGACCTTAGCGAGCAGAAACTCGGCGACCTGGGCCTCAACACCGTGCGCCTGATGCTGACCACTGTGCCCGGCGCTGCGTTGCCGTACCCGTTTGGCGGCAAGACCCGTCAGGTGCAGATCGATCTCGACCCGGCTCAGATGCAGGCCCGAGGCTTGTCGGCCCAGGATGTGGCGAACGCACTGGCCACGCAAAACCAGATCACCCCGGTGGGCACCGAGAAAATTGGCAGCTTCGAGTACATGCTGCAGCTGAACAACTCGCCGGTCGCTTTCAAGGACCTGGAGGACCTGCCGATCAAGACGGCCAATGGCACCACGGTATTGATCCGTGACGTCGGCACGGTGAAAGATGGCAACCCGCCACAAAGCAACATCGTGCACGTGAACGGCAATCGTTCGGTGTTGATTCCGGTGCTGAAAACCGGGTCGGCGTCGACGCTGGGCGTCATCGCCGGTATCAAGGAAAAGCTGGCGGACTCCAAGGCGCAGCTGCCGGAAAACCTGAACATCGACCTGATCGGCGATCAGTCGCTGTTTGTCCGCGCCGCGATCAGTGGCGTGGCGCGGGAAGGTCTCATCGCCGCGGCGCTGACCAGTCTGATGATCTTGCTGTTCCTCGGCAGTTGGCGTTCCACCGTGATCATCGCGGTGTCGATCCCGTTGGCAATTCTCTCGTCCATTGCGGCGTTGTCCGCGCTGGGAGAGACACTCAACATCATGACGCTGGGAGGATTGGCGCTGGCCGTGGGCATCCTGGTAGACGATGCCACGGTGACCATCGAGAACATCAATTGGCACCTGGAGCAGGGTAAGCAGGTCGAGGCGGCGATCATGGACGGAGCGGCGCAAATCGTGACGCCCGCGTTTGTTTCGCTGTTGTGCATCTGCATCGTGTTCGTGCCGATGTTCTTCCTGGACGGTGTTGCCCGCTTCCTGTTCGTGCCGATGGCCGAAGCGGTGATCTTCGCCATGATCGCCTCGTTCATCCTGTCGCGAACGCTGGTGCCGACGATGGCCAACTTCCTGCTCAAACCCCATGCGGCGGGTGAGGCGCATGGCGAAAAGCCGGTCAGTCGTAACCCGCTGGTGCGCTTCCAGCGCGGGTTCGAAGCGCGCTTCGAGCAAGTCCGCGAAGGGTACCGCGGCATGCTGGAAACCGCCCTGGAACACCGCCGGTCCGTCATGATCGCGATCTTCGCGTTCGTCATCGCCTCGTTCGCGCTGGTACCGTTCCTGGGCCGCAACTTTTTCCCGGCGGTCGACTCCGGTCAGATCCTGATGCACGTACGTGCGCCGGTCGGCATGCGCGTGGAAAGCACAGCGCGTCTGATCACCGATGTCGAGAACAGCATTCGGCGCGTCATCGAACCGTCGGAACTCAAGGCAGTGGTGGACAACATCGGTCTGGCGGTCAGCGGCATCAACGCGGCCTACAACAACACTGGTACGGTCGGCTCGCAAGACAGCGACATCCAGATCAGCCTTAATGAGGACCACAAACCGACAGCGGACTACATTCGCCAGTTGCGCGAGGCGCTCCCGCGCGAATTCCCCAATGCCGTGTTTTCGTTTCCGCCGGCAGACATCGTCGGGCAGATCCTGAACTTCGGTTCATCGGCGCCGGTGGACGTGCAGATCGCCGGCAACAACCTGCCCGCCAACTTCGCCTTCGCCAACACCTTGCTGCGCGAGATCCGTCGCGTCCCGGGCGTTGCCGACGCGCGTATCCAGCAATCCCAGCAATTGCCGACGTTCAAGATCAACGTCGACCGGACTCGCGCGCAGCTGGTGGGTATCAGCGAACGCGATATCACCAACAGCCTGGTGGTCAACTTCGCCGGTTCGAGCCAGGTCGCACCGACGTTCTGGCTGAACACGGCCAACGGCGTTTCCTACCCGATCGTCCTGCAAACCCCGCAGTACAGCCTCGACTCGCTGGCACAGCTGCACAACCTGCCGTTGACATCGGCCACAGCGCCCGGATCGCCGGGAGCGGGGCAGATTCTTGGGGGGCTGGCGTCGGTAGAACGTAGCCACAGCAACTCGGTGGTGAGCCAGTCCGATATCCAGCCGGTCGTGGAAGTGTTGACCTCGATTCAGGGTCGGGACCTGGGCGGTGTCGCTGCTGACATTCAGAAGATTCTCGCGGCGCACGCCAGTGAGATCCCGAAGGGCTCCAAAGTCACCCTGCAGGGGCAGGCGACCACAATGAACAACGCGTTCAGCGGCATGTTGTTCGGCCTGCTCGGCGCGGTGGTGCTGATCTACCTGTTGATCGTGGTCAACTTTCAGTCCTGGAGCGACCCGTTCGTGATCATCACTGCGTTGCCAGCGGCCCTGGCCGGGATTGTCTGGATGCTGTTCGTGACGCACACGCCGCTGTCGGTGCCCGCGCTGACGGGGGCGATCATGTGCATGGGTGTGGCCACAGCCAACGCCATTCTGGTCGTCAGTTTTTGCCGGGAGCGTCTGGCTGAGCATGGCAATCCGGTGCTGGCCGCGCTGGAGGGCGGATTCACCCGGTTTCGCCCGGTTCTGATGACCGCGATTTCGATGATCATCGGCATGGCGCCGATGGCGTTGAGCCTAGGCGAGGGGGGCGAGCAGAATGCGCCGCTCGGTCGCGCGGTCATTGGCGGGTTGAGTTTTGCCACGGTCGCCACACTGTTCCTGGTGCCTATCATCTTCAGCCTTGTCCACGCCCGCGATGCTCGCTCTCGCGACCGCCACGCCACCGTGCAGACCAACGCAACACAAGGGTTTTGACATGCTTACTGACACTCCTGTAATCCATCCTCAACCGCGCCGCAGTGCCGGACGCGCAAGACTCGGCCTGTTGGTCGCGCTGCTGGCGGTGGTCGCCATCGTCACGGTCGGTATCGGTGTGCGCGCCAACGAGTCGAAGGACCTGAAAACCTGGACCGACACACAGGCGCTGCCCAGTGTGATTCTGGTCAGCCCGGTCGCAGCCGCCCAAGGTGCCGCGCTGGTTCTGCCGGGCCGTCTGGAAGCCTGGTCGCGGGCGGCGATCTTTGCTCGGGTCGGGGGTTATCTGAAGTCCTGGAAGGCGGACATTGGGGCGAAGGTCAAGGCCGGTCAGTTGCTTGCCGAGATCGATACGCCCGAAGTGGATCAGCAACTGCTCCAGGCCCGCGCCGATCTGGCCGCTGCCAAGGCCAACGCCTCACTGTCCCAGACCAGCGCCAAACGCTGGCAGGCGATGCTGGCGTCCGACTCGGTGTCGAAGCAGGAAGTCGACGAACGTAACGGGGATCTGGCCGCCAAACAGGCGCAGGTCATGGCCGCCCAGGCCAACGTCGAGCGACTGACCGCGACCAAGGGTTTTCAACGCCTGACCGCGCCATTCGATGGTGTCGTCACCGCGCGTTCGACCGATGTCGGTGCTTTGATCAACGTCGGCAGCAGCACCAGCGGTCAGGAGCTGTTCGCCGTATCGGACGTCAGCCGCCTGCGTGTTTACGTGCAGGTGCCGCAGTCCTATGCGCCGCAGATCAAGGTGGGCACCGACGCACGGCTGAGCGTGCCTGAGTACCCGGGCGAACCCTTCAAAGCAACTGTGATTGCGTCGGCCGATTCGGTGAACGCGGCCTCGGGCAGCACGTTGGTGCAGCTTCAGGTCGATAACCCGGCAGGTCGTCTGTTGCCGGGTGCGTACACCAGCGTGCGTTTCGACCTGCCGGTACAACCCAATGTCGTGCGTTTGCCGGCCAGTGCCTTGCAGTTCGATGACCGTGGCATGCGTGTCGCGACGCTCGATCAACACGATCATGTGCTGTTCAAGACCGTCACCATTGCACGGGACTTCGGTGACACCGTCGAAATCGGCTCAGGCGTCACGGCAGCGGATCGAGTCATCGATACACCGCCCGATGGTTTGAGCGATAACGACCCTGTTCAGGTATCAAAACCTGCAGCGGCGAACACTGTCGCCGAGGCGAAACCTCATGGTTAAGCACAGCCTGCTGTTCATCGCCATGTTGGGCGTGGGCGCGTGTTCGTTGGCCCCGCATTACAAAGTCCCCGAGACACCGGTGCCCGCGCAGTATAAAACCCAGGGCGTCTGGAGCCTGGCGGCGCCGAGCGACCAGATCAGCCGCGACGGATGGTGGCGTGTGTACCGCGATCCGCAACTCGATGCGCTGCAACAGCAGTTGCTGTCGAACAACCCGAATCTGAGTGCGGCGCTGGCGCACTACGCTCAGGCGCAGGCGTTCGTGGCGCAGGTGAATTCGGCGCTGCTGCCGACGGTCAAGGGCTTCGGCAACGGCCAGCGTATTCGCCAGTCGGACACGCGACCGTTGCGATCAACGACCACAGACAACGTTTACAACTCCGGCACGCTGGGGTTGCAGGTCGATTACGAAGTGGATTTGTGGGGCCGCGTGCGTGACTCGGTGAACGCAGGAACCGATGAAGCGCAGGCCTCACTGGCAGACTTGGCGTCGGTACGCCTGAGCCTGCAAGCACAACTGGCGGACAGCTACATACGCTTGCGTGGGCTGGACCAGCAAACCCGGTTGCTCGAGCAAACGACCGAGGCGTTCAGCAAGGCGGTCAATTTGACTCAGGGCCTGCATGACGGCGGCATCGTCTCGGGACTCGACGTCGCGCGCGCCCATTCGCAGTTGTCCTCGGCCAGATCGCAGCTCAAACAGAACACCGTGCAGCGCGCCTTGCTTGAACACAGCATCGCCGCACTGACCGGCGCCTCGGCGTCGCAATTCAGCATCACGCCGTCGACCGAGGCATTGCCGCTACCGGTTGTGCCGACCGGCGTTCCGTCGACGCTGCTGCAGCGCCGGCCGGATATTGCTGCAGCCGAGCGTCGAATCGCGGCTGCGAATGCACGAATCGGCGTCGCACGCAGTGCGTTCTTCCCGACCCTGACGCTGAGTGCGCAAGGCGGGTACCAGAGCGACGAGTTCGCCCACCTGTTGAGCGCACCCAACCTGTTCTGGGCCATTGGCCCTGCGTTGGTCACGACTGTTTTCGACGGTGGCTTGCGACAGGCCCAAGTGGACGCTGCGAAGGCTGCGACCGACGAGGCGGGTGGCAAGTACCGGGCGCAGGTGCTGGCGGC
This sequence comes from Pseudomonas sp. S2_H01, assembly GCF_054668305.1. Lineage (NCBI taxonomy): Bacteria > Pseudomonadati > Pseudomonadota > Gammaproteobacteria > Pseudomonadales > Pseudomonadaceae > Pseudomonas > Pseudomonas sp. S2_H01. Next base: position 5,711,771 of record NZ_CP162756.1, on the reverse strand, counting down.
ATTCGAACAGGTGGAGGACAACCTGGCGATCATCGACGGCCTGGGTTCGGCACTGGAAGATCAACGTGCCGCAGCCGACGCGGCGCACTACAGCGAAGACCTGTCCCTGGCGCGTTACAAGCAGGGTGCGGTGGGTTATCTGGACGTTGTGGCCGCGCAGACTGCTGCATTACAGGCACAGCGCAGCGTGCTCGATCTGCAAACCCAGCAACTGGCTGCCAGCGTGGGATTGGTGAAGGCGTTGGGCGGGGGCTGGACGTCGGCCGACTTGGCGGTTGACGCAACATCGCAGGAGGCCAGACCCGCAGCACGGGTTAGATGATGCGGTCTTCGGCCTCGAAGACGCTGTGCGGGTAATCCTGCGCCGCCTGGATCAGGTGCTGTCTGAAGACGTGCTCGCCGTGGTCAATCAACGAGTAGAGCACCTCACCGGTTGAAGCGCTCCGCCAGGCTATGAAGGTAATGCGCCATTTGTTCGAGTTCGCGGCTGATGCTTGAGCCCTGTTGGGCCTGTCCGGCGCTCTGATCGCACAGTTGGGCAATCCGGTTGATCTGCTGGTTAATGCTTTCGGCCACGTGGGTCTGTTCCTCGGAGGCAGACGCCATTTGCTGGCTCATGCCGGTGATCCGTGTAACGGCCTGACTGATACCGCTCAACGCCTGTTGCACGGCCTCGACGCTGGCCACGCTTTCCTGAGACATGGCTTGCCCTCGACTCGCGGTGGCCACCGCACGGGAGGCGCCTTCTCGCAGTTCGCCAATGATCCCTTGTATCTGCTCGGTCGAGGTTTGCGTGCGGGACGCCAGCGAGCGCACTTCGTCGGCGACCACGGCAAAGCCACGGCCTTGTTCGCCGGCCCTCGCGGCTTCGATGGCGGCATTGAGGGCCAGCAGGTTGGTCTGCTGGGCAATGGCGTTGATGACGTCGACCACGCTGCCGATCGACTGGGTCGCGGTCGCGAGCTCACCCACAGCCTCGCCGATCTCCGAGACCGAGTTGGCCATATGCCGAATGGCCAACAGGCTGTCGTCGGCCAACCCACGGCCCTGTTGCGCCAGCGTGTCGGCTTCGAGCGCCGCGTGCGCGGTGTTCTGGACGTTATGGGTGACTTCCTGAATGGTCGCCGCCATCTGAGTGATGGCGGTCGCGGACTGATCGGTTTCGTTGCGTTGCTGATCCAGTGCTTCGGCTTGCAACAACGACAGGCTGGCTGACTGCCCGGCGCGCTGCTTGACCCCTTCGCCCGCGTCGACAAGGCGGGTCAGGGCGGTCTGCAGGCGCGCTTCTTCGCTGAGCATCGCCAGGTCCAGTTGTGCCTGCGGACCGCGGTTATCGCTGTAGGTGAGGGCGATCAGCGGGTCGGTGAAGGCTTTCGGGTGCTCGCTGAGTATCGTCTTCAGCGTCCGGTTCTGGCGCAGTTCCAGCGCCGCACTCAGTGCAATCAGGGTGAACAGCATCACGGCGAACGAAAGGTGTTCGGCCAGCAGGTAGTTGCACAGCCCCAACACGACGGCGGCAATGATCAATGGCAGTTGGCGCAGCAGGTGATAGCGGGCCGTGCTAACGGCCGATACGGCGGATTTGCCTGCCCGAAGGCGTGCATACAAAGCTTCGGCGCGGCGGACCTGGTCACGGGTGGGCAAAGCGCGAACGGATTCATAGCCGGCAATCTTGCCGTTCTCGTACACCGCGGTGACGTAGGCGCTGACCCAATAGAAGTCACCGTTCTTGCTGCGGTTTTTCACCACGCCCATCCAGGGTTTGCCCTGCTTGATGGTCTCCCACATGTGGGCGAACACGGAGGGTGGCATGTCGGGATGGCGGACGAGGTTGTGCGGCTGACCGATCAGCTCCTCGCGGGTAAAACCGCTGAGGGTGACAAAGGCGTCATTGCAATAAGTGATATGGCTGCTGAGGTCAGTGGTGGAGATGAGGCGCTCGCTGGCGGCAAAGGTACGTTCCTGCTGTGTAACGGGCATGTTCAAACGCATAAGACCGACTCTTCCCTGAATGACTGACATGGTGCCTGCCAGTAGGTGTAGCACAACATGTTCAGCTGCATGGGAACAGTGTGCAGCGGGCGTCCTTTCCCGCTTGCGGAGCAGTCGCGGCGGCCGGTTCAGTTGCCGTCGGCGACCTTTCTTTCGATCTCGGCCGTCTTGCGATTGAGGTCTTCTACTTCCTGCTCTTTGACCCTGTTCGAGGACGGGGTGATGACTTCATCCACGGCGCGGGTGTCGTCATCAGGGTCTTGCAGATCACGCTCGACGACATTGACCGGTTTGCCGGACGCGTCGGTGGGCGGTGCATCGGGTTGAACGTGTGGGGTGCGGTCGTCATTGCTCATGTCGATATCCTCCGGTGTGATAGGGGTTGGATAGCGGGGGCAGACACGAGTTCGAGGTTTTTGCGAGGCACGTTCTCGACGCGGCAACGATAAACGGCAGGCAGAAAAAAGCCCGCTGGGGAGAACGGGCTTAAAGAGGATCAAAAGGAGTAGGTGCAGACTGACCCTTATGGCGTGAATATTTTGTGAAAACCGATTTATAACTAATTCCCATTTAGGAGTAAGCGACGAACGGTCAAGCGTCGCTGAGGACGATGCCTATCTGGATCACGAGGTTCGGGCCCCAGGGTTTTGCCAGAACGCCGGATCGGCGCTCTTCAACCGTTCCACCGCATTGTTGATATGGTTCAGCGCGGCATGTCGCGCGGCCTCGGGATCGCACGCTGCAATGGCGGTGTAGATCGCGAAATGTTCGACGCGCACGGTTTTGGCCATGTCCCGACGGCGTTCTTCGTTCGAGCGGGTAATGCGGATTGCCTCCTTGACGAACTGACCGATGAATTCGTGAAGGGAAGGGTAGAGCGGGTTTCCCGTGGCATGGGACACCGACAAATGGAAGGCCAGGTCTTCCTCTACACCGTCGCGCCCTTCGTGTTCGGCCAGATCGATGGCCTTCAACGCGCGCTCGATCGCTTCCAGTTGCGCAGCGGTATGTCGTTGTGCAGCCAGCGCCGCGGCTTCGCCTTCGATACCGCGCCGCAATTCCGTGACCCGCAACACAGCCTCGATGGAGCCGGTCACGTCCAGATCGAGGGTGAATGCCTTGATATGCGCACCTTCGCAGACGACGGTGCCGCTGCCCTGACGCACCTCGACGAGGCCCGCGGACTTGAGCCTTGAAATGGCTTCGCGAATGACCGTGCGGCTCACGCCATAGCGCTCGGACAGCACCGGCTCGGTCGGTAAACGTGAACCGGGCAGCGCCTCCCCGCTGGCGATGTGGGCTTTCAGCGCCGCGGTGACTTGATCGGCCAGCGTCCCCTTGGAGGCATCTTTCAAACTGGACGAGGCGTTCGGTAACGAGGGTGGAGCGGGCTGGACCATAACAATCTCGTGCGTCAAATCAGGGAACGTTACTGCATTTTACCCAAGACGTCGTCCCTTCTACGCGCCTTGAGTTCGTATGACGTATTATGTAATTTGTTTTTTCTGAACACGGCGTCGAATGCTGTTTCGTTTAGCGCTGCAACGCTTGGTTCTACCCACATAACAACACCCCACTACAAAAACAAAGGGATGGGAAAGAGATGAGTGAATCACTGGCTCAAGACGGCGTCAGTCCGGTCGTCGATGCTTCAGAAGACGCGGCCTATCGCAAAGCCGCCTGGCGGATTTTGCCGCTGCTGTTGCTCTGTTATTTGCTGGCCTACCTGGATCGGGTCAACGTCGGATTTGCCAAGCTGCAAATGTCCGATGACCTGCATTTCTCTGAAGCGGTCTACGGCCTGGGCGCCGGGATCTTCTTCATCGCGTACTTTCTGGTGGAAATCCCCAGCAACCTGATCCTGCACAAGGTCGGCGCGCGACTGTGGATCGCTCGCATCATGATCAGCTGGGGTGTGATCTCCTCGTGCATGGCCTTCGTGACCACGCCGACGTCGTTCTACGTCATGCGTTTTCTGCTGGGGCTGGCGGAGGCCGGTTTCTATCCGGGTGTCATCCTTTATCTGTCGTACTGGTTCCCGACCCACCGCCGCGGCAAGATGTTCGCGATGTTCGCCACGGCCGTTCCCCTGTCCGGTCTGATTGGCGCTCCGCTGTCGGGCTGGCTGATGACCGCCTTCAACGGCGCCCATGGTTACGCCGGTTGGCAGTGGCTGTTTTTCATCGAAGGATTGCCTTCGATTGCTGTCGGTATCCTGGTGATCTTTTGCCTCAGCGACCGGATTTCCCACGCTGGCTGGTTGACTCAAGAACAGAAAACACTCCTGCAGTCGCGCATCGACGCCGAAACAAAGGGCCACGTCGCTCATAGCGTTCGGGAGGTTTTCCTTCAGCCGCGCATGTGGCTGCTGACGGGTATCTACTTCTGCCTGATCGCCGGTTTTTATACCGTTGGTTTCTGGTTGCCGACCCTGGTTCGTCAAGCGGGTGTGACGGATGTCCTGCAGATCGGCCTGTTGACAGCGATCCCTTACGGCGCGGCCGTCGCCACTATGGTTCTGGTCTCACGCAACGCCGATCGACTGCGTGAGCGTCGCTGGCATCTGGCGTTGACGGCCGTGGTTGGCGGGATTGGCTTAATCATCTCCGCGACCTGGAGTGACAACTTCACCGTTTCGATGATTGGCCTGACCCTTGGGGCAATGGGCGCGCTCAGCACCTTGCCGCTCTTCTGGCCGCTGCCGACTGCGTTTCTGGGTGGTACGGCTGCGGCTGCCGGTATCGCACTGATCAACTCGTGCGGCAACCTGGCCGGCTTTGTGTCGCCCTATCTGATGGGTTTTCTCAAGGACATGACGCAAAGCACCACTATCGGCATGTACGTCATGGCCAGCGCGCTGTTTCTCGGCGCGGCGCTGGTGTTTCGTATCCCCGCCAAACTTGTTAACCGCTGAGCATTAGGAGCTACTCATGAATATTCTCGTGACCGGTGCGGCTGGCTTTCTGGGCCGTCGCCTGATCGAAGCACTCCTGCAGCGCGGTTCGCTGACCGATCGCCAAGGCGTCAAACAGATCATCCGCCGCATCGTGGCATTCGACGTGGTGCCGCTGAGCGGTATTGAGGATGAACGGGTGCAAGTGGTGTGTGGCGACATCGCCGACCCGCACGTGCTGAAAGGACTGGTCAGTGCCGAAACGGACAGCGTGTTTCATCTCGCTGCGGTGGTGTCGAGTCAGGCCGAGCAGGATTTCGAGCTGGGCATGCGCATCAACTTCGCCGCCACGCACAATCTTCTGGAACGAATCCGCAGCCTGGGTCATTGCCCCAAATGGGTAATGACCAGCTCAGTCGCGGTGTTCGGTGGGCAATTGCCTGCGCAAGTCGAAGACGACCAGGTGTGGGCACCGCAAAGTTCTTATGGCACGCAGAAGGCGATGAACGATCTGCTGCTCGCCGACTACAGTCGCCGGGGTTTCGTTGACGGGCGCAGCCTGCGCATGCCGACCATCGTTGTGCGCCCCGGTAAGCCTAATTTGGCGGCGTCGAGCTTCGCCAGCGGGATTATCCGCGAACCGCTCAACGGGCAGGAGAGCGTCTGCCCGGTGCCGCTTGAGACCCGTTTGTGGTTGATGTCTCCCGCTCAGGCGATCACCAATCTGATTCACGGTCATGAACTCACGGATGAGCAATTGAAGGCGGGCAGGGTGATCAACATGCCCGGCCTGTCGATCACCGTTGAGGACATGATCGGTGCGTTGCGCCGCACGGCCGGTGATGCGGTGGTCAGCCGCATTCGACTGGAGCGCAACCCTGCGATCGAGAAAATCGTCGGGTCGTGGCCGGGCTCGTTTACGGCCAGATATGCGAAGGGCCTGGGCTTTACCGCTGACCATGATTTTGCCGATGTGATCGGACAATTCATTGCGGAGTACCCACCGCAAGGCGCCTGATTTTCCCGTTTTCAGATGTCGCCTCGCCGTATAGGTTGGGGCGCTCAAACGTGCTCTAATCACCCCCACTCGAACGGGGGAACGGCCTGCAGTGTCATGCTGAAGTGTCCACGCTCCCGATACCCTCCGGTTTTTGCATAGGGCTGTCATGGATACGGGGTCACGACTCAAGTTAGTGCGGGAAAGCTACAAGATGTCCCAGCGAGAGCTGGCCAGACGCAGCGGTGTCGCCAACGGCACCATCTCCTTGATTGAACTCAACCGCGTCAGCCCTTCGGTCAGCTCGCTGAAAAAGCTGCTCGAAGGGTTTCCCATGACGCTGGCCGACTTCTTTTCCTTCGACCAGCCGCCTCAGGAACAGCGTTATGTCTTCCGTGCAGGCGAGCAACCCGACCTCGGCCGCGACGGCCTGCGCCTGTTGCTGATTGGCGCGTCGGTGCCGAGCCGTCAGATGCGGATGTTGCGCGAGCAGTATGCGCCGGGCGCAGGTTCGGGAGCAGAGCCGATCGTGCATGCGCAAGGCGAGGAGTGTGGGTTGGTCACGCGCGGCACCATCGAACTGACCGTCGACGGACAGATCAGCATTCTAAATGCTGGCGACGGCTACTACTTCCCGACCACGCTGCCTCACAGTTTTCGCAACATTGGCCAGGATGAAGCTGAAATCATCAGCGCCAACACGCCTGCAAACTTTTGAGGCAGCCGGCAAGAAATACAGGCACAAAAAAAGCCGCTATTCCGTTATCTCAGACGGCGTAGCGGCTTGAAGGAGCGGTATCAAATCGGCGGATTTGATGGGTTTGAATGTACCGGCTCACTTCGCTCCTCGCCAGCCATCGTTTGACAAGACTGTATTGCCAGACTGGAAACAATACAGTTCATTCGTGCAGAGAGCGGGTTCTCACTTTTGCGCGCCAAGGTCAGCATTGTTGATGCACCAGCCCCTTTTCGGGGGCGTCTTCCACCGCCGCGAGTCGGTAACCCACGCCATGCAGGGTGTGAATCAGCGGCACCTCAAAGCCGATGTCGACGACCTGCCTGATCTCATGAATGCGAGTGGCCACTCCGTTCTTGTTCTTCAGCGTGCCATCGCCCCACAAGACCGCTGCGATTTCCGATTGCGTCACGATGGCCGGGCTCCTGCGCATCAGCAATGCGAGCACTTCGATGTTGGTGGGATTGAGTCTCAACGGTTTCCCATCACGAACCACCTTGTACTGCGTCACGTTGAGGAACAGGTCCTCAACGGTGAGAATTTCGTGGGTTCTGGGCGGGCGGAACATGCGCGAGTGTCTCTTGCGAACGTGTGATTCTGAGGGGAGCGTACAGCCGCAGATGTAAAAAATTAGTTCGGCCACGGTGAAAGGTCTGTTGCACCAGCAAGGACGAAGTAATCGGCCTCTCCCCATCGTCAGCATTGATAACGTTTCTGCTCCCATCATCCGCCTTGATGCGAGGTATCGGATCTTGCGATTTCCTTTCCATTGAGCCGGCGACGAAGATAAGTCCCAAGAGCAAACAACATGACAGCTTGCTCACTTAAGCCCTTATCTTTGGAGATACATCATGAAATATGTACTGTTCGCAGCACTCTCGTTGGCCAGCGTCTATGCCTCCGCTCAAGAGTCGGTAAGTTCGGTGAGCGATACTCAGGTCAGCGCGCAAACTCAACGCTACAACCAGCACAAAGGGCTGGATGTGTCGAAAGTCATCAGCAGCACCACTGCTCAGGACGTTCAAAAAGTGGACGGCCCGGTGAATGCGCAACTGGTCTACCTTGACAGTGCTGGCGTGAAGCACACCCTTGATTACACCATCCAGGGCTACGGTCGTCAGAACGGGTAATGAGCGAACGGCCCCATGACTTCTGAATTACGCTTCAAATCAACGCCGCATCCACGATGCGGCGTTTTTTTTGCGCGTTTTCATAACCGCTGAACCTTCCACGCCGGGCGGTATCCACTTTTCTCCGGCTGTCGTGTCTGCCCCGATGCCGTACCCGCATCTCTGGCCGACATCAGGCGGTCGCCGGAAAAAAACTGTGCCTGGGCCAGACCCCCGAAGGCATGTTCAGTGCAACTGCAGTGGGAGCTCACGATGCAGCCTTATGTCATTTGCCACATGATGTCGTCTCTGGACGGTCACGCGCTTACCGATGGTTGGGATCGCCCGTTCAAAAATGCCGCCGGGCAGCTCTATGAAAAACTGGCCAAGACGTATGAATTCGACGCGTGGATATGCGGGCGCGTGACCATGCAGGAGGTGGCGCACGACGAAGGCTACCCGACAGGCCTGGCCACCTCTCCGATTCCGCGGACTGACCATTTCGTTGATCGCAACGCCGCCTCTTATGCCATTTCCATCGACCCTCACGGGAAGGTTGGCTGGAAGAAGAATCAGGCGCTGGGTTCTCACGTGGTCGAGGTGCTGACCGAAGGCGTTTCGGACGATTATCTGGCGTACCTGCAATCCATCGACGTGTCGTACCTGTTTGCAGGCAAAACCGACATCGACCTCAAGCACGTGGTCGATACGCTCCACAAGGAACTGGGTTGCAAGCGATTGATCGTCGAAGGCGGCCCGCACATCAGTGGCTCGTTCGTGAATGCCGGTCTGGTGGACGAGGTCAGTGTGCTGATTCTGCCGCTGGTGGATGGCCGGGGAGCGCACCCGGCATCCTTCGAGATTTCGCCCAGTGCCTGGACGCAACCGGTGCACCTGACCCTGGCGTCGGCCGAGGTGCAGGAAGGCGGCGGAGTGTGGTTGCGTTACCGCCGTGGTTGATCGCTGAGCGCGAAACGAAGCGCAGGCCTGACCGTGATTCTGCCGGCGCCTGACTCAGCGCCAGGCAGTCAACCAAACGGCAGCGGGTCAGCGTGCAGCTTTATCAAGCATCGCCAGCAGCAGAACGTTAGCACCGGCTTCGGCCCAGTGAGGGTGAATGTGTTCGGCTTCGTTGTGGCTCAAACCGTCGACGCAAGGCACAAATATCATCGACGTGGGTGCGACCTTGCTGAGGTAGCAGGCGTCGTGGCCCGCGCCTGAAATCATCTTGCGATGGCTGTAGCCCAACTCAACCGCGGCCCGCTCCACGCTGTCGATGCACGCCGCATCGAAGGCAATGGGCGCGTACTGGAAGATCTGTTTTAACTCATGCTGCAAACCGGTCTTCTCGGCAATGGCAACCACTTCGCGACGCAGTTCCCCGTCGAGGATTTCCAGGACTGCCTCGTTGGGGTGACGGAATTCGACACTGAACAACACGCGCCCCGGCACGACATTGCGCGAGTTGGGGAATACGTTGACCCAACCCACGGTGGCGCGCCCTTCGTCGCCCTGAGCGACACCCATCGCGTTTACCGCTTCGACGACCCGCGACAGGCCGAGCAGGGCGTCCAACCGATGATTCATCGGCGTTGTACCGGCATGGGCGCTGCGGCCAGTGAGTTCGATTTCATACCAGCGCTGACCTTGCGCACCGGTGACGACGCCAATGGTGATGTCTTCGGCTTCGAGAATCGGGCCTTGCTCAATGTGCAGTTCGAAGGCGGCGTGGATCTCGCGCCCGCCCATGGGCTCGTTGCCCGCGTAGCCGATATCCTTCAGCGCCTCGCCGATGCTGATGCCCTTGGCGTCGGTGCGGGACAGTCCGTATTCGAGGTCAAACACGCCGGTGTAGACGCCGGAAGCGATCATCGCCGGCGCGAAGCGCGAGCCTTCTTCGTTGGTCCAGTTAACCACCTCGATGGCGCGGTCAGTCTGGATGTTGTGATCGTTGAGCGTGCGGATCACTTCAAGGCCTGCGAGCACGCCATAGATGCCGTCAAACTTTCCACCCGCTGGCTGGGAGTCGCCATGGGACCCGGTCAGCACGGGTGACAGACTCTCGTGACGGCCAGGGCGGCGGGCGAACATGTTGCCCATGGCGTCGACGCGCAACGTACATCCCGCTTGCGTGGCCCAACGGGCGAACAGGTCACGGCCGATCCGGTCTTCTTCGGTGAGTGCCAGGCGTGAGACACCGCCTTTGGGCGTGCCGCCGATCTGAGCCATTTCCATCAGCGAATCCCAGAAGCGCGCTGCGTTGATCCGGGGAGAACTCGTCATTGCTCAGGCTCCTGATCCTTGACCTTGTAGCGGAAGTTGCAGTGCGTTGCGCCCTGCATGATGGTCTGGGTGCGCGTGAGCTCGACGTTGGGGTCGTAACCGACGATGAACACTTCGTCGCGGTTGCAGGACAGCAGATGGCCGATTTCGCCAAGGCCCATCTCGTGGTACATCTCGGCGTAGCGGCAGCGGTGCACGTCGTAGTCGTAGTGGGTCGCGTCGCTGGCGATGATTTCCACCTTCAGCGCGTCGTCCTGCTCCCACAACGCTTGCAACGCTACAAAACCCTCCAGGTTCGGTCCCTGGGGTTCGCGGGAAGCGAAGTACTCGCCGGCTTTGACGGCCGCCTGGGAAACGGCTTCGCCAATCACTGCCTGGGCGCTCTCTTTGCCGTAGTCGCGTACCAGGATGTCGTAGATCGGTTTGATGATCTCAGCTTCGATTCGCCGCCGGGCCAGGATGCCCAGTTCACCTTCGACAGCGCTCATGTCAGTTCTCCTCGGTTTACGGTCAGAAAGGGGCGGCCCGTTCGCTGCGGGCCCCCCCCCCCTTGTTCTTGCTGCAGCAAAGCATCACGGCTTGCCGAAACGCACACTAGGCAATCATTCTATATTTATCAACTATCAAAAGTTCATAACCTTAAAAGTGGGTGTGATTAGTGAATGTATGCGTTCTCATAGCCGTGGGTCAGGGTTGTTCAGGCGGTTTAATTAGATTTAAACTCAATACATGAAAGATACAGAACAGTTGGAAAATGACCCTCCGCTGCGGGCCGTTCGGACTTTTGAGGCGTTCGCGCGACATGGTGGCGTCAATGCCGCCGCCCGGGAGCTGGACGTCTCGCCCTCGGCTATCAGCCATCAATTGCGTCTGCTCGAGGCGTTTCTCGGCCAGGCGCTGACCTCACGGCAGGGGCGCAACCTGATCCTGACCGACGAGGGAAGGGAGTACTACCGGGCGATCCGTTCGGCATTTTCCGTGCTGCGCAGCGCCACAGAGCATGTTCGGGAAAAGTCGGCGACGCGGCAGGTCACCATCAGCCTGATTCCGATGTTCGGCATCAATCTGTTCATTCCACGGCTCGGTGAGTTTCTTGCCGAGAACACTGGCGTCGACGTCAACGTGACCTACGCCAACCACCGCAGTTACCCCAGCGACGCTGCTGACATTTCCATTCGTTTCGGCAGCGGGCTTTGGGCGGGTTACCACAGCGAGCCGCTCATTCCTGGGGACGTGACGGCGTGGTGCAGTCCGGCCTTTCTGGCGCGTCACGGCAGTATCGATACGCCGCAGGCATTGATCGATCTGCCGTTGCTGCATGACGAGGAGCGCGGCACGTGGGGGCAATGGTTGCAAGCTGCCGGGGTCAGGCACCCGGCAGCGCTGCAAGGACTGCTGTTCGAGGATGGCCAGCTCGCGCTGACCGCTGCACTTAATGGACTGGGTTGCGCATTACTGCGCGAGCCCTTGATCACGCCGCTGCGTGATCGGGGTGAGCTGCTCAAGCTGTTCGACCAGACCCTGGACGACGGTCGCGCCTATTACCTGTGCCGCCGCGCCGATGGCGAGTTGTCCCGCGAAGGGTTGAATCTTTACAGCTGGCTCAAACGCGTGCTGCTGGCGTGAGGTCCGACAGCAACGCGCTCTTTCCAGACCCTCGCGCTCACATGCAGAATCAGGTTGTGCGAACTTAAGCCTTGCTGAAACGCGATCTTCGTACCCTTAAGGTCAACCACTTGATGCGCTGGGCTGTGCTTTGGCGCCAACAGGGTTTCTGCCTCTTATCGCTGTGACAGCTCCGGTCGCCTGGTCAAGGCCCTCAGGAGAGTTTGTCCGTACAAACCGACGCCCAGCCCTGAGACAATCAGCAGCACGGCGATCACTTTGTTGAGGGACAGTTGCTCATTGAAAATGACAGCCGAGCCAACCAGGCCGAAGACCGGAACCAACAGCGATAACGGTGCGACGGTCGAGACGGGATAGCGCTTCATCAGCGAGTTCCATACCCAGTAACCGAACAGCGTGTTGGGGTAAACCTGAAACAGAATCGACAACACGGCGCGGGCGTCTATCTGACTCACCAGTGCGCGGTAACCGACCGATCCGTTCACCGCGTAATCAAGCGCAAACAGAGGGATGGGCGAAAACGCGCTGGACCACACCAGAAAGGCAAACACCTGTGTGGTCCTGGCTTTCTTGTTGATGACGTTGGCGACGCTCCAGGCCAGCGCGCCCAGCAGCACGAGCATCAAACCGGCCGATGTGACCGTTCCGTCGGCAATGGTGAGGATGCTGAGCAATCCACATGAGGCGATCCCCATGCCCGCGATCTGGTAACGGGAAAGTTTCTCGCGCAATACCCTGGCCCCTAAAAGGAGGGTGAAAAACGCACTGAGCTGAAGGACCAGCGAGGCGATGCCTGCCGACAAGCCTGACTGGATGCCGAGATTGACCACGCCCCACAACCCCACACCGAAGACCAGTCCATAGCCTACGATGTAGCGCCACGGCACATCAGGTTTCGGAATGAAAAAGATGGCGGGAAGGGCGCAGAGTGTGAAGCGAATGCCCGCAAGGATAAAAGGATCGACGGTGGTCAGGCCCAGCTTGATCACTGAGAAATTCAAACCCCAGATGGCCGTGACCGCAATGGCGAGCAACAGGTGGCGGATTTTCATCGGTGTCTTCCTTGATGGGATGTTGAGGAGGTTGCGGGATGACGCGTCAGGTACCAGAGAATCAGCGCGACAGCACTGATGGATGCGCCCAGCAGGCTGACGGCACACCATCCCCAGCGTTCATAGGTCTGGGTTGCCGCCACGGCGCCGAGTGCGCTGCCGATCGAGTAAAAGCCCATGTACGCGCCGACCATGCGGCTCTGGGCGTCAGGGCGCGCGGCAAAGATCAGGCTCTGACTGGTGACATGAACGGCCTGGACGGCGAAGTCGAGCAGGATCACGCCACAGGCAAAGGCGAGCAGTGACGTTTGTGCAAAGCTGATAGGCAACCATGAAAACGTCAGCACGCCCAGTGCAAGTCCGGTGACGCGCTGCCCCCGACCTTGATCGGCCCAGCGGCCGGCTCGTCTGGCGGCCAGCGCACCGGCAACTCCGGCCAGACCGAACAGGCCGATGGCGGTGTGCGACAACGAGAGCGGCGGGGCACTCAAGGGCAGCACCATTGCCGTCCACAACACGGAAAACGCAGCGAAGATGAGCAGGGCCAGCAGCCCCCTGACTCGCAGCAATGGATCGCTGAGCAGCAGCGTGAAAAGGGAGCTGATGAGGCTCAAGTACGTCCCTGGAGGCCGTGGCGACTCGGTGTCAGGTACCTTTTTCCAGAGCACAGCGGCGAGGGTGAGCATCAATCCCGAGGACACGAAATAAACCGCTCGCCAACCGGCCTGGTCGGCCACCAGCCCCGAGGCGAAACGCGCCAGCAGAATCCCCAGCACAATGCCGCTGGTCACCGTGCCGACGGTTTGCCCACGTTGTGAGGGCTGGGCGAGCAGGGCGGCATAGGCGACCAGCACCTGAACGACCACTGCCATCAAGCCCACGACGATCATTGCGCCGAGCAGCGCCAGCCACGTTTGGGATGCGCCAACCGCTGCCAGTGCGATAGCCGACAGCACGATCTGACTCAACACCAACCGTCTGCGGTTGACCAGATCGCCCAAGGGGACGATCAGCAGCAAACCCAGTGCGTAACCGGCCTGAGTGGCCGTGACCACGGCGCCGATCAGCCCGGAGGCGATTCCCATGCTCTCGGCCATCGAATTGAGCAACGGCTGGGCGAAATAGACGTTCGCGACCGCCAATGCACAGGTAATCGAAAACAAAAGGGTGAGCCCAGGAGAGAGAGCGGCATGGTTGTGGCCTGCCTTCTGCTCTTGGCCCGATAGCAGCGCCCTCGAGGCGCTTTCGGACAAACATCGTGTGGAGCGTTCCGTCTCAGCTGTCATCTCGCCGTCCATTTCGTTAGACTGGTTGCAATTTGCAACCGAGGCGGATTTTTGCGCAATCCTGTTTCAAATTGCAACCAGAATTGTGAGGGTGTTGATTTGGCTTTTACGCCGAAGGGAAAGAATATGAACGAAGATGATGTGCCTGCAGGCAACGAATGCCCGGTCGCCAGGACGCTTGAAGCCATTGGTGATCGTTGGTCGCTGATGATCATTCGCGATGCGTTCGACGACATTCGCCGGTTCAGCGATTTTCAAAAGAGCCTGGGCATTGCTAGGAATATTCTGGCGGCACGCTTGAAAGCACTGGTCGACGTCGGTGTGTTCGAGGTCTGTCCGGCTTCCGATGGCAGTGCCTACAAGGAGTACGTGCTGACAGAAAAAGGACGCGAGGTGTTTCCGATTGTCGTCAGCCTGCGGCAGTGGGGTGAGCGCTTCCAGTTTGAGCCGCACGAGACCCGCTCGCTGCTGCTGGACAATGCATCCGGCAAGCCGTTGATGACGATGGCGGTACGTTCATCGAGCGGCGAACAGCTCGGGCCTTCTGATTGTCACCGCGTGAGGGTCGTTGCCGAGGACATATGAATTGGCAGACCCGCTGATTGCAACGTGCGCTGGCAGCTCACAACGACGCGTGGATCATCTGCTGCAGCACTTCGGACTGCGCTCGCGCAGAGTGTCTTCTCATAGGCCGAGCGTCATAGCTCCAGATGCAGCGGCGCTGTCCCGGCGGCAGGGACGGCACAGCAGATCAGTGCTTCACCGACGGGGACCTGAAACTCCGGCGGCTGAGCGTAGGTCACCGCGCCTTGCAGAATGTTGGTGCGGCAGGTGCCGCAAGACCCGCCCCGGCAGCCGAAGGGGGGCGCCAGGTCGCGCTGTTCGGCCAGGTCCAGCAGCGAGCCGTCACCTGGATTCCAGCGGGCTTCCTTGGTCGAAGCCATGAACATCACCGGTACTGACTCGCTGGAGATCGGCGCCAGCTCCATCACTGGCGCCGTGTTGCCCATAGAGCGTTGCAGACTCGACGGACCAAACGCTTCGGCGTGGATGCGCGAGTCGTTGATATCCAGTGCCCGCAAGCCGTCATACATCTGTTGCATGAACCCTTGCGGGCCACAGAGATAAAAATCGTAATCATCGAACGGCAGCAGCTCACGCAGCAGACCGACGTTCAGCCGACCCTCCCGCTCGTAATCCACCCCGTGTTCAGCCCCTGTGACGTCACTCAATGCCCGCACGTAGCGCAGCTTGCCCTCCGAGGCGGTGGCGAGGGCGGAGAATTCTTTGTGAAACGCAAGCTGCGCCTTGTTCGACGCCGACTGAAACACCCATGTAGGTCGGTGGTACCGGGTACGCTTGCCCTCGTGAACCAGATGCCGCGCCATCGCCAGTGCCGGTGTCACACCCACGCCTGCCGCGAGCAGCACCACCGAGCGGCGGACCGTGGCGTCGACGGTAAAGACGCCCGCCGGGGCGCGGGCTTCGATCAGATCGCCGACCTGCAGGTTGTCGTGCAGGTGCGTGGAAACCACGCCCTCACGTTTGACGCTGATGCGCAGCACATCGTCTGTTGGCGCGCTGGACAGCGTGTAGGTACGCACCACGGGTTTGCCTTGCCCGGCGATGGAGAGGCGGATCGGCAGATGCTGTCCGGCCAGGCGCGCAGGAACACCCACGCCATCATCGGGCAGCAGGTGGAATGAACGAATGGTTTCACTCTCCTGGACGATGTCGACAACCTTGTACGGACGCCAGCTCTGTTGCAGCGCGGCCGCCTTCAGCCGCATGTCCATGTCTTCCCAGCTGCCCGTCATCAGCACGTTAGGCGAAGTGCCGTTTTCCATGTCCACCCAGCGCAACGGCAACCCGCCGGGGCGTCGTATCACCCGCTCGGGGAAAAAACGCCACATGCGCTCTGCGCCGATAAAGGCCAGGGTTTGCGCGGAATCGAGAATGACCTCGGTGCGCCCGGTCATCTGCAGCAGGTCGCCTGTGCGCATGTCGACAAAGACCAGGCCCGCCCGCGGGTTGATCAGCATGTTGCCGAGGGTGTTGAAGAACAGATTGCCATTGAAGTCCGGCACGGTCAGCGCGCCGTTTTCGTCGACGCTCACGAACCCGGGCTTGCCGCCGCGATGGGAGACATCGACCTGACACTCACCGTCACGCACGACGTATGAGGCGACGTAGAAGGAATCCGCAGCGGTTATCGTTGCAATGTCCTGTTCGTTCAAAGCGGCGGACTGGCTGACTTCGCCCGGCGGCGTATCGTCGAAGGCGTAGCGGCGAAGATGAATGTACCGCGGGCAATTTCCGTAGGATTGCGTCGGTTGAATGTCGAAGGCGACATCACTGCTGCGACGCACGACGCCATTGAGCCGGTTGCGACGTCGGGTGTGCAGTTCCATACCGAGCATGCCGATGCCGTCACCGTCCTCCATCCCCGCATCTGCCGGGTCCGCCGTTTCCCGAGGCAGGTCGAGGACCAGCCGCCGTGGATCGGGCGACTGCATGAAGCCCGGTTGTCCGGCGCGCAGCGTAGCCCATGGATTGCCCTGCGGATCGACGCTGCCCAGCACCACGAAAGGTAACTGGCAATAGAACTCGCGATGCTGGTCAGGTAGCCAGTCGCGGGCCATCTGCTGCTGACCGGGTTTGACCATACGTTCGACTGCGCCGACGCTGCGTTGCAGCCGTAACTCGCCTTCGTGCCAAGGCGACAGTTCGATTTCTTCCGTGGGTGTGTGCATGACGACCATCTCGGCGAGGTGATGAGCCATCCTCCTGCAATGGCGTGGCGGGCAGAATATCTCTCTGCCTTAATTCTGCGTTTCACTGGGTGAAATGATCACCGGTTAGCGATAAAAAGCGCCGGCCCGAATGACCAGGGTATGGATCGACGTGCCGCAAGCCATGTTGGAGGGGTTACCAGCCAGGTCACTATTGCAACGGATGAAATGCTGGATTGTAAACGCTGGTAATTCCGCAGTGTGGCGACGGAGTGGACACTGGTGCCATCGACGCAGCTACCTGAACCCCCACGTTGTTATCGCGCGAAGGCGTCATTCGCAACGAGGTCTTATTCGGAGAATTTCATGGAATTCCTGCTCTATCTTGCCCTTGGCGCATGTGCCGGTGTGCTCGCCGGCCTGTTCGGCGTCGGCGGCGGCCTGATCATTGTCCCGGTGCTTGTTTTCAGTTTCACGCTGCAAGGTTTCGACAGTTCGGTATTGACCCATTTGGCTGTCGGCACCTCACTGGCAACGATCATTTTTACGACCATTTTGTCGGTGCGCGCGCATCATCGTGCCGGGGCCGTGAAGTGGAGAATATTTGGCTGGATGACCATTGGCATTCTGATTGGCGCGGTGCTGGGGTCAGTCACCGCCAGCCGCATTGCGGGGCCCACTCTTCAGAAAATCATTGGTGTGTTCGCCATTGTGATGGCCATCAAAATGGCGTTGGATCTCAAGCCTAAGGTCAGCCGCGAGATTCCGGGCAAACGCGCGTTGGCCGGTGTCGGCGTCCTGATCGGCTGGGCGTCGGCCATCTTTGGAATTGGAGGGGGCTCATTGACTGTGCCGTTTTTGACATGGCGCAGCCTGACGATGCAGCAGGCCGTGGCGACCTCCGCCGCCTGCGGGTTTCCCACAGCTATCGTGGGGACGATCAGTTTCATGGTGCTGGGTTGGCATGATCCGTTATTGCCAGAACACAGCCTGGGATTTGTGTACCTGCCAGCGCTGATCGGCATTGCGCTGACCAGCATGTTCTTCGCTCAATTCGGCGCGAAACTGGCACACAGTCTGTCACCTAAAATGCTGAAGCGATTGTTCGCTTTGATGCTGGTGGTCGTGGGTATCAGTTTTCTTGCCTGAACTGTCCTGTCCACCTGCCACCTGCCTTGAAGGGTGCATGAACCAGGAGGATGCTGGCATGGGTCTCAGTCAGCCCTGAACTTGTCTCTGATCGTCCGGTGGAAATGCTCCACCAAAAAGTCGACAAAAACACGGGTCTTGGCAGGCAAGGCTTTGCGGGCAGGAAAATAGACGGATACCGAACCCAGGTCCACGTACCAATCCGGCAATAATCGCGTCAACTCTCCGTTTTGCAGCCATGGCCAGGCGCGATCCACGGGCACCAGCGCCACGCCATACCCCATCCGGGCGCAACTGCACAGCGCCTCTGGGTCGTTCATGATTGCAGCCGGCTCGAGATTCAAATCGAACGTCTCCCCAGCGCTATTACGCAGCGTCCAGGAGCGCAGCCTGCCGGTGTCCGTTGATCGCATGACAACACCGGGCTGCCCCTGTAAATCCGCAGGTGTCAAAGGCAGCGGCCGGCCCTTCAGCCATTCTGGCGAGGCAACCGCCACAAGATGGAGTTTGGCGATCTCCCGCGCGACAACCCCCGGGGACAACTCCATGCCTCCGCCAATGGCGACGTCGAACCCATCACCGATCAAGTCAACCCGGCGGATTTCCAATTGCCAGTCCGGTATCACCGCGGGGTAGCGTTGTTTGAAGAGTTTAAGCATGGGGAGGAGGTGATCGTATGCGAGGGAAGGTGCCACGTTCACCCGTAAGCGACCTGCAGGAACGTCGCGAGAAGCGCCCAGGTGAGCGATTGCTCCCTGAATGGTTTCCAGACTGCCGCGGACTTGGGAATAAAACGCCTCACCCGCTTCCGTCAGGGTCAGGCTTCGCGTGTTCCGGTGGAATAGACGGGTCTCGAGCCTGGTCTCCAGGCGGGCTACATTTTTGCTGACTGCTGCGGCGGAGACGCCCATCTGGCGAGCCGCCTCGGAAAAACTGCCCGCTTCTGCAGCGCGAACGAATGACTCGAGATTCCCTAAGGGCTCCATGAGGTGCTCCAACATTTGGTTGAAGCTGATTCTACCTGTTGAGGACTAATTCATCCCCGGAATTGCCTTCATAGTCCGCCTGTACTTGCTAACCACACAGGCGAATGAGATGAAAAAAATCCTGGTCACTGGCGCTACGGGCCGCCTCGGCAGTGGCGTTCTAGAGTGTTTGATGCAACGCAGCGCGCCAGCCAATATCGTGGCGCTTGCTCGAGACCACCATAAGGCACAAGGGTTGGTCTTGAAGGGCATAGAGGTCCGTTACGCTGACTACAGCAATTACGACACCCTTGTGAGCGCTTTTGAAGGTGTAGACACCATCTACATGGTGTCGGCGGTGGCGTTCACGGACCGGACGGCCCAACACAAAAATGTCATTGACGCCGCGCGTTTTTCCGGCGTTCGTCACGTGATCTACACCAGCATCCAGCGCACCAGTGATGATCTCTGTCCTATTGAAGGCGTGACCGACAGCGACATCGCGACGGAAAGCATGCTGGAAAACTCAGGTATGTTCTTCACCATCGTCAGGCACCCGTTGTACGCCAACGACCTGCCCATGTTCATCGGCGCGCAGGCAGCACTCGAAGGATTTTCTTGCCCTGCGGGTGATGGCCGGATCGCGCTGGCCTGTTATCAGGAACTTGCCGAAACCGGTGCGGTTCTGTTGAGTCAGGACGGCCATGAAAATCGTCGATATTTGCTGAACAGCGGGCAGGCCTGGTCGTTCAGCGACATCGCTGAAACACTGTCGGGCCTGACGGGGAAACCGATTACCTATGAATCGATTTCCTCTCCCGCCTTCATGCTTGCGCGTGAACGGGAAGGTTGGCCTGCGCACGTGGCTCAGTTTTTGAGTGGTTGGTACGCCGCGATCAAAGCAGGCGCATTTGACGAGAGCAGTGGTGCACTTGAAGAACTGTTGGGGCGCAAACCAAAACAGCTCGAGTCGCTGCTCAAAGATGCCTTTGGCCTTTAGGGCTTGGCTCTGCTGCCGAACCCGATTTCTGATGGGAGGAGAGGGCAAGAGCGGCCCGTGTTCTGCGACGAACGCCTGCTACAGAAGGGCTGAGCAGGCGAATACACCGAGCGGGGACATTATCCTCGTTCTTTCATAGGCAGACGCTTGATCGAATACGCCCGCTTCTCATCCTCGGAGTTGTAATACACGTTCTGCGTCGTGCTGAGGCTGTTGTGTCGCAGGTCGACCTGCAGGTCCTTCATGTCCCGATGGGGGGCGTCGAACGTAGCCGAGGTGTGTCGTAGCCAATGAAGTGAGGCCGCGCGCAAGCGGGCGACGTCTTCATCGGACCAGCCTTCGGCCTGCATACGCCCGAGTGCGCGGTCAAAGACCTCCTGCAGCAATACCCGGATGTGCCGGTCTGACAAGCCTGCCCGACCTCGCTGGGTTGCAATCAGCGGCGTGGTTTCGCGAAAGCCGGGAAGCGGCGATAAACCTTGATGCACGCGCCAGCGCTTGAGGTAGTTCTCGACGTAGTCATCCCGCACACTGATTTTGCCGGCTTTGTTGCCTTTTCCGACCACGTGATACCACCAGTTTCCGGCACCGTCCTGTCGCAGATCGCCCATGCTCGGCGTCCAGTTGTCCCGCCCGACCAGGTCTGAAACGCGCAGATACATCGCAAAAATCGTCGCCACGATGAACAGCGTTCGCTCATATCTATCATCCTGAGCCGCCATCTGTTCCGCGGTTTCCAGCACGAAATCCCACTGCAATGAGGTCAGAATGCGGGTGTCTTGATCGCCGGTCGTGCGCTGCTTGTATTTGCTCTTCTGTTTAACGGCCCTGAAAGGATTGTGCTCGCAGAAACCTTCATCGATCGCATGCTGAAAAAAGCTTCCGCAGACTGCGAAAATCTGTGCGATCGAGCCCTGTGCAGGCTTGTAATGTTCCTGAAGGAGAGGGCGGCTTTCCTCCGCGGCGCGCTTGCGCTCCTCCTTGGACGCGCACTGGCTGAACGGCTTCCAGTTCTCGTTCAAAACAAAGGTATCGGTGGCGAGCTTCTTGCGCGCACCCAGCCTCGTAAATCGGGATTTGACGACTGGCCCGATCCAGGCAGGATCCGGCGCGAGGCAGAACTCCAGAAACGCTTCGGCATGGGTGCGGCGCATGTCCAGCAGGGGGACGTGCGCTTTGGTCAGTGTCCAGAGCAATAGCCGTTCGACGTGGGTTCGATAGGAGTTGAAGGTGGATTCGTTACCGGCGTACGACTTCAAGAAGCTGCGTACCGCACGGTAGCCTTCGAGGGCCTGTATTTCAGCGGGAAAGGCCATCAAATAGTCAGTGACGGCCGGCAACTCTTGTTTGAGCGAGCTGAAGTTGAGCTCACCAAAGCGGGCATAGGTTTCAAACAACGGATGCGGTGTCGAAGGCGCTGGCATGGGGATCGCTTGGCGGGCATTGGCGGAATGCCGCGTATGATCCTTTTCAGGGCATTGAGATGCAACATCCGGGTCTGACGGCTGCCAGATATTGCATTAAGGTAAAAGATGCCTCATCAGCCCTTGATCCAGGATCTGGTCTCAGGCCAGCATCGACAGCAACCCGCCTTGACGATCCAGTTTTGCCAGGTCGTCCAAGCCGCCGATGTAGGTGTTCTCGATGAAAATCTGCGGGACGGTCCTTCGTCCACTGCGTTTGATCATTTCTTCACGTTTGGCCGGTTGGGTCTGAACGTTGATCTCTTTCATCGAGATGCCCTTGCTGGCCAGCAAGGACTTCGCGCTGCGGCAGTAGGGACAGGTTTCGGTGGTATACAGCGTGACAGTCTTCATACCGGGTCCTCTGTTTTGACTGCGCTCACGCCTCGATGGCTGGGAAGTCGATATCCGTCAGCGCGACGTTGTTCAGGTAGTTGGTCAGTGTCTGCGAGGCAACGTGGGCGATCACTTCGATGATCTTGGCGTCGTCAATACCGGCCGCGCGGGCCACTGCGATTTGTTCGCTGCTCAGGTGACCGCGGGTTTCGGTGATCTGGCGGGCGAGCAGGGCATAGTTGTCGAGCTTTCCTTCACGGGCACTGAGGATCTCTTGATGGCTGAACCCGGTTTTACCTGCGAAGAATGTGTGGGCGGCCAGGCAGTAGTCGCAACCGTTAACCTGGGAGGTGGCGAGGGAAATCGATTCCTTCTCCTCAGCGTTCAGGGACGTTTTGCCCAGCGCAGCAGAGCTTTGTACATAATGGGTCAGTACGGCTGGGGCGTGAGCCAGTACCTGGAACACATTGGGCAAGAATCCGATTTTCTTTTGCACGCCTTCCAGCAGTGGGCGGGTGGCATCGGTGGCGTTTTCAAGGCTTACAGAAGTCATGCGGGTCATAATGATTCTCCAGACATTCAGCGCGGCATGCGCTGGGTATGGGGTTCATGCTATAGGCGGTCGCTGGTTAAATGGATGCACATCAGCGTTAATATGCGACCAATCGTCCAAAGTGTAAGCGAGGGTGTTGATGGATCGTCTGTCTACGTTGCTGGCTCGTTTCGGTGTCAATGCCGGAACCTTTTACAGCGGTGCGTTCTGCGGTATCTCGGCCTTCGACGGGGACCAGACCTGTGGCCATCTGCATTTGGTTCAGTCAGGCGAGGTCCTGTTGAAGCTGGCCGATGAGCGCGAGTTGTCGATCACTGAGCCGACGCTGATTTTCTTCCCTCGGCCTTACCGCCATCGCTTGTTTGCCAAAGAGGGCTCGGGGGCTCAGTTGGTGTGTGCATCGCTGGACTTCGATGGCGGCTCGGGCAATGCGCTGGCAAGGGCGTTACCGGACCATCTCATACTCAAGCTGAACGAAATCCCGACCATGGCGAGCACCCTGGACTGGCTGTTCGCCGAGGCTTTTGATGATGTTTGCGGTCGTGACGCGGTGATGGACCGTTTGTTCGAGCTGTTGGTCATCCAGTTGCTGCGCCACATTCTGAGCAGCGGTGACCAGCAACCGGGAATGATGGCCGGTTTAGCCGATGCGCGTCTCTCAAAGCCCATGAGTCTGATGCACGACGCGCCGGGAAAAGCCTGGACGGTGGCTGAATTGTCGGTGGCTGCCAACATGTCGCGCGCCAGCTTCGCCGAGCATTTCAAGCGAGTGGTGGGGCAGGCGCCAGCTGACTATCTCGTGAGCTGGCGCATCAGCCTGGCGCAGAAGCTGCTGCGTGAGGGCAAGCCCATCGCGCTCATTGCAGAGGAAGTGGGGTATGAAAGTCCCTCCGCACTGGCCCGCGCATTTCGCCGAAAAACCGGTGTCAGCCCTCGGGAGTGGCGAGGGTGAAGCCTGTTGCTCAGGCCTGACCGAACGCAGAAGGTGCCGTTCGTGGTGAGCTCAAAGGAACGTATAGCTGTAGTTGAAAATCACCCGCGTCTGGTCGGTGTCGGCTAACGCGGAGCCGTCACTGCGGTACGTGCCGTGGCGGACCGTGGTGCCAAAGCCTTTGAGCGGCCCGTTCTGGATCACATAGTCGACCCTCATGTCCCGCTCCCACTCCTTGTGGTCGCTCCCGTTTCCAATGTCCTTGATGTCGTCGCCTCTGAGGTAGGAGATCGACGCTTTCAGGCCCGGTATACCGATCTTTGTGAAATCGTACGCATACTGCCCGAAATGGGTCTGTTCTCCGGCGCGGGAGAAGTTTGCGACAATGGCGTCCGTAAAGAGGTAGAAGCCCGTCCCCCCATTGCCCTCCGGACGATTGCGCCCATCAACGACGTTGCCTTGGTTAAGCCAGACGAACCCACCGTCATCGCTGACACTCTCGTGGCCGAGCATCAGGGAATGCCCGCCGAGCGTGTAGGTGAACATGGCGCTCCAGGTTTTGTTATCGACCTCGCCGGGATTTTTTGCGTAGCCCCCATTGTTGTTGAATCGATACCCGACGTCGCCGTTCTTGCCGTCTGAACGGCTGTCGAAATAACGCAGATCGGTTTTGAACGACTGGTCGGCACCCAAGGGCAGCACGTGCACCAGGCCCAGGAAACTCTGCTTGTAATAGTTCTCGAGCCGGGCGAAATAGTATTGAAGGGTGAGGTCCTTCGTGGCTTTCCAGTCGGCGCCTGCAAAGCGGAAATCGTTGGAGTCCTTGGTGCCGCCGGCGACCGCCAGGCCAGTAGGGTTACTGGTGGCTCGCCCCGAGGATTGATCGATTTTACCGGCAGTGAGTGTCAGCCCCTCGATGTCTTTGGAGGTGATGATGCCGCCGCCAAAATTCTGATAGACCAAGCGCGAATCCGTGGCGAGCAATATCGGGAGACTGGGCGTAAAGATATTGCCGACCCCCAGCTCGGTTTTAGATACGCGCGCTTTTAACGTGCCACCTGCCCGACTCCAGGAGTGAACCGCCGAGCCGTCCGAATCACTGGGGAAAAAGGTGTTGGCGTCCGGGTGATGTCCTTTTCCTCCGTCCAGATGGACGGCGACCAGGGACGCAAGGTCCACACCGAAACCCACAGTGCCCTGGGTGAAGCCGGAAATAAATGCGAATTTAAGGGCCGTCGCCGTTTCACGCTGGTCAGCCCCTCCATCTCGATTGTCGTTTGAGTAATACATGGTTCGGGAGCTGACAGACGTTTGGCCGTCTTCGAGGAAACCATGGTTTTTCGTATCAGCGGCCGTCGCGCCTATAGAGAAACCAGCGAGAATGATCGCGGCGGGCAGGGTCGTTCTTTCCATAAAAGCTCCCGAGGTGTCGGCGCTCGTTGAAAAATGACCCACCCACCTATCTTTTCTAAAATTGACCCGATGCGGATCCCGGATTGGGGCTGGCCACCGGTATTGAGCGTAGCAGCGGCGTGCTGTCCAACCTGGCGGGACGTGCTACCGAATGGCGGAATACTGCATGACGTTTTCGACAAGAATTGCACGTGAGTGAGCACCCGTGCGGGGTCAATACCGCTCTGACGTCCTGACGTAGGGTGGAATGCTGAAGCACGCAATCAGAAAGAGTCGGGCTTGCCCGCACATGTCATCGAGACTGTTTTCCGCTTCTCCCATCCCAACGGTTGCTGCTCAACCTTCGGGTAACTTAGGACCCGCCACGGCGTCTCTAACCACGGCGACTTTAAACAACGGTTTACGCAGCTGCAGGCTCAGTTCGCTCACCTGAGGGCCGAACAACTGATGAGGGGAATAGATAAACGTTTTGTCGGCCCTGGTGGTCACCGATCATTCCATTTAATGAAATGCTGGATTGCGATTATTGGTGATTCCGATGTTTCTGATGCGCAGCGATGATGGGCCCCAAACTATTAAACGGTTCGCACTCAAATAACACCTGGCGTGCGTGATGTCCCTGAACGCGATCACGTTCTAGTGTCCTATTTGGTCTGGTGAACCGGTCTTTCCTGTTGTGTGCGGTTGCCGCCAGTAAGGTTTCAACGCATCGCTGCAAACCCAGTGCCTGTCGCAACCCTCTTTATTGCGTTTTTTTCAAAGATCCAAAGATGCTCCACGGACGGTCATGTCCACGGCAATGGATCCGTTCATCAAGGGCACACGTTGAGCAGGACGACCTGCGCAGCTGCACGGATGCCGTTCCCCCCCACATCAATCGCTGTCCTCTTACCTGACAGGGTCGCTCATGGATCGCTTTCAAGAGATGCAGATATTCACGGCGGTTGCAGAGGAAGAGGGGTTTGCCGCGGCAGCCCGTCGCCTCAATATTTCGCCACCTAGCGTCACGCGGGTCATAGCGGCAATGGAGGAGCGGATCGGCACGCAATTGCTGGCCAGAACCACTCGCAGTCTGCATCTCACCGAGGCGGGGCAACGCTATCTGGAGGATTGTCGGCGCATTCTCGGCGAGGTTGATGAGGCTGAAGAGGCGGCTGCCGGCAGTTACTCGATACCTTGCGGTCACCTCACCGTAACGGCCTCAGTGCTTTTTGGAGAGCTTTACATAGCCCCCTTGCTGGCGGGGTATCTTGATCAGTTTCCTTCGGTACATCTCAACGCGATGCTGGTGGATCGCGTGGTGAGTGTGCTCGATGAAGGCATCGACGTCGCCGTCAGAATCGGACACCTTCATGAAAATACCTTGCACGCCATCAAGGTCGGTGAGGTGAGGCAGGTGGTATGCGGGGCTCCGTCGTACTTTGATCGCTACGGCCGTCCTGGCCATCCCGGGGAGCTGGGTTCGTTAAATATTGTGATGTCTTCTGCCAGTCATCTTCTCAGCGACTGGCAGTTTGTGAACGAAGGCAACGACCTCAGTTTTCGTTTTGAACCCCGCTTGGTCGTAACTGCAAATCAAGCCGCGATCAACATCGCATCCATGGGCTGGGGGATCACCCGAGTACTGTCTTATCAGGTCGCAAGTCAGGTCGCTGCCGGAGCACTGGAGATTGTTCTTCAGGATTATGAACCGCCACCGCTGCCGATTCAGATCGTCTACCAAAAGAGTCATCGGGTGCCTGCAAAGGTCCGGACTTTCGTAGAGTTTCTGGTGGAGCGGCTGAGCAGCGATGCGGCGCTTCAACCGTACATCGAAGGTTCGTCCTGATGGATCGTTACCATGAAATGCTCATGTTTGAAGCGCTTTCAGAGCGACCCAGCCTCGCGGCAGCGGCTCGTCGACTCAACGTTTCCGGTCCCACCGTCGTCCGCGCGGTTACACGGCTGGAGGCGCGTCTGGGTGTGCCATTGCTGCAACGAAGCACCCAAGGGGTTGTGCTGACAAAGGCAGGCGCTGCATTCATGGCTGACAGTTCGAGGATCCTTAGGGAAGTCGAAATGGCGGAGGCGTCGGCTAAAGGGCTGCATGTTCAAGCACAGGGCAATCTTACGGTGTTGCTACCCTTGCTTTTCAGCCGTTATGTCATGACCTCGTTGTTGGCGGGATACATGGATGCGTATCCGCAGGTCAAAGTCTTCACGCACTACGATGACCGTTTTCCCAACATGAACGAGGAGGGCATCGACGTTGCAGTGCTCGTGGGGCATCTGCCGAACTCATCGTTGGTGGCGCGCCAGGTGGGCCACGTCCGATCCATCGTTTGCGGCAGTCCAGGCTATCTTGAGGCTCACGGCGAACCCGCCATTCCGGAGGACCTCAAGCGTCACAAGCTGATTGGCACCCAAGCTTCCCGGGGCAGCGTGCATTGGGATTTTCAAGACCAAGGCCAATATAACAGCATCAAAGCGCGGTCCAGGCTCAGCTGCGCTACTGTCCAGGCGGCCATCGATGCCACGGCTCACGGCGCAGGTCTCACACGCTGCCTGAGCTATCCGCTTTACGAGTATTTTAATAGCGGACGCCTGCAACGTATCTTGCAACCCTTTGAGCTGCCGGCGTTGCCCATCCAGGTGGTTTATCGCGAAAGACGCAAAGCTTCAATGCGCGTGCGCAGCTTCGTGGACTTCATGGTGGAGGGTCTGCGCGAGCATCCGGCGATGCGGCCAGATGCTCTTTGAACGCTCTTGCGACTGATGGGAGAGGGCAGGTCAGTTGATCACTTCGCCATTGCCGCCGATTCGATCAGCTCTGCGACGACCTTGGGATTCGACACCATCACCACGTGCGATGCACCTTTCACAGCCACTGCCTTTTTAGCGTGTGCGCGTTGTGCCATGAAGACCTGGGCCTGGGGCGGAATGTTCTTGTCTTTATCACCCCAGACAAACCATGACGGGATGGTTTTCCAGGCAGGCTCGGTCGATTTTTCATTGAGGGCAGCCTCGGTGACCGGGCGCTGTGTGGCAGCCATTAATTTAGCGTCGGCGTCGGACACATCCGCGGCGAACTGGGCATGGAATTTATCCTGCTGAATGTACAGATCCTTACCTCCGTCAGCGAGAGGGACCGGGGCAGCCAGGGTCGGGCCCAGCGTACCGCCGGGGAAACGTCCGGACAGATCGGCGGTTGACTCACCGGCGTCTGGTGCTACGCCCGCGACGTACACCAGCGCTTTGACGTTGGCATTACCGTAGGCCGCCTCACTGATGACTGGACCACCATAAGAGTGCCCCACCAATACCACCGGAGTTTTGATGCTCGCCAACAGGTCGGCGACCGAGCTCGCATCACCCTTCAGGCTGCGCAGTGGATTGGAGGCGGCGATGACGGGGTAGCCGTCCTTTTCCAGGATTTTGATCACGCCATTCCAACTGCTGGAATCGGCAAATGCGCCGTGGACCAACACCACCGTCGGCTTGACTGAGTCAGCCATGGCTGCGGCACCGCTGGCCATTGCAGCGGCGAAGGTAAGACCTGCGAGTAGCTTTTTCATCGGGTTTTCCTGAAAGCGAGGAGGAGTGACGGGATCATTTAAGCGGGCTGCTGTATCCCGTCTGTGTTCAGCCGGACGGCTTAATGTGAGGAACTGTATCAGGGGCGGAAGCGGCTAAGAACCGACACAAAACACACCGCGGTATTTCAATTGATGAAAGAGTGGATTCCGTTTTCTGGTCGTTCTCCCCGGTGGTTTTAAAGCGGAAGATGGCCTCACTTGATCAGCGAAATCCACTCAAAAATGCGGAGGCTCATGCCGATGAAACGTGTACTCATGCTGCTCGCTAACGGCGTTGAACCGTTGGAGATGGCCGCCTTTACTGACGTACTGGGCTGGGCCGATCTACTCGGCGATCATCCCATCGAACTGGTCAACGCCGGCCTTCGCAGAAACATCGTCACGACGTTTGGCCTGTCTCTCAATCCCAGCTTTCTGCTACAGGATCTGGACATCAGCCGCTTCGACGCGCTGGCCTTGCCCGGCGGTTTTGAACCCGCAGGGTTCTATGAAGAGGCGCTGAGCGAACCCTTCTTGTCCGCGATCCGACATTTTGTAGACGCAGGAAAAACCGTTGCCAGCGTCTGCGTTTCATCCGTGTGCCTGGGCGCCGCCGGCGTACTGCGCGGCCGGCATGCGACGACCTATCACCAAGAGGGCGGGAAACGGAAACAGCAACTGGTCGAAACCGGCGCCCTTTTTGTTGACCGGCCGGTGGTCGTAGACGGCCGGATCATCACCTCCACCGGCCCAGGCACAGCCACGGAAGTGGCGTTTCAGTTACTGGAACAGCTCACCAGTGCCGACAACGCCGCTGTTGTCCGCAAGAAAATGCGTTTCGCAACGCCCGACCGCAACTGGTATGAGACCCCACAGGTCCCGTAACGCAACCCCGGGTTTTACCGCTCGCTTGAGGCTGAATGACAATGCTTGCGTGCGGGTAGATCGCAATACGGATGAGTAACAGATGGGTTTTTTGTTTATTTCATCCAGAGGGAAAAATGATGCCCCATGAAAGCCACACCGTGGATTATTACGACTGGCCAACGGCAAATGGTCTTTCGCGCCTACGCCAAAGGTGAAGCGATTCGTCCCGCGTCTCTGGTGGATGCGGAAAGAAGAATACTCAACGGACTGCCCCCCATTTGAGGGCAGAATGTTTGATCGTCGATTCAAAAACCAGAACGGCGCGGTCATGCCCCAGCGCCCGAGCAGGAGCGTTTGTGATGACTTGGAAAATGCTGATGTTTTCTGCGACTGCCATTGCGATCGGCGGGGTGGCGGGCCTCTCTGTGATTGTAGAGGCTGATACACCCGCCGCCACGGCTGAAGGCTCGCCCGTCTTTGGCGTTACGCTGCCGCCTGGTTACCGCGATTGGCAGTTCGTCAGCATTGCCCACGAGGAGGGTGACAAGCCTGATATTCGGGTCATCCTCGGCAATGACATTGCCATGAGGGCGTTCAGGGAAGGGACGCTTCCATTCCCGGATGGCGCCTTCATCGCGCGATTGGCCTATAAGTATGAGTCCTCCGCACGAAATAACGCCATTTTTGGACGGGACCAATCATTCGTCGCGGGCGAGCCTACCAACGTTCAAATTGAGGTGAAGGACTCGAAACGATATGCCGGCACGGGTGGATGGGGGTACGGCCAGTTCGAGGATGGAAAGCCCAATCCGAGCGGAAAAGTGGTCAATAGCTGCTTTGCTTGCCACAGCAAGTTGCCACCAGCGACGGACCTGATTTTCACCACCTATTCCAAGTGACCGGACGCTACACGGGTTAGGGAATCTTCCGATTACCGGGTCTCGATGCGAAGGGAGGACCTGATGAAGTCGGAGAGGCCCATGTGGTGTCGCCCAGCGATCAAATAGTGTTGTCCTGTTGGGCCATCTTCCCCAGCACCAGGTCCATAAAGGCGGCTGATGCCGCGCTGTGATAATTATTCTTTCGTCTCAGCAGAGCAGCTCCGCGTTGAGGTGCCTTATCCTGCATCACCAGTTTGCTTAACGCTCTGTCCTGCGTCGCGATCGGCTCCGGAAGAATGGTGGCGACCCGGGTGTGTCGAATCACTTCTAACAGCGTGTTGACCGAGTTCACCTCCACCACGATTTTGGGGGTGATGCGGGCCTTGGTGAAGTACTCGTCAATGCAGGTTCGAGTGGCAAAATCAGGCGTCAGCAAAGCGAAATCCAATTGCGCGACCTCGTCAGTCGTCAAGGCTGTCGGGTGGTCGTACAGCGGGTGATCACGTCCGACCATCAACCCCAACGTTTCGACAAACGCGGGAATCGACTCGATGTCTGCGTTCCTGACTTCGTCAAACGCAATGGCGATGTCCAGCGAGTCGTCGGCCAGCCCCATCTCGATATCGTCCATCGACAATTCGAAAATTTCCAAGTGGATATTGGGAAAGCGTCCGGCGTAATCACGCACAATCGGCCCCACCAGATAGGCCATGAAGGTCGGCGTCATCGCGAGTCTCAAAGTACCCCGTGAAAGGTCCTTCACGTCGTGCAATGCCCGTTTGCCCGCCGCCAGTTCGACGAGCACTCGTCGAGCACACTCGATGTACGCCTGCCCTGCATCGGTGGGGGTGACGGTGCGCGATGTACGATCAAACAGGACGACGCCGAGCATCTCTTCGAGCTGACGAATCTGTTGTGAAAGGGTGGGTTGAGAAACGTGGAGCACTTCGGCCGCGCGGGTGAAACCGCCATTATCGGCGACTGCCAACAGATAACGCAGGTGTCTCAACAGCATCACATTCACCGTTCAGGGAGGGGGCATACGCCTATCAGTGTATATCGCAGCGTAAGCCTGTACTTCGTGATGTCGCAGCGTGATGGGGAATTGCATCGCAACTGACCACATGCGAATAGCCGGTAGGGATCAGCTTGAGAGCTGTTGGTTTGGAGGTCATGCGATTAACTGGAATCGAGACGCGGGGGCATCACCTGCGGCGCGTCCAGCCAGCCCGGACGAGTAGGTTCGCGTTTTCTTCGCTTCGGGTTCTGATCAGTTTTGTTGTTTCGCCAATGCTCATCTGGTGTCTCATGCAGAGAGTTTTGAAGAGAGATAGCCCTGAGCCTGCTTGACCACATCCCGAGCAGTGCGGGTTACGCCGATCAAGGTAGCAGACGCAAGTCCCGTCCAGTCGCCGTACCCCACCAGCCACAGATTGGGGCAGTCCACACTCCGGTTCTCAGTTACCGCGACTCTGTTGTCCTCTCCCACGATGCCGAGGCTTTTCAGGTGGCCGAGCGCTGGAGAAAATCCAGTACACCAGATGACGGCGTCTACCTTCGTCTCGCTCCCTGATGGCCACACCACGCCCGTTGGGGTGAATTGCACGAACGGACGTACCGAGTTCAATACCCTTCGGTCGCGAGCCTCTTTCACGGACGGCACCATTACAATGTCACCCAGACCACCTTGGGCTTGGGGCGGCTCAAGGCCCGCTTGCAGCGCCTTCAACCTAGCGGTGGCACGTTCGAACAACGCACGACCATCAACCTCATCGGGAAGAAACTGTGGCGGCTCTTGAGTCACCCAGACAGCCTGAGACACTTTCGAAACCTCAGCGTAGATCTGGGCACCGGAGTTGCCTCCCCCGACCACGAGAACCGTTTTTCCTTCAAACCCTGTTGGGCCAACGTATTGGGCGGAGTGCAGCTGCTGCCCCTTGAACAGCGCTTGCCCTGGATAAGCGGGTATTACCGGTCGGCTCCAGTTGCCTGTGGCACTGATGACCGCCTTGGCATCCCAGGAACAATCATCCGAGAAGACGCGCAGTCCATCATCGATTTTTTCAACATGAGTCACCCGCGTTGAACGCCTGATGGGAAAGTCGTAGCGGCGCTCATACTGGGTCAAGTAATCGATAACATCGTCCCGGCTGGGAGTACCGTCGGCAACGGCTGGCATTGGCCAACCAGCAATGGAACTCCATGCAGAGGGTGAAAACAGCCGAAGCGAATCCCACGCGTGCCGCCAGGCTCCTCCCGGCGCGGGCTCCGCATCAAGCAACACATAGGACAGTCCCGTTCGCTTGAGAAAGTACGCGACGGTGAGTGCGGATTGGCCGCCGCCGATAACCACAACATCCAGCTTCCGACTCTGACTCACCGCCGTGCTCCTGTAGCCGCTGTAAATCGCCGCGAAGACTCAGACTTTACGTCCATGCTCATCGATAACGACCTGCCCATCCTCTTTGACGAAACTGCCGCGTTGCGGTTGTGGAAGCAAGTCGAGGACAGCTTCCGATGGACGACACAACCGTGTGCCCAGTGGTGTCACCACGATAGGGCGGTTTATCAGGATGGGATGCTCCATCATGGCATCAACGAGCTGTTCATCGCTCAGTGATGCGTTGCCCAGTCCCAACGCTTCGTAAGGGGTGCCCTTGATACGCAGCAGGGCTCGCACCTCAATACCCATGTCCTGGATCAGCCTCACCAGCGTGGCGCGATCAGGTGGAGTTTTCAGGTATTCGATGACGGTCGGTTCTTCTCCGCTGTTGCGGATCAGTTCCAAGGTGTTTCGAGAGGTGCCACATTGTGGGTTGTGATAGATCGTGATCTGGCTCATACAATTCCCTCGTCCAGGCATTAAATGGAACGCTGATTGACGCGCTTGGATAACTCTTCGGCGGACTCTTTACGCTCGGAATAGCGATCAACCAGGTAGTCCTGACGATCCCGCAACAGCAGCGTGAACTTCATCAGTTCTTCCATCACGTCTACCAGCCGGTCGTAGTACGAGGATGGCTTCATACGGCCTGCCTCATCAAACTCGGTGAATGCCTTGGCGACGGAAGATTGGTTTGGGATGGTGAACATCCTCATCCATCGTCCCAGTACCCGCAGCTGATTGACCACGTTGAAAGACTGCGAGCCTCCGCAGACCTGCATTACCGCAAGGGTTTTCCCTTGCGTAGGTCGTACAGCTCCCATTGCTAGCGGAACCCAGTCGATTTGCGCCTTGAACACTGCGCTCATCGAGCCGTGCCGCTCAGGGGAACACCACACTTGTCCCTCTGACCACTGCATCAGCTCACGCAGCTCGGCCACTTTAGGGTGGGTGTCGGGAGCATCATCCGGCAGCGGCAGACCTGACGGATCGAAGATCCTGGTTTCGGCGCCAAACTGCTCCAGAAGACGTGCGGCCTCCTGTGTGACCAATCGGCTGAAAGAGCGCTCTCGTGTCGAGCCGTACAGGAGGAGGATTCGAGGTTTGTGGATCGACAGGGACGCCGGGGTCAGTCGCTCCAACGACGGGATATCGATCAGATCGGCGTCTACGTTCGGCAATGTGTCTTGCATATAAACTCCTACGGCGGCGCCCAGCGGGGCGCTGCCTCGGTTGATCCTCAAAGCGAACCGATGCGGTTCAGTTCGGCTTTGAGCTGGTCAGTACTCATGGTCTTTAGCGGCAGGGCAAGAAATGCACTGACACGCTCGCGAATCTTGGCGAGCGTGGATTCAAACGCGCCTGTAATCTCGGCTTCCGATCCGTTGGCCTCGGACGGGTCGGCCAAGCCCCAGTGCGCCTTCAAGGCTGGCCCTAAGAAGATAGGGCACGCTTCACCCGCAGCCCGGTCACAGACGGTGATCACAATGTCTGGAGGCGAGTCTTCAAAAGCCTCCGAAGCCTTGCTGCTCAAGCCCGCCGTCGAAATACCTGCCGCCTCCAGCGTTTGTAATGCCCGTTGATTCACCCGACCACTGGGAAAACTTCCAGAGCTGACAGCCTCTACTCCTTCAGGCGCCAGGTGATTGAAGAGTGCCTCCGACAGAATGCTGCGGCAGCTGTTGTGGGGGCACATGAACAAGACTTTCATCAGACGATTCCTTGATTCAGAAACTGAGGCGCAATGCCAAGGCGGATAAGGTGGCAATGAGGATCGGTAGGGTCAGCACAATGCCGGTCTTGAAGTAGTAACCCCAACTGATCGTTATGTTCTTGCGTGCCAGCACGTGCAGCCACAATAGGGTGGCCAGGCTTCCGATTGGAGTGATCTTCGGGCCCAGGTCGCAGCCGATGATGTTGGCGTACACCATCGCTTGCTGGACGACGCCATCGACCTCGGCGGCATGAATGGACAAGGCGCCTACCAGAACGGTCGGCATGTTGTTCATGATCGAAGACAGCAATGCTGTTAGCAGCCCAGTGCCCAAGGAAGCGCCCCAGACACCGTACCCCGCGAATACGTTCAGGATCTGCGCGATATGGTCAGTCAGGCCGGCGTTCTTCAGGCCATAAACAACCAGGTACATACCCAAAGAAAAAATCACCACCTGCCATGGCGCCTCTTTGAGTACTTTGCCTGTGTCGATGGCGTGTCCACGAGCTGCAAACACGTAGAGAATGAGCGCGCACACCGCCGCAATAGCGCTGATGGGCACACCCAAGGGTTCAATGACAAAGAAGCCGATCAATAGCAGAGCCAACACCCACCAACCGGCTGCAAAGGTAGCGCGGTCGCGAATGACCTCGCTCGGCATCTGGAGTTGGTTGAGATCGTAGGTCTTTGGCATGTCTCTGCGGAAAAACCACATGAGCATGGCCAATGTGGCCGCCACGCTGACGAGGTTCACAGGCACCATGACGGACGCGTATTCGCTGAACCCGATGCCGAAGTAGTCAGCAGAGACAATGTTGACGAGGTTGGACACCACCAATGGCAGGCTTGCCGTGTCAGCGATAAATCCGGCAGCCATAACGAAGGCCAAGGTAGCAGCGGGTGAAAACCGCAACGCGAACAACATCGCAATCACAATTGGGGTAAGGATCAGGGCCGCCCCATCATTGGCGAACAGGGCCGAGACGGCAGCGCCCAGCAGAATGATGAAGGCGAAGAGCTTACGCGTGCTACCGGCGCCCCAACGAGCAACATGCAGCGCGGCCCATTCAAAAAAACCTGCCTCATCAAGCAGAAGGCTGATGATGATGACGGCAATGAAAGTTGCCGTGGCATTCCAGACGATATGCCAGACCTCAGGGATGTCTCCGAGACTGACTACCCCGGTCACCAGGGCGAGCACTGCGCCGAAGGTTGCGCTCCAGCCCACACCAAGACCCTTGGGTTGCCAGATGACCAGCACGATGGTTGCGATGAAAATCAGTACGGCAAGTAGCATTTCAGAAACTCTATTCGGGCGCAGATCAGTTACAGACGGCCTGGTTGACAGGACGGCCATTCATGTCGCACAGACGTTTGGCTTCGGCTTCCAACCATTGCTGGTTCGCGTCCACAACCTCTTTCAGGATTGCTGTAACCCACTCGGGCAGCTCGGGATGCAAGCGGTAGTACACCCATTGGCCCTGGCGACGATCCATCAGCAAGCCTGCTGAGCGAAGCAGCGCCAGGTGGCGAGAAATCTTGGGTTGGCTCTGGTCGAGTGCAGCGGTGAGTTCGCAAACGCACAACTCGCCCTCATTGACGATGAGGAGCGTGATCTTGGTTCGAGTGTCATCGGCCAGACACTTGAACAACGAGGTGGGGGTCATAGGCTCTGTCATAGATCCTCCAGATGTTTGGTCTTGACCAATACGAAAAGCTTGATGCGTTCATGGATGTCATGAAGCGTATGGCGAATTGATTGGGGCGGACATGGTGATCTCACTCACATTCGGAAAATCGAATATACGTAATGTCGAATATTTGATAAAGCATATGTGCTCGATATCGCCGCCATCTTGCCTGCCCGGGCGGTTTAGCGCTCAGACTGCCGGATGACTTTTCACCGGAAGGCGAAAGCTGATCGCGACGCAAACCGCGAGTAAGCAACGAGCAGGGAAGTTCGGGGCCGAGGACTCGGGAAGCAACTGCTTCAGGCTTTGCTCAAGGAAGCAGAGGCCCATGGGTTCTGGAAAGTCCTCTCGCGGATTTTCGCGTCAAACCACGCCAGCCTTGCCTTGTGCGAAGCAAGTGATTTTCGCCAGGTAGGCATCTACGAGAAACACGCCTGTCTGGAAGGTCTGTGGATTGACTGCGTCATTGTCGAAAAGCTCTTTCCTGCCAATCAAACAACCGACGCACTCGCGGCTGCACCCATAAGGGCTGAAGCAGGTGGTCTCAGCGGTTGCTGATGACTTAGGCTGTTGTCCTAGACATCCCATCTACCGCACCGCGACCACTTCATCTGAGCATTCTGACCACGGGGCCGTGGCTGTCCAAAACTGGGCGGGGTCTTGATCTCACGAGTGATTGACGAGCGTACGCAAGGTCACGAATTCCTCGGCTGAGGTGGGGTGTACACCGATGGTTTCGTCGAAGAGGCGTTTGGTCGCGCCGGCTTTAAGGGCAATGGCCAACCCCTGGATGATTTCCCCGGCATCCGGGCCAACCATGTGTGCACCCAGCACTCGGTCCGTGTGGGCATCTACCACCAGCTTCATCAGCGTTCGCTCGTTGGACTCGGTCAAGGTCAACTTCATCGGCCGAAACCGGCTCTCATAGGCTGTCACCTTGTGCCCTTGGGCGACAGCCTCTTCCTCGGTAAGGCCTACGGTGCCGATGCTGGGCTGACTGAAGACGGCGGTCGGAATATGTCGATAATCCACAGGACGATACAGTTCAGGTTTAAACAAACGGCGCGCGATTGCCGTGCCTTCTGCGGTCGCCACTGGGGTCAGTTGTACGCCGCCGATGACGTCTCCGATCGCCAGGACCGAAGGTTCACGCGTCTCAAAATGTTCGTTCACTGCGACATAACCCGCATCGTTTAGCTCGACGAAGGTATTTTCCAGGCCCAGATGCTCGAGCATCGGCCGACGACCAGTCGCGTAGAAAATGCTGTCGGTTTCCAACTGGCGCCCATCATTCAAGGTCGCGAGGAGACTTCCGTCCGACAGCTTGTCGATCTTGACGATGTCAGTATTGAAGTCCAGCTGCAGACCGTTCTTGATCAACTCCTCGGCCAGGTGAGTGCGCACCGAGTGATCAAATCCTCGCAGGAACATCTCGCCGCGATACAGCAGGCGCGTATCGGCACCCAGCCCGTTGAAGATGCCTGCGAACTCAACCGCGATGTAGCCACCACCCACTACCAGCACCCGTTCAGGGAGGCTTTGCAGAAAAAATGCCTCGTTGGACGTGATCGCGTGTTCACGGCCGGGAATGTCCGGGACCGTTGGCCAGCCGCCGGTCGCGATCAGGATACGCTCGGCGCTGAATATCTGACCGTTGACTTCAACATGGTGCGCATCGGTGAGACGGGCATGACCTTCCAGCAGGGTGACACCGCTGTTGGCCAACAACTTGCGATAAATATCATTGAGCCTGTGGATTTCACGATTTTTATTGCTGATCAACGTGGCCCAGTCGAAGTGTGGATGAGCGGTTGACCAGCCGAAGCCTTGTGCCTGCTCGAAGTCATCCGAGAAATGCGCCCCGTAAACGAGCAGCTTTTTCGGTACGCAGCCGACGTTCACGCATGTGCCCCCCAGATAGCGGCTTTCCGCAACCGCGACTTTGGCGCCGTAATCGGCAGAAAAGCGTGCAGCACGAACCCCGCCAGATCCTGCGCCGATTACAAACAAATCGAAATCATAAGTCATTTTAATTCTCGTACTGGGTTAATGACCTGAAGCTGTTCAAAGGGTGTAAAACGGAACTCGACGCGCGCATTAATGCCGTGTCAGTTTCACCTCCAAACGCGGTTCGGAGAATGGGCAAAGAACTCATAACTCTATTCAGCGCAATGAAACAATCTGAGTGTGGGACCCGCGCCTGAATCCCGTGACGACCTCTGGATATTTCAAATAGATGTGTCGGCACATCGTTGCGATGAGAAGACCTATGGACATCGCGGCAGAAACTCGTCAATTGAAGTGTTCAACCGCACTCACAATCAAAGAAAGACCGTTCAACTCGCGAAGCGCGGATTGAGCATCTCCATAATTGCGCCCTCGGCGTCGAGTTGAGCCAGATCGTCGTATCCACGCACGTGCCAGTTTCCGAAGAAGATTTGAGGCACAGTGCGCCGGCCACTGCGGTTGACCATTTCGACCCTGCGCTCAACCGAATGCACATCAATTTCGGTGAAGGTAATCCCTTTGGTTTTCAGCAACTGCCTGGCGGCTTGGCAATAAGGGCAAGTGCCCGTGGTGTACATAATGACTTTCAGCATGTTGCTTGCTCCCGGAGTGAACTTGTCATCACGCGGCCGCCTGAACAGGACGGGCCTGCACGGCGCAAGTGGTCGGGTGCTCAACCAGAGATTTAAACGTGCGGTTGTCGGCATCCAGCGCGTCGATCGACCCGGTCTCGATGTCGTAGACCCAGCCATGCAGGTTCACCAACCCTTTTTCCTGTGCGAGCCGCACGCTCGGATGAGTCTGGATATTGGCCAACTGCGCAATCACGTTTTCTCGCACCATTGAGTTCACCTTGGCGGTTTCATTGACGTGAGTGCGTGATTCATTGATCACCTTCGCGGACTCCGCGTGTTGCAACCATCCCGCAACGCCGGGTAAGTGATCCATGCATTTGCACTGGGCAACGGCGGTCATGGCGCCGCAATCGGAGTGTCCGCAGATGACGATGTCGGTAACGCCCAAGACGGCGACAGCGTATTCGACGGTGGCCGACACGCCGCCTGGATGGGGGCTATACGACGGCACGATATTGCCGGCGTTGCGAATTACGAACAGCTCGCCGGGTTCCTGCTGGGTCAACAGTTCCGGTATCACTCGACTGTCAGAGCAGGTGATGAACAGCGTACCTGGGTGCTGAGTGGTTGCCAGATGTTTGAATAAGTTCTCACGTTGAGGAAATGCATCTTTTTGAAACTTCAAGAAACCTTCGATAAGCGCTTTCATGGTCGTTTCCTTTTTGTAGTGAACAGCGTAAATGAATAATGAGTTAGTGCAGCCGTTGCCAATGACGTCGTACACAAGCGTGTGAGTGCCGCCGTGGGAGTCGCTGTACGTCATCTGCACCCGCGTCGGTCCACACACACATTGGCAACAGGTTAATACCGTGCTGGCCGTTGCAGAGCGAATGGTAAGTTGCAGCCCTTAGAAGGGACGCAGCGGAAGAAACTTCCCGTCCAGCGTGATGACTGCGCGGTGACCGCCTTCCGGGTCTTCGACTTTTTTCATATCAAGCTTAAAGTTGATCGCGCTGATGATGCCGTCGCCGAACTGTTCGTGAACCAGGGCTTTGAGTGTCGTTCCGTAGATTTGAATCATTTCGTAGAAGCGGTAGATGGTCGGGTCAGTCGGAACGCCCGACAGGCTGCCGCGAAGCGGGATAATCTGGAGAAGGGCGACCATTTCATCATCGAGGTCAAGTTTTGCCCCAATAACTTTGGCGGCACTTTCTGGAAGCGGTTGCTGGCCAAGAAGGGCGGCAGTCACGTAGGCAAGGCCCAGGCCGGTACCGTCCTTGAGATCCTGCCAGGACAGGTTCTTGCTTGCCTTGCGCTGCAGGATTTCAGTGGTCAATGCAATGCTGGTTTCGTTGTAAACATGAGACTGTTTCATGGCTTCTCCAGTGATGCTTTCGTAGTGGGTGCTGTTGTGGGAACGCTAAGTTGTACTGCCATGGTCTTATCGGTCGCTAATAACGTCAAAGACCGAGATACAATCCGCTGTATAGGCGCTGCCTATGGTTTCAATATCTACAAGATGACTGTTTATGTTGAACAGGTACTGTTAAATAACGCGACTGCCGCGTTGTTCATGCCGCGAGTTTCGTTGTCACCAATGAAGCTATCAACGTGCTGCTTTCTGCCAGATGGTGTGCGACCCGGGCGCGAAGCCAGCGTTCGCCGGGATCGTTATCCAGGGTCGCGCTCCAGGACAGCGACAGTTCGAGTTCTGGCACGTCAATCGGCATCGGGTCCATGCGCAATCCGCCTTGTCCGATCATGGTGCTAGCCACATATTCAGGTACAACGGCGACCATGTCTGTGCCTTCAATCAGTGTTTTGAGTGCACTGTATTGCGGGACGGCAAGTACGACATGACGTCTGCGTCCGATCGCATTGAGCGACCGATCAATGGAATCCGTGACTTCGCCATTCAGCGAAACGGAAACATGCGGACGTTTGCAGTATTCGTCCAGGTCGAGCTCGCGAGTGATCGAATTGGCGCTCAATAACGTGGGGCGGATGCCACGCAGAAACTTTCTCTTGGCATTGGCGGGCAGGTCTCGGCTGTGGCAAACCCCGAGCGATACCTCTCCAGTCACCAGTTGGTTGGGCATGGTCAAATGATCGGTGCGACGCACGACAAAACTGACACTGGGCGCTTCCATTCTCAACTGACGCAACAAGCTTGGCAGTAAGGAATATTCCACATCATCAGAAAGCCCGATACGAAAAACAGCGTTGCTGGTTAATGGATCGAACTCATTAACATGGCTCAGTGCTGCGGCCATGGTGTCCAGAGCGGGCGTCAAGTTCTGCTGGATTTCGAACGCACGGCTGGTGGGCTCCATGGTGCGGCCGATCCGGATAAAGAGTGGATCATCAAAGTACTGGCGCAGACGGTTCAATGAAGCACTGATCGACGGTTGGCAAAGAAACAGCTTTTCGCCGGCACGGGTCAGGTTGCGTTCGTGCATCAGCGTTTCGAAAACAATCAAAAGGCTGAAGTCGATTTTGCGGAGATCATTTCTGTTCATTGTCATCCACCTTCGGGCAGTCTTATTGTTGGATCACTTCGCCGGGGTCAGCATTGACTCTCAACTTCAGCAGGCGGGTGGAACCACGTTCTTTCGCCTGGGGGTTATTGCTTGTTGGCTTGGATCTAGAATAAGGGCCTTGGTATTCATAAACACTTCTACGTACGTTCATACGCTTTAGCGCATAAGTGGTAGCACCTCATACAGTTGTATATGTTTGTTTAGGTATGCGTTTATTTAGAAGGCGTGCCTGTCAGGAAATAGATGCGCACTCACGCGACGTTCTGTGGTGAACGTCTTCACCGTTGGGGAGAACTGCACGAAGGGGAAGGCAACAAGGGGAGGGGGACGGGGGATTCATGCACTGCGTCTTGGAGCGTCGATCAATGGGTACAGCGCGGGGCCTGAGTTTTCAGGCTCTTGCGAAAACGGCCTCTATGCAATCAATCATCGTTTGACCATCAAACGGCTTGCTGAGAAAGCCAGCAGCGCCAGCATCCTCTGCCCGCTTGCGTACAGTCTCTTCCGGATAAGCCGTGATCAATATCATGGGAATGTCCTGCCCGTGATGAATGAGTTCATCCTGCAGCTCCAGGCCCGTCATTCCAGGCATCTGCACATCTGAAATCAGGCAATCGGTGTCATTGCGATGAGCGGACGCCAAAAAGTCTTCAGCGGAGGCAAAAAGACAGGGTTGGTAGCCCAACGAACGTATAAGGCTGCTCAATGCGATGCGGCCAGACGCGTCGTCATCAACAATGGAAATCACGGGGACTTTGCTCATGGTGTGTATCCTTGTGAAAGAGGCAGATTAGAGATTCACCTCTTCGCTTAGGCCCACTTTATGCGGCCATTCCTTTGAAAAAAATAATACACACGTATGTGCTTCTCAGCGTTTCTCTCCAATACCGAGTGATTCGGCCATTCGAACCAGGTCGGCGAACGATTTCGCCTGCATTTTTTTCATGGCGTGGCCGCGATGTATCTTGACCGTGATTTCACTCAGGTTCATCTCGCTGGCAATTTGTTTGTTCATCAATCCGCGGGCAGCGTATGCCATGACTTCTCGCTCCCGAGCCGTCAGTGACTGGTAGCAGGCGTGCAGTCCGGAGTCCTGCTTGCGGACTTCTCTGCAAGCGGCGTCTGTTCGGTGCGCCGCGGATACCGCATCCAGCAAGTCCTGATCACGAAAAGGTTTGACGAGAAAATCCAGCGCCCCTGCCTTCATTGCTTTCACTGACATTGCAATGTCGCCATGCCCCGTCATGAAAATGATGGGCAGATTGATGTTCGCCTCGATCAACTGACGCTGAAAATCCAGTCCACTTGACCCCTGCAGACGAACATCCAGTACCAGGCAGCTAGGCGCATCCGGATCCGGCCGCTCCAGAAACTCCGCCGCAGAAGCGAATGTTTCGACGCGCACGCCGACTGAGCGGAACAGACTGGCCAAGGCTTCGCGCATGGATGCTTCATCGTCGACGACAAAGACGATGGGCGACGTATCGGCAGAACGATGGGGCGACGTATCTCGGTTCAAGGTTGCTCCCAGGAACTTATCGGTAACGACAAATGAAATACGGCGCCTTCTCCTGGCTCTGAGGTTGCCCAGATCCGGCCACCATGAGCCTCGATGATCGATCTGCAAATGGACAGTCCCATGCCCATTCCTTCTTGCTTTGTCGTATAGAAGGCCATGAACAGCATCGGCATGCGGTCGCTTGAAATGCCCGGGCCGCTGTCTTTGATCTCAAAGGAGACAGAGCCGTCGTCGGAATGCAGAAGACGAAGATGCAGGGTGCGACGTTTGATCTTTGCGTTGGCCATTGCCTGCATGGCGTTCATGAGCAAATTGATGATGACCTGCTGCAGCTGGACTCGGTCGCCGGTGACCGAGACGGCTTCATTGTCAAAACCTCGCTCCAGCTCCACCTTGTTGCGCTTGAGTTCCCGGCCGACGAGGGCCAGTGACTCATCAATGATTTCCACCAGGTTCAACTCGGCTTTCTGCGGTTCTGTTTTGCGAGCCATCGCCCGGATTCGTCTGATAACTTCACTCGCTCTGTGCGTCTCGCTCACCATGCGTTCGATTGCGCTGCGCACTTCACCAATATCAGGCGTGTCGCGGTTCAACCAACGCAGGCCGGCAGTGCCATTGGTGGCAACAGCTGCCAACGGCTGGTTGACTTCATGAGCGATGGACGCGGCGAGTTCGCCAAGCGTCGCCACGCGACTGAAGTGAGCGAGCTGGACTTCTGATCGGTGTAGAGCCTCCTCAGCCATTCGGGTGTCCGTGACGTCCATCAACGCCCCCACATACTCGCTGTCTTCATCCCCGTCTTTTACGAGCTGAGCCAGCATCTGCAGGTGTTTGACACTTCCGTCAGCCATTGAAAGCCGATATTCGGTCTTGATGTGAGGCGCTTTCTGGAAGGCATTTTTGATGGCTGCTTTGACGATCTCAATATCGTCTGGATGGGTTTTCGCCAGAATGCTGGTCAGTGTGGGGGGCTCATCAGCATTGAATTCGAATATCCGCCGTGCTTCTTTCGACCAATACATTTCACCGCTGGGAATCTTGAGGCCAATGCTTCCCGTCTGGCTCAACCACTGCGCCCCTGCGAGGAATGCCTCGCTGCGCTGGAGGGCTTCGATCGCTCGCTTGCGGTCAGAAATGTCGTTGTGAGTGGCAAGAATCGCTTTAGGTTGATTGTTTGCCCCACGCGACAACGAGCACCGACTCACCACCGTTACGCAGGCGCCGTCGCGACAATGCTCGATCACTTCACCCTCCCAATGACCCGTCTCAAGGAGGCAAGCCATCATTTGGTCCCAGCTCGTCATCAGTTGAGGACTCAAGAGTGCGCGAAAGTCCTGACCCACTGCCTGAGATTTGGTCCAGCCGTACAGTGCTTCGGCCCCAGGACTCCATTGGGTGATGACGTGATTCATGTCCCGGACGATGATTGCGTCATGGGTCTGTGCAAGCAGCCTTACCTGCTCCTGCAATTCATCGGTGGCGGATTTATTCTTGAGGGCCAACACCGTCGTCATGCCGATCGCAGAGAGGCTGACGAGAAGACGCGCGAAACTGCCATCGTATAATTCAAAGCCGTGGCCTATCACAAAAGCAGTCAGCGTCAGGCCGATGCAAACCAATGAGACGCCTATTACGCCTTTCCTGGAGAACAGATTCACAGACATGAGTATGACGGCGACGTAGAGCACCGCAA
The DNA here is from genome assembly GCF_054668305.1 of Pseudomonas sp. S2_H01. Lineage (NCBI taxonomy): Bacteria > Pseudomonadati > Pseudomonadota > Gammaproteobacteria > Pseudomonadales > Pseudomonadaceae > Pseudomonas > Pseudomonas sp. S2_H01. The sequence goes on along the minus strand of NZ_CP162756.1, from coordinate 5,667,831 downwards.
TGGCAATGTGTATCGAACTCGCGGTGTCGATGACGAAGATTGAACTAGACAGGGCGATTGCCCCAAGCCGCTGCAGCTGGACGGAATTGACAAAGGGGCGTGAAAACCACCTGACAGCTGGCGTGGGTTCAGTGATGATTTTCATAAAGGCGCAGGCCTGCTGTGTCCGCAAAGCAATACCGACAACAGTGTGAATCGTAGTCGGTAAAATCAGGACTCGCCAAACCGTTCGACGGCGTCTGGAGCGGAATTTCTACGATGAGGGAGTTGTTACCTGGTAAAGCATTACGCGGAATAAAATACTGGGTTTGTAAACGCACCCATTATTGTAAGTTAAGCGATAAGGCCTGTTTTTTGGCGAAGAATGTGGCGCAGCACGCGTAAAGGGCAGTGAATGTATTCAATCACCTGAGCGCTGTAGCTGGTGCCGTTAATGCACCAGTTGCAGAAGTGTTCGCAATTGTTCGAGAGTATTTTGTACTGAGCTTCACCCATTCTTGAACACGCGCGAGCGACGATTTCATCGTTTGAAAAAGCCGGTTGGTCTTGGTAAATCCAGATGGATCTCCCTTTGGCAAATTGTTGGAGACCGGTGACTTCAATAGGGCCGGCTCGCAGGGATCCGCTTAACCCGGAGTAGTGCGCAACCTTGCCGTCACCGAGGTAGATACCGTGATGGACGTAGAATGCGCGAGGGCTTACCAGATGAGATCCAGCGGGGATCACGTCATCCCCCCTTCGACCCGGGTCAGGTGGGTATGAGTGCTGTGATGCATCGATGAAAGACCGCTCCCGGACACACAGACATGCAGTTCATTTTCAGAGGGCTCGGTGCTCACACAGGCGGAGGGATCCACGTTGACCAAGGCCGATTTGAAGAACAGTGAAGATAATCTGGTGGTCATTTCCGCAAGCTGCTTGTTCATGACGAAACCCTCCATAACCTTAGAGAAATACTATCTTCCAGGGGCTGGAGACGCATTCGTGCGCAGGTTTAGTCAGTTAGTCAGTCCATATGCGGCGCTCATACCTCTGTATGTGTGGTCAGAAAAATGGAGGACAGGAGGCGGGGATTTCAGCAAAGGTGCCTGGGGTTAAATGCTGAGCAGGTGTCTGTCGGAGAATCCAACGCTTTGCATCGCGGTGCTTTCAGTGGAGAAGACGCTGCAGAGGAGTCGGTCATCGTTCCAGGCGTTGCAGCTGTGCACGAAGTTGGACCAACGTCGGCGTGATGATGGGCACGAACGCTGACTCGCGCCAACGACGTGCAAAACCAATACCCTGTTCTTGCAGGTAGGCTTTACCACCGCTTGCCTGCAGTTCCAGCTGCACAGCGTCAGCCGCTGACTGCGCCAGGGCGATTCGAAGGCTGAACAGCGCTTCGGGATCATCTCTGAAGCGCCCGTCGAGCAGGCCGCGTTTCAGCTCGGTAACCCGGTCTTCCAGCTGCCAACGCTGGTTCAACAAAGCCTCAAGAAGCACGGAACGATCGTGTTCCAGGTGCGCCTCAACCTCTTGAAATGATCGTCGAGCCAAGCCGATGGACATTCCACATTGCAGACCCAGGAACGCAGGTCGCACGGATTGAAGAAAGATCTGAGCGTCTTCATGCAGCAGCCAGTCGCTTGCGACGTCGACCTGCATGAACTCCAGGGCCGCAGTATTGCTGGACTGCAATCCCATCAGCTGCAAGTCGCTCGAGCGATGCAGACCTGTGGCCGAACTCGGGATTGCCAGTATGAAGGGTGTACTACCTTCCTCATCCTCAACCGCCGCTGCGACCACAAATCCGCTCCTGCGCAGATTGGTGACCCAATGCAGTCCCCCATTCAAGGTCCAGCCTTCCGGGGCCGGTTGAGCACGAACCTGCAGGGCTTCAATGCCGGAAAGGAACTTGATCGCGTTCGAAAGGCCTGTGGCGCCCGCCAGTTTTCCATCAAGCAGGGAGGGTAAAAGTCGTTCGCGCAACGCGAAGTTCGAGCTTTGCAGGACGTATTCGATAAAGGTGCGCTGTCCCCAGAGTACAAAGGCGGCCGTCATGGAGCGGTAAGCCACCGCCGACACTATTTCGACAGCGTCAGCCAGATTCCTGCCGACGCCGCCCAGGTATGGGCTGATCCCGACCCTTAGCACATTGGCGGCTGCCAGTTCGGACAGGACCTGTTGTGGGTCGCTGAGGCCCGAGTCGAGATCCTGGGCGTTGGTGTCCAGCCAGTGGCTGAGTGCCGGGTCGAGCATTTTTTTCTCCGTGAATATTCGGTGATTTAGATCCGGCGTCCCCCATGGGCGATAACAGCCGTCAGACACAACCGGCGATCAACGCTTTAATTTTTTACCGCAACAAGGCGGCCAAAACTCGCAAGACTCGCGACCGCAGCAAACAACGCGGCGGCCCACAACGCGAACGTTGCGCCATGCTCGCTTGATACCATGAAACAGTAGGCGACCAGAGCGGCACCGGTGGCCTGTCCTATCAGGCGAGAGGTTGCGACCATCCCGCTGGCGCTTCCGCCCCGATCGGGTGGAGCGCTCCCCATAAAGCCTTTGAGGTTGGGTGCCTGGAAGAAACCAAACCCGACACCGCAAACCCCCATGCGCCAGCTGATGTCAAACGTCGACGGGACATCGGACATGAGCACCAATGCAACCAGCCCGGCACCGAGGATCGCGAGACCGATGCCGCCCAGAGCGCCCGGCGAATAATGGTCACTCAGTCTGCCTGCAATCGGTGCCATGATTGCCACCATCACGGCCCAGGGCGTCATCAGGAAACCGGTCTCCACCGCAGACCGCCCAAGCGTTGTGAAGAAGTAAAAGGGGAGCGCTACAAAGGCCAATCCCTGTGCTGCGAACGTGCATACCGATGTGACCACCGACAGGGCGAACATGGGCCTGCGCAGCAAATCGACTGGAAGCATGGGCGCTTTGTGATTCGCTTGCCGACGCAGGAGGAGGGCAAAAAACAACACAGTACCTGCCAACTCGATCGCCAGTGTCTTCAGGCTCGCCTGGTGGGCGGCGTCCCCAAACATCAATATCAGAAGACTGAATGCCACCACGTTGTAAAGCGCCGTCAGCCCGTCGAATGTGTGATTGGCACGAGGCGTAGCAGGAAGCACTTTGCGACCCAGGAAGAAGGCCGCCATGCCAAGGGGAACGTTAATTGCGAACAGCCAGGGCCAGTTGGCGACCGACAAAATCACGGAAGCCAACGTCGGCCCGACCGCAAAAGCGACGGCAACCACCAAGGCGTTGGTGCCGTATCCGCGTCCGAGCATGTGTTTCGGGTAGATGGCCCTAAGCATGGCGGTATTCACGCCCATCACGGCGCTGGCACCTATTCCCTGCAGCAGGCGAGCGATAACCAGCGATGGGAGAGACCAGGCCAATGCACATCCGAGGGAGGCGAGGGTGAATAAAAGCAGTCCGAACAGGAGCACGCGTCGGTAGCCGATGATCTCTCCCAGTGCCGCGAAAGGAAGGAGTGTGGCCACCATTGCAAGTTGATAGACGTTGATGATCCAGACCGAGGCTGCCGGGGTCGTGTGCAGTTGATCTGCAACCGCTGGAAGGGCGACATTGGCAATCGCCGTATCGAGCGACGCCATACCGACGCCGATGGCCAACGAGAATATGGCGAGGCGTCGAGCATTTTGAGGCAGCCCGTCGGCAGGGATATCGACAGCATCCGCTTTCAAAGTCGCGTGTGTGGACATGTTGGCTCCTTTGTAAGCAGTAATGGGTGCCTGGATGAGCCTCACGTTCAAGCCCGGATCACGCCGCTGTATCCTGATTTGAAGGCAAACGTGCGCGTTCCTGCTCAACTGGGTCATCAGGTTCTAAACGAACAATGAGGGGTTATTGGTGGCCGCTCTTGTAGATGAACGGCCAGGTCATTGGCGGTCGTAGACGCGTTTTTCTTGAAACAGGCCCGCATGGGGTGCGGGCCGATTCAATGAGCACGTCGCAGATTAGAAAGGACGCAGTGGCAGGAATTTACCGTCAAGCGTGATGACCGCGCGGTGACCGCCTTCTGGATCTTCTACCTTCTTCATATCAAGTTTGAAGTTGATCGCACTGATGATGCCGTCGCCAAATTGCTCGTGAACCAGCGCTTTCAGGGTGGTGCCGTAGATCTGGATCATTTCGTAGAAACGATAGATCGTCGGGTCGGTAGGAACGCCGGTCAGGCTGCCACGCAGGGGAATAATTTGCAGCGCAGCGACGGCAGCCGCGTCCAGGCCCAGTTTTTCGCCAACCACTTTGGCTGCGTTTTCTGGAAGAGGGTGCTGACCGAGCAGGGCGGCGGTGACATAGGCAAGGCCAAGGCCGGTGCCATCAGCCATGTCCTGCCAGGACAAGTTTTTGCGGGCCTTGGCATCGAGAATTTCGGTGGTCAGGGCGAGGCTGGAATCTTTGTAGGCGTGAGACTGTACCATGGTGTTTCTCCGATCAAATTGGCTTGATTAATGAGGCAGCGCCTGGGCTGCCTGGGTGTGAAACGATCATCGTCCGTTACGCAGGCAACGTCCAAGACCCATATACAATCCATTGGATAAGTGCTCCCTATAGATGGCTTCCCAGCGCTCGCAGCGCCAAGAACTCGCAGCTGACTCGTAGAACCGGCCGTTAGCACTCATATAGCGACAGGCATCCCACTCATCGACAGTGTCGGTGAGTGGGTCTGGGGTGGATGACGGCGTGAGTATTGGCGGACGGCTAAAGCTTTTTAACTGCAATGATTATGGAAACAATGCAGCCGGGAAAGTTACCCTTGATACTGACGATCCCTATGCCTTTGTCTCGGGATAATCCACCAATGACACAAACTGATTGGTCGTGCCGTCCAGCGCTTCGATAGAACCCGTTTCGATATCATAAACCCAGCCGTGCAGGTTTAACTTCTTTTGCTCTATCGCCAGTCTAACGCTTGGGTGTGTTCTTAAATTCGACAGTTGTGCAATGACATTCTCTCTGACCATGGAGCACACCCGCTCTTTTTCATTGGCGTGTTTACGGGAGGCGTTGATGACCTTTGCCGACTCAGCGTAACTCATCCACGCGGCAACGGCGGGCAGGTGATTCAGGGATTTTCCACTGGAGACTGCCGTCATCGCGCCGCAATCGGAGTGTCCGCAGATCACGATATTCGAGACTCCGAGGACCGCGACCGCATATTCCACCGTAGCAGTCACTCCACCCGGTTGCGGGCCATAAGAAGGCACGATGTTTCCCGCATTGCGAATAACAAACAGTTCGCCCGGTTCTTGTTGCGTCAACATCTCAGGTATGACCCGGCTGTCGGAGCAGGTGATAAACAGCGTTTCGGGGGTTTGAGTGGTCGCCAGGTATTTGAATAGATCGGTTCTCTGTGGAAACACCTCTTTCTGGAATTTAATGAAACCGTCGATAAGTGCTTTCATTGTTTTGCCCCGTGGGTGGATGTCGGACGACGACGTTTTAACAAAGGTTAATTAAACAAAGGCTAATGCGGCCGGAATGTTTCGTCCAAGACCCTAGGAGCTTAATGGCCTGGTTATTATATGAATTTAATATAATCATCGGCAGGGGGTGTGCTACTCATCGCGGGTGCCGTAGAGAGGGCAGTTCACAGTGTTGCGAAGTGGAACAATCTTTTAAACTTCCGCGACATTGTTGTTCTATTTATAGAATGTAAGGTAATCCTTGGCAGTAAAGTAACGAGGGCGTTAATTCATTCGCGTGGCCTTCGGGCGCTTAAAAACTTGTGGCGACACAGGCATCAAGGGATCAGCGCTGTTTTTCTCACGGTGCAATCAACTGCCAGGACGGGTCGGACAGTTTCCGGATAAGGAAATCAAAAAGAACGTCTATCTTTGCCGGGCGCGTGCGTGCCGACGGCGTCACCAGGTACACGCCGCCCAACTGCATCGACCAATCGGGTAGCACTCTTTGCAATCGACCGTCTCTGAGGTACTCGCTCGCGACAAATTCCGGCAGTTCAGCAATGGCAATACCTGCGAGTAAAGCCGGGACGAGCGCGTCCACATTGGTCACGCGTAGCGAGCCGGTCGGCGTGACACTCACTTCGTTTCCCGCGTTGTCGTGCAACCGCCAAACATCATTCTGGGCTCGATACGCGTAGCCGAGGCAGTTTCGGGTCTCCAGATCCTGAGGTCGCAGTGGATGGCCGAAACGTTGCAAATAGGCTGGAGACGCAACAAGGTATCGAGAAACCGGGGCGAGTCGTCGAGCGACCAATGAGGAGTCAGGCAGCACAGCAATCCGGATGGCGGCATCAAAACCGTCGCCAATCAGGTCGACAGAGGCGTCAGCGAGGTGCAGGTCGATCGACACTTCTGGATACGCTTCGAGAAATTCCGGGAGGATAGGGGCGACCCATTTGAGCCCGAATGTCATCGGGATGGCCAGGCGCACCAACCCTTTGGGTTGTGACGATAGGTCCCGTGCTACGCCTTCGGTCTCTTCCGCGTCACGATACAGTTGGCTCGCACTCTCGGCGATGCTGCGACCGAACTCAGTCAACGCCAGTTGGCGAGACGTACGGTTCAGCAGTCGGGCACCCAATCGGTCTTCAAGGCGGCTGACACCACGGGAAACCGTGGCGACGGACACGCCCATCACCCGCGCAGCGGCTGCGAAAGATCGCTCTTCCGCGACCTTCGCAAACATCGCCAGGCCTTCAAAATCGGGCATCTTCGACATCGACAATTCTGCAATCATGGTTTGCAATCAATTCTATTTCGAAGGGTGTGCCATGTCGATAATCTTCAGATACGCGCCCCCTGCGCCCAACTGAGGAAATAAAGATGTCACGTAAACTTGAAGGCAAAGTCGCCATTGTCACGGGTGGATCCACCGGGATTGGTTTGGCGACTGCCATCCAGTTTGCCAAGGAAGGCGCCTATGTCTACATCACCGGCCGGCGTCAGGCTGAGCTGGACGCGGCGGTGCTGGAAATTGGCAACGCTAAAGGCGTTCGTGTCGACTCATCCAGGCTCTCGGAACTGGATGCACTCTATGCTCAGGTCAAGGCTGAAAAAGGTCAGATCGACGTGCTGTTCGTCAATGCTGGCGGCGGATCGTTGCTGTCTCTGGAGGCGGTGACTGAAGAGCACTTCGACGACACCTTCGGACGTAATGTCAAAGGTGTGCTGTTCACGGTACAGAAAGCGCTGCCGCTCCTCGCAAAAGGCGCTTCCGTCATCCTCACCGGCTCTACGGCTGCCAGCGGAGGTACTCCTGACTTTAGCGTGTACGCAGCGTCGAAAGCCGCGGTTCGGTCTTTTGCCCGTAACTGGATTCTAGATTTGAAAGGGCGCGATATTCGAATCAACACCCTCAGCCCTGGACCGATCGAAACCCCTGGCCTCGTAGAGTTGGCGGGTCCAGACAAAGCGCATCAGCAGGGCTTGCTTGATCACTTCGCTTCGCTGATTCCGCTGGGCCGGGTAGGGCGCCCAGAAGAAGTGGCAAAAGCCGCTGTGTTCCTGGCGTCCGATGATTCAAGCTTTATTAACGGCAGCGAAATGTTTGTTGATGGCGGTATTGCACAGATCTGATGCGCTGAAGTTGGCCATCCCGGCGCCGGTAATCTGGTCGCCTGATAGACACATACGCTACAAAGCTTGATGAGGCGTATCGCTTCATCAGGCTTCTCTTGCATTCAGCCGTGGGACGATGAGTACGTATTATCCAACCAAGTGCTTGAGATTTCCGCGCGCAAGGTTGGCGAGGGTTTTCAGCGTCATGACGAACAACAGCAATGTAACGCCTATCAGGAGCACGATAGCGACTGAGTCGGTGAACATGTTGGAAGTATGTTGAGCGTATCTCAGCGCACACACAGCGGCTCCCGCTGAAGGAAAGCTGACCGCCCACCATGAAAGGCGGAAGGGGCAGCAGATCGCCAGGTGCCATAAGCAACGATAGACTCGTCAGAACGAAGCGGGCGGGGCGTGTTGCTGCTCAATTTGGCGCACCCTCCATGGGGTAATCAGCATGGGTTTGATCCCGGTGCGGGGGCGCCGGGGCGAAAGCGTAATTGGCAGGGTGATTCGGGGAGAGAATAGCACCGGGGCACGCGGCCCCGGCACAATCACCTCAATGCTTGATTACTGTGGTGGCGTTGTCTTGAAGCTTGGCAAATCTTGAATCTTTTCCCACCAGCCGCTGAAGCCCTCGACTGAAAATACCGTTTCGGCGTCTGGCGTCATTGCAAGGTAGGCGCACGCTGGGGCGAGGTATAAATCACCGATCGACAGCGATTTACCCGCAATAAAAGGGTCGCTGCCTTTGAGCTTCATCAGTTCTGTCAGGACGAGTTTCGAGGCCTCGATGCCCTTTTTCAACGATTCGTCATTCTGGCCACCGATGAAATCAGGGAACAGGTAGTAACCAAACACCGAGGCCATGGAGCCATAGCCGTACGAGTCGTATATGGCTTGAGCCATTTGGCTTCGTGCGCGATCGCGGGGCGTGTCCGGTGTGAACGTTGGACCGGGCAAGACCGTATCGAGATAGCTCATGATCGCGCTGGTTTCAATCACCCTGAAGCCGTCATGCTCGACAACGGGGACTTTCCCGAAGGCGTGTCGTTTGAGGTGCTCAGGATGATGCGGCTCGCCTTTCATGACGTTGACCTGCAACTGGTCGAACGTTGCGCCTTTCTCCCTGAGCAGCATTTTCACGGTACGTACATAGGGACTGGCGTCAAAACCGTAGAGAGTGAGGCCCATGACGATTGCTCCAATTGAGTAAATTGATTACCGGGGGCTGGCAGCGAAATGCTGTCCTGCTGAGCGTGCCAGCTTATAGGGTGATGATGTACCACTTACGGCGGCCACAAAGGATGCCGCCACGACAGGCCGACCCGCCAAGGTAGTTCTCGGTTGCGTGATCTTGGGAAAGGTAAGCCCATTGACTGTAGCGCAAGCCGTTTTATAAACATCCCGACTGAGAAAAATAAAGTGTCAGTGGCACTGAGTCAGGGGAGTCATTTACGTGTCATAACTGGCCGGTTTTAATCGCGCCTTTATCAGGCCTGTAACGATTATTCCGTCGCACAAAATAAACAAGACTCACATCGCGTTATTCCATCGCGTGCGCTAATTAAAAAGCGGTTAGCTGTTAAATCACCCAAGACGCCATGCGAGCGCTTTAAACCCCATGATGAATGAGCTCCGCTGGTCTGAACGATGCGTTATCTCCTATGCTTATCAATACCTTTGTTTCTAATGATCTAGAATTTTGGAAGAACGCTTCAGTCAGTCTCAAGTTTGAAGTGCTTATTTTTTTCGGTTTTGCCTGCGGATGCAGAGCAGGTGAACCGACTCGGTACCCACCGTTTCACCCAGAGGGTTACGCCGTGACCACGCCTTCCAGTGCTGTCGATTTTTTCTATTGGCCCACGCCTAATGGTCAGAAGGTCGCGATCTTCCTTGAAGAGACCGGAATGCCGTATACCGCACATCCAATCAACATCAGCCTGGGCGAACAGTTCGCTGCCGAATTCACCCGCATTTCGCCCAACCAGCGCATCCCGGCATTAGTGGACGCTGAGGTCGGTGTGTCGATCTTTGAATCGGGCGCTATCCTTTTGTACCTGGCTCAGCGAAGCGGCCAATTCTTACCGGCTGACATTCGCGGTTCGACAGAGGTCCTTCAGTGGCTGTTCTGGCAAGCCGCAAGCCTGGGGCCGATCCTCGGGCAAGCAGTCTATTTTCTGAACTATGCGCCGGAGCACTTGCCTGCCCCTGTGGCTCGGTTCCATAAGGAGACGGTGCGGCTTTATACCGTGCTGGAACATCAGTTGGCTGAGCGCGATTTTGTAGCTGGGGCGTATTCAATTGCCGATATGGCGATTTATCCCTGGGTCCTGCAGTACGAGAAGCAGGGGATGACGTTGGACGACTTTCCAAACGTGGCGGCATGGTTGACGACTATTGGGGAGCGTGCCGCTGTCGTTCGTGCCTACGAGAAAGGCGAGCGCATACGCCCATCCGGGCAGACAGACGCTGACAGAAACAAACTTTACAAACTGGAATGATCGACACATCGATCGATGTGGACGAAATGCCCATACTTGGCAGCCATGCAGCATGGGCAGTTTTCGTGATGTCCAGGGTTATTGCGGGCCTGATGCTTCATCCCCATGTCGGTCGTAATCGTCAGGCTGCAGCCTTGCCGGGGCGCGCCTGTACCGCACAAGTGGTAGGGTGCTGAACCAACGACTTGAAGCCACGGCCGTCTGCATCCAGTGCATCGATCGACCCCGTCTCGATGTCATATACCCAGCCATGCAAATTCACGGCGCCTTTTTCCTGGGCCAGGCGGACGCTCGGATGCGTTTGAATATTCGCCAACTGGGCAATGACATTCTCTCGCACCATCGAGTTCACCTTCGCGGCTTCACTGATGTGAGACCGGGATTCGTTAATGACTTTGGCAGACTCAGCATGCTCCAACCAGCCAGCAACCGCCGGTAAATGGTCCATGCACTTGCACTTTGCAACCGCCGTCATCGCACCACAATCAGAGTGTCCGCAGATGACGATATCGGTCACGCCCAGCACGGCGACTGCATATTCGACCGTGGCAGATACACCGCCCGGATGGGGGCTGTAGGAGGGCACGATGTTACCCGCATTGCGGATCACGAATAGCTCGCCGGGCTCCTGCTGCGTCAGAAGTTCGGGTACGACTCTGCTGTCAGAACACGTAATGAACAGAGTTCCGGGGTGCTGGGTTGTGGCCAGATGTTTGAACAAGTCTGTGCGTTGTGGAAAGGCTTCTTTCTGAAACTTCAAAAAACCGTCAATGAGTGCTTTCATTTTTTAATGCCTTCGAACTGGAGGATTTGATTGGAATGTTAGTTAGTGCAGCCTTCGCCCATCACGTCGTATTCCAAAACGTGAACACCGCCTTGCGAGTCTTTGTAAGTCATCTGTACAGGAGTTGGCGCGCACACAGTGGCGGCGGGAGTTACCTTGACAACATGAGCGATGTCCAGGTGCATGCCGTATGTATAGTGAACGACTTCCGAAGTGGGGGGTGCTTCTTGAGCGAACGCGGCCGTTGAGGCAGTAAGCGACAGTACTAAAAACAGAAACTTGTTCATGGGGATTCCTCCATTCAAATTTGGTGTTTGATCAGTAATAAATTAAGTGTTGAAGCAGGCCTGCGTTGGCGCAGGCCGAATTAACTTTCCTGGTGCATCCTTAGAAAGGACGCAGTGGCAGGAACTTGCCGTCTAATGTAATGACAGCACGGTGACCACCTTCAGGGTCTTCAACTTTTTTCATGTCCAGCTTGAAGTTGATCGCACTGATGATTCCGTCGCCGAATTGTTCGTGCACAAGCGCTTTCAGGGTCGTGCCATAGATCTGAATCATCTCGTAGAAACGGTAGATGGTCGGATCGGTGGGCACACCGGCCAAGCTGCCGCGCAACGGGATGATCTGGAGGCGGGCCACTGAATCGGCATCCAGTTCAAGTTTGTCGCCAATGACCTTTGCAGCGCTGGCTGGCAGAGGATGCTGGCCGAGCAGGGCTGCTGTGACGTAGGCGAGGCCCAGACCGGTGCCGTCAGTCAGATCCTGCCACGACAGGTTTTTACGAGCCTTGGCATCCAGAACCTTGGTGGTCAATTCAAGGCTAGTATCGTTATAGGCGTGGGACTGTTGCATGGTGTTACCTCTATCAGTGGGTTGAGTTCGGTGGGTGTTGCTTCGTGTGAGGCAATCATCTTCCGTTCCTGTGATAGCGTCCAAGACCGATATGCAATGCACTGCATAAGCACAACCAATAGATGACGAAGGAGGGTTGATGGACGTGCGCGATCCGGACTGTCTGATGTTGATACCCGATGGTTACCCGGTGTGGATCGACGTTCCGCAGGCGAGCGTTGGCGGCACGGCCACAGCGTTGCGTTTCGTCTTGCCCGTACGCGCTCACAACCTCCCACTTCTGCATCGCAAAGAAACGAAGCTGGTCGTCGCCCTCAGTGGCGCGCTGGAAATACGTACGGGGGATGGGCAAATAGCGTTCCTGAGACAGGGCGATGCGTTAAGGCTGGAGGCGGGGACAGCCCATCGGATCCACCAATATGGTGCGGCAGCCAGCACGGTAGGGGTGGTGCTGTGGCCTGGAGGTGTCGAGCAAGCATTTCGAGAAATCGCTGATGCAGCGCTGCACGTGCCTTTCCTGCGCAGCGACATGGTTGAAATTCTCGATCGCTATGACGTGGTTTGGACCGTATCCTTCAAACCACCACACGCCGAGAGCGAGCCGCTTATTGGAACGGCTTTTCCAGGATGGCTTCGCGAGTTACCGAGGGAAGCGGCAACGCTGCTGCAATCGAGATGGGGAGAGGCGTACGCCCTTGGAAATGCCTGAAAGCTGGACGTCTCGTTGCACGCATAGGCCAGGATTCAGTCACATGATTGACGCGTCAACGGCTTCGGCGCCGGCAGCCAGAGCGTTGACCTCACAGATGTGAAATATCCGGGTCTGGTGATTATCGGATATTGCATTTGTGACGGCGGGCATCTCATTTGCCAGGCGTACGCATTTCTAATGATGACCAGGCAAACTCGAGGCCAACCGTGGTAATGGCCTTCCAAGGGAAAGATTGGCGCTTCTAAGGGTATCCAGTCGCCAAAAAAAGCGCTTGAAAGCCCCATTAATTTGGCCTTTAACCCTTGTAAACCGTGGCTTTCAGCGCTTTTTCCGCGTTTATGCAAGGGCTGACACGCCGTCAGTCGTTATTCCAATGGAGAAATTCGGCCAAGTCGGCGTTTTAACCGATGGCGCGGCTAGCAAAACCTTAGCGGCATGTCCCGCGCGCTGAATTCCTCGCCGTGAACATGCACGCAGCATGTCAACCAAACCTGACCCAGACGCCGTGCCCGAGCCGCAGCGCCTGGGTGATTGAGCTGATTTGGTTTGCAGCAGTCGATGGGTTTGAGCGGTGATACTCGGCGTTTCGGATGCTGCGTATGAGGTGCCGCTGATTGATGGTGCGCGCGCGCGCGTGAATAGTCGAAGGTGAGCGCAGGAAGCAGACACAGTGACGGGGTCAAGGCATGGATAGATCGAGGATCGACGAAAAGCCTGATGTAGGTGGCCAAAGGCGAATCGAGGACCGAGGCTGCGTTCAAATCCGGCACGGCAACCGCCCCAGTCTGTAATACGTTGTTACGTATAATGTATATTATGTTAAATGATATGACAGGTCGTCCGGTGAAAGTCTGCGCAGACAATCACCCACTCCGACGAAGGCCTCTTCCCAGGTCGTGGCTACGTATCGGCCTGAATTCGGGTCGCAACGCATCGCGGGTAAGCCGACCGTAATGCTCAAGGTCGTGATCGCTCCAGTTGCGTAACTCGCTCAGGGAATGCCGGTGAAAGAAATCAGGTTCAATGCATGGGTTCACCGGGCTTGGCCCAGGCGCAACTGACGCAGGCAAAGCCGTCAGGCTTGTTTTGCTTGAGTAATGCCTTCGTCCCCTTGATACGGTCTGTTCCGGCCAAAGGATGTTCATTACCGAATGAGCAGAGCCCTACTCCCGGACGCCCCCGTCGCGCGCTTCGCCATCAACCGTTAATCAATGCGGCCATAGTCATGGCGGTTGGAAAAAGAGGCGCCCATCAAGTAAAAACACCCACCTGCCACGATAAAGGCGGCGAGCATGTAGAACATGAACTGCGGCGGCTGCGATGCCAATGCAAATCCGCACAATACCGGGCCCAGAGCGCCCCCAAGGCTCGACAGGTTTTGCGCACCGTAATACATGCCCCGCAAGTGCTCGGGCGCGATGCGATCGATGAACATGTACTCGGCGGGGAAAACAATGACTTCACCCACGGTGAATATCCCTACTGCCAACGCCCAATGCCAGACGCTGGTGGACAGCGCAAATCCGACGACCCCCAGCAGAAACAGGCTGAAGCCTGCGGTCAACCATCGATTCAGATGCTCGTTGGTGATGCGTTTGCCAACCAGGTACTGCAGGCAGATCACCACCGTCGCGTTCACGGCTACCACTGCACTGATGACTTGATAGGTGAATTCCGGCGTGCTTGTAGTCACAAGGTATTGCGAGATATAGCCGGTAAACTGGCCGAACGCCACGGCGCTTAGCGCGCCACCAACAGTGAAGCAGACCAGACGATGATCCTTTAGCAGGGTGCGCCCCACAGAAACGAAGGAGATAGGCAGACTGGCCCGGTCAGTGGGGCTGAGCGTTCTGTCGCCCCAGATCATATAAGTCAGAAAGGTACCCAAGCCCAGCGCCGCTGATATGAGGAATGGCAATTTCATATCCATGTGCGCGAACCCAGCGCCAATGAATGGCCCCACCGCATAGCCGATATTGATCAGTGAGTAGCGCACCGAAAACACTTTGCCACGCTCGGCTTCTGGCAGCAGTTTGCCGAACGCCGCCTTCACAACAATATCGATTACCGAATAAGCAAAATTGAATGCCACCAGAAACAGGAAAAACATCCAAAGGTGCGCAGTGACGCACATCCCGATGAAGCCCAGAGTAAAGAACCCCGTAAAACTCAGGATCAATCGATAACTGGACACTTTGTCAGTCAGGTAGCCGCCGTACACGCTGAGCAGCGAGCCAACGAGCATGGCGCTGCCCACTACCAGACCGATATCACTGACTCCCAACGTGAAGTTGGAGGACAAATAAATAACCATGTAGGGCAAGGTAATGGCGCGCCCCATTGTCAGGAACAAAGACGACAGCAGTAGCAAATTGACCGAATACGGATAATGTTTGAAGACCGCGAGCATCTGCGTCTATTCCTACGGTGGCTGCATCGAAGCCAAGGAGCATATCGTTAAACATTCAGCTTCGTCTTCCTAACTGATGCTCATGTTCGACGGCCGGCGTTTCAACCAGCGTGAATTCATCCTTGGCGCCACTCATGCCACGTCGCTGCAGGCGATCCAATTTCAGGATGCGCTTGAGGTGGGCAAACAACATTTCGACCTTTTTACGTTCATGGCGAGAGCGCTGATATGCCGGCGTTGCAACTCGTGGGATAGGCGAACTTCGAGTCAAGGACCGAACCCCTTTAGGCCAAAGGGGTCTGCTGCTGTATTACTTTCGGAATACGTCCAATGTCCACGCAACAGAACCTTGTGATACTTGCCCGGGGCGGGTACGCCGCCCGAGGAATGCTTTACCTGATCATCGGGATCTTCGCATTGCTGGCCGCCCAGGATTCGACAAAACCCAAAGACAGCCACAGAAGTCTGGAAGCCTTGCTGGCACAGCCGTTTGGTTATTTTTTAGTGGGGCTCGTGGTGGCGGGCTTGCTCGCGTTTGCGGCCTGGCGTGTGCTGCAAGCGACGCGTGATGTCGACCATCACGGCAAAGATCTTAAAGGTTTGACCATTCGCACTGGCCTGCTTGCGGGAGGTCTGGTGAACGGTGCTCTGGCATTTTTTGCGTTAGGCCTGCTGGTGAGCGGTATTAAAAGCTCGGGCAGTTCTGGAGGAAAAACCAAGGATTGGCTGGCGCATCTGTTGTCTTGGGAATACTCCAACTTACTGGTGTACTTGATCGCTCTTATTCCATTGGGCGTTGGAATTGCTCACATCATCAAAGGCTGGAAGGCATCGTTTGAGAAATACTTTGAGGCCGACGAAGACGTCATGCGATACGTTCGCCCGGTATCACGGTTTGGACTGATTGCCCGGGGCGTGGTTTTTATAGAGATTGCGGTGCTGCTGGCGGTCAGCGGTTCTGCTTATCAAGCCATGGACCCGCCCGGTATGAAGGAGGCTCTGGACGCACTCCAGAATCTTCCGGCTGGATGGCTGGCTTTGATGACGATGGCCTTTGGGTTGATTGCTTTTTCGGTTTACAGTTTTTCCGAAGCCTTCTGGCGGAAGATCAATATGCAAATACCAGGCGTATGTGGACAGTGAGTCTTCACTGGATGCATTGAGCTGGATGCATTGAATAGCTAGGGCGTGAGCCCTAGCGACCAGCAGATGTCACTTCTTCTTTTTCGCGGGCTTGTCTGCTTTGCCTGATTTCGATGTCTTTTCAGGATTGCTATCCGCCTTTTTGGCAGACTTCTTCGGCTCAGCGTCTTTTTTCTTGTCTTTCTTCTCAGAAGATTTCGCAAGCGCTGACGCCGCTGCTGATTTTTTTGCTGGTGACGTCTTTTTGTCTTTTAGCTCTTTGCTGGCTTTTGAAGGACTTTCTTTGGATTTCTTTTCGTCTTTAGCCACGTTCATCACCCCTCGGGTATGCCGCTATCGGCACATCGCCAGTGGATTATCCACAAGCTGATCATTAGGCGAGCACACGAAGAAGCGGTTCAAACTTTCTGACGCCTTGCCCTCGTCTCAGGTGCCCGCACCGGTTTCAACGCTACCTCAACACTGCTTAATCGTCCTCGGTCTCCGCCTTGTCACCCTCCTCCATGGGATCCTCGTGTTCAGGCGCATGCTCAGGGGGATTGGGCATCACATCAGGTCGCCCTGGCTCCAGCGGTGCTATTGACGCCCCGTTACCGGACCCACCTTCCAGCTCTGACTTACTTTTCATCATTTGACTCCCAGGGTCGCAAAAAGGGTTGCGACGTATGGGTTCGAAGCTGGAAACGTGGCGTCGTTCGGTGAATCTTTCCCGGTGCCGACAAATGAGCGTCAAGTCCTGGAGCGAAGGCGAAGACCAGGGCTTCCGATCATTGCTCAAGAGGCAGAATCCAGCAGCCCTCTCCTTCTATACGCGTCTGATCGATCTGACGGTTGCCTAAAAAGAATGCAGCCCATTGTCAGCCTGTTTCTTTCAGCCTATCTTGTACAAAACCTATACAAGGCCGTGACTGATGTACAACAAAGTGAAGTGGCCGCTGACGCTGTACTTTGACGGCGATTGCCCGCTCTGCGCTCGCGAAATCAGGCTTCTTCGCCGACAGGCTGCAGCGCAGCGCCTGCTTTTCGTTGACATCAGCACCGGTGAATTCGACGCGACCACACTTGGGTTCACGTTCGGGCAGATGCAGTCGTTGTTGCATGCCCGTTTCGCCGATGGGCACTGGGTGACCGGGCTGGATGCCACGCTATGGAGCTGGCGAGCCGCGGGTTTGGGTTTTTGGGCTACGCCACTGACATGGCGAGCACTCCGTCCGCTGCTTGAAGTCGGGTATCGCCTTTTCTGCCGGCTGCGTCCCGCTTTGGCGTGGTTACCTCATCCGGATGGAGGCCGCCGCTGTGTCGATAACCGGTGCGCGGTACCGGAATCCAAACCTTCACCGAAGGAGGCGCCCGGCCTGAAAACTAAGCAGAACTAGAACGCTTCGCTTCGACACTGGCGCAGAGGAGCCCGCGCCATAGGTCGTCCCGCGAACCCTGTGTTATCGGGTGCGAAGTACGCATCCCCTACTCCCAACGATCAAGCCACATTTAGCGCAGCATGGCTGCGAGGTATCAAAATGAACCTACCATTAGCCGAACACTACCGTGAAATTTTAGTCGGCGTAGGCGAGAACCCGGACCGTGAAGGCCTTCTGGACACGCCCAAGCGCGCAGCCAAAGCGATGCAGTACCTGTGCAATGGCTACTCGTTGAATCTGGAGGAAATCATAAACGGCGCACTGTTCGAATCCCAAAGCGATGAAATGGTGATCGTGCGTGACATTGAGCTGTATTCCTTATGTGAGCATCACATGCTGCCCTTCATCGGCAAGGCCCATGTCGCGTATATCCCGACTGGCAGGGTGCTGGGCCTGTCCAAGGTCGCTCGAGTGGTCGATATGTTCGCCCGCCGCCTGCAGATTCAGGAAAACCTGACCAGGCAGATCGCGGACGCCATTCAGCGGATAACCGACGCCGCCGGCGTGGCGGTGGTCATTGAGGCAAAGCATATGTGCATGATGATGCGGGGCGTCGAGAAACAGAATTCGGTGATGACTTCATCGGTGATGCTGGGCGCATTCCGCGAGTCCTCGGCGACGCGTCACGAGTTTCTCCAGCTGATCGGGCGACTCAGCTAAAGCAAACGGATCGAGGCTATCGGCGGGAGAGTCCAGATGAACGGTTCCTTTACGATGAGTTCCCTTGGTGACGATTACCGTGCCTTGGTGATCGGCGGCAGCGGAGCGCTCGGCTCGGCGTTTTGTGAGTGGCTCAATGACGATCCGCGCTGTGCCGGTGTTCGTCAACTGGGGCGCAGCACCATTCCAGCCCTGGATCTTGAACAACCCGACAGCATCGCCCAAGCGGCTGCCGAGCTGGCTGAGGAAGGGCCTTATCAATTGATTGTGCATGCCGCAGGGCTCCTGCATCGCGACGGCATCAAGCCTGAAAAAAGTTACGCGGCGATTGAGGCCGATGCCATGCAGGCGGTATTCCAGGTCAACACCCTGGGGCCCGCGTTGGTTTTGCGCCACTTTCTGCCGCTGCTTGATCGCAGCGGGGCCATGGCGATGCTCTCCGCCAAGGTGGGCAGTATCGGTGATAACCGTCTGGGCGGCTGGTATGCCTATCGCTCCTCCAAGGCCGCGTTGAACATGCTGATTAAAACAGCTGCCATCGAGCTGGCGCGAACGCGACCACAGACCCGTTTATTGAGCCTTCATCCAGGCACCGTGATTTCGGGCCTGTCGCAGCCCTTTCGGGGGGCCTCAGGCGCCCGGCCGGCACGTATTGCTGCCCGTGAGTTGTTATCGCTGATCGACGGTCTGACGCCTGCCGACAGTGGCCGTTTCTTTGCCTATAACGGAGAGCGCCTACCCTGGTAGGCACTGATGTGACATTCCTCAGGAACACTGAACATGATAAATGCAGAACTTTTGCAACTGATGGTGGAAGCATCCAGCGATGGCATCGTGGTTGCCGAGCAGGAAGGCGAAGAAAACATCCTTATCTATGCCAATCCCGCGTTCGAACAGCTGACGGGCTACAGCAATGACGACATCCTTTATCAAGACTGTCGTTTTCTGCAACGTGATGACCGTGACCAAAGTGGTCTGACGCTCATCCGCGAGGCCATAAAAAACCATCAACCCTGTCGGCAAATCATCCGCAACTATCGCAAGGATGGCAGCGGTTTCTGGAATGAGCTCTCGATAACCCCGGTGTTCAACGCCGCAGATCAGTTGACCTATTACATCGGCATTCAGAGGGATGTGAGCGTCGAGGTCGAGGCTCGCGAGCGAGTGCGCGAACTCGAGGCTGAAGTTGCAGCGTTAAAGGAACAACTGGCTCAATCGAAGCGCTAAGCCTCTCTGTGTCAGCTACCAATACGCCGGTCCCGGCCGGCCCCTGTCGACAGTGGCACCGCTCGCAGCCCCCTACTCATCAAATGGCAATGGCGTATCAGGATCTCGCCGCACGTCAAAGGCATTGAGCGTCATCGCAACCAGCGAGTAATACCCATAGACGCCGATCAGTTCGACCATGGCAGGCTCGCCAAAGAGCGCGACGCCCTGATCGTAGAGCGCGTTATCCACACGTCGGGTTTGATACAGCGACTGCCCGATCTCGTAAACGCACTGCTCATCCGGACGTGTAAACGTCGGCGTCAGTTGCTGCCTGAGCGCCTCGATCACGCTGTCGCAAACGCCCGCACGCCTGGCAATGGGCTCATGAATCTGCCACTCCGCCTGGGAGCGCCACCAGGCGGCGGTCGTCAGGATGGCGAGTTCAGTCAGCCGTAATTCCAACGCGGTTCCGTAGCGGCAGAACGCACCCAGTCGCTGGGCATGGTCAGCCAGCGCCGGGCTGTGAATCCACGCGAGGAAAGGACCGTCCAGGTTACCGCGAGGCCCCTCCAGAATTTCAGCCAGCACGCGCTGTTGATCTTCGCTCATCTGATCGGGCTGCAAGGGTGTGAGGCGCGACTGAATGTCCATGTGTTCTCTTTTCCCAAGCCGGTCGTTAACGCTATCGAGGACGTCGCCAGCGCACTGATTCATGACCTGCTCAGGGTAAACCGGAACAAGGCACCCTCGCCAGAGCGCAAGCGCGTGCAACGCCAAGGCCCGGCCGTACGTTCGAGTCAGCCCAGGTCGCCACCTCCCACCGGCAACGTCACGCCGGTGATATACGACGCTTCGTCGGAGGCCAGGAAGAGGATCGCGCTTGCTTGCTCGTCGATCGTCCCGTAGCGCTTCATCAAAGTGCTGTCGATCTTCTGATCAACGATTTTCTGGTACCACACCTGCTCCTGCTCACTCTGGGCCTCGGTGACGATGGCACCGCTTCCTTGTTTGAGCATATAGGGCAATACGCTGTGGCAGCACCACAGGGTGGGGAACAAGGAGCGACGGATTTCCGCCTCGATCTGGTTTTCCACGTAATGCTCGAGGGGTTTGGCCCAGATCGTCCCGCCCACATTATTGATCAGGATGTCGATGCGCCCGAAACGCTGGTCGGCCGTCGCCATGACACGCGCGCATTCGGCTTGCAGCTCAAGGTTCGCCCTCAGTGTCAGGCAACGCTCATAAGGAGCATTTGTTGCCCTGCTTGCGGCGGCACAGCATAGCGCCAAGGTGCGCGCAGGCGTTGACCAGGCCGTGCACGTCGCCCTGCTTGTCGCGGGTGATGACCACCGGCTGGCGACCGATGTACATGGGGAAGTGGTCCTTGATTTCAGGCACCTGGCTTTCATGCGCCAGGTAAACCCAACCACCTTCGAAAATATGATTCATCTCCAGCGCGAAGAGTTCGGCGTCGGTGAAAATGTCGCGTCGGAAGCGGAACACGCCGGTGGCGGGGTCATCCTGAGTGGATAAACGGCCGCTCATTATCCGCCTGCTGCAAATCGCTATCCGCCCAGCGCAAAGCTGTCTCGCTGATGGTGGCTGGCTCAAGAAACTGGCAGCGTTGATCCCGCGAGACGCAATGCGAGTTAATCAAAACGCCCTATAAATAATTTGGGGGGCTGGATAAACATTTCGCGCAAGCCCTGCCGGGCAACCTCAGTATCCTCACCGCTCCTGGCTATAAAAATAAAGGTAAAGGTATGCGACTGGGATGGTATTCCGATCTCTCATCTACCGAAAAACGTACCTACTGGGCGTGCTTCGGCGGATTCACACTGGACTCGATGGACGCGACGATCTTTGCGCTGATGATGCCGGTCCTTATGACGGTGCTGAGTTTGAGCAAATCCGACGCGGGCTTGCTAGGTTCCGTATCGTTGATCGGCAGCGCCCTGGGCGGCTGGGGAGCTGGCATGCTCGCCGACCGCTACGGTCGCATCCGCGTCATGCAAGGCACGGTGCTCTGGGTCGCCGTGTTCACCTGCATGGGCGCTTTTTGCACGGGGTTCTGGACGTTCTTGCCTGTCCGTTTCCTGCAGGGCATTGGCTACGGCGGTGAGGCCGTCGTCGGTGCGGTACTGATCAGTGAAGCCATCAAGCCCGCGTTGCGTGGTCGGGTCGCCGCCTCCGTACAGAGCGGTTACGCCGTCGGTTACGCGATCTCACTGGCGACGATGCCCGTGCTGTTCAATTTCCTGCCACAAGAGATTGCCTGGCGAGCGTTCTTTGCCATCGGCTTGCTTCCTGCCCTTCTGATCTGGTTCATTCGGCGCCTGGTGCCGGAATCTGCGGCCTTCACCCAGACACAAACTCGCCGCAAAGGCGTAGACGTCCGTGCGATATTCTCTGGCGAACATCGTCGCGTCACGATCATCAGCACGATATTGGCCAGCGGGATATTCGGCGGCGCTTACATCATGATCACTTGGCTGCCGACTTATATGCGTACGGTGCTGAACTTGCCGATCGCCTCCACCTCAGGCTATCTGGCGGTCAACATCGTAGGGTCCTTGCTGGGGCCCTTTATCTACGGTCTGATCAGTGACCGTATCGGTCGCGGCAGAGCGTTCATGTTGTTTCTCGTATGCCAGGGGTTGGTGGTTTCCGTCTACATGTTCGCCGACGTCAGCATGAATCTGATTCTTGCGCTCGGTTTGTTGCTCGGCGCCTTTCAGGGCGGGCTGGCATCAGGGCTACCGCTGACGTTCTCCGAGCTTTATCCCACGCGCATGCGGGCCAATGGGGCCGGTTTCTGCACAAGCTTTGGCCGGGGATTCGGTTCGATCATGCCGGCGGCGGTCGGGTTTGCATCGGTGCACATGAGCCTCTCCGTGGCGATGGGTTCGTTTGCAATCGGGTCGTACCTAATCGGGTTCATTGCCGCGTTGTCCCTGCCTGATGCGACCGGGGCGGATCTCAGCGCAGCCGATTCGCTTTATGCAGAGGTGGATCGGCAGGCAACATCTGCTGGGGCAGAACAGCAGGCGGTGAGCACTCAACCCCACGCCTGATCCACAACGCTCAGGCGACCTTTTTTGACCGCACGACCGGTTCAACTCATTTAACCGGTCCTTGTGCAGACATGAACATGGCGCGAATCATCGAAGGGGCTCACCCTGGAGGCGTTTCAGAAGCCCCGGAACCAGCAGGTCACCTATTCGGTGGCGGGCAAACCACCCGGCACCTCTTCATGAACCCTGCTGGCAACGTCATGTGCGACCTCTCGTATTTTTTCGATGAGCGCCTGCGCAGCCGGTGAATGCAAGCCGTGGGTACGGTAAATCAGGCCAATGGCTCGATGGGTCTGCTCCAGCTGCAGGTTCAGACGCTGCAGCTCACCCGAGGCCAGCTCATATTCCAACTGATGCTCTGACACGATCGCCAACATGTCCGAACGCATCAGCAATCCCCTGATGATCGCCATGTCACCGGTTTCAACCACCGGTTCGGGTGGGGCTCGATTCAGCTTCGCGAAATGGGCATCGAGGAGCAAGCGAGCAGGCGTGTCCGCGCGCGGCATGACCCATCGGGCGGTCGCCAGGTCATCCATCGTGAGACTGCGCTCCAGCCATGGATGACCTCTTCTGCCGAGGATTACCATCTCTTCTGTCAACAGCTTTTCCCCGTGCAGGTCGGTGGCGTAGTCCTGAGCCCTGAGGGCGCCAAAAACAAAATCCACATCGCCCGCGCGCAACTCCAGCGCCAATAAATTGAAAGGGCTTTCATTGGTCGCCACCTGAACATGAGGGTGGTCGGCAACGAGGCGCACGATCGCCTCCGGCAGGATTCGCGTGCGCCCCAACGGCAGCGCGCCGACCGTTACCAGTCCCTGCAACGAACCTTTGATGGCGGCGACATCCGCCCGGATATGGCGTAAGTCATTCAGGGCGCGTCGCACAGGATAGAGGATCTCCTGGCTGGCACGTGTAGGCTGCAAACCCCGCGCGGTTCGCTCGAACAGGGTCTTGCCTGCGCCGTCCTCAAGGACTTTGAGCGCAGCGCTGATGGCGGGCTGGGTGAGGTCGAACGAGCGCGCCACCGTTTGCATGTGCTGGGTTTCGCAAAGCTTGACGAAGATCTGCAGCCGACGGGTGTGCAGCAGGTAGAGCGGTTCGTGGGGCGCATGACCGAGCATGGCGGGAATCGATTCCAGCTCGGTCATCACCCTCCTCGCCCTCGGCAGGATGGCCTTGCCATAAGGCGTCAGCAACATGCCACTGGCGTGTCGTTCGAACAAAGGGACATCGAGACTGGCCTCAAGGTCACGGATGGATCGCGTCACCACCGACTGTGCCCGCAGCAGCGCATCTGAGGCTCGTGACACGCTGCCGTGCTCTGCAATCCGAATGAACGCACGAACCTGCATCAGGTGCAGTAACGGTGATGTTGCCATGGGTGCTTCAAAGCCTTCTTATAAATAAAAGGTATGCGTGCCCAAGCCTTACGCATTACTCCCGCCAAGGCAAGCCTGTCAGGATTCATGGAAACCAACAAGGGAGTCGTCCCACCATGAATCACCCCATCAAAAAAAGCGGTCTGGTCGTCAGCGCACATTCGGCAGATTTCGTATGGCGCGCAGGTGGCGCGATCGCACTGCATGCAGCCCAGGGTTACGACATGCATATCGTATGCCTTTCATTCGGTGAACGCGGTGAGTCGGCCAAGCTCTGGCGAAAAGGCCCCCACATGGATGAGGACACGGTCAAGACTGCGCGTCGTCAGGAGGCTCAGGCAGCGGCGGATATCCTCGGCGCAAGTGTTGAGTTCTTCGACATCGGCGATTACCCGATGCGCGCTGACAACGAAACCCTGTACCGTCTTGCAGATATCTTCCGCCGCGTGCAACCGGAGTTCGTTCTCAGTCACTCCCTCAAGGACCCTTATAACTACGATCATCCGCTGGCGGTTAACCTGACCCAGGAAGCACGCATCATTGCCCAGGCCGAAGGCTACAAACCGGGCGAGAAGATCGTGGGCGCCCCACCCGTCTACAGTTTCGAGCCGCATCAACCCGAACAGTGCGAATGGCGGCCGGACGTGCTGCTGGACATCACGTCCGTATGGGACAAGAAGTACGCAGGGATCCAGTGCATGGCCGGTCAGGAACACTTGTGGGAGTATTACACAAGGGTGGCACTGCAGCGTGGCGTTCAGGCCAAGCGCAACATCGGCATTACCGCCACTCGGGACATCGTGTACGGCGAGGGTTACCAGAGCATATTCCCACGCGTGACGGAGAATCTGGGATGAGCAGCCTGGTAGGCAAAACCGGCATCGTCGTGCGTAACATCAATCGCGCCGACAGCCAGCTGATCGACGAGCTCGCGCGCTATGGCGTGGCGACGGTTCATGAAGCACAGGGCCGCAAGGGGCTGCTCGCTTCCGGCATCCGCCCGATCCAGCAAGGCGTCGTTGTGAGTGGCTCGGCGGTGACGGTCATGGTGGCGCCGGGCGATAACTGGATGTTCCATGTGGCTGTCGAACAGGCCCGACCGGGCGATATCCTGGTGGTTGCACCCACCTCGCCGTGCACCGATGGTTATTTCGGTGATCTGCTCGCCACGTCCCTTCAGGCTCGCGGGGTCCGCGGGTTGATCCTCGACGCCGGGGTTCGCGACACCGCGACGCTGCGGGAAATGGGGTTCCCTGTCTGGTCCCGTGCGATCCATGCGCAAGGCACGATCAAAGAAACGTTAGGCTCGGTCAATATTCCGGTGCTGTGTGCCGACCAACTGGTCAATCCTGGCGATGTCGTGCTGGCCGATGATGACGGCGTTGTCGTGGTACGGCACGATGAGCTACAGCGCGTGATCGAGGCCAGTCGCAAGCGCGCCGACCTTGAGGAACAGAAACGCCTGCGTCTGGCCGCAGGCGAACTGGGTCTTGATATATATGCCATGCGCGCGCGGTTGCAGGAAAAGGGACTGAGGTATTTCGACCGACTGGAAGACGTGGAGGATTGACCCGTGGTGCCGTCTCGTATTCCTTGCCTGTTGATGCGCGGTGGCACATCGAAGGCCGCGTATTTTCTCGCAGATGATTTACCTGCCGAGGGTGAGCTCCGCGATCGGGTCCTGCTGGCCGCGATGGGTTCGCCGGACCCACGGCAAATCGACGGCTTGGGTGGTGCAGACTCATTGACTAGCAAAGTCGGCATCATCAGAAAGTCCAGTCGCTCCGGCACTGATGTCGACTACCTGTTCGCTCAGGTTGTGGTCAACGAGCCTCGTGTGGATTACGGCCAGAACTGCGGGAACATTCTGGCGGGTGTGGGTCCGTTTGCGGTTGAGCGAGGTTTGGTCACTGCTCAGGGAGACAAAACCTCGATCAGGATCTACATGGAAAATACCGGTCAGACGGCGACGACCATTGTCGAAACCCCCGAAGGCAAGGTGCGCTACACCGGCGATGTCAGCATCGACGGTGTGCCAGGCACTGCCGCGGCCGTCGTCGTCGAATTCGAGGAAATTGCCGGCTCCACTTGCGGAGCTCTGTTGCCGACGGGAAGTACGTCTGACCATATCGACGGCGTTGAAGTGACCTGTATCGACAACGGCATGCCCGTGGTGATCATTCGCGCGAACGACTTGGGTTGTACAGGCTATGAAGGTTGCAGTGACCTGGATGCCAATCCCGACCTCAAGCACAGAATAGAATCGATCCGATTGCAGGCTGGCGTGCTGATGAATCTCGGCGACGTCAGCCAGCGCACCATCCCGAAAGTGGTTCTCGTCGCGCCGCCCGTCAAGGGCGGTGCCGTTTGCAGCCGCAGCTTTATTCCCCACAAATGCCATACGTCTATTGGCGTGTTCGGTGCCGTCAGCGTCGCCTCGGCCTGCCTGATCAAGGGAGCGGTGACAGACGGCTTGGCGAACGTCTCTTTGGCGAACACACAGCAATTATCCGTCGAACACCCCACTGGCGAGTTCAGCGTGCAGCTGCGCATGCATCTCGGGCGGGTCATCGGCTGCGGGCTGGTGCGAACCGCCCGACTGATTTTCGACGGTGTCGTGCATATTCCCGCAACGGCGTGGCGCGTCCTGAGATGAAGCCCGGCTCGAAGCCTTGAGTGCTTCTGCTCTGCACAGACAACCGCATACGTTCAAAGTGGAGGTACGCCTGACCACGCCTAGCGCGGCAGCATGCGCCTGAGGGTGTTGTCCCGGACGTAGTAGTGATGGAACAACCCGGCAGCGGCATGCAGTCCAATCAGCCAGTAGCCCAGATTGCCCAGCCACTCGTGCCATCCCTTGATCTGCTTGGCCAGGGCGGGATCCAGGGCGATGGGCGCAGGCATGAAGAACTCGAAATAAGGCATCGGTTTCCCTCCCGCTGCCAACATCAACCACGCCAGGACGGGCGTGACGATCATCAGTCCATAGAGCGCTGCGTGCATCGCGTGCGATACCCCGGTCTGCCAGGCCGGCGGCGTCGGGCTGATGGCGGGTGCCTTGTTCATCAGCCTGCCCAGCAGGCGAATCCACACCAGTGCAAAGATGGAAAGACCGAACAGGCCGTGAAAGCCCAGCGCCGCTGAGCGCAGGGTGCTTCCGCGAGGCGCCAGGCCTTTGAGCTCGATGCACGCGTACACGCCGACAAACAGTGCCAGCATTAACCAGTGCAGATACATCGAGAGCTTCGCGTAGCGTGGGGATGATGGATTCATGCCGGGTACTCGTCAGTTAGGTCGCAGAAAGGCCTTGAAGGCGTGCGGAATGTGCAGCAGTTGCCTTAAGGAAATCTGAAGGTGCCCGGGACATTCATTTTTTTCTCACCTTCAGACTTCATTAAGAATCGGCGTTGATACTTCCTACCATTCGCCACTGGGGAGGAGCCTCGCCCATGCAGGGTCTGGATTGGAACATCTGTTTACCGTTTAGCTTCGGCAACGCCGCGGCACCCACACTGTCGCTTAACCGCGCGTTGGTTCAGGAGCCACTGCGCGCGGAGTTCGAGGCCTTTATCCATGAGCGCTTTCACAAAGCCCATAACGCCGAAATCAGCCACTTCATGCCGGAACTGTTCGGGCTCAATGATGAGGCGGGTACGCTATGTGCGGTGGCGGGTGTGCGCAAAGCGATGTCCGGACCGTTGTTTCTGGAGCACTACCTGGATGAGCCGATCGAACGGGCCATAGAAGGACACGCCGCCAGACCGGTCGATCGCCAAGCCATTGTCGAGGTGGGCAACCTGGCCGCGAGCACACTGGGAAGCGCGCGGTTGAGCATCATTACGGTCACCTGGCTATTGGCGATGGGCGGTCTGGAATGGGTGGCGTTCACGGGCAATGCCGGGTTGGTCAACAGCTTCAACCGTCTTGGCCTGCGCCCCGTCACCTTATGCCCGGCCGATCCGATGCGCCTGGGCGAGGAGCGACATGCGTGGGGCAATTACTACGACACCCAACCCCACGTGCACGTCGGGGATATCCGCTCAGGCTTCCTGCATTTGAGTCATAGCGGCGTGTTCGAGCGATTCGGCCTTCCCCTGACCCTGGAGCAGACCTGCCATGTCGCCTGAACTGACCGCGTTTCGCCTGCGAATTTCCGACCTCGCCATTGAGCAGCCCCATGCCTACGCCCTGTGGGGCGATGACCTCAAGCTCGACTATGCCGAACTGGATGCCGAGATCCGGTTGCGTCAGCAGGTGCTTAAAGACCTCGACGCCAAGGTGGTTGCGATAGCCCTCGAGAACGGTCCGGACATGCTGATCTGGGACCTGGCGATCCTGTTCGAAGGGCTCGCGTGTCTTGCCCTGCCCCCTTTCTTCAGCGCCGCTCAGCGGCTTCATTGCCTTGAGCAAAGCCAGGCAGACCTGGTGATTGCCGAAGCGCATTATGAAACTGAACTGGAGCAAGTGGGGTTCAGGAGCTATGAAGGGTTCTGGGTGCGACAGGTCCGCCAGCCCTCGCCTCTGCCCGTGGGCACCGCGAAATTAACCTTCACGTCGGGCACCACCGGCACGCCCAAGGGCGTCTGTCTGAGCGCACACAGCGTATTGTCGGTCGCCCGCGAGCTTTATCGCGCCAGTCAATCGCAACAACCTCGTCATCACCTGTCGTTGCTGCCTCTGGCCATCCTGCTGGAAAATATCGGCTGCTACGCCGCGCTGTACGCTGGCGCCATGCTGAGTGTGCCTAGTCAGCGCGAAGTGGGCATTCAGGGCGCCAGCGGCGTGGATTTACCGCGCCTGCTTTCAACCCTGAAAACGCGAAATCCGCAGAGCATGATTCTGGTGCCGCAACTGCTGTTGCTGTTGGTCAGCGCCTGTGAGATCGGAGCCTTCGACGCCAGTGAGTTGCGATTCATCGCCGTGGGCGGCGCCAAGGTCACCCATGAATTGTTACTGCGTGCCGAGTCGGTGGGCATTCCTGTTTACGAAGGCTACGGACTTTCCGAGTGTGCATCGGTGGTGGCGCTGAACCGCCCTGGAGCGCATCACCCCGGCAGCGTGGGCAAGCCGCTCCCCCATGTGCAGATACGCCTGGCAGAAGACGGCGAAGTCCTGATCGCAGGCGCCGGCATGCTCGGCTACCTGGGCGACACCGATGGCGTTCCAGAGTGGTGGCCGAGCGGCGACCTCGGTGAGTTCGACGCCAATGGTTATCTCTACCTCTATGGCCGCAAAAAACACCAGTTCGTCACCAGTTATGGACGCAACGTCAACCCCGAATGGGTGGAGGCCGAACTGACACAACGCGGCCGGATTGGCCAGGCGTTCGTCTACGGCGAGGCAATGGCCCACAACCACGCCTTGCTCTGGCCTGCCCGTCCGGAGACCACCGACCTGCAGATCGCCGACGCCGTCGCCCACGCGAATCAAGCCCTGCCCGACTACGCCCGTGTTCACAGCTGGACACGGCTTGAGCAGCCGTTCACCGCGGGCAACGGGATGGCCACCGCGAACGGCCGACCGAAACGCGACGCCATCCTGGCGCATTACCGACACCACTTCATCGAGCCCACGCGAGCCGAGGACGTTCAATCATGAGTTTTTTCCAGACGCTGCAAGACGAAACACGTATCGAACGCGAGACGCTGTTCAACCTGCCCATCATTCATCAGGCGCTGTTCGGGCAAGTCACGCTTGAGAGTTACCGTGCATTTTTGACTCAAGCCTATTACCACGTTCGCCACACCGTGCCCTTGATGATGGCCTGCGGCGCACGGCTGCCCTCGCGGCTTGAGTGGCTGCGTGGTGCTGTCTGCGAATACATCGACGACGAATACGGGCATGAGCAGTGGGTTCTCAACGACCTGCGGGCCTGCGGTGCGGATGCCGAAGCAGTGCGTGACGGTGCGCCAGGCCTGCCCATCGAGTTGATGGTCGCCTATCTCTACGACCTGATCGCCCGGGGTAATCCCGTGGGACTGTTCGGCATGGTCAACGTGCTGGAAGGCACCAGCATTGCGCTGGCGACACACGCCGCTGGGAGCATTCAGCAACGCCTCGGCCTTCCACCCACCGCGTTCAGTTACCTCAGCTCCCACGGCAGCCTCGACGTCGGGCACATGGAAACCTATCGCAAATTGATGGACCGCCTGGAAGACCCGGACGACCAGGCGGCGGTGATCAAGGCTTCCAAAGTGGTGTACGGGCTGTACACCGAGATGTTCAGGCAATTGCCGACGGCGGCGACCGAACCTGAAAAGGAATCCACTCATGCGTCTCTCTGAAGCCCGCGTGGTCCTGACCGGTGCCAGCGGCGGTATCGGCATGGCCATTGCCGAAGCGCTGTGCAGCCATGGCGCGGAAGTGCTGGCGGTCTCTCGTCATCGAGAGCCGCTGATGCCCTTGCAAGCGCAATACCCGCATCTGCTGCATTGGGTGAAAGCCGACCTGACGACCCACGAGGGCCGTCAGCACGTGCTGATGACGGCGCAGGCCATGGAAGGCATCAACCTGCTGATCAATGCCGCCGGTGTTAATCATTTCGCCATGCTGGAACAACTGCCGGGCCGTGAAATCGACGCGATGCTCAACATCAACCTGCACGCGCCCATTTTGCTCACCGGGTTGATGCTGCCGATGCTGCGCAATGCGCAACGGGCCATGGTCGTCAATGTCGGCTCGACCTTTGGCTCGATCGGCTACGCCGGGTACGCGACCTACTGCGCCAGCAAGTTTGCCTTGCGCGGGTTTTCCGAGGCGTTGCGCCGTGAGTTGGCGGACACGCGCGTCGGGGTGCTTTACGTCGCCCCGCGCGCCACCCGCACGACAATGAACAGCCCCGCGGCACGCGCCCTGAACACCGCCCTTAAAAGCAACGAAGACGATCCGCAGACCGTCGCCGCTGCCGTCGTCAGCGCCATCGTGGGCAACCAGCGCGAACTGTATCTGGGCTGGCCGGAACGATTCTTCGTGCGACTCAACGGCCTTCTGCCTACGGTCGTGGATCGTTCGTTGCGCAAGCACCTGCCGCTGATCCGCAAGCTCAGCAATACGCCTTTTGAAGAGAAACCCAAACCATGAAAAAAATACTGCTTGTGCTGTTTGCACTTCTCAGCGTGCCTGCCTGGGCACTGGATGCACCCGACCAGCAACGTCTGTCTTCCATTCAACAGCAATGGGCTCACATCCAGTACCAGTTGCCTGAAGACCAGCGCGTGGCAGCGTTCGAGAAACTGGCATCCGAATCATCCTCCTTCACCCAGCAACGCCCCAATGCGGCTGAAGCCTGGATCTGGTCAGGGATTGTCACCAGCAGTTGGGCAGGTGCCCAAGGTGGTCTCGGCGCGCTGAGCAAGGTCAAGCAGGCCAAGGCCGACCTGGAAAAAGCCATGACCCTGGACCCCAATGCCTTGCAGGGTTCGGCGTATGCAAGCCTGGCGGCGTTGTACGATCGTGTGCCCGGCTGGCCCATCGGCTTCGGCGATGCAGACAAAGCACAGGCACTGTTGGAACAAGCCTTGAAAATCAACCCCAATGGCATAGACCCGCTGTACTTCTGGGGCGATCATCTGTTTCGCCAAGGGCACTATGCTCAAGCCAAGGAGGCGTTGGACAAGGCCTTGCAAGCAGCGCCCCGCCCAGGCCGTGAAGTGGCGGACAGTGGACGACGCAAGGACATTCAGCTATTGCTGGTCGACGTGAACAAAAAACTGAAATAACGGAGCGTTCATGCGTTTGCTGTTGATCGAAGACGATGTTGCATTGGGCGAAGGCATTCACCAGGCTTTGAGCCGTGAGGGTTACACCGTCGACTGGGTCAAAGACGGAGCGAGCGCGTTGCATGCGTTGCTGAGCGAAGGATTCGATCTGGCGATTCTTGACCTCGGCTTGCCCAAGCTGGACGGGTTGACGGTGTTGAAACGCCTGCGCGAAAGCGGATCGGCCCTGCCCGTGCTGATTCTGACCGCTCGCGATGCCACCGAAGACCGCATCGCCGGCCTGGACGCAGGCGCTGACGACTACCTGATCAAGCCGTTTGACCTGTCCGAACTCAAGGCAAGGTTGAGGGCGTTGCTGCGGCGCAGTGCCGGTCGCGCGCGGGTGATGATCGAACATGCGGGCATCAGTCTGGATCCGACGACTCAACAGGTGACTTACCATAACGAACCGGTGTCTCTCACGCCCAAGGAGTATCAGCTGCTGTATGAACTCCTGTCGCCACCGGGACGGGTGATGACCCGCGAGCGGCTGATCCAGCTGCTGTACGGCTGGAATGAAGAAGCCGAGAGCAATACGCTGGAGGTGCACATTCATCACTTGCGCAAGAAGTTCTCTACGGAGCTGATTCGCACCGTTCGCGGAGTGGGTTACCTGGTGGAGGACCGTCCTTGACCTCGATCCGCCGACGCACGCTGACCATCATCCTTGGCCTGGTGATCGCTGGATTGCTGATCCTGACCTTGGTCAACGTCCACGACAGCAATCACGAAATCGCCGAGGTCTACGACGCTCAGCTCGCGACCAACGCCAGGTTGCTGCAGGGTGTGATGCGCATGCCGCTCGCTCGCCAGGAGCATGCGCAACTGTACCAGGCGTTCAACCAGGCACTGGGACAGGCGGACCCCAAGGTCGACGGGCATCCCTACGAGAGCAAAATCGCCTTTCAGGTGTGGGATCTGCAGGGCAATCTGCTGGTCCACACGCCCAGCGCGCCTACGCTCACCCATGCCCCGCAGTACACCGGGTTCAGTGATATCGATGACCTGGGCAAACATCAGTGGCGTACGTTCGTCCTCAAGGACGAGCAGCACAATCTGCTCATCTGGGTCGGAGAACGTGACGATGTGCGTTCGGACCTGGTCAATCGCATTGTGCGGCACACGGTACTGCCTAACCTGATGGGAAGCCTGCTGCTGATGGCTGCCATCTGGCTGGCAATCGGCTGGGGCCTCAAGCCGCTTGCCAACCTCGCGACGATCTTGCGCGGCCGACATCCCGGTTCGCTGGAGCCGCTGCAACTGGCGCCTCTGCCCAGCGAACTCGAACCGATGCAAGCCGCGCTTAACCGCTTGTTAGGGCAAATTCAGGACGTCCTGAGCCGTGAACGGCGGTTCATTGCCGATGCCGCCCACGAAATGCGCACACCCTTGGCCGTGTTGCGCGTGCATGCGCAAAACGTGCTGGAAGCCCACAACGACGCGCAGCGGCGGGAGTCTCTGAATTATCTGATTGTCGGCGTTGACCGCACCACCCGGCTGGTCAACCAGCTGTTGACCATTGCACGGCTGGAACCCAACGCAGGGCTGCCGACGACGCGCACCGACCTGGTCAAAACCGTCCGTGACAGCCTGGTGCAGCTGACACCCTGGGTGTTAAGCCGAGGCCTGGAACTCTCCTTTGAATGCAGCGAGCAAGCGTACGTCCTCAAAACCGACGTCTCCGCCATCGACATTGCCTTGCAAAACCTGGTGACCAATGCGGTGAATTTTTCGCCATCGGGAGGACAGATCACGATCACGCTCCAGTTCTCCGCAAAGCGTTTCCAGCTCGCCGTCACCGACCAGGGGCCGGGTATCGACGAAGCAGAACGTGAGAGACTTTTCGAACGTTTTTACAGCCGTGCCAACGATCAGGGCGTTGGACTGGGCCTGACCATCGTGCAGGCCGTGGCCGTGCGTCTGGGCGGCGAAATCCGCCTCGAGAATGTGTCGCCCCATGGACTGCGTGCCGTCATGGACATCCCACTGGCCGCACACAATGATGATCCGGCTACACCTGCGATCATCTGATCGGGATGTGGACGAGATCAATGCCTTGGCGCTGTGCTCAGGCATCGGTGAACGGCTGGCGTTTCACGTGACCTCTCGCCAGGGGCGGCGGTTGCTGTGACTCAGAGAAATCGGAGGTCCATTGCCAGTTACGGATTTCGGGCAGGTCCTCAAAGTGCTCGCGGATCCAGACGTGATGTCGACGCAGTTGTGCTTCGAAAAAAATCACCGCCTGCGCTGCCTCTTCTCGCAAACGCGGGATGTGGGAGAGTGCATCGATCGCCAGTTGATACCGGCTCATCGTGTTCAGTACCACCATGTCGAACGGCGTTGTCGTGGTGCCGCGATCACTGAAACCGCGCACGTGAAAGCGCGCCTCGTTCGCACGCCCATGGACCATCGAATGAATCACCCAGGTCGAACCGTGGAAGGCAAACATCACCGGCGCCTGGGCCGTAAAAAGCGCTTCGAACGATGCAGTGTCAAAACCATGGGGTCGTACCTGCGGTGCGCTGAGCACGCCCAGGTCGACCACGTTGACGAGCCTGACCCGGATGCCGGGAACGTGCTTTTGCAACAGCCAGCTCGCGGCTACGGCTTCGGTGGTAGGGACATCCCCTGCGCAGGCCAGTACCACGTCGGGAAGCTGATTCTGGTCATTGCTCGCGAACGGCCATATCGAGGCGCCGCGCGAGCAGTGCTCCCGCGCCTGGTGTGGGCTGAGCCATTGAAAGTCGGGTTGTTTACCGCACGTGATCACGTTTATGCAGTTGCGGCTGCGCAGGCAATGGTCGAAGACGTTGACCAGACAGTTGGAATCCGGCGGGTAATACACGCGGATCACGTCGGATCGCCGTTGCAACACATTGTCGACGAAGCCGGTGGACTGATGACTGAATCCGTTGTGATCGTTGCGCCAGGCGTGGCTGGTCAGGAGGATATTCAGTGATGCCAGCGGTCGTCTCCAGGCGAATTCCCTGCTCTGCTGCAGCCATTTGGCGTGTTGGGTGACCATCGAATCAACCGTCTGGGCGAAGGCTTCATAGGTGGACCACATCCCGTGCCGCCCCGTCAGCAGATACCCTTCCAGCCAGCCCTCGCACAGATGTTCGCTGAGTACCTCCATGACTCGGCCATCGGCGGCCAGGTGATCGTCGACCTCAAGGCAAGGACCGGCAGCGGTTCGGTCGCTGGCGTCGAACACGGCGTTGAGCCGATTGGAGTTGGTTTCGTCTGGCCCGAATACCCTGAAGTTGTACGGATTGTTGCGCATGACGTCCCGTAGATATTCACCCAGCTTGCGCGGCGCCTCTGCAATCACCTCCCCGGGCTGTGGAACCTCAAGACCGTAGTCGGCAATGTCGGGGAGATCCAGCGCAACCAGCCGACGACCGCCATTGACACTGGCCACAGCCCCCATGCGCAACGCCGCTGGAGGAGTCAGCGCCTGTAGCTCCTGTCGCAGCGTTCCGCGTTCGTCAAACAGCGATTGCGGCGCGTAACTGCGCATCCACGCTTCAAGCTGCTGCAGATGCTCCGGGTTGCTCACCACCGTGGCGAGCGGCACCTGATGTGCGCGAAAGGTGCCCTCCACGGGCAGCCCATCGACCACCTTTGGCCCGGTCCAGCCCTTGGGACTTCGCAGGATAATCAATGGCCAGCGTGCCCGGACGGGCACGCCTCGTTCTCTGGCGTCTCGCTGTATCTGCCGGATGGTGTCGTGGCAGGCATCGAGCGCCGCCGCGAAGCGTTGGTGCATGCCCGGCAGGTCATCCCCGGCCACGACAACGGGCTGATACCCGCGACCGCGATAGAGGTCAATCAAGTCTTCGTGGGACAGGCGGGCTTCTACCGTGGGCCCCGAGATCTTGTAGCCATTGAGGTGCAGTATCGGTAACACCGCACCGTCGCGCCTCGGATCGAGAAAATGAACGCTTTTCCAACTGCCCTCCAATGGGCAGGTCTCGGCTTCACCGTCACCAATGACACAGGCGACCAACAGGTCCGGATTATCGAAGGCCGCGCCGAACGCATGCATCAGCGAATACCCCAGCTCCCCGCCTTCGTGCAGCGAATTCGGGGTGTGCGGCCCGCAGTGGCTGGGAATGCCGCCGGGGGTCGAAAAGCTGCGAAACAGCCGGAGCATGCCGACTTCATCGCGGGTAATGCTCGGGTGGACTTCGCTGTAAGTCCCTTCGAGCCATGCACAGGCATTCATTGCGGGGCCGCCGTGGCCGGGGCCGGAAATGAAGACCGTCTCGACGCCACGTTCGGTGATCAGGCGGTTGACATGCACATAAATGAAGTTCTGCCCGACTGATGTCCCCCAATGGCCCAGCAGACGCGGCTTGATGTGCTCGGCGCGAAGCGGCTCGCGCAGTAAGGCATTGGCTTTCAGATAAATCTGACCAACGCATAAATAGTTGGCGGCGCTCCAATAGCGATGCAGGCATGCGAGCCTTTCGGCATTGAGAGGCCCCACGTTTTCAGGAGCGGTTGGCGGAACCGGCGCTGTGGTTTCGGTGCGATCGGCACTGGATAGCAGAGCATTGAAACGATACATGGCAACTCCGTGTAGACCCCGGTGAGAAATAACGTGCAGCAAGGTCATCGGCAAGGGTTCAGGCGGTCTCGCGCAAAGCCCGCAGGGCGTGTCGAGCCATCATCAGGTTTTCGTCGGTAGGAATGACCCAGGCCGACACGGCGCTCCCCAGACAGGAGAGTCGAGGAGGTCCTTCGCGGGTGTCGTCGGTCTTCGGCTGCAAACCGAGCCATCGGCAACCGTCGAGGATGGCGTTTCGAACGCCGACGGCGTGCTCGCCGATGCCAGCGGTGAACACCAGCGCGTCAACGCCGCCGAGTGCCGCCGCCATGGTCCCGATTTCACGGACCACGCTGTGAACGAACAATGCAATGGCCTCTTTGGCCTCGGGTGCAGGGCTGCTGGCAAGCACTCGCATATCACTGCCGATCCCCCCTGAAACCCCGAACAGCCCGCATTCGTGATAGAGCAGGTGTTCAAGGGCTTTCACGCTCAGGCCCCGTTCGCGCATCAAGTACAGCAGTACTCCGGGATCCAGACGTCCGGGCCGGGTGCCCATCAACACACCGTCGAGCGTCGAGAAACCCATGGTGGTTGCGCGACTCACGCCATTGTTCATGGCGCACAGGCTTGCACCGTTGCCCAGATGAGCGACGATCGTTCGCCCTCGTGCAGCCTTTTTGTCGTAGTCCGGCAAAACGCTTGCGATGTATTCATAGGACAGACCATGAAAACCATAACGCCGCAGGCCCTGCTCGCTCAGTGCTCGCGGCAGCCCGAAGGTGTATTCCTGCGGCGCCAGTGTTTGGTGAAACGCGGTATCGAAGCAGGCAAACTGGGGCATGTGCGGGTGTTCATCGATGAGATAACTGATGGGTAGCAGGCACTGTCCCTGATGAAGCGGCGCCAATGGCGTCAACGCCTCCATTTCTGCCATCAGCCCAGGGTCGACCCGGCAGACCGCTTCGGTCCGAAGGCCGCCATGAACCACCCGATGGGCAGCGGCGCAAACCTGCCAGTCGGTGTGCTGCTCGATCCACTGCATCAGGTTCAGCAGTGTCCCCTGCCGGGAAGACGCCACGCCACGTGGCCATTGCTGTTGATCAGGTGACTGACTGCCCGTGCGCTGAAAGACCAGGGTCGACTGCGCGAGGGTGAGTTCGAATACGCCATGCCCATAACACTGAGGCCCCGACCCGGCGTCCGGGTTGGCCTGATACAGGGAGAACTTCATGTTGGAGGATCCTGCGTTGAGGACCAGCAGCACCTGGTGCGACACATCAGTCATGGGTCTCTCCCTGAACAACTCTCGACGCTCGGCCCGTTTACCGGTGGTCAGTCTCTGCGCGTGGCGGCAGTCAGTATTGATCTGGATCAGAAACGAACCACATGCGTGGCGTAAACAGACGGTTCCACCTTGTTTCTGGCCGGTAATTCGAGGACACACACATGACCACCCTGCCCCATACCGCCTCAACCCATGAGCCTGGCGTGAGAACCCGACATTGGGTCGATCCGTTGAATGACGGTACGCACATTCTGATTCGTCCTCTGGAAGCCAAAGACCGTGACCGGGAGTTCGCTTTTATCAGCGGCCTGTCGCCGGAATCCAGGCACTTCCGGTTCCTGAGCACGATCAAGGAGCCCAGTGAGCCGCTGATGAATCAGTTGATGGACGTGGATTACCGGCTGCGCATGGCGTATGTCGCACTCACCATGGAGGGTGGTCAGTTGATCGAAATAGGGGTGGCGCGTTATGCCGCTGCACCTGGCGACAGCCAATGTGAATCGGCGGTCGTGGTTGCCGACAGATGGCAACGCAAAGGGCTGGCCAAAAGACTGATGCAGCACTTGATCGACGCTGCAAAAATCAACGGGTTCGAGTACATGATGTCGATGGACAGTTCAGCAAATACGCACATGCACCAACTGGCGGAGGACCTTGGTTTCGAATGCCGAACCGATCCGCTGGACGCCACGCAGGTGGTGTATCGCCTGAAACTGACATAACCCTCGAGACAGGCGCCGCCTGCCTGGCGGCGCCATTCCTTTGCATTACTCGTCGGCGGTATGCGGCTTTACGGCCAACAGACTGCAGGGCGCGTGATACGCCACTTGCTCGGTGGTACTGCCCAGCAGCCTGAGGGTGTGTCGGCGATGGACCGTTCCCATGACGACCACATCGATCCCTTCCGATAGCACCAGGGCTTCGATTTGTTTTGCCGGGCTACCCATGGCCAGATGTTGCCGATTCTCAGGAACGCCAAATCGGTCCACCAGCTTGCGAAAGGCCAGCGCGTCGGTTTCATATAGCTGTTGCGCCAGGTCCGAAGAAAAGCCGTCATAGCCTCCCGATGCAAAGACGTAGGACAGGTCGTAGGCGTAGAGCAGGTGCAGTTCGGCACCACACTGCGCGGCCAGTTTTTCCGCAGCGGCGATGATTTCTCCGTTGAAATCGTCGTACTGCTCATCGGGGCGAAACGGGTCGACCGCCGCCAGCACCTTACGCGGTTTGGCGTGGGTCACATGGGACACCAGCTGCAGGGGCACTGGGCATTCATGCAGCAGGCGCAGGTCAAGAGAGGTGAACATGGCACGGCTAATCCACGACTCATGCTCCAGATCCTTGATCACCATCGAGGGGTTGAGCTCACGAATGTGCACCACGATTTCCGTGAATGCACGCAGGACCCACACCACTTCAGTGGTCACATGAACCCCTGTTCGACGCATGCCCTCGGCTTGCTCCTCAAGCCATTGGCGATGACGCTCCACGTAACCTTCGCGCATTTCTGCCAGCGCCTTTTCATTCACTAATCCCGCCGTGGCCAGGCCGTCGACATAATCGAACGCGACGATGTGCAGCGAAGCATCCATGGCCTTCGCCAGCGCGCTGGCCCGATCAAACGCCGGGGTTCTGTGCATGATGGGTGAAGCAATCAACATCAAGCGTTCTGAGTCGACCATGTGACACCTCCAGAAGCATCAACAGAGAGTAAGCCTGCGACGGCAAGGCTCGGGGTTCAGGTCTGTGCATGATTGTCGTTGGGCACCTCCGTGACTTGATTTATGTCAGGCCGGTGCCAACGGCCGCGTCCTTTTCTAAAGGCGCCGGTGTCACGCGGGGTAAACGCGCGACGGAGAGTCAGGCCGTAAACGTAAAATTCTGACTTGGATCAATATTTTCAGTGAGCTCAGACGGACTTGGGCAACTACCGTTTTTCTATCCCGATGGACATAAATTGAACCCGAAGCAGCGCAGTCATTCCGATCGGATAGCGGGATATAACGCGTTTGAACACCCTTTATAACGCGAGGCCCAATAGGCCTTGGCCACTGATCCAGAATGCCCCCCGTTCAGTGGTGTTTGTGTTAAACCGTTCCTTGCCCCGCGAATAAAGGACCGCCGTTATGGAAGCACGACCGGTTACCGTGCCGAAGCTGCAACTCAAGACGGTGTGCTCCAATTGCACCGTCCGTGAGCTGTGCCTGTCGGTAGGCATGAGTGTCAGCGACGCCACACGTCTGTCTGACATCATTCCGCAAAGAATCAAAGTCAAAAAAGGCGCCGCGCTTTATCACGCCGGCGATCCATTACGTTCCCTGTATGCCGTGCGTTTCGGTTTCTTCAAAACGACGATCATTTCAGAGGACGGACGAGAGCAACTCACCGGGTTCCAGATGGGCGGAGAAATGCTGGGCATCGATGCGATAAGCAATGACCGGCATGTGTGTGATGCGATTGCCCTGGAAGACAGCGAGGTCTGCCCAATCCAGTTCAGTGAACTGGAGAAGCTGTCACGGGAGCTGCCTTCTCTGCAACATAACCTCAACCGCATTCTCAGCCAGGAAATCGTCCGGGACCACGAGATGCTGCTGTTGATGGGGAATCTGAACGCAGAAGAACGGATGGCCGCATTCCTCCTCAACCTGTCCAACCGCATGAGGCATCGAGGCTACTCACCGACTGCATTCGTGTTGCGCATGACACGCGAAGACATCGGTTCCTATCTGGGGCTGCGCCTGGAAACCATCTGCCGGGCCATCGGTTACTTACGTGACACCGCCATTGTCAGGATCTCCGGCCGCGCGGTGGAAATCCTCGATCTTGAACGCCTTAAGCTGCTCATCAATGGCTGCTCTCACCGCGCGCATCCAC
The DNA here is from genome assembly GCF_054668305.1 of Pseudomonas sp. S2_H01. NCBI lineage: Bacteria > Pseudomonadati > Pseudomonadota > Gammaproteobacteria > Pseudomonadales > Pseudomonadaceae > Pseudomonas > Pseudomonas sp. S2_H01. Next base: position 5,627,668 of record NZ_CP162756.1, on the reverse strand, counting down.
TGTGAATCAAACGTCGTCACCCCCGTTACGCGCCTTCACAATCAATACGCTACACGGCGCATGACCCAGCAAGACCTCGGCGGTATTACCCATGATTCGGGTCAGGTTGTGCCGAGGCAAGGTGCCCACCACAAGCAGATCAAACTCATTCTGACGGGCGAAGCCGTTGATGGTCGAAATCGGCGTGCCTGTCATGAAATGCCGGTGCCTGTCGTCAATTCCATGACTCTCGCACAGTCTGGCGAACGCTTCCTCGTGGGCGTCGCTCAACGCTTCCTCAAATCCGCTTTCGACAGGCATCCCCAGCCGGGGCATCCCTGCTGCGTAAATCGACGACCAGTCATAGACATACAACACATGCACGCAGGCACCGGTCTGCCGGCCCAGCTCAGTGGCCTCCAGCAAGACCGCATCGTTCAAACGAAGATCGGCGTCGTCGGCCCGGTAAAGGTTCACCGCCGCGAGTATCTTGCGTGGCAACGCGTGAGGGGACGGGGTTACGAGCTGCACAGGGCATTGACATCCTTGCAGCAGGTGCCAATCCAGGGGCGTTGAAAACACGCGCTTGAGAACTGATTCACGGTGTATATCCTTGATCAGCATTGCGGGCTGCATCGACGCCAGGCAATTACGGATTTCATCGACTACCTGATCGCTCCACATCACATGAACGCTGCAATCCAGGCCTCGCTTGCGTTCGTACGCGGCTTCGCTCTCCAGCCAGCGGCGATGAGTCTGCAGGTAGCTGTCGCGCAACGTCACCAGAACCTCCTGGTTGAACAGCCCGAGCACCTCAAGAACCCGGATGTAATCCACCGCGAGGATCCGCAAACCGCACTGACAGGCCTCGGCCAATGACACCGCACGCTCGAATGCGGGTGTGCGCTGCATTCGGGATGACGCGATCAGGAGAAGTTGTGCGGGATCGTCCATAGCCACCTCGGCGGAGACAGGGGGATGTGAGCGAGGCTCAGCGCCTGTTTTCCTCGCTCTGGAGCCAGTGTGACGAGGCTTTGACAGGGCCATCTGATGTAGATCAGAAATACCGCCGGTGGCGACATTCATTAAGGGAGGTGATTTTTATCAAACCCGATCTGGCGTAAGCGATGCACACTGAGGGCTTGCCGGAGGCCGTTCTCATGATTCTGATCACCCTGATCAATACGCTGATCATCACCACCGCCGTCATCGTCCATTACGAGTGCCTGATGCGGCTCAACCTGCTGATGCCCAGACTCAACATCTGGCATCGCTTCAGAATGGTGTTCGGTGTCCTCGGCGCATTGGTGGCGCATGCCATTGAAGTCTGGATTTTCGCGCTGGGGTATTACCTGATGAATGCGTCTGAACACCTTGGGCAACTGACCGGCGATTACGACGGCAGCTTCATGGACTCGGTGTATTTCTCGTTTACCACCTTCACCACCATAGGCTTCGGCGACATCACCCCGATCGGACCGCTGAAATTTCTGACGGGGCTGGAGGCACTGACGGGTCTGGTACTGATCACCTGGACGGCCTCGTTCCTGTTTATCGAGATGCAAAAGTACTGGAGTGACCAAGACAAGGGCGTTAAAGCGCGTCAGGGTGATAACCGACGTGACAGACATTGAGCGCCCTAACTCATGGGGTGTATTCGTTGGTTCCGCAGCAAGATAAGTGTTTGCCTCGTCCACTTGGACAGCTCAACGATGGCAACCGGTGCCAGTGAACACGCGATGATCAACCACCAGTCACTCAAGCCGAGCGGCACTGTGCCCAACACCCTGTTCATCTGGGGCTGATAAACAGCCACGAGCTGGAGCATCACGCAGAGCATCACTGCAGCCCACAACCACCCGTTGGTAAACAGCTGGTGCGTGAGAGAGCGATGTCGGGAGCGCGTGTTGAATGCATGCAGGATCTGAACGAGCCCCAGCGTCATGAAGGCAACGGTCACCGCGCGGTCATGCCCGGCCACTGAATCGTTTTGAAGCGCGATGTAAAACGCCACGAGGGTCGCTGATGCCAGCAGGACGCCCTGTCCCAGAATGGTCATCATCAGTGCAGGGGGGGAGTAACGCCGAATCTGGTGCACGTGGGCCCCGCTTCATCACATCGGGCGACGAAGGCTCCAGCGCCAGTGCGAGGGCGGGAAACACATCGGTAATCATGTTGAGCCAGAGGATCTGCAACGGCACAAGCGGTAACGGGAGGCCACCCATGATTGCCAGAAAAACGGTCAGCAGCTCAGCCAGGTTGCAGGACAGTAAGTAGTGCACGAAATGAATGATGTTGGCATACAGAATTCTGCCCTGCTCCACGGCCTTGACGATGGTTGAAAAGTTATCGTCGGTAATCACCATGTCAGCCGTCTGCCGCGCGACATCGGTACCGCTGATCCCCATGGCGATACCGATATCTGCCTGCTTGAGCGCCGGCGCATCGTTCACCCCGTCCCCGGTCATCGCAACCACATGCCCCATCTGCTGAAACGCATGAACGATCTGCAGTTTATGCCGAGGTTCGGCTCGCGCGATGACAGCAGTGCGTGCCAGCACGCCGCCCAGTGTCTGAGGGCTGATTTGCGCCAGGGATTGAGCATGTATCGCTTCGTAGACCTTCCCATCGACCGATCGGTCAATGCCCAACCGGCGACCGATGGCCTGGGCGGTTGCGATTTGGTCTCCGGTAATCATGACCGTTGCAATGCCCGCCGTTCGGCACAGTGATACCGCCTCGTGTGCCTCATCACGCAGCGGATCGATGATGCCGACGAGCCCTGCGAACACCCAGCCGGGCGTCGACTCATCCTCGACCTCGCTGTCCATGTCGCAGGTCTCCCGATACGCCAGGCCCAGAACCCGCAACGCGTTATTCGCCAGTTGAGTATTGCTGTCTTCCCACCATTGCCTGCGTTCCTGGGTCAGAGGCCGGTAACCCGTCCCCCAGGTTTCGTATTCGCACTGCCTCAACAATTGTGACGGCGCGCCTTTGGCGCACTCCAGTTGCCGATGGTCCGGCGCCCGGTGAACGGTGACCATCTGTTTGGTCTCGCAGGTGAAAGGCGTCTCGGACAACCTGGGACTGGAAGCTCTGAGCGACTTCAGGTCCAGTGCGGCTTTTTCAGCCAGAACAATCAGGGCGGCCTCTGTCGGATCGCCGGTGACCCCATGCTTTCCAGCGTCATGCCATACGCTCGCGTCGTTGCACAGCACCCCGATCCGCAGCAGGTTGAACACCAGTGGGTCGCAGGTGATATCGATAATCCGGGCATCCTCCAAAAACGGCCCGTTGTCCCATACCCGATGCCATCAACCTGAATGATCCGGTCGCCGACGACAACGGTTTCAACCGTCATTTCGTTACGGGTCAGCGTGCCTGTTTTGTCGGTGCAGATGGTGGTCGTTGCGCCCAGTGTTTCCACAGCGCCAAGGTTGCGAATCAGCGCTCCCATTCCGGCCATTCTTTGCATACCGATCGCCAGGGTGACCGTTGTCACTGCGAGCAACCCTTCCGGGACGGCGGCAATGGCCAGAGAGATAGCCACCTTGAGCATTTCCAGAAACGGCAGTCCGCGCAAATAGCCAACGATCAACATGACTGCGCACAGGCCGATGACGATCACGACCAGCACCGTTCCCAGTTGCTGCAGTTTTGTGGTCAAGGGACTGCTGCGTTTTTCCGTCTGACCCACCAGACAACCGATTTGGCCGATCTGGGTGTCGGCACCGATTGACGTCACGAGCATTCGTCCATGCCCGGAAACAATGGACGTGCCCATGAACCCCATGTTCGCGAGCTCAGCCAACGGCATTTCCGACTGGCTGAGGGCCGTCGACGATTTGGAAATGGCGACCGACTCCCCCGTCAGCGCTGATTCATCGACCAACAGCGAATGACTCACGACGATGCGACCATCGGCCGGCACTCGGTCTCCGGCCTCCAGCAGCACAACGTCGCCGGGAACCAACTCTTGCGCAGCGATACGCTGTTCGGCGCCATCGCGGATGACCCTGCTCCATCTCTCCTCGCACGCCTGCAGATTCAGCAGCGTTCGCTGCGCTTTCCATTCCGTAAAGAACCCGATCAGAGCGTTCAGGAGGATGACAACCAGGACCATCGCGGCTTCAAGGCTGTCACCCATGATCCAGGCCAGTACAGTGGCGACCAGTAACAGCGCGACGATCAGGCTTCGGAATTGATCGATCGCGATCATCAGGGTCGAGCGACCCGTTGAGGGGGCCAGGTGATTGCGGCCATAAAGCTGTCGGCGGGCATCGAGTTCGCTTTCTTTCAGGCCTGAGTCCAGATCGGAATGCAGCAGATGCGCCGTCTGTTCATTTGAGTAGGCTGGCCACCCATTGAACGTACGGCCGGGCTGGATCTCTGGTGATTCGGCCTTGCGCGTAAAGACGCGCAACGGAGAAACCCGAATGGACATGGCTAAAGGGTCCTGGGCAGACACGCTGCTCGATGAAGTTGAGTGTGTACAGCGAGACACAGAGCGATGTGCTGCCATCTCGCCCGCAACTCGTGTCGCAACGTCTGCAGCGTTCTTGGGCACCTTCCCCGACGGGTTCATCGTTACCATTACGACGACATCGTGTTTGATCTAAGTCAACAAACCGACTTCTTTGCTCAGGGGCAGATGGCAACCTTGATCACGCCATCGCGCTGGTGCGAGAAAAGCTCATACGCCGCCTCGATTTGGTCGAGCTTGAAGCGGTGTGTCACCAGCGAGGAAAAATCGACTGAGCCAGCGGCGACCACCGCCATGAGGCGCCTCATGCGCTCCTTGCCGCCGGGGCACAACGTGCTGGTGATGCTGTAATCGCCAAGCCCCGCAGCAAAACCGGCGAGCGGGATATTCAGATCGTGAGAGTAAACGCCCAGACTGGAAAGCCGACCACCCGGGCGCAGGACTTGAAGCGCCCACTGAAAAGTGCTCTGCGTGCCCAGCGCCTCGACAGACACATCCACGCCCCGACCATCAGTCAGTGCCATTATCTGATCGACCACATCCCCGGTCTTGAAATCGATGACATCTGTGGCCCCCATGTGCCGGGCGACCTTTAAACGCTCGGTGACCGTGTCGACCCCGATAATGCGAGAGGCCCCCCTGAGGCGTGCTCCAGCGACAGCACAGAGCCCTATGGGGCCAAGCGCGAAGACTGCCACCGTGTCGCCTATGGTGACTTCACCTCGCTCCGCGCCGGAAAACCCCGTCGACATGATGTCCGGACACATCAGAACCTGCTCATCGCTCAACGCATCCGGAATGGGGCACAAGTTGGCCATCGCATCGGGAATCAGCACGAACTCGGCCTGGCATCCATCAAGGGTATTACCCAGCTTCCAGCCACCTGCCGCCTTGAACCCATGCCGTGTGCCGGGCCCATCCTGGGCACCACATCCGCACAGACACGCGTAACTGTGCCCGCTGGGCGTGATGGCGCCTGCGATCACGCGCTGCCCTTCGGTGAACCCTGTGACGTGTTTGCCCAGACGCTCGATCACACCAACGGGCTCATGACCGACGATCAATCCGGGCGCCACAGGATATTCGCCCTTGAGAATATGCACATCCGTGCCACACAGCGTCGTCGTGGTGATGCGCAGCAGCGCGTCGAGCGGTCCGACCTCAGGGACGGGCTTGTCCTGCAGAACGATTCTGTTTTTTTCCACAAAAACCGCGGCTTTCATCATGCTCATGCTGATCCTCCTTGCTTTGGGCATTCGCTACAGGGAATAAACAAGACTGCGCCGATGGAACGTCGAAGACTTGATAATCATCATGCTTTGCGGTTTCGGGGCTTGCGCGAGCCGACCGTACCTGCGCGATGCACGCCATGTATTGGCACGGGTGCGCGAGCGACGAACTCTGACAAATATCAAAACTGCGCCAGCAAAATGTGGTTTCAATCATGCCTTGAGTCGACGCTGAGGCGTGGCAGCTTCAGGCCCTGGAAATCACTACCTGAAAGACGTGGTTGAAGCTCACATGGGGATGAGCCCTTCGCATCGTCGAGGTCGGCATGATGACGAATGTTGCCAAACTGCATTTAGGCATGCCGTTATCCTTACTTATAGGGATAGTTAGTCTTCTGAGTGGCTGTGAAAAAGAAACTGCGCCCGTGGCTCGGCCAGCTCCAGATGTCACTGTGATGACGATCACTGTGCGCGATACCCCGGTGACCTTCGAATTCGTCGCGCAGACCCAGAGCTCGCGCGAAGTGGAAATCCGCGCGCGCGTGGCCGGATTTCTTGACCGGCGTCTTTACAGCGAAGGCGATCTGGTAAAGACCGGGCAGACGCTTTTTCAGATGGATCGGAAGCCTTTCGAGGCTGCACTGGCCTCGGCGCAGGGCCAGATGGCCCAGCAGCAGGCACGCTATGAAGTGGCGAAAGCCACCCTCGCCCGCGTGCGTCCACTGGCGGCACAAAATGCGGTCAGCAAAATGGACCTGGACAACGCCGTCGGCGCGGAGCGTGAAACCCGTGCAGCCGTTCTAGCCGCAGAGGGCTCGGTGCGTACTGCCCAACTTAACCTGAGCTATACAACCATCAATTCGCCTCTGGATGGTCTTTCAAGCTACGCAAAAAAACAGGAAGGCAGCTACGTGACACCGGGGGAATCGGGACTGCTGACCACCGTTTCCCAGATGGACCCCATCTACGTCAATTTCAATCTCTCGGAAAATGAAACCCTCAAATACCGTGAAGACATCGCCGCAGGACGTCTCACCTTCCCTGCCCGCAACGACTTTGTCGTAGAGGTCGTACTGGCGGACGGCACGGCGGTGCCGAACAAAGGCCAGGTCAATTTTCTTTCCCCGTCCTTCAGCCAGCAAACGGGGACGTTTCTGGTCCGGGCAGTGATCGGCAACCCCAACGGGCTGCTCCGGCCTGGCCAGTTCGTCCGAGCGTTGGCTAAAGGCGCGACCCGGCCAAAGGCGATTCTGGTTCCGCAAAAGGCAATTCTGGAAGGCGCCAGGAGCCATTTTGTCTGGGTCCTCGACAGTCAAGGCAAGCCCCAACAGCGCGTGGTCGAAGTGGGCGAATGGCAGGGTGACAACTGGTTTGTCAACCAGGGGTTACGCGCAGGCGAGCGCATCGTGGTGGAAGGTGCTTTGCGAGTGACTGCCGGGGCGGCTGTCAACATCGTCCAGCCACCTGATGATCCTGATGATCCTGATGATCCTGATGCCGAGGAAACGGACACACCTCCCGCACGCCCCGCGAGGGCTGACTCAATGGCTGCATCCCGCGTGAAGCGTTCATGAGCATCTCCCACTACTGCATCGAGCGCCCCATCTTTGCCAGCGTGATATCGATCGTCATCACGCTGGCAGGTTCGGTGGCGATGCTAAAAATGCCCGTGGCCCAATACCCGGATATCACCCCGCCGCAAATCACTGTCGCCGCCACTTATCCGGGGGCCGATGCGCAGGTTGTCGCCAATAACGTCGCAGCGCCCATCGAGCAGCAAGTCAACGGCGCCGACAACATGATCTATATGAACTCGTCGAGCTCGGCTACCGGAAATATGACGCTCAACGTCTTCTTCGAGATCGGCACCGATCCTTCGCTGGCCCAGGTGGATGTCCAGAACCGGGTCAATCTGGCTTTACCGCAACTTCCCTCTGCGGTCCAAAGCCAAGGTATCCAGGTCCAGAAAAAATCCTCGGCATTCATGATGGTGCTTGCCGTCTATAGCGCCGGCGAACGGTATGACAGTACCTATGTAGCCAACTATGCCAACCTTTACATCCTGGATGCGATCAAGCGCATCCCGGGGGCCAACCAGGCGAGTATCTTCGGCACACCCGACTATGCGATGCGAATCTGGCTCAAACCGGACCGCATGGCGCAATTAAGTATTACGGCCGCTGATGTGCAAGCAGCGGTGGCGAATCAGAACCAGCAGTTCGCTGTTGGCCGTGTCGGCCAGTCGCCTACGGGGGCTGCCGTGGAGCAGTCATTCGCGGTGACCACCAAAGGTCGGCTTACCGAACCTGTCGAGTTCGAAAACATCATTCTTCGGGCCAGCAGCGATGGGGTCGCCCTTGTCAGGCTCAAGGATGTCGGGCGCGCAGAACTGGGGCAAAAAGACTATTCACTGCGCAGCACTTACCAAGGTAAGCCTGCCACGCTGATCGCGGTCTATCAGCAACCCGGCGCCAATGCCCTGGACGTCTCGGCCGCGGTCACCCAGACGTTGGCGAACTTGAAGACAACCTTCCCCGAAGGTATCGACTACAAAATCGTAATGGACACCACCGACTTCACCCGTGCATCGATTTCCGAGGTGATCCACACTTTTTTCGAGGCTTTGGTGCTGGTGGTGATCGTCGTCTACCTGTTCCTGCAGAGCCTGCGGGCCACGTTAATCCCGGTCATTGCAGTGCCGGTGTCCATTATCGGCACCTTCATCGGCATGTCCGCCCTGGGTTTCTCCGTAAACATGCTGACGCTGTTTGGCATGGTGCTGGCGATCGGGATTGTCGTGGACGATGCGATCGTGGTGATCGAAAACGTCGAGCGCAACATGCATGTCCATCAAATGAGCCCCAAGGAGGCCGCCAAACGGGCCATGGACGAAGTCGCCGGGCCAGTAGTGGCTATCGTGCTGGTGTTATGCGCCGTGTTCATTCCCGTGGCGTTCATGGGCGGGATTACCGGCCAGCTCTACAAACAGTTCGCCATTACCATCGCCATCTCCGTGGTGATCTCAGGCGTCGTCGCACTGACCCTTTCACCGGCACTGGCCGCACTGCTGCTCAAGCCGCAGCACGGCAAGAAGAACGCTTTCTTCCGATGGTTCGAACGCAGCCTTGAACGAGTGACCCAAAGCTACTCTCGCTCGGTGGCTTTCATGATCAAACGCTTCATCCTGGCATTGCTGTTGTTCGCTGGCATGATCGGGCTGATCGCGTTGATGGCACAGCGCATTCCCAGCGCTTTTCTGCCGCCGGAAGACCAAGGGTATTTGCTTGGCGCGGTAATCTTGCCAGACGCTGCCAGCCTCGATCGCACCGCCGAGGTGGGCAAGGTTGCCAGTAACTTCTTCATGAAGGAGGACGCCGTGGAAGGTGTCGCAATTGTCAACGGCTACAGCCTGCTGGATGGACAAAACAAGAACAACTCAGCCGCGTTTTTTGTAGGTTTCAAGGACTTCGAAGGACGCTACAAGGATTCGGGCACCACAGCGCAGCAAAGCGCATCGGCTGTGATTCAAAAAGCAACCCATGCGTTCTCGACGGTGCAGGAAGGCATCATCCTGCCCGTCAATCCGCCGTCAATTCCGGGGCTGGGCACCACCGGGGGGATGGAGGTCTGGATACAAAGCAAGGGGGACGCGCGTATCGATCAACTTGCCGACACCGTCGCTAAAATCATGATCAACGCCAAAGGCCGCCAGGAGGTGGGGACGATCACGTCAACGTTCAATGTTTTTTCCCGGCAACTGATGGTCGAGGTGGATCGGGAAAAAGCCGAGAGCCTGGGGGTACCGGTAGAAGACGTGTACAGCACCATGCAGACCATGTTCGGCTCGTTGTACGTGTCCCAATTCAATAAATTCAGCCGGCTATGGCAGGTCATTCTGCAGGCCGAACCTGTCTACCGGCTCAAGGCCGACGATCTGCAACAGATCTACGTGCGCAATCGCAACCTTGAGATGGTGCCGCTCAAGGCGTTGTTGACCACCCGATACGTCACCGGCCCCGACATGCTGACCCGGTTCAATAACTTCCCGGCAGTCAAGCTTACGGCCAATCCGGCGCCCGGCTTCAGTTCCGGGCAGGCACTGAAAGCTCTGGAGGACGTCAGCGCACAGGTCATGACCAATGATTATGCGCTCGCCTTGAGCGGTGAAGCCTTTGAAGAAAAGAAAAGTGGTGGCGCGTCTTCCCAAGTGTTTATTTTCGGGCTGGTAATGGTTTTCCTGATCCTGGCCGCGCAGTACGAAAAATGGTCGCTTCCAATCGGCGTACTGCTGGCGGTGCCCTTCGCATTGTTCGGAGCTCTGCTCGCCGTTCTTGTCCGCGGCCTGAGCAACGACGTCTATTTTCAGATTGGTTTAACAATGCTGGTGGCGCTCGCCGCCAAGAATGCCATTTTGATATTCGAGTTTGCGGTCCTCAACCGGGAAAGCGGCATGTCCGCCTACGACGCCGCCATGGTTGCCGCGAAGGAACGCTTACGCCCCATCGTCATGACATCCCTGGCCTTCATCCTGGGCTGCGTTCCGTTGGCGATTGCCGTGGGGGCATCGGAGAACAGCCGTCATTCCATCGGCACCGGGGTCATCGGCGGAATGCTTGCTGCGACGGTCATAGCGATTTTCTTCATTCCACTGTTCTACTACCTGGTAGAGAGAATGTTCGGGAAAAAGGACGTCACTGAAGAGACCGCTCAACCGTTGCCACCGGCACACCCAGCACCGCCGGATACGGCAGCACAACGCAGGCAGGACGGAGATTAAGATGCACCAGCGATCGCTTGCGCTCATCCTCTGCCTGACATTGGCTGGGTGCATGGTCGGCCCGGACTACCACCCCCCGTCATTGAAACCCCTGTGGCCTACCGCTATGCAGACCAAGAAGCCATGACGCTGTCCAACTCGCGTTGGTGGGAGCAGTTTCAGGATCCGGTCCTTGAGCGTTTGATCCACACTGCATTGCTTCAGAACGAAGACATCAAGATTGCCGCTGCACGGGTGGAAGAGTTTCGGGGGCGCTATGGCGAGGCTCATTCGTTGCTCTACCCTCAGGTCGGGCTAGGCGCTCAGGGTCAGCGCAACCGTTCCCCTCGAGACAATGGCCCGGTACCGCTGGACTCCTCTACCGACCCGGTGTTCAACAACTATCAGGCCACCCTCAACGTGAGCTGGGAGCTGGATATCTGGGGACGCCTGCGGCGCATCGACGAATCCGCCCGCGCCGATTTGTTGGCATCCGAGGAAGGACGTCGTAGCGTTGTGCTGACGCTGGTGGCGTCGGTGGCGTCGAGTTACATAAGACTGCGAGACCTGGATCGGGAACTGGAGATTGCGCGCATCACGGCCAAGGCACGCGCTGAGTCTTTCGATATATTCAAGTTGCGCTTCGGGGCCGGGACCATTTCGGAAATGGAGCTGGCGCAGAACCAGTCGGAATACGAAAGAACACTCGCCTCGGTGGCACAACTCGAACCTTTGGTTGCGCAACAGGAAAATGCACTGACGATACTCCTTGGGCGCAACCCCGGGCCTCTTCTCAGGGGACGAGATCTGATGCAACTGACGTTACCTTCCGTGCCATCAGGCCTGCCATCGGACTTGCTGCAGCAGCGTCCGGATCTGCGTCAGGCAGAGCTGACTCTGATTTCGGCAAATGCCAGAATCGGTGTGGCCAAGGCTCAATACTTTCCGACCATCTCTCTGACGGGTCTGCTGGGATCAGTCAGCAATCAGCTCTCGAATCTTTTCACGGGACCTGCGGCCGCATGGTCCTACGGCGTCGCCGCAAGTGTTCCGATCTTCACCGGGGGTGGCATCGCGGGGCAGGTCCGACAAGCAGAGGCCATCCAGCAACAAGCGCTGTTTACTTACCGTAAAGCGATTCAATCCGCCTTCAGCGATGTTGAGAACGCACTGATAGCGTCCAGCAAAACTCGGGAACAAATGGAGTATCAAGCGCGACAGGTCAGGGCGCTGCGCACCTACGCCCACTTCGCGCGATTACGGTATGACAATGGCTATACCAGCTACATCGAAGTGCTGGACGCCGAACGCAGCCTGTTCGATGCCGAGTTGAATTACACCCGTACACGAGGCAGCGTGTTCACATCACTGATCGATCTTTATAAAGCCACCGGTGGCGGGTGGGTCAACGAAGCAGAAAAACTGACTATCCTGGAGGTCGCTCATCCATGAAGCTGTCCGCGACCCGACAAAGCAAGATCAAAACCGTGAGTGAACTTTCGTCAGGGTTGGCTGATTCTCCCGAGAGTGGCGCCCCATTTTATAAAACATTAAAATCCTGCACACCTGATTGGACATAAGCGCCTATCCGAACACATGGCTGTACCGAGGTTAATAACAAAAGGCGCTAACTGCACGCCCGTCATACCTAAATAATCAGATGCAACATAGTTAAGCGTCTATACATAACAGAACCGCCGACCCTCAGCGTATTAATAAAGCGTCAGCGCATCAAGGCATGACTGCAAACATGGCACCATTCCCAATAACCGCAGGCATGGGTTTGTGCTCGACCCTTACAGTAACTCTAGATCGGGGGGCTTGTCTGCCTACACTGAAGAGGCGCATGCACACTGCGAGTCCTGTGCCGGATATTCGACTATATGCCTGTGGCGATGATGGTGCAGCGCAACGATGCTGACCTAGTTCTGCTCGTCGATACCGTATTGGGTGATGCCTACCGCTCAGGCGCTATAGAGCGCGCTTACGACAAATACCTCGGAGGCGTTGATGAGGCTTCCAAACAGCTTTTCAAGGTCTACGCATTACCGTGACGTCGCCAGCAGAGGCGCAGCGATCTGCAACCCCGCAACGCCACGACAAAACACCCCTCGTTATGCCCCAGGCATCAGGGTGCGGACGATCTCTACACATCCATTGATGACAAACTGGACCCCCATACAAATAAGTAAAAAACCCATGAGTCGTGATATCACATCGATTCCCGACCTGCCTAATGCTTTCATGATCAACCCGGAGGTCAGCAAGCAAATCCAAAGAATCAGGGAGACCGAAAGAAAGATCAGCGGCGGCGCTACCCACAATACCCACGTTGCAAACACCGTATTGTTTTTTATGGTCGCAGACGCACTGATGATCATGGCAATCGTACCCGGCCCCGCCGTACTTGGCATGGCCAGCGGGATGAAGGCGAAACTTGTTCGGTCCCCTGCCTCAGTGTCCATCGCGGATAGCGGGCGAGGCGCGGGAAATAACATTTTCGACCCTATGAAGATAAGTATCCCGCCGCCGGCAATTCGCAGGCCCGGTATCGATATGTTGAACACCCTCATCACAACTTCGCCTGTGTAATAGGTGATCGTCATGATCATAAAGACGTAACAGACCGTCAAAAACGCCTGTCTGTTTTTTTCTGCGCGGCTCAGCCCTCTGGATAACGCTAGAAAAAGCGCCACCGTGGTAGGAGGGTTAATTAACGGCAACAGTGCCAGCAGGCCGAGTACGACGGCGTCGAACAAGCCATTCATATTCCCTCTCCTTGCTCTCAGTGTTGGCTGACTGCCTGTCAAAGACCTCTGGCCGATAACGATAGCCTCGCTCTCCCGGTTCATTCGATTTCGCCGAACAAATGAAAGCGGAGATTGGGCATACCTTGATTTAAGTCAGAGAGCTCGTCCTTGAACGACTCCAACCTGCCTCATCGCTTCTACTTATTGGAGTCATTCATGTCGGGGTCATCAGGAAAACTGAAGCTGGGTGCCCTTGTGGCCTTGGTGGTGGGTTCAATGATTGGCGGCGGGATATTTTCATTGCCGCAGAATATGGCCGCCAGCGCGGATGTCGGCGCCATACTCATCGGCTGGGCCATTACGGCCGTGGGCATGCTGACCCTGGCCTTCGTATTCCAGACCCTTGCCAACCGCAAACCGGAGCTGGACGGTGGTGTTTACGCTTACGCCAAAGCCGGATTTGGCGACTACATGGGGTTCTCATCAGCCTGGGGTTACTGGATCAGCGCCTGGCTGGGTAACGTCGGCTACTTCGTGCTGTTGTTCAGTACCCTTGGCTATTTCTTCCCCGTTTTTGGAGAAGGCAATACGGTTGCGTCCGTGATCGGTGCGTCCGTGTTGCTCTGGGCTGTGCATTTCCTTGTGTTGCGCGGAATCAAAGAAGCGGCGTTCATCAATCTGGTGACCACCGTGGCCAAGATCGTGCCGCTGGTACTGTTTGTCCTGATTGCGTTCTTTGCGTTCCGGTTGCAGATTTTCTCGGCAGACATCTGGGGCTTGAAAAACCCCGATCTGGGCAGCGTCATGAATCAGGTGCGTAATATGATGCTGGTCACCGTGTGGGTCTTCATCGGCATCGAAGGTGCGAGTATTTTTTCGGCGCGGGCAGAAAAGCGCAGCGACGTCGGTAAGGCCACCGTGATCGGGTTCATTACGGTGCTGTTGTTCCTGGTCCTGGTGAATGTGCTTTCGCTGGGCATCATGAGTCAGCCGGAACTCGCTAAACTGCAGAACCCTTCGATGGCCGCCGTGCTGGAACACGTCGTCGGACCGTGGGGTGCGGTGGTGATCAGCATCGGGCTGATCATATCCCTGCTCGGGGCTTTGCTGTCATGGGTACTCCTGTGCGCGGAGATCATGTTCGCCGCCGCGAACGATCACACCATGCCTGCGTTTTTACGCAAGGAAAATCCGAAGCAGGTGCCGGTGAACGCTTTGTGGCTGACCAACGCCATGGTTCAACTGTTCCTGATCGTCACCCTCTTCTCGGCCGGCACCTATCTATCGCTAATCTACCTGGCCACCTCCATGATTCTGGTGCCGTACCTGTGGTCGGCGGCCTATGCCCTGCTGTTGGCGGTGCGCGGTGAAAGTTATGAAAACGCCGTCGCTGAGCGCAGCAAAGACGTGGTCATCGGTGCAGTAGCGTTGACCTACGCGATTTGGTTGATCTATGCCGGTGGCGTGAAATATCTGCTGCTGTCCGCCCTGCTCTACGCGCCTGGCGTCATTTTGTTCGCAAAAGCGAAACTTGAAATCAATGCACCGATTTTCACCCCTGTCGAGAAGCTGATTTTCGCAGCGGTCGTTGTGGGCGCGTTAATCGCCGCCTACGGGCTGTATGACGGCTTCCTGACCCTTTAACCGACTTATTACCATCCGGAGATTGACTGTCATGATCACCGAAAAAGCCAAGTACGGCGTTCATTCCGAAGCCGGGAAACTGCGTAAAGTCATGGTTTGCTCTCCAGGTCTGGCTCATCAAAGGTTGACCCCGAACAATTGCGACGAACTGCTGTTTGATGATGTGTTGTGGGTTGCGCAGGCCAAGCGCGACCACTTCGACTTCGTCACTAAAATGCGCGAGCGTAACGTCGACGTATTGGAGATGCACAACCTGCTGACCGATGTCGTGGCCATCCCCGAAGCACTGGACTGGATTCTGGAACGCAAGATTACCGCCAACTCAGTGGGGGTAGGACTGGTCAACGAAACCCACGCATGGCTGCGCAGCCTTGAGCCGAGAAAAACCGCAGAATTCCTGATCGGCGGTGTCTGTGCCGATGACCTTCCGCCAAGCTTTGGCGGAAAGACGCTGCAGACGTTTCGCGATTTTCTTGGACACTCCAGTTTCATCCTCCCACCGCTGCCCAACACCCAGTTCACCCGTGACACCACCTGTTGGATTTACGGTGGAGTGACGCTCAACCCGATGTATTGGCCAGCACGTCGTCAAGAAACGTTACTGACAAGCGCCATCTACAAGTTTCATCCGGAGTTCACCCATGCCGACTTCCAGATCTGGTATGGCGATGCGCAGCAGGATCATGGCAACGCCACCCTGGAAGGGGGTGACGTGATGCCGATCGGAAACGGCGTGGTGTTGATCGGTATGGGTGAGCGGTCTTCTCGACAGGCCATCGGTCAATTGGCGCTGAGCCTCTTCAAAAACAAGGCAGCAGAGCGTGTGATCGTCGCCGGACTGCCAAAATCCCGCGCTGCAATGCACCTGGACACCGTGTTCAGCTTTTGCGACCGCGACCTCGTGACGGTCTTTCCGGAAGTGGTTAATCAGATCGTGGCGTTTACCGTTCGCCCTGATGAAGACAAAACGGCGGGCATCGACATTCGCCGAGAAGAAACGAGTTTTCTCGACACCGTCGCCAAGGCGCTTAACCTCAATGCCCTGCGGGTGGTAGAGACGGGCGGCAACAGCTTTGCTGCGGAACGTGAACAATGGGACGACGGCAACAATGTGGTGGCCCTGGAGCCGGGCGTGGTCATCGGCTATGACCGCAACGCCTATACCAACACCCTTCTGCGAAAAGCCGGTGTAGAAGTCATCACAATCAGCGCCGGTGAGTTGGGGCGCGGACGTGGAGGCGGCCATTGCATGACGTGTCCGATCATTCGCGACGCAATCGACTACTGAATTGCCTGCCTCGGCTGTGCCCTGAAGGGCAAGCCTGGGGAAGAATCCTCATTCAAGGAGAACCGAAATGGCCTTCAACTTGCGTAACCGCAGCCTGCTTTCGTTGATGCACCATACGACTCGCGAGCTGCACTATCTCCTGGACCTCTCCCGAGACCTCAAACGCGCCAAGTACACCGGCACGGAACGAGCCCACCTGAAAGGCAAGAACATCGCACTGATCTTCGAAAAAACCTCGACCCGGACCCGATGTGCTTTCGAGGTCGCAGCTCATGATCAGGGCGCCCACGTTACCTACATCGATCCGGTGTCATCGCAGATAGGGCACAAGGAAAGCATGAAAGACACTGCTCGTGTCTTGGGAAGGATGTTCGATGCCATCGAATACCGAGGTTTCGAGCAAACCATCGTCGAGGAATTGGCGGAGTATGCGGGTGTCCCGGTGTTCAACGGCCTGACTGCGGAATTCCACCCGACCCAGATGATCGCCGATACCCTGACCATGCGCGAACACAGCGACAAGCCGCTGCACGACATCAGCTACGCGTACCTGGGAGACGCCCGCTACAACATGGGTAACTCCCTGCTGATGATCGGCGCCAAACTCGGAATGGACGTGCGAATCGGCGCGCCTAAAGCATTGTGGCCACACGCTGATTTCATTGCACAGTGCCAGGCTTTTGCCAAAGAAAGCGGCGCACGCATCACCCTTACCGAGGACCCGAAGGAAGCGGTCAAGGGTGTGGACTTTATCCACACCGACATCTGGGTGTCGATGGGTGAGCCGGTCGAGGCGTGGGATGAGCGTATCGAGCAATTGCTGCCTTACCAGGTTAACGCCGACATGATGAAGGCTGCTGACAATCCTCGTGTGAAATTCATGCATTGTCTGCCAGCGTTCCATAACAGCGAAACCAAGGTGGGCAAGGACATCGCCTCGCGCTATCCGCATCTGGCCAATGGCGTGGAGGTGACCGAGGATGTCTTCGAATCGCCGGCCAATATCGCCTTTGAGCAAGCAGAAAACCGTATGCACACGATCAAGGCGATCCTGGTGTCCGCGCTGGCAGACATCTGAAGGAACCCGGATCGGTTTCTTTTGCGCGGCGTAGTCTTCTGCGACGGAGCAAGGCGGTGTATGTGCGGCACCGCACTGCCCGGAATCAGCCCTGTTTCTGGGGCGAGCTACGTCTTGACTTTCTTTTCAGAAGGACTCCGACATGCGTATCGTCATTGCTTTAGGCGGCAACGCCCTGCTGCGTCGCGGGGAACCGATGACCGCCGATAACCAGCGAGCCAATATCCGCGTCGCCACTGAACAGATTGCCAAAATCCATCCTGGCAACCAGTTGGTGATCGCGCACGGCAATGGCCCGCAAGTCGGTCTGCTGTCCCTGCAGGCCGCTGCCTACACGCCTGTTTCGCCCTATCCTCTGGACGTGCTCGGTGCAGAAACCGAAGGCATGATCGGCTACATCATCGAGCAGGAGTTGGGGAACCTGCTGGACTTTGAAGTGCCCTTTGCCACCCTGCTCACTCAAGTCGAAGTCGATGCCCATGATGCAGCGTTTCAGAATCCCAGCAAACCCATCGGCCCGGTTTATTCAGTCGCCGAGGCACAAAGACTCGCGACCGAAAAAGGGTGGGCCATGGCCCCGGATGGCGACAAAATGCGCCGCGTCGTCGCCAGCCCGAGACCCAAACGTATCTTTGAAATTCGTCCCGTCAAATGGTTGCTGGAAAAAGGCAGCATAGTGATCTGCGCGGGAGGCGGAGGTATCCCCACCGTCTACGGCCCCAGCGGAAAACTCCAGGGTGTGGAGGCCGTTATAGACAAGGATCTGTGCTCGGCACTGTTGGCCGAACAGCTCGAAAGCGATCTGCTGGTGATCGCCACGGACGTCAGTGCCGCCTTTGTCGACTTTGGCAAACCGACCCAGAGAGCCATTGCTCAGACCCATCCCGACGAGATTGAAAAACTCGGCTTTGCAGCAGGCTCCATGGGACCGAAGGTTCAGGCCGCTTGCGAGTTTGCCCGTCATACCGGCAAAGTGGCGGTCATCGGCTCACTTGCAGAGATCGAGGCCATCGTTCAGGGGACGGCGGGCACCCGAGTCAGCACGGCGCAACCGGGAATCAACTACCAATGAAAGACTGCCAGGGACGGTCTGCGGTCGTCATGGCGTCCAGGGTTCTGTAAAGGAGAGACGACAATGGCAACGTTCGAACCGGGCCACCTGCATATCGAGCGTCACGCGCTCACCACTGACGACGTCAGTTACGACATTTACATCGACTATGAAGTCCATCAGGACCCCAAAGAAGGTAAAGGCATGTTGTTCACCGTGCATGGAAATATGCAGGGCGTGGAGATGAAAGAGCAGTTCTTTTTGCGCAAAGACCAATCCTATAACTTTGCTAGCAACGTCACTCAGATTGCGGAGAAATACGGAATTCCCAAGATCTACAGCTCGATCGGTTCAATGCACAAAAACTACGATGTGATGTTCGAAGATGTCAGGGCACAGCTGGATATGAAATCCGGTGACCCAGTCAACCCCGAGCATTTTGAATAAGCCGCTCCTGCGCGCTAATCACCGCGTTACAGAGGCGACGGCGCCTTACCCTCCCAGCCAAACGATCAGGCCGGTCAATGATGCCTCAGAACCTGGTCCTGCTGACCGCTATCCTTCTGACCTACAGCATATTTGCGGGACGGTTCGAGTGACGTCGGCTCAATGGTCCACTCATGCAGTCTGCCCCTCACCCTCTGGTTTGGCCCTCTAAGCCTGGCAAGCATCGTCTTTGCCGGGATGACAGTGGGCTACCCACTTCAAACAGGGCGTACATGGGTGGGCAGCGCAAGTTTTGTCCGCACGCATTCAGATTCTGCTCAAGGCTGGCGCGGGATTGTCGGCATGGCGCTCATGCAACCTTCGCCTCGATCGCTCCCGCTCACGGAGGTTGATAAAACTCAATAGGACAAAGCCGCGGATGGCGTACATAGAAACAAGCTTTGACGCACGTAAGGCTATAAAACGAGGATCGATATCATGAGCGACATCAGCCTGCGCAGGACGATTATGGAGCAGCTCGAATTTCAGCCTGATATCGATGCCGCACAGATCGGCGTCGTGGTCGCCAACGGGGTGGTCACACTGTTTGGTTACGTCGCCAGTTACGCGGAGAAGGTCAGCGTCGAGCGTGCGGTAAAAGCGGTCAATGGCGTTCGCGCCTTAGCTGAAGAGATTCAGGTGAAACCGGATAAACGTGCAGGTATCGAGGACGATCGCATCGCCAGCCGGGCGCTGAGCATCATCCAGTGGAGCTGCGACTTGCCGAAGGATGCCATCAGGGTCGTGGTAGAGAGCGGCAAACTGACGCTTGAAGGAGAGGTTGACTGGCAATATCAAAAAAATGCGGTGGAGCGCGCGGTCAGGAAGCTGACGGGCGTCATCAGCGTGCAGAACCTTCTCACCCTCCGGCCTCATCCCGATGCTATAGACGTCCAGAACAAGATCGAACAGGCATTGATGCGCAATGCCGAAATAGACGCGAAAGGTATCTCGGTCAAGGTCTCAAAAAATGTTGTGACGCTGGAAGGCAAAGTCCGTTTCTGGCGTGAGCGCCAAATTGCCGAAAGGGCCGCGTGGTCTGTACCAGGGGTCAGAGAGGTGCATGTTCACCTGTCGTTTACCTGAGGCACTGAACAGTGGTCTGCAAGCATCCTTCCGGTATTGGCTGACGGCCCCCTTCCCCCCTCTAAAGCAAGATCAAACGGAGTGATGACGCCATGAACGCAGCCGATAAGCTGAAATTGACCGTTTGGCTGAGAAGGCCCAGAAGCAGCTTCGGGTTGCTTGCGGGTATCGCTTCTTTCGTGGTGCTTATGTCGCTGGCAGCCTGGATGGAGCACGCCTACGACCTGATGCTGAGCGCGCCTTTCACCTTGATCACCTTTCTTTTGGTCAGCATAGGCACCGGCATTGTCGTGCAACACCGATTCACCCTGCGTCTGGGTGACACCCTTTTCAACAGCCCCGCACAAGGCTGGCAACGCGCCTGGCACCAGCTTTCGACACGGGCCAGAGAATCAAACATTCTTCTGGCCATTTTGCTCGCCCTTTGCATCGGATTCCCAGTCACGATGTTCTATGCGGTGCAGTCGATTCAGACCATTGTCAGGGACTGTCAGCAGGATCTCGAAGCCCAGGCTCAACTGTACGAAGAGCAAATCCCGACCACGTCATTCTCAAGACCGCTGTGTGAATGCCTGTCGCAGCAGTTTCTGAGGAAGAACGGTGTTGTGCGCCTTGCTTTGTTCAACACCAGAATTCTGGATATCACGGATTTCGAGGGCGTCACGCCAACCGATGAGCAAGTGTGTCTGAACAGTGTGCTGGGGGTAAACGTCGAATTGTTGTCTCGGCAAACGTCACCCTTCAGGTCTTGGGGCGCCCTGGCGCGTATGAAGCCCGGCAGCGAATGATGATCCCGGCCGGGTATCCACAAGTCAAACAGCGTCCCTTTTGACAAACCTCAACAAACGGCATCTCAAGTCGGCGTAAACATTCAGTGAGCCCAAAACGGTACGCGCCCCCTACGATACTGAACGGAGACACGATCATGAGTGATTTGAGTTTGCGCAAAAACATCCTCGACGAACTGGAATTCCGTCCTGACATCAACCCGGCCAACGTCGGTGTCACGGTGGAAAACGGTGTGGTGACTTTGACCGGTCACGTCAGCACCTACGTGCAAAAAAACGCCATCGAGCGCGCGGTGGCAGCCGTCAAGGGCGTGCGGGCCATCGCTGAAGAAATCGAAGTGCGTCCAGCGGTCCAGAACCGCGTGACGGACGACATGATCGCGGCGCGTGCTGCCAATATCATCAGCTGGACCGCAAACGCCCCAGAGGGCGCTATCAAAATAAAGGTCCAGGCGGGCTGGGTCACGCTGGAAGGCCAGGTCGACTGGCAGTACGAACGTCATTCGATCCTGCGTGCGATCCACAAGCTTTCCGGCGTCGTCGGCGTGACCAACATCCTGACGCTGCGTCCCCGGCTGGATGCGGTGGATATCCAGCGTCGCATCGAGGACGCATTGAAACGCAGCGCCGAGGTCGATGCGAAACAAATACGCGTCAACGTCGAAGGCGATGTCGTCAAACTCGAAGGGACAATTCATGTTTTGCACGAGCGTGAAATCATCGAGCGGGCGGCATGGGCGGTACCCGGTGTGCGCAAGGTGGAAGACCACTTGAAGGTGGCCTGATTGCCATCACCAGACCCGACTCCGGCAACGGAATGCCGCAGATGCCTCTGAATCACGGGCACAGCAATAAGCCTGAGAAAAGGCCTCCGTTATAGGGGCCCGACACGAGGCATGTCCCTTACCCCTCGTCGCTGAGCGCCGACGAGGGGTTTTTATTCCTCCCACTCCCCGTTCACGTCCCTGTGCCTTGAATGCCTTGCGTGCGGATCAGTCAGAAGGAGCGATCATGCAACGCAGCAAACTCGATCCCACGCTGTTACTGATTTCAATCGCCGCGCTGCTGGCCGGGATTCTGGCCGACGCGTACGGGCGTCCCGAACTTACGCAGCTTTGCTGGATAGGCTCGGCGGTCCTGTTGATGGCGGTCACCGGTGTGGAGGTGATTGTCAGCCTGCTACACAAGCAGGTCGGTGTCGACCTGATCGCCCTGTTATCCATAGCAGCTAGCCTGTGGTTCTCGCAGTTTCTGGTGGCTGCGGTCATTGCGATCATGCTCGCGTCCGGACGCTCTCTTGAGTTTTACACCTCCCAGCGAGCCGAGCGTGAACTACGACGCCTTATCCAGCGCGCTCCCACCTTCGCTTGGCAACTGGAGGGCGAGAGCCTGACGCAGGTCCCTTTAGAGCGTGTCGTCCCTGGCCAGCGAATTCTGGTGCGCATGGGCGAGGTGATTCCGCTCGACGGCGTCCTGGTGATCAATGGTGCAACCGTCGACGAGTCGGCACTCACGGGCGAACCGATTCCTGTCGAGTTTTCCGCGGGGGCGACTGTCAGAAGCGGTGCAGTCAACGTCGGAGCACCCTTTACGCTTCAGGTCACCCACCGTGCAGGCGAAAGCACCTATGCAGGCATCGTGAGAATGGCCGAAGCCGCACGGCGTTCAAAAGCGCCCTTTGTGCGGGCAGCGGATCGTTATGCGCTGATACTCATCCCCGTGACACTGTCGATAGCGGGTGTCGCCTGGGCGGTGTCGGGCGATCCGCTTCGCGCGCTGGCGGTGGTGGTGGTGTCGACGCCCTGCCCGCTCATTCTCGCGGTGCCGATCGCCATTCTCTCGGGTATTTCGCGCTGCGCCCGCCGCGGCATTCTGGTTAAAGACGGCGCCACACTTGAGGCAGTCGCGCAAACCCGCTTCCTGATGCTGGACAAAACCGGCACGCTCACCACCGGCCGTGCGTGCATCGACAGTGTAGAAACCGCGGGCGATATCAGTCAGGACCGCTTGTTGTATGTGGCAGCGTCGCTGGCACAAGCTTCCGCACACCCGGTGGCCAGTGCCATCGTCACCGCCGCACAGACGGCCGGCGTCGGACTGGGCGTACCGACAAACATCAGCGAAACCGCCGGGGCCGGGCTCAAGGGCCTTGTCGACGGACAGAGCGTCGAGCTGGGCAGCCTGACCTATCTTGGTACGCAGACGCCGTGGTCGGCGGCACTGCTGACACGCCTGGATTACCAGGGCGCGGGCGCTAGTTTTATCGCCGTCGACGGCAAGCTCGCGGGCGCTGTGGTGTTCAGCGATCAGCTGCGCGTGGAGTCCGCTGGCGCCGTGCGCGCAATCAAACACATGGGTGTCGAAAAGGTCACCATGCTGAGCGGTGACCGGCTGGAAACAGCCCAGTGGATAGCCATTGGTGCGGGTGTCGACGAGGTGCGCGCCCGTCTGGAACCTCAGGATAAAGTTCTCGCCGTCCAAGCCTCGTGCGCTGTGGGCATGACGATGATGGTGGGAGACGGAATCAACGATGCACCGGCTTTGGCAGCGGCTGACATCGGTGTCGCGATGGGGGCAGCAGGCGCCAGCGCAGCGTCGGAAGCTGCGGGGATGGTGCTGTTGGTTGACCGGTTGGACCGTGTCGCACACGCCATGGAAATCGCTCGCCGCTCCTGCCGCATTGCCCGAGAAAGCATGCTCATCGGCATGGGTTTGTCGATGCTCGCAATGCTCATTGCCGCTGCCGGGTACTTACCTCCGCTCGCCGGGGCTGTTGTACAGGAGGTCATCGATGTCGGCGTCATCCTTAACGCTCTGCGAGCGCTGACGCCACCGGGCTGGCGGACGCTGCCCAGTCTGGGCAGTGACCCTCTCGAACGGCTCGGTGACGATCATCAGGAAATGACGCAGGTATTGAAGAAGCTGCATCGTCTGGCCGGCGAATTTAATCGTCTTGGGCCTGAACGGGCCCGTACCGAATTGCGGTCATTGGT
The DNA here is from genome assembly GCF_054668305.1 of Pseudomonas sp. S2_H01. Taxonomy (NCBI): domain Bacteria; kingdom Pseudomonadati; phylum Pseudomonadota; class Gammaproteobacteria; order Pseudomonadales; family Pseudomonadaceae; genus Pseudomonas; species Pseudomonas sp. S2_H01. The sequence goes on along the minus strand of NZ_CP162756.1, from coordinate 5,604,057 downwards.
GACGCTGCTCGACGCGCAACTGCTGCCTCATGAACACGACGATGAAAACCGGCTCTATCCGCTTCTGGTTGCCTATCTGCACGGCGCCGACCCGTTGGCAGCAATGAGCCACACACATCGCGAGATTTTTCGGCTGGTGAACGTTCTAGAACACCTGAACGACAGACTGACTCAAGATTCTGCCGAGGTTCAGAGAGACGAGATCCACGCGATGTTGATTCGGCTGGACACACTAGTCGCCCTGCACTTTTCGCAGGAAAACGAAATATTCAACAGCCTTGATCGACGTTGACCGGGTTTGGCAACACACGTTTTCCGCATATAAAAAAGCGCCCTTTCGAACGCTTTTTGGTGTAAAGGGAGGGGATTCAAGTGAGATTCACGGCAGTGTATTCATGAGTCGATAAAGCCGGGCGCACGTGAACGTCGCGATCCTTGAGCGCCAGAAGACTGCAGGGTGGATGGCCGAGCACTCTCTGTGCGGTGCGGCCAAGCAGCAAGTCCGTTGCCATGTAGTTCGTGGCGCCGAAGACCAGCACGTCGAAGTGGCAATTGCTCACATACTGATTGATGCTGCTCGCACAGGCGCCCACCACGAAGTGTCGGCATTGAGCAGAGATTGCATATTGATCCGCCAACAGATCGAAGCGTTTTCTGGCCTGCTCGTAGGTCAACAGCGAAGGCGGACAGAAATCGTTGCCCTCTGCGACCGGCAACGCTTCCCGGTCGTACACAGACAGTATGTGAACACTCGCGCCAAATGAATCAGCCAGCTGACTGGCAGCCTCGATGCTGCTGCGGTTCATCTCCCGCACCTGCGGTTCGTGATGCAGGACATCCACCGCTGCAACGATCTTGCGGGACGTCGCGGCGCCATCGTGCTGGACAAACAGCACGGGCACCCGGCTTTCGTGCAGCAGCTGCCAATCCAGCGTTGAGAAAGTACGTCCTTCTGAGGTGATCTCCTCTTCCAGGTCTTTGATGACGTAATCGACTTCGGCTTCTTCGATGTAATGACAGAGGTTGATCACGTTTCTCTCGCACCACAGAACTTCTGCGCAGACTTGAAGGCCACCTTTGGACAACAAGCCAGCCTCGGCACTGAGCCAGCGCTGGAACGACCACAACGGCGATCGATGTGCCGTCTTTGGCTCTCCTTGATGAGCATCGACCTCGTCCAGGATGTTCTGGTGCACAAGCGCGACGATACGCAAGGTGGCATTCATTCCTTGGGCCATTTGTGCCGCACGCTCAAATGCCAACGTGCAGACCATTCGGGATGGGGCAATCAGAAGCAATCGTTTAGGTTGTGCCACCGCACACCTCCTTAGCGTATCCGGCTCAGTCCTCACCTGAAGGTTCGGATGAGCGGACAGCAGGACTGTCTATGAGGGGACGCATGCAGGCCTCCTGCTTCGTCCCGGCGTATTAGACACGCCGGACTGCTCCGCTCGGCGAAATCACCCTGATACTGTCCACTTTCTGACAGACCGACGGATTGATTAAGATCAACTGAGATGCACGCCCAAACACCTTAGTCGCAGAGAGCTTCTGACTTTAATCAAACGGTTTTCCCGTGGTAGCGATACGGTTCGGTCACCCGGCAGCTTTTGCCGTTTCTATCGCCACCACGAGGAATACCCCATGAAACGCCTATCCATGACTGCTTTCGTCGTCATTACCCTTGCCCTTACAGCCGGTTGCGGTCACCGACATGCTCAAGAAATGAACGCGCGCATGGAAGCCGTTGAAGACACCGCAGCGACCGCTCGGCTTAGGGCAGATCAGGCCTACGACAAGGCAGAAATGGCGATGAGTGCGGCGACTCAGGCGCAGAGGACAGCTGATGAAGCGAATGAACGGGCCATTCGCATGATGGAAAAGGCCACGCGTAAATAGCGTCTGGATGAGCCGCCAGTTCGGGTTTGGCGGCGGCTTATGATCCGGAATCGGATGAATCAGAGGTACAACCGCTGGCGTTAGGTGCGGCCGTGTGTCAGCGCAAAGCCCCCCTCAGCACTCAGCTTCATCGGCTGTGCCGAGCCTCTAGAACCGTGAATAACAGCATGCCTGCCACCATGGCCAGCATGAACACAATAACTTGCCAGTGCCCTGTCAACAGGATTGCTACGGCGGGTCCGGGGCAAATACCTGCTATTCCCCAGCCGATACCAAACAACACGCTGCCGCCGATCAGGCGCCGGTCCAGCGAATGTTTCATCGGTAACTGCATGGGGTTTCCCAAGATCGATCTCGACTGTCGGCGAGCCCAGGCCATGGGGCCAATGGCCACAGCAATTGCCCCTACCATGACCAGTGCCAGAGAAGGATCCCAAGCGCCGGATACATCAAGGAATGCCAGCACCTTTTGAGGGTTAGCCATGCCCGCCAGGAGCAGACCCAAACCAAACAGAATGCCGGCGAGCAATGCGGTCAATTTATTCATGTTCAGCTTCCCCAAAAGTGACGTGAGACAAACACCGTGGCGACACCGCTGAACATGAAACACGCCGTCGCCACGATTGAACGAGGCGAGGCCCTGGCGATTCCACAGACCCCATGGCCGCTTGTGCAGCCAGAGCCATAGCGTGTGCCGACGCCAACCGCCAACCCGGCGACTATTAACCCGGGCCAGCCGCAGGAAAATTCAAGGGTCGGAAGCGAGCTGAACAGGCTCCAGAGCAGTGGCGCCACTAGCAACCCTGTCAGAAAGAGCACATTCTCGATTGCCCCGGTGCGGCGTCGTTGCAAAAGGCTGCCGATCAACCCGCTGATGCCAGCAATACGACCGTTGGCGACGATGAACAGACTGGCCGCCAGGCCAATCAACATGCCACCGATAAGGGATGACCAAGGTGTGAAATTGGGCCAGTCGATCGTCATGGGTTTCTCACTTGCGGTGAATTAAAGGTCCAGATCATGCACCAGGCGATCGTAATCCGTGCCCAGGTTGACGGACGTGAAACCCGATCGTTTATACCAACGATGAACCGGATAATCAGTGCAAAGGTCAGTCGAGGTCATGGTGCCGAATCCGGGTGCCATTCGCTGCCAGGCATCAGCAACGGCCACCGAGCAATCACCTGCGCGTGAGTCGGCAATCAGTGTGGCAGTGTACTCGTTGGCGAACATAGGTCTCTCCCGGCGTGATGAGGCCACGTCCCAGCGGGGGGGGGCCGACGCCTGAGTGCGTTCAGGGGATGAGCACCGCTGCGCCCTGAAACGCACCTGAACGCAGATCGTCCAATGCCTGGTTGGCTTCGTGCAGCGGATAGCTGTGCGTGTGAGTGACGATCTTTATGTCCCTGACCCGCTCGAAAAACTCGATGCCGTCCTGACGGGTCAAATTGGCCACCGACAACAGAGAGCGCTCTTCCCACAACCAGCGATACGGAAAACGCGGAATATCGCTCATGTGGATACCGGCGCACACCACTCTTGCGCCCTTGCAAACGGCGTGCAGTGCCAGCGGAACCAGCGCGCCGACCGGTGCAAATATGATGGCGGCGTCCAGCGGTTCCGGAGCAAGCTCGTCAGAACCGCCCGCCCACACCGCGCCTAGAGACTTTGCAAACGCACGCGCTTCGTGGTCACCGGGCCGAGTGAACGCAAAGACCTCCCGACGCTGTGTAATGGCAACCTGAGTGATGATGTGAGCCGCCGCACCGAAACCATACAAACCCAGCCGTTTCCCAGGGCCGGCCATGGACAATGCCCGCCAGCCGATCAAACCGGCGCATAACAGCGGCGCGACTGACTCGTCAGTGCCTCGTTCATCCAGAGCGAAAACAAAACCCGCGTCGGCCACGGTCGCAGTGGCAAAACCGCCATCAAGGGTGTAACCGGTAAAACCCGGCGAATCGCAGAGGTTTTCTCGATGGGAGCGGCAGTAGCTGCAGCCCCCACACGTGTGGCCCAGCCAGGGCACACCGACCCTGTCGCCTGGCTGGAAGCCCTTTACACCGGCACCGATTGCCGAGACACGCCCGACGATTTCATGGCCAGGAATCAAAGGAAGATGCGGATGAGGCAATTCCCCGTCGACAACATGAAGATCAGTGCGACAGACGCCGCAGGCTCCCACATCGATCAGTACCTGTCCCCTCCCGGGCGTGCGGTCCGGTAACTGGCAATGCACCAATGGCTCGCCAATACGGTGTAAGACCATCGCGTACATGCTACCTCCGACCTTGAGCGATGCCTGGCGGTGAGTGCCTCGTCGGGCGTTTGTTGTTGTCGGCTCCTTCGGCGTGAACCAGCCCCCGCCCCTAATGCGTGGCGCATCGAAACGGAACCGGGCAACCCCAAGACTGAGGCTGTGGGCATCGATCGTTATTGACGAAAGTCAGAAAACCTCGCTGCGGGTACTGGCCTGTCTGGACACCCCAGGCAAACACCACGTGAGGTTAGATGCCTCGCGAAATCCTGATAAAGCTCAACGTTTTTTTCTTCCGTACGCGTTCAATGGACGGTGTTCATTGGCATGGCCCGTTCCGGGGTCATTCACGTATCTACGGGAGCGAACATGAACGACTTGATGCTGCGCAGAACCATTCTTGACGAACTTGAATTTCAACCCCACATCGACGCTGCCGCCATAGGTGTAGCCATCGAGAATGGCGTGGTCTGCCTGACCGGCCATGTAAAAACCTACGCAGAAAAGATCGCGGCCGAGCGGGCGGTCAAAAGCGTCAAGGGGGTAAAGGCCGTTGCCGAGGAGATTAAGGTCAGGCTTCCTTCAGAACTTGATGTCGGGGACGAATCCATCGCCTCGCGGTGCATGGATGTGATTCGGTGGAACAGCTCCATCCCGCAAGACCGCATGCAAATCAAGGTGCAGCAGGGTTGGGTGACCCTGGAAGGTGAAGTGGACTGGCAATATCAGAAACAAGCGGCTCAAAGCGCGGTCCGAAAGCTGGCGGGTGTGGCCGGCATCAACAACCTGCTGGTGGTTCGGCCCAAGTCCGATCCGGATGACATCAAGGCGCGTATCGAAGCGGCCATCGCGCGAAATGCCGAGCTCGATGCCAGCAAGATCCGCGTGACCGTTGAGGGCAAGACAGTCAAGCTCGAAGGCCACGTCGATCTGTGGATGCAGAGGAAGGCCCTTGAGACGGCAGCCTGGGCGGTGCCCGGTGTATGCCATGTCGAAAACTACATTCTGATCGCCTGACCTGTCGGCCCGGACAACAAATGTGCATGCGTTGTCCGGGCCTTGGACTCGTCAGAGCTGTGATCCGGGATGGATGGTCAGTAAGCTGCTGGGGAGATGATGAGCCAGTTGCTCGGTGGTACTGCCTATCAGTTTGTTGACGATGTCGCGGTGCACCGTACCCAGCACCACGACGTCAATGCCAGCACTTAGCATGAACGTCTCGATGACTTTGGCTGGATTCCCCATCATCAGATGCCGGCGGTCATCGGGAACGCCGTAGCGGTCAGCCAGCTTCGCAAAACCTGAGCGCTCGTGCCTGTAGAGCTCGTCTATCACGGATGGCTGATAGCCAAACCCGCCGTCCAGCGCATACACGTACGACAAATCATAGGCGTACAGCAGATGCAGTTCGGCATTGCACTGCTCTGCCAGCGTTTGAGCTTCTGCGATGATCCGGTCATTCAAACGTTCGGCCTGATCGTCAACGCGGAAAGGATCGACAGCTGCGAGAATTTTGCGTGGAATACCGTGCTGAACCTTGGCAACCAGGTGCAAGGGGGCCGGGCAGCTGTGCAGCAACCTCATGTCCAGCGAGGTGAACAACGCCCTGCTCAGCCAGGACTCGTGCAGCAGGTCCTTGATGACCATTACTGGGTCAATGCCGTGGATATGATCCAGAATGTCTTCGAACGGGTGCTTCGTCCACGCCACCTCAGTGGTCACATGGACGCCCATGTGACGGATCCCGGCGGCCTGCTCATCAAGCCACTCACGATGGCGGAACACATAACCCTCGCGCATCTCTTCAATCGCCGTCTCATTGACGAGGCCTGCGTTGGCGATACCTTCAACGTAATCGAAGGCAACGATATGCAGCGCTGCAGACTTGGCCTTGGCCAGGGCGGCCGCGCGATCAAACGCTGGCGTGCGGTTCATGAGGGGTGAAGCAATCAGTAGTATTCGCTCGATTTCGGCCATTTCACACCTCCACAGGTTCAACGGGTCCGCAGCGTCTCAGCGACGGCGGATGTCGAGGTCAGTGTGGGTCTGGCACAGGTTGGCGCGCTTGACGTATGTCAGAAGACGCCTGTACCCAGTGCAGTGGCGTGTCCTCAAATTGCTCGGCCACAAACCGTAGCCGATCACGTACTGGGCATTGTTGCTTTCCCGGCGATAAAGTCGGCGGCAGCGCCCAACCTCTCCGCCCGGGGAATCAAGCTCGGACCTGTTTGACGAGGAGCTGTGTAATTTTTTCTAGGCGCCGCCGATCGGTGGTGGCAATATACTGGCGCCAGAAGAAGGATCAGAAGGCCGTTAGAGCTCTCGGTCTGCCCATTGCCCTAACCTGCTCTGTGAGTTAACCATGATTGCGTTTCTTGCCCCGGTACCGCCTGAGGTCGCCGCGGGGCTTTCTACTTTGACGTTCCTGACAGGCTGGATATTCGCTCGCTTCAAGACCAAACCGCTTCGTGCTTTTTGGGTCGGGACCGAAGATGTCTACGCCGCACGCTCCGAATCACATGCGCTCAAGCTCGCCACAGATGACGGCGCGAAGTTTTTAACGCTTGACGACATTGATGAGGTTTGCGGGCTACCGCTTTACTATCCGATGCCTGACGAAGCCGAGACTGGGCAAACGCTTGCCCAGTTGCTGCGAAAAACCCGAACGCCAGGCTGGATTGCAACCGCACGCGGCTGATCGCTAGCGCTACCGGCACGCGAAGCATCCGTTGTCGGTCGCGAAGACAATGGCTTGGCCTTTCAGACGCTCATCCCCGTCCACTGCTCCGACAGACGCCAAAGCCGTTCAGCGTATTCCGGGTCGACCGCCCACTGCGCCACGCCTTTACGCCCGATTTCCGAGCGGTTGAGCGTGGCGATATTGCAGTCTTCGCAATAGACACCGCCTTGGCCTTCCAGCGCGGGACTGGTCGCACACCACAAACCGGTCGATGCACCTTGCTCCAGCGTCTTGAGACCGAGCTCGGGCGCGATTTTCTGCTCCCCGTTTTCGTCGAACACGTCAAACGCGGCAATCTCGGCGCTGCTCAGATGGCGGCCGAGGTCCGTCAGGATCTGGCCGGGATGCAGCGAAAACGCACGAACACCCTGCTCGCGTCCTCGGCGGTCGAGTGCCACGGCGAACAGGGCGTTGGCGGTTTTCGACTGACCATAGGCTGTCCATTTGTCATACGTGCGACGGATGAAATCGATGTCGTCGAAGTCCACTCCCGCGATCTGGTGACCCCGCGACGACACGGCAATCACGCGCGCGTTACCCGAAGCCCGCAACGCGGGCCACAGTCCACACGTGAGTCGGTAGTGCCCGAGGTGATTGGTGGCAAACTGGCTTTCGTGCCCGGCAGCGTCGCGCAATAGCGGCGACGCCATGACGCCCGCGCAATTGATCAACAGTGAGACCGGATGCCCACGCCCGACCACGTCTGCGCAGAACGCCTGAACAGAGTCGGGACTGGCCAGGTCCATCGGTTGGACCGTGACGTTCCTGACACCGGCCAAGGCAACGCGGGCGCGCTCCATATCCCGGGCCGGCACAATCACCTGCGCGCCTGCGTCGGCCAGACATTTTGACGTGACCAGGCCCAGACCGGAGTAACCGCCTGTGACAACGGCGAACTGTCCTGACAGGTCCACGCCCGCCATCACCTCGGCGGCGGTGCTGGCCGCATCGAACGGTGAAGAAATCGGCTGCTGAAGCGTTGTCATGAAAAGGTCCTCGCTGAGTAGTAGAGCGGATGATTCTTCGCTAAGGTGTCCGGACGAACCAGCTCAAATAATCCGGATTTTTGTCGTGATCATCCAGAACCCCTCCTCTGATCCTCTTTCTGACGTACTGGCCCTGGCTGGACTCAAGGCCGCTTGCTCGGTGCGTCTTCGAGCCGGGGGCCAGTGGGCTTTGCGCTTCCAGCCCATCGAATTGAAATTCAACGTGGTACGACGGGGGGAATGTTGGCTGTGCATGGACGGTCTGCCGCCGCGTCATCTCTGCGCAGGCGACTGTTTCGTGGTTTCGCGCACCCCGTTCGTTCTCGCCAGCGCACCGCAAATACCTGCGGTAAACGCATCGGAAGTCTTTGCGCTGTCAGGCTCATCGGCTGCGTACGGAGTGGGTGATGACGTGGAACTGCTCGGCGGCAGCGTCTCGCTGATCAGCCCGGGGGCAGCGGACCTGCTTGACCTGTTACCACCCGCCATCGTGATTCACGCCGGGTCAGGCGGCGCGTCATCATTTGCCTGGCTGCTGGATGAACTGGACCGGGAATGGCAATCGACGCAGGCAGGCGCATACGCGATGTGCAATGACTTGCTTCGGCTGATCTTCGTTCACGCGCTGCGCCACCACATCACCACTGCCGACATCGCCGATCTGGCCTGGCTGGGAGGGTTGCGAGACCCAGACATCGCCAGTGTCATGCGTGCCGTTCACGGCGCGCCGGAAAAACCCTGGAGACTGGCAGACATGGCCGAGATCGCCAGCATGTCGCGATCAAGCTTTGCGGCGCTGTTCAAAGCTCGCGTGGGACAGTCGCCGGTCGAATACGCCACGTGCTGGCGAATGAAGGTGGCTGCGTCCCGGTTATCGCGCGGCGGAACCAGCGTTGCGGCCGTTGCGGCGTCGTTGGGCTATCTGTCCGATGCCGCCTTTGGGGTCGCCTTTCGAAGGGTTCACGGGGTGTCCCCAGGGCAATATCGCCGTGCGTTTCAACCGTCAGCGAGTGCGCAAGCGCACTGATACGGAGGTCGTGCTGTGCCAGGAAGGCAGGTATGATAATGAGGCACGTTATCATTACGAGCGTCATATCCATCGAGTAGACCGCAGCCACCGAACGTTTACATCGCTGCACTCAGACCAAGGGATCTACTTCATGGCTTTTATGTCGCCCAAGCTCAACGGCAATTCGCCCGATGTGTTTTATCTTGAAACCAGCGACACGAGCGGTTACGCCGTAGATTGGCACGCTCACGACTGCCACATGCTGCTGTTACCGCGTCGGGGCGGGCTGTTCCTGTCGACTGAAAGCAGCCCGACGACTCACGTGGCGTGCCAGTCGTTTTACCTTGTCCCGGCAGAGTTTGCTCACGCCACTCAAGCGACTCCCGGTCGAGAGGAGCACCAGACCCTGTATGTCGACCCCTCCTACCTTAAACATCAGGGCCTGTCGTATGGGTGCACCAGCTTCTCCAGAAAGGCCGCACGCCCTGGGATCTGGCAAGCAACCGAAGCGCTGGACAGCATCCTTCGCCTGCACGATCAATTGCAAAGCACGACTGCAGCACAAGACTTCCAGCGTCAGTTACCCCACCTCAATCATCTGCTTTTCCAGGAGTGCGCGCGGGTCATCGCAACGCAGCAGGCGTCGCCTCAATTCAACGAAGGCCAGCAGAACGCACTATTGGTGCGCGACATTCAGCGGTACGTTCGGGAACACCTGGAAGCCGAATTGAATATCGAATCCATTGCGCATGAATTTCACCTGTCACGGCGTCATCTGACTCGCATCTTCAAGGCTCAAACAGGCGAAACCCTTCTGGATTTCGCCAACCGCAGTCGGGTGGAAAAAGCGTCTGCGCTTATTTCAACCACGTCGCGGTCCATTCTTGAAGTCTGCCTTGCGGTGGGTCTGGACTCTCCCTCCTACCTCGCCCGCCTGTTCAAACGCTATCTGGGCTTGACCCCGAGCGAGTTGCGCAAGCGTCGCTGACGCATGGCCCAAATGGACGAAAACGCGGCCCAATCCATCGCTCTCGCTGACGCAATGCTGGCGACAATAGACCTTGTCTCCCGTTACAGAGGTCAGCATGAACGAGGTTTGCATTGTAGACGCCGGAACATCCAGTGCGATTGGCGAAAAATCGGCACCCGCCTTGATCAGTGCCGCTGGAATGGGTGCCGAACAGATCCGGAATATCGCGCACCTCTGTATTCGTCTCCTGCAGACGGGTCACGGTCAGGCTCGTTTGAGTTATTGGCAGGAACGCACAGCCAAAGAGCTGATGATGGCCCACCTGGGTTCTACCATTCAGATTTCGACTGTCGCCAAAGAGTGCGCCCTGTCACGTAGTCACTTCTCCCGCGCCTTTAAAAACTCCACGGGGCACGCCCCCAGTGCCTGGCTTCTGCTTGCACGACTGACCCGGGCTCAAGAGCTCCTGGCGCAAACGGATTGGCCGATTTCTCAGGTGGGGTATGAATGCGGGTTCGCCGATCAACCCCATTTCACCCGGGTCTTTGCCAGAGAACTGGGCATGACTCCAAAAAAGTGGCGCGTGAAGAAAAAAACGGCTCAAGACAAGCCTCAGCGTAACGACTGACCCTCCTTCGCAGGCAATCGGCATACGATCGTTTGTCCAGCAGGCTCACGGTTCCACAGCAAATCGGAACTGACCTTTTCCACGCCGTTTGGCGTCGTACATGGCCGTGTCGGCAGCACGCATCAAGTCTTCGACGGTGCTCCCGCTGTCAGGCAGGCACGCAATGCCGATACTCGCGCCCAGCTGAAAGCGAGATTGATCGGCGGACACTTGCCCGATCAGTTTTTCAGCGACGGCGGCGGCGTCCCCCGGACCGTTAACGCCTTCGATGATGACCGTGAATTCGTCACCACCGATCCTGGCCAGCCGGTCATAAGGCCTCAAACAGGCCTGTAACTGACCACTGACCCAGCGCAAGGCGTCGTCTCCTCGATCATGACCAAATTGATCATTGATCTGCTTGAAGCCATCGAGGTCCAGAAACAGCAGCGCGCTCATCCGCCCGGTCCGTTGATTCCGCGAAATCGCTGCCTGCAGGGCCTGGATGAAACCACGGCGGTTCAGCAAACCGGTCAGCGGATCGGTGATGGTCATCACCTCCAGTTGGTGGTGGAGCTCGCGCACCGCCGACATGTCCAGCGCCAGGATCGTCATGGCTTGCTGTCCTTGCGTCAGTGGTGAGCAGGACAAGGCAACAGGGATGCATCTGCCGTCCCGGCTGCGCAGATTGGCGTCGTGCAATCGAAAGCTCTCACCCCGTTGCAGGTGGTCCCGCCACACCGACGCAGCCCAATCGTCCTCGTGGGGCGTTTCGATCCAGTTCAGCAGCGCAGTGCCTTGCAGTTCGTCGCCGGAACAGCCGAGCATGCCGCGGATGGCCGGGTTGGCGAAACAGATCAGGCCTTGGCTGTCGACCACCAGAATGCCTTCAGCGGTGTTGTCCAGAATCGATGCGTTAAACGCCCGCGCCCGCTCCAGTTGCTGGCTCGCCTGCAACAGGCTGCGCCGATACTGTTCATGCTCCAGCAACACCCGTGCCTTGTGCAGGAGCATGGCGGGATGCACGGGTTTGGTCATGAAATCCACGGCGCCTGCGGTGTATCCCTGAGCCAGCACCGCGTCGGTCTGCCGCATCCCGGAAATAAAGATGATGGGCGTGAATCGGGTGTCGGGATCAGCCCGCATCCGACGTGCCACTTCAAAACCGTCCATGCCAGGCATCTGGACATCCATCAACACCAGCCCTATCGACCCGGATGTCATGCAGGCCAGCGCCTTGGCGCCGGAGTCGACGCAGCGAACGGTCCGGTCGAGCTCTTCGAGCAACTCCTGCATGCCCTCCAGATTGTCCGCTTCGTCATCGACGACGAGGATTTCCAACGCCTGCTCGTGCACGTGCAATGCACACCTCCCTGTCTATGAACACTGCGGCCCTCGCGCCCACGGCGAGATGATCGTGCCGACGAAAGCTAAAGCATAGCGGTGCTAATCCATTCGACCTGCTTCTTTTCCCCGTCCGTTCTGACGGTGGCGAGTCTTCAGCGTCATCACTGGATGACGCCCGTACAGACGTTTCTCGTCCCTTCAAGTGGACACCTGCCGAGGGTCGTCCACACTGTATGCATCAAACCGGTGCACATTTGTAACGCGTCGCGGTCCATTGCGTATGGGATGTACACGTGAGGATATGAGATGTCAGCTGATTCCCGTCCGGCCGTACTTGAACTGATCGGCAACACCCCACTGGTGCGCGTCAGTCGCATCGACACGGGGCTCTGTACCTTGTTTCTCAAGCTGGAATCCCAGAACCCCGGTGGCTCCATCAAGGACCGCATCGGTCTGGCGATGATCGATGCCGCCGAGCGCGATGGCTCGCTGCGCCCCGGAGGCACCATCGTCGAGGCAACAGCGGGGAACACGGGGCTGGGTCTGGCGTTGGTCGGCCGGGCCAAGGGCTATCGGGTCGTGCTGGTGGTGCCCGACAAAATGTCCACGGAGAAGGTCCTGCACCTCAAAGCCATGGGCGCCGAAGTGCACATCACCCGCTCCGATGTCGGAAAAGGCCACCCCGATTACTATCAGGACGTGGCCGCGAGGTTGGCCAAGGACATACCGGATGCCTTCTTTGCCGATCAATTCAACAACCCCGCCAATCCATTGGCCCATGAATGCAGCACCGCCCCGGAGATCTGGGCCCAGACGCAGCATGACCTGGACGCGATCGTGGTCGGCGTAGGCTCGGCAGGCACGCTCACCGGCCTGACCCGGTTCTTCAAACGGGTGCAGCCGGATCTTGAAATGGTCCTGGCCGACCCCGTCGGCTCGGTGGTCGCAGAATACAGCCGCACACGCACGCTGCCGGAGCCCGGTTCCTGGGCGGTCGAGGGCATCGGCGAAGACTTCATTCCCTCGTTCGCCGACCTCTCCAGCGTCCGCCATGCCTATTCCATCAGCGATGAAGACAGCTTCGAACATGCCCGGCATTTGTTGCGCGCCGAGGGCATTCTGGGCGGCTCATCGACCGGCACGCTATTGGCGGCTGCGTTGCGTTTCTGCCGCGAGCAGAAGGAGCCCAAGCGCGTGGTCAGTTTCGTTTGCGACACCGGAACCCGGTATTTATCCAAGGTCTACAATGATCAGTGGATGACCGATCAGGGCCTGATGCAGCGCACCCGATACGGCGACCTGCGAGACCTGATCGCCCGGCGTTTCGAGGACGGTCGTGTCATCAGCGTCGGCCCGGATGACACCCTGCTCACCGCTTTCCAGCGCATGCGTCTGGCCGATGTCTCGCAATTGCCTGTGCTGATTGACGGCAAACAACTGGTCGGGGTCATCGATGAATCGGACATTCTCCTGGACGTTCACAATGACGCGTCGCATTTTCGCACCACGGTCGCCAGCGCCATGACCGGCAAACTGGAAACCCTGCCGCCCGATGCGGGCCTTGCCAGACTTCAGGCAGAACTGGATCGCGGCCTGGTCGCCATCATCGCCGACGCCTCAGGCTTCCACGGCCTCATCACCCGCGTCGACCTGCTCAATCACTTGCGGAGATCCCTTGCATGAGTCAGCACGACGAGCACCCTCCATCCCTCGCTTTCGCCACACGCGTGATCCACGCCGGGCAGTCTCCGGACCCTTCGACCGGCGCCCTGATGCCGCCGATCTACGCCAACTCCACCTACCTGCAAGAAAGCCCCGGCGTACACAAAGGGCTGGACTATGGCCGCTCGCACAACCCGACGCGCTTTGCACTGGAACGTTGTGTGGCGGACCTCGAAGGCGGCACTCAGGCCTTTGCATTTGCGTCAGGGCTGGCGGCGATTTCTTCGGTGCTGGAATTGCTAGATGCCGGCTCACACATTGTGTCGGGCGATGACCTGTACGGCGGGACCTTCCGCCTCTTCGACAAAGTCCGTCAGCGCAGTGCAGGCCATCGTTTCAGCTTCGTCGACATGACTGATCTCTCCGCCGTCGAGGCGGCCATTCAGGACGACACCCGGATGCTCTGGGTCGAGACTCCCAGCAATCCGCTGTTGCGCCTGTCCGACCTGGCCGCCATCGCGCGCCTCTGCCGTGACCGGGACATCATCTGTGTCGCCGACAACACCTTCGCCAGCCCCTGGATTCAGCACCCGCTGGCACTGGGTTTCGACATCGTCGTGCACTCCACCACCAAATACCTCAACGGCCACTCGGACGTCATCGGCGGCATCGCTGTGGTGGGGCAGAACCCGGAACTGGCAGAACGTCTTGGCTTTCTGCAAAATTCGGTCGGTGCCATCGCCGGACCGTTCGACGCCTTTCTGACCCTGCGCGGCGTGAAAACCCTTGCGCTGCGCATGGAGCGGCACTGCAGCAACGCGCTCGAACTGGCGCAATGGCTGGAGCGGCAGCCCCAGGTGGCCGCCGTTTACTACCCGGGACTGCCCACGCACCCCCAACACGCCCTCGCCTGTCGGCAAATGCGCGGGTTTGGCGGGATGATTTCGCTGGACCTGAAAACCGATCTGGCCGGCACGCGACGCTTCCTCGAACAGGTGCAGATATTCGCTTTGGCAGAAAGCCTGGGGGGCGTCGAAAGCCTTATCGAACATCCGGCCATCATGACCCATGCCAGCATCCCGGCAGACAACCGCGCGAAGCTGGGCATCGGGGATTCGCTGGTCAGGCTGTCCGTGGGGATCGAAGAGGTCGAGGATCTGCGCGCAGATCTGGCGCAGGCGTTAAGCAGCATTTGATCGCTGCTCGCTCCAGCCTCTGCCGACAGACAGGGACCGGAGCGGGCCCTTCAGATGGACCGGGCCGATCCCTCCCGCGCCCCGACGCTTACGCTTAACCCGGCCGCGCTATCCCATGATGGCGCAGCTTGCGATAGAGCGTATTGCGGCTGATACCCAAGCGCTCCGCCACGCGGGCGATGTGCCAATGCTCTGCTTCGATCAGGCTGAGCAATGTCTGACGCTCGGAGATATTCAGCGGGTTCTCGACACAGGCAGCGGGCGCTGTCGGCAGCAACTCTTCAACGTCCTCCAGGGTAATGCGCCCTTCCCACGCCAACGCAACCAGGGTGCGCAAGCAGGTGCGCAGTTGCCGGACGTTGCCCGGCCAAGGGTGCGACAACAGCCGATCCTTCACACCGGGCTCGAACCGGATCGTTATGCCCTTTGCTTCTTCGCGCAGCAGCCATTCGAGCAGGCTGCTTTTGTCGGAACGCTCACGCAGGGGCGGCAACTGAACGGCAAATCCACCCACTCGGTAGAACAGATCTTCCCGGAAGCGACCGTCAGCCACACACGCGTTGAGGTCCTGATGAGTGGCACTGACGAGCCGGATGTCCAGCGGTCGTGGGGATGCGCCACCCAAAGGCATCACTTGACGCTCCTCCAGGACCCGCAACAGACGCGTCTGCAGGGCCAACGGCATGTCAGCGATCTCGTCGAGAAACAAAATGCCCCCGTGCGCCTGCTCCAGCTTGCCGACCATGCCGTCTTTGCGTGCGCCGGTGAAGCTGCCGCCGCGATAGCCGAACAGTTCGCTTTCGATCAGTGATTCGGGAATGGCCGCGCAGTTGATCGCAATAAAGGGTTGACTGGATCGCGAGCTCGCCCTGTGCAAGGCCGCTGCGAAGGCTTCTTTGCCGGTCCCCGTTTCGCCCTGCAAAAGCACCGGGACATCGCGTTCCAGTACGCGCAATGCGCGGCCAAAGCCGCGTTGCAGGCGTGGGTCTTCCAGGCACACGCGTACGTCGTTGATTTTCGGCATCGCCGGGACGACCAAGGGGGCCGAGCGCAGGGGCGCTCGCAATTGGCCGTAGAACAGGCGTCCGTCCAGCCATCGCAGCGGCCAGCAGACACTGGGTTGAGCGCTGGCCTGACTCAGTAGGTGTTCAAGTGGCGTGTCCAGCAGCGTCGTCAGCGACTGTCCGACCACAGACCCACGGCTCAGGCCCAGCAGGTCCAGCGCGGCCTGATTGACGGAACAGACGCGCGCCTGGTCATCGAAACCGAGCAGGCCTTCACCCAACAGGCCGACGAACCCGGCTTGCGAGTGAAAGCGCAACAAGTACCGATCCGGCGCGTCGCCCAGAAAGAAGCAGCTTTCGATTAATCGGGCAGACAGGTTGGTCAGCGCCATGGCCTGAAAGTGCTGCTGAAGGCTCTGTTCCTCCCGAACGGAAGACAGGTTGAGGACGGCAAGCAAGTCCCCCTTGGCGTCGAATATGGGGCTGGCCGAGCACGTCAGGCCGACATGCTTGCCACGAAAGTGCTCGTCTCGGCGTATGGTCACGTGACGGCGCTCGACCAGGCAGGTCCCGACGCCGTTGGTGCCTTCGCTTTCTTCACGCCAGACCGACCCCAGCCACAGGCCGGAGCGCTGAAACTCGGCGCGTTCGGCGTCGTTGAACACGCTGTCGATCGCCACGCCGCGCGCATCGGTGAGCAGCACGACGTGACCGTCACGGCCGACCTGCTGGTGAAGGCTGTTCATCTGCCAACGGGCGACACCGATGATGTGTTCCAGCGGTGCACGGTGATCCTGCAGTCGCGGCTGTTCGACGACGTCGGGCGCTCGGCGACTGGCGGGGTCGAGCCCGTGCTGGTCCAGGCAACGGCGCCAGGAACGGGCGATGGCGACGTCTGCCACCGGGCCGGGACAGGCCTGAATTCCCTGCACGGCTTGCAAGACTTGTTGCGCGTGCGCGCTGATCAGGGTGGGCGTCATTGTTTTTATTCTCCGCGACGATCAAGAAACGGTTCCGTTCGCAGCTTAGACCAAGGCATCAGGCAGCAAGCGACAACGGGACGGACGCCTCCTGGCGGCGCGTGACACTGTGTCACCCGTGATTATCGCTGGCGTGACACTCAGGCCGCACTGTCAGAGGGGTACAACCTCTAGTCGACTGCTCTGGAACAAGGGTCTTGGGGGGATGGCCCGAGCTTTGCTCTGACCAACGCGGTACAAAAACAACAAGATCGGGAGAAACCCCCATGAACGTCGCAATCGAAACACCCCTGCAAACGCCCACTGCCCAACTGTCGTCGTGGATCGAACAGTTGGGCGACCGTCTCGCCCAGCGTGACATCGACGGCACCCTCGACCTGTTCGCCGACACGTGTTACTGGCGTGACTTGTTGCTGTTCAGCTGGAACCTGGTCACGCTGGAAGGCAAACCGGCCATCCGAGACATGCTGGAATCGCGACTCGATACGACACGCCCTGAACATTGGCAGCTGGAAGGCGACGCGACGCTGACGGATGGCGTGCTTGAAGGCTGGATCAGCCTGGAGACCGACGTCGCGCGTGGCAAAGGCTATGTGCGCTTGAAAGACGGGCTCTGCTGGACACTGCTGACCACCATGCGCGAACTCAAAGGCCACGAAGAACCCACCGGTCGACGCCGTCCCATGGGCGCCAACCACGGTCACGGCTACGCCGACAAACGCAACTGGCTGGAACGTCGCCGCGATGAAGAGGCGTCGCTGGGCATCACCACCCAACCCTACTGCCTGATCGTCGGCGGTGGCCAGGGTGGACTGGGGCTTGCAGCGCGACTCAAACGCCTGGGCGTTCCCACGTTGGTGATCGACAAGGCGGAGCGTCCGGGCGACCAATGGCGGGGGCGCTACAAATCACTTTGTCTGCACGACCCGGTCTGGTACGACCACATGCCGTACCTGCCCTTCCCCGATCACTGGCCGGTGTTCACGCCCAAAGATCAGATTGGCGACTGGCTGGAAATGTACACAAAGGTGATGGAGCTCAATTACTGGGCGCGCACCGAGTGCGTCAACGCCCGATTTGATGATCAGGCAGGCACCTGGACGGTTGAGGTGCTGCGTGATGGCGAACGCCTGACGTTGCAGCCGACCCAGTTGATTCTCGCCACCGGCATGTCCGGCGTGGCGAATGTGCCGGCCTATCCGGGCGCCGAGGTGTTCAAAGGCCAGCAACATCACTCCAGCCGCCATCCCGGCGGCGACGCATGGCGCGGCAAACGTGCGGTGGTCATCGGTGCCAACAACTCGGCACACGATATTTGCGCCGACCTGGTGGAAAACGGCGCCGAGGTGACCATGGTGCAACGCTCCAGCACGCATATCGTGCGCTCCGACAGCCTGATGGACCTGGTGTTCGGCGGGCTGTATTCGGAAGATGCGCTGGACAGCGGGCTGACGACGGACAAGGCCGACATGCTGTTTGCGTCCATTCCCTACAAGGTCATGCCCAGTTTCCATCAACCGGTCTTTGAAGCGATCAAGGTCCGTGACAAAGCGTTCTATGAGCGACTCGAAAGCGCCGGTTTCATGCTCGATTTTGGCGACGATGAATCCGGGCTGTTCATGAAGTACGTCCGTCGCGGGTCCGGTTATTACATCGACGTCGGTGCTTCGGAGCTGATCGCCAACGGCACGATCAAGCTCAAGAGTGCGCCCGGGCTTGGCGTTGAGCGCATCGAAGCAGACGCCGTGGTGCTTAACGATGGCAGCCGGTTGCCGGCTGATCTGATCGTTTATGCCACCGGCTATGGATCAATGAATGGCTGGGCGGCAAAACTGATTTCCCAGGACGTCGCGGACAAGGTCGGCCGTTGCTGGGGGTTGGGTTCCGGCACCACCAAGGATCCAGGCCCTTACGAAGGCGAATTGCGCAACATGTGGAAGCCGACGCAGCAGGAGAACCTGTGGTTTCACGGCGGTAATCTGCACCAGTCACGGCACTATTCGTTGTACCTTGCGCTGCAATTGAAGGCGCGTTTTGAAGGTCTCGAACCCTCGGTCTATGCCCTCGCGCCCAGCCACCACGCAGGCTGATAAAAAAGTCGCCCGACTTCGGTTGGGCGACGCTCTCCTGTTTAAAAAAACGCCTACACTTTCGCTCGATCAGTACCGCCTCAATCGCGAGCGTTCGGTGAAGCCGTGAACGCCGTTCGCTCTCTACGCCCCCTCTATCGCCGCAGGAGATGACTGTATGCCAAAGAGTCGTTCCCCTTTCACCATGGACTGCTGGAACAAGGCGTGGATCATTCACGGGCATAAACTGGCTTGCCGGCATTGCGGCGCAAAGCAGTGCCCGACGACCGACGAGCACCCGTTCAGGCACACCGATACCTGTGAAATGAGCGCAACGGGGCCTCGTTATCCCTGGAAGGAACTCAATGATCTGCTGAAAGCGGATCTCGCAGAAACCCGAAGGATGCTCCACTGAATACCCAAATACCGGATACCGACGCCCAGAACCGGGCGGCGCAGGCCTCGTCGTCCGGTGGCAACGTGGGGTGCCCGGCAAATCACAGGCAATAAAAAACCCGCCTGAGCGGGTTCTTTTCTATCAACACCATTCCAACGTCCTGTCGGCAGCCTTCCGGGCAAATGGCAGATCATCCTTGACCTCTGAAGCCCTTCCTGTGCTTCAGTCGATGGATCCAATGTATGACGTCGGCACCGGTGTGTATACGGCGGGTTTGCGCAAACGCGTGTAAGCCTTTCGCTATAGGCCACATCGCGTGCTGCCAGTGCGCTGCCGTTACGTGCGAAGATGATGCCACCGAGCCCTCGGCTATTCAGGATTGAGCAATGCCACAAGAGCGAATTGAAGCACTCCGCCTCCACAAGTCCATACAAGGGCCGATCAATGATCTGGTGCGGGCACTGAACGCCGCCACCACCCGGGAAGACATCGAAAGAGAAGGTGCCATGGAGATAGCCTTCATTCTGGGCCTTGAGACAGCACGACGCCTGCGTGCCGCCGACATCGAAGCGCTTTACATCATTTTTGACGACGCTGTGCAGCAACGGCTCAAGCAATTGTCGAATTGATCCAGGGTTGAACGCTGCGCGGTGCGTAACGACTGCCCGGCACTTTCGTGACACCCCCCACCGTACACAGCATTCGCGGGCTGTCAGGCTTGCGCCAGAATACTGTTCAGTAACCCCGGAAAACGCAGTTCAAGCGCGTCGGCTCGCAAGGTATTCATGTGCGTGGTCCCCACATTGCGGGTCTGGACCAGCCCGGCATCGCGCAAGACACGGAAATGATGGGACATGCTCGACTTGGGTCGCCCCCCGTCCAGTTCACCGCACGTCGCTTCGGCGACACTGGCCAGCCGGCGCACGATGTCCAGGCGGACAGGGTCGCTCAGCGCATAAAGCAGACGCTCAAGGGACAGTTCGGACGGCAGAGGATGTTTGAAGGCGCGCATGTGCGCATCATAACGAGGGGTTTCGCGTAACGCCATATTTCGAATACTATCGAACAAGCGAATCAACCCTACGAGGAATCTGTCCATGTCTGCACTGTTCGAGCCGTTCTCCCTGAAGGACGTCACCCTGCGCAACCGCATCGCCATTCCCCCGATGTGTCAGTACATGGCCGACAACGGCGTCATCAATGACTGGCATCACGTCCACCTTGCCAGCATGGCGCGCGGTGGTGCCGGCCTTGTGGTGGTGGAAGCCACTGCCGTATCGCCTGAGGGACGCATCACCCCCGGCTGTGCCGGTATCTGGAGTGACGAACATGCCCAGGCCTTTATTCCAGCCGTCAAAGCGATCAAGGCCGCGGGTTCAGTGCCGGGCATTCAGATCGCCCATGCAGGCCGCAAAGCGAGCGCCAATCGCCCGTGGGAAGGCGACGATCACATTGCAGCAACGGACCCGGCCGGCTGGCAGACCATCGGCCCCTCCCCGATCGCGTTCGGAGCCCACCTGCCCAAGGTGCCGCAGGAAATGACGCTGGACGATATCGCCCGCGTTCGTCAGGACTTCGTCGACGCCGCCCGCCGCGCTCGCGAAGTCGGGTTTGAATGGATCGAGCTGCACTTCGCTCACGGTTATCTGGGGCAGAGCTTCTTTTCCGAGCACTCCAACCAGCGCACTGACGCCTACGGTGGCAGCTTTGACAACCGCAGTCGCTTCCTGCTGGAAACCCTGGCGGCAGTGCGCGAAGTCTGGCCTGAAAACCTGCCGCTGACCGCGCGCTTCGGCGTGATTGAATACGACGGCCGCGACGAGCAGACGCTCAGTGAATCGATCGAACTGGCGCGCCGCTTCAAAGACGGCGGTCTGGACCTGCTCAGCGTCAGCGTCGGCTTCACCATCCCGGACACCAATATCCCGTGGGGCCCGGCCTTCATGGGCCCGATTGCCGAGCGCGTGCGTCGCGAGGCGGGAATACCGGTGACCTCCGCTTGGGGTTTCGGCACGCCGCAACTGGCGAACGACGCCATCAAGGCCGGGCATCTGGACCTGGTGTCGGTTGGCCGTGCTCACCTGGCGGATCCACACTGGGCGTACTTCGCCGCCAAAGAACTGGGCGTGGACAACGCGTCCTGGACGCTGCCTGCGCCTTACGCGCATTGGCTGGAACGCTATCGCTGAGGCGACGCTGAACCGGGGACGTCGCTCAGGCGGCGTCTCTTTTGGTACAGATCACACAAAAAAATGCGCACCAGTGGTCTTTTTTGGTGCGTTATGTGTGCGGCGCATACCCCATGCCGAACCGTCATAATCCTGATTTTATTGGCCGTGATACTCTCGCCGCACTTTTAAACAGGCGTAGATCGTATCTTCGACGAAGGCCCAGACTCAGGAACCGTCATGTCCAGAATTTCCCACTCCGCTCTGCGCCGTAATTTTCGCCAACTCCTGGCCTCTCAGGCCTGCTTTGAAACCGCTTCCGTGTTTGATCCGATGTCTGCCCGCATTGCTGCCGATCTGGGCTTTGAAGTCGGCATTCTCGGCGGATCGGTCGCTTCGCTGCAGGTTTTGGCCGCACCGGACTTTGCACTCATTA
Organism: Pseudomonas sp. S2_H01; assembly: GCF_054668305.1. Classification (NCBI taxonomy): domain Bacteria; kingdom Pseudomonadati; phylum Pseudomonadota; class Gammaproteobacteria; order Pseudomonadales; family Pseudomonadaceae; genus Pseudomonas; species Pseudomonas sp. S2_H01. The sequence continues at coordinate 5,582,330 of NZ_CP162756.1, read as the reverse complement.
CCTTGAGTGAGTTCGTGGAACAAGCCACCCGCATTGGCCGCGTGGCACAACTTCCTTTTATTGCCGACGCTGATCATGGCTACGGGAACGCGCTGAATGTCATGCGCACGGTCGAAGAGCTGGAGCGCGCAGGTGTTGCCGCGCTGACGATCGAAGACACCCTCTTGCCTGCACAGTTTGGCCGTAAATCCACCGATCTCATTTCTGTAGAAGAAGGCATCGGCAAGGTCAAAGCGGCGCTTGAGGCACGTGTCGACCCGGAGTTGGCGATCATTGCGCGCACCAACGCAGGCGTACTGTCGGTCGAAGACTGCATCGAACGTACACTGGCCTACGAACAAGCCGGCGCTGACGGCATCTGCATCGTCGGGATCAAGGACTTCGAACACCTCGAACGTATTTCGGAAAAGCTGACAGTGCCGCTGATGCTGGTGACCTACGGCAATCCGAAGCTCAACGACAACGCGCGGCTGGCGAAGCTGGGGGTGCGGATCATCGTGGCCGGTCACGCCGCCTACTTCGCCTCGATCAAGGCCACCTACGACAGCCTGCGCGCGCAGCGTCAGGTCACGCACAGCACCGAAAACCTCAGCGCGACCGAACTCACCCACACCTACACCCTGCCGGAAAGCTATGTGGCCTGGGCGGAAGAGTTCATGGACGTCAAAGAGTAACCCTGTTGCCCGGCGAATCAGCGCCCGCCACAGCACACGGGTGGGCCTGCCGGGCCGCGCGGGTCAGGTCTGCAACAAACCACTGACCTTCTCCAGATACGGGATCTGCGTTTCGCTGCGGTGACTCACCAGCCACGCCCGTGCCTTCCCCACATCGAAGATCTGTCCCTGGTCCATGAGCGCGAGCACCAGCGCGTGGGACATCCGGTAGTGGCCGCACGCTGCGCATTTCCTTTCCTCCCAGGGCTCAGGGCACGCGAGCTCTTCGGCCGGGCCTGCGCAAATCAAGCAAGTCATGGGTCTTCCCCCCGTTTTTATTATTCGTCATGTCGACCGGTTTATCGGCGACGAATTCCCGAAAAGCACCCCGTACACGCCTATAACCGACCGAGGCCAGATGCCTCGACCAAAAATGCCGAACTCGCCCGCTCCCGAGCCCTCACATAAGAACGTTTCGGGCGCAATCGAGGGAACGCGCGATGCAAAACCTTAAGATCGCCACCTACAACGTCAATGGCATCGGCACGCGACTGCCCAATGTCTTGCAGTGGCTGGACCGGGAACAGCCCGACATCGTTTGCCTTCAGGAACTCAAGGCCCCGGACAAATCGTTTCCGGCAGGAGCGCTTGAGGCAGCCGGTTACGGTTCGCTGCACCTGGGCCAGTCGTCCTGGAACGGGGTGGCCATTCTGGCCCGCGACGCGGAGCCGTTGCTTATCCGCAAAGGCCTTCCCGGCATGGAAGACGACACCCACGCCCGGTACCTGGAAGCGGCAGTCCATGGGCTCGTCGTGGGTTGTCTGTACCTGCCCAATGGCAACCCTCAGCCGAGGCCGAAGTTCGACTACAAGCTCAAATGGTTCGAGTGCCTGATTGACCATGCGAAAACATTACAGTCCTGTGAGCATCCGGTCGTGCTCGCGGGCGACTACAACGTCGTTCCCACCGACGAGGACATTTACAACACCCGTTCGTGGCTCAAGGACGCGCTGCTTCAGCCAGAAAGCCGCGAATGCTATCAGCGGCTGCTCGCCCAGGGCTGGCTTGACGCCCTGCGGCACATCTACCCGGACGAGCGCATTTACACCTACTGGGACTATTTTCGGAAGCACTGGCAGACGAATTCCGGGCTGCGCATTGATCACCTGCTGCTGAACCCTGTGCTTGCGCCTCATCTGCAGGACGCCGGTGTCGATGCATGGGTGCGCGGGGAAGAACATGCCAGCGATCACGCACCCACCTGGATTCGCCTCGGCGCGGCTCGAAGGAAGGCCCGAAATCCCGCAAGCGACACGTCCAGATCCGCCCACTCTGCACCCGCGCCGAGCACGCAGCGTGAGGCGTCCAAGCGCAAACCGGACTCCGACCCCACGCCAGAACCACCCGGTACGTCGAAACCCAAGCGCTCTGCAACGGCTGCCGCTGAAACGTCGGCCCTCCCAGACAGCATCAAACCGGAACTCGCGACACTGGTGGAATCGGCGCCCGAGGGTGACTGGCGCTACGAAATCAAGTTCGACGGGTACCGGGTCATGGCCCGCGTCGACCACGGCAGCGTGCAGCTGTTTACCCGTAACGGTCACGACTGGACGCACAAATTGCCACGCCAGGCTGAAGCCATTGCCAGCCTCGGGCTTGAATCCGCCTGGCTGGACGGTGAGATGGTGGTAACCAACGAGCAAGGCGTGCCTGATTTTCAGGCCCTGCAAAACGCCTTCGACGTGGGCCGTAGCGAAAGCATCGTCTACTACCTGTTCGACCTGCCGTTTCTCAACGGCATGGACCTGCGCGAAGTGGCGCTGGAACAACGACGCGAGGCGCTGTCCGAGGTGCTGAAACACAGCGATGACGACGTGCTGAGGTTTTCCGACGACTTTGGCGAGACCCCTGAGGACCTGCTCAACAGCGCCTGTCAGATGCAAATGGAAGGGCTGATCGGCAAGCGCGTCGGCAGCGCGTACGTGTCCCGGCGCAGCACAGACTGGATCAAGCTCAAGTGCAAACGGCGGCAAGAGTTTGTCGTCGTCGGCTACACCGAGCCAAAAGGTGCGCGTAGTAAGTTCGGCGCGCTTTTGCTGGGCCTGCACGACGCGGACAGTGGTGAGCTGCGCTATTGCGGCAAAGTAGGCACCGGCTTCAATGAAGCGACGTTAACGACGATTTACGATCAATTGCTGCCGCTTGAAATCAAAAAAGCCGCCGTGGTGAATCCGCCCACCGGTTTTGAGGCCAAGGGCGTTCACTGGCTTGACCCGAAGCTGCTGGCTGAAGTCGCGTTCGCCGAGATCACTCAGGACGGCTCCGTAAGGCACGCAGTGTTTCAGGGCTTGCGCAACGATAAGCCCGCGCAGGCGATCACAGAGGAGCGCCCTGCCCCTGCCAAGGCCGCAAACGCCGCAAAAGCCAAGAAGCAAGTGCCCGCGAAGCCCGCCCATGCCCGGTCTGAAGACGAGAAAACAGCGCCCCCCGCCACGTCCGGGAAAATCAGGCTCACGCACCCCGAACGGGTCATCGATCCTGTCAGCGGCGCGACCAAGCGTGATCTGGCTGACTACTGCATCCGTGTCTCGGAGTGGCTCTTGCCACAGCTGGCACAACGTCCCGTGGCACTGGTCCGGGCGCCGGAAGGGGTAACGGGGGAGCTGTTTTTTCAGAAAAACGCCGAGCATCTGGCGATTCCGGGCATCGAGACAATGGGCAAGGCCTACACCGGCCATCCGGTCATGCTGATCAACAACCTCGAAGCCTTGGTCGGGGCGGTGCAGATGAGCGCGATGGAGCTGCATGTCTGGAACGCCGTGGCGAAGGATCTTGAGCGTCCTGACCGATTCATTCTTGACCTTGATCCGGACCCTGCCCTCCCCTGGAAAAGCATGGTGGAAGCGACCCAGATGACCCAGGCCGTGCTCGACGAGCTGGGCCTGAAATCGTTCTTGAAAACCAGCGGCGGCAAAGGGATTCATGTGGTCGTGCCACTCACGCCGAAGGCCGACTGGGACACCGTCAAAGCCTTCAGTCACGCCATCGTCAAACACATGGCCAAACTTGTCCCTGACCGATTCTCCGCAGTCTCCGGCCCGAAGAACCGCGTTGGGCGGATATTCATCGACTACCTGCGCAACGGGCTTGGTGCGACAACCGTCAGCGCCTATTCGGTGCGCACCCGCGAGGGGCTGCCGGTGTCGGTGCCGATTTTTCCGGAAGAAATTCACGACATCAAAGGCGCAGACGTCTGGACGCTGCGCAACCTTCATGAACGGCTGGACCACTTGGACACGGACCCGTGGGCCGAATTAGCCAGCACCCGGCAGACCATCACCGCTGACATGCGTGCGCGGGTCGGCATGAAGAAATAGCCGGCGGCTAACAGCGGTAATACAGCCCGTCGAGATGCCGTCGGCCAGCAGGCTTCAGATCAGATGATCGCTTGCGCGCAACGCACGATCCTTTGCGCGCGCATCGGGCAGCGCGGCCTGCACCGTCACCGGGACGGATTTCGCCGCGGGCACTTTGCTGCGTTCGGCGTGATGCCACAACGGAACAAGCGGGTTGCATTCGGGGTAATAAGCGGCCGCGCAGCCTTCGGGAATGTCGTAGGCGATGATCTGCAACGGCCCGACTTCACGCAGGACTTCGGGCTCGACGGCTGTGCGCAGCGTCACCCAGTCGCCCGGGGCATGGCCGAGGCGCACCACATCGTTGCGGTTCATGAAGACCACGCGGCGCGTGCCATGCACACCCCGAAATCGATCGTCATACCCATACACCGTCGTGTTGAACTGGTCGTTGCTGCGCAACGTCATCAGCTGGATCACCGCGCGGGCATCAAGACCGGGCGACACATCGTCATCCTCATCAAGGCCCTGCGGCACCTTGAAACGGGCCTTGCCGGTGTCGGTCTTCCATTCACGCCGGGCTGCGGGCAGTGGACGGTGGAAACCGCCCGGTTCCCACATGCGGGTTTCCATGTCATGGAACATCTCGGGATAGACGCTGGCGATCGCTGCACGGATCAACGCAGCGTCACCGCGCCATGCATCCCACGGAACGCGCTCGCTGCCATCGAGCGTCGCTTGAGCAATGCCGGCGATGATCGCGGTTTCAGACCGCAGCTGATCGCTGGCCGGCGCCGCCCTTCCTTGCCAGACATGCACACAGCCGGTGCTGTCCTCGGTGGTGTAGACCTGCTCGACGCCGTCCTGCACATCCTGCTCGATACGGCCCAGACACGGCAGTAACCAGGCGCTTGCCCCGGGCAACAGGTGGCTGCGATTAAGCTTGGTTGCGATCTGTACATTCAACGCCAGGCCTGCCCACGCCGGCTCCATCCGGTCGGTATCCGGCACCGCGCGGATAAAGTTGCCCCCAAGCGAAATAAACCCGTTCACGGTGCCGTCCAGCATTCCCTCGCAGGTGTCGACCGTCGCTCTGCCCTTGCGCTCTGGCACTTTGAATCCAAACAGTGACTCGATTTTTTCTTTGGGCACCTTGGCCGGATCTTCAGTGATGCCCACCGTGCGCTGGCCCTGGACGTTGGAGTGCCCGCGAACGGGGCAAATACCTGCGCCAGGCTTGCCAATATTGCCGCGCAAGAGCAGCAGGTTCACGAGCATCTGCACGTTCTCCACGCCGTGGCGGTGCTGGGTCATGCCCATGCCGTAGATCACCATGACCCGCTCGCTGCGCGCATAAACCACCGCCGCCGCTTCCAGGGCGCTGCGACTGAGCCCCGAACGACGCTCAAGTTCGACCCAGGGATGGCGCTCGACGTCCGCCAGAAAGGCGTCGACACCGTCGGTGTGTTCGGCGATGAAGTCGTGATCGAGCACCGGCTTTTCGCCACGCTGTACCGCCAGGCGATCCATCTCCAGCAATGCCTTGGCGATGCCCATGACGGCAGCCGTGTCACCTCCAATCGACACTTGGTGGTATTGGGTACTGATGACGGTGGAGTCGGGGCCGATCATCTGGCGAGGCGACTGCGGATTGACGAACCGTTCCAGCCCGCGCTCCCGGAGGGGGTTGAAGGTGATGATCGGCACATGACGCTTACGTGCGTCCTGCAACGGATGCAGCATCCGAGGGCTATTGCTGCCCACATTCTGTCCGAAGAAGAAGATGCAGTCGGTATGCTCGAAGTCGGCCAGCGTCACCGTGCCGACGGGCACCCCGATACTCTCCTGGAGCCCGACCGACGTGCTTTCGTGGCACATGTTGGAACTGTCGGGCAGGTTGTTGGTGCCGTAGGCCCGGGCGAATAACTGGTACATGAACGAGGTTTCCAGCGAGGCCCTGCCCGAGGCATAGAACACGACTTCGTCAGGCTTGAGGGTTTTCAGGCCGGCGCCAATGGCGGCAAACGCGTCCTCCCACGTGGTCGAGCGATAACGGTCCGTTTCGGGGTCGTAGCGTAACGGCGCCGTGAGACGCCCATGCTGCTCCAGTTCATAGTCGTCCCAATCCCTCAGTTCACTGACCGTATGCTGGTCGAAGAAGCCGGGACCGGTCTTCAGCGAAGTCAGCTCCCAGGCCGTGGCCTTGGCGCCGTTTTCACAGAACTCCAGAGCATGGGGGTCGCCCGGCTTGGCCCATGCACAACTGACGCAGGCAAAGCCTTTGGGTTTGTTTTGTTGAAACAGCGCGGCAGGGGTTTTGAACAATGACTGCTCGCGCCAGAGCATTCTCATCACCGAATGAGCCGAGCCCCAGCCTCCAGCGGCTGACGTATAGGGCCGGTAAAACGCAACAGGGTGGATGAGCTGCATGAGACCTCACATTGGCGACGATTGGGAGCGAGCGTCTGAGGTTGTTAGCGCGAAAGTCGAAACACATGAGTGCGTCTGAGCAGCGCAGCGGTGAATCTGCCAACAACCTGAGCAAGCTCTGTTCACATCGATTGAGGTCGTGGCGGTGCCCGCGTTCAAGGTGCCTTGCCGGTATGACGACAAGCGGTCACGATCAGTTGAAAGTGTCGGAATTCAAAAAAGACGAAAAAGAATCGGAATGAGACAGGTGCTGCCGTGTCAGGACTCAGCACCACGGTCGTGCGACGCGGGCGCCGAACGCTCGGCGATGTGGTCCGTCACGCGACGCCCCAGGTTTCCGGTCTTGGTCAAGCGCTCGACATGACGACGCAGGAGCTCTTCCTTTTCCTGCAGCGCCAGGACCATTCTGGCGGTGGACTCAGCGGCCCGAGGGAGGTCCTTTTGAGACAGGTCCACCGAAAGCTCCATGATCCGATTGCCCAATGACCGCAGCTCCTCGGCGGTATCGGACAGGTCCTGCACAAGAGAATCGCGCCGCTTTCGCATCCACATACCAGATATCTCGCCGTTAGCATTGTTGTTGAGTCTCACCCCGCACGCCCGAATATATACGGTCAGTCACGCAAAACGGATGCACGTTTGCGGACAAAACGCAGCCTTTCGCGACATTCAAGACAGGCGGTTAAAACACGGGAATGGCTCAACTCGCCAGCATCAAGCGGTCACGGCCCTCCTGTTTTCCCTGATACAGCATCTGATCCGCGCGATTGAGCGTGTCTCGAAAGGTTTCGCCAGAATGCATGGTGGCCACCGCCAGCGTTGCTGTGACGTTGACCGTCGTTGCTTCACCCAGCGCCGTTTGGGCACGAATGTGCAGCATCAACCGCTCGGCAACCTGTTTGGCTTCTTCAAACGTCGTATCGGGCATGAGCACCAGAAATTCTTCACCTCCCCAGCGAGCGGCGATGTCGGTCACGCGCACACAGTCCGAAATGACTTCCGCTACCCGTTGCAACATCACGTCGCCCAGATCATGGCCGTGTTGATCGTTGATCCGCTTGAAATGATCGATGTCGATCAGCACGATCGAGGTCGAATTGTCGCCCCGACCGCCGCCCAGATGACGCAATTTCTGCAGCACGCGACGGCGGGTGTACAGGTTGGTCAGGCTGTCCCGGTGAGCGGAATGAAACAGGTTCATCTGCATGGTCATGTTGAACCGCACCGTCAGGGCGGTGGCGTGCAGTAACAGGGCCGTCGCGGTGAATGCGTTGACAATGCCAAAAATCTCTTGCGCCTTGACGCCAATCATCGCCCCCGGCACATGGTGCCGGAAGGCAAAGCCGAGGACCGCTACGGCCAGAATCGCGACGCTCAGGCAGGTGCGTCGGACGGGAGACGACTGAAAACTGAAGGCGATGATCGGAACGATGCAGAACATGTAGAAGTGAAAGTTGCTGTCCCAGCCCAGCACCCAGGTGGCAACGGCGGCATGCACGATGATTTCGGCACTGATGAGAAAGCCCGCCCATTGATACCGTCGACGCCGTATGGCAAACAGGCAGCCGATGTAGATCGCGATGCTCAACGCATTCAGGATCCACATCACGGGGATAGCCACGATCAGAAAGAGCCCCAGCAGCAACACGTGAATGGCAAAGGCGATTTGCACGATCGGGATGATGTGCTTCCAGTACTCGGCGGTGGCGTCCCTAACGACCTGAAGGCGGTCATCGGCGGAAAGGGTGTTCATCGAGGCGACTCGCAGGAAAGGCTTGGGAGTGTACTGACCGACATTCTTCAATAAAGTGTCGGCCAGCCAATCAAGCAGTTTATGCAGTCTTTCAGATCGCGAGCGCCATTTTCAGTCGAAACGCCCGAACCCGTGCCGAAGGCACCCAACAACCGCGGCGCCCGCGATTGCCCATCGGCCAACGACGGCCGCTGAAGGCCGTTTTCCGGGGGTAGAAGGCGTCTACCGCCTGTCGCCCCTCAGTCGATACTCGGCATCCTCTGCAACCTGCTCGCGTCGCCCTGTCTGCGAAGACACCAAGGCCGCATCGAGCAGCTTGTGCATGCGGACAGCGTCGTCGAACGTGGCGGCGGCCTGTGTGCCGTGCGCCACGTCTTGCGCGTGCACGTAATACAGCTCGGCGAGCTCCAGCACGGCCGACGGCAGATCAGACGGTGGCAAGCGGAAATAACGGTCCGGAATCGGCAAAACCTGCAGCGGCAGGTTATCGCCGTGAGCGCCCTCGATCACATAATCATCGCCGACTGCGCCAAAGGCCGAGGTGTTGGTGATCCGCAGGTCGCCTTCATGGCCAGTGATCTCCATCTGCACACCCGAACCATTGCGCTTGCCGCCTTCGATGTGAACCGAGACCAGGGCGCCGTCCTCCAGTTGGCCCGCCAGCACCATCTGGTCCGGCGCCGAGGTCTGGAACACCTCGTGGGTTTCCTTGATGGTCACCTTGTCGAACTGATTGACCACAAGACCCGTGACGTTCACCGGCCAACCGGTGGCGGTGAACAGCATGTCGAGAAAATGCCCCGCGTAGATCGCAATCACGCTGGAGAAGTTTTCCACGGGCACCGTCCAGCGCAGCGCATTGGGACGCAGTGCCTGGAAATAATTCATGCTGACGTGAATCCGCACCGAGCGCACCCTGCCGACATAGCCCTGTTGCAACAGATCCTGCAAATAGCGGTTGTGCGGCGCGTGGCGGCGCTGCAGGCCAACGATATGGCGAACACCGGTCTGTTTGGCGAGGCGCGTCAGTTCTTGCGAAATGGCGGTGCTGGTGGTCAGCGGCCACTCGCAATAGACATCTTTCCTGGCGGCGATCGCGGCGCGCACGGCTTCTTCATGCTGAGGCGCCGTGGTTAGCACGATCACCAGGTCCACCTCCGGATGGTTGACCAGCTCATCGAGTGATCCCACCACATGACGGATGCCGAATTGCTCCGCCGCGGCGTGGGCGCTTTCCTGTCGTTGGCTGTAAATGGCGCTGATTTCATACTGGGGCAGCAGAGAAAGCACCCGCACGTGACCGTGCAGGGCCCAATTGCCGATGCCGACCAGGCCGACGCGAATGGGGGTGGAAACGGTGCTCATGACAGGCTCCCTACAGCAAGAAGAATAGAGCCTGGAGTCTATGGAGCGGTTCGTGGGAGAAAAACAGGTCGGGTATCCGAACATTGCGGACAAAATAGCTTAAATTGGCGCACGCTCTGATCCCTTCCCCGCCTTTGGGAGTCAACACGATGCTGGACAGCCTCAGCGGTATCACCGCCTTTGTGCAGGTCGCCGAAACCCGCAGCTTCACCGAAGCCGGGCGGCTGCTGGAAATCTCCTCGTCTGCCGTCGGCAAAAGTGTTGCGCGCATGGAAGAACGCCTGGGGGTGCGCCTGTTCCATCGCAGCACCCGTAGCGTCACCTTGACGGCTGAAGGCGAGATGTTTCTGGAGCGCTGCCGGCGGATCATTCAGGAGGCCGAGCAGGCGGAAATCGAACTGTCGCAACTGGCCGAGTCGCCTCGCGGCAAGCTGCGCATCAGCGTTCCGCTGCAGAACACCCTGATTTTTCCGCTGCTCTCGGGCTTCATGCAGGCCTACCCGCAGATCGAGCTGGACGTCGACCTGTCCGATCGAATGGTCGATGTGATCGAAGAAGGGTTCGATGCCGTGATCCGCACCGGGCAGCCTTCGGACTCCAGGCTGATGGCGCGCAAGCTGGGCGAGTACAAGCTCGAACTGGTCGCCTCTCCGGGCTATCTGGCACGTCACGGGCGGCCCACGCACCCCGATCAACTGCGCGACCACGCCTGCCTGCTGCACAAGTTTCCCGCCAGCGGCGCGCTGGAACGCTGGCCGGTGCGCGCAGAGGACGCTGACAGCGATCCGGAACTGGGAAAGGTCATCACCTGCACCACCACGGACGCCCTTACCCACTTGGCCCTCGAAGGACTGGGGATTGCGTGCCTGGCGGACTTCTCCACCCAGCAGGCCCTGCGCGACGGCACGCTTGAAAAAGTCCTGCCGGCGTTCACCGACCATCGAGGTTCGTTGTGGATGCTCTGGCCCTCCAGCCGCAATGCCACACCAAAACTGCGCGCCTTGATCGATTACTTCAAAGAGCACATCGCGGCGGTGCCGCAGCCCACCGTCCGATCCTGACGACGGACGACGGACGCGGCGATCCGAAACTCACACGCCCGCGTTCTCCTTTATGATGGCCGTCTTTGGTCCAGCGGCTGATACGCGGCCTGCTGTCTTCCTCCACAAGCAAGAGATGATTCATGGCGACTCAAGACCTCACGTTTCTTCCCGACCCCGATGCAGACTCCATTTCCTCCGACGTCGCCACGTTCGGCGGTGTCATGGTTTCCACCCAGGTTCCGACCCGTGCCGATGGCAGCCTGGAACTCGGTGACATCACGGCGCAAAGCGAATGCACGCTGCAAGCGTTGAAGGTGGCGCTGGAGCGCGCGGGCAGTTCGATGGATCGCGTCATGCACCTCACCATCTACCTCACCGACATGGCGGACCGCGCCGCCTTCAACGACGTGTACAAGCGCTTCTTCGCCAAACCCTGGCCTGTTCGCGCCGCTGTTGGCGTTGCCGCGCTGGCGGTCGAAGGCATGCGCGTTGAAGTGACCGCGATGGCGGCCAAGGGCTGAGTCGTTTCGCTGAGTCGGCGGCTTCGTTCACGGCGAGGCCGCCATCGGGCAGTAGAAGGATGCCGGTCAGGCGTTTCGCCGCTACAATGCGCGACTTGCCCGTGACGATCCGACTAAAAAACATGTCCTTACCCAAGCACCACCTCGAATTGCTCAGCCCTGCCCGCGACACCGCGATCGCGCGCGAGGCCATCCTGCACGGCGCTGACGCCATTTATATCGGCGGCCCCAGCTTCGGCGCCCGTCACAATGCCTGCAACGACGTGAGCGATATCGCCGAACTGGTTGAATTCGCCCATCGTTACCACGCGCGGGTGTTCACCACGATCAACACCATCCTGCACGACAACGAGCTGGAGCCGGCGCGCAAGCTGATTCACGAACTGTACGACGCCGGCGTCGACGCCCTGATCGTTCAGGACCTCGGTGTGATGGAACTGGACATTCCCCCCATTGAACTGCACGCGAGCACCCAGACCGATATCCGCACCCTGGCGCGAGCGAAATTCCTCGATCAGGCCGGCTTTTCCCAACTGGTGCTGGCCCGCGAGCTGAACCTTCAGGAAATCCGCGAGATCGCCGATGAAACCGATGCCGCCATCGAGTTTTTCATCCATGGCGCGTTGTGCGTCGCCTTCTCCGGGCAGTGCAACATCTCCCACGCCCAGAATGGCCGCAGCGCCAACCGTGGCGACTGCTCTCAGGCATGCCGTTTGCCGTATACGTTGAAAGACGATCAGGGCCGCGTCGTGGCCTTCGAAAAACATTTGTTGTCGATGAAGGACAACAACCAGAGCGCCAACATCCGCGCACTGGTCGAAGCCGGCGTTCGCTCGTTCAAGATCGAGGGTCGCTACAAGGACATGGGCTATGTGAAGAACATCACCGCCTATTACCGTCAGCGTCTGGACGATGTGCTTGAAGACCGCCCGGACCTGGCACGCGCCTCCAGCGGCCGTACCGCGCACTTCTTCCTGCCCGACCCGGAAAAGACCTTCCACCGTGGCAGCACCGACTACTTCGTCACCGATCGCAAGATCGACATCGGTGCGTTCGACACCCCGACGTTCACCGGCCTGCCGGTAGGCATCGTGGAAAAAGTCGGCAAACGCGACTTGCAGGTCGTCACGCATGACCCATTGACCAACGGCGACGGCCTGAACGTGCTGATCAAGCGCGAAGTGGTGGGCTTCCGTGCCAACATCGCCGAACCTAAAGGCGAGTTCGAGGAGGACGGCGAGAAGCGCTATCGCTATCGCGTCGAGCCCAACGAAATGCCGGCCGACCTGTACAAAGTCCGCCCCCATCATCCGCTGAACCGCAACCTGGACCACAACTGGCAACAGGCTTTGCAGAAAACCTCCGCCGAACGTCGCATTGGCCTTTCGTGGCTGGCGCGCCTGCGTGAAGAGCGCCTGGAAGTGACGGCCACCAGTGAGGAAGGCATCAGCGCGAGCGTCGTGCTGGAAGGCCCGTTTGGCGCCGCGAACAAGCCAGAACAGGCACTGGATCAGTTGCGTGATTTGTTGGGCCAGTTGGGCACCACCCAATACCACGCCACGGACGTCAAACTGGACGCCCCGCAGGCGTACTTCGTCCCGAACTCCCAGCTCAAAGCCTTGCGCCGTGAGGTCATTGATGCGCTGACCGCCGCCCGTGTGGCCGCCCATCCTCGTGGTGGTCGTAAAGCCGAGACCAGCCCGCCGCCGGTGTACCCGGAATCGCACCTGTCGTTCCTGGCCAACGTCTACAACCAGAAAGCCCGTGATTTCTACCACCGTCATGGCGTTCAGTTGATCGACGCGGCCTTCGAGGCGCACGAAGAAACCGGCGAAGTCCCGGTGATGATCACCAAGCATTGCCTGCGCTTCTCCTTCAACCTGTGCCCGAAACAGGCCAAGGGCGTGACCGGCGTGCGCACCAAGGTTGCGCCGATGCAACTGGTCCATGGCGACGAAGTGCTGACGTTGAAGTTCGACTGCAAGCCGTGCGAAATGCATGTGATCGGCAAGATAAAGGGCAATATCCTCGGCCTGCCGCAGCCTGGCAGCGTGCCCGTCGTGGGGCACATCAGCCCTGCCGATTTGCTCAAAACCATTCCCCGCGCACCGCACTGAGTGATGGCCGGGCGCGCCGCAATGGCGCGCCCGGATGCGAAAACGACGGCCATCGGCGTGATCGCGACGTGGCTGTCCAGCGCCCTGCCTCTGCTTCACATTCCACGTTATAAAAGGCGCCCAATGCCTTGTGGAGCCTTGTGAATGACTGTCGAGTTTCGTCCGGCGCGACGTTCGGATGCGCGTGAAATCGCCCGCCTGTTTCAAATCACCTCGGAAGGTGCATCAGATTACATCTGGAGTCAGCTGGCTGAGCCGGGCCAACACCTGCTCGACGTCGGGGAGGCGCGCTATGCCCGCGAGGGCGTGGATTTTTCCTACGAAAACTGCTTGATCGCCGAGGCACATGGCGAAGTGGTCGGCATGATGCACAGCTACGTCATGCGTGAGGATCCCGATGCCCAGCCGCCGACCGACCCTGTGCTTGCGCCCTACGCCGATATGGAGGTGCCCGACACGCTGTACATCTCGAGCCTGGCGCTGCATGAAGGTTGGCGCAACAAGGGGCTGGGGCTTCAATTCCTGCACCGTGCTCAGTCAAGAGCCCAAGCTTTGAGCCTCAAGGGGTTGAGCCTGATCGATTACGCCGCGAACACGGGCGCCCGACGCTTTTACGAACGCCACGGGTTTTCGGTCATAAAGACCTGCCAGATCACGCCGCACCCGATGATTCGCGTGACTGGCGAGGCGTACCTGATGCAACGGTTTTCCTGAGGGAGGACTGCTACAGCCCCGGCCGGCGTCAGCGGCGCGCCAGTTCGTGCCGCGTGCAGCCTTCGTAATAGACCTGCTTTACGCCCTCAGGACGCATTCGCGAGGCGCTGTCGTAGGTCTGTTCGGTGATGCCCAGGGCACTCATGCGCATCCACTGCTGGGGAAAATGCCGGGCCTGCATCTTGTTCCGCGCCCCGTACAGGGTCAGTCCGGCCAGTTTGTATTGCTGCGCGGTGGCGGCAACCCCTGCACCCCAGGTGCATAAATCCCGCTCGTTCTTGCTTAGATCCCGCGCAAACAGGGCCGATGAGGCACCTGCCGCGACACAAAACACCAAAGCAATCCTGAGAGTTTGCATGCAAATCCTTGCCTAACTGACTGATAGGACGTGGATTTTGCCGAGCTTTATGGATAATAGGGGCCAGCAGTTTGCCTCCTTTGGTGGTCAGGCGACCAATGACACGGCTTGCGCTTAAATCGTTGCTGGCGTTTTGACAATTCAGTAACGAAAGCCTGCGCCGCCTGCTACCGTGTAGGAGTTGAGGGTGAACCTTATCGACCGATGACCGGTCGATAGTTGCACCTCTGGCCAGGTTGATCGGTAGCAGCACCGGCGCGTTGATCTGGCTGGCTTTATTTCAAGAAGGACCGTCCATGATCCCTATTCAACGCATCGCCTGGCTCAAAGCATGGGGCGCCCATGGTTTTACAGCCACTGGCGTCGTCCTTGCCTTCCTCGCGACCATCGCGCTGTTCGACAACCAGCCCAAAGCCTGTCTGCTGTGGTTGGGCATTGCCCTGATCGTCGACGGAGTCGACGGTTCGCTCGCGCGCAAGGTCAACGTGCAGTCGGTATTGCCGCATTTCGACGGGTCGGTGCTGGACCTGGTGATCGACTACCTGACATATGTGTTCATTCCGGCGCTGTTCATCTACCGCTATATTCCGCTGCCGGATTACACGCTTCTGCTGACCACTTCGATCATTCTGGTGTCGTCACTGTTCTGCTTCTGCAACACCGAGATGAAAAGCAAGGACAACTACTTCCAGGGCTTCCCTGCGGCCTGGAACGTGGTGGCGCTGTGCGTGTACATCCTTTCGCCCGCGCCGTGGCTCACGTTCATTACCGTGATCTGCCTGGCGCTGCTGACCGTGACCCGGATGAAGTTTCTGCACCCGTTCCGTGTGCGTCGCTTCATGCCGATCAACATCGCCGTGACCAGCGTCTGGTTTCTGTGCAGCTTTCTGCTGGTCATCAATCACCCGTACAACGGTACGGTCGTGCTGAGCGTCTGGCTCGCCATGTCGGCTTATTTCCTCGGCATCTGCATCTGGCGTACCTCGCTTGAGTGGATCGACAAGGCGCGCGTCTGACGCCGTTCAAACGCCCGACAGCAAAAAGCAGCCCTCAGGCTGCTTTTTTGTTTTATGGGTGATCAACTTAGTCGGGCATCGCCATTGCAGGAACCCGCTTGCTGCGGGCCGCGGTCGGACCAATGGGGTGGGTCAATCGGCATCACCGGCGGCTGACCCACCGCGTTCGCTGCCCTCGTAACCTCGGACGTCTCCTACAGGTATTGCGGTGTTCCAGTCATCTGCGCTGGGCATCGGCATCACCGGTGGCTGACCCACCGCGTTCGCTGGCCTCGTAATCTCGGACGTCCTACAGGTTTTGCGGTGTTCCTGCGGGGGTTCAGGACCGCGTATAGCTCAGGGGCAACTGCGTCGTCGATTTGATCTGTTCCATCGCAAAGCTGGAGCTGATGTCGGTGATGCCCGACAACTGAATCAGCTTCTTGTAAACGGCGTCGTAGCCTGCAATGTCGGGTACGACGATGCGCAGCATGTAATCCGTGTCGCCTGCCATTCGATAGCACTCGACGACTTCGGGAAGGGTCGCGATCAAATCGTGGAAGCCGCCAAGCCACTCGGCGTTGTGTTGATTGGTGCGCATGGCCGCGAACACTGTCACCGCGACATTGAGCTGTGCCGGGTCTAGCAGCGCCACCCGGCCACGAATCATGCCCTGCTCTTCCAGTTTCTGGACGCGCCGCCAGCAGGCCGTGCTGCCCAAACCGATGCTCTCGGCCATGTCGGCGATCGGTCGGGTGCAGTCGCTTTGCAGGATGCTCAAAATCGCTTGATCAAACTTGTCCATGGTGTGCGTTTGCCGTTTCAGAGGGTTTTTATGGCGTCGAGCGATAAGGATAGACCCGAAGCATCCCTCGAACGAAATCATATTCGCTGATTGACGGTCTAAATAGGTAAATAATCTAATCCATCGCTGAAACAGCGTTCAGTAATCAATTTTTTTTCAGTTCGACGCTAGTAGTATTTTCAGCATTACGGACAGCGCGGATTTCTCCCCATGAGCACACTTCCTTGTTACTTCGATTACGCAGCCACTACTCCTGTCGATGACCGCGTCATCCAGGCAATGGTGGCGTGTCTGGGCCGCGAAGGCACCTTTGGCAATCCGGCTTCCAACTCCCACGCCTACGGCAATCAGGCCCGCCAGGCGGTAGAACTTGCGCGGCGTCAGGTCGGCGAACTGGTCGGCACTGATGCCGAGTCGCTGATCTGGACCTCAGGCGCAACCGAGTCCAACAATTTGGCCATCAAAGGCATCGCCTTCGGTGCCAAGGGTCCACGTCGGCATCTGATCACCAGCCGCATCGAACACAAGGCCGTGGTCGACACCGTGCGCCAACTCGAACAGGCCGGTTACCCCGTGACCTGGCTTGAACCCGACAGTCAAGGCTTGATCCAGCCGGAGACTGTGCGCCAGGCGCTGCGCGAAGACACGCTGCTGGTCTCCCTGATGCTGGTCAATAACGAGTTGGGCACTGTCACGGACATCGCGACCATCGGCCAGCTTGTCCGCGATCAAGGTGCCCTCTTCCATGTCGATGCTGCGCAAGGCGCTGGCAAACTCGCCATTGATCTGAATGCTCTGCCTGTCGACCTGATGTCATTTTCCGCGCACAAGACGTATGGCCCCAAAGGCATCGGTGCGCTGTATGTCGGTGAGCGAGCGCGTCCGTTGCTGGAAGCGCAAATGCACGGGGGTGGTCATGAGCAAGGCTTCCGCTCGGGCACCCTGGCAACTCACCAGATCGTCGGCATGGGCGCTGCCTATGCCCTCGCCAGCGCCGAGATGGCCGAAGAATTGCAACGGATCAGCACACTGTCGGCCCAGTTACGCGATGGATTGCTGGCCCTGCCGGGCGTCAGCCTCAATGGCGATCCGCAACAGCGCGTCCCACACACTTTGAATATCTGCGTCGACAGCCCGGGCTTTACCGCCATGAGCCTGTCCAGCGAGTTAGCGGTGTCATCGACATCGGCCTGCAACTCGGCCAGCAGCGGCGCTTCCCACGTGTTGCTCGCCATGGGGCTGAGCCAAGCCCGGGCCGGCAGCAGCTTGCGCTTGAGCCTGGGACGCTACACCCAGGCAGCGGACGTAGAGAAAGCCATCGCGGTCATTGCTGGCCGGTTGAGCGCTCCGTCGGCAACGTTCTGGTAGTCAGCACGTCAGTAACCTCTGAAGGTTACATTGAGGAAAGTAACCTTCAGAGGTTACTTTCCTGACAGTTTCAGCACGGCCAGCCCAATGGCGATGCTGACGGTGAAGCTCACCAATGTCCCGAGCAAGACGTATTCGCTGAGCGAGCGCTGCTCGGCGCTTTTGATGTCGTTGAAGCGCAGTATGCTTTTGGCGGTCAGCAGAAAGCCGATGCCTTCCCATTGCTGCAACAGGACGAAGGTCAGAATCAGTACTCGCTCCAGATAGCCAATCAGCGTGCCAGCCCTTTTCAGCGACCCTTCGCTGTTGACGCTGGCAAGCCACGGCGTCAGCACGGCGCCAATCAACGCGGACGCCGGGCGTAAGACCAGCGCATAACCGAGAACGATCAGCAGGTTGTGTGTGCTGAACACGTCTTTGGTCAACTCACCGGCCCACCCCCAATAGCCTTCGGCACTGAGCCAGACCGCCGTGAGGGCGACCACCTGCAAGGCAAACCGCAAGACGAACGCAAATCCCGATTGCCACTTGCCGACCAGCCAGCGAACCACTCCCCAGCCGAGCGCAAAGGTTATGCCCGCCACAGCAGCAACAAGGGCCTGTCGGTCAAAGGCGTACAGCACGACGCCCATCATGGTCCCTTGAGCGAAAGCCACTAACACGCCACGCACCCGCCCAGGGCCTGGCTTGCGCTCTTGCCATTGGGCATAGCCATAGTCCAGGAGCATGTTGAGCAGGATCAACACCAGTAGCACCAACGAGGTATCACGCATCGGGCGACTCCTTGGCCTGCAACTCATTGATCCAGTCCCGCGTACACGCCAGATAGCGATCAAGCAACTTGGCCTGACCACGCTGCAGCGCCTTGTTGATCGCGACCCGTGACTTGCCCAGGTTCTCGGCGATGGTTTGTTGATCACCCGTGCCCAGCAGGTGCGCGTAATAGGCCTGGGCCTCGACCACCGTCCATTTGTCCACCGTGGCGGCGACGAATTCGGTGACCAGTTCAGCCGCCCGCAGCAGGGAGGCGTCGTGGCTGAAGACCGCCAGGGTGAGCTTTTTCATTCCGTCCAACCCCTGCCCAGACAAAACGAACGCCTCACCATACTGCTTGCCGGAGGCCGACGGGCCGACACCGATAGCGATGCGCGCGTCCCAGCGTTCCCCTTCCGGGCTGGCGGTAATCAGGCCCGCGCGTATCGCCAGCGCGCACTCGAATCCGTGGATCGCTTGTGCGGGCACGACTTGAAAACCATCGCCCCGGTAAGTGTCAGTGTTCAATCCATAACGAGCGCCGAGCGCCGTCAGCACACGCTGCAGCCCGTCCAGATACGCCTGGGTATCGGACACGGTCTGTGAGTGCATGAGGTCGCCGGTCAAGACTGCCTTGAGGGTCATGGGTAGGTCCTGAATCCAGTGCAGGGGTGATATTCACTATAGGGCAAATACGCAAGGTGTAACCTTAAAAGGTTACTTTCGAAAATGTAACCTCCTGAGGTTACTTTTACTCAAAAAAATGGCGCGATTGGCAGCCATGTCTAACCTCGCACCCCAAGCACCCCGCGCTGGTTGTTCATGGCTCACCCGGTCTCTGGCACAATCGCCCCTCGCTTTTTCGAGACGAGCATGACCATGGACCTGAACAGCGTTCACCAACGCTTGCACACCGGCAGCAAGAAGTGGAGCCAGTACCCCGAAGACGTATTGCCGATGTGGGTGGCCGACATGGACTTCCCGGTCGCTGAGCCGATCGTTCAGGCGCTGACCGCGCGCCTGCAACATCCGCTGCTGGGCTATTCCGTGGCGCAGGACACATTACGCCAAACGTTGGTGGCGCATCTGGCTCAGCACTACGATTGGCAGGTCAAGCCTGAGGAACTGGTGTTCCTGCCCGGCGTAGAACCGGGCGTGAACATGGCGTTGAATGCTTTGGTGCCCGAAGGCAGCGGCGTGCTGGTGCAGACACCCAACTACGCGCCACTGCTGGATGCCCCGGGTCACTGGAACCTGCCACGCATCGACCTGCCCTTCCATGCCGACGCCGATGGCCAATACCCGACCGACATCGCCGCCTTACAGGGCGTCCTGCCCAAGGTTCGCGCCCTGCTGCTGAGCAATCCGCACAATCCATTGGGCAAGGTCTTCGACGCGCAAGAGTTGCGCGCCATTGGCGATGCCTGCGTGCAGAACGATGTGCTGATCGTGTCCGACGAGATTCACGCCGACATCCTCTTCGATGGCCGTCGCCACACGCCGATCGCGTCCCTGAGCCCGGCCATCGCCGACCGTACGGTGACGCTGATGTCCGCCAGCAAGGCCTGGAACATTGCCGGCATGAAAACCGCGTTCGCCGTGATACAAAACCCCGATCTGCGGCTGCGCTTCAACGCCGGACGCCTGGGCCTGGTCGACAGCGTCAACGCGCTTGGCCTGGACGCCACCCAAGCGGCGTACAGCAAAGGCGCGCCGTGGCTGACGCGGGTCATTGCCTACCTTCAGGACAACCGCGACTATCTGGCGAATGCAATCAAAACCCGATTTCCAGGGATCTCGATGAACCTGCCGCAGAGCACCTACCTGGCCTGGCTGGATTGCTCGGGACTGGATATCGAAAACCCTCAGCAGTTCTTCCTCAATGAAGCCAAAGTGGCGCTAAGCGCAGGCCATGAGTTCGGTGACGATTGCGGCCAGTTCGTACGGCTGAACTTCGGGTGCCCACGCTCGATGCTGGAAGAGGCACTGGCCCGTATGGAGCGCAGCCTTCAACGACGGGGTTGATCAGACACCCAGCCGCTGGGTCGCGAAGTCGATGAAAGCCCGCAATTTCGGCAGCCGCGCGCGTTGCGGTGCATAGATCAGGTGGACCGGCTTTGGGGACGGCAGATAATCTCCGAGAACGGACACCAGTGCGCCACTGGCCAGGTCATCAGCGACCAGGAAGCGCGGCTGCATCAAGATCCCCGCCCCGGCCAGCGCGGCCAGACGCAATGCAGGGCCGTCGTTGCTTTTCATCACCCAGTGCTCAGGCCAGGGAATGTCTGTATTTCCCTCCTTGAGCGCCCAGTTGAAGCGTTGCGTCCAGCTCGAATGCACCAGTAAACGGTGGTGCGCCAGATCGGCCGGTTTTTCCGGCGTGCCATTAAGCTGCAAATATTCAAGCGACGCGCAGATGAGCATTTCGTAGGCCTGCAGCGGTTTGGCGACCAAATCCATTTCTTCCAGATGAGCAATACGGAACGCAGCGTCGAAGCCGTCCTGCAGCAAATCCACGGAACTGTTGTTGAGGATCAGCTCCACCCGAATCTGCGGGTAAGCCACCAGGAAGGCAGCCACCAGCGGTGCAACCATGCAGGAACCCAGCGTCATCGGCGCGGTGATGCGAAGCAGTCCATGGGGTGTCGATTGCAGTCCTTCCACACTTTCACACGCCTGTCGCCACTGCTCGAGCACCTGACGCGCCTCGGCATAAAAAGCTCGCCCTGACTCTGTCATTTGCATGTGCCGCGTGGTCCGCTGAATCAACGGCGCCCCGAGGCTCTGCTCGAGCGCCTTGATGTATTTACCCACCATCACCGCCGAGATTTCCAGCGTTGTGGCGGCCGCAGTAAAACTCCCGCCGTCGATCACGGCAACGTACACCTCAAGACTGCGAAGCCTGTCCATTACAAACCCTGGGTTAGAAATCCACGAATGAAGCCTGCATTTATCACGATTGACGCAAGCAATACAGTCAGGTTTTGGCACTTCACTTGAGGAACGTCGATGCAAACATCACTGGAGCAGGCCCTGGCTGCGTTCCCCCGAGTCGCGCTGCTGGATGAACCGACGCGTATCCAGCGGGCCGAACGACTTGAAACAGCGCTCAAAAAGTACGCCAAAGGCGTCGGCATATACCTCAAGCGTGACGATCACATGCCCGTCGGTGGTGGCGGCAACAAGTTACGCAAGCTCGAGTTTCTGCTGGGCAGCGCTCAGCAAGATTGCATTGATACGGTGATTACCGTTGGTGGCGTGCAGTCCAACCACGCGCGTCTGACGGCGGCAGTCTGCGCACGTCTGGGCCTGAACTGCGAGTTGGTCCTGACCCGTGCGGTGCCAAAATCCGATACCGATTACGACCACAACGGCAACGTCCTGCTCGACCATCTCTTTGGCGCCAGACTGGAGACCCATCCGGGCGGCACCGACAGTCTGGCGATTGCCCATGCCCGCGCCGGGCAATTGCGCCAGGCCGGGCGCAATGCACTGGTTATTCCCACAGGCGGCTCCACGCCACTCGGCGCGCTGGGGTACGCCCGCTGTGCCGCAGAAATTGCACATCAGGAGCAGCAACAGGGCATTCGCTTCAAACATGTGATCGTGCCCAATGGCAGCGCCGGCACCCATGCGGGCCTGGCCACAGGTTTTGCCGCCCTGCAGCGCGAGCCCGGCCTGGTGAAATCCTTTGCCGTATTGGTCGAACAGGCGGCCGCAATCGACAAGACGCGGCAGTTGATGCAGGCGACCGCTCAGTTATTGGGTACGCCAGAGGCAACACCGACCGAGGCACCTAATATCGACGGCAGTCAGCTGGGCAGCGGTTATGGCCTTCCAACCCAGGACATGCTGGACGCGGTTCGCCTGATGGCACGCAGCGAAGGCCTGTTATTGGACCCGGTGTACTCTGGCAAAGCCTTTGCCGGACTGATCAGCGACTTGCGGGCAGGCCGTTATCAGCCTGGCGACAACGTGCTGTTCGTCATGACCGGGGGGGCGGTGGGTTTGTATGCGTATCGCGAAACGTTCCAGCCGGAGTGACCGGCCAAAAAGCACCAGACTCGCCGACCTGACGGCGTGATGCTTCGCGTCGATCATCAGCACACGCTGCAGGGCCGTGTGCACCCGCGTCAGAAGTATTTCAACCAGTGGATATCCCGGCGCCGGGCCTTGAGCTCGGCGAACCAGCGCACGGCGGGAAACAACAGCACACTCAGCACCACGGCACAGGCCCAGACCGCAGCCATTGAATCGAAGCCATAGTAGCTGCCGTGCGACGCGCCCCAGATGGCCATTGCAATGACGTACAGGCACTTGAGTACATACAAGTGCAACAGGTAGAAAAACATCGGTGCCGCACCGAAAATCGCCAGCGGCTTCAACCATCGCTGGCCGTTGCTGCGCTCCATCCACGCGAGCAGCAGCAGCCCCACGCCCAGCGTCAGGCTGATGAACAACAGAGACGGCGGGTATTTGGTGATGTTGAAGATGCTCATCACGGTCTGCGTCGTGGTTTCGCCGATCACCCAGCTGTGTTCGCCATAGCCGTTGAGGCTGCGTAACGCCAGAAACAGCGCAAGGATGCCAAATCCCCACGCCATCAGATTCAACTCACGCTTGTCCGGGTCACTGCCGCTGGCGAACCAGGGGCCGGCCGCGTACCCCACGGCAATGACGCCGATCCACGGCAACACCGGGTAGGACGTGCGCAGGCGCAGACTGTCGAGCACCTCGACCCAGCCCCGGTCGTGCAGAATCGCCCACGGAATGTGCAGGCGTGAACCCGCCGCGAAATGCACATCGTCCAGCAGGTTGTGCCCGGCAATGATGACCAGTCCGACGGCTGCCAGCCATCCTCGGGGCAAGGCCACCAGCGCTGCGAGCGCCAGCATGCTCAGGCCGATGGCCCAGATGACCTGCAGATAGATCACCGTCGGCGGGAACTGAAAGGTCCAGGCAAAATTGACCAGCGTCAGCTCCAGTGCAATCAACACTAATCCGCGCTTGAACAGAAAACCGGCGACCTGACCTTTGCCCGCGTGCCGCTCGCCGTACAGATACGCGGAGAGACCGGTGAGGAACACAAACAAGGGTGCACAAAAATGCGCCAGGGTGCGGCTCAGAAACAGATCCAGCCCCGTGCTGGTGACATCCATGGGGTCCGACACCTGACGATGCAGAAAAAACGTTTCGCGCACGTGGTCGAGCAACATGAACAGGATGATAAGGCCGCGCAATGCATCGATCGATTGCAAACGTGCCGGGCGCTGGAGCGCGCCGGGCGAACACGCGGTGTCGGTGGCGGGTGCTGCGCCTCGTGCGTCGCGATTCAGTCCAGTGAACATCTCACTCATGCCCAACGCCCTCCGCCCACCGTCCGCAACGGCACTGCCAAGTCGTTGGAGACCGACGCCACCGCGTCATGCGGGTGCAGGCTTTCCAGATGCCTGACCGAAACACTGCTGACCGGGAAACGCAACGAAAGCGATTGCTGGATCTTGCGCGCGGCGTCTTCGACGTACATCAGGTTTTGCCCGTTCAATCGGGCAAAAGCTTGCTCGTCGACGCGTTTCACAGCGGTCTGGACAGGCGTGCCCAAGGCGGCCTCCACTGCGTCGATGAGACTGAGCAGACCCATTTGCTCGGCTTCCTGTTCGATCCGCACACGAACACTTGCGACGCTGCGCTGACTGTGAGGCGTCGCATGGGAGCCGTGTTGACGTAACCACTCAGCCACCTCAACGCTGTCGACCACACCCGCTGCGAACTGCGCCCTGAAGGCCTGTTCCAGCAGTTGGCGAGACAAGGCGGCAGAGCACGGGCAGGTTGACGAGTACGTGACGTCTGCGCAGACGTCCAGCATCAGATGGCCTTGCTGCCATTGCGCATCGATGACCACAGGGTATGACTTCCAGCCGCTCAGACCCGCGGTCACCAGCGCCGCTCGCTTGCACAGTAATTCAAACGACAGGCGTAGCCTCGCCTGCGACGAATGACAATCGCCATGGCTGGCGACCATCAGCTCCAGCAGAGCGGCCAGGCTCGCCGGGCTGACCGCGTGATGCTCCGCGAAACGGTCCAGCAACGTGTACAGCCGGGACATGTGGATGCCCTTGATCTGCGGCACGGGCATGTTCACCTGCAGATCGGCGCGCGCGTGCACAGCGACATCAACGCCAGGCTCGTCAAGCATCAGGGGAATGTCGATGCCCTGCATGCCGACCCAATCGAGTGGCAGCAACGCTTGGGATACTTCGGAGCAAGCAACGTCGGGAAGAAGACTGTTCATACAAAGACGGATTCTCGGAGCACAGGAGTCATTCGAGCGCCAAACGCTCGTCACGGAGAGTTATAACATAACATCTCATGGGAATAATCTGGCAACGAAAATCCGTAAATAGAGCAATCGAGCGAGGCAGCCAACGCTGCCCCGCCCGGCTCTCCGACTCAGTAACCCAACGACAGCCCGGTATTGCGGCGTGGATCATTGGCGCCGTAGAAACGGTTGTTGCCGACCGGTTTGCCACCCAACGAGGGTGCGCCGACCAGAATCGCCGCCAGGTGGTTCGCGTCTTGAGGCCCGGCGAACTTATGGCCCCAGCTTTCAAGGATCTTCTGGGTGTCGGGACTCACGGCGAAGCGCTCCAGGTTGGTGGTTTCCGGCATCCATTGCTGGTGGAAACGTGGCGCGTCAACCGCTTCCTGAATGTTCATGCCGTAGTCGATGACGTTCAACATGGTCAGCAGCGTGGCGGTGATGATCCGGCTGCCACCCGGCGTACCGACCACCATGACGGCCTTGCCATCCTTGGTGACGATGGTCGGGCTCATCGACGACAGTGGTGTCTTGCCCGGGGCGATGGCGTTGGCCTCGCCTTGGATCAGGCCATACATGTTCGGTACGCCGACCTTGGAAGTGAAGTCGTCCATCTCGTCGTTGAGGATGACACCGGTCTTGCTCGCCATCACGCCCGCGCCAAACCAGTCGTTGAGCGTGTACGTGACAGACACCGCATTGCCCCACTTGTCGACGATGGAGTAGTGAGTGGTGTTGTTGCCTTCATGGGGCGCGACACCCGGCTTGATGTCCTGGGACACACCGGCTTTCTGCGGCTCGATGGCGGCACGCAGTTTCGCTGCGTAGTCACGGTCGAGCAGGTGGTCGATCGGGTTCTTCACGAAATCCGGATCGCCGAGGTAACTGTTACGGTCAACGTACGCGTGGCGCATGGCCTCGATCTGATAATGCATCCCTTGGGCGGAGTGGTAACCCAACTCTTTCATCGGGTAGCCTTCGAGGATGTTCATGATCTCGCAGATCACCACACCGCCCGAGCTGGGAGGCGGTGCAGAGACCACGTGGTAGCCACGGTAATCGCACTCGATGGGCGCCAGTTCGCGGGTTTTGTATTTATCCAGATCCGCCTGGACGATGATGCCCTTGCCTGCCTTGCTCGAGTCGACGATGGCTTTGGCCACCCAGCCCTTGTAGAAACCGTCGGTGCCCTTCGCCGAGATTTCCTTGAGGGTTTTCGCCAGGTCTTTCTGCACCAGCTTGTCGCCGACCTGCAGCGGCTGGCCCTTGTTCAGGAAGATCGTCCCCAGGTCCTTGGCGTCTGCCTTGAATTCATCGGTCGCGGTGTGCAGAAGGTCAACGTCACCCTGCCCCAGGACAAAGCCGTTCTCGGCCAGTTTGATCGCAGGCGCAATCACTTCTGCCCGCTTCCTGGTCCCGTATTTGCTCAACGCCATCTCCATGCCGGACACGGTTCCCGGCACACCTACGGCGAGATGCCCTTTGGAGCTCAAGTCAGGAACGACGTTGCCGTCTTTGTCCAGGTACATGTTGGCGGTGGCGGCTTGCGGGGCTTTTTCACGGAAATCCAGGAAAGTCTTGCGGCCATCGGCGAGCTGAATGGTCATGAAACCACCGCCGCCCAGATTGCCCGCTGCCGGGTAAACCACCGCCAATGCATAGCCCACGGCAACCGCGGCATCGACGGCGTTGCCACCGGATTTGAGAACGTCCACGCCGACGTGGGTCGCGAGGTGTTGCGCCGTGACCACCATGCCGTTTTCGGCAGCGACCGGGGCAACGGACGCCGCGTACGTGGATGAAAAAGCGAGGGTAAATGCTGTCGCAATCAGCGACTTGGCCAAGGGTTCATACTTCATGTGTCGACTCTCTTTATTCTTCTGAATGTGGAACAGCATTGAACGGGTCGAACCGTGACGGGGATGCACCCTCTCGCGGTTGGCCCGGCATCCTTGCGACTGCAGATGCACATTTTTTTGAGCGTTGTTCATTGACCGCTACCGCGTCTGAAGCTGCACCAAAGTAGCGCGTACCGCAGAACAAACCCAGTACCTATGACAGGATATTTCACGGAAACGTCGCGGTTTTACTGGGACGTCCGTTCCATGAAAAGTGCGTCAGGTGCTGCACGACCCGTGCGTATACGCGTAACCTAGGGCCTGCGTCCGGTCGCATGAGAGTCATCACGACCACCCCGGACACACCGACAAAGGACGTCGTTCGACTTGCTGAGAAGGCCTGCCCTGGTGAAAAAATCCGACCGACCGAGCCACATTGCTGATGGCCAGAACCTTCCGTTCGCTGGCTGTTTACAACTTCCGCGTCTGGTCTCTGGGCGGGATCGTCTCCAACATCGGCACCTGGATGCAGCGCACGGCGCAGGACTGGCTGGTGCTCACCCAGCTCACCGAACAGAACGCCACCGCGCTGGGCATTGTCATGGCCTTGCAGTTCGGGCCGATGTTGCTGCTTCTGCCCATCAGCGGCTACGCGGCCGATCATTTCGACCGACGTAAACTGCTCATCGGCACGCAACTGGCGTTTGCCGCCTCGGCCCTGGGGCTCGGGCTGCTGACGGTCACCGGGCATGTGCAGTTGTGGCACGTGTATTTCTTTGCGCTGGTTTCCGGCTGCGTTGCTGCGATCGATGCCCCGGCGCGGCAGACCGTTGTGTCCGATCTGGTCGAGGAGTCCTACCTGAGCAACGCTGTGGCCTTGAACTCGCTGTCGTTCAACGTGGCGCGAATGGTCGGCCCGGCGGTGTCCGGATTATTGATTCCCTGGGTGGGCAATGGCTGGGTGTTTCTGCTGAACGTGCTGACGTTTGTCGCGATGATCGTCTCGCTGTGCAAACTGCGGAAAAACCAGATGCACGCGCGCGAACGCCCTCCCCGTGTTCGCGGCCAACTGGCCGAAGGTTTCCGCTACGTCTGGGCTCGCCCTGACCTGAAAGCCATCCTGTTGATGCTGTTTCTCATGGGCACGTTCGGCCTGAACTTCCCCATCTACATCTCGACCATGGCCGTCACGGTGTTCGACGCCGACGCCAGCCATTACGGTCTGCTGACGTCGCTGATGGCAGTGGGTTCAGTGACCGGCGCCCTGCTTTCTGCGCGACGCTCGCGCCCGGGTCCGATGCTGCTGTTCTGGGCCTGCGCGCTGTTCGGCGGGTGCTTCGTAATGGCGGCCCTGATGTCGAACTTCTGGCTTTTCGGCGGCCTGCTGTTCGTGTTGGGGATTTCGGCGCAGACCTTCACCACATCGGCCAACAGCATGGTGCAGTTGTCGACCGATCCATTGATGCGAGGGCGGGTGATGGCGATTCTTTTGGCGACCACCCTGGGCGGCACGCCCGTCGGCGCGCCCATCGTGGGCTGGGTCGCCGATCTGTTTGGCCCGCGTTGGGCCATGGGCATTGGCGCTGCCTCGGGGCTGTGGGCAGCGCTGGTCTGGTTCCGATATCAGCGCAGTGTCAGAACCCCATTGGCAACCTGAGCCTGGTCCGGCTTCAATGGCTGTCGCCTGTCGCCGGCCGTACTTGACCGGTTAGAACCAGCGGTCGTTGCGCTTGCGACCCCGGGTCAGCGCCGGCAGGATCAAACCGAGCAACAGCCCCGCCCCCGCGATGCTACCGCCATACACCATGTAGCGCATGAGCACCTGATTGTTCTCGTCACCGAGCTTGGCCTGGGTAGACCGCAGCTCCGACTGGGCGTCGGTCAGTTGGGCGTTGAGGTCCTTCGTGCGGGCTTCCAGCTCATCCACCAGTTTCTTGCGCGAATCGAGCGTCTCCTGCATGCCCTGGACCTTGGTTTTCCAGTCGTCGTCGATGGTTTTCAGTTGGGCACTGAGGTCGGCGACTTGCTGAGTCAGTTGCGGCAAACGCTCGGCCTGGCCGGGCACTTCCTGCAGATCTGCCGAGGGGATCCACACCGTGTCACCGGCATTGCCGCGCACCTGGCTGTAATCGCCCTGGGTGGTGAGCAACTCGACTTTCTGACCTGATTTAAGCGTGCCGACAATGCGATAGCCATCGGTCGGGCCGCTGCGGACGTAGGTGCTCAAGGTGTCGTTGACCCAGCGATCCTTGCCTTCAGCTTGCGCCTGGGCGACTACACCAACGGTCAGCAGGGTTCCCAGCAAGCCGGCGCTGAGCAAACGGCGTCGGGCGCCCGGCGACAGGGAGGATGGAAGAGAAGCAGAAACGGGACGAGATAGAGACATGGGTGATCTTCGACAAAAATAAAAAGAAAGGCCGGATGGGCGGGCCGCATGCAATGGACAAAAGCCTGATCGGCAGCGACGAGCAAGGCGCTGCAACCGCTGGAGAAGGCAACAACGCGCGGGGAAATCCACAAAACACCGGGGCCTCGTGACCCGGCGCACCGCGCGCGCAGTGGTCAACAGACCGTTCAAACGGTGTCAGGTTCACTACAGGGAGGTGACGTTCGTCCGGGAAATGCCGCAGCGGGTACTAACAACCCCGTGCCGGTGGAAGCGTCTTATGCGCCTGTGGTCCCCTGATCCTTACCACACCCGCGTGGTTGACGCTCTGCGTCAAAGTGGACGCAGAGGGTGGGAACGATCGCATGCAGACTGTCATGGCGCATTCGTCGGAGTGCCGCCCAGACCAGGTTCCCCCAGGATCGAGCGTCATCAGACGCCTATTAAGGCAGAAGAAAAATGGCGGAAGGCAGCGGGAGTCGAACCTGCCCGGGAACGGCTGCCGTCCCCAACCGGGTTTGAAGCCCGGCCGCGCCACCGGGCGCGATTGCCTTCCATGATCGAACTGACCGTCTCGGAACGTTTCACCCCTGAGCGTCAGGCCTGGACGCCTGCGCCAGAGCATTGTCCCCCCGCACCTGGCGCTGATCGCCGATACGACGGGTGAAACCGATACGGTCGAAATACTCGAGAATCTGGATACTGCGCTTGCGGCCGATGCCCAGCCTGTCGCGAAACGCTGCCGCCTGAATCACCGGATCCGCTGCAGACAGTTGCAACAGCATAGCCACCATTTCCCGAATTGTGGACTCCAGATAAAACAGATCACGCACCACCTGATGCACCTGCCCGATGCGCGCCAGCTTGCGCAGCAGCAAACGCGTGTCCGCTTCGGTGCGTCCGGTGGCCGCGGCAAGGTCACGCACCCACGGCGGGTCGAAGCGCGCCTGCTGCATCAGCGGTGAAAGGCGCTCCCAGAACTGCTCGTCTTCGTTATTGAGCTTCACCTGATGATCCGGCAGGTGCAGCCACGGTCCGCTGCTGGCCATTGTGCCTGCGGCAAGCAACGCGTCAATCAGGGCAATGAATGCCGGACGCTCCAGCGGCATCGCCGCGAAACGCCGTAGCCGATCGCGATCAGGCCCGAGCTGATCAGGCTCCTGCTCATGGAAGCGTCCCAGATGTCCAAGTAATGCACCTTGCAGGGCTTGCCATCGCGCCTCGCTGAACAGCAGTTGCCCTTGCCGAGTGATAATGGTCTGGATGTCGGGCGGTAATCGCCAGGTCGCGCGCAGGCGATTGAACTGCCGTTCCAGCCGCTGCGGGTCAAGGCCGGTTTCGCTGTGTGCAATCAATGCGGGCAGTGCTGTTTCAAGGTCCGGCGCGCCGGCAAGAATGTTCAGCGTCGCCAGTCGCTCGGCACTGCGGCGCTGACGTGACGGTGCAAACGGGTCCAGCACCCGGCCGCCACCCAAGGTGCGTTGCGCGCTTTGGTCGCGCACCACCAGACGATCCCCATGAACCGCGTGCACCGGCGCATTGAGCAGCAATTGCGCGAACATGCGCCCGCCGGGGGCGACACTGCCCCCTTCAAGCAAGGCGACGCGGGCCGTAACGTCCTGAGTGCCAATGTGGACGTGAACCGGGCTGAAGTGCTCGAACGCGCGCGTCTCGCTGTTCAGCAATTGCAGGTCGATGTCGATCCGCCGGGTCGGCGCGAACAGCCACTCCGCCAGCAACCAGTCGCCGCGATGGATGTGTTCCAGGGAAAGCTTCTCAGCGCTCAGATTCAGCGCCACACGTTGCCCGATGCGAGCGCGTGCGGCGGTCTGGTTCTGTGCGTGAAGACCACGTACCCGCACGCTCTTGCCTGATTGCCCGAGTCGCAACGTGTCGCCAACGGTCACTTCTCCGGCCAGCGCAGTCCCGGTCACGACAATACCGGCACCGGACACACTGAACGCCCGGTCGATGTCCAGCCGAAAGCCGCCGCGGTGGCTGCGTTCCAGCACGCTGTTCTGAGCATTGAGCAAGGCCTGACGCAAGGCGTCGATACCTTCGCCCGTGAGGCTTGCGACTTCGAACTGCGGCGCATCGGCATACGGACCCGACGCCAGCAGGTGACGAAGCTGCGTGCGGACCTGCTGCACACGGGCCGAGTCGACCCGATCGCACTTGCTGATCACGACCCGCAACGCAGGAATTCCGAGCAATTCGACGATTGCCAGGTGCTCGCGGGTTTGAGGCATCACGCCGTCGTCCGCCGCGACCACCAGCAGCACCAGATCGATACCCTGTGCGCCAGCGAGCATATTGTGAATGAAGCGCTCGTGGCCGGGCACATCAATGAACCCGGTCAGTGGCGCATCGGCAGCAAGGGGCGCGTACAGATAACCCAGGTCGATGGTGATGCCGCGCTCGCGTTCCTCGCGTCGGCGGTCGCCCGCTTGCCCGGTCAGCGCTTCCAGCAACGCCGTCTTGCCGTGGTCGATGTGTCCAGCGGTCCCGACAATCACCCCGCCTCGCCCTCCCACCGCAACTGGCTCAACTGGCCCGTCCAGCCCGCTTCGTCGTCCAGTTGTCGCAGATCGAGCCAGAGCGCGTCATCGTCGATGCGCCCCAACACCGGAATCGGCAGGTTACGCAGCCCGGCCTCCAGCCTGTGAAGCTGACGGCCGCGAAGCTTTTTCGAGACGATCGGTCGTAAACACAACGAAGCGCTGGGCAGCCGCGCCACCGGTTGGCTGCCGCTGCCGATCATGCCTAGGCTCGGCTGCACGGCCACGCCCCAGCCTTCGCCCAGTGTCTTGGCCAAGAGAGGCCGCAGGCGTTCGGCCTGGGCCAGAATTTCACCTTGCCCACGCGTCAACAGGCGCAGGCTGGGCAAACGCGCGGCCAGGCGGTCGGGATCGCGGTACAGACTCAGGACGGCTTCCAGCGCCGCCAGGGTCAACTTGTCCACGCGCAACGCGCGTTTGAGGGGGTTCTTTTTGATTTTTGCGATCAGCGCTTTGCTGCCGACAATCAAGCCGGCCTGTGGACCGCCGAGCAGCTTGTCGCCGCTGAAGGTCACGATGTCGGCGCCTTCGGCCAAGGTCTGACGCACCGTCGGTTCGGCCGGCAACCCCCAGCGTGTCATGTCCAGCAAGCTGCCGCTCCCCAGGTCTTCCAGCAGCGGCAGCTCGTGCTCATGGGCGATGCTCGCCAGTGCCTGCGTCGGCACACTCGTGGTGAAGCCCTGAATGCTGTAGTTACTGGTGTGAACGCGCATCAGCAAGCCCGTGCGCGGATTGATGGCTGCCTCGTAATCCTTGGCATGGGTGCGGTTGGTGGTGCCGATCTCATGCAGCTTCACGCCCGCCCGGGCCATGATGTCGGGAATGCGAAACGCACCGCCAATCTCGATCAGCTCGCCGCGAGAGATGATGCCTTCCTTGCGCGCGCCCAGGCTGTTGAGCGCCAGCAACACCGCCGCCGCATTGTTGTTGACGACGGTTACGGCCTCGGCGCCGGTGAGTTCACGAATCAACCCCTCGATCAGGTCATCGCGGTCGCCGCGCTTGCCGCTGGTGAGGTCGAACTCAAGGTTCAGCGGGTAACGCGCGGCGGTCTGGATGGCCTCGATGGCTTCCTCGGGTAGCAGCGCCCGGCCCAGATTGGTGTGCAGCACTGTGCCCGTCAGGTTAAACACCCGGCGCACCTTGCTCCGGTGCTGGATCGCCAGACGCTCCGATGCCCTGCCCGCCAATACCTCACTGCTGAGCTCCGCTGCACTGGCGTGTCCTGTTACAGCCGACTCACGCACGTCATCGAGCAACTGGCGGACGGTGGCCAGCACCGCGTCGCGTCCATAGCGGTCGATCAGGGGATGGCAGGCGGGATGACGCAACAGGCTGTCGACGGAGGGTAAACGCGGCGGGATCGAGGCAAGGTTTGCGGGCATTCATGTACTCCGAAATAGGCGTCCTGAGGAACTGCCTTCCATCCAGCCCGCAGGCGCCGGCTTGCTGGCGAAGGCGTCCACTCAGTCCTCTCTCTGTTGACTGAACAGCCCCTTTCGCCAGCAAGCCGGCGCCTGCGGGCCAGAAGCAGATTGCAGCGTGTTGCGGAATCTGAGTGTAGACGCCCTTTTCACTCGCCCCCAGGCGCCAGCATCAGGTTCGGCGCCAGCCGCTGGATGCCTTCCAGGTCCAGGCGCATGTCCAGCATCAGGCTCGCCAGGTCCGCCGACAACGCCTCGGCTTCGGCATCGCACTCCAGATAAATCTGCTTGAGGTACGTGTTGCAGCCCGGACAGACCTCGGCCCGCAGGGGCGCCTTGTCCACCGCCACGCGGTCATCGTCCAGGCTGACGTACTTCAGGCCTTTGCTCTGTTCGCAATACACGCACTTGACCCGTACCACATGCCATTCACAGGCACACAGCGAACACACGAGGTAGCGCAGACCGTTGTACTTGCCGCGATGACGAATGACACCCGCCATCGCCGGTGAACCACAGGCCGGGCACTGGCCCAGGCTGTCGCAGGGTTTGAGGTCGGTTAAGGACAGCGTCAACAACCAATGGCTCCAGGCCGTTTGCAGGGCGGCGCCCAGAAACGGCACCACAGCCGCTGGCAGACCCGCGTACTGACCACTGAGCAGTGAAATCGCCCACGCTTTGCGCTGTCCTTCGTCTGCAGAGAGTAACCGGGCGACGGCCTGCTTGACGTGATCCTGCGCTAACGGTTGGAAGCGTTGGAGGAGTGCTTCCAGATAGCGCTGCCAGTGCGCTTCGCGAACCAGGCTGTCGGCGGCAAGCGGCGGCAGGCCGTGCTGACGGCATACCTCAAGACGGCCGCTGTCCGGGACCCAGTCGCTGGGTGGCTGATCGAGCAGATCCTGTTGAACCCGACACAGCGCCGCGATCAGACGCAGGTAGTCGGCCAACGGATGCCCTTCGGCGAGCAGTTCCAGGCGTGCGGCTCGCAGCGCAAACAGGTTGGCAGGCGGCAGGTACAGGAACGGCAGGGAATAAGCCCCCGCCTGCGCCTGGATTTCTTCGGGTTCGAGGGTCTGACTCAACGCGTCATCCTTTCTTGGTTACACGAGGCTGCGCCTGAACCGGCGGGCCTTCTTCATCGACGATCTTGCGATACCACAACGCATGATGTTTCTTCGCCCAGCGGCGGCTGACCCAGCCATGCAGCATGGCGCTCACCGACCCCTTGATCCAGATACCGGCATAAATATGCACGATGATGCTGGTGATCAGCACGAAGCCCGCCAACGCGTGCACCAAAGCGCCAAGACGAATCACCGTGATGCCGAAGTACTCGCTGAAGTAGGCACGCCAGATCACCAGACCACTCAACAGCAACGCCAGCATGCACAGCAGCAGCGTCCAGAACAGCAGCTTCTGACCGGGGTTGTATTTGCCAATCGGCGGCACGCCCTCCTCTGAGTTGACCATCACCCGGTCGATCCGCTTGAGCCATAGGCGGTCATTGGGGATGAACAGGTTGGCGCGCCAGAAACGAATCACCAATCCCAGGAAGAACACAAACATCGCCACCCCCATGAACGGGTGCAGGATGCGCGTCCACGGGCCTCCGCCGAACAAATGGGTCAGCCAGAACATCGCCGGATGAAACAAGGCCAGGCCGGACAACCCTGCCATGAAGAACAGAATCGCCACCAGCCAGTGGTTGGTCCGCTCATTGGCGTTGTAGCGCAGGATGGTCTTGCCGGGTTCACGGTTTTCGCTCATGGCCGCTGCTCCCCTTCAGGTCCCGTTTTATGGGGGTCATAGACATGCACGGCAGGATCGACATCGTGCACATTCGGGTCTTTCACAGGTTCGTGCTCGTCTTCCTCGCGCTGCGGGCCGATGCGCACGTAATGGAAGAAGCCCGCGAGCACCGCGACGCCCATGGCAAGCAGCCCCAGCGGTTTGCTGACGCCTTTCCACAGCCCCACCAACGGGCTGATTTCCGGGTCCTTCGGCAAGCCAGCGTACAACCTGGGATCATCGGCGTGGTGCAGCACGTACATCACGTGGGTGCCGCCGACCCCGGCGGGGTCATACAGACCGGCGTTTTCAAACCCTCGGGATTTCAGATCGACGACCCGCTCGGCAGCGTGCACCTTCATGTCTTCCTTGGTACCAAAGACGATGGCACCGGTCGGACAGGTCTTCACGCACGCTGGTTCAAGCCCCACGGAGACGCGGTCCGAGCACAGCGTGCATTTGTACGCCTTGTGGTCTTTCTGCGAGATCCGCGGAATGTCG
This sequence comes from Pseudomonas sp. S2_H01, assembly GCF_054668305.1. Taxonomy (NCBI): domain Bacteria; kingdom Pseudomonadati; phylum Pseudomonadota; class Gammaproteobacteria; order Pseudomonadales; family Pseudomonadaceae; genus Pseudomonas; species Pseudomonas sp. S2_H01. The sequence continues at coordinate 5,547,285 of NZ_CP162756.1, read as the reverse complement.
AACGGGCACCCGGTGATGCAGTAACCGCAACCGATGCAGTGATCCTGGTTGAAATCGACGATGCCGTTGGCGTGTTTGATGATCGCACCCGGGCTTGGACACGCCTTCAAGCAACCGGGATCAGCACAGTGCATGCAGCCGTCCTTGCGAATCAGCCACTCCAGGTTGTCGTCGGCGGTTTCGTGCTCGGTGAAGCGCATCAGGGTCCAGGTTTCTGCGCTCAGGTCCTGCGGGTTGTCATAGGTGCCGTGGTTGTGGCCCACCTCGTCGCGCAGCTCGTTCCACTCCGAGCACGCGACCTGACAAGCCTTGCAGCCGATGCACTTGGTGGTGTCGATCAGTTTGGCGACCTCTTCCAGTTGCCTGACCGACGAGGGCACCGTGGTGGTGGCTGAACGTGCAGTGATGTCTTGAATGGCCATCAGATTTTCTCCACGTTCACCAGGAACGACTTGGATTCCGGGGTTTGCGAGTTACCGTCACCCAGGAACGGCACCAACGTATTGGCCAGGTATCCGTTGCGGGTGGTGCCGGTGAACCCCCAATGGATCGGGATACCGATCTGATGCACCACCTGATTGTTGACCTGCAACGGCCGGATCCGCTTGGTGACCACCGCAACCGCCTCGATGAATCCGCGCTTGCTGCTCACCCTGACCCGATCCCCTGCGACGATGCCTTTCTCCTTGGCCAGCGCCTCCCCGATCTCGACAAACTGCTCAGGCTGCGCAATCGCATTGAGCCGGCAATGCTTGCTCCAGTAGTGGAAATGCTCGGTCAATCGGTAACTGGTGCCCGCGTACGGGAAGTCCTTGGCCACCCCCAATGAGTCCCATACCGAATCGAAGATGCGTCCGGCAGGATTGCTGGTCGCCTGTTTGTTGTTGGGGTGCAGCGGGTTGATGCCGATCGGGGTTTCGAACGGCTCGTAGTGTTCCGGGAATGGCCCCTCGTTCATCTTGTCGACGGCGAAGAATCTCGCCACCCCTTCGGGGTTCATGATGAACGGATTCATCCCCGCTTCCGGCGCGGAGGTCACGACGAAGTCCGGCACGTCAGTGCCCGTCCAGGCCTTGCCATTCCACCAGACCAGCCGTTTCTTCGGATCCCAGGGGTTGCCGTGGGTGTCTGCGGAGGCGCGGTTGTACAGGATGCGCCGGTTGCTCGGCCAGGCCCATGCCCACCCTTGATGCTGGTGCATGTCATAGGGGTCGCTGTTATCCCGTCGTGCCATCTGGTTGCCGGCTTCGGTCCAGCTGCCGCAGAAAATCCAGCACCCAGACGCCGTGCTGCCGTCGTCTTTGAGCTGGGAAAATCCGGTCAGCTGCGCGCCACCCTTGATGGCCGCGCCTGAGAAATCCGTGAAATCCGTCGTGGCGGCGCCGTTGATCTCCTTGGCAATCTCTTCGGGCGACGGTTCCTCAGGCACCTTGTACGGCCAGCTCAGTTTCAACAGCGGTTCGGCATACGCACCGCCCTGTTCCTGATAGCGCTTGCGCAGGCGCAGGAACAATTCGCTCATGATGCGGATGTCGGTGGTGGCTTCGCCGGGACCCTCCGCGCCTTTGAAGTGCCACTGCAGCCAGCGGCTGCTGTTCACCAGCGAGCCGTCTTCCTCCGCGAAGCAAGTCGTGGGCAGGCGAATGACTTCCGTCTGTATGGCGTCAGTCTGTACGTCGTTGTACGGGCCGACTTTCTGCCAGAACTCAGACGTCTCAGTCGCCAGCGGGTCCATGATCACCAGCCATTTGAGCTTGGCGAGCGCCTTCATCACCCGGTTCTTGTCCGGCAACGCCGCGATGGGATTGAACCCTTGGCAGATATAGCCGTTGACCTGCCCCTTGCCCATCATGTCGAACATTTTCAGGATGTCGTAGTTGGGTATGTCGAGCTTCGGCAGCCAGTCATAACCCCATTTGTTCTCGGCCGTGGCATTGGCGCCATACCAGGACTTCATGAGGCTGACGTGGAATTTGCTGTAGTTCTGCCAGTAAGACAGTTGCCCCGGACGCAGGGGCTTTTGCGTGCGTTTGGTGATGTACGCGTCGTAATCCTGTTCCGCATCGGACGGCAGGGTCAGGTAACCGGGCAGCGCGTTGGACAGCAGCCCAAGGTCGGTGAGGCCCTGAATGTTCGAGTGACCGCGCAAGGCGTTCACGCCTCCGCCCGGCATGCCGACGTTCCCCAGCAGCAGTTGCACCATCGCCGCGCTGCGGATGATCTGCGAACCGATGGAGTGCTGCGTCCAGCCCAGCGCGTAGAGAATCGTCATGGTCTTGCCCGGTGTCGAGCAGGTGGCGATCTCTTCCCAGATCTTCATCATCCGGTCCTGTGGCATGCCGCAGGTCAGGCTGGCGATTTCCGGGGTGTAACGGCTGTAATGCTGCTTCATCAGCTGATAGACGCAATGCGGGTCCTGCAGGGTCGGGTCGACTTTGACAAACCCGTCCTCGCCCAGCTCGTAGCCCCAACCCGACTTGTCGGTGTAGAGCCGCTTGGTCGCGTCGTATCCACTGAAGATCCCGTCTTCAAAGCCATAACCGGCTTTGACGATGAAGGACACGTCGGTGTAATTGCGCACGTATTCGTGCTGGATCTTGTCTTGGGTCAGCAGGTAGTTGATCAACCCGCCCATGAACGCGATGTCGCTGCCCGTGCGGATCGGCGCGTAATAGTCGGCCACGGACGCAGTACGCGTGAAACGCGGGTCGACCACGATCAAGCGTGCCTTGTTGTGCGCCTTGGCTTCGGTCACCCATTTGAAACCGCAAGGGTGTGCTTCTGCTGCGTTGCCGCCCATCACCAGGATCAGATTCGCGTTGGCGATATCGGTCCAGGTATTGGTCATGGCTCCACGGCCGTACGTCGGGGCAAGACTTGCCACCGTCGGGCCATGTCAGACACGTGCCTGGTTATCGAACCCCAGCATGCCGGTTGCGCGAATGACCTTGTGCGTCATGTAACCGGCTTCGTTGGACGCCGCGGACGCTGCAAGGAAGCCCGTGGTCAGCCACCGGTTGACGGTCTGGCCCTTGTCGTTCTTTTCGATGAAGTTGGCGTCGCGGTCGGCCTTCATCAGGTCCGCCACGCGGTCCAGCGCCTCATCCCAGGAAATGCGGGTCCATTCGCTGCTCCCCGGCTTGCGCACTTGAGGGTATTTGAGGCGGCCCGGGCTGTGAATGAAGTCCAGAAGACCCGCGCCTTTCGGGCACAAGGTGCCGCGGTTGACCGGGTGATCGGCGTCGCCTTCGATGTGAATGATGCTCTGCGCGACGTTTTTCGCGGCATCGCCCTGGCTGTACATGATCAATCCGCAGCCGACCGAGCAGTACGGGCAGGTGTTGCGGGTTTCATGGGTGTGGGCGAGTTTGAAATGGCGTATCTGCTCGGCGAACGCAGACGTTGGGGCCATGCCCAACGCCGCCAGGCTCGAGCCTCCAAGGCCGACAGCGGCGACCTTGAAGAACTGCCGACGGTTGAGGTCCATCGTGAACTCCTGATCAGGTGGAAAGACCCGATACGTTGTCGGGTCCTTTCAATCACGGGTGTTGAACACGTGTCGGCGCAAACCCGACCTCAAAAACTCTAGCCCAGAATGCCAGCATCGCCAGGAAATCAGATCATCGGCCCCGGCGCAGGCGATCTGCGGCGTGGGTGGCTGTGAATAATTGTGAGCGCGAAATAGGTATTCACAGCATTCGTTCATAGAACGATGATCGAGGACCGTCGACGCGTTGGGCCCCGGTGCCGCGCGCGCTGATCCGGTCAACACCTCAAGTGGAGCGTCTATGAATAACAAGAACATCAGATTCCCCTTCCTGCATGCCATGCCTCTGCTGTGCGCCTCGCTGTTTGCCAGTCACACCGTTCAAGCGGCTTCGTTGCCCGCCGCGAAAGAAGGCGACTGGGTCGCCCCCGAATTCACCTTTCATGACGGCAAAAAACTCAACGACCTCAAGTTGCACTACGTGACCCTGGGAAACCCGGAAAACCCGGCCATCCTTTACCTGCATGGCACCTACCGACCGGGCAGCGATGTGCTGAGCAAAGACTTCGGCGGCGAACTGTTCGGCCCGGGCCAGCCGCTGGACGCGAGCAAGTACTACATCATTTCGACCGACGGGATCGGGATGGGGCAATCGACCAAACCCTCAGACGGCCTGCGCGCGGCGTTTCCGCAGTACAACTACGAAGACATGGTGCAAGCGCAATACCGACTGGTCACCGAAGGATTGGGGGTCAAGCACCTGCGTCTGGTGATCGGCAACTCCATGGGCGGCATGCAGACCTGGATGTGGGGTGAAAACTGGCCACAGATGATGGATGCGCTGGTCCCCATGGCGTCACAACCGACAGAGATGTCCTCGCGCAACTGGATGATGCGTCGCTTGCTGGTGGAGTCCATCAAACAGGACCCGGCCTGGAACAACGGCAACTACACCGCACAACCCCCTTCACTGCGCCTGGCCAACGCCATGTTCAGCACCGCCACCAGCGGCGGCACTCTGGCGTACCAGGCCAGCGCACCGACCCGGGCATTGGCTGACAAACGGGTGGACGAAAGCCTCAACGCCCCGCAGACCGCCGATGCCAATGACTTCATCTACCAATGGCAATCGTCCGCCGACTTCAACGCTGCGCCTGGCCTCAGCAAAATCCAGGCGCCGGTATTGGCGATCAATGCGGCCGACGATGAGCGCAACCCACCTGAAACCGGGACCCTGCAAACGTCACTGAAGCAGATAAAGAACGCGCGGCTGTTGCTCATCCCGGCCAGCGCCGACACCCGAGGGCACGGCACCACAGGGAACGCGCGGTTCTATGCCAGCGAACTGGCGGCGTTTATGAAAGAGACTGAGAAGAAGCGTTGAGGGGCGTAGGGAAAGTAACCCTCAACGGGTTGAGGCGTTTCGGGTACATCGAGGGTGAATGACACACTCCATTCGTCAGCAAGCTGACTCCCACAGGTCCGAGTGGTGCTCAAGTTTTGATCGCCCCCACGCTCCGCGCCGGAATGCCCGGCAAGACGCTCCGCGTTCCATTGACGCGGAGCGTCATTCACTGCGTTACCACGCGAAGCGTTGTTTTTGCTTCCAAACCCGCGACAGTCCGAACGACGTCGTCGCGATCGTACCGAGAGGTTGTGAACGACGCAGGTTGCGACTTTGGGAGGCCGAGCAGAGGTATTGCGCAGGGGGCAGCGCGACATGGATGTCGCGCTAGCCGACGTTCGGCCAAGGATGGCCGGTCGGCGGCGTGCCCCCGGAGCAATGCCGGAGCGAGGGAACCCGACGAAGTCGGGCCGTACAGGGAGCGGGGCCTTTTTGGTTACTTTTTCGGCTCTTGGAAAAAGTGACCCGCCGTAAGGGCGGAACCCATGTCAACGCCACCCTCAACAACGGATATACACGCGAGGCATGGGCCCACCCAAAGCGCCCTCACTATTCTCCAACCGGCTTGAACACCACCACCGCCAACGGCGGCAAATCCAGCGCCAGCGAAAACGCCTGACCATGGCTCTTCACATCATCAGCCACCACCGCCCCGCCGTTGCCAATATTCGAACCCGCATACACCCCGGCATCGGAATTCAACAGCTCAGCCCACTTCCCGCTGAACGGCACGCCCACCCGATAGCCATGGCGCGGCACCGGCGTCAGGTTGGCAACCACCAGCAGCGGCTCACCCTCCTTGCTCCAGCGCAGGTAGGCATACACGCTGTTACCGGCGTCATCACCAATCACCCACTGGAAACCCTGCGGTTGGCAATCCTGCTCATACAGCGCCTTCTCCGAGCGGTAAAGACGATTCAGGTCCCCGACCAGTGTCTTCACGCCCTTGTGATCGGCGTACTCCAGGTAATGCCAGTCCAGTTCCTTGTCATGGTTCCACTCGAGCCACTGGCCGAATTCGCAGCCCATGAACAGCAGCTTCTTGCCGGGGTGGGTCCACATGAACGTCAGATAGGCGCGCAGGTTGGCAAATTTCTGCCAGCGGTCGCCCGGCATCTTGTCGATCAGCGAACGTTTGCCATGCACCACTTCGTCGTGGGAAATCGGCAGGATGAAACGTTCGGACCAAGCGTAAACCAGGCCAAAGCTCAACTCATTGTGGTGGTGCTGACGATGAATCGGGTCCTGTTCGACGTAATGCAGGGTGTCGTGCATCCACCCCATGTTCCATTTGTATGAAAACCCGAGGCCGCCTTGTTGAGTCGGCTGGGAGACGCCGGGCCATGACGTCGACTCTTCGGCGATCACCAATGCGCCGGGTGCCTCAAGGGCAACCACATCGTTGAGGTGGCGAAGGAAGTCGATCGCTTCCAGGTTCTCACGGCCGCCGTAGCGGTTAGGCACCCACTCCCCGGCCTTTCGCGAATAATCGCGGTAGAGCATCGAAGCCACGGCATCGACACGCAGGCCGTCGATGTGGAAGTTCTTCAACCAGTGCAGACCCGACGCGATCATGAACCCGTGCACTTCCGTGCGACCAAGGTTGTAGATCAGCGTGTCCCAGTCCTGGTGAAAGCCTTCCTGCGGGTTGCCATATTCATACAGCGCAGTGCCGTCGAATTGCGCCAGACCGTGGGTATCGGTCGGGAAATGCGCGGGCACCCAGTCCAGAATAACGCCGATGTCATTCTGGTGGCAGGCGTTGACGAACGCTGCAAAATCCTCAGGCGTGCCATAACGCGCGCTAGGCGCGAACTGCGACAACAGCTGATAACCCCATGAACCGCCGAACGGGTGTTCCATGATCGGCATGAGTTCGATGTGGGTGAAACCCAGGCCCTTGATGTACGGGATCAGTTTTTCGGCCAGCTCATGCCAGTTGTAGGGACGATCCGGTTCATCGTCCCCGCCGTGGTGCCATTTCCACGAACCGACATGCAACTCATAGATCGACAGCGGTTTTTGGATGTCGTGCTTGTCGCCGCGCGACTGCATCCAGTCGGTGTCCTGCCAGTTAAAGCTCAGCGGCGCAGCCACTTTTGACGCTGTGTTCGGCGGCACCGTGGTAGCCAATGCCATCGGGTCGGCTTTCAGTGGCAGGACGCCGTGCTGCCCGAGGATCTCGTATTTATAGGTCTCACCGGGCTTGATGCGCGGGATGAAAATCTCCCACACGCCGGACGGATAGCGCACGCGCATCGGATGGCGACGACCGTCCCAACTGTTGAAATCGCCCACTACAGAGACGCGACGTGCATTGGGTGCCCACACCGAAAACCGTACACCCTCGACGCCGTCGACGGTTTTCACCTGCGCACCCAGGGCGCTGCTCAAATCCCGGTGATTGCCCTCGGCAAACAGGTACAAGTCCATCTCACCGAGCAACTGGCCAAAGCTGTAAGGGTCCTCGGTGATCTGCTCACCGGTGGCCCAGTTGATCTTCAACAGGTACGGCTCGCGCACCGGAAAATGCCCGGCAAAAAAGCCGGGCTTGTCGCTCATGGTCAGTTCGCCAAGGTCACGCTCACCGTCGCGAGACAGCACGCGCACACCCAGCGCATTGGGCAGATAGGCGCGGATCACCTGCCCGTCCTTGCCATCGCTGTGGGGGCCGAGCATGGAGAACGGGTCACGGTGTTCGGCGCGGATCAACGCGTCCATATCGCCGGCGCTGGGCAACAACTTGTGGTTGCCATCACCGAATTGGTCAGACGCACTCATTTTCATTCTCCATCAGACAAGTTCAACAGCCCGCGCAAGCCTTGAAGCGGGACCGACAACCAAGTCGGCCGATTCTCAGCCTCGTAGGCCACTTCATAAGCGGCTTTTTCCAGGGTGAACAACGCCAGTGCAGCGGCCTCTCCCTTGGCATCTTTCCAGGCGTGCGCGACGTCGGCGGTGGCGTTCTTGTAGCCATCGAGGAACGCTGCGCGCGCCTGACTCAAATACGTTTCAGCGACATGTTTACGCGCTGCGGATGCCTCCGGCGAGGTGTCCGCGGACTGCGCGTTGCGCATCGCCATGGCGGCAGCGTAGTCGAAAGATCGCAGCACACCGCTGACATCTTTGAACGGGCTGTATTTGGCCCGTCGTTCCTGCAGCGCACGCGCCGGTTCCCCTTCGAAGTCAATCAGATACGCATCGCCCTTGACCACCAGCATCTGCCCCAGGTGCAAGTCACCGTGTACCCGCATCCGCAACCCACCGACCGACTGTTTCGCCAGGTTTTGCACCTGCGCCAACAGCGGTTTGCGTTTGCCCAGCAGTTCACTGACCAGTTGCTGGTCGGCGGGTTCCAGCGTATCGCGATGTTGCTCCAGCAGATCCAGCGCGCGCTCGACTTGCGCCGAGACGCTCTTCGCCGACGCCTGGCTGTCCTTGACGCTGGTCACCTCGGTTTTGAAGTCCGGATTGTCGGTCGGGGCGCTCAACACGACATGCATCTCACCCAGGCGCTGGCCCAGCAGTCCGGCAAAATCCTTGAGCTCCAACAGTGCATTGGCGTGTTGTTCCACGTTCGAATGACCGTGGGCCATTTCATCCCGCACCGCCCGCTCAAGGTTGTTCTGGGTCCATTCCCACGCGTCGCCCTGATTGCTCAAATACCCCTGAGCAATCATCAGCAGGTTGTTTTCTCCCTCGTTGTCCACGCGCACCACAGCGCCCAGCAACGGCGAGATGTGCTGATACCCGGCCTCGGTCAGGTAAGCACCCATTTCCAGCTCAGGGTGCGTGCCGGCGGCGACGCGGCGAATCATCTTCAGCACCACGCTGCTGCCGATCACCACTGAGCTGTTGGATTGCTCAGCCGACAGGTAGCGCACTTCGGATTCGTCGTTCAGTCCCAACGGCGCCAGTTTCGACGTCTGCTGGAATTGCAACTCCCCGTCGCTGGTCGCAAGGACAGTCTTGTCCTGCATGCCCTTGATCACTGCACGAATGAACGGCTCAAGCGTAAACGCATCGGTGATCAACCCGACCTGCCGCCCGCGACGGACGCGGGCAAGTGCCAGTTGTTGCGGCAAGGCGCTGCTGAAATCGTCTTCGGCGAGGAAACCGAAGGGCAGCTGATAACGGGCCACTTCACCGCCCGCCGTCACTTCGATCTCGCTCAGCATCACGGGGCGCTGGGCGGAGCCGAAACGCACGCCGTAGCGGATGTGAACATTGTCGATGGCCGTCCCTTTGCCGGCGAACCAGCGACGCTTGGGCAAGTAAACCGACAGCGACGTATGCTCCAGCGTCTGGCGCAGCGGTTCGTCCAGCAATTCTTCCAGACGTTGCTTGAGCACCAGGGTCGGAAAGTCCGGCATGCTCTCGGCGGGTTCGACGTGCCAACTGGGCATTTGATTCTCCGCGGCCAGCAGGAACCAGTAGAAGCCGTAAGGCGGCAACGTCAGCAGGTAGTTCAGCTGGCCAATAGGTGGGAAAGCGCTGCCGCCGAGCATTTCCACCGGCACGGTGCCGGCGTACTGAGAGAGCTCAAGCTCAGCCGCTTGGGAGGCCGACGAGACGTTGGCGACACACAGAATGATTTCGCTCTTGCCGTCAGGGCCGGTGTACTCACGGGTGTACGCCAGAATCCGGCGGTTGCTCGGCGAAAGCATTTTCAGCGTGCCACGGCCAAAGGCCTTCTGCTGCTTGCGCACGGCAAGCATGCGACGCGTCCAGTTCAGCAACGAATGCGGGTCGTGGTCCTGCGCTTCGACGTTGACCGACTGAAACCCGTAGAGCGGGTCCATGATCGGCGGGAGCACCAGGCTCGCGGGATTGGCGCGCGAAAACCCGCCGTTGCGGTCGATGGACCACTGCATGGGCGTGCGCACACCGTCACGGTCGCCCAGGTAAATGTTGTCACCCATGCCGATTTCGTCACCGTAATACAGGGTCGGTGTACCTGGCATGGACAACAACATGCTGTTGAGGAGCTCTACGCGACGACGGTCGCGTTCCAGCAAAGGCGCCAGACGGCGCCGGATGCCGAGGTTGATCCGCGCGCGGCGATCGGAGGCGTAGTAGTTCCACAGATAGTCACGCTCACGGTCGGTGACCATTTCGAGGGTCAGCTCATCGTGGTTGCGCAGGAAAATCGCCCACTGGCAGTTTTCCGGGATTTCCGGGGTCTGACGCAGGATGTCGGTGATCGGGAAACGGTCCTCCTGGGCCACGGCCATGTACATCCGAGGCATCAAGGGGAAGTGAAACGCCATGTGGCATTCATCGCCGTCCTTGCCCTTGCGATCACCGAAATACAGCTGGGTGTCCTCAGGCCACTGATTGGCCTCAGCCAGCAGCATGCGGTCAGGGTAATTGGCATCGATTTCGGCACGAATCTGCTTGAGCACGTTGTGCGTCTCTTGCAGGTTTTCGTTGTTCGTCCCGTCACGCTCGATCAAGTAAGGGATCGCGTCCAGCCGCAGACCATCAATGCCCATGTCCAGCCAGTAGCGCATCACTTCGAGCACCGCTTTCATGACCTGCGGATTGTCGAAGTTCAGGTCCGGCTGGTGGGAGTAAAAACGGTGCCAGAAATACTGACCGGCCACGGGATCCCAGGTCCAGTTGGATTTCTCGGTGTCGAGAAAGATGATTCGCGTGCCGTCGTACTTTTGATCGTCATCGGACCAGACATAAAAATCGCGAGCCTTGGAGCCTTTCTTGGCATGGCGGGCGCGCTGAAACCACGGATGCTGGTCGGAGGTGTGGTTGATGACCAGTTCGGTGATCACCCGCAACCCACGGTCGTGCGCTTCGGCGATGAATTTCTTCGCGTCGGCCATGGTTCCGTAATCGGTGTGCACGCCGCGGTAGTCGGCAATGTCATAGCCGTCATCGCGGCGCGGTGACGGGTAAAACGGCAGCAGCCAGATGGTGTTGACGCCCAATTGGGCGATGTAATCCAGTTTGGCAATCAGGCCCGGGAAATCGCCGATGCCATCGTCGTTGGAATCGAAATACGACTTCACATGAACCTGGTAGATCACCGCATCCTTGTACCAGAGCGGGTCATCGATAAAGGCAGCGTTGCGAGGCTTTTTTGCCATGACCACATCCTTCGAATTATGGGTTTGTGGTTCTGATCCGCCAGATACCAAACGGCTGGTAGGACGGATCGATGCGCATAAACTGCGTCTTGCCGTACCAGGTCCAGCTGTGCCCGGTCATCAGATCTTCGCCCAGTGTCGCGGCATCGTCTGGCAGGCCCATTTCCCACAGTGGCAACTCGAAACTCGCTTCCTGAACGTTGTGCGGATCGAGGCTGACGGCGACCAACACGAAATTGCTGCCATCGGCAGTGCGTTTGCCGAAATACAGGATGTTGTCGTTCCACGCGTTATAGATGCGCAGGCCCAGATGGGTCTGCAAGGCCGGGTTTTGCCGACGGATCCGGTTCAACTGCGCGATCTCGGCGATGATGTTGCCCGGTTGGGTGAAATCACGCGGACGAATCTCGTATTTCTCCGAATCCAGGTATTCCTCCTTGCCAGGCACAGGCGCCGACTCGCAGAGCTCGAAGCCCGAATACATGCCCCACAACCCCGAACCCATGGTCGCCAAGGCAGCCCGAATCAGAAAACCGGCACGGCCCGAGTCGTGCAGGAAATGCGGATTGATGTCGGGTGTGTTGACGAAGAAGTTCGGCCGGTAGCAGTCGCGCCATGGTGTCTGGTTGAGCTGGGTGAAGTACTCAGCCAGTTCTGCCTTGGTGTTGCGCCAGGTGAAGTAGGTGTAGCTCTGCGAATAACCGACCTTGCCCAATCGCGCCATCATGGCCGGTTTGGTGAACGCCTCGGCGAGGAACATCACGTCGGGATGCTGAGCGCGGACATCAGCGATCATCCACTGCCAGAACGGCAGAGGTTTGGTGTGTGGGTTGTCGACGCGAAAGATCTTCACACCCTCCTCGACCCAGCCCAGCACCACATCGCGCAGTTCCAGCCACAGGCTGGGAATGGCGTCCGGCGCGTAGAAATCGACGTTGACGATGTCCTGATATTTCTTCGGCGGGTTTTCCGCGTAACGAATGGTGCCGTCCGGCCGCCAAGAGAACCAGCCCGGGTGCTCTTTGAGCCACAAGTGGTCCTGGGAGCACTGAATGGCGAAGTCCAGGGCGATTTCCAGCCCATGCTCGGCCGCAGCAGCCACCAGGTTACGGAAATCTTCACGGGTGCCCAACTGCGGGTGAATGGCATCGTGACCGCCCTCAGCGCTGCCGATGGCATAAGGGCTGCCCGGGTCGTCAGGCCCTGCCGTCAGCGAGTTGTTCGGGCCTTTACGGTGCGCGCGACCGATAGGGTGAATCGGCGGGAAATACAGCACGTCAAAGCCCATGTCGCGAATCATCGGCAAGCGGCTGTGGACGTCATTGAAGGTGCCATGACGGCTCTTGTCGTCGGTGATCGAGCGCGGGAACAGTTCGTACCAGCTGGCGAACTGAGCCCGTTCACGCTCGACATCCAACGGGTATTCGAAGCTGCGACTCAGGAATGCGTGATTATCGGCGTGCGACATGATCGTCGCCGTCTCGCTGCTCAAGAGCAACGCCACCTGTGCCTCATGCTCCGTGTTCTGACCCAGGCGCTGCAGCACGCTGTCGATCTGCCCGCGAAGCTCATGCTGACTGCGCTCGGACGCGTGAACGAGATGAAGACGCCCTTCTTCCAGCTCAAGGCCAATGTCGACCCCGGCGGCGTATTTCTTTTCGAGCTCGTAGCGATAACTGGCGAACTGGTCGATCCAGGCTTCAAGGCGGAAAACATAGCGGCTCACCGACGTCGGCGTGAACTCGCCGATCCAGCTGTCGTTACCCAGGTCGCGCATGGGCGCCTTGTGCCATTGCTGCTCGTCGGCAGCGCGATAGCAAATGCGCACGGCCATCTTGTCGTGGCCGTCGGCAAACACCTTGCTGGTGACCGTCACTGGCTGCTCGATGATGGCCTTGGCCGCAAGCTGCCCGCCCTCGATCACCGGTTGCGTGTCTTCGATGACAATACGCGGCAATTGCAAGGCTTGAGTGAGGGGTAAAGGTTGGCTTGGGTGCGGTACATCGGTGGCCAGGGAATCAGGGCCGTATGGCTGATCAGCAGTCACATTCATCGAGCATCACTCCTCACGCCCCAGGGACGCTCCTCGTTGAGCGTCCGTTGCAAAACGTCTTATCCATAAAAAGGGAGCCACCGGATTGAACGCATCCCGACGTGGCAGCATAGGTTCCGAACGCCAGCCTTGGGGAAAAGTTCAAAGAGCTTGTGCGGCAAAAATCGATCCATTGCCAGCGTAGTCGTGGGTCGTCCATCCGTTTGGAAAACAAACGGGAAATCGCGCTGAATCATTCAAACCGCCTCGCTGTCGAAGCCAGCGAGCGCGTTGAAATGCGGCACTAATGCCTGTTCGAACCTGCGCTGAAGGAAGGTGAAGCAATGAACATTCCCATTCCCGCAGAAACGCCCGATCCGAATATCGACGACCCGGAATTGCCGGTCCCCAAACCCGAAGAGCCGCCTCCACCGACCATGCCGCCGGTGATTGAGCCACCCAAGGGCGACCCGCCTTCACAGGAACCACCCGCCATTCTCGGTGAGGATTTTCCTGAGTAACCATGCCGAGCAGTGACCATGGACGAAATGGGCGCGCCGAGGGTATCGGCGTGCTCAGGGTGGGTGCGAGTCGCCTCCGGTGTTGCGCTCCGGGTCTTTTTCCTTTTCTTGCGGTGAATCGAAACGTTCGACGATCAATGGCACGAGGCTGAAAATTCCGAGCGCCAGAATCGTACTGAGTACGGCGGTCGTTTCCCGCCCCATTCCTGCCGCAATACCGATGGCGGCGGTCATCCACAATCCCGCTGCCGTGGTCAGTCCTTTGACTTGATGGGTACTGAGCTTGTCGCCTTTGAGGATGGTGCCTGCACCGAGAAAGCCGATTCCCGCGACGATCCCCTGCACCACCCGGCTCAACGCCGCATCGTCGGCGCCTGCCAGTCGCGGAACCAGCACAAATAATGCCGCGCCCATGCACACCAGCATGTGCGTCCGCACCCCGGCCGCCTTGCCTTTGTGCTCGCGCTCGAAGCCCAGGATGCCGCCCAGCACTGCCGCAATGACCAAACGAACGGTCACCCGGGTCAATTGGGAGGCATCGGTGATGTCTGAAAATTCGGAGCGCAGGGTCTCGACGACTTCTTGCCACCAGGCATTCATTGGCAGTTCCTATAGGCTCAGTGCCTCTTCGCGGGCACATCGTTCAATGGACCGCACGGCCGTCGGCTCGTTCGCCGTAGCCCCGCCTTGTTCGGCTTGCTCGTGAAGGCGGCAGGTCAGACACGGCAGCTGTGGCTGACCCACCGCATTCGCTACCGTCGTAACCTCCGACGTCTCCTACAGGTTTTTGGGCGTCACTCGGATTCGTGGCTGACACAGACTCTGTAGGAGCCGGCTTGCTGGCGAATGCGTCAGGCCAGTCGACATCACCATTGGCTGACCCATCGCATTCGCTGCCGTCGTAACCTCCGACGTCTCCTACAGTTTTTTCGGCGTCGCTCAGATTCGTGGCTGACACAGACTCTGTAGGAGCCGGCTTGCTGGCGAAGGCGGCAGGTCAGCCGACGTCACCCTTGGCTGACCCATCGCATTCGCTGCCGTCGTAACCTCCGACGTCTCCTACAGGTTTTTCGGCGTCGCTCAGATTCGCGGCTGACACAGACTCTGTAGGAGCCGGCTTGCTGGCGAAGGCGTCAGGCCAGTCGACATCACCATTGGCTGACCCATCGCATTCGCTGCCGTCGTAACCTCCGACGTCTCCTACAGTTTATTTGGCGTCACTCGGATTCGCGCCTGACACAGACTCTGTAGGAGCCGGCTTGCTGGCGAAGGCGTCAGGCCAGTCGACATCACCCTTGGCCGACCCACCGCATTCGCGGCCGTCGTCACCTCCGACGTCTCCTACAGGTTTTTCGGCGTCACTCGGATTCGTGGCTGACACAGACTCTGTAGGAGCCGGCTTGCTGGCGAATGCGGTGGGTCATCTGACGTGTTCATCACTGACCCACCGCATTCGCTGCCGTCGTAACCTCCGACGTCTCCTACAGTTTATTTGGCGTCACTCGGATTCGCGCCTGACACAGACTCTGTAGGAGCCGGCTTGCTGGCGAATGCGGTGGGTCATCTGACGTGTTCATCACTGACCCACCGCATTCACGGCCGTCGTAAACTCCGACGGCTCCTGCAGAGCTTTCAGCGCTCTTGAGGTTTGCGCAGGCTCGCCACAGGCCTACCCACTGTCGGAACGGGGAAACGATTCGCTTGTCTTCGCAGTCACAGCTTCACACCCCGTGAAGGAGTACGACCATGCCTCTGGAATTCGACAGCAGCCATCAACACTGCTCAGCGATGGTGGACGGCACGACCTACCGCAGCGCTGTCATCGACGTGGTGATCACCACCAATGACGCGACCCATATGTCCGAAGCGGACATCGGCGGCCGGAAGGTCCCGATCACCGAAGCAGAAGCCGATGCCTTGACCGTCTATAAGGCAAAGGACATGCGTCATCACACCATTGGCGTAGAACCCGGTGAAGACTCTCCGGTGATCTGATCTGCTGTTTATGGAAAAATCTGCACCTGTACTGAAACGGCATTCGCGCGCATAGTCCGGTCATTCCCGCCCGGTGGAGCATTGCTGCACCGCAGGCCTGACCGTCCAGCCGCGAGCCCCTTAATGAAGCGTTATGAAAAGTTTGCCGACGATATCGCCGAGCTGATCCGCTCGGGTGTGCTTGCGGCGGGTCAACGCGTGCCGTCAGTGCGCTACGCGAGTCAGACCCACGGCATCAGCCCTTCCACTGTTTTTCAAGCCTATTACCTGCTCGAGCGGCGCGGCCTGATCCGCGCCCGCCCGAGGTCAGGCTATTTCGTCAATGACAGCTTCGCCAGCGAGACCTTCGCTGCGCAGCGCTTCGAGCTTGCCCCCGTCCTCGAACCGTCGCAGGAACCACAGGTCAGCGAGTCCACGGAAGTCGATGTCAGTGAACTGGTGTTCTCGGTATTGGAGTCCATCAAGGACCCCAATACGGTGCCGTTTGGTTCGGCGTTCCCCAGCGCTGGCCTGTTCCCGCTGCAACGCCTGGCGCGCTCATTGGCCAGTGCCACCCGCGACATGGACCCGAGGATGGTGGTCAGCGACCTGTCGCCGGGCAACCCGACGCTGCGCCGACAAATTGCCTTGCGTTACATGGTGGCGGGTCAGATGCTGCCCATGGAAGAACTGCTGATCACCAATGGCGCACTGGAAGCCCTGAATCTGTGCCTGCAGGCCGTGACCGAGCCCGGCGATTTGGTGGCCATCGAAGCGCCCGCGTTCTACGCCTGCCTGCAGGTGCTGGAACGGCTGAAACTCAAGGCGGTTGAAATACCGGTGCACCCGCAAACCGGCATCGACCTTGCCGTCCTTGAGCAAACGCTGGAACGTTATCCGGTCAAGGCCTGCTGGAGCATGACCAGCTTTCAGAACCCGACTGGGGCAACGGTTTCGGAATCACGCAAGCGCGAACTTGTCGAACTGCTGCGCAAGCATGACGTGCCGCTGATCGAAGACGACGTCTACGCCGAGCTGTATTACGGGCAGCATGCCCCAAAACCGGCGAAGGCATTCGATACGGAAGGGCTGGTTTTGCACTGCGGCTCCTTTGCCAAGAGCCTGGCACCGGGTTACCGCGTGGGCTGGGTGGCGGCGGGACGCTACGCGCAGAAAGTCGAGCGACTGAAACTGATGACATCGCTGTGCGCATCAATGCCCGCACAAGCCGCCATCGCCGACTACCTGCAGCACGGCGGCTATGACCGTCATCTGCGTAAACTGCGCAACAGCCTGGAAGACCAGTTGCGGGCCATGCTGGGCGCGGTCGCGCGTTATTTCCCCCCGCAGACCCGCGTCAGCCAGCCGTCAGGCGGTTACTTCCTGTGGCTGGAGCTGCCTGAGCAGATTGATTCGTTGAAGGTGTTTAACGTGGCGCTTGCCCAAGGTATCAGCATTGCGCCAGGCCCGATGTTCTCGCCCACCCGACGCTTCAAGAACTGCATCCGCCTCAACTACGGCAGCCCATGGAGCGACACTTCGGAACGGGCGATGGAGACGCTGGGGAAGATCATTCGCTCGATGCTGGGTTAGCCGATGGTGGTTGCAGCGCCGATGTCTGGATCGGGTCGAAGGCCGAGCGTTTCTCAACCCGGGAAATGCAGACATCCGCACAACCGGCCTGTCAGCGACCGCCGCCCAAATCAATGAACGAACCCGTCGAATACGAGGCCTTGTCCGACAGCAGCCACAAAATCGCCTCGGCCACTTCATCGGCCAGTCCGCCGCGCCCCATCGGAATGGTCGGTTCGAGCTTGCTCACGCGCTGGGGATCCCCGCTCAACGCATGGAACTCGGTGAAGATGTAACCCGGACGCACGGCATTCACACGAACGCCCTCGCCCGCGACTTCCTTGGCCAAGCCAATGGTGAAGGTGTCCAGCGCGCCTTTGGAGGCAGCGTAATCGACGTATTCACCCGGCGAACCCAGTCGCGCGGCCACCGATGACACGTTGACGATGCTGCCACCGTGGCCGCCGTGGCGCGGCAACATGCGCAGCAATGCGTGCTTGCTGCACAGCATCGGCCCCACCACGTTGCTCATCATGATCTTGAGCATACGGAATTCGGACATGGCGTCGACCCGCGAGGCCTCGCCCACTGTCCCGGCATTGTTGACCAAGGCAGTCAGACGCCCCATTTCAGAATCCACGCGGGAAAACAGTCGAATGATTTCGTCTTCGTTGCTGACATCGGCCTGAACCGCGATGGCGTAACCGCCCGCCTCGCGAATCTGTCCGCAGATGCGCTCGGCCGAAGCATGGTCAGAAAGATAATTGATGCAGACGCGATATCCCTGCGATGCCGCCAGAACTGCCGTGGCTGCGCCAATACCTCTGGAGCCGCCAGTGATGAGGAGGTTTTTATCCATGGGTGTTTCCGACTCTATGCTCTTGCTTTTAGTGTTGTGCAAAGCGTGAAACGTCAAAGCGTGCTCTCGGATACGCGGTTCTGCGCCGCGCTAATATCCGCCATGAAGCGGTCCGCTGGCAATGGATGCCCCAGCAGATAACCCTGCAACGAGTCGCAGCCCAAGTGGGTCAGGAAACTTTGCTGACTGCTGGTCTCCACGCCCTCTGCCACGATGCGCAAATTCAGCGCCTGCCCCAGCGCCACGATGGCCGAGACAATGGCGGCATCGTCGCTGTCATTCTCCAGATCGCGGACAAACCCACGGTCGATTTTCAGTTCATTGGCGGGCAAGCGCTTGAGGTACATCAGGCTGGAGTAACCGGTGCCAAAATCGTCGATCGACAAATCCACGCCCATGTCCGACAGCTGCTGCAGCACCATCATGCTCGCATCGGCATCGCTCATGGCCGTGGTTTCAGTAATCTCCAACGTGAGGCAATTGGCGGGCAAACCATGCGCCGCAAGCGATTGCGCGACGTTTTTCACCAGCCCCGCGTGGGAGAACTGCAACGCCGACAGGTTCACTGCAATGCGCCAGTGCGTGTAGCCGGCGTCAAACCAGACGCGCATTTGTCGACAGGCTTCGTTGAGCACCCACTCGCCGAGGTTGATAATCAGACCGGTCTTTTCCGCCAGCCCGATGAATTTATCCGGCATCAACAGGCCGTGCTCCGGGTGATTCCAGCGCACCAGCGCCTCTGCACCGACGGGCTCTCCCGTACCGGCGGCGAACTTGGGCTGGTAGTGCAGGCAGAACTGGCCTTCACGCAGCCCGACGCGAAGGTCCTGAAGCAATTGCAACTGGTTACGCGCGTTGGTGTTCATCGACGCATCAAAGAAGCTGTAGCCGTTCTTGCCGGCACTTTTGGCGTGGTACATCGCCGCATCCGCGTTCATCAACAGCTCCTGCTGTGTACGCCCGTTGCCAGGATACAGACTGATGCCGATGCTGACCGTCACCTGGAGATCATGGTCCTGGACGGTGAACGGCTTGCCCACCAAGGCGACTTGACGCGAAGCGACGGTCGTTGCATCGTCGATCTCCTCGAGTTCGACCAGCAAGACGAATTCGTCGCCGCCGATGCGCGCCAGGGTGTCATGGCGATGGAAGTTATCGCGCATGCGCAACGCGACTTCCCGCAGCAGTTGATCCCCGACATGGTGGCCGAAGGCATCGTTGACTGGTTTGAAGCCGTCCAGGTCCATGAACATCAAGGCGAACAGGCCGCCTTGGGAATCGACCTTGCGCATCGCTTGTTCGATACGGTCGGCCAGCAGAATCCGGTTGGGCAATCCGGTCAGGGTGTCGTGCAAGGCCAGTTGGGTCAGCTCCCTATTCGCCTCGCTCAGCGACTCCGCCAGTTGCGCGGTGCGGGCTTCCAGGCGGGCGTCCAGAACCGACGTGAGCAAGGTGATGGTTAGCACGGCAAGGGTGGTGACCAGGACCAGTTTATCCAGCCCGTCCGTGCGCAGGCCGTTCACGGCGGCGCCGCAGAAACTGCCTTCAGGGAAATTCGCGGCGGCCATGCCGGTGTAATGCATACCGACGATGGCGAACCCCATGATCACCGCAGCCCCGCCACGGGCCAGCCGCACGTACGGCGTTTCCTTGCGCAGACGCAACGCGATACACAGCGCCGCGGCCGACGCCGTGACCGCGATGGCCAGGGACAGACCAAACAGCGTCGGGTCGTAATCAATACCCGGTTGCATGCGCAGTGCAGCCATGCCGGTGTAATGCATGGTGCTGATGCCCGTGCCCATTGCGAAGGCGCCGAACAGGACATGCAGCAAAGGGACATGTCGGTGGCTGACCAGCCACAGGGCGAAGCCTGATGACAGAATGGCAACTGCCAGCGACATCAGCGTGAGGCTGAGATCGAAACCGAGGTCAATGGGTAACTTGAACGCCAGCATGCCGATGAAGTGCATGGACCAGATGCCGATGCCCATCGACAGCGCGCCGCCGCAGATCCACATGATCTTCGCCCGGCCGAGGGCCGTGGCCACTCTTCCCGCCAGATCAAGCGCGGTGTAGGAAGCAAGCATGGCCACCAGAATGGAAACCAGGACCAGCGACAACGTGTAGTGTCCAATCAGCATGGGGCGAGACTCATGACTCAACCAGATAAGGCTTCACAGCCCTGGAATAGGGCGGCGATTGTACCCAATCCGCCAAGAATGTTCGCGGCAGCCCGTCGAAATTATGGCAAATAGCCTTTATTCATGATCAGCGTCTGGATATCTCGGGTTCATGCGTCAGGCCGGTTTCGGCATTCCAGCCACCCCCCAATGCCGCGATCAACTGAACGCTGGCAATCAGCCGGCTTTGCAGCAATGTCAGCACACTGCGCTCATTGCTCAACGCTGTGGTTTGCACGTTGACGACATCTAGATAGCCAATCAAACCGGCCTTGTACTGATTACTGGTCAGACGCAGGGAATCGCGGGCGGCGTCCAGTGCCTCTTTGCGCACCCCGGCTTCCTGCTCATAGACGCGCAATTGCGCCATGTAGTCTTCCACTTCCTTGAAACCGTCCAGGACGGTCTGACGGTATTGCGCAACGGTTTGGTCATAGAACGCTTCGGTGCGATCCACTTCGGCCGCGCGCTGACCGCCATCGAACAGGGTCATGGCCAGTTGCGGCCCAACCGACCAGAACCGGTTCGGCAGGCTGATCCAGTTGCTGAAGGTACTGCTGCTGTAACCACCATTCATGCTCAGCGTCAGGTCCGGGTAATACGCCGCTTTCGCCACGCCGATATTGGCATTCGCGGCCATCACCGACCGTTCGGCCGCTGCAATGTCCGGACGGCGCTCAAGCAACTGCGAGGGCAACTGCACCGGAATCTGCGGCAAGGCAGGGACGCTGGTGGTGGGCGCCAGGCTGAAGTCGGCAGGCGCCTGCCCCATCAGGACCGCAATTGCGCTTTCAAACTGCGCGCGCTGCCACGCCAGGTCGATGAGGTCGGCTTGCGTGCTTTTCAACTGGGTTTGCGCCTGAGCCACCGCATCGCGCCCGGAAACGCCCGCCCGGTACTGGTTTTGCGTCAATTTGAGCGAGCGCTCATAGGTATCGACCGTGGCTTCCAGCAAACGCTTTTGCTCGTCGATGACACGCAGTTGCAAGTAGTTTTGCACCAGTTGCGATTGCAGACTCAGCTGCATCGAGGCGAGATCCGCCAGGCTTGCCTGAGCACTGGCCTTGTCCGCCTCCAGTCCGCGTCGCAGCTTGCCCCAGATGTCCGCCTCCCAGCTGACGCCCAGTTGCGCGTTGTAGGTGTCACGAATCCCGCTGCTGGAGCTGCTGAGGCTGGAACTGCTGCTGCCGGTGCCCTGGCTTGAGCGATTCTTGCTGGTGGTCAGGTCCAGCGTCGGGAAGAACGCGCCCCGTGCACTGCGCACCAGCGCCGCCGCCTGACGGTATTGCGCTTCGTACTGCGCGACCGTCTGGTTTGAGGTGTTGAGTTTCTCCACCAGACCGTTCAGTTGCGCATCGCCATAGATCTCCCACCACGCGCCGCGTGCAATCGCGTCACTCGGATTGGCCTGGGTCCAGCCTTCGGCTTGCTTGAAGTGCGCGGGCGTCGGCATGTCCGGCTTTCTATAGTCCGGGCCCACCGCACACGCGCTGAGCAGCAGCGCGCACAAGGCCACCGCGAAGGTGCGCTGCAAAGGCAGCAATCGCTGGGGTACAGAAACGTTCGGACGATGGGTCATAGCGGAGTTTCCAGGGCAGCATCCGTTCGCACGCCGCGCCATTTATTGACGCGATGCCGCAAACGGTCGAGATAAAGGTAAACCACAGGCGTGGTGTAGAGCGTCAGAATCTGGCTGAGGATCAAGCCGCCGATGATGGTCAGGCCCAGAGGACGGCGCATTTCCGCGCCTTCGGCACTGCTCAGCAGCAATGGCACGGCACCGAGGATCGCCGCCAGCGTGGTCATCAGAATCGGCCGCAGCCGCTGCAGGCAGGCATTGCGGATGGATTCCAGTGGCGACATGCCGCTGCCTCGCTCCAGCTGCAAGGCCAGGTCGATCATCAGAATGGCGTTCTTTTTCACCACGCCGATCAACAGAAACAGCCCCAGCAGCGAGATCAGGCTGAACTGCCCGCCGGTAAGATAGATGCTTAGCAGCGCACCGACACCGGCCGACGGCAGCGTCGACAGAATGGTCAGCGGGTGCACATAGCTCTCGTAAAGAATGCCAAGGACCAGGTAGACCGCCACCAATGCCCCGAGGATCATCCACGGCTGGCTTTTCTGCGTGGCGGCAAAGGCATCGGCGGTGCCCGCCATTTTCGCAATCACATCTTCGGGCAACCCTACCGCAGCCACGGCACGCTCGATGGCCGCCGTGGCTTGATCCAGCGTCACGCCATCGGCGAGGTCGAAGGAGATGTTGTCCGAGGCGAACTGCCCGTCGTGATTGACCCGGTCATCCTCAAGACTGCGTTCGTAGTGGGCGATGGTCGACAGCGGTACGCGCGCGCCGTCTGCGGTGATCACCTGAACCTGCTCCAGCGTGACCGGGTCGAGCGCGTACTTGGGATTGACCTCCATCACCACCTGATACTGGTTCAGCGGGTCATAGATGGTGGACACCTGACGCTGGCTGTAGGCGTTGTTCAGCACCGTGGTGACCATGTTCATGTCGATGCCCAGGCGCTTGGCTGCGTCGCGGTCGACCATCAATGTCACCTGCTGCGTACCGCCGCCGTCATGAGCATCAATGGCCGTCAGTTCCTTGAGCGACTTCAATGCGGTGACCACTTTCGGGTACCACAGACGCAGGCTCTCCAGATCGCCGCTCTGCAGGATGTACTGGTATTGCGAGGAGGTCTGCTCGCGCCCGCCGCCCAGTTGCAGGTCCTGGTCCGGCTGCAGGAACAGGCGTCCGCCCGGAACCTGAGGCATCTCCTTGCGCAGACGCTCGACCACTTGCTCGGCGCCGATCTTGCGCTCGGCAATGGGCTTCAGCCGCACGATGATGAACGCATTGCCCGTGCCGCCGTTGCCGCCGATGAAACCGGCGACGCTTTCCACCGCCGGGTCCTTGAGGATCGCGTTGCGAAACACGTCCATTTTCGGCTGCATGACCGAAAACGAAAGGCCATCGTCCCCGCGCACGAAGCCCATCAACTGGCCGGTGTCCTGCTGCGGCAGAAACGTCTTCGGCACGACCACGTACAACACGATGTTCACGCCGATGGTGAGCAGCAGGGTCAGCAGGGTCAGGCGGCGATGACGCAGCGCCCAGCCGAGGCTGCGGTCATAGCCGGCGACCATGCGATCGTTGACGCGCTGGCTCCAGCGCTGCAAGCGGTTTTCCGTGCCGGGCACATGGGGCTTGAGCCAGCGGGCGCAGAGCATGGGCGTCAGGGTCAACGAGACGATCAGCGACACCACGATCGACGCTGACAGCGTGATCGAGAACTCACGGAACAGGCTTTCCACCAAGCCGCCCATAAACAGAATCGAGATGAACACCGCCACCAGCGACACGTTCATAGACAGCAGCGTAAAACCGACCTCCTGCGCGCCGAGATAGGCCGCTTTCATGGGCGGCACGCCTTCGTCGATGTGCCGGGAGATGTTCTCCAGCACCACAATGGCGTCGTCCACCACCAAACCCGTGGCGAGGATCAGCGCCATCAGCGACAGATTGTTCAGCGAGAACCCGCACAGGTACATGATCGCGAACGTGCCGACCAGGGACACCGGTACGGCCAGCGTCGGAATCAGCGACGCGCGGAAGTTACCCAGGAACAGGAACACCACGATGATCACCAGCACCACGGCAATGAGCAGCGTCATTTCGGCTTCGTGCAACGTGGCCTTGATCACCGGTGAGCGGTCCATGGCCAGGTCCAGCTTGACGCTGGACGGCAGCACCGCCTGCAACGCGGGCAACTGAGCCTTGATCGCTGCGACGGTCTCGATGATGTTGGCACCCGCCTGACGGTTGATGACCAGCAGCACCGCCGAATTTTTGTTGAAGAAGCCGCTGTTGTAACGGTCCTCGACCGAATCCTTGACCTTCGCCACGTCTTTGAGCCGCAGTGCGGCACCGTTCTGATAGCGAATGATCAGCGGCTCGTAATCCTTGGCTTTTTCCAGCTGATCGTTGGCCTGCACCTGCCAGTTATGGTCGGCATTCTCGACGAACCCTTTGGGCCGACGCACATTGGAGCCGGAAATCGTCGTGCGCACCTCGTCCAGCGATACGCCGTACTGATCGAGCAACTTGGGTTCGAGCTCGACCCGCACCGCGGGCAACGAACTGCCACCAATCTGCACTTCGCCGACGCCGTTCACCTGGGACAGGCTCTGCGACAGAATCGTCGATGCCAGGTCATACAGCTGGCCTTTCTCCAGCACGTCCGAGGTCAACGACAGCACCATGATCGGCGCCTGGGACGGGTTGACCTTTTTGTAGGTCGGCATGCTGCGCATCCCGCTCGGCAGCAGATTGCGCGAGGCATTGATTGCCGCCTGCACTTCACGGGCCGCACCGTTGATGTCGCGGTCCATGTCGAATTGCAGAATCACCCGCGTCGTGCCCTGACTCGAACGGCTGCTCATGGTGTTGACCCCGGCAATGGTGCCCAGGGATCGCTCCAACGGTGTCGCCACGCTGGACGCCATGATTTCCGGGCTGGCACCTGGCAACGAGGCCGTGACCACGATCACCGGAAAGTCCATGTTCGGCAGCGGCGACACCGGCAGGAGGCCGAAACTCATGCCGCCCAGCAGCATGATCGCCAGGCTCAGCAACATCGTCGCCACCGGCCTGCGGATGAAAGGGGCCGAGAGGTTCATGGGCGACCGTTCCAGGCCGAAAGCTTCAAGCTGCAAGCAAGAGCAAACGCCCACGCGTGCGCAGTTCTGCTTCTCGCTTGCTGCTTGACGTTTGAAACGTGCAACCGACCGGTCATACCGCCACCTCGGTCTTGCCCGAACGGCGGAACCGGCGCCCCATGCGATCGAAGTACAGATAAATGACCGGCGTGGTGAACAGCGTCAGCACCTGACTGACCAGCAAGCCACCGACCATAACCAGGCCCAGGGGCTGGCGCAACTCGGCACCGGACCCGGTGGCGAACATCAGTGGAATCGCGCCGAACAGCGCTGCCAAGGTGGTCATCAGGATCGGCCGGAACCGCAGCAGGGCCGCTTCGTAAATGGCGGTCTGC
Organism: Pseudomonas sp. S2_H01; assembly: GCF_054668305.1. Taxonomy (NCBI): domain Bacteria; kingdom Pseudomonadati; phylum Pseudomonadota; class Gammaproteobacteria; order Pseudomonadales; family Pseudomonadaceae; genus Pseudomonas; species Pseudomonas sp. S2_H01. The sequence goes on along the minus strand of NZ_CP162756.1, from coordinate 5,522,091 downwards.
GGATCAACGCCGCGGTTGCGCTCAGCGTCCAGCGCAAAGTCGATCATCATGATCGCGTTTTTCTTCACGATGCCGATCAACAGGATGATACCGATGATCGCGATCATGCCCAAATCATTGCCGCTGAGGATCAACGCCAGCAAGGCACCAATCGCCGCCGAAGGCAGGGTCGAGAGAATGGTGATCGGATGGATGTAGCTCTCGTACAGCACGCCCAGCACGATGTACATGGTCACCACGGCGGCCAGCACCAGCAACAAGGTGCTGGACAGCGAGGCCTGAAAGGCTTCGGCAGCACCCTGGAATTCAGTCTGCACGCCGATCGGCATGCCGATGTCTTTCTGCACCTGCTCGATCACCTCAACCGCCTGCCCCAGCGCCACGCCAGGCGCCAGGTTGAACGACATCATCACCGCCGGGAACTGGCCGATGTGAGTGATGGCGAGCTGCGCCTGACGCTGCTCGACCTTCGCCAGGCTCGACAGTTTGACCTGCCCCCCATCGGTGGTCTTGACGTGGATCTGGTCCAGCGCCTGCGGACCGAGGTCGCTCGCCGCAGCCGCCTGCAGCACGACACGGTACTGGCTAGCCTGGGTGTAGATGGTGGAGATCTGCCGCTGGCCGAACGCGTCGTACAACGCGTCGGTGATGTTGGCCACCGTCACACCCAGACGACTGGCGGCGTCACGGTCGATGTTCAGGTACACCTGCAAGCCCTTGTCCTGAAGGTCACTGGCGACATCGGTCAGTTCGGTACGCGCGGCCAGTGCCTCCACCAGCTTGTTGCTCCAGAGACTCAGCAGTTCGGCGTCCGGCGACGACATGCTGAACTGATACTGCGTACGACTGACGCGGTCCTCGATCGTCAGGTCCTGCACCGGCTGCATGAACAAGCGGATGTCGGACAATTGATCGACCTGCGGCTGAATGCGTTGAATCACCTGGGTGGCGGTCAGGTCGCGCTGATTGTGAGGCTTGAGGTTGATCAGCATGCGACCGCTGTTCAGCGTTGCGTTATCGCCGTCGACCCCGATGTAAGACGACAGGCTGGCCACCGCAGGGTCTTGCAGGATGATATTCGCCAGCGCTTGCTGCCGCTCGCTCATGGAAGCAAACGACACCGATTGCGGCGCCTCGGAAATCCCCTGAATGACGCCCGTGTCCTGCACCGGAAAGAAGCCCTTCGGCACGGCCAGGTACAGCAACACGGTAATGCCCAGAGTGGCGATGGCGACCAGCAGGGTCAGCGGTTGATGCTTGAGCACCCATTGCAACTTGCGACCGTAGGCGCCGATCAGCCAGTCGATCCAGACACCGCTGGCGCGATAGAACCGTCCCTGCTCCTCTTCCCTGGGTTCACGCTTGAGCAGCCGGGCACACATCATCGGCGTCAGCGTCAGCGAAACCACCAGCGAAATCAGGATCGCTACCGCCAGGGTGATGGCGAACTCACGGAACAGCCGCCCGACCACATCCGCCATGAACAACAACGGGATCAAAACCGCGATCAAGGAGATGGTCAGCGAAATCAAGGTAAACCCGATCTGCCGCGCGCCTTTGAGCGCCGCCTGCAACGGGGTTTCACCCTCCTCCAGGTGCCGGGAAATGTTTTCCAGCATCACGATGGCATCGTCGACCACGAAACCGGTGGCGACGGTCATGGCCATCAAGGTCAGGTTGTTGACCGAAAAACCGGCGAGGTACATGACGCCGAAGGTGCCCACCAGCGACAGCGGCACGGCCACGGAAGGAATGATGGTGGCGCTCAGGCGCCGCAGAAACAGGAAGGTGACCAGCACGACCAGAACGATGGAAATCAGCAGTTCGTGCTGCACATCGCTGACCGAGGCGCGGATGGTTTGGGTACGGTCGGTCAACACCACCACGTCCAGACCAGCAGGCAGGTTATCGGTGATGCTCGGCAACAAGGCCTTGATCCGGTCGACCACTTCAATCACGTTGGCGCCGGGCTGACGCTGAATATTGAGCAGGACCGCCTGATTCTGGTTTGCCCACGCGGCAAGCCGTTCGTTTTCCGCGCCGTCGACAATCTGTGCGACGTCCTTGAGCCGCAGCGGGCCGCCGTTGTTGTAGGCCAGGATCAGGTTGGCGTATTCCTCGGGGGATTTGAGCTGGTCGTTGGCATCGAGCATCGACACCCGGGTCGGACCATCGAAATTACCTTTGGGCGTATTGACGTTGGACGCCGTGACCAGCGTGCGGACGTCCGACAGGTTCAGACCGTTGGCCGCCAAGGCGTCCGGGTTGACCTTGATCCGCACCGCCTGACGCTGGCCGCCGGCGATGCTGACCATGCCGACGCCGCTGATCTGCGCGATCTTCTGCGCCATGCGCGTATCGACCAGATCATTGAGTTTGGGCAGCAGCATGGTTTTGGAGGTAATCGCCAGGGTGAGCACGGGCGTGTCGGCCGGGTTGACCTTGTTATAGGTCGGCGGTGCCGGTAAATCGTTCGGCAACAGATTGGTGGCACCGTTGATGGCGGCCTGCACTTCCTGCTCGGCGACATCCATGTTGATGTCCAGGCTGAAGCGCAAGGTAATCACCGAAGCCCCGCCGGAACTGGTGGACGCCATCTGCGTGAGGCCTGGCATCTGCCCGAACTGGCGCTCCAACGGCGCGGTCACGGCACTGGTCATCACCTGCGGGCTGGCGCCGGGATACAACGTCATCACCCGGATGGTCGGATAGTCCACCTGGGGCAACGCCGACACCGGCAGCAAGGTGTAAGCGATCAGGCCGGCCAGCACGATGGCCAGCATGCTCAGCGTGGTCGCGACGGGCCTGAGAATGAACAGGCGTGACAGGTTCATACGTTGCCTTTTTTCGCGGTTGCGGCATTGGCCGACTCACCGGACGCCTTGTCCTTGGACGGCTGGCCCTGCAGTTTCTGCCCAGGCGTCACCGGCACGTCCTTGCTGTCGTTGACCACGTCCACGTCGCTGCCGTCCTTCAGGCGGTCGGTACCTTCCAGCACCACGCGATCGCCAGCGACCAGGCCTTCGGTCACGACCGTGGTGTTTTCATCGCTTGGCCCGGTTTTCAGCGAGCGAATGCGGACTTTCTTGTCGCCCTCCATCACGTACACGAAGGTGCCGTTGACGCCGAACTGAACCGATGCCGAAGGCACCAGCACCACATTTTTCAGGGTGGTCGCCAGAAGCCGCGCGTTGACGAACTGATTGGGGAACAGCGCTTCGTCGTCGTTATCAAAGCGCGCCTTGAACTTCAGCGTGCCGGTGGTGATGTCGATCTGGTTGTCGATGCTTGCCAGCACACCCTTGGCCTGCAATTTCACGTCACCACGGTCCCACGCCTCGACAGGCAGCTTGTCGCCGCTGCGGTAATGGCCGATCACGTCCGCGAGGTCTTTCTCCGGCAACGTGAAGTTGACGGTGATAGGCTTGGTTTGGGTGATGACCGCCAGGGCGGTGGTGTCGTTGGCGGCGACCAGGTTACCGACGTCCAGCTGACGGAGACCGATGCGGCCCGAGATCGGCGCCCGGATTTGCGTGAAGTCGAGGTTAAGCTTGGCGTCACCCACAGCCGCCTGATTGGTCTTGATGGTGCCCTGGTACTGTCCGACCAAGGACTCCGCGGTGTCGAGGGTCTGCTTGGCGATGCTGTCTTCTTTGTACAGGTCCCGATAACGCTGTACGTCGATTTGAGCATTCTTCAGCAACGCCTGGTTCTGCATCAGCGTGCCTTCGGCCTGTTGCAACGCAATCTGGTAGCTGCGTGGGTCGATCACTGCAAGCAGATCCCCCGCCTTGACCTGCTGACCTTCCTGGAAGTTGATCTTCATCAACTCACCGGCGACCCGACTGCGCACGTTGATGGTGTTCATCGCGGTCACGGTGCCCAGGGCCTTGTAGTAGATCGGGAAGTCACCGGTCGTTGCCGGCGCCACGCGCACCGGAACCGGGCCGGTGGACCCGCCAAAACCCGGGCGCTGGCCCGTCACTTTCCCCGCGCCGCCACTGCGGCTGGCGCCCTTGTGGGTCTGACCGGATTGCTGCGCGCTGGCATCCGTCTTGGCTGACGAGCCCGGCCAGTACCGCCAACAGACGCCTGCGACAATCAATAGGACCAGCAGGCTGATCAGCCAGCGGCGGGAGTTACGGGAACCAGACGATTGCATGAATAAGTCAACCAGTGTGCGCGTGAGCGTCTTCGGGAGGCTGAACAATAAGCATAGTTAGGTGCCAAGCAAAGGGCCTTTACCGGCAATTTACTGAGTGCTTACTTAGGTAAGGTGTTGACCTGCAAATAAAAACGGCCTGATCGAGTCAGGCCGCTTTGTGTTGCGAAGTATTGCCGTGTGTTATCCGGCAATACGCAACGAACGACTTACTTGAGCACGGCCAGTGCGGCGTCGTAGTTCGGCTCCTGACCGATCTCTGGCACCAGTTCGCTGTGCAGGACGTTGTCGTTTTCGTCCAGCACAACGACAGCGCGGGTGGTCAGGCCAACCATCGGGCCGTCAGCGATTGCCACACCGTAGGCTTGCATGAAGTCAGCGCCCCGCATGGTGGACAGGTTTTTAACGTTTTCCAGGCCTTCGGCGCCGCAGAAACGCGCCTGCGCGAAAGGCAGGTCGGCCGAGATGCACAGCACCACAGCGTTGTTCAGGTCATTTGCCTGAGCGTTGAACTTGCGCACCGAGGTGGCGCAGGTCGGCGTGTCGACGCTTGGGAAGATGTTCAGCACTTTGCGCTTGCCGGCAAAGGTTTCCAGGGTCACGTCAGACAGATCGCCACCGACCAGTTTGAAAGCAGGCGCCTTGCTGCCGACCTTTGGCAGTTCGCCGCTGATCTGAACCGGGGAGCCTCTACGAGTCACTTGAGCCATGAGCTGAGTCCTTATTTTGAGGTTGCGGGAAAGACAGGAAGTTAACCACGATTCGGCCTGACGACCTACTGGCAGGCATCACTTTGTTGTCGTTGATGCCTTCGCCCTTTAAAAATCCCGTTTATAGAAAATATCCAGCGAACTGGCGACACCGCTCGCCGCCTCCACGTACACCTTCTTGCTCAACAGGTAACGCAGGGCGATCGTATTCGCCGGTTCGAACACCCCTACCCCGTACCGCAAGCTGAGTTTGTCGGTGATCTTGCCGCTGGCAACCACCGCGGTGGTGTCGCCGCTGCCGGAGGTGTCCAGATCGAAGTCTTTGATCCCGAGATCGGAGGCCAGTTTACCCGCTGTCGACGAACTGCCGGCCAACCCAAGGGCCAGCGCGGCCTGAGCCATCATGTTGTTGTCTTCGCCATTGGTGGCCAACGGGCGGCCGAGCACCAGATAGGACAACGCTTGTTCCTGGCTCATCGCAGGCTCGGAAAATACCGTGGTCGTTGGCTGTTCGGCGCTGCCACTCAGGCGAATACCGGCAATCACGTCATCGGTCTGGCGGATCGCTTCGATGTCCAGGTACGGTTGATCCACCGGCCCCGCGAACAACAGCCTTGCTTTGCGAATGGTCAGGCGCTGGCCATAGGCGCGATAACGGCCATCATTGAGGTTCAGTTCGCCGCGGGTGTCCAGGTTGTCACCAATGTGCACGTGCCCCGCAAGGTTGGCCGTCAGACCAAAACCGGTGAAGCTCAACTTCTCCTGACCGACTTCGACGTTGATGTCCATGGCGATCGCCATCGGCGGTTTGCCCGCTTCGGTCTGCGCACCAACGATCACCGTGTCATCGGACACTTTGACAGTGGACGGCGGCAGTTGGCGCACGGTGATCTCGCCTTTGGGGATCAGTACCTTGCCTGACACCGCCAGCCGGTCACCCTGCAGGCTGATCTTCAGGTCAGGTGTCGCTTCGAGCTTGGCGTAGGGCTCGACGGTGATCGGCAGACGCGAACCCTGCAGGTTGACATCCACGTCCAGCGCGTCAGCCCAGGCGATGTGCCCGCCAAGGCTGCCTTGACCTGCCGCACCGCTGCGCCAGTTGCCCTTCAGCTGAACGTTTTCGCCCGCGATCAAGGCTTGCACGTTGAGTTTTTCAAGGGTGATCGGCAATTCCGGCCCGGACACCTCGCCGTCACTCAGCACCACATTGCCGTTGACCTGCGGCGCCAACAGGCCACCCGAGATGCGTCCGCTGCCGTTCAGCTTGCCGTTGAGCTTTTCAACCATTGTGACGAAGGGCCGCGCCACGGACACATCCAGCCCCGTCAGATTGAACTCGCCATTGACTGGTTTGTTCTTCGCAACGGGATCAATGCTCAAGCGTGCCAGCAGGTCACCCAGCTTGCCCCCCCGAAAATCCACCGTCGTGTCGACTTTCTTGGGTGTCAGGCTGCTCGTAAGCCTGAGCGTCTGATAAGGAAAATCCAGCCACTGGTTTTTTTCTTTGACGCGCAACGTGCCGCCACTGGCGTCGATCACCACCTGACCGTTGGGCCCGGACGCCGGCAGGTCCAGTTGGACATCGGCGTTCAAGGCACCTTTCCACGCAAAGTCCTTGGGCAACCACTGCGCCAGACTGTCCAGCGGGAACTGTTTGAGGTGATAGCGCAAGCGCGGATCAGGCATCAGGCGCTGATCTTCGCCACAGAGGCTGGCAGGGCCCGACAGCCAGCAATGCGCACCAAAATTGATTTTGCCGTCAGCCAGACGCTCAAGTTTCGCCGGTTGCTGGAGCTTCCAGTCCTGCCCGCCCGTTTGCACATCACCACTGGCAAGGCGACCCCGCCAATTGCCTTTGTCGAGCGTGCCGTCCAGCCCCAGCGCCAGCTTGAGCAATGGCCCTTGCAGGTCAAGCTTGACCTGTTGACGCTTGATGTCGCCCTGGCCGTTCACAACGAGCGTGCCCAGTGCGGTGTCACCCACCTGAATGCCACTGGTTTTCACATCGAGGGTCGCGCGTTGCGCAGCGTCCAGCTTCGCCGACAGGTTCAGGCTTTGCAGCTTGTTATCCTCGTACGCCAGTTGCGTACCTTGCAAACCCAGTTGGCCCTGCGGCGCCTGTAGCGTGCCAGCCAGATCGACCCGGCCCTTGACCTGCCCCTGCAGCCGCGGCCAGAGCTGACCGAGACGCGGCAGGTTCAGGTCCAGTTTCGCGCTCAGCTTCTGTTGCAGGCTACCGGTGCCCTGAATACGGTTGTCACCCAGGCGAATGTCCAACGCGCTGACGTTCCACCTGTCCCCTGCTCCGTCCGCCTTGGCCTGCATCACCGCAGGCTGCCCGCGCAGGCGCCCTTTGAGGTCAAGGTCGGCATTCAGATTCAGCCGCTCATCCTTGAAGGATCCCTTGCTGCGCAGCGGACCCGCCAGGGATCCCGGCAGCTCCGCCACCCAGAACGAAGGGTCGATGGCGCTCAAATCGAGAGCCGTGTCCCAGGCGACTCCGTCGGCGAACTGCACGTCAAGGTGACCACTGGCCTTGCCTTGCCCCGCCACCAATTCAAGCTGCGGCAGGAAAATCTGCTGTAGATCACCGCTGAACGGACTTTTCAGGCTGAAAGGACCCGCCGGGCCTTTGAAGTCACCGACGAAGTTGCCCAGGTACTTGCCGTCGGTGTAGGAAATCTCGCCATTAAAGGTATGAACACTGACTTGTGGCTCGTCGATCACCGGATACAGGCGGTGCCAGGGGAAATCCAGCCAGTCGACCTTCGCGTCTGCACTCAAGCCCTTCTGCCAATCCAGCGATCCGCTGAGCTTCAGCCGCTGCTCGTCACTGGCAGTCAGGTCCAGGGTATTGATTTGCGCACCTTTGGCATCGACCCGTCCCTGCAACGCCAGCGTCACCGGCCCCTGCTCGGCAGGCAGGCTCGCATTGCCGACAATGGCGTACCCCTGCGCCAGATCACCCTTGGCGTTGAGCGTCACCTGGTTGAGTTGCAGCGTATCGGGCAAATCTTTGCTGGCTTTGAAACCGTCACTGGTGATCGCCACGTCCGCCGGCAGATTCTCCACCAGCGGTTGCAATTGCCCCACCAGCTTCGCCTCGATGTAGCCGCTCGTCTGGGCGTTCACATTGAGCGTTTTGAGCAGGTCGCCGGCCACATTCAACGCCAACGACAGTGGCTGACCACTGACAGCAGGCAGCTTGACCTGGCCTTGTGCAGTCAGCGGCCAGTCACCCACGGGTTTCAGCAACCCCGTGAGGTCCAGCACGATGTCGTCGCGCTGCGCGTGCATGGAATCGATCTTCAGACCGTCTGCCGTCCAATGGGCGGCGAGCTGGACGTCGCGCACCTGCTCGGTGCCGTCCAGGTGCAGGCTGCCGATTTGAACCTCGCCCAGTTCGATGGCCATCGGCAACTTGAGCGCAGGCAGCGTAATCGGGCCGCCGCTGCCTTCATCGGGGGAAGGTGCAAAGTGCAGGCGGATATCCGCTGTCTTCAGGGTGTCGATGCACAAGGTCATTCGCATCAGACACGACGGCGACCAGTCGAACGCCGGCGCGTCGACCTCGACCTTGCTCTCGCCTTGCTGCCAGACCAGCGAGTCGGCCTGCCACGCGCCACCCAGGTGGCCGGAGAAATGCTGGACCTGCAAGCCCGGCACCCACGTCAACACCCAACGACTTCCGGCTTGTGTCCCAAGCAACAGCCCCAATGCGCTCACGACCAGAACCATCAGGGTCAGAACACTTGCCACGAAAATAAGTGAAACACGCTTCAACAGTGCCGCCTTTGTCACAGTTCAGGCCCCATCGAGAAATGCAGGCGAATGCCGCCGTCATCATCCAGCGCGTGCGCGAGATCCAGACGCAGCGGTCCTACCGGTGAAACCCAACGAATACCGATACCGACACCGGTTTTGAGGCTCGGTAAATCCAGCGAGTTGAACGAGTTGCCCTGGTCGACAAAGGCCGCAATGCGCCACTTTTCAGCGATGGAGTACTGGTATTCGGCACTGCCGGCAATCATGTAGCGGCCGCCGATCTTGTCGCCGTCGGAGTTTTCCGGGGACAGTGACTGATAGTCGTAACCCCGAACGCTCTGGTCGCCACCGGCAAAGAATCGCAACGAAGGCGGAATGGACTTGTAACCGTTGGTGGCTGTACCGCCCACTTGTACGCGGCCCAAAAATCGGTGGTTCTGCGCAACCGTGGTCAGCCCTTTGATCAGTGCCGTGCCGTGCAGCACGTTGGCGTCCGAGCCCAGGCCTTCCTTCGCCACCTCGGTTTCGAACTGCAGACGGTAACCGTTGTGCGGGTCAATCCGGTTATCGCTGCGCAGATAGGAATAGCTGATGCCGGGCATCAACAACGTGCTCAATCCCTCATCGTTGCCCAGACGGTACTCTTCACGCTGCCATTTGAGGGAAATGACCCGTTCCCAGCCGCTGGGCAATTTGCTGTGCCACTCAGGACCTACCGTCAGCAGTTTGCTGAGGCTGTCGGTGTCGGCGATTTCTTCGTATTGATAGCCGCCCGCGAACCGCAGTTTATCGGTCAGCGGCGGGTCCAGCGGGATGTCATAAAACAGGCCGACGTTCTGGCGTGGCGCCGACAATTCGGATTCGAAGCCGTAGCTGTGGCCCTGCGCATTGGCCCAGTGACGTGTCCAGTTGGTTTTTACCCGAGGCCCGACGTCAGTCGAATAGCCCACACCCAGCCCCAGGGTGCGAGGCTTGCGGGTCTGCAACTGGACATCGACCGGGATCACCCGACCTTGTGCATCGGTGGGTGAAGCATCGACACGAACGCCTTCGAAGTATCCGCTCGATTGCATGGCCTGGTTGAGCTCGGCGATCAACTCGGAATCGTACGGCGTGTCCTCCTTGAAGGGCACCATGCGTTTGAGCAGGTCTTCATCGAACGGCGCATCACCGCTGAACGTCACTTTACCCAGCGAGAACCGGGGTCCGCTGTCGTAAACCAGCTCGATGTCGGCAACACCCGCCCGCGGGTCAACGGACAGGCGTTGAACCACAAATCGCCCCTTGAAAAAACCGTAACGGGCGGCCTGATTCTGGATCAGACGCTTGGCGTCTTCGTAACGACCATGGTTGAGCACGGCCCCCGACCTGAGCGCTTCGCTCTTGGGCACTTTGAAGGCCTTGAGCTGACGCGCGTCGCCTTCGATCCGAACCGTGACGTTACGCAAGTGCACCGGCTCGCCGGGCTCTACCGTGAGAACAAGGTGCAGGTCCTTATCGGTCCGCTTGACCTCGGTGTCGATCTGCGCCTGGTAATAACCCAGCGCCTGGGCCGCTTTCTGCGCCTGCTCGACAGCGCCCACGCTGAACCGCTCGAGCGCCTGTTCATCACGCTCGCCGAGGCTGCCCACGTACCCTTCAATGTTGGATTTGAGCTCGGAATTGGACGGTTTGATCCGCACATCCAGCTGAGCATCGGCGAACGCCGCACAGCTGGAAAACATCAGGATAAAACCACTGGTGAATCGACCGGGAAACTTCATAGGCGCGGATGCTAACACGAGCGGCGGGTGCTTCTGGAACCCGCAGGGGTGAACAAAAGATCCGCGGTCAAACCATGGAACCCATTGAAACCTGAGGACTTGGGTGAAAAAAGACGTGCTCTCGGATGGGTCCTACAGCCACCTCTCCAATCTCCTCATAACCCTGTCGTTTATAGAACTCCAGATAATGCTCATTGCCGGTGTCCAGCACGATGCCTTTTGAATGATCGTCCACGGCGCACCAGTCGTGCAGCGCTTGCAGCAACTGCTCACCGTAGTGTTTGCCCTGAAAATCGGGATGGATGCCCAGCAGCGGAAGGACGTGGACTTGATCGGAAGGCAGGCACGCCAATACGGCCTGGTAATACTCCAGATACCGTTGGGTACAACGAAGTCCGGTGCTCATCACCATGCGCAACCGCCACGCCCAGCTTTCGGTAATGCCCAAACGCCGTTGCGGCGGCGCGATAAGGGCAACGCCCACCAGCCGGTCCTCGACAAACAGCCCAAGCGCCGGCATGTCTTGCAGGAAGTGCTGCTTCACTAGTTCGCGAACCGTTGCGCGTACTCGATGCTCATAACCGGACCGGCCCGACTCGAACAAATAGCCGAAGCTCGGCTCATGCCGATACGCCTGGTACAGCAACGACCGAGCTTCGCGGGAGTAACCGCTGTCCAGTTGACGGATGTCGGCCGGTGCATTCGCTGAATCAGGCATGTGATCGTGTCCCTTTCGATAACCCGACTCGTTCGGACGGGTTGATGGTGTCAAGCGTTCGAGTGGCGGGCCTTGACGACAGTTCCGATGAGTTTCCCAAGCATTTCCCACAGCGTAGCAGCCGGTCGATGACCGAGATTGCCCTTGAGGCTGGCCGTTGGCAGGAAGGTCGGCTAGCATCGCGGTTTGTTTTTGCCAGGACTGCCGTCTATGAAAATTGTGTCTTTCAACATCAACGGCCTGCGCGCCCGCCCGCATCAATTGGCGGCGCTGATTGAAAAACACCAGCCTGACGTCATCGGCCTTCAGGAAACCAAGGTCTCGGACGAACAGTTCCCGCAGGCTGAAATCGAAGCGCTGGGCTATCACGTGCACTTCCACGGGCAGAAAGGTCACTACGGCGTTGCCCTGCTCTCTCGCCAGGCACCACTTTCGCTGCACAAAGGCTTTGACAGCGACGACGAAGAGGCTCAGCGGCGGTTTATCTGGGGCACCTTTGCCGACCGCAATGGCCTGCCGGTCACGATCATGAACGGCTACTTCCCGCAAGGCGAAAGTCGTGACCACCCCACCAAATTCCCGGCCAAAACCAAGTTCTACGCCGACCTTCAGCAACTGTTGGAAACCCGGTTCTCCAACGACCAGCCGTTGGTGATCATGGGCGACGTCAACATTTCGCCGGAAGACAGCGACATCGGCATCGGTCCGGACAACGCCAAGCGCTGGCTGAAAACCGGCAAGTGCAGCTTCCTTCCGGAAGAGCGCGAGTGGATGGCCAAACTCAAGAACTGGGGGCTGGTGGACAGCTTCCGTCATCTGTACCCGGAAGTGGTTGATCAGTTCAGCTGGTTCGATTACCGCAGCCGCGGCTTCGAAGACCAGCCCAAACGCGGCCTGCGCATCGACCTGATCCTGACCTCCCATGGTCTGCAGCCACGCATCCTCGCTGCGGGCGTGGATTACGATCTGCGCGGGATGGAAAAGCCCTCGGATCACGCGCCGATCTGGCTTGAATTGAGCTGATCCACGGCGGCTGCGCTGCCGCCAGCTGCCATTGTGAACAGCCACTGACGAACCCCTGTGGCTGTCACATCGCCGTCATGCATCTGTCTTATTCTCCGGCATCTCTCGCCCATAAGAAGATGCCGCACATGCAGCGCACTCGCTTTTTTTACACGCCATCGCGGTCTGCCTGCTGCCAGCGCTTGTGCTCCACGCGCGCGCGTCCACCCTGCCCGTCCCTGCAGATGGCACGCCCGCGCTGCGCATTCAGGGCTCCAACACCATCGGCGCGCAACTGGGCCCTGCGTTGGTCATCGGGCTGCTCAACCAGCAAGGCGCGCAGGCCATCCAGCAGCAACCCGGGATCAGACCCAACGAATCGCGGATTGTCGGCCAACTGCCTTCAGGCCAGGCGGTCGCTATTGATATCGCTGCTCATGGCTCAAGCACGGGATTCACCGCTCTCAAAAACGGTCAGGCGGACCTCGCCGCTTCCTCACGTCCCATCAAGGACGCTGAATTCAACGAGCTGTCCGGCCTCGGCGATCTGCGCAGTCATGATGCCGAACAGGTGATCGCCATCGACGGCGTTGCGGTCATACTGCACCCGGCCAATCCGTTGCGCGAACTGAGCACTGCGCAACTGGCGAAAGTCTTCTCCGGCGAGATTCATGACTGGGAGCAACTGGGCAGCACCGGCGGCCCCATCCATGTGTACGCCCGAGACCAGCAATCCGGCACCTTCGATACCTTCAATGAGCTGATACTGGCGAAATTCGGTAAGACACTGGCGCGTGACACCCGGCGTTTCGAATTCAGCGAAGCGCTGTCCGACGAGGTCAGTCATGACCGGCAAGGGATCGGCTTTATCGGCCTGCCTTATGTCCGGCAGGCCAAGGTGGTGGCGATCAGCGACGGGACGTCGAAGCCCATGCTGCCCAGCATCAGTCTGATCGCGACCGAGGACTACCCGTTGTCACGCCGGTTGTATTTCTACCTGCCGCCCGACGCCAGGCAGCGATGGGCCAAAGCGCTGGTGCGTTTCGCTCAAAGTCCGCAGGGGCAGTCCATCGTCGCGCAGAACGGTTTTGTCGCGCAGACTGTGCAGGCGGTGAAAGTACGGGCCACTTCGGAAATGCCCGCGGAGTACCAGAATTTGACCCGTGAAGCGGAACGGCTGTCGGTTAATTTCCGCTTCGCGCAGGGCAGCGCGACCCTCGACAACAAGGCTCGCCTGGACCTGAAACGGGTCGCCGACTACCTGAAAGTCCACGACCTGCTCAACCAGAAGGTCACGCTGGTCGGGTTTGGCGACGCGAAGAGCGACCCGGTACGGGCCCAGTTGCTCTCCAGACTCAGGGCCATGGCAGTGCGCCGGGAGTTGCTGAAAAGCGGCGTGATTCTGCGCGATGTGCGCGGTTTCGGCGACGAAATGCCCGTCGCTGCGAATGACGCCGATGAAGGCCGGATCAAGAACCGCCGCGTTGAGGTGTGGGTCGAGTGAACCGATCCTGAGGCAGGATGCCTGGATCACCACGCAAGCCGATGCTTGCGCAGGTTCCATGGAGAGGATCGGGTGCACCGCAGCCTTGGCGAACAGGCTGCTGGTGCTCAAGTGCTCCCTGGGTCATCGAGTCTGAACACTCAGCGCTGCTCGCTGCGCATCATCTCTTTGGGCACGTACTTGCCCACTTCGTATTTGCCGATGGCTGCGCGGTGCACTTCATCCGGGCCGTCGGCCAATCGCAGGGTGCGCTGCATCGCGTACATGTAGGCCAGCGGGAAATCGCCGGAAACCCCTGCTCCGCCGTGGATCTGGATCGCCCGATCGATGACCCGCAACGCCACGTTCGGCGCGACCACCTTGATCTGCGCGATTTCGCTTTTGGCCACCTTATTGCCGACCGTGTCCATCATGTACGCCGCTTTCAGCGTCAGCAGGCGTGCCATGTCGATTTCCATGCGCGAGTCGGCAATTTTGTCGATGTTACCGCCCAGGCGCGCCAAAGGTCGGCCGAACGCAGTGCGCTGTACCGAACGCTTGCACATCAGCTCCAGCGCACGCTCCGCCATCCCGATCGAACGCATGCAGTGGTGGATACGGCCAGGGCCAAGACGCCCTTGCGCGATCTCGAAACCACGGCCTTCGCCCAGGAGTACGTTTTCGTAGGGCACGCGTACGTTATCGAACAGCACTTCAGCGTGACCGTGAGGGGCATCGTCGTAGCCAAATACCGGCAGCGGCCGCACGATCTTAACGCCGGGCGCGTCGGTCGGCACCAGGATCATTGAGTGCTGTTGGTGACGCGGTCCGTCAGGGTTGCTCAAGCCCATGAAGATCATGATTTTGCAGCGCGGGTCACAGGCGCCTGACGTCCACCATTTGCGGCCATTGATGACCCACTCATCGCCGTCGCGCACCGCACGGGCAGCCATGTTGGTGGCGTCCGATGAGGCGACGTCCGGCTCGGTCATCGCGAAGGCAGAACGGATTTCGCCGCGCAGCAAAGGCTCCAGCCATTGCTGCTTCTGCGCTTCGCTGGCATAGCGCACCAACACTTCCATGTTGCCGGTATCGGGCGCCGAACAGTTGAACGGCTCCGGCCCTAACAAGGAGCGGCCCATGATTTCCGCCAGCGGCGCGTATTCGAGGTTGGTCAGGCCGGCGCCGAGCTCCGATTCGGGCAGAAACAGGTTCCACAACCCCTCGGCTTTGGCCCGCGCCTTGAGTTCCTCCATGATCGCCGTCGGCTGCCAACGATCCCCCTCTGCCACCTGCCGCTCAAACACGGGTTCGGCCGGGTACACGTAAGCATCCATGAACGCGGTCACGCGCTCGCGCAGTTCCTGGACCTTGGGGGAGTAAGCGAAATCCATGGGCAGCTACCTTCTGATGAGGTGGTTTCAAGTCATGGCACGATGCTAGAACAGGCCTTTCCATTTATCTAACCTATTCTCGGCGTGTATTAACATTCATAACCGATATATGATCAGGCCAGTTCCTGAACGACAGTACCAAGTCGGGCCGGACAACAGCCCTAATAACAAAAGCAGCGTGAGGCGCACAGCAATGAACCTGAGCAAGGTCGATCTCAATCTCTTTATTGTGTTTGACGCCATCTACACGGAAGCCAACCTGACCCGCGCCGGTCAGATCGTCGGCATCACCCAACCTGCGGTCTCCAACGCGCTGGCCCGTCTGCGGGAAACCTTCAACGACCCGCTGTTTGTCCGCACGGCTCAAGGCATGGTGCCCACGCCGATGGCGCAGAACATCATCGGCCCGGTGCGTAACGCACTCTCGCTGTTGCGCGTCTCGGTGCAGGAGAGTCGGATTTTCAACCCGCTCCAGGCCAACAAGAACTACCGCATCAGCATGACCGACCTGACCGAGGCCATTATTTTGCCCGCGCTGTTTCAACGGCTTCGCCGACTGGCGCCGGCAGTGACCATCGAAAGCTTCCTGTCCAAACGCAGGGAAACCACTAAAGAGCTGGCCGCTGGGCGGCTTGATTTTGCCGTGGACGCGCCGCTCAACACCGACCCTCAAGTGCGGCACGTGAAGTTGATGGAAGACAACTACGTGTGCGCCATGCGCCGGGGCCATCCGCTCGCCAACAAAGCCGCCATCAGCCTGGACGACTATTTGTCAGTGGCCCACATTCATATCTCCAGCCGCCGCAGCGGCTTGGGTTATGTGGACCTGGCGCTGGGGAAAATGGGCATTCAACGCAAAATCGCCCTGCGCTCGCAGCATTACCTGATGGCTTCACAAGTGCTGCAGCAGACCGACATGGTCATGACCGTTCCGGAACGCTTCGCGCGCCGCAACGACCTGCATTTCGTGTACCTGCCTGTCAACGATGTCCCCACCGTGGAGACCCACCTGTATTGGCATGAAAGCACCGACCAGGATCCAGCCAATCGCTGGATGCGCGAGCAGATCATTGAGCTCTGCCAACTGGTCACCGCTCAAGAACGCAAACTTGAGAAAGAACTTGAAGCGGCGGTTAAGTAATACAGATCAATAGGTTGTAACCCGTCATTAAGGCCGATTCGAGAAGATTGACGGTGGGAATTGCCTGGCTCGCGAATGCGTCGGATCAGTGAGGTCAACGTTCCAGACCTGACGCCTGCGCCAGCCAGTCGGCTCCTGCAGATCGAAGCGCGTCGCTCAGGCCAGCTTGACGTTTACGTCAAGGTCGCCGTACGTTAGCTCGACGCCTTCTCGCACGAGCCTTTTCATGACGAATCCGACTTACAGTATTTCCGACCTCGCACGCGAGCTGGACATCACCACGCGCACCATCCGCTTTTACGAAGAGCAAGGCATGCTGTGTCCTGAGCGTCGCGGCCTGGAGCGTGTCTATTCGGCCCGGGACAAAGTCACCCTCAAGCTGATCCTGCGCGGCAAGCGCATCGGCTTTTCCTTGGCTGAGTGCCGGGACTTGATCGGCCTTTACGACCCGACCGGTGATAACCAGAAACAACTCACCACGATGCTTACGAAGATTGCAGAGCGCCGCGCGCAGCTCGATCAACAGTTGCTGGACATCGAGCAAATGCAACTGGAGCTCGATACGGCTGAAGAGCGTTGCAAGGCTGCGCTGAGCAAATCCCTTTGATGACAGTGTGTTAAACGCTGTTTCTAGAAACTCGTTGATACAGGAATGCCTGCCATGTCCCTCCCCCAACGCGTACGCCTGGTAGAAGTCGGCCCACGAGACGGCCTGCAGAACGAAGCCCGCCCGATTGACGTTGCCGATAAAATCCGCCTGGTGGATGACTTGACCCACGCTGGCTTGGGTTACATCGAGGTCGGCAGCTTCGTCTCCCCCAAATGGGTGCCGCAAATGGCAGGTTCGGCAGAAGTGTTCGCCGGCATCCAGCGTAAGAAGGGTGTCACCTACGCGGCACTCGCGCCGAACCTTCGCGGTTTTGAAGACGCCTTGACCGCCGGGGTCAAGGAGGTCGCGGTGTTCGCCGCCGCTTCAGAATCGTTTTCCCAACGCAATATCAATTGCTCGATCAGCGAGAGCCTTGACCGGTTCCTGCCGATCATGGAGGCCGCTCGCCTGCACGGCATCCAGGTGCGCGGGTATGTCTCCTGTGTGCTGGGTTGCCCGTATGAAGGCGCGGTGTCGCCCAAACAGGTGGCGGCAGTGGCCAATGAACTGTTCGCCATGGGCTGTTACGAAGTGTCACTCGGCGACACCATCGGCACGGGCACGCCTGGCGCGACGCGCGAATTGTTCAATGAGGTGGCTGGCCAGATACCGCGCAGCAAACTGGCCGGGCACTTCCACGACACCTACGGCCAGGCGTTGGCCAATATCTATGCGGGCCTGCTGGAAGGCATCCAGGTCTTCGACAGCTCGGTCGCCGGGCTGGGTGGCTGCCCTTATGCCAAAGGCGCGACGGGCAATGTCGCCACTGAAGATGTGCTCTACATGCTGATGGGCCTGGGCATCGACACCGGCGTGGATCTGGACGCGTTGATTGCCGCCGGGCAACGCATCAGCGATGTGCTCGGCCGGGCCAACGGCTCGCGAGTGGCAAAAGCACGTTTGTCGGGCTAATGTGCGACAACTTGTCACACAGTGTTACCCTCACCGGCATTGAGACACAGAAAACGGGTAACACGGAAACACCGAGTCACGATTTTCATGACCCCTTGTTTTCAAGCTTTTCTGCGAAGCCCCGTTTTTCGGGGGCCTGCGCAAGATTCGAAAAAGTTGGCATGGCTTCTGCTATGTCTTACGTACAACAAAAATAACAAATAGCAGCAAACCAATAAAAACAAGACGTAACGGCTCTGACATAACAAGAACAACACGGACAGAGGCGTAGCTAACTGATTTTTTTGGAGTGGATCGCTTTGTGAGGCTTGTCCTCTCGACCGTACAGAGAACAATAAAACTACCTTCAGGTAGCGACCGAACGGGTTGAATCGCAAGATCGAAGCAGTATCAGCGCTCAAAAAAATACGTTTGCTCTTGACCCCGTATGGGGGTCGCTCAAAAAAGCAAAAAAGGTCTGGCCACCAAAAACAACAACAGGCCGCCTAAAAACAAAAAAGAGCATGCAACTGAACTTGGAGGGGAGCCTAGGCTCCCCTTCGTGCTGTCTGGCGTTTGAAAAACGCCCTGCCCCCTATCTCGCTAAAGCTCCTACTGAAACCTGAAGCCCGTCATCAGCCGCGTTGACATCGGCCTACCCAGAGGTTTACGTTAACGTAAAGGTGATACTGAATATTGCTATCTGACAGCCCCTCCAAAGACAGCCCCTCCAAAAACAATAAGGGAACGCAGGCTCATGAATTACCCCACGCTCAATTTCGGCCACGGCGAGACGCTGGACACGCTGCGCGATCAGGTGCAGGCATTCGTTGCCGCAGAACTCTCGCCTCGCGCCGCCCAGATCGACAAAGACAACCTGTTCCCGGCCGACATGTGGCGCAAGTTCGGAGACATGGGCCTGCTCGGCATCACCGTCGATGAACAGTACGGCGGCGCCGGACTGGGTTACCTGGCTCACGTCATTGCCATGGAAGAAATCAGCCGCGGCTCTGCGTCCGTCGCTCTTTCCTACGGCGCGCATTCGAATCTGTGCGTCAATCAGATCAATCGCAACGGCAATTCCGAACAGAAGGCCCGTTATCTTCCCAAGCTGATCAGCGGCGAACACATCGGCGCGCTCGCAATGAGCGAGCCCAACGCCGGTTCTGATGTGGTGTCGATGAAGCTGCGTGCCGACAAACGCGGCGATCGCTTCGTGCTCAACGGCAGCAAGACCTGGATCACCAACGGTCCGGACGCCAGCACGTACGTGATCTACGCCAAGACCGACCTTGAGAAAGGTGCGCATGGCATCAGCGCCTTCATCGTCGAGCGCGACTGGAAAGGTTTCTCTCGCAGCAACAAGTTCGACAAATTGGGCATGCGCGGCTCGAACACCTGCGAGCTGTTCTTCGACGACGTAGAAGTACCGGAAGAAAACCTGCTGGGTGCACTGAACGGTGGCGTCAAAGTGCTCATGAGCGGACTGGATTACGAGCGCGTCGTGCTCTCCGGCGGCCCGACAGGGATCATGCAGGCGTGCATGGATGTGGTGCTGCCTTACATCCATGACCGCAAACAGTTTGGCCAGAGCATCGGCGAGTTCCAGTTGATTCAAGGCAAGGTCGCCGATATGTACACCCAACTCAACGCCAGCCGCGCGTACCTGTACGCCGTGGCCCAGGCGTGTGAACGCGGGGAAACCACGCGCAAGGACGCTGCCGGGGTGATTCTCTACAGCGCGGAGCGCGCCACACAGATGGCGCTGGACACGATTCAGATCCTCGGGGGGAACGGCTACATCAACGAATTCCCCGCCGGTCGCCTGCTGCGTGACGCCAAGCTGTACGAAATCGGCGCCGGGACCAGCGAGATCCGTCGAATGCTGATCGGTCGCGAATTGTTCAACGAAACCCGCTGACAGCGCCGGAGGCAGCATGGCAATCCTGCACACCCGCATCAATCCGCGCTCGGCAGAGTTTTCCGCTAACCGCACGAGCCTGCAAAAACAGGTCGACGACTTGCGCCAGTTGCTGGCGCAGGTCCACGAAGGCGGTGGCGCCAAAGCGCAAGAGCGTCATACCTCACGGGGCAAGCTGTTGCCCCGCGACCGCATCGACCGACTGCTGGACACCGGCTCGGCGTTTCTTGAGATCAGCCAACTGGCCGCGTACGACGTCTACGGCGAAGAGGTGCCTTGCGCAGGCGTGATCGCTGGCATCGGCCGTGTCGAAGGCGTCGAGTGCATGATCATCGCCAACGACGCGACGGTCAAAGGCGGCTCGTACTACCCGCTGACCGTCAAAAAACACCTGCGAGCACAGTCCATCGCCCAGCAGAACCGTTTGCCGTGCATCTACCTGGTCGATTCCGGTGGCGCCAACCTGCCCCGCCAGGACGAAGTGTTTCCGGACCGAGAGCATTTCGGCCGCATCTTCTTCAATCAGGCCAACATGAGCGCCCAGGGAATCCCGCAGATCGCGGTGGTCATGGGCTCCTGTACCGCCGGCGGCGCGTACGTACCCGCCATGGCCGATGAAGCCATCATGGTTCGCCAACAGGCGACCATCTTTCTGGCGGGACCACCGCTGGTGAAAGCGGCCACCGGCGAAGTGGTGAGCGCCGAGGACCTAGGCGGTGCCGACGTGCACTGCAAGGTCTCCGGCGTCGCGGATCACTATGCCGACAGCGATGAACACGCGCTGGAACTGGCGCGCCGCAGCATCGCTCACCTCAACTGGCGCAAACAGGGTGACCTGCAACGGCAAACGCCACTGGCGCCGCTGTATGCCGGTGACGAACTGTACGGCGTGATTTCCGCCGATCCCAAACAGCCATTCGACGTGCGTGAAGTGATCGCCAGACTGGTCGACGGCTCGGTGTTCGATGAGTTCAAGGCCCTGTTCGGCACCACGCTGGTCTGTGGTTTCGCACACTTGAATGGCTACCCGATCGCGATTCTTGCCAACAACGGCATTCTGTTCGCCGAAGCGGCGCAGAAAGGCGCGCACTTCATCGAACTGGCCTGCCAACGCGGCATTCCCCTGCTCTTCCTGCAGAACATCACCGGATTCATGGTCGGCCAGAAATACGAAGCGGGCGGCATCGCCAAGCACGGGGCCAAGCTGGTCACGGCAGTAGCGTGCGCCAGGGTCCCCAAGTTCACCGTCATCATCGGCGGCAGCTTCGGCGCCGGGAACTACGGCATGTGCGGTCGTGCCTACGACCCGCGTTTCCTGTGGATGTGGCCCAACGCGCGGATCGGCGTCATGGGTGGCGAACAGGCCGCGGGCGTCCTGGTGCAGGTCAAGCGAGAGCAGGCGCAGCGCAGTGGCCAGACGTTCAGCGCCGAGCAGGAAGCCGAGTTGAAACAACCGATTCTTGACCAGTACGAACATCAGGGACACCCCTACTACTCCAGCGCCCGACTGTGGGACGACGGCGTGATCGATCCGGCGCAAACCCGCGAGATTCTGGCCCTGGCGATCAGCGCTGCACTCAACGCACCCATCGAGGCCACACGCTTCGGCGTGTTCCGCATGTGACGGAGGATGACGCCTTCCATGAACGTCAATGATTTCGACACGCTGGAACTTGAATTCGACCCCCGGGGTTTCGCCACGCTGTGGCTCAATCGGCCGGAAAAGAACAATGCCTTTAACGCGCAGATGATTCGCGAGCTGATCATCGCGCTCGAGCGGGTGCAGGGTGATGCCAGCGTGCGCTTCCTGGTGCTGCGGGCGCGGGGCAAACACTTCAGCGCCGGGGCTGACCTTGCCTGGATGCAGGAATCCGCCAACCTGGACTACAACACCAACCTGGGGGACGCCCGCGAACTCGGCGAGCTGATGTACAGCCTGGCCAAGTTGAAACTGCCGTCGTTGGCCGTGGTGCAAGGCTCAGCCTATGGTGGGGCCCTGGGCCTGATCAGTTGCTGTGACATGGCAATCGGTGCCGATGATGCCCAGTTTTGCCTGTCGGAAGTGAAAATCGGCCTGGCGCCTGCGGTCATCAGCCCATTCGTGATTCAAGCCATCGGTGAACGCCACGCCCGTCGCTACGCACTCACCGCCGAACGCTTCGACGGTTTGCGCGCGCGCGAGATCGGGCTCCTCGCCGAATCTTATCCTGCGTCAGAACTCGAACAGCAGGTTCAGCGCTGGATCGACAACCTGCTGCTCAACAGCCCACAGGCCATGCGCGTCAGCAAGGACCTGCTTCGCGAAGTCGGTCATGGTGAGCTAACGCCAGCACTGCGCCGTTACTGCGAAAACGCTATCGCCAGAATCAGGGTCAGCCCGGAGGGCCAGGAAGGCCTGCGCGCCTTCCTGCAAAAGCGTGAGCCTGCCTGGCGCGATGACAACAATAAGAACGGAGAGTCACGCTGATGGACGCAAATAAACGCATCGCTTTGACCTCGGTGCTGGTCGCCAATCGGGGTGAAATTGCCTGCCGGATCATGCGCACCGCCAAGGCCATGGGCTTGACCACGGTCGCGGTTCACAGCGAGATCGACCGTCTTGCCCGGCATGTGCGTGAAGCCGACGTTGCCGTGAACCTGGGCGGCAGCAAAGCAGCCGACAGCTACCTGCAGATCGACGCGTTGATTGCGGCAGCCAGAAGCAGCGGCGCGCAAGCGATACACCCCGGTTATGGATTCCTCTCGGAAAACGCAGGGTTTGCGCGCGCTGTCGAGCAGGCCGGCCTGGTGTTTCTGGGACCGCCGGCGTCGGCCATCGATGCCATGGGCAGCAAATCAGCGGCTAAATCGCTGATGGAAGCCGCAGGCGTTCCCCTCGTCCCCGGCTATCACGGCGAAGCACAAGACGCGGCAACCTTCCGCGAAGCGGCCGCACGCATCGGCTACCCCGTGCTGCTCAAAGCCACGGCGGGGGGCGGCGGTAAAGGCATGAAGGTCGTGGAGCGTGACGAAGACCTGGCCGACGCGCTGGCGTCCGCGCAACGAGAAGCACAATCGTCGTTTGGCGACTCGCGCATGCTGGTGGAGAAATATGTACTCCAGCCTCGCCATGTCGAAATCCAGGTGTTTGCCGATCAGCACGGTCACTGCCTGTACCTCAACGAACGGGATTGCTCGATCCAGCGCCGCCACCAAAAGGTGGTCGAAGAAGCGCCTGCGCCGGGACTCAGCCCGGCATTGCGGCGCGCGATGGGGCAAGCCGCCGTGCGGGCCGCGCAGGCCATCGGGTATGTCGGGGCTGGCACGGTGGAATTCCTGCTCGACGCCCGTGGCGAGTTCTTCTTCATGGAGATGAACACCCGTTTGCAGGTCGAGCACCCGGTGACCGAAGCCATCACGGGGCTGGACCTGGTTGCCTGGCAGCTCCGCGTCGCCCAAGGCGAGGCGCTGCCCATGACGCAGGATCAGGTGCCGTTGAATGGACATGCGATCGAGGTGCGCCTGTACGCCGAAGACCCGGCCAACGACTTTCTTCCCGCCACTGGCAGGCTGACGCTGTACCGGGAATCGGCGCCAGGTCCGGGACGCCGTGTGGACAGCGGCGTCAGCGAAGGCGATGACGTATCGCCCTTTTACGACCCGATGCTGGGCAAACTGATTGCCTGGGGCGAGGACCGTGAACAGGCGCGCTTGCGGCTGTTGTCGATGCTTGACGCGTTTGCCGTCGGCGGGGTACGCACCAACCTCGCGTTTCTGCGCCGGATCATTGCGCACCCGGCATTCGCCGACGCTGAACTGGACACCGGCTTCATTCCCCGCTACCAGACCGACCTGTTGCCACCTTCGGAGCCGTTGTCAGCCGAGTTCTGGCAAGCCGCCGCGCTAGCCTGGCACCTCAGCACGCCGGCCAGGGTGCGCCATGACGATCCGGATTCGCCTTGGTCGGGCGCAAGCGGCCTGCGTCTGGGGCTGCCCAGCGCGATGGTCCTGCACCTGAGCTGCGCCGCAGAGGACCGTGTGATTCGCCTGCGGGACGATGACCTGTGCAACGTTCAGTGGCTCGGCGAGCAACTCGTCAGCGAACAGCATGGCCTGCGGCGTCAAACGCGCGCGATCCGTCGCGACGACACGCTGTACCTCAGCTGGCAAGGCGAGCTGCACGCGATCAGACGCTACGATCCCATCGCAGCCGTGGAAGCCAGCCACACCCATCAAGGCGGGCTGACCGCCCCCATGAACGGCAGCATCGTTCGGGTCCTGGTCGAGGTCGGTCAGGCGGTCGAGGCAGGGACACCTCTGGTGGTGCTCGAAGCCATGAAAATGGAACACAGCATCCGTGCGAGCACGGCCGGAACGGTGTCGGCGTTGTACTGCACAGAGGGTGAAATGGTCAGCGAAGGGACGGTGCTGGTGGCGTTGACCGAGGTGACAGCCGTCACTGCCAAGGTGTCTTGAATCCCTTCGGGGATTGCCGCCTGAACACAAAATGCCGGTGGGAGCACAGGTATTGGCTCCCACCGGCATGGATGCTTCATCACCAAAGCAGCGCGGGCAAATGCCCCGCGCCACCCTGATTCCTTATGCCGCGACTTCAAACAGCTTCGGCAACTCCACTTCCCCGCTGATCAGGCTTTGACGCATCCGCGCAGCCTGCAACGCCGCTGCTTTCATCGCGGCCTCCTTGACGTGACCATACCCACGAATACGCTCGGGCAGACGCGCCAGGCTCAACGCCGTGTGGCGATTCCCGGCATTCAAATGCGTCAGAATCAATTCAACGTCGCTCACATAGTGGTCGATCAATTCCCGCTCCTGACGACGCTCCAGGCTGCGACCGAACGGATCAAACGCGGTGCCCCGCAGGAATTTGAACGTCGCCAGCACCTCGAACGCTTTCAACATCCAGGGCCCGAAGCTGCGCTTGCGCGGCGCCCCGCTGTTGGGGTCGCGTTTGGCAAGCCACGACGGTGCCAGATGAAACTCCAGCCGGTAGTCGCCTTCGAATTGCGCCTGCAATTGCCGCGTGAACTCGCCATTGCTGTAAAGCCGTGCGACTTCGTATTCGTCTTTGTAGGCCAACAGTTTGAAGTAATTGAACGCAACGGCTTCGGTCAGCACAGGAGGCTCACCCGGGAACAACCGCGCTTCGGTGTCACGCACCTTGTGGACCAACGCCAGATAGCGCTCCCCATAGGCACGGTTCTGGTAGTCGCCCAAGGTCTTCGCGTGATTGGCCAGGCGCTCGTCCAGACTCAACGCTTCCGGCGCCTGAACCGGCGCAACGTCCGGGTTGGCCGCCGACTGCACTGCGGGCAGATCGAACGCGGCACGACGGCCCCACAGGAACGCCTGCTGGTTCAAATTGACCGCCACACCGTTCAGCTCGATGGCTTTTTCAATGGCCGCAGAGGTCAGCGGAATCAGACCCAGCTGGAACGCATACCCCAGCATGAACAGGTTGCTGGCGATGCTGTCGCCCATCAGTTTGGTGGCCAGATCCGTTGCCTGAACAAAATGGGTTTTCCCTTCACCCACGGCTTCGATGATGGTCTGCATCATGGCGTCGGCCGGGAATTCGGCGTCCGGGTTGCGGGTGAATTCGGCCGTCGGCGTCTGCTGACTGTTGACCACCGCGTAGGACTTGGCGCTGTTGAGTTTGACAATCGCATCAGGCCCCGACGACACCAGCAGATCGCACCCGAGCAACAGATTGGCTTCACCGGCGGCGATACGCACGGCGAACAGGTCTTCCTGCCGCGCCGCGATACGGATATGACTGACCACGGGCCCGAATTTCTGCGCCAGGCCGGCCTGGTCGAGCACGCTGCAGCCCTTGCCTTCCAGGTTAGCCGCGTAACCGAGCATCGCACCCACGGTGGTGACGCCCGTGCCGCCGACACCCGGCAACAGGATGTTGAACGGCTGATCGAGGCTCGGCAGCGTCGGCTCAGGGAGCTCGGCAAACGCCTGCGCCTGCTTGGGCAGTTGTGGCTTGCGCAACTTGCCACCATGGACCGTTACGAAGCTTGGGCAAAAGCCTTCCACGCAGCTGAAATCCTTGTTACATGCGCTCTGATCGATCTCGCGCTTGCGCCCTTCGGCGGTTTCCTTCGGCAGAATCGACAGACAACCCGACTTCGCACCGCAATCGCCACAGCCTTCGCAGACGGCAGGGTTGATGATGGCGCGCTTGTCCAGGTCCAGCATCGTGCCACGCTTGCGACGACGACGTTTCTCGGTCGCGCAGGTCTGGTCGTAAATGATCACCGAAACCCCTTTGAATTCGCGCAACTCCCGCTGCACGCTGTCCAGGTCGCGGCGATGGTGAAAGGTGGTGATCGGCGCGAACTGTTCACGGCTCGGGTATTTGTCCGGATCGTCCGACACCAGCGCAATGCGCTGCACGCCTTCGTTGAACACCTGACGGCTGAGCTGATCGACGCGCAGCACGCCATCGATCGGTTGGCCGCCGGTCATGGCCACGGCGTCGTTGTAGAGAATCTTGTAGGTGATGTTGACCTTGGAAGCCACCGCCGCACGCAGTGCCAGATGCCCCGAATGAAAATAGGTGCCATCGCCCAGGTTCTGGAACACGTGCGGGGTTTCAGTGAACGGCGCCTGACCGATCCAGGTTACGCCCTCACCGCCCATCTGGGTAAAGGTGTCGGTTTCGCGGTCCATCCAGATGGTCATGTAATGGCAGCCAATGCCCGCCAGTGCGCGGCTGCCTTCGGGGACCTTGGTGGAGGTGTTGTGCGGGCAACCCGAGCAGAAATGCGGTGTGCGCTGGGTTTTGAACAACGGCGCGGCCAACGCTTTTTCCTTGTCTTGCAGAAACTGCAGGCGCGCTTCAATTTTTGGGCTGCTGTAGATCGGCGCGAGCCGTTTGGCGATGACACGGGCAATCATCGCCGGAGTCAATTCAGCCAGGTTTGGTAGCAGTGAGCGCCCTTCTTCGTCGAATTCGCCCACCACGCGCGGCCGCTGATCCACGGGCCAGTTGTACAACTGACCGGTCAGTTGGTCTTCGATCACGCTGCGTTTTTCTTCGACAACCAGAATCTCGTCGAGCCCTTCGGCGAAGTCATGCACCGACACCGGCTCCAGCGGCCAGCTCATGCCGACCTTGAGTACCCGAATGCCGACCGAGGCACACAGCGCCTCGTCGATGCCCAACTCTTCCAGTGCCTGACGAACGTCCAGGTAGGACTTGCCCGTGGTAATGATGCCCAGACGCGGCTGCGGCGAATCAATTACCACTTTGTTCAAATGATTGGCGCGGGCGAAGGCGCGGGCTGCATAAATCTTGTAGGTGTTCAGGCGGGCTTCCTGCGCCAGCGGCGGGTCTGGCCAGCGGATGTGCAAACCGTCTTTGGGCAACTGGAAGTCGTCAGGGATACGGGTCTGGATGCGCAGCGGATCAACTTCCACCACGGCAGAAGAATCAACGTTTTCAGCGATGGTTTTCATCGCCACCCAGCACCCGCTGTAGCGTGAAAGCTCCCAGCCGATGATGCCGTAGTCGAGAATCTCCTGAACGTTGCTGGGGTTGAGCACCGGAATCATCGAGGCGATAAACGCATGCTCGCTCTGGTGGGCGATGGTTGACGATTTGCAACCGTGATCGTCGCCCGCGAGGATCAGCACCCCGCCATTTTCCGCCACGCCGGCCGAGTTACCGTGCTTGAACACGTCACCACAGCGGTCGACACCCGGGCCCTTTCCGTACCAGAGCGCGAACACGCCGTCGTACTTGCCATGGGGGAACAGATTGACCTGCTGGCTGCCCCACACCGCAGTGGCGGCCAGTTCTTCGTTGACGCCGGGCTGGAAGTGAATGGCGTTTTGCTGAAGATAATCCTTCGCGTCCCACAGGCTTTTGTCCAGATTCCCCAGCGGCGAGCCGCGGTATCCGGAAATGAACCCTGCGGTGTTCAAACCGCGGGCCTCATCACGTTGCTTTTGCAGCATGGGCAGACGGGTCAACGCCTGGGTTCCGGTCAGGTACAGATTGCCGGTTGCGAGTCGGTATTTATCATCCAGACGAATATCAGCCAAAGACATTCAGGCACTCCTTTGTTTTTATTAGTGCGTTTTGAATGTGGCGAGCAATGGCATCAGCGGCCTTGTGAGCCAAGGGCCAGGTGCTCGGTCGTCGGGACGGTTCAACCCGACGCTCACACGCCAAATACTGCCTGTGCCGCGCAGGCTTTTTCTTTCTAAATTGGCCGAAATCTGCTCATATCCTGCATGCCTGTTTCATTTAAAGAATAAAAA
This sequence comes from Pseudomonas sp. S2_H01, assembly GCF_054668305.1. Classification (NCBI taxonomy): domain Bacteria; kingdom Pseudomonadati; phylum Pseudomonadota; class Gammaproteobacteria; order Pseudomonadales; family Pseudomonadaceae; genus Pseudomonas; species Pseudomonas sp. S2_H01. The sequence continues at coordinate 5,494,215 of NZ_CP162756.1, read as the reverse complement.
AGGGTCAATTCATGCAGGTCAAACTCAGCCCCATCGATCGCAAAATTCTTCGCCTGCTGCAACATGATGCCGACCTCTCCGCCGCCGAGATTGCCGAGCGGGTGGAGTTGTCGCAGTCGCCGTGCTGGCGCCGGATCAACCGTCTGGAGGAGGAAGGCGTGATCGAGCGCAAGGTCGCCCTGCTCAACCCGGCCAAACTCGGGTTAACGATGACAGTGTTCGTCGACGTGAAATTGTCCGGGCATGGTCGGCGTTATCTGACCGAGTTCGAAGGGGCAATCATCGGTTACCCCGAGGTACTGGAGTGCTACACCATGGCGGGCGACATGGATTTCATGCTCAAGGTGGTGGTGCAGGACATCGCCAGCTACGAGCGTTTTCTGCGCGATCACCTGTTGCAGAGCCCACACGTTCAGGAGGCGCACTCGAACATCGCCATGAGCGTGGTCAAGCGCACAACCGAGTTGCCGATTGACTAGGGAATCGCAGGCGAACAGAAAAACTTCGCGAGAATGCGAAATAACATTTGACGTGCGAATGATAATGATTATTATTGAGCGCAACCGGTCGCGAGACCGGTGGGTAACCCAGAAGCCTTAGGTCGGCTTCCGGATTATCTCCTCATCAGGCTAATCACGGTTTTTGACCCGGCTTTTTGCCGGGTCTTTTTTTCTTGCCCTTGAAGGGTCTGGTTCGGTCGGGTGTTGCGTCTTCAGGCTAATGAAGAGGGTGTCCCGTGTTCGAGACTTGATGATGGCGCGCATCATACCAAAACAGAATGAGCGTAGGGCACGCTGCGCGGTCAAATGTGACACATTTGGTAAAAAACATCGCAAGACCCACTTAATAATTGAGAATGAATCTCACAAGCACTAACATCGAGCGGCATCATGGAGGATGCCCCCACTCCTTCCTCAAAGGACCACACGGATGACTCGCGAGTGAACATGCCATGACGAATCAGCTCACTTCTCTGTTCTCGCTTTCGATGCGCCAACCCGACGAACCTGTCAGCCAGGAAACCGACGGATACTGCCGTCGCATCCAGAAGCTGCCACGCAGAACTCAACAAGTCTTTTTGCTCAGCCGCCTCGACCAGATGAGCTACGCCGATATCGCGCAGTTACTCGAACTCGAGGTCAAGGCCGTCGAACGTTGCATGGTCCGTCTTCTCGACCAATGCAATGAGGGTCTTGTGGACTCGCAGGCGATGGATGCGATCAACCTGCAAGCACACCGCTGGTACGTTCATTTGCAAAGCCCTCAGGCCACGGCAAGTCAGCGTATTGAGTTCCGCCACTGGCTCGACGCCGATGCAAACCACCTCCGCGCATTCCAGGAGACCGAGCGACTCTGGTGTCGCCTCCAAGCCCCGGCAGCCATTCTGGGTGCCAACGGCTGGCACCGTCGCAAACGTCGGGTCTATCTGGGCTGGCTTTTGCTGACGGCTTTTCTGTGCAGCGTGCTGGTGACGGCCGAAGCCTTTACCTGAAGACCTACGCCCGCTGAGCATGGCCCAAAGACAGAACAATCTGTCGCTGTCCGCACACCTGATCCGTGTAAAGTACCTGTCATAACAGCCCAGCGCGGCCGTCGGGTTTGCCCGCGACTGCCGCCCGATGGCCTCGAGTTGGCATTAACGTACGCAGGACTTCTCCGTGACTCAGACCGCCCTTTCCATCACCTCTGATTTCGACAGCGGCAACATTGTCGTGCTCGACGCGAGCAACCCACAGAACGTGCAACTGGCTATCCGCCCCGATACCCGAAGCCCGCATTTTCAATGGTTCCACTTCAAGGTCGATGGCATGCAGCCTGGGCAGCCACACGCGTTCAGCCTGAACAACGCCAGTGAATCCAGCTACAACCGCGCGTGGACCGGTTATAACGCCGCGGCGTCTTACGATCAGAAAACCTGGTTCCGCGTGCCCAGCAGCTTTGACGGCAAGGCACTGAACTTCAGCCTGTCGCCTAAACACCCACAGATCTGGTTCGCCTATTTCGAACCCTACAGCCGCGAACGGCATGACTGGCTGATCGATCGAGCGCTTAACAAGGCCGGGACCGAATTGCTGGCCATGGGGAAAAGCGTCGAAGGTCGAGACATTCCACTGCTGCGCAAAGGTGACGGTGCGCAGGGCAAACGCAAGATCTGGGTCATCGCGCAGCAACATCCCGGCGAGCACATGGCCGAATGGTTCATGGAAGGCGTGATCGAGCGCCTGCAAGCCAACGATGCCGAGTTGCAAGCGCTCCTCGCCTCGGCCGACCTCTATCTGGTGCCGCACATGAACCCGGACGGTTCGTTCCACGGCCACCTGCGCACCAACGCACAAGGCAAGGACCTCAACCGTGCCTGGCAGGACTCCACGCCGGAGTTGAGCCCCGAGGTGTTCTTCGTCAAGGAGCAGATGGAGAAATACGGCGTGGACATGTTTCTCGACGTGCACGGCGACGAGGAAATTCCTTACGTGTTCACGGCGGCGTGCGAAGGCAACCCTGGGTACACCGATAAACAAAAGGAACTGGAAACTGACTTCCGCGCCCGATTGAGCGGCATGACCCAGGATTTCCAGACCCGCTACGGCTACCCGAAAGCGGCACCGGGCCAGGCCAATATGAATCTGGCGTGCAACAGCGTCGGCGAGCGTTACAAATGCCTGGCATTGACGCTGGAAATGCCGTTCAAGGATAACGACGACGCACCGGACGCCCTCACCGGCTGGTCGGGCAAGCGCTCCATGCAACTGGCGCACGATGTCCTGACGACGTTGGGGCAGATGGTGTCGGTGCTGCGCTGATCAATAGGTAAAACCTGATCGGCTGGTTCAACGCCGATAGTCTGCAGCGTATGCGGTGAGTCAATGACGATTGACGTCCAGACCCACCGCAACCCCTTCTGCTATTTCCCCCGCAGCATGCTGTCCAGCACCTCGTCCCTTCTGACCCATCCATGAAACAGTGCCGCCGCCAGATGCATGAGGATGGTCAGGAAAAACAGATACGCCAGATACCGATGCGCCTTGCGCAAGAACGCGAAGGTTTCTGCGTGCGCGGCGACAATTGACGGCAGGCGCACTGAACTGCCGAGCATCACCGGATCCCCTGCCGCGGAAATCATCGCCCAGCCAATCAACGGCATCGCCAGCATCAAGGCGTACAGCAGATAGTGCGATAGCTTGGCCGCGAGCGCCTGCCAACCCGGCAGATCCGCTGGCAACGGCGGCGTCTGTGTGCTGAAACGCACGATCAATCGCACGATGACCAACACGAGGATCGCAATGCCCAGCGGCTTATGCAGGTTCAACAACCATTCGTGCCGCTCAGAGATTGAGGCGACCATGCCAGCGCCGATGAACAGCATCGCGATGACCATCACCGCCATCAACCAGTGAAGCGCACGGGCCAGAGGCGCGAAATGGGAAGTGGGCGTACTCATGGCTGTTTCTCCTGTGCGGGCGCTGCTTTCAACTGATCGACTTCACTGGTGCGACGCATGTACGAAGACGCGTACGCCGCCGAGCGTGCGGCCAGCAAGGGATCGTCGGAGCCTTCTATGCCGCTGGGCAGGATCAATGGGTCGAAGTTGATGTCCCGACAGTTGCCATCGAGCTGCGAGCTGTCGCCGTCAATGACCAGAGTCCCCGCATTGACCGTCTTGTGATCGCCTGTCCAGGCTTTCGAGGCGTCGTTGGTCGGGTCTTGAGCGTTAGCCAGCGTCAACACCAGATTCCAGCGCTGAGGACCGCTCGCCAGTTTCTGACTCAGGTCCTGTTGCAGATAGTCCTTGGCATCCGGCGCGGGTGCATCGCCCTTGGCCTCCGGCACCAGGCTCCAACGCACCGCCTGACGCTTGCCGGCGGCGTCCACCAGCACGAACGCGTTCACGCTGTTGTAGGTTTCGGTCACAAAGCTCGCCGACGGTTTTGCTGTCTTGACCCACGCCAGGAAGGGTTGGGCTTCGGGGTGAGCGGCGAAAAATGCCGGAGGCTTCGCGGGATCCGGCTTGCCGGTCTTCGGATCGGGCGAGGTGGCTTTCAACAGATCGACAAAGGCCTCAGGCGTGCCCACCGGAAACACCGGCATGCTGTTCATACCGGTGCGCCATTGCTGGCCATCGGGCTGCGTGAACTGCACGGCGAAACTGCGAATGGGTGCCGCGCTGTCCGGCGAATAGGGATTGCCGGTGGGCAGCGCCAGACGGCCGATCACCGGCGTGCGACCACTGGCGAAGACCTGCGCTCTGGACAACGCGGCCGCTGCGCCATTGCTTTCAAAGTAACCCGCGACGCAAACCCCTTTTGGGTGGTTGCGGCGATAACCCGGGTGTACGCCATTGCTCTGTTCGAACACGTTAACGACGCGAGCCGGTGTCAGGCGCTGGGGATCCAGGCTGCCATTGACGTAGGCAAACGCGCCAGCGGCGATCAATACCACGAGGCCGATACCGGCCATGCGGGCGAGTTTCTCGGCGTTGCCCAATGGTGGTTTTCGGGGATACGGTGGCTCACGGTCAATCATCAGTCACACTCCGGGCCTTGGGCCTCTATAAATTGCAGATGGACAAGCGGTACGGTCCGACGCGTCTGGCGCGGGTTTATTCCACAGAACAATATTTATTTTTCAGGCAGTGGAATAACCTGCACGGGCATGCGTCTGTCTGGTCACACGATCTGAAAACGATCCCGCTGATCGATCTGGAAGCCCCCATGAATGATGTCGACGACCAATTACGAGAGTTGCTGCCGCGAATGCGTCGATTTGCGGTGTCGCTGACCCGTGATTACAGCAGCGCTGATGACCTCGTGCAGTCAACGCTGGAAAAGGCCCTGTCTGCCTGGTCCAGCAAACGACCAGAGGGCGACCTGCGCGCCTGGCTGTTCTCCATTCTTTATAGGCAATTTTTGGACGCTCATCGACGTTCGCGTCGCTACAGCCGAATGCTTGAACTGTTCACCGGTGGGAAAGAGGATCACTTCGAACCTTCCGTGGAACGCACAGTGGTGGCGCAAACCACCTTGCAGGCGTTCGAACGCCTGAATCCCGAACAACGCGCCCTGCTGCTGTGGGTGTCGGTCGAGGGCCTGAGTTACAACGAAGTGGCGGCCATTCTCGATGTCCCCGTGGGCACCGTCATGTCCCGCTTGTCGCGCGCGCGTCAGGCTTTACGCCTGCTCAGCGAAGGCGAAATCACCACCCCTGCCTTGCGGATACTGAAATGATTACCTTGCCTCCCAGCGAACGTGATGTACACGCCTACGTCGACGGCCAGCTCAACGACGCCGATCAGCAGACGATGGAAACCTATCTGGCCGCCAACCCTGAACTGGCAAAACAGGTGCTGGCCTGGCAACTTGACGTGCAGAACCTGCGCGCCGGTCTGAGCGGCGATCTGCACCGCCCCATGAACCCGGAACTGGACCCTGCTTATGTTCGCCAGCGGCTGCGCCGTAACCGCACCCGTCATTTTGCGACCGCAGCGGTGTTGCTGATTGCCGTCAGCATCGGTGGCCTCAGCGGTTGGCAAGCCCGCGAGATGACCCTCGCCAGTGGCACACCCCCGATGGCAGACGCCGTCCAGGCTTACCGGATGTTTGCGGTCAACGACAACATGGCCAGCGACTGGAACACTGGCAAACCGAATAACGTACAAGTGTGGCTGGACAAGAACTTTGCCCAGGCCAATCGCCTGCCGGACCTCGAATCCGCCGGGTTCAAACCGGTCAGCGGCCGTTTGACCAGCACCGAACAGGGCGCTGCGGCCATGGTGGTGTACAAGGATGAGCAGGGACGCACCCTGAGTTTTTATATCCGGCCACCGGCCGAGCGCAATCATCTGCTGCCACGCGGCACCCGCCGTGACGGCGAATTGCAGGCCGATTACTGGTCAGGCGCGGGTTACAACTACGCCATGGTCGGCCCGGCAGACGACCCTGCGGCGCAGGCAGCACGACAGGCGTTGAAGCAGCCCATTTGAGCCTGGGCTCGATTGGGACGCCTCGGTTGCTCGCGAATGTGGTGGGTCAGCGACATCAATGCTGAATGACACGCCGCATTCGCTGCCCTCGTAACCTCGGACGTCTCCTACAGGGATCGAGTCAATGCGCACATCGAGGGGCAATCCCATCTGTAGGCGAGAGCTTGGTCTGGGCGGCATTCCGACGAATTTGGTGGGACAGCGACATCAATGCTGAATGACACGCCGCGTTCGCTGCCCTCGTAACCTCGGACGTCTTACAGGGATCGAGTCAATGCGCACATCGAGGGGCAATCCCATCTGTAGGCGAGAGCTTGGTCTGGGCGGCATTCCGACGAATTTGGTGGGACAGCGACATCAATGCTGAATGACACGCCGCGTTCGCTGCCCTCGTAACCTCGGACGTCTTACAGGGATCGAGTCAATACGCACATCGAGGGGCAATCCCATCTGTAGGCGAGAGCTTGGTCTGGGCGGCATTCCGACGAATGCGGTGGGTCAGCGACATTGAAGTCGAATGACACTCCGCATTCGTTAGCAAGCTGACGCCCGCAGGATTCAGGCCAAGCCGGCCAAAACTGTCAGCTTCTCAGCCTGGCCGGATCGCTTTGCAGCAACACTTTGTCCTGAATGCTGGACAGCGTGTCTTTCAGCCAGGAAACGCCGCGGCCCAGCTTCGCTTGCTTGTCCTGCTGCAGTGCCTGATTCAGTGTGCCGAGCAAATTCTGCGTCTTGGAGGATTTGAGCGGTGTGGTTTTGTCCTCTTCCAGGTGACCCAGCACGTATTTGGAAATGCGCGTGGACTGGCTCGCCGACTGGCTGATCGACGCGTTAACCAGTGCGCCCTTCTCATACCCGATGCTGGTCTTGCTGCTTGCCTGATCATTGACCTGGTAATACTGGTAATTCTGCGATTTCGGGTCAGTCGTCAGGTCCAGCTTCTGGCCTGCGTTCAAGGGCTTGTGGTAGCTGGCGACCAGGTGCGATTGCTGGTCCTGCACGAGGGTGCGGTTGAGCGGGTCGCGGCCTTTGGATTGTGTCGACTGCGACACGTCATACGCGAAAGAATCCAGTTCGCCCGGACGCGCCGGGTTGCCTTCCTTGCTTTTCTCGCTGACCGACGCACTGAAATCGGCAAGGCCGGTGAGCAGGCTGTGGTCGGTGTCAGTCAGTTTGATTGAATTGACGGTCTCGGGTGCCGTCGCCGCGCGCGCCCCGGGATAGTGACTGTGCAGCGTCGTGAAGGCGTCCTCGAACAGTGACAGCAATTGCTGATCGCCGTCGCCGCGTTTGCGCGCCGCTTCGATCTGGTTCATGTAACTCTTGAGTGCCTTGGCCTGCTGATTGCTGTCGCCAAGGATCGCCGCGTTCTTGAGGTCGACGGACATGTTCAGATCGCCTGCCGCGCCGCTCATGCGCACCGAGCGCCCGTCGGCGTCGGCGTGCAGCTCCAGGGTCTGCGTGCTGTCATCATTGAGTTTCAGGCGCGTGCTCAGATCGACCGAAGCAAATACGTTGGCGTCGAACTGGGTCAGGGCGTCGAGTTTGAGTGTTGGCGGATTCTGGGTCAGGCCGTCGATCGCGGATTGAAAACCGTCGGCCATCTTGCCCAGCGCCGCAAGTTCATCATTGCTGAGCTCACCACCGCTCACCTGCGCCTGCACCGCGAGCCCGTTGTCCTGACTGGTCAGGGTCAGCTGCACGGTTTTCCCACTGGCGGTTTTCAGCGTCAGGCTGATCGAGTTGTCCGCCGCGGTGCTGTGCAGTTTCGCCTGCGCCGCCGCCAATGCAGCGGGTTCGAGGGCCCGGCCGGTGGTCGATCGGATCACTGACTGTGAAATGCCCTGGTTGGTCTGCGCCAACTGATTGAGCAGCGATGCGCCCAAGCCCTGAAAACGACTGGCACTGGAGGAACTGCCGAAATTGCCCGTCATGTTCAGCGACACATTGTCCTGCTGCGTGTATTCCCAGACCGGCGCAATGTCAGGGTCGGCAATCTGGCCGCGTGCGGTATAGGTCTGTGCATCGATAACACTCGCGTCTTGCCCCAACGACACGACCGATGACGGGGAAGACGGGATGTTGATCGAGTCGGCCACGTTGCTGATGGCCGGTGTGCTGGTCACCGCTTTGGCAACCACCAGCGGCTGCGTGGCCGAAACCGAAGAAATCGCTGTCATGGCAGCTCCATGCTCAAGTGGGTCATAGTGTCCTACCACCTGTGTCGGCTGCCGCAATTGTAACTTTAGCGATACAAAGCAGAGCACCCTTACGGCGCCCTGCCCTTATGCCTCCTCTCGACTTTTGCTCAGCTCAGCCTTTCAGCAATTTCAGCCAGAATCGAGGGATCATCGATGGTCGCCGGCATGCTGTAGGGCTCGGCATCGGCAATCTTGCGTAACACCGCGCGCAAGGTTTTGCCTGAGCGGGTCTTGGGCAGGCGTTTGACCACCACCACTCGATTGAAACAGGCCAATGCGCCGATGTGCTCACGAACGCGCGCGATCAATTCGCGCTGAACCTGTTCAGTGCCTTGCTGAACCCCGTCCTTGAGGACGACGAGTGCCAGTGGCACCTGTCCTTTGATCTCGTCATGCACACCAATGACCGCACTTTCCGCCACGGCCGGATGCTGGCCGACCAGGTCCTCCATTTCGCCGGTCGACAGTCGATGACCGGACACGTTAATCACGTCGTCCGTACGACCCATGATGTAAACGAAGCCCTCCTCGTCGACATAACCGCCGTCGCCGGTGTTGTAGTAGCCGGGAAAGGTCTGCAGATACGCCTGCAGGTAACGCCCGTGATCGCCCCACAAGGTCTGGCTGCACCCTGGCGGCAGCGGCAACGCGATCACAATCGAACCCTGCTCGCCGGGTTTGAGCAGATGCCCTTCTTCGTCCATGACATGGACCGCATAACCGGGAACGCCGCGATTACTTGAACCTGGCGCGGGATGATGACCCGCAAGCCCCAGGCACGGCGCGGTGACCGGCCAACCGGTCTCGGTCTGCCACCAGTGGTCAAGCACCGGTTTGCCGGTCAGGCGTTCCAGCCACTGGTGGGTACTGGAATCGAGTTTTTCGCCCGCCAGAAACAACTGCCGGATACAGCTCAGGTCGCGGCCCTTCAGCAGCAGGCCTTCAGGGTCTTCCTTGCGAATCGCGCGGATGGCCGTCGGGGCGCAAAACAGCGCATTCACCCGGTATTGCTCGACGATACGCCAGTACGCCCCGGCGTCGGGTGTCCGAATCGGCTTGCCTTCATAGAACACCGTCGTGCACCCGGCCATCAGCGGGCCGTAGACGATGAGCGTGTGCCCCACCACCCAACCGACATCGGAAATACCCCACCACACATCGCCTGCCCGCATGCCATACACCTGATTCATGGTGTAAAGCATTGCCACGGCATGGCCACCGTTTTCTCGAACGATGCCCTTGGGTTTTCCGGTCGTGCCGGAGGTGTAGAGGATATAAAGCGGATCAAGGCTCGACACCGGGACCGGCTCAACCGCCTCAACACCTTGCAGCGCGACCTCCCAGTCCAGATCGCGCCCTTCGTGCAGCGACGCGACCGCCTGCGGCCGTTGCCAGACCAGCACCTGCTCGGGCTGGTGTTGAGCCAGCGCGAGGGCTTTGTCCACCAAGGGTTTGTAGGGAATGACCCGGTCGAACTCCAGACCGCAAGACGCCGTCAGCAGCAGCCTTGGCTTCACGTCGTCGATCCGCAACGCCAGCTCGTGGGGCGCGAAGCCCCCGAAGACCACCGAATGCACCGCGCCAATCCGCGCGCAGGCCAGCATCGCCATGGCCGCTTGCGGGACCATCGGCATGTAAATGATGACGCCATCGCCCCTCGTGACACCCAACTGGCGCAGCAAGCCGGCGAGGCGAGCCACCTCGTCATGCAACTGATTGAAGGTGTAGATCGCCTGTTGGCCGGTGACGGGAGAATCGTAAATCAGCGCTCGTTGCTCGCCCCGTCCCCGTTCAATCTGGTAATCCAGCGCCAGATAACAGGTATTGAGCTGGCCATCGGCAAACCAGCGGTGGGTGCCGTCGGGCAAGGTTTGAAGCACGTTTTCCGGCGGGCGAAACCAGGCCACCTGTTGCGCCTGCTCCGCCCAATACTGCGCAGGTTCGGCGATGGAACGCCGATGATGCTCGGTGTAGTGCGCACTCGCGCAGCTGCCTTGACTGTCATTCATCCGTGGATCCCTGTGATTGTTCTTATGAGGGCTGACACACAGGAATGAAATTAGCAGAAGCGCGAAGGGTCGCCATCAGGGGCTACGCTCCCACGGGATAAAGCACGTCAGGCCGCGTTGGCTTTACCCGCCCGCTGTACCAAAAGCCCCGCCAGCGCCAGCAATGCGAGCACCACCACCATCGAGCCGTATACATTCGTGGTGACGATCAGGCCCTCGGTTTTGACCGCAAGCCCCGCAATCAACGACGGCACGCAGAACGCCAGGTAACTGAGGGCGAGAAAGGCCGACATCAAACCTGCCCGCTCATGGGCGTGGGCCAACGGCAGCAACAAACGTAAGGCGCCGAGAAAACTCGCACCGAAGCCAATGCCCGCCACCACGGCACCGGTGAAAAACAGCCAGAGCCAGCCCAGGTTCACCGCGAGCAAAATGACCGACACGCCCACCGCCAGGAAGCTGCAACCCACCAGCAACGCCAGCTGAGGCGCTCTCAAGCGCAGGTTCAGAATTGAAACCGCACCGCTGATGGTCAATGCAGCCACCGCCAGCCCGCCGTTGATCACCGACGTTGATCCGGTGGCCGCCGCCAGCAGCGACGGCGCCAGTGACAGGAAAAACCCGCCCAGCGCCCACGCCGCGATGTCCGCCGGCAATACCAGCAGCAACGTCCCGCGCGCTCGCTGAGGCACAAACAACGTCGGCCTGAGCGTCTTGAGCACACCCGGCTGCGGCGTCACCGTTTCCCCGACACGCAGCAAATACACCGCCTGAGCCACGAATGCCGCGAGCAGCAGCGCGTACGCCAATAACAGCGGCATCGGCGCGAATTCGACCAGCACACTGGTTCCCAACGCACCCAGCGCCATGCCAAACATTGGCGCGATACTGTTGATCAGGGGGCCTTGATTCGGGTTGGTGTCGAGCATGGCGGCACCCAGCGCACTGGTGGCGATACCGGTCGCGATGCCCTGTAGTATTCGCGCGGCGATCAGCCAGCCGACATCACCGGCGCCCATGAACAGCAGCATCGACACACTTTCCAGCAGCAACGCGACGAAGATCACCGGGCGACGCCCGAGGTAGTCCGACAGCGAGCCAAACACCAGCAGTGTGCCGAGCAAACTCAGGGCATACACGGCAAAAATCAGCGTCAGCAACGCGGAGGAAAACCCCCAGGCTTGCTGATACACGTGGTACAGCGGCGTCGGCGCGCTGGACGCGGCGAAAAAGCACAGCATCACAAAGGCGAGGTAACCCAGGTGTCCCTGCTTCCGACCATCGACTTGCGGGTTCTGCAAAGAATCAGACACGGGTACACTCTCCCCAAAAAGCACGCCACAAAAGCTACGAGTTAGCGTTAGTGAGTGTGCGAGCAGAATCCGCTTAAAGCAAATACTTTGTGTTAAGGTCCGCTCCATGGCTATCAAAGAAGGCATTCGCACCGGCGGCCGCAGTGCCCGGGTGCAGACATCGATTCACGCAGCGGTTCGCGACCTGCTGCAAGAACAGGAACGCTCTGCGCTGAGCGTGCCGATGATCGCAGCACGCGCCGGTGTCACACCCTCGACCATCTACCGTCGCTGGGGCGACCTCACGTCCCTGCTGGCTGACGCTGCGGTGGAGCGTTTGCGCCCGGATGAGCCCGTAGACTGCGGCAACCTGCGTGACGATCTGCGCACGTGGGTCGAGGTCTATCTGGAGGAAACCAACTCGGCCCCCGGTCGCGAGATGATGCGCGACGTGGTCGCCAGCAGCGCGACGCTATGCTCCGGCAAATGCCTGAACATCGTGCGCGATCAGTTGCAGATCATCATTGATCGTGCCCAGGCTCGCGGCGAACGTAGCCCCGATGCGGACGAACTGATCGACGCGGTCGTCGCACCGATGGTCTATCGCATCCTCTACGCCGAATCAGCGCCGACCCTTGCACGCATGCATCAATTGCTGGATCGCTGTCTGGGATAAGCATCCCGCGCGGCAAATCGTTATGATGGCGGGCCCTCGGTCATTGGTGTCTTACCTCCATGCACACTCTTGCAGACCTGCGCGCCGGCAAGCTGGCGGGCATCAAGCGGCTGGACCTCAGCTGCGGCCTCACTGAATTTCCCGATGACATTTTCAGCCTCAGCAATTCGCTTGAGGTGCTGAACCTCTCCGGCAACCAGTTGAGCGAGCTGCCAGCGGACCTGTACCGACTCAAGCACCTGAAAATCCTGTTCTGCTCCGACAACCTCTTCACCCGGTTGCCCGAAGCACTGGGTCAGTGCCAGCAGTTGTTCTTCGTGGGTTTCAAAGCCTGTCGCATTCGCGACGTGTCGCCACGTTCGCTGCCCCCTCACCTGCGTTCGCTGGTGCTGACCGGCAACTGCATCGAGTCGTTGCCCGAGGAATTGGGACACCATCCGCACCTGCAAAAGCTGATGCTGGCGGGCAATCGCCTGCAGAGCCTTCCTGCCTCGCTGGCGGCGTGCCAGCGCCTGGAACTGGTGCGTCTGGCCGCCAACGACCTTCACCAGCTGCCGGCGTGGCTGCTGCAGATGCCCAAACTGGCATGGCTGGCCTTTTCCGGAAATCCACTGAGCGACATCCATGTCGAGGAACCGATCCGCCCGATTCCATGGCACCAGTTGACGTTGCATCACGTGCTGGGCGAAGGCGCATCGGGGGTGATCCAGCAGGCCGAATGGCGCGATGAAGACGGGACCGTCCACGATGTCGCGGTCAAACTGTACAAAGGCGACTTGACCAGCGATGGCTCGCCGCTGAAAGAAATGGCCGCCTGTATCGCTGCGGGCCAGCACCCCAACCTGATTCCCGTGCTCGGGCAGATCTGCGGTCATCCGCAGCAGGCGCACGGGCTGGTAATGAAGCTTATCTCCCCACGTTTCAGCACCCTCGCCCGCCCGCCGAGCCTTGAGTCCTGCACCCGCGACGTCTACAACGGAACGCGACTGGCCTTGACTACCCTGATGCGCATGGCGGCTGGCATCGCCTCTGCGTGCCGCCACTTGCACGCCCGCGGGATCAACCACGGCGACCTGTACGCGCATAACATCCTCTGGGACGAAGACGGCAACAGTTTGCTGGGCGACTTTGGCGCTGCCGCGTTTTATCCGGACGAACGGACCGGCGATCGGCTCGAACGCATCGAAGTTCAGGCCTTCGGGATATTACTCGGGGAGTTATTGGCACGTTGCGATGCGGGTGCTGAACACACCGCCGAATTGAGCGCACTTCAAGCGCGTTGTGTACAGACCGACCTGAGCCGTCGCCCTGTTTTTGCAGAAATCGAGCGATGCCTTCTGGCCTGAGGATTCAGCCGGGCAGTAATCTGGCCATCATTCAAGCCTGTGGGAGCAGAAGCCGTTCGCGATACAGCATTTCAAACGACACGTGATATCGCCTGAAAAGCCCTCTCGCGAATGAATTCGCTCCCACACGCTTCAGAGGCAAATCGATAATTAACCCGCCAACCCGACGTACACGTTCTGCACGTCGTCATGGCTGTCGATCGCTTCCAGGAACGCTTCGACTTCTGCCATGTGCTCGTCGCTCAGGCCTTCCACCGGGTTTTTCGGGCGATAGCCGATCTTCGCCGACTCGACGGTGAAACCGTATTCCGGAAGCTTCTTGCACACGGCGTCCAGGTCGGTCGGCTCGGTGTAGAACAGGGTGACGCCTTCATCGCCGGCCTCAACGTCCTGCGCACCCGCCTCGATGGCGGCCTCTTCCGGGTCGGCCTTGCCATCACCGGCGGCTTCAATCATGCCCAGATGATCGAAGTCCCAAGTGATCGAACCTGCAGCCCCCATCTGACCTTTGCGAAACAGCACACGGATCTCGGCGACGGTGCGGTTGACGTTGTCGGTCAGGCATTCGACGATCACCGGCACCTTGTGCGGTGCGAAACCTTCGTACGTCACCTTCTCGAAATGCACGTGCTCACCGGTCAGACCGGCGCCTTTCTTGATCGCGCGCTCGAGGGTTTCACGGGGCATCGAGGCTTTTTTCGCCTGCTCGACGACCAGGCGCAACCGGGCGTTCATCTCGGGATCAGCGCCGGAACGCGCGGCAATCATGATTTCCTTGGACAGCTTGCCGAAAATACGCCCTTTGGCGTTGGCTGCTGCTTCTTTGTGTTTGACCTTCCACTGTGCGCCCATGATTGCTCTCTTGTTCCGATGGCGATTGACCGTCGCGGTCAGCCCGGCATGGCGCGCCGGACCGATAACGGTCAATGCTGAAAAGGGTGACCGATGATGACACGCCGATGCAGGAGCATGGCGACCGGCGCATTTTATACGCGATGGCGACAGATGAAACCCCCGGCGTGCTGCTGTCGATCAAACCGGGGTCAATAAGTTTCAGAGAAAACGCCACTAGTTCCCTCAGGATATTCAAGCGCGGCGTGTAGTCCGCTTCCGAAAATTTGGAAGCCGCCCTGCAGTCACCCTATTGTTCTGCCTGTTTTCGTACCCTCTGCACCTCGAATTTTCAAGGTGACACAGCCGATGCGCGAAGACCCGCACGTGACAATGACCCTGGCCATCGCCAATGGCCCGAGCGATCTGCAGGTCATCGGCGTCAACGGTCGGGACCGGTTGAATGCCCCTTTCTGCTTTGATGTCGACGTGGTCAGCCCTGATCCCGGACTCGACTGCACCGCCCTCCTGCAGAACGACGCCTGGTTGCAACTCGGCCTGATCGCGGGTAATTCCCACGGTGTACACGGGCAGATTCACACGGCTCACCCTCTTTATCGGGGCCAGGCCCTCAGCCTGTATCGCCTGCGCTTGATGCCCGCCATCCAGCGGCTTGAACGCGCAGTCCGTCGCCGGACGTTCAACGGTTTGACCGTGCCGCAGATCATTGCCCGCATACTGGGGAGCCATGGTCTGGGGGACGACCACAGCCGTTTCGATCACCTGCTTGGCGTCTACCCCACCCGCGAGCACTGCGTGCAATACGACGAGAGCGACCTGCACCTCCTGCGCAGGCTCTGCGAGGAAGAAGGCATCAGCTTTCGCTTCGAGCACCACCCGCAGGGGCATACCGTGGTGTTTTCCGATGACCCGGCCGGCTTCCCCGAGTGGCCACGGGCAGTCGAGATCGATGACCTGGCCGAGCAACTGTCCGTGCACACGTGTTACAGCAGCCAGGCTGGCGAGCTTTACGTCCCTCAAACCTTTCCCGGCGCTGGCGGCCCCATCCAGGCCGACAACCAACCCCTGTGGATGCCCTTCGAGTCAGCCGTATTCCACGGGCAAATCCAGCAGCTCAGTGGCCGCCAATTGGAGCGTGTACGCTGTGAGCGGCGGGAAATCATGGGGAGCAGTCGTCACCCGTGGTTGCGCAGCGGCGGTGTCATGCGAGTCGATGGGCAGGCAGAAGCCATGCTCAACGACCAATGGTTGATCACGGACGTGCAGCATTCAGGCAAACAGCTGGCCCCTCTGCAGCATTGCCCGACCGGCAACGTCATCCAGATCCTTCATGCCGTCGCCGCCGCGCAGTCTTGCGCCCCCATCAGCGCAGCCCGGATGCGTGAGACAGCCCTGGAGCAGCCGGCGCTCGCCCGGTATTTCAACGCGTTTCAGGTAATTCCCTGGGCCATGCCGTTTCGCCCCTCGCTGGAGCATGACAAACCCTGCCTGATGGGCGCACACCCTGCCACGCAGACCATGGACGGTGCCGACAGGATGGGTCGCGTCAAGGTTCGCTACGACTGGCAACCCAGTGACGTAAAACAGGGCGGCGAGGACAGCTGGGCGCGCATCACCCACGACCTCGGGCTTCTTGCGGCGGGTACGCGGCTGAACGTCATGTTTTTCGACGGCGACCCGGATCAGCCCGTGGTGTGCAGCACCCTCGCCGCTGCCTCACCCGAAACGCAGTTGACCCGAACGCTGCTGTTGGACGGCATCGGCTGTGACAGGCCCGATTCGGTCGTTCAGCTGCGTGCCGATCAACACCTGCGGGTTAGCAGTCAAACCTCGCTCATCCTGCGAAGCTCGCACGCGACACTCAGCCTCTCGGAAGCCGGTATCCACCTTGTGCCCCTCGCTGCGACCGATGTCTCGCCCCCGTCCACGTCCGAGGAGCAGATTGAAGTGACCCACGATCTGCGACTGGTGGAGCCCGCCGCCCCGATGCGTCCGTTGCCGCACTGTCAGTGGTACATCGTGCGAATGCCGACGCCGGATCTGGCGCACCTGGCGCGCATTGCCCCCGAAGACATCCTCTTCGAAGGCACCACCGACCTGAACGGCTGGCTGGGCTTGAGTCCGACCGAGTTCTCGCGCCTGCTGGACCTCTATGGTCAGGCGGACACACCGCTGTGTCTGGTTCATCCAGGGCATTGCCGAACGCTGCGCAGTTGCTTTCATCTAACGCCCACTGCGCAGACGAGCGACGCGGCGCAGGGTCACTCGTAGGGCGTTGCTGGGTCCGTGCTCAGCCGAGAGCCGTTTGACCGTCAGCGATGCTTGAACGTCGGCTCACGTTTTTCAATGAACGCCGCCATGCCTTCCTTCTGATCCTCGCTGGCAAAGGCGGCGTGGAACACCCGCCGCTCGAAGCGAATGCCTTCGGCCAGACTGACTTCAAAGGCGCGGTTTACGCTTTCCTTGACCATCATCGCCACCGGCAATGACTTGGCGGCGATGGTCTGGGCGACCTTCAATGCCTCTTCGAGCAGTTGCGCTTGCGGCACGATGCGCGCCACCAACCCTGCACGTTCGGCTTCAACGGCGTCGATCAAACGTCCCGTGAGGCACATCTCCATGGCTTTCGCTTTGCCAACCGCGCGGGTCAGCCGTTGAGTACCGCCCATGCCGGGCAGGACGCCCAACTTGATTTCAGGCTGACCAAACCGAGCGTTGTCGGCCGCCAGGATGAAGTCGCACATCAATGCCAGCTCACAGCCCCCACCCAGCGCAAAACCCGCAACGGCCGCGATGATCGGCTTGCGTCGATTGGCCACGCGGTCACTGTCACTGAACAGGTCGTCGAGGTAAATCTGCGGGTATTTGAGCTCGGCCATTTCCTTGATATCAGCGCCCGCCGCGAATGCCTTGGCAGAACCTGTGAGGACAATGCAGCCGATATCCCGGTTGCTCTCCAGCTCGTCCAGCGCATGGTTAAGTTCGCTGATCAATGTTGAATTCAGGGCATTCAACGCCTCAGGGCGGTTAAGCGTGATGAGCGCAACCCGACCTTGAATCTCTTTGAGGATAGTTGTGTAACTCATTGTTCTTAATCCACTTTATGATTTTTGCGGAAGCTCGAATAAACCTCATCGAACTTTAAGTATCTTCTACAAGCTATTGATAAATAAAGGTTTTATACGATTTCAAGCGCCATCGCCGTGGCCTCTCCACCGCCGATGCAAATCGCGGCAACACCGCGCTGCAATCCCCGCTGTTTCAATGCATTAAGCAGCGTCACGAGGATCCTCGCGCCCGACGCACCGATGGGGTGACCCAATGCACAGGCGCCGCCATTAACGTTGACCTTTTCGTGGGGCAACTCAAGTTTGCTCATGGTGACCAACGCCACCACGGCGAAGGCTTCGTTGATCTCGAACAGATCAATCTCCCCCAATGACCATCCGGTTTTGCTCATGAGCGCTTCAATGGCCCCGATCGGCGCCGTCGGAAACAGTCCCGGCTGGTTCGCGTAACCGGAATGTCCACGGATCACCGCCAACGGCTTCAAGCCCCGGCGCGTGGCTTCAGACTGGCGCATCAGGGTCAACGCCGCTGCGCCATCGGAAATCGAACTGGAGTTGGCGGCAGTGACGGTGCCGCCTTCGCGGAAGGCCGGCTTCAGTTCAGGAATCTTGTCGAGTCGTGCCTTGGGCGGCTGCTCATCCTGGCTGATGGTCTTCTGCTCTTTGCCGACCGTGACCTGGACGGGAACGATCTCCGCCTCAAAGCGGCCCTGCTTCATGGCGTCCTGAGCGCGCGTCAACGACGCGACGGCAAACGCATCCTGCGCCTGGCGGCTGAACCCTTCGAACGACGCGCACGCTTCGGCGAAGGTGCCCATCAGCCGTCCACGCTCATAGGCGTCTTCGAGGCCGTCGAAAAACATGTGATCGATAATCTGGCCGTGGCCCATGCGGTAGCCGCTTCGGGCTTTGTCCAATAGATACGGCGCGTTGGACATGCTTTCCATGCCGCCTGCGACCACCACGTCGGCGCTGCCCGCGAGCAACAGGTCATGGGCCATGATTGCGGCCTGCATCCCGGACCCGCACATCTTGTTCAGTGTCGTACACAGCGTTCCGTTGCCCAGGCCCGCGCCCAATGCCGCTTGCCTGGCCGGTGCCTGTCCCAGCCCTGCGGGCAACACGCAACCGAAGAGCACCTGCTCGACGTCCGCTGCGCCGATCCCGGCCCGCTCGACCGCCGCGCGGATCGCGGCCGAACCCAGCTGCGGCGCGGTGAGGCTCTTCAAATCACCCTGGAAACCGCCCATGGGCGTACGAACGGCACTGACGATGACCACCGGGTCTTCGATCAGCGTCTGGCGTTTGTTCAGTGACATGGGATATCTCCTCGATTAGCGCGCCGCCATCCGCAGGGCGCCGTCAAGACGGATCACCTCGCCATTGAGCATGCTGTTTTCGATGATGTGACGGGCGAGCGCAGCGTATTCATCCGGCCGACCCAGTCGTGGCGGGAATGGAACACCGGCCGACAGGCTTTCACGCACTTGTGGGGTCATGCCCGCCATCATCGGGGTTTCAAAAATACCGGGCGCGATGGTCATGACCCGGATGCCAAACCGCGCCAGTTCCCGCGCGGCGGGCAGTGTCAGGCTGGCGATGGCGCCTTTGGAGGCCGCGTACGCTGCCTGGCCGATCTGCCCGTCGTAGGCCGCCACCGACGCGGTATTGATGATAACGCCGCGTTCTGCGCCCTCGTCAGGAGTGCCTTCGGCAATGGCTGCCGCCGTGAGGCGCAAGAGATTGAAGCTACCGATGAGGTTGACGTTGATGACACGGCTGAAACTGTCGAGACCGTGAGGGCCTGCCTTGCCGAGGATTTTTTCCGCACCGACGATGCCGGCGCAATTGATCAGGCCGTTGACCTGACCGAATTCAGCCATAGCGTTATCGACCGCCGCTTTGGCGGCGCTTTCCTGAGTAATGTCGGTGACACTGGCGCGCGCATTGGCACCCAGTTTCTGGATCTGGCTGTCGAGCGCCTGGGCGTTGATGTCGACCAGCATGACCCTGGCGCCTGCGTCGATCAGCATCTGTGCCGAGGCCGCGCCCAAGCCGGATGCGCCGCCGCTGACCAGAAATACCTTGCCTTCGATCTGCATGATGGTGTCTTCCCTACACTGTTTTTATTTTGGTTTTTAGCCGGAGCAGGGAAATACTCCGCTCTGTCGCCCCGATGGGCAATAGTCAAAGCGCGCAACGGCGGTGGTGCTTTTAGACAGTCGTCCGTGCCGCGCTATGCCTTGCGCTGCAGTACCGCAGCGCCGGACTGTGCCGACAAACGCCGGTTGTCCAGCAATGCCAACAGCGCAATTATCGCCACCCCGATAAAGGTCAGTTGGAAATCCGGCGTGTGCGCCTGCCCTTCGTTCCCGTGCAGGTACATCGCGCCGCGCAGCAACAGTGCGGCAATCGCGACGCCCAAGCCCATGCTCAGCTGAAAGAACATGCTGAACATCGTCGAGGCGTCGCTCATCTGTGCTTTGGGCACGTCGGCAAACCCCAAGGTGTTGAACGCGGTGAACTGCATGGACCGCGACAGCCCGCCCACGAACAGGATCAGCAGGATCAACGGCCAACCCATGTGTTGATCGAGCAGCGCGCAGGCGGCGATGGCCAACACGCCGATCACGCCGTTGATCATCAGCACGGGCCGGAATCCCCAACGCTGCATGATCGCCGTGGTAAACGGCTTCATCGCCAGGTTACCCGCGAACACGCCCAGCACCAGCAGGCCGGAATCAAAGGCCGACAGGCCAAACCCGAGTTGAAACATCAGGGGCAACAGAAACGGCAACGTGCTGATGGCGATGCGAAACAGCGAGCCGCCGAACAGGCTGACGCTGAACGTGCGGATGCCGATCACCGAGACGTTCATCAGCGGCTGTTCGCGCTTGCGCATATGGGCCCACGCCAAAGCGCCGCTGGTTAGGCCCAACGCGGTCACGAGCAGTCCCGGCCATTGGCTGGAACGTCCTTGGCCGAGCATTTCCATACCGTACAGCAAGGCCGTACAGGCGACGCCCAACAACACAAAACCACCGACATCGAAGGTGCGCTGGCTGACCTCGTTGCGCCGGGGAATCAGCACCCACGTGGCGATCAAGGCAAGCACGCCCAGCGGCAGGTTCAGGTAAAAGATCCATGGCCAGGACGCATGGGTCACGATGAAACCGCCCAGCGGCGGACCCAGCACGGGCGCCACCAGACCCGGCCAGGTAATGAGTGAAATGACCCGCACCAGGTCCTTCTTTTCGGTCGCGCGCATTACCGCGAGGCGTCCAACTGGCACCATCATGGCGCCACTGATGCCCTGCAACACGCGCGCCGCGACGAAGCTTTCCAGTCCGGTGCTGATGCCGCACAGCAGCGACGACACCGTAAACAACACGATCGCACCACCAAACACCCGTCGGGACCCGAAGCGGTCGGCCAGCCACCCACTGATCGGGATGAATGCGGCAATGGCGAGCATGTAGGCGCTCATGCCGATATTGAGGTCCACCGCCGCTACGCCAAAGGTCCTGGCCATTTCCGGCAACGCGGTGGCGATGACGGTGGCGTCGAGGTTTTCCATGAAAAACGTGACCGCCACCAGCAGAGCGATCAGCGTCGATTGGCGTTGAGACATCAATACGGTCCTCGAATAGCGAAGGCAGGCGGCGCCTTAGAGTATCTGCTTCGCCGGCTTTCGCGCAGACCGAAATGACCTTAGATCGACATCACCTCAGACCGTCACGAATCGGTATTGGGCGATTATCGAACGCATTGCTGTGCATGGGACTGTTCAGCACTTCTGCAAAAGTAACTATCTGGTACATTTCGCGTACGCACGCGTCTTCTGACGCACAGCCAATAACAAGAGCGGACTGTCATGACCCCGAACGCTAAACACCCTTCCATCCTCGCAGGCCTCATCGGGGCTGGTATCCAGGCGTCGCGCACGCCGTCGCTGCACGAATGCGAAGGCGATGCGCAAGGCATGCGTTATCTGTACCGGCTTATCGATCTGGACGCACTCGGACTGGACATCACGGCCTTGCCCGAACTGTTGACCGGGGCTCAGCGCAGCGGCTTCACCGGGCTCAACATAACGTTCCCGTGCAAGCAGGCGGTCTTACCATTGCTCGACGCCTTGTCGGACGAAGCGCGCTGCATCGGCGCGGTGAACACCGTGGTGTTCCGCGACGGCCAGCGGATCGGCCACAACACGGACTGCTCAGGATTTGCCGAGGGGTTTCGGCGCGGGTTAGGTGACGTCGAACGGGACTGCGTCGTGCAAATGGGCGCGGGTGGCGCCGGGGCAGCCGTTGCTCATGCACTGTTGAGTGAAGGCGTTGGACAATTGCGCCTCTTCGATGTGGACCCCGAACGCGCGCAAAGCCTGGTCGATAACCTCACCGCGCATTTTGGTGCCGGGTGCGCACGCGTCGGGCATGACCTGCCCAGCGCCATGGCGCAGGCCGATGGCCTGGTCAACACGACACCCGTCGGCATGGCCAAGCTACCGGGCACGCCACTGCCGCTGCAATGGCTGCGCGCAGAACAATGGGTCGCGGAGATCATCTATTTCCCGCTGGAAACCGAGCTGCTGGCTTACGCTCGACGCCTGGGTTGCCGCACGCTGGACGGAAGCGCCATGGCCGTGTTTCAGGCGGTCAAGGCGTTCGAGTTGTTCACCGGCCAGACCGCCGACGTGGGTCGCATGCAAACGGCTTTTCGCTCGCTTGACGCCTGACCCCGCCGCAGCGTCGCGCCCCGACACCTGCTTACGGCATCAGATAACGCGTCACCGAGTCACTGATCATCGCTTTGTGTCGCGCCTTGACGTCCTGATCTTCCAGCTCGATCTGGAAGATCTCCGAAAACGTATGGCGGTTGGACACCCGATAGAAACAGAACGAACTGATCAGCATGTGCAGGTCCACCGCCTGCACGCCTTTGCGGAAAACCCCTTCCTGCTCGCCCCGACGCAGCGTTTCATCCAGCGCCTGCAACACGTGCTGGCTCAACGCACGAATCGTCGATGACTGCTTGACGTTGTCGCCATTGTGAATGTTCTCGATGCACACGATGCGCACGAAGTCGACGTTACGATCATGGTGATCGAAGGTGAATTCCACCAGACGCTGGATCGCCGCCATGGGCTCCAGCACGTCGAGCTCCAGGCTGCTCTCGGTAAGACGGATGTCGCCGTACAGTTTCTCCAATACTTCGGTGTACAGCTGTTCCTTGCTGTTGAAGTAGTAGTAGATCATGCGTTTTGAGGTTTGCGTCCGTTCGGCGATGGCATCAACCCGAGCGCCCGAAAGTCCTTGGGCCACAAACTCGGCGACGGCCGCCTGAAGGATGCCGTCGCGGGTTTTTTCCGGATTGTTTTTGCGGCTCTTGCGTGGGGCCTCTACGGGCGCTTCGGCAAGGATGTCGTCGACAGTTTTCATGCTTGGCTCACGACCACGGTGGAATCGCGCGATTATGAGCCGCACCGCCGCGTTACGGAAGTGGCATATGCCAGCATGCCATCCGAACCCTCACAACCGCGCCTGCCGTGCGCTGCTGCTGCGCGACTTGGCCATGGCCGCCAACCGCACGGCCACGTTGGCTGCGCCGTAACCGACATAGCCGTTTTTGCGTTGCAGGATTTCGAAGAAAAACCGGTCGTCGAACGCCTCGGTGTATACGTGGAACAGCTCGCCACCGTTGGCATCCCGGTCATAGAGGACGTTGTAGTAGGCCAGTTCGCTCAGGAACTCGTCGTCGAAATCGAAACGGGCCGCCAGATCGTCGTAATAGTTGAGTGGAATGTCCAGCAACTGCACGCCGGCCTCTTTCGCCCGCGCAACCTGCGCAAAGATGTCGTCGCACGCGAAGGCAATGTGATGCACGCCAGAGCCTCGGTAGCTGGACAGCGCGTGAGAAATCGCGGTGTTGCGATTCTCCGAAATGTTCAACGGCAAGCGCACGCTGCTGCAACGGCTGCGTAACGCGCGGCTCTTCACCAGACCGTACGGGTCAGGCAGCACCACTTCGTCGTCGGCTTCGAAATCCAGCAGGGTTTTATAGAACAGCACCCAGCTGTCGAGGCTGTCGGCGGGCAACGCCATCGCCATGTGATCGATGCGTTGCAGACCGCCTCCGCCCGCTGCCTGGGCGTCGATATTGAAGTCACTGTCGTAGATCGACTGCCCGGCTGCGGCAGGTTCCACCAGATAGATCAGACTGCCGTCCGGTGCGCGCACCGCCGGGATTTCCCGTTCATTAGGCCCGACCAGACCACGATACGGCTGGCCTTTATACTGCCGCGCGCGTTCGAGCGCCCCATGCCCGTTCTCGACCCGCAAGGCCGTGGCGCACAACGACGGACCGTGGGATTCGAAGAAACTGTGCGCGAACGAATAGGGTTCGGCATTCAACACGATCTTGATATCGCCGTGCCCCAGCAAGCTCACCGCCTTGGACCGATGCTGGCCAAGCCTGGCAAAACCGAGCTTTTCCAACCAACCGGCAAGGCGCGCACCCTGCGCGTCGTCAACGGCGAATTCGAGAAAATCGACCCCGTCATACCGGCCAGCCTCGGGCGGACTGAACAACAATTGCGGCGCAACCGGTCGAGCCTCCCGGTCCAGCAACTCACGGGTTTTCTCTTCCAGGTACAACAGCGAACGCAGGCCGTCGGCAGCGTTGGCGCGCGGCGGCGCAGCGCGAAAACCGTCGTTGAAAATCTCCAGCGACAGCGGGCCGGTGTAACCACTTTTCAAAATCGGCGCAAGGAACCCCGGCAAGTCGAATTCACCCTGCCCCGGGAAACAGCGGAAGTGGCGACTCCACTCCAGCACGTCCATCGCCAGCACAGGCGCGTCAGCCATCTGCACAAAGAAGATTTTGTTGCCGGGAATCTCGGCGATACCCGCCGGATCGCCCTTGAGCGAGAGCGTATGAAAGCTGTCGAGCAATACGCCGAGGGCGGGATGATCGACCTGACGCACCAGATTCCACACCTGTTGCCAGGTGTTGACGTGACGCCCCCAAGCCAGGGCCTCGTAACCGATTCGCAGGTCGCGGGCGCCAGCGCGATCGGCCAGCAGCGCCAGGTCGTCCAGCAGCATGCGCTCATCGCCCAGCGAATCACTGGCGGTGTTACTGCACACCAGCACCAGGTCAGTGCCGAGCTCTTGCATCAGGTCGAATTTGCGCTCTGCCCGGTCGACGTTACGTTGCAGGCGGTCGCGGCGGCAGCCTTCAAAGTCGCGAAACGGTTGAAACAGCGTGATCGCAATGCCCAGATCAGCGCACATCTGGCGCACGTTGCGCGGGCTGCCGTCGTAGTACAGAAGGTCGTTTTCGAATATCTCAACACCGTCGAAACCCGCGGCGGCAATGGCTTCGAGCTTTTCTGGCAGGGTTCCGCTCAAAGAAACGGTGGCAATCGAGCGCTGCATGTTCTGACTCCTCGGTTATTTCACCTGACGGTCAGTTCTCCAGCCGGTGTTCAGGTGTTAAACCGATTATTCTCCCGGTATCCTGTTACGGCAATTTAAATGTACGGACCGGTTAGTTTTGTGTTCGATAATCGCCCAAAAGAGCCCTCAGTCAATTGACGCTTCTGCCCATGCGCTCCACCATCATCTCCACATTGTCGGACAAGGTTCAGCTTCAACCGATGCCGCGTCACTGTTCTGCCTTGCATCGGCTCAGCGTCACCCAGACAAAACCATAACAATTCCAAGACAGGTTAAATGCTCATGCGCTCATACCCTGCTTCCCCTGCGCCGGTCGCAGCCACACCCGTGCATCCTCATGCCGGGATCGGAGAAAAAGATCCGCGGCGCGCTCGCGATCGGCAAAACACGGTGGGGCATGCTGGCCCTGGTCTTCTTCGCAACCACCCTGAATTACATCGACCGCGCGGCGCTCGGGGTCATGCAGCCGATCCTGGCCAAACAGATGAGCTGGTCGGCGATGGATTACGCCAACATCAACTTCTGGTTCCAGGTCGGTTATGCGATTGGCTTTTTGCTTCAAGGACGGTTCATCGACCGGGTGGGCGTCAAGCGAGCGTTCTTTCTCGCGGTATTGCTCTGGAGCTTCGCGACCGGCGCCCATGGCCTTGCCACTTCCGCTGCGGGCTTCATGGTGTGTCGCTTCATTCTCGGCATGACGGAAGCCGCCAACTACCCGGCGTGCGTCAAGACCACCCGGTTGTGGTTCCCGGCCGGCGAACGCGCGGTCGCCACCGGCATCTTCAATGCCGGCACCAATGTCGGGGCAATGGTCACTCCCGCTCTGTTGCCCCTGATCCTCACCGTGTGGGGCTGGCAGGCGGCGTTTATCTGCATGGGCGCACTGGGGTTGACCTGGGTCGTGATCTGGCGCTTGAAGTACTTCAACCCTGAAGACCACCCCACCGTTCGCCAAAGCGAACTGGATTACATCAACCAAGGCAGTGAAGCTGAACCCGTTCCCGCCAAAGTGCCTTTCTCGCAGATTCTGAAAATGCGCGGCACCTGGGCGTTCGCGCTGGCCTATGCGCTGACAGCACCGGTGTTCTGGTTTTACCTGTACTGGCTGCCGCCGTTCCTGAATCAGCAATACAACCTGGGCATCAACGTCACCCAGATGGGCATTCCGCTGATCCTCATCTGGCTGACGGCCGACTTCGGCAGCATCGGTGGCGGCATCCTGTCATCGTGGTTGATCGGCCGTGGCATGCGCCCGACGACGTCGCGCCTGCTGTCGATGCTGGTGTTCGCACTGACGATCATCAGTGTGGTGTTCGCTGCCAACGCCAGCGGGTTGTGGGTGGCGGTTCTGGCCATCGCGCTGGCGGTCGGCGCGCATCAGGCCTGGACCGCGAACATCTGGAGCCTGGTGATGGACTACACGCCGAAACACATGATGAGCACGGTGTTTGGCTTTGGCGGCATGTGCGCGGCGATTGGCGGGATGTTCATGACCCAGATCGTCGGCGCCGTGCTGACGGCCACGCACAACAACTACAACGTGTTGTTCACGATGATCCCGGCGATGTATTTCATTGCGCTGGTGTGGATGTACTTCATGGCGCCTCGCACGGTTGAGAACGCGTAGGTTTGGCCTAACGGCCAACTGTTCCGCCTTCGGCGGGTTACTTGAAGACACCAGGTAACCAAGTGTTTTGCTCCTGGTTTGGCCCTCCTGCGTCGGGTTCATTCACTTCGGCGACGCTCCGTGGGCCCGCGCCGAACGCACATCCATGTCCTGACGGCGCTCTCGCGGCATCCATGCCGCTCGGCCCACTGCGCATCACCTGCGTTCAGCCTGCACCCAAGTCGCGAGTTGTGGTGTCTGGACTCTCTGTTCGAAAAAGCAGATCAAGAGCAGCTTGCTGGCGTGCTTTTGATTCTGCCGAAGGCGTAGGAGTCCGGCTTGTCCGACGATCTGCTGCGAAGCAGGAGTAAAACCCAACACCTCGGCAGTGTCAGGCGGTCCGCGTTCACAGAGTTTACTGCCCGTTCCCGGCAGATCGCGGGACAAGCCACGCTCCTACAGTAAAGAGCGGCGCAAAGAAGATTGATGCACAAATCAAGACGCGAAGAGCGTTAGCTCCAGCCCGCGTTCCTCTTGTACGCGATAGTCCAGACACCACAACTCGCGACTTGGGTGCAGGCTGAACGCAGGCGGCAATCCGTGGGCCGAGCGGCATGGATGCCGCGAGAGCGCTGCTAGGACATGGATGTCCGTTCAGCGCGGGCCCAAGGAGCGTCGCCGGAGTGAAGGTACGACGACGAAGGAGTCGCCAAACCAGGAGCACACCCTTGGTTACTTTGGGATGGTGCGGCAACCCGACTTTTCCAAGTAACCCGCCGATGAACGGAACAGTTTGGCCGTTAGGCCGAACCCAAACGTCGGCGCCGACACCTTCTAACGGCCATACGCCCTAACGCAGTGCCCCACCAAAAAAGCTAGCCGCCCTTCTTACGCTGCTGCCACGCTGCCGCCAACCCACTCAGACAAATGATCGCGATCCCCGCCTGGGCGGTCAGTGACGGCGCATGGTTGAACACGATAAAGCCCCACAGCCCGGCAAACACGATCTGGCAATACCCGAACGGCGCCAACAAAGCAGGCGCCGCGAAGCGGAACGCCTGGGTCAGCATCAGGTGCGCAACCATCCCGCACGTGCCCAATGCCAGCATGAACGGAATGTGCTTCCACTCTGGCGACTGCCAGAAGAACGGCACGATGGCGCTCATCAACAGGCTGTTGAACAACCCGGCGAAGAAGTTGCTGGTGGTCGGGCTGTCATGCGCCGCCACCAGCCGCGTAAGCAACTGGTAGCAGGCAAAGCACAACGCAGACCCCAGCGGCAGCAGCACGGCAGGCGTAAACAATTCCCCGCCGGGGTGCACGATCACCATGACCCCGCTGAAGCCCACCAGCACCGCAATCCACTGTCCGCGGCTGACCTGCTCCTTGAGCAACGGCACCGACAACGCCGTGACCAGCAGCGGCGCAAGAAAGTTGACCGCGGTCGCCTCAGCGATCGGGATGAACATCAACCCACTGGTGAACAACAAACTGGTTCCCAGCAAGCAGGCCGCGCGCAGCGCCTGTAAGCCGGGACGCTTGGTGCGCAAGACCCGCAGGCCCGAGGACGGCATGAAGATGCAGGCCATCAGCGCGGTGTGCACCACATAACGCACCCAGACCACCATCATGATCGGGTAAATGCCGGAAAGGTATTTGGACAAGGTGTCGTGACTGGAAAACAGGAAAGTCGCCAGGAGAATCAGTGCGATGCCCTTGAGCGGCTGGTTGACGCCGGAGAGCGGCGTGCTGGTGGTACTCATCAGCTTTCCTTTGGCCTTGCGTGAATGCGTGGTCGCGCCGTTGCTGTTCAGAGCATCGGGGTAGACGAGGAAAGAATATAGAAGGCGTCGTCAGATAACCAAACATTCATGAACATTCAGTTGTTTTTTTGAATACGTAGTCGCGTTTGATCCTACGGTGGACGTCAGATGCGTTGAAGGGAAAAACAGCATGACGAATCCGGCGGGCGCCGGACTCGTTTCTCAAAGGCATTTGAGACGCTTCGCAGCTCAGTCCTGCAACGACTCAACGCCCAACTCGCTCCACACCTCTTCCGCCAGGTGAAACGACGCATTGGCGGCAGGGATGCCGCAGTAGATCGCGCTCTGCATCAGCACTTCCTTGATCTCGTCGCGTGTCACGCCGTTGTTTTTCGCGGCACGCAGGTGCAGGCGCAGTTCGCCTTCGCGGTTCATGCCGATGAGCATGGCGATGGTGATCAGGCTGCGGGTGTGGCGCGGCAAACCCGGCCGGGTCCAGATGTCGCCCCAGGCGTGGCGGGTGATCATTTCCTGAAACTCGCCGTTGAAGGGCGTGAGCTTCTCCAGACTGCGGTCGACGTGCGCGTCGCCCAGTACAGCCCGACGGACGTTCATGCCCGCCTCGTAACGTTGTTTTTCGTCCATTTTGCTCTCGTCGGATTTAACGAAGATTGAAGGCCTGATGCTCAGCCACCGCGCGTTTGACCCAGCGCTTCGATTGCCCCAGGTATTGCGCGGGATTCAGCAGATTGTCCAGCGCCTGTGCTGACAGCTGCGCCGTGACCTCAGGCTCGTCGCCCAAGATTGCCCGCAGGTGCCTGCCCTGCTCGACAGCGCGGCGGCAGCATTGCTCGATCAGATGGTGGGCTGCGTCGCGACCGATCCGCTGTGCGAGCGCAATGCTCACCGCTTCGGCCAGCACCAGCCCGTGGGTCAGGTCCAGGTTCTGGCGCATGCGCCCGGCGTCGACTTCAAGGCCGGGAATCACCGCCAGTGCCTGCTGCAACGACCCCGATACCAGGCAGCACAACTCCGGCAGGGTGTCCCATTCCGCATGCCACAACCCCAGGCTGCGTTCGTGTTCCTGTGGCATGGCGCTGAACATGGTGGCGACCAGACCCGGCGCCCGGGTGGCGGCGCCGATCATCACGGCGGCCCCGACCGGATTGCGCTTGTGCGGCATGGTCGATGAACCGCCCTTGCCCGCCGCTGCGGGCTCGAACACCTCACCGGCTTCAGTCTGCATCATCAAGCTGATGTCTCGACCGATCTTGCCCAGCCCTCCGGCCACCAGGCCCAGCCAACTGGCGAACTCCACCAGTCGGTCGCGCTGGGTGTGCCACGGCTGGTCCGGCAGGTTCAGTTTCAACTCCCGCGCCAGCGCTTCGGCAATCGGAAACGCCATTTCACCCAGCGCCGCCAGGCTGCCCGACGCGCCACCGAACTGCAGGCACAGCAGACGAGGCTTGAGTTCCCTGAGCCGTTGCCGATGCCGAGTGATTGCGCCCAGCCACCCGGCGATTTTCGCGCCGAGGGTAATCGGAGTCGCCTGCTGCAACCAGGTGCGGCCCGGCATGGGCACACCGGCATGCCGCTGAGCCTGTTGCGCCAGCGCGTCGGCCAGATGCTCCAGGTCCTTGTCCAACAGAGTGATCGCGCTGCGCAGTTGCACCACCAGCCCACTGTCCATGGCGTCCTGGCTGGTCGCGCCCATGTGGACGTATCGCTCGGCTTTCTCGTTGCGCGCGGCAATCTGTCGACCGAGGGCCTTGACCAAGGGAATCGCCGAATTGCCGGCATTGCCAATGGCAACCGCCAGCGCATCGAAGTCGTAAAGCGACGCGTCGCATGCCGCGACGATGTCGTTCACCGCCTCGGCCGGGATCGCGCCGATGGAAGCCTCGGCACGCGCCAAGGCGGCTTCGAAATCCAGCATGCCCTGCACGCGTCCTCGGTCAGAGAACACCTCCCGCATGCCCTCTTGAGTGAAATAGTGGTCGAAAAGTTGATTGCCGGGTCTGTTCAACGTACTGCTCCTGACGGATCGTCCCTACCTTTGATGTCGCCTGCGATCAGAAATCGAAGAATACGGTTTCGTCTTCACCCTGAACGCGGATGTCAAAACGATAGGCTAACTGGCCATCGACGCTGCACCGTTTAGCGATCAGTGTCTGGCGTCGCTGCGGTTGCTCGATCAGATTGAGCACCGGATCCGCTGCGTTACTCGGGGCTTCGTCATCAAAGTACAGGCGCGTCTGCAGATGGATGTTGATGCCCCTGGCGAACAGGGAAACGTTGACGTGGGGCGCCATCGGTACGCCAGCAGCGTTCAGGACAACGCCAGGTTTAACGGTCTTGACCTGCCATTCACCCTCATCGGTGGTGGCTGTGCGGCCAAAGCTGTTGAACGTTTTGCTCAGGTCGTAATCGCTGTGGTAACGCCCCTCGGCATCGGCCTGCCACAGTTCCAGAAACGAGTCCCGAATCAGGTGGCCATTGCCGTCGTAGACGTGCCCCAGCAACACAATGTGCTCGCCGGTCGCGCCCGGACGGGCCATTTCGTTCCAGATTTCCTGTTCCCGTGCCGGGTTGCCTGCGGCTTCGAGTGCCAGACCGATGTGCACGTAGGGCCCTGCAGTCTGTGATGGGGTTTCCGGCAATATTTGAACGGGCATGGGCAACCCTCCTCAGACGTTTTCGAAGTGTGTCTTGCGCTGACCGCGCAGGACGATATCAAAGCGGTAGGCCAGGCAATCCATCGGATTGGCCATGCTCATGTCGAGTTTGGCAATCAGGCTTTGCACCGCGTCCGCATTGGCGATGGACTTGACGATCGGGCACATCCCGATCAGCGGGTCGCCTTCGAAATACAGTTGCGTAATCAAGCGGGTCGAGATTGATGGACCGCTGACGGACACATGAATGTGCGCGGGGCGCCAATCGTTCGGGCCGTTACGCCATGGGTACGGGCCGGGCTTCACGGTGCGAAAGCTGTAGTTGCCCTCGCGGTCCGTCAGGCAGCGACCTACGCCACCGAAATTGGGGTCCAGCGGCGCCAGATACGCGTCTTTTTTGTGCCGATAACGGCCGCCAGCATTGGCTTGCCACATTTCCACCAGCGTGTGAGGCACTGGCTTGCCGTACTGATCGACGACCCGGCCAGCCACGATGATGCGTTCACCGATCGGCAAACCACCGTTGTTGAAATTCAACAACAGGTCGGCGTCATGACGGCCGAATTGCAGGTGGGAGAAATCGGGGCCGCTGGTCTCGGAAATCGATTGCGGAATACTGACCAGTGCCTGCTGTGGAGAGCGCAGGATCGAGGTCTTGTAATCAGGGGTCAGGGCTTTCGGGTGCCAATTACGGTCGCGGATGGCGAAGCGGCTGTCGAGTGCGTCGGACATGCCAGTCTCCTGTTTCTAGTTATTGGAGGTCTGCGCCTGCTCGTGCCCACCGGTAAACGGTGCGGCCATGCAGGCGATGACGCAGTGTCCCGCGCCATCGACCTCGGCAACACTGAAAATAACGCCGACATCCATAACCAAACGGTTATGGATAGGTCCCCTCGCGATAGGCCTGCCCGACTTCCCGCAACGTCTCGACACACCACTGCGCGGGAATCGACAGCGGCAACGCCGGGTTACTGCACAGGCCCACCGAGCCGCCCGGCTCGCGAATTCCGAGCTCGAGCTCGACCAACTCACCCGCTTGCAGATCCTGGCGCACCGCATCGTATGGCGCGATCCAGACCGCATCACTGCATTGCACGTAGCGGCGGCTGAGGGTCAGGGACAGCGTTTCAAGCCGCTGGCGTGGAGGATCGATACCGTGCTGGACAAACAGGCTGTCGGCAAACTGGCGGATGGTGGTCCCCGCCAGCGGCAACACGACCGGGAAGTCTTCAAGCGTCAGCGAACCCTCGCCTGTGGTCAGCAACGGATGCCCCTCGCGCACCACCAACGTCATCGATTCGCTGTACAGGTGCTCGAAACTCAAGCCGAGGATCTGTGGGCTGTCGGTCATGCGCCCCACCACCAGATCCAGTTCGCCCAGGCGCAACTGCGACAGCAGATACGCGCTCGGACCTGTCGCGACGCTGACCACCAATGCCGGGTGTCTGGCATGTAAGCGACAGATGACCTCGGGCACCAGCAGGCTCTCCACGGTCGACAACACCCCGAGTCGCACCGCCACCGGCGCATGCTCCCCCGAACGCAGACTGTTCACCCCTTCGCGCAACGCCTGGACGCAGGGCCCGGCGTACCGCATGAAGGCCACGCCCGACTCGGTGAGTGCCGCCCCGCGCTTGCTGCGCACGAACAGGCTGGCGTTGAGCAGGCCTTCCAGCTCCTTCAGGGTTTTGGACAATGCCGGCTGACTGATCGCCAGTTTGTCCGAGGCTTTGGCCAGGCTGCCTTGGCGCGCCACTTCAAGGAAACACACCAAGTGTCGGAATTTGATCCGCGTATCGATGTTCACGAAGGTTTTGCCACCGGCACGGTAAAACGGAACACGCTGCCCACGCCCAACGCACTGGACGCGGTCAACTCACCGCCATGGGCTTTGACGATCCCCTGCGAGATGTACAGCCCCAAGCCGGTACCGCTCGGATTGCCTTCCCGTATGCGCCAGTAACGCTCGAAGACATGAGGCAGTTGATCCGGGGCAATGCCAGCACCGGAGTCGACGATGCTCACGGCGACGAAATCGCCCTCCAGGGTCGCCGTCACGCTGATCAATCCTTCCTTTGGGGTGAACTTGATGGCGTTCCCCACCAGATTGGACAGCACCTGAAACATCCGCTCAGGGTCGGCCATGACCTTTAGCTCAGGCTCGCCTGAGAACGTCAAGTCGATGAACTTGTTCAGCGCCAGCGGCGTCAGCAGCGACCAGGCGTCCTCGAAGAGCTGGCTGATCTCCACTGCCTGCGGAGCGATGGAATAACGGCCAGCCTCGATCTTCGCGGTGTCGAGCAGGTCCTCCAGCAGGTTGGTCATGCGCGCCGTGGCTCGCTGCAACGTATCGATTGCCGAGTTCAAGCGTTTGGACGCCGGACTCACATCGGCAGCGATCAACCGTTGCATCATCCCGCACTGCATGACGATCGCGGTCAACGGACTGCGCAAGTCGTGGGACACCACCGCCACCAGTTCGTCTCGTGCGCGCACGGCGTCTTTCTCGCGCAATACCTGCCGCGACAAATCCGATTCCAGTGCAGACCGCCGCAAGTCGGACACCGCATAAACGTCGCCGACATCCCACTGCCGGGCTGTGCCATCGACCTGTTGCTTCCAGACTTCAAACGATTCACGCGGCTGCAAGCGGTTGCCTACCACGACCTTCGACATGTCCGGGTTGCCGCTCCACTGCACGCTGTCCTTCTGCTCGGGGCGAAACCACAAGACGGCGTTGTCCACCGGCTTTGGCAAACTGAACGCCAGCAGACCACTGGCAACCCGCGAGTACGCCCGTGCAGGCTCATAAAGCGCACCCAGACTGTCCGTGGTCACAACGCTGTCCGACGCCTGCACCCAGGTTTGCAGTGCCTTCACTTGTTCAGCCGATGGGCATTTACCAAACAGATGCACCTGATCCTCGATGACGACCGCCAGGCCACCGGCGTCGACGAGGGCCAGGACGTCTTCAGCTTGCTCGATCAAGCCGTGATACACATCGCCTTCAGCTTCGGCCATTGCTGTGGCGAGCATGTTGAGCAGACCGCCCTTCGCCTGACGCTGGCGCTGTGCGTTCAGTTCTTCGAGCGCGCTGATCTGCATCGAGAGCACTTGGCCGATGGTCTCGCAGGCCACCCGCAAGGCAGGCGGCACTCGCAACGGCTGGCGATTGCCGCAGCTGATCAGGCCCCACAGCCGATCATCCTTAAGCAGCGAAATGCTCATGGACGAACGCACGCCCATGTTCTGCATGTACTGACAATGGATTGGCGACACGCTGCGCAACACTGCATACGCCATGTCCAGCGGCTGGCCCGTGTCTGGCCGCAGCGCTGGCACCATGGGCACAGGGACGTAAGCGGCATCGGGAATGATCCGCAGCCAGTTCAGGCGATACAGTTCGCGCGCCTGCTCGGGAATGTCGCTGGCAGGGAAAAACAGGCCTTGATAGGCGTCCAGTTCAGAGGTGGCGGACTCGGCGATGACCTGACCGTGGCCCGCCTCCTGAAAACGGTAGATCAGCACGCGGTCGTAGCCGGTCAGCGCACGAATCTCGGTGACGCTGATCTCGTAGAGTGCCGACAGGGTTTTCGCCGATTGAAGGCGTCGCAGCGTGCGGGTGAGGCGTTGATCAAGCGAGCGCCCGACAGCGGCAGGGTCGGCCTGAACCGGCTCAAGCTCGATGAACAGCAGGCCGTCGTGGCGATGGATCAGCCCGTCGACCGTCTGGTCGCCGATCCGCAGCGACATGGGGTTGATCTCGTCCAGTGACTCGGATAGCAAGCGTTCCCGCAAGCGCTCGGAGGGTTCGTTGCCGAGCCAGCCGGACAGCGGCTGGCCTGACTGCGGCGCGGGAGCATCGGCCAGCAACGATTGAGCGTTGGCGCTGACTTGCTGAACCGTCCACGTGGCTTCGTCCACTGTCAGCAACACGCCATGGGGCTGAATCGCGCCCGGAATCCGGATCGGCTCGTCAGCGCAGTTCTTCAGCAACGTCTGCAAATCGTGTTCAGAGGTCATCGCAGCACTCCTTTGCATTCCAGCCAGCAGGCGAACGAAGCAAACGTGGCGCAGGCCGAATCCACCACTTGCTGGTTGTCGTCGGGATGATCGAAGCCTGCCAACTGTTTGAGGAACGCCTTCCACAAGCGTCCTGTGTCCCGGCCGTAGACATCAAGGAATTCGCCGCCGCTGTCGGCGCCGATCGACAGTCGCTCGGCGATGATGCGGCGCAGGACTTGCCCACCCAGCGTGGCGCCTTCCATGACGTACATCACGCCGAGCAGATCGGCCTCGCCGTTAATAGGCGGCAGGTCGGCGCACAACGGCAACGCCTCGATCTGAGCGTCGTTCAGCCCCAGTGCACGCAGGTCTTTCACCAACGCCGGGACCTTTTGCCGATCGGGCTGAACGAGGTGCGGGGCATGAAACCGCTCGATTTGCCCTTGCAGCGGCGCATGAAAACCGTAATACGCCTGGATAATGCGCTGATAGGCATCCCGATCAAGGTCGGGGTGCGTCAGCGGCAATCGGGCCTCCAGCGCCTTGTGTTGCGCCGCAGTGGCGGCACGCAGCATCTGCAGCACGCAAGGTGCCTGGGTTGCAGCGCTGGAGAGCGTTAATTCGGGGGTAGCTTCAACCAAGGGCGGTGGCGTCCAGTCAGGATGGAAATGGCTTGGAGTACAGCGACATCCGCAGGTTCAAGGCAGATGGCTACCGCGCACACTAAGGGGCGCGGCGCCAAGGTGCAAACCTCTCGATCAAAAGATGTAATCAGTGGTCAGGAAGCTTGATTCGCGGTTGTGAATAATGTCGCTGATCAGTGCCTTGTTACTCTCCTGGAACTTGGTGGCCACCAAGGTCCGGATCGAGAACACACGCAGTGCGTCATGGACCGACAAGGTGCCTTCTGCCGAGTTTTTGCGGCCATTGAACGGGAAGCTGTCAGGGCCACGCTGGCATTGGGCGTTGATGTTGATCCGGCCGACCTGATTGGCGAACGCATCGACCAGACGTCCGACCTGCTTGGAGTCGTTGCCGAAAATACTCAGTTGCTGGCCGAAGTCCGAGTCGAGCACGTATTCGATGACCGTTTCCAGATCACTGTACGCCACCACGGGCACCACCGGTCCGAACTGCTCTTCGTGGTAAACGCGCATGTCCGGGGTCACCGGGTAGAGCACAGCCGGGTAGAAGAACTGCTGATGGGTCTCGCCACCGCCTTCGTTGACCACTTTTGCGCCTTTGCTCACGGCGTCGTCGACCAAGCCCTGCAGGTAGTCGGTCTTGCCGGGTTCTGGCAGCGGTGTCAGCGAAACGCCCGGTTCCCACGGCATGCCCGGTTTGAGCTGCGCCAGCTTCTCTTCGAATTTCTCGAGGAAGCTGCCAACGACGTTCTCATGCACGAACAGGATCTTCAGCGCGGTGCAGCGCTGGCCGTTGAACGACAGCGAGCCGGTGATGGCTTCACTGACCGCATTGTCCAGGTTGACATCGGGTAAGACGATGCCCGGGTTCTTGGCGTCCAGACCCAAGGCTGCGCGCAGACGGTGAGGTTTTGGGTGCAGCTTCTTCAAGGCGCTGGCGGCCTTGTTGGTGCCGATGAACGCAAACACGTCGATCTTGCCGCTGGCCATCAGCGCGCTCACGGTTTCACGGCCGCTGCCGTAAATCACGTTGATGACGCCCGCCGGGAAGCTGTCGCGGAAGGCTTCGAGCAGCGGACGGATCAGCAATACCCCGAACTTGGCGGGCTTGAACACCACGGTGTTGCCCATGATCAGCGCGGGAATCAGCGTGGTGAAGGTTTCGTTCAACGGGTAGTTGTAGGGACCCATGCACAAGGTGACGCCCAGCGGAACGCGACGGATCTGGCCCAGCGTGTCCTGTTCGAGCTCGAAACGGCTGGAACGGCGGTCCAGCTCCTTCAGTGCGTTGATGGTGTCGACGATGTAATCGCAGGTGCGGTCGAACTCTTTCTGCGAGTCCTTGAGGTTCTTGCCGATCTCCCACATCAGCAGGGTGACCACGGCATCGCGCTGTTCGCGCATGCGCTTGAGGAAGGTTTCGACATGATGGATGCGGTCAACGACGCGCATCGTCGGCCAGGCGCCCTGCCCGCGATCATAGGCTTTGACGGCAGCGTCCAGCGCGGTCATCGAGGTGTCTGCGTCCATCAGCGGTGTGCTGCCCAGCACCACGGACTCAAGGCCCGCGTCGGTTTTCAACGACACCGGACTGAGCACCGGTGCCAGCGGTCCTTGCCACTGACGCAGCTCGCCATCCACCAGGTACTCACGCTGCTCGATGGCAGGCCCTGCGCGGAACTGCTCAGGAATCTCATCGGCCCTTGGGTACAGGTTGTCCAGGCGGTTTTGCAGGGTCATCTCTCTCTACCTCTTCCAGTCGGTAATCGTGCGAAACACACTACGCCACAGGTCGAAGGGAATGAAAAGACTTGCGACGAATGTCACGGTGGCGTGACAGAGGATGCGACCTTTAGAAACAGCCGTTCATCCGCGGACGGGGCTTGCCAGAGCTGGTATCGCAGCGTCGGAGGAAAGTGCGTCAGACACCGTATTGGTGGGAGCCGGCTTGGTGCGGGCCGCGTTCGGACGAATGCGGTGGGTCCTCTGACATTTTCGCCACTGACCCACCGCGTTCGCTGCCCTCGTAACCTCGGACGTCTCCTACCGGTATGGCGGCGTCGGAGGAAAGTGCGTCAGACACCGTATGGGTGGGAGCCGGCTTGGTGCGGGCCGCGTTCGGACGAATGCGGTGGGTCCTCTGACATTTACGCCACTGACCCGCTCGGACGTCTCCTACCGGTATGGCGGCGGTTCAGGCCACCGCCGTCTGGTTCCGACCCTGCGCCTTGGCCCGGAACAATGCTTTATCAGCATCGTTGAGCAGCATGTGCACGTCACGGTCAGCGCCGTTCATCGAAGCGACCCCGATGCTGGCGGTGATACCTTCGACGTGCTCGCATGCCAGCTTCGCGATGGCCTGACGCAGCTGCTCGGCCGTGGCCTCGGCGTCGTCGATTGAGGTGTCGGTGAGCAGTATCGCGAACTCTTCGCCGCCCAGTCGACCGCAGAGGTCGACATCGCGGATGGACTCGCAAATGACGCCGCCGATCTGTCGCAGCACCTTGTCGCCCGCCTGATGGCCGTACGAGTCGTTGATGCGTTTGAAATGATCGATGTCCAACATCAATACCGACAGCGGCACCCGGTTGCGCTTGCAGTGCTCGTAGGTCTGCTCGGCCTGTCTGAAGAACGCCCGACGGTTCTTCAACCCGGTCAGTTCATCGGTTTGCGCGGCATGGTTGGCGATGCTGTGCGCGTATTCCATTTCCCGCGTCAGCCGAAACGCCGTTTCCATGGCCTCGGACAGTTTGCGGGTTGCGCTGATCACGAACGAGACAAACACCAGTGTGGCAGCGGCCATGCCGATCTGCGTCGGCGCGGGCTGGAACAGCAGCCAAAACGAACAGGGCAACAACACCAGCGAGATCGACACGATGGTCATCGAACGGTAAGCGGAATAGCAGGACACTGCGCTCACTGACATCCCCACCGTAAACAGCAACACCAGACTCTGCGTCACCAGGTCATTCAGATGCATCAGTGCCAGCGCGCCACCACCCCAGATGGCAGCCGACAGTGCCAGTGTCAGCCAGTAGCGGCGCTCCCAGCGTTGCGGCGTGCGGGTTTCGACCGGGCTTCGAAAATACGTCACCAACAACACGATGCGCAGCGAGGTGGACGCACACAGCAGGCCCAGCCAGACCAGAATCACCTCGTGACCGACACGATCCCAACACAGCCAGCTCAACATCAGCGCAGCCAGAAAGCTTCCCAACACAGAGAAAAACGTCTGGCGAAACAATAAGTGCAGACGATCGGTTCGCACCTGCGCCCGTATCAGGGCATCGCGTTCGTGCTGATGCTCAAAGAGGTACATCGGATGTGCCTGCCCAACCCACGGTGACATGGCCGGATTGTGGCACCCGGCCATGAGGCAGCACAACTCACGCTCGCCTAAACGGTGGAGAATTCCAGCCTGCGCACTGAAAAACAGTGGGCATTGACCAAAACGGCCAGTCCAGAGCCGTTAATCGGTCCGGGACCGAACGTTCAGTTCCAGTCAACGAATCGGTTTGCCGACCGTGACACCCGACATGGAGCCTGAGAGGTCGCTCGCCTGATCGGGCGATTCGGCAGGACGATCAAGCGGGTGTGCTTGCATGGCCCGACGACCCGCGAGCACACTGGGCGCGAGATCGATATCAACGCACTGTTTTAAACAGGAAGGATGAATAATGACCACGCACACCGAAACCGCTCTGCTGGCTGGCGGCTGCTTCTGGGGCATGCAGGATCTGCTGCGCCGCTACCCTGGCGTCCTGTCCACGCGCGTGGGCTACTCGGGCGGCGACGTTGAGAACGCCACGTACCGCAACCATGGCACCCATGCCGAAGCCATCGAAATCGTGTTCGATCCGAATGTGATCAGCTATCGGCAGATCCTGGAATTCTTTTTCCAGATCCACGACCCGTCCACGGCCAATCGCCAGGGCAATGACATCGGCGTGAGTTACCGCTCCGCGATCTTCTACCTCAGCGAAGAACAGAAACGCGTCGCGCTGGACACCGTCGAGGACGTCAACGCGTCGGGTCTCTGGCCGGGTAAAGTGGTCACTGAGCTGGCGCCGGCTGGCGCGTTCTGGGAGGCAGAACCTGAGCACCAGGATTATCTCGAACGCATTCCCAACGGTTACACCTGCCACTTCATCCGCCCGGACTGGAAGCTCCCGAAACGCGCTTGAGGCTCAGTGACAGACCCGTGGGCTTGCTCACGAAGAGGCCGGCATGAACGCCACCGATCCGCTGGATTCGCCGACGCCTTCGTGAGCAAGCTCACTCCCACAAAGAACTCCTTAAAACGCGCGGCTCAGCGGAGACGACCACGCGGTGAAACAGGCTGTGGATTCGGCGTGGCGTGAGCGCGTTACCGCGCCTCATCGCGCCCCGTGCTTCCGGGCGCGATGGGTTTGCGCAAGCGTTTGGGCTGCCGCGTCAGAACGGAGCGGAATGTGACGGCCATCCGGGTGCCCGATTCTGCCAAAGCAGGCCCTCTGCGGTTGTGCGCCGGTCTGGCTGCGTATACTCCGGGCAGCGACAAAGCGGCAGGCTTTGAATCCGGAGGCCCCATGTCAGAAAAACGTCTTACTCAGCGCCGGTCCGGCACGTACGAGGCTTCGGACCCGGCATGGTCCCACCACTACGACATGTCGCTGCTGCGGCGCGACGTCGATGCGACCTACCGTCTGCTGCCCGACCCGGCCAGCGGCGTCACCATCAGCCCTCTTCTCCCGCCTGCTCCTGCGCACCGGCTCGCCATGCTTGAACTCTGGGCGCCGAGCATCACGCCCGCGTCTCAAAGCGTCATCACCCAACATACGCCGCCAAACGATCCGCAAGCCGACTTTGCCAGCAACGCTCACTTGCAGGTCATGGGCGAGCTGACGGCCTCCATCGCCCACGAAATCTGCCAGCCGCTCTTGGCTATCGCCTCTAACGCCGCAGCATGCCTGCGTTGGCTGCAACGGGAAAAACCAGTGGTGAGTGAAGCGATTGAAGGGCTCAGGGATATTCGCGCCGAGTGCGAGCGCGCTGCCAATATCGTCGCCGCCCTGCGTGCACTGACCCGGCAGTCGCCCTGCAATCCGCAACGTGTGAACGTCAATGACGTGATCCTTGAAGCGGTGAGGCTTCACGGGCCCGCGCTGGCGGCGGGCAATGTCGCGTTGGTGATCGACTTGCGCGCCGATCAGCCTGTGAATGCCGATCCTGTGCAGGTTCAGCAACTGGTGTTCAATCTGATTGCCAATGCCATGGAAGCGATGGCCGGCGTGGAATCGCCGGGCCCGATTGTGCGGCTGTCGTCCAACACGCTGCAGGACGGTGTGCAGGTGTCGGTGGAGGACAATGGTCCGGGGATACCGGTTGAGGACAGGCAGCGGATTTTCGAGGCGTTTCACACCACCAAGGAAAGCGGGCTGGGGATGGGGCTGACCATTTGCCGTTCGGTGGTGGAGGCGCATAAGGGTAATTTGTATGCCGAGGGCTCGGAGTTGGGGGGTGCGATGATTCGGTTTCAATTGCCGACGGGGTGCAGGAATCACTGATTTCCTGCACGGAGGTCGGGTTGGGTTGGGTTGGGGTGTATATCCGTTTCTTGCGGCGGCCCTGCTAGAGTCTGGCTAACGCCAGACCTGTTTCGCCTCCGGCGAGTTACTTGAAAACCGGAATGCCGGACCATCCCCAAGTAGCCAAGGTCCAGCTCCCGGTTGGGCCCGACTTCGTCGGGTTGCTTCTCTCCGGCGACGCTCCGTGGGCCCGCCGCCATCGGCCATCCATGGCCGGGGGCGGCTCTCGCGGCATCCATGCCGCTCGGCCCCCTACGCGCCACCTGCGTTCAGCCTGCACCCAAGTCGCGATGTGTGGTGTCTGGAGTGTCGAGGCAGGAAAATCAAAAGCAAAAGCAGTCGCAAAATAAGTGTTTTGGATTTCCGCTGTGCTTTTGATTCTGCCAAAGGCGTAGGAGCGACCGGGGTGGCGAATGGAGTGATGCAGGGGGGGATCTGATCCGGTGACCCGTGAGTCAGCTGTACCGGAAATTCCTTGAATTGGCCTAAACTGCCGCCTTGAAAGGCTTGTACCCCGTTGGCATCCGCTGATCGGGGTCGCGATGAAGGCGGTTGAGGCATGCAAGACCCTAATGTTCATAAAACCGTGGTGATGGTGCTGTTCAACGACGTGCTGATGCTCGACGTGACCGGCCCAATGGACGTTTTTTCGATTTCAAATCGCCTGCTGCCGAAGGAGAAGCAGTATCGGCTGCTTACGGTGTCGGACCGGTCCGGGCTGGTGCGCAGTTCTTGCGGTCTCAAGGTCCACGCCGATCTGCGACTGCAGGACTGTCCCGCTGACGTTGACCTGCTGCTGGTCCCCGGTGGCCCGGGCGCTTACGGCTTCACCCACCCGGAATTGACCGCCTGGTTGCCGGCTGCCGCAAAAAGCGCTCGACGCTTTGGCGCGATCTGTACAGGGATCTTCCTGCTCGGCGAAGCCGGTTTGATTGATGGCTATCGCTGTACCACCCACTGGAACTATGTCGAGCGCTTGGCTCAGCGTTTTCCCGAGGCGCGGGTGGAAACCGAGCAGATTTACGTCATGGACCGCAACCTGATCACCTCAGGCGGTATTACGGCGGGTATCGACATGGCGCTGGCCGTGGTCGCCGAAGATCACGGCAAGGACATCGCGCTGGAAGTCGCCAAGGTGCTGCTGGTGGTGATGAAACG
The DNA here is from genome assembly GCF_054668305.1 of Pseudomonas sp. S2_H01. Classification (NCBI taxonomy): domain Bacteria; kingdom Pseudomonadati; phylum Pseudomonadota; class Gammaproteobacteria; order Pseudomonadales; family Pseudomonadaceae; genus Pseudomonas; species Pseudomonas sp. S2_H01. Next base: position 5,451,916 of record NZ_CP162756.1, on the reverse strand, counting down.
CCAGGGCGGTCAAACCCCTTATGGTCCACTGCTGGCTGCGGTACCTCGTGACGGCAGTGCCATCGCCAAAGTCCAGGCGCACGTCGTGGATCATATCGAGTCGCCCTACACCATTGATCGAATGGCCGAAATCGCGGCCATGAGCCCGCGCAATTTCGCCCGTGCGTTCCAGCGCGACGTCGGCATGACGCCCATGCAGTACGTGCAAAACGCGCGCATCGATCACGCCCGCAAGCTGCTGGAATCCTGCGACGTCCCGCTTAAGGTGCTGGCCTCGCGCTGCGGTTTCGGCAGTGCGCGACACATGCGCAAAGTGTTCAGCGAGCGTATTGGACTGTCGCCGAATCAGTACCGGCAGCAGTTCGGCGGCGAATGACCGAGGGCTGGTTTTGTATCACTGTGTATCTGGATCGCGCCGGGATACGCAGGCATTCATCCGCCGGATGATTCGACACACGGCAGATACGTCGTCGCGTTGAAATGCACGCACGGTTTGAAGGGGCCCCGCCGGGTCCCCTGGCCATGAACGTGTATGGAGACATCCCCATGAAGCTGGCATTGCAGAACACCACCACCGGCCGTCTGTTCACCGCATCCCTGCTCGCGGCAAGCCTGTTTGGCGTGCTGGGCACGGCCCAGGCGCAGGACACTGCCACGACGTCCGCCAATGCTGTCAGCCATGCGGCGCCCTCGCCGTTCGGCCCACTCAAGCACGTCAAGGCTGGCCTGCTGGATGTGGCGTATGCCGAAACCGGCCCGGCAGACGGGCAAGTGGTGATTCTCCTGCACGGCTGGCCGTACGATATTCACAGCTATGACGACGTCGCGCCTCTGCTCGCTGCAAAAGGCTATCGCGTGCTGATGCCGTATGCCCGTGGCTATGGCGATACGCATTTCCTGTCCGACAAAACCCTGCGTAACGGCCAGCCGGCTGCGCTGGCCAGCGATGTCATCGACTTCATGGACGCGCTCAAGATCAAGCAGGCCGTGCTCGGCGGTTATGACTGGGGCGCGCGCTCCGCTGACATCGTCTCCGCACTGTGGCCGGAACGCGTGAAAGCGCTGGTGTCGGTCAGCGGCTACCTGATCGGCAACCAGGCAGCCGGCAAGAACCCACTGCCACCCAAGGCCGAACTGCAATGGTGGTATCAGTTCTATTTCGCCACCGACCGCGGCCGCGCCGGCTATGAGAAGAACACCCACGATTTCGCCAAACTGATCTGGCAGACCGCTTCGCCGAAATGGGCATTCGACGACGCCACCTATGATCGCAGTGCCAAGGCGCTGGAAAACCCCGACCATGTCGACATCACCGTGTTCAACTACCGCTGGCGACTGGGCCTGGTTGCCGGTGAGTCACGCTACGAGGCGCTGGAACAGAAACTCGCCACGGCCCCGTCCATCGGCGTGCCGACCATCACCCTGGAAGGCGACGCAAACGGCGCCCCTCACCCGGCACCCGAGGATTACGCCAAGCGCTTCACAGGCAAATACGAATTCCGGCTGATCAACGGCGGCATCGGTCACAACCTGCCGCAAGAAGCGCCGCAGGCGTTCGCGCAAGCGGTGATCGATGCGGATCATTTGTAATGCTTGACGATTGACGTCGGCAAGGTGTGGCGAGGTGAGGATCGGGCCGGTAGGCTTGGCATCAGGCAGCCAGACCGATCCAGTGCTGGCGACCGGGCAGATGCCCAGGGTCGTCAGCGCTTGAAAGACCTGCTCCCGGCAAGGCTGACTGCCCAGAGACTCCAGGTAACGGTCATTTGCCTGAGCGATCATCAAACCTCAAAGGTGGCCACAATGCATGAACTTGATTCCCTGACCCAGGGCCGGCCCATTGCAATCGTCGGCGCGGGTCTGGTCGGCGCGGGCTGGGCACTGGTCTTCGCCCGGGCAGGACTCGCCGTACGGATCTATGACGCAAACCCGGCGATCTCGAACGCCTCGATCCCGCTAATCGAACGGCAGATCGCAGACCTCACCGAATTCGGGCTTTTATCGGAATCTGCCGAGTCCATCCTTGCGCGCCTCACGGTGTGCGACACGCTGCAACAGGCCGTCAACGGTGCAGCGTATGTTCAGGAATCGATTCTGGAGCGCACCGATGTCAAACGGGCGCTCATGCTCGAACTGGACGCCATCGCCGGCCCCGACCTGATCATCGGCAGCTCCACGTCAGGCATCCCCGCCTCGGCGTTTGCATCGGAGTTGAGCATTTCGTCGCGCGTCATCATTGCTCATCCGGTGAACCCGCCGTACCTCGTTCCCGTGGTTGAAATCGTGCCCTCGCCGTTCACCTCGTCCTCGGTCATTGCTTTTACGGCGGCACTGATGGAGGCCGTGGGTCAAAGCGTTGTACACGTGCGTAAAGAAGTGCCCGGCTTCGTGCTCAATCGCCTTCAGGCCGTGCTGTTGCGCGAAGCGTGGGCGTTGGTGGAAGAAGGCGTCGCGACCTGTGAGGACATCGACAAAACCGTGCGCGACGGGCTGGGTTGGCGGTGGTCGTTCATGGGGCCGTTCGAGACGATCGATCTCAATGCCGTCGGCGGTGTGGCTGATTATGCGCAACGTCTCGGGCCGCTCTATCGCGGCATTGCCGACTCGCGCTCCCACACCGAAGAATGGAGCCCGGAGCTGATCAAAACCGTAGAAGACCAGCGCCGCGGGTTCCTGGCGTTCGATGAACTGGAAAAACGCCGTGCATGGCGCGACCGTCAGCTCATGGCCTTCAGCGCGCAGCGGCGCAAGGACGATCAGCGCTGATCAACTGACCCTCTAAAAGGCGGCCCTCACCTGAGGGCCGCTTCGGTTATTGCGCTGTCCAGCCACCGTCGATCTTCAACGCGGTGCCGGTGACCATCCTTGCAGCAGGCCCTGCGAGGTAAAGCGCCCCGCCGACGATGTCTTCCATCGTCGCCATGTGCCCCATCGGAATCTTCGACACCAGAAAGGCTTCCTTCTCAGGCGTGTCGACGATCTTGCGCACCAGCGGCGTATCAACGAACGTCGGGCACAGCGTGTTGACCCGAATGCCCTGCCCGGCCAGTTCGACCGCCATCGCTTTGGTCAGGCCTTCGATGGCGTGCTTGGTCATGCAATACACCGTGCGATTGGGTGAACCGACATGCCCCATCTGGGAAGACACATTAATGATGACGCCGACGTCAGGCCCGGTATTGGTCAGCATCTTCTGCACCGCCGCTTGCGCGGTGACGAAGCAGGCCCGTACGTTCAGGTTGAGCATTGAGTCCAAGTGTTCATCCGTGACCTCAACCATAGGCTCGGGGTAATTGATGCCTGCGTTATTCACCAGGATGTCCAGCTGTGGAAGATCATCGATCACCGCACGAATGGCGGCGCTGTCGGTGACATCGCAAACCACCGTGCTGACGCTGCCGCCTCGCCCGCGAATCACGTCGGCGACCTGATCCAGATTGGATTGGGTGCGGGCGACCAGCACCACATCAGCTCCTGCGGCACTGAAAGCCAGTGCGACGCCCGCGCCAATACCGGATCCGGCGCCCGTGATCAGGGCGACCTTGCCATCCAGTCGAAAAGAAGGCATCCCCAAAGTGTCGTATTCGCCTGCCAAGTCACTCTCCTCTCACGGTGTCAGATGTCGTTCGCTCATCCGGGCTGACCCAGTCGGCGTTGCCGGCCGTCGGTCCATCATTCTGCGCTATGCATACGCATGCAAGCACATCATAGAACGCCACACAACGTTTTCAAAGGGATGACGCGAACGATCGTGACATGATTTCAGGCGGGCGCTGCCTTCAGCCAATCACCTCGGCGTAGACGTTTCGATCAATGTTGGCACCTGACAGGATGACGCCAACGTTCTTGCCTTTCATCGCCTCACGCTCCTGCATCAACGCCGCCAACGCTGCAGCGCCTGCGCCTTCTGCCAGGTTGTGGGTGTCGGCGTAGTACACGCGCATGGCCTCGGCAATCTCCTCATCGGCGACGGAGACGATCCGTTGCGCACCTTCTTTGTAGATAGTAAACGCTTCCGGAATCGGACCGCGAACCGCCAACCCGTCGGCAAACGTATTGGCCGACGCCGTCTCGCGTAACACCCCCGCTTCGAACGATTGCCTGGCAGCGTCCGCTTCAGTGGACACCACGCCGACCACATGGGTGTTCAGTTGCAATGCGTCGCGCACGGCGATCACGCCGCAAATGCCCGACCCGCAACCAATGGGCACATAGACGGTGTGCAGGTCAGGCGCGGCGGTGAACAATTCCAGCGCATAGCTCGCCACGCCTTTGACCAACGCCGGGTGGTAAGGCGGAACCAGAAAAAGGCCATGGGTTTTCGCCAGCCGCGCGGCTTCGCCACGGGCTTCGTCGAAGTCCCGGCCGTACTCCACGACTTCGCCACCAAAACCGCGCATGGCGTTGTTCTTCTCCACGGAGTTGCCGACCGGCACCACGATCAACGCCCGCATACCCGCTGCACGGGCCGCCATCGCGAGGCTCTGCCCGTGGTTGCCGCGAGTGGCCGTGACGATGCCCTCGACGTCCGGGTGCGCGTTTTTCAGCCACTGCATGAAGGTGATACCGCCGCGCACCTTGAAAGCACCCGTGGGCGTGTGATTTTCGTGCTTGACCCACACGGTGCAACCCAGTCGCTCAGCGAGCAAAGGCCACGCATATTGGGGCGTTGCAGGCATCACGCGGTACACCTGCCGGGCGGCGTCTTCGAGGTCTTCGCGAGTCAGTCGGTGCATGGTTTCCTCCAGCGTTCTGTTTGGTCGCAGTCTAGGCACCGAGCGGTGTCGCTGGCTTTCAAAAAACCCACCTGACCTTTTGCCGGATTCTTGAGTACTATCGCGCTCATGAGCCGTCCACACCGCGTCACCTCATCGCCAGTTGCCGAGCCGGTCCGCCGCGCCGATGCAGGGCCGTGGACGATCGAATTGCTGCCCGCGTCCCCTTACGAAGCGCGCTATGTCGCCACGCAGTCCAGCGTCGGCTTTGCGTTCGACAGCCAGCGGGGTACTCACGCCATTGGCAGCGATCGCCTGCGTCCTTTCGCTGCCGTGCCCAACGGGCTGGCGTTTGTGCCCGCGGGCTGCGACGTGTTTTCAGCGTCTCCCGACGGCGGTGAATACCTGTTGCTCAAACGCAACGACGGGGGTTCGTTGAATGGCGAGCGAGCGTTCAACAACCTGATCGACGCTCAGGCCATTCGCCTCGCACACCGCATGCGCAATGCATTGCTGCGTGCATCGGTCGCCGATGACTGGGAGGCATGGGCCATCGCTCTTGCCGAACGGACGGCTCAATCGCTCCCGAACTCGGTCCGTTCAAGCACCTCAATGACCAGCAAGCGATTACGTTTACTCGATGAGTACATCGACGCGGGCCTTGATCGCCCTATAAGCGTTCAAGCGATGGCGAATCTGCTGGAACTGTCAGAAGGCTACTTCATGCGCGCCTTCACCCACGCGACCGGGAAAACCCCACACAGCTACCTCATCGACCGACGCGTGGCCCGCGCCCGCGCACTGCTGCGCGACGCCCGCGTCAGTGTCGCGGACGTCGCTCAGGCATGTGGTTTCTCGTCCCAGGCGCACCTGGCGACGACGTTCAGGCAGCGGCTGGGTGTGAGTCCGTCGCAATTACGGAGGTAAGCTCAAAAACGCGTTCAAACCTGGTCAGGACGTGTAGCTGTAGAGCCAGGTTCCGCCCGGTCAGCTGCGCTGTAACCATTGCTCCCGGCTCAGCTCCCAGACCTCCTTGCCCAGCGCGCCGCTAACGAAATGCCCTTCGGTGACCTCAATCAACCGCATGCCTTCGCGTTCGGATACCCGTCGGGAGGCTGCGTTTCCAATCGCCTTAGGGACCTGCATCAGAGGACGATCCAAGGTTTCGAACCAGTATCGGTTGATGACCTTGCAGGCCTCCTGCATGTAACCCTTTCCCTGCCAGGCCGGTGAAAGCCAGAAGCCTCGATGGTTGCCCGGCTGGTCATACAGGCTGATGCTGCCGATGCATTGCTCGGGTGTCTGATTGAGACGAATCATCCAGTGCCACTCGTTTCCGGCGGCTATCGCGGGCAAGGCATGACCGCGCACGTATTGCTCCGCGCCGTTTTCCGGGTAAGGCCAAGGCACGCGACGGTCGAGGTAGCGAACCACCTCCCAATGGGGAAACAGATGCTGAATGGCCGGAATGTCCGTCTCGGCAAGCGGGGTGAGAAGGAGTCGATCAGTTCGAAAAACGGGGACGCTGTCCATGGCAGGCACTCGCTGTCAGTCGACGGGCATCGTATCAAACAGGTGACGGAGCCCGCACAGCTCCGTCACTGCAGGCGTAAGCTTGCTCTGGGTTGCACAGGCAATGCCGATGTGGCTACCTGCACCGGCCTGTTGGTGAGCACGCTCACTCCCACACTCCGAATCTCGCCGGGCGCCTATCGCAAACAACACGACGGGCGCTGATCCGGCTTTCTCACCCTTACCGCGCCAGGTGACGCTCAAGCACCACTTCCAGCGGATGACGCAGCTGTCGATCAGCCAGACGCTTCACCTGGCTGCGACATGAATACCCCGTCGCCAAGGCTTCGCCCTGTTTGTCCAGTTTGGTCGCCCAGGATTGCTCGAAGATGGTCCGGGAGGTGTCCTGATTGCGCGCCTCGTGGCCGTAGGTGCCGGACATGCCGCAGCAGCCAGTGGCTTCTGTGACCAGCGTGAGGCCCATGCGCGCGAAGACTTTTTCCCATTGGGACGTGCTGGCCGGGACGTTGGTTTTCTCGGTGCAGTGCGCCATCAAACGGTATGCCTGGGTCGCCGGCTGCGGATTTTCCGGCAGCACGTCGATCAGCCATTCCTGTGGCAACAACACCTTCGGGCAATCGCTTAGCCCCGGCACCTTCTGGTATTCCTGGCGATAGACCAGGGTCATCGCAGGGTCCAGGCCCACCAGCGGCACGCCGCAATCGGCCAGTGCCTTGAGCTGAGTGCCATTGCGCACCGCCGCCTTGGCGAACGCGCCCAGAAAACCTTGCACGTGCAGCGGCTTGCCATTGGCGCTGTATGGCGCCAGGAACACGCGATAACCCAGTTGATGCACCAATTGAATGAGCGACGCCAGCAACGGGGTTTCGAAGTATCGGGTGAAGGCGTCCTGCACCAGCACCACGCTGCGTTCCCGCTGCGCCGGGGTCAGTTCACGCAGCGCCGGGACGCTGGCAACCTCGACTTTGCAGGCGCGCAGCGTCGATTGCAGGTTGTAGCGATGGATCAACGGGCTGTCGAGCATGCCCACGTGGCGCTCCAGCAAACCGCTGACCCACTTGGAGCCCATCACCGCGTTGTACAGGCCTGGCGCATACGCCATGTAGGGAATGGTGAATTCCAGCGATCCGATCAGGTAGTCACGCAGTGGACGCTGGTACCGGCCGTGGTACAGCTCCAGAAAACGCGAGCGGAAATCCGGCACGTTGACCTTGATCGGGCATTGCCCCGCGCAGGATTTACACGCCAGGCAACCGGCCATGGCGTCATAGACCTCGTGAGAGAAGTCCGGCTCGCCACGCTGGCGCGACAGGTTGTTACGCAGGCGTTCAGGCAGGCCCTTGATCCACGACATCTTGCCCCGCGCCGCTTCCAGCACATCAATGTTGGCTGCACCTTGCAGGCGCAGCCACTCGCGAATCAACGACGCGCGCCCTTTCGGCGAATGCTGACGCTCACGGGTGGCTTTCCACGAGGGGCACATCGCGTCGTTCGGGTCGAAGTTGTAGCAGGCGCCGTTACCGTTGCAATGCACCGCGCTGCCGAAACTCTGCCAGACGCGCTCGTCGATGGTGCGGTCCAGATCGCCACGCAGGGTGACTTCGTTGACCTTGAGCAAGCCTTCGGTGGCGTCGGGCGGCGTGCAGATCTTGCCCGGGTTGAGCTGGTTGTGGGGATCGAACGCGCCTTTGAGTGATTGCAGCGCCGGGTACAGCTCACCAAAGAACGCCGGGACGTATTCCGAGCGCAGGCCCTTGCCATGCTCGCCCCATAACAGGCCGCCATAGCGTTGCGTCAGTTCAGCGACGGCGTCGGAAATCGGCTTGACCAGCGCGGCCTGTGCCGGGTCTTTCATGTCCAGCGCCGGCCGGACGTGCAGCACGCCGGCATCAACGTGGCCGAACATCCCGTACGCCAGGCCATGGCCATCCAGCAGCGCGCGGAATTCGGCGATGTAATCAGCCAGTTTCTCCGGCGGCACGGCGGTGTCTTCCACGAAAGGCTGCGGACGAACCTCGCCCTCGACGTTACCCAGCAACCCCACAGAACGCTTGCGCATGGTGTACACCCGCGTCACCGCCTCGGCGCCTTCGGCCAGCGTGTGACCCAGGCGTTCGATGGTGGTGTCGGCTTGCAGGTGTTCGACGAACGCCGCGACCCGCGCATTGACCTCATCAATTTCATCCCCGCTGAACTCCACCAGGTTAATGCCCAGCGTCGGGCGCTCGGCATCGGCGGGAAAATATTCAGCGACGCTGTGCCAGACGATGTCTTTCATCGCCAGCATCAGGACTTTGGAGTCCACGGTTTCGATGGACAGCGGCTTTTTCGCGAGCAAGGCATTGGCGTCACGCAAGGCGTCCATGAAGCTGCTGTAGCGCACGTTCACCAGCACCGAGTATTTCGGAATCGGCAACACATTGAGCTTGGCTTCGACGATGTAACCCAACGAGCCTTCAGCGCCGCACAGCACGCTATTCAAGTTGAACTGCCCTTGCTCGTCACGCAGGTGCGCCAGGTCGTAACCGGTCAGGCATCGGTTGAGCTTGGGGAAGATCGATTCGATCAGGTCGCCCTGAGTCTCCTGAATCTGCCGGGCGGTGCGATACACCTCACCGATACGGCCAGGTTGAGCGCATGCAACCTCCAGGTCCGCATCCGACAATGGGTGACTGTGAAGACGCTCCCCGCCCAGCAACACGCTGTGCAATTCCAGGACGTGGTCGCGGGTCTTGCCGTAGGTGCAACTGCCCTGCCCGCTGGCATCGGTGTTGATCATCCCGCCAACGGTGGCGCGGTTGGAAGTCGACAGTTCCGGAGCGAAGAACAGACCGTGAGGTTTGAGCGCGGCGTTGAGCTGATCCTTGACCACGCCCGCCTCCACGCGCACCCAACGCTCGGCGACGTTGATTTCGAGAATGGTGTTCATGTGCCGCGACAGGTCGACGACGATCCCGTCCGTCAGTGACTGGCCGTTGGTGCCGGTGCCGCCGCCGCGCGGTGTCAGCCTGATCTGCCGGAAGCGCGGCTCGGCCATCAACGTCGCAATACGCGCCACATCATCGGCGTCCATTGGGAACACCGCTGCTTGGGGCAGGCGCTGGTAAATCGAGTTGTCAGTCGCCAGCACCGTGCGGGTGGCGTAGTCGGCACTGAGCTGGCCGCGGAAACCGCTGGCGCGCAGGGCGTCGAGGAATTCAGGGTACTGGGCCGCAGGTAACGCGGTGGGCAGCCGGGCGATCATCGTGGGATGGCCTCTTGTCGGTCTATTCACGGGGAACATCAAAATACTTGTCGCCTGAGCATTAATCGGTCAGCCTCAGGTCGTTATGCTGCCAATGATCCTGCAGGTTCCAGCGAGACACAAACGCAAATTCCTGCCGCTATCGATGACTTTTGTGAATGAATTACCGTCACCTTACCCCTTCTATGTCACTGCTGCTGGCCTTTGAGGCCGCTGCGCGCCATGAAAGCTACACCCGCGCCGCTGTCGAGTTGTCCCTGACGCAAAGCGCTGTCAGCCGCCAGGTTCAGGCCCTTGAGCAGCAACTCGGCCTGACGCTGTTTCGGCGCGAAGGCCGACAGGTGCAGCTGACCGACGTCGGGCGCCTGTATCAGCGTGAAATGAGCGAAGCCCTGGGCCGCATTCGCAGCGCCACCTTGCAGGCCATGGCGTATCAGTCCGGTGGCGGTACGCTTCGGCTGGCCACCTTGCCGACCTTTGGTTCGAAGTGGTTACTGCCGCGTCTGCATGATTTCTACAAGACTCACCCCGGCATGCTGGTGCACATCAATTCGCGCATCGACGCCATCGACTTCGAAACCAGCGGCATCGACGCGGCCATCGTGGTCGGCACCCGCGATCTGCCGGGCCTGATCAGCCACCGCCTGCACGCCGAAGAACTGGTGGTGATCGTCTCTGCCCACGTTGCCGACACCCATGCCATCTGGACACCCACGCTGATTGCCGAACAGCGGCTGCTCACGGTCGCCAATAACCCCAACGTCTGGGGCGACTGGTTCAGCCATCACCATCTGCCCCATCGCATGATGCGCCTGGGCGCCAGCTTCGAGCTGACGTCACACCTGATTCAGGCGGTCAGGGCGGGCATCGGCATGGGCCTGGTGCCACGCATTCTGGTTGCAGAAGAGCTGGCGAGTGGGGAGCTGATCAGCCTGGACTTGCCCTTCGCCAGCCAGCGCAACTACTACCTGACGTACCCGCCACGCAACGAGATGCTGCCTTCTCTGCAGGCGTTTCGCGCGTGGCTCTTGGAGCAGATCTGAGTGGGTGAGAGATACGTAACGACGCGCTCTACCCGCTACTGCCAGCGATTAAGCCATCGCGCCCCGAACCAGTCTGCCGTCAGTAACTTTTGTACGGCAAAAACTTGCCCGACAAGACGACATTGACCCGGTCGCCCTTCGGGTCCTGTTCGCGCTGGATATCCATCGAAAAGTCGATCGCACTCATGATGCCGTCACCGAACTCTTCGTGGATCAGCTCCTTGATCGTGGTGCCATAGACGTTGACCATCTCGTACCAGCGATAGATCAGCGGGTCGGTTGGCACCGCAGTCGGCAAAGAGCCCTTGTAGGGAACGACCTGCAACCAGGCCACCGCCTCATCCGAAAGCTCAAACACCTTACCGAGTGTCTCGGCCTGCGCTTTGTCGAACTTCATCTGCCCCAGGCAACCGGCAGTCGTCCACTCTTTGGACAGGCCGATGGTCTCTGCAACGTCACACCACTTCAGGCCCTTGCGAACCTTGGCGGCGAGGATCAATTGGGTGACTTGGTCGCGATTGGAAATCATGGAAAACCTCTCTGATTGAGTTGTGCAGCTAAAGGGTTAAACGGTGCTCAGGCGACAATTCGCAGTTTCGAATCCGACGGGTTATCAGGCCCTGGAGGCGGACTGTCGTCGGGCAAGCCGGGATAAACGATCAATGGGTCAGTCAACGTACCGGATTGCGCGTTTTGCTCCTGAATCGTTTTGGAACGACGCACCAGGAAATCCACCAGGTGGTTACGGATGCGATAGAACTGCGGGTCATGGTGGATGGTTTCGCGTGAGCGATCACGTGGAAGGGTATTGACCACGATCTCCGCGATACGGGCGTGAGGGCCATTGCTCATGAGCATGATCTTGTCGGCCAGAAGAATCGCCTCGTCCACATCATGGGTGATCATGTAAACGGTCTGCTGGGTAGCCGAACAGATGCTCAGCAATTCGTCCTGAATGACACCGCGGGTCAACGCATCAAGGGCGCCGAAGGGCTCATCGAGCAGCAGCATCTGGGGTTCGACCGAGAACGCACGGGCAATGCCGACACGCTGCTTCATGCCACCGGACAGTTCGCTGGGCTTCTTCTGCCCTGCCCCTTTAAGCCCGACCATCTCCAGGAAGCGTTTGCCATGTTCGGCCACTTGGGCCTTGGACCAATCGGGATGACGGGAGCGCACGGCGAATGCAATGTTCTGATCCACGGTCATCCAGGGCAGCAGCGCGTGATTCTGAAACACTACGCCACGGTCCAGACTGGGGCCGAAAATCTCGCGACCGCCCATCACCACGGTGCCGCTGCTGGCCTCATCAAGGCCGGCGAGGATGTTCAGGATGGTGCTCTTGCCGCAGCCGGAGTGGCCGATCACACAGACGAACTCGCCACGCTGGATCGAGAAACTGATGTCTTCGAACACCGGGGGAAGGTCAGGCCGATAACGCTTGGTGAGCCCTTCGACCTTGACGAACGCAGGCGTGCGGCTGGTGGTTTCATTCAGCATAAGTCACCTTCTTTTGCAGGGTGGCGAACAGCAAATCCAGGAGCATGCCCATCACCCCGATCATGAGGACCGCGAAGATCACGTTGGACAGCGACAGGTTGTTCCACTCGTTCCAGACGAAGTAGCCGATGCCAGTGCCACCGATCAGCATCTCGGCGGCGACGATCACCAGCCACGCAATGCCCATGGAAATCCGCATGCCGGTGATGATCGTCGGCGCGGCGGCAGGCAGCACGACCATGAAGGCTTTTCTGAGCGGGCTGACTTCCAGGGTGCGCGCCACGTTGAGCCAGTCCTTGCGCACCGCTGCCACGCCGAATGCGGTGTTGATCAACATCGGCCAGACCGAGCAGATGAAAATCACGAAGATGGCCGAGATCGACGAGTCCTTGATCGTGTAAAGGGCGATGGGCATCCAGGCCAGCGGCGAGATCGGCTTGAGCACTTGTATGAACGGGTCGAGCGCGCGATACAGCAGTGGCGACATACCGATGGCAAAGCCCAGCGGTATCGCCACGAGCAGAGCAATCAGATAACCCACCGCCACCCGTCCCAGCGAATAGGCCAGTTGAATACCAATACCCTTCTCGTTAGGGCCTCGGTCATAGAACGGATCGCTCAGTTGCTTGAACGCCAGCGTCGAAAACTGCACAGGCGTCGGAAACCCGCTGACTTTGCGCTGCTCGCTGCTGACGCTTTTGCCCATCAGCACGGCGTATTCTTCATCCATCGCCACCTTTGCCGACTTGGCCACCGGCAACGTTGCCATCTGCCAGACCAGTAACAACATCGCGAGCATCGCCAGTGACAACAGAGCAGCCCTGAACCTTAGTGTTTTCATCGAAAGCTCCTCTTACGCGCGCTTGATGGCGAAACCATCGAGATAGGCCTTGGGTTGAGTAGGATCGAACGGGCGGCCCATGACCGAAAACGCCTTGTAGCCCGACAACGGTTCGGCGCTGGCCTCTCGCATATCCAGCTCGTGCATCTGGCGGCGAGCGTCAGTCATCAGGAACACCTGCTCGGCGATGCCGTTGAAATCCATATCGCCCTTGATATAGCCCCAGCGCTTGAGCTGGGTGAGCATCCAGGTCGCCATCGAATACCAGGGCATCGGATCGAAGTCAGAGCGCCGCGGATCGTCCTGCACCACACCCAACCCATCGGCAAAGCGACCGGTGAGCCCTTGGCGAATGACGATTTCCGGCTGGTTCAGGTAATTCGGCGTGGAGATGGTTTGCGCGATCATCGTGCGATTGGCCGGGTCGCGTGCCATCGCGGCAGCGTTAAGAATGGCCCGGTACAAGGCAGCAAAGGTATTCGGGTTCTCTTCGATGAATTTCTGTGACGTGCCAAACGAGCAGCAAGGGTGACCGTCCCAGATTTCCTTCGAGAGGATGTGGATGAAGCCAATCTCGTCGTACACCGCCCGCTGATTGAAAGGGTCGGGGCCCAAAAATCCATCGATGTTGCCCGCGCGCAGGTTGGCGATCATTTCCGCAGGCGGAGTGACTCGAAGCTGCACGTCGCGGTCAGGGTCGAGGCCATGTTCGGCCAGGTAATAGCGCAACAGGAAGTTGTGCATCGAGAACTCGAACGGAATGGCAAACTTGAAACCCTTCCAGTTACGCGGATCGCGGTTGTCCTTGTGTTTGAGCGCCAGGGTGATCGCCTGACCGTTGGTGTTCTGAATGCTCGCAACGCGCATCGGTTGAGCGTTGGAGCCAAGACCGAGCGAGATGGTCAGCGGCATCGGTGCGAGGAAGTGCGAGGCGTCCAATTCACCGTTGAGCATGTTGTCGCGAACCAGCGCCCAGCCTGCGGTTTTTTGCAGCGTGACGTTGAGGCCCTGCGCCTTATACAAGCCCAGCGGGTCAGCCATGATCAGCGGCGTCGCGCAGTTGATCGGGATAAAGCCGATCTTCAGGTTTTTCTTTTCCAGCGCGCCGGGCTTGTCTTCTGCCATGGCCTGCATTGCTTGAATCGGCAACAGACTGTTGATGGCTGCCATTGCTGCGCCGATGCCCACGGCCTTCAGAAATCGGCGACGGGCGTTGTCGTTGGGAAACAAGGCGCGGATCGCGGCGGCCTCAACGAAATCCCGAGACAAGGCTTCTGCATCTTGCCCGCGTGCCATGCGGGCACTTTCGGCACCGGCATCGTGCGCCTGTTGGCTGGCGTGCTGTCCGCAGGTGCAGCCCGACAAGGTCGAATCGGTGCCGTACGGGCGGTAAAAGTTGTCGTCGCTCATGCCCAGTGTCCTTGTGGAAAGTGAGGGTCAGGCCGCTGCCTGTCCAACTTGCAATGTGGAGGCCATGAGGCCGTCGAGGTCCTGCTCCATCCGAAGATGCCCCTCGCCTTGCTCGACGACACGCCACGTCCCGGCAGCTGACGGCAGGCCGCGCAGTACGATGGGCAAAGAACGTGTTTTCAGACGGATCACCGGTTGCACGTGGACGTAGCCCGCGTGTGCCTTACCCAGCAGCGCATGGGCAATTACGTTGGCCTGCAATGAAATCGGCTCCACGAATCGGCACGGCAGACCCGCCAGGCTGATGCAATCGCCCAAAGCGTGAATATCAGGATCGCTGGTCATCAGGGTGGTTGGATCGACCTGAATGCCCCGGTCGAATGCCAGTCCGGCGTTGTGTGCCAACCGGCCATCAGTGATCAAGCCCGTCGCAGCCACTACCTGATCGAATTCGAATTGGCGACCGCACTCCGTTGCCAGCCTCTTCACACCGTTCGATGTGCCCTCGATACCTGCCACTTGCACACTGCCGACGAACATGATGCCCAGGCGTTGCTGGCTGCTCAGCAACAGCTCCGCGGCGAGGTCAGGCAACAGCCCTGTCAGTGGCAACGGATTGCGATCGATCAGGGTAACGCTGTGCCCTGCCCGGGCGAAATCTTCCGCCAGTTCACACCCCACCATGCCGGCGCCGACGATGGCAACACGCTGAGAACGCTGGCTCAAAAGGTTCTGCAATCCCGACCATTCGTTGAGGTTGTTGACGCGCCAGCACAAGCTTGGTGGCAAGGCGGCCGGCAGTGCCGGGCGAGCGCCCTGCGCCAACACCAGCTTGGTGTAATTGAGGGTGCCGCGGGTGGTGCGCAACTGATGCAACGCGGGTGTAAGCCCCACCACCGACGTTTCGGTGTACAACCGCACGCCCAGCCGAGCGGCAGCGTCATGGGCGGTCTCACGCACCAGGGATTGCGCGGTCTGGCCACGACTGACCGCCAGTGACAGCTCCGGCTTGTGATAACGGTTGCCGTTGCAGGCGCTGATCAGAGTAACGGGCACCGAACCGTCCAGTTCGCGAATGGCCTCGACCATCGCCCAGCCCGACAGACCGCCGCCGACCACGACAATCCCGGTGCCGCGATGGGCGCTCGGAACGTGGCTCACTGCCTCGACTTCACGTTTGACGAACAGCTCAAAATCAGTCTTGGTCACGCCACACAGCGGACATTCCCAATCGTCCGGTATGTCTTCGAAACGGGTGCCCGGCGGCAGGCCGCTGTCCGGATCACCCAGTTCCTCGTCGTAGATCAGCCCGCAGGCGCGGCAGATGAATTGCAGCCAGGGTTTGGTCAGCGCGCTCATGCTGGCAGCTCCTCTTTCATCAACCGCGCCATTTCCCAGCGCAGGTGCTTGATGGCGGGCGTGACGATGGCGACGAAATGGGCTTCACGGATTCTGCGCTGCGGGGCGGCACTCATCCGGTAGCCACGAGCGCCCTGGTGCAGCAAGGCCGACTGCGAGGCCTTGAGGGCCAGCTCAGCGCCTTGCACCCGCGCATCGAGTACGTCGAGCAAATAATCCTTGCTGGTTTCGTACGGCGTCCGGCATAGCTTCAGCACCCGGCTGTTGAGATCGTCGAGTTCAAACTGCAACTCGTCCGGGCCGTTGTGCAGGAACTGATTGACGTGGCCAAGCGTCGATTCGACCTCACGTATCGAGTCGATGCTGCCTTGGGTCACGCCGGTGGCCATCCCTGACTGAAGCAGGATGAACGCGCCACGGATGCGCTGAATGAAAGGTCGCGCAGGATCGGCAATCAGGTTGTCCTGCGCAACAAAGTAATCGACCAGCCGGATACCAAAGGTGCTGGTGCCTTCCATGCCGGAAAACTCCGGGCAGGTCTTGAGTTCGACACGCTCATCGATGTCGAGCATGAACATGATCTCGTGGGAGATCGAACCGTCGTCTCGTTCCACACCCGCGATAGCGCCGCAGTATTGGCCACGGTTGATGTGACTGACCCACGGCAAGGCGCCGTTCACCACATAACCCCCAGCGACTTTGCGGGCCCGCAGGATGAGGGTTTCAATACCCGCCAGGGCCTTCATGGGATTGGAGAGCGCCGTACCACCGAAAGTGAGGCCTTCGGTATGCGCCTCCAGGCGGCCACGAAGCGCTGTGTTGTCCGACTGATCCATGTACAGGCCGCAAACGTCATGGCACCACATCAAAAAACCAGTCGAGCCGCAGCTGCGACTGGCCTCGTGCATGCTGCCAATGGCGACGTCGAAGCGATTGCCTTGCTGCTTCAGATGCGCCGCAAACGCGCCTGCCTGTCCGAGGGTTGCCATGATATCCAGCGGGTAATGACCTTCATCGATCCGGTGTGCCGCCTGCGCCAGCGGGCCAGCCGCAATGCGACTGACTTCACTAAGCACCTGTGCGTCGTCGCTCCAGTCTGCGGTGCGTCCCGCAGCGGCGAAAGCAACAGCAATGTTGTTCATGGCAACTCCTCCCTCAGTGGTGTACGTCAACCGTGGTGCGCTTGATCCAATAGCCGACGATCACTCAGCCAGGCTGATGCTGAACGGAATCGGATTGCGCAAGGTGTTGGCCATTGGCGAGGCGAAGTTCGCCAGACGGACGATTTCATCGAGGGTTTCGCGGGAAGCATCGCCTTCCACCAGCACCTTCACGCGGATGTCCTGGAAGCCCATTTCCAGCGGCTGTTTTTCCGCACCACCGGCACCCCACGCGGAGGGGTTGCCGATGTCGCCTTCCAGAAACACTTCGAGTTTGCTGAGTTTGACGTTCATCCAGGTGGCAACAGCGGTGATGCCCACGGCGAGGCAACCGCCGAGGCCGGACAAGATGATTTCGCCAGGCGCCGGCGCCGTGTTTTCGCCAAACAGATGCAGCGGCTCATCGACCACGACGGGGGTGTGATCGCCCACATAGCTGAGGGTGCGGAACATGCCTTGAGTGACCGTATGAACCTTGTTGGTGCCACGCATCTGAGGATTGTTGCGGCCCTTCTCCGCGAAAGCCTCAAGACCTGTGCGATCGATTGGCTTCAGGTAGGTGGTGACGGTTTGGGCGGTTGCAGTGGACATGTTTGATCTCCATTGGACTTGAACAGTGAGCCTGCCGGGAACGCAGTGCTCTTTCGCCAATGGACTATCGCAACGGCTGTGCCAATGCTCGGCAGCGCGATTAAAATAAATTATTTATTTTATAAATCATGAGCTTGAAGTTGATCAATTATTTAACTGGCGCAGATGAAGTCTTTAAAAGCCAACTTCAATCCACCTACAAATTGTCGACATTGTTAACAATGTCGACAATTTGTAGGCCGGGCTCGCTTCTAGAAACCCGCTCTTTTCCAGCGGTAATTGAATTGCCGGGCGGTCATCCCCAGCACTTGCGCCGCGCGGGATTTATTCCCGCCACAACGCTCGACGGCCTTGCGCAGTTCATCGGGCGAGTGGGAACTGGCGGACACATAAGGCCGTATCAGATCATGCTGATGAGGCGCGTTCGGCGGACCGCTTGCGTCACCCGGAGAGGAACTGACCTGTTCGAGCGTCGGCAGAAAACGCTCCACATCCGCTGCGCTCAATACAGCCCTGTCGGCCAGCAACACCATGCGTTCGATCAGGTTCGAAAGCTCGCGAATATTGCCTGGCCAGTCGTGTAGCTGCAGACGCTCAATGGCCGTGGCATCGAAGCTAACGTTGCGTTGATTGGCCTGATTTATCCGGTTGAGGAACTGCAACGCCAGCGCGGGGATGTCGCCTCGCCGACCGGCCAGGGTCGGCAGCAGAATGGGGATAACGTTGAGGCGATAGTACAAATCCTGTCGAAAAACGCCTTGGCTCACCTCGATGGCCAGGTCGCGGTTGGTCGCGGCCACCAGCCTTACGTTGACCTTGACCTCTCGTTTTCCACCCAGGCGGGTGATCGTGCCTTCCTGAAGTGTGCGCAGCAGCTTGGACTGCATCGACAACGGCAACTCTCCGATCTCATCCAGAAAAATCGTGCCGCCGTCCGCCTGTTCAAACCACCCGGCTCGGGCACTGTTCGCGCCCGTGAAGGCTCCGCGTTCGTAGCCAAACAACTCGGATTCGAAAAGCGTGTCGGGTATGGCCGCGCAATTGATCTTGATGAACGGTTTGTCCTGCCGGGGGCTTGCGAGATGCAAGGCCCGCGCAAACAGCTCTTTGCCTGTGCCCGACTCGCCCAGCAGCAACACACTGGCGGTCGAGTTAGACACGCGTTCCAACTCCGAAACGGCCCTGAGAAGCTCAGGGGAAGTCCCGACAATGCCGTATCGATTGGTACGGATTTCCAGAGCGCGCGCCAGTTGTTGATTGCGCATCTCCAGGGCCTCGGTTTTCTCTTTGACGTAGGTCCGAAGATGCAGAATCTGCCCGGCCATGGTCGCCAGGATTCGCAGAATGCTTAGATCATCGGTTAGCGGTCTTGCACGCATACGGATCCGGTGCGTGGCCAAAACGCCTATCACCTTCTGCCCGATCATGATCGGCAGTGCAATGTAGGAAACAGGGCCCGGTGGCAGCTTCGAGCGCTCGACCACACGGCCAAGGAAAGACGGTTCTTTGTCGATGTCCTGCACGATGATCAACTGCCCACGCGCCAGTACGCGCCCGGTGATCCCTTCCTCCAGCGCGTAAACCCCTCGCTTGATTTCATCGCGCGTCAATCCGTAGGCATAGCGAATGCACGCCTGCCCCGCCGCTTCGTCAAAGAGCACGATACGGCCGCGATTCAGGCCCAGAAGTTCGGAGAGCAGGTGCAGCATTTCGTTGAGCACTGTGTCAGACGCCAGCTCCTTGCCCATCAACCCCGTGACCTGTTGCAGCAGGAGCATTTCCTGTGAACGCCAGAACGACGGTGATGCTTCGAAGTCCTGCTCAGCAGTGGCGTTGTCCAATCACGTATCCCCGATTTCGGCCTTCATCTGCGTCGATGATGACGCCGAATATCGCATCTGACCATGGCAGATTTATCAGGCTCGTTGCTTCGCCAGCCAACATCCTCTCCCCGTCAGTCTCATCGCCCGCCAGTAACGACAGCGATCGAGAACGTGAATGAGCCCTTCAGCAACACTGCGAAGGGCTCGTGGTGGCTTAGCGTTTGATAAACGCCAGGAGATCCTCGTTGATGACCTCAGGATGAGTGGTGCACATCCCGTGGGGATACCCTTTGTAAACCTTGAGTGTCCCGTTTTTGACCAGCTTGATGGACAGCTCGGCAGAGTCAGCGATGGGGACGATTTGATCGTCATCGCCGTGAAGGATCAGTACCGGCACGGTAATCTTCTTCAAGTCTTCGGTGAAGTCGGTTTCCGAAAACGCCTTGATGCAGTCATATTGGGCTTTCGCTCCACCGATCATTCCCTGGCGCCACCAGTTGCCTTTCACCCCTTCCGAAACCTTGGCACCCTCGCGGTTGTAGCCATAAAACGGTATCGGCACCTCTGTGTAGAACTGGGCGCGATTGGCGGCCAGCGCCGAGCGAAAGCCATCGAACACTTCCATCGGCAGACCGCCAGGGTTTGCAGCCGACTTGACCATGATCGGAGGCACTGCGCCGATTAACACCGCTTTCGCCACGCGGCCAGCACCGTGCCGGGCGACATAACGCGCCACCTCGCCACCGCCGGTGGAATGACCGATATGCACGGCGTTGGTCAGCTTCAGATGAGCCACCAACTCAGCCACGTCCGCAGCGTAGGTGTCCATGTCATTACCGGTGGCGGTTTGCGTGGAGCGTCCATGCCCTCTGCGGTCATGGGCGATCACACGGTAGCCCTTGGAGACGAAAAACAGCATCTGGGCATCCCAGTCATCGGCACTGAGCGGCCAGCCATGGTGGAACACGATCGGCTGACCCGACCCCCAATCCTTGTAGAAAATTTTAGTGCCGTCAGTCGTGGTAAAGCTTGTCATGTCGGTGGGTTCTCCAGCGGTGTGCGAGGCTGTTGCGGCTTGAGCGACACTGCCGCCCACCACCATTCCAGAAAGCGAGCTCGCGGCCAGTACGGTCGCACTCACCTTCAACATTTGTCGGCGTGAACTCGATGGCGTTTCATGGGTGTCAGACACACTACCTCCCTCTTTCGGCGATGCACGAAAGTCAGACTAAGAATGCGGGTTCTAGAAAAAGGTGCTGAAGGCGGCGTGATTCGGCTTGTCTTCAAACACACCAGCCGTATGTTCGTCCTGGCACACGCGAATGGATAAAAGCGCGTTGCTGGCAATCAACCCATCGAACAAAGGCTGAAATACCCGCTCGACGCTCATGCGCATGGAATCCTCGCTCAGCCACACGCCCTGAATGATCCAGCGACCCAGCCCGGGGGCGTCGCTGTGAAGCTGACAGTCCACGCAGCCAGCGTCGTTGTTTGCCAGGTCTACCGAGTCTCTGAGCAGCTGGCCGCAATCGGCCAGGAGGTGTTCATGCGTGTGAACCAGAACGACTCGGGATGCGGATTGAACGTTCATAGAGCTCTCCAGGTAACGGCTGCGCTTCCACCGACTGCTGAGCGGCGTGTGGATGTGATTGGCCTGCTGGGTATCATCGGTCGCACGGTCGGTGGCCGCTATCGTCGATTCGGATACCGGGCCTAAACCTTCGTATGACGCACAGGCGCTCGTTCTCGCCCGGGAAAGACGATGGCGCGGGAGATTTCGGGATCAGGAGAGGCCGGCACAGCGCATGAACGGCTGGCTGACAGAAACAAAAAAGGCCAGCGCAATGCGCTGGCCTTTTCAGTGTTTCGTTTGGCTCCACGACCTGGACTCGAACCAGGGACCCAGTGATTAACAGTCACTTGCTCTACCAACTGAGCTATCGCGGAATGCCGGCTATCTTACTGTCTGAAAAACAGATGTCAAGCAACGAAGTGAAAAAATTAGCAGGATAATCAGGTGTTTAATGGATCAAGCGCCTGTCAGACGACGACGCCCCGTGCGGCACTCACCGCACGGGGCGATCATTCATCGGATCAGTCCGGCTTAACGACGATCCAGCCAGACGGTCTGCGCGTTGCAGAATTCGCGGATGCCGAAGTGCGACAACTCGCGACCGAAACCGCTTTTCTTCACGCCGCCAATCGGCACGCGGGCATCGGACGCTGTGTAGCCGTTGATGAACACGCCGCCCGTTTCCAGGCGAGAGGCAATGTCGCGCGCTTTTTGCTCGTCCGCGGTCCAGACGCTGCCCGCCAGGCCGAACTCACTGTCATTGGCCAGTTCGACGGCATGCTCGGCGTCCTGGGCGACGATCAGCGACGCGACCGGGCCGAACAACTCTTCCTTGAAGGACGTCATGTCGGGGGTCACATTTGCCAGGATGGTCGGCGCGTAATAGTTGCCCTCACCTGCCAGCTTTTCGCCGCCGAACAGCAAAGTGGCGCCTTCGCTCACGGTTTTCTGTACCTGAGCGTGGAGCTCATCGCGCAGGTCATAACGGGCCATCGGCCCGATGTAATGTGCTTCGACCAAGGGATCGCCGACCTTCAGTGCCTTGACCGCCGCCACGAATTTCTCGGTGAACGCTGGCAATACGCTCTCTTCGACGATGATGCGCTTGGCGGCCACGCAGATCTGACCGCTGTTCTGATAACGCCCGACCGTTGCCGCTTTGACGGCCTCGTCGAGGTCCGCATCGCCCAGCACGATGAACGGATCGGAGCCGCCCAGTTCCAGTACGCACTTCTTCAGCGCTGCGCCCGCCTGAGCGGCGATCGCAGAGCCTGCACGCACGCTGCCGGTGACCGCGACCGCCGCAATGCGCGGGTCGGCAATGGCCGTGGACACGCCTTCGTTGGTGACGTTGATGACCTCAAAGACACCTTCCGGCAGTCCGGCTTCCACCCAGGCATCGCGCAACAGGTACGCGCAGCCCATCACGTTCGGCGCGTGCTTGAGCACGTAGGTGTTGCCTGCAAGGATCATCGGAATCGCGCCGCGGAGCACTTGCCAGATCGGGAAGTTCCACGGCATCACGGTCAGGATGGGGCCCAGCGGCAGATAGTCGATGTACGCCTTGTCATTTTCTACCGGGGTCTTTTCCGGCGTCAGCATCGCGGGGCCGTTTTCGGCGTACCACTCGCAGGTGACGGCGCACTTTTCGACTTCACCACGGGCCTGACTGATTGGCTTGCCCATTTCGGCGGTGATCATCTGTGCCATTGCCTCGGCGTTGTGACGCAGGGCCGTGGCCATCTTGCGCAATTGTTCGGCGCGCGCACTGACCGGCTGTTTGCGCCAGAATTTGAAACCTGCGGCGCTGCGTGCCAAGGACTGCTCAAGCTCGGCGGCTGTTTCGAACGGGTATTGGGCGAAGACCACACCCGTGGCAGGGTTCAGCGAAATGGCGTGGGTCGCAGAGGCGTGTTTGGACATAACGAAATCCTGTTGAATGGGCGTGATCTTCACCGTCAGGCGAGCACCCGTTGCTGAAGTCTTGAGACCACGATAGGCTCTCGATCGAATTTCCGATAATGAATAATTATCAAAAATACATTCTCGATTTGAGAAAGACTGAGGCTTCGCTTATGGACCTGACCCAACTCGAGCTGTTCAAGGCCATCGCCGAAGAAGGCAGCATCACCGCCGCCGCGCAGCGTTTGCACCGCGTGCCTTCGAACCTGACCACGCGCATCAAGCAACTGGAGCAGGAACTGGGCGTCGATCTGTTCATTCGAGAGAAGCTGCGCTTGCGGCTCTCGCCCACCGGCTGGACGTTTCTCGATTACGCGCGGCGCATTCTGGAACTGGTCGACGAAGCCAGACAGGCGACCTCGGGTTCGGAGCCGCAAGGTGTGTTTTCGCTGGGTTCGATGGAAAGTACGGCAGCGGTGCGTATCCCTTCCCTGCTGGCTGAGTTTCATCAACGTTATCCGAAGGTCGAACTGGACCTGTCGACCGGACCTTCAGGCGACATGATCGACGGCGTGCTGTCAGGTCGGCTCAGCGCGGCGTTCGTCGACGGACCGTTGCGGCATCCGGAGCTGGAAGGAATCGAATTGTTCGAGGAGGAAATGCTGCTGATCACGGCCGCAAGCCATGAACCGGTGACGCGTGCGCGGGATGTGAGCAGCAAGACGGTCTATGCGTTTCGCCAGAACTGCTCCTACAGACGCCATTTCGAAGCCTGGTTCAAAGCGGACCTGGCAACACCGGGCAAGATCTTCGAGATGGAGTCCTATCACGGCATGCTCGCCTGCGTGACCGCCGGCGCCGGTGTGGCGATGATCCCGCGCAGCATGCTGGAAAGCATGCCGGGCAGCCGCAATGTGAACGCGTACCCGTTAAGCGAAGCGTTTCGTTACCTGAATATCTGGCTGACGTGGAGGCGCGGCGTACGCTCACCCGCATTGAATGCCTTCATCGATCTGGTGCAGACGGCCGTACACGAAACATCACCGCCCGTCCCTCCATCAATCCCGGCTTGACGTCCGGTCCTCAGCAGCAACGCGCATTGCATTGGCGCTGACTGTAACGGGCCTTCTCGCGTTCACGGAAGAACGCTTCGTAAGCCATCACGGGCTCATCCGGGTGATGCGTGGCCATGAACGCAAGGTACCCGTCGTAGTCGGGCATGCCCAACATCAAACGCGCAGCGCGACTGACACGTGCAACGGCAGCAAAGGTTTTAGTGAACATGGGGAGACCTCGTGAAAGCGATGCCACCAGAATGCGCTCGATCACGGGATTTTGCACGGAGCAGAACGCACTCATCTTTGCCGTATCAGAACGCAGCAGCCTCTGCACGCTGCCTACCGGTAATCGCGACGGCTTATCGCCATATAGCCTAACGGACTGTCATTTTTGACAGGTTCGCCCTTCAGTGATCAGGGGTAGGCTGAATCACGGACTGGAATGACGCGAGGAAGCGGACGATGAAGCTGAAGACAATGCTAGGGGCTTTTGGCATAGGGCTATTCTTTTCGGCCACGGCCTTCGCGCTCGACGTGAATGAGGAAACACCGATTCTCGAAAGCGGTGCCGACCACTACGATTATCTTGTCTACGCCATGACCTGGCAGCCAACCTACTGCCTGCTAAATGCCTGCAAGACGACACCCAGGTCCGAGTTTTACACACACGGCATCTGGCCTTATCTGAAGACAAACCCCTCCAGCCAGAACCGACATCCTGATTCATGTACCCAATCAATCGGCTGTACGCAAGACACAGCGTGCGCACTCACAGAGGCGAACATTGCCGACGCGAAAGCTATTCCGGGATTCATTCAAATCGTGACCGACAACCCGGAAGGATTGATGAAGCACGAATGGCAGAAACACGGCACTTGCTATGGAGGTTCCTCGCTGGACTACTTTAAAGACTTCATCAATCTTCGAACATTCGCGACCTTTGATGAACATGCGTTCGGAGCACTCATCGGCGTCGAGGGTGGAACGACGCTATCGGACATACAGACATTGTTCCCGCCCAATACGTCCTATCGGTGTGCAACGTACAAAAATGAGCAGTACCTGTTTGAAGTGTTCTATCTGTTGAATAAGGACAGGACCGGGGCACCTTACATCGACCAGGGCCTACAGATTGGCACCGCCTGCGATCCTGCAAGGAAGATTGTCATCCCGACTGCGCCCAGTTGATCATCTGAGGCACCTTTACTCTCTCAGACTCAAGAGTGGAGACCGGATCTTTCACCTATACCGTTGAAGTCTCAGCGATTGCGCGGGCATAAAAAAACGCTGCATTAAATGCAGCGTTTTTGTGTGCGGCTATCAGCATAAATCACTACCAGATCGTTTAGCCGTTCTGACGGCCGTAACCCATGGTGGTGTATTCCAGGCTGTGAGTGACGCCCGAACCGTCCACGTAGATCATGGTGGATTTAACCAGGCCGTCGACTTTTTCAGGGTCTTGAGCGGTTTTAACGCTGGTGACCTTGGCAACGTCGATGCCTTTGTGACGGTTGTACTGCTCAACCTGAGTCAGAGGCTGTGCGCTGGACTGGGTGTCAGCGAAGGCGCTTACGGAAGCGAATGCAGTGAAGACGGACAAGGCTGCGAAGGCTAAAGTTTTCATTTTAAATCTCCAGAAGTGGGTGTGATTCTTAAGTAAGCAAAGCGTATGTTCGTTTGCTTGTGGCTGATTCTTCACCATTGTTCTCGAGAGGGTAAATATTTACGGTCGATAAGACACATTAGCGGCGTTGATATAAGAAGATTGTTTCATTCCGAGTAACAGACTGTTGTTGTAAATGATGGCAACGCTTTAACTGACGTGCGCACATCACTGCACTGCACTGCACTGCACTGCACTGCACTGCAGGTGCGCACCGTAAATACATGACTGTTTACAACGATATCGAGCAGTATTGAGCCCGCTACCATTACTTATGACGTCGAAAATGCCAGGCAAAGAAAAAGCGATCACCCTGCGCAGGATGATCGCTTCAGGTGTTGCTATTTGGTGAGTCGGTCGTAGTCCATCTCACCGGCCACTTCACGGAAGTTCATGTGGTCCAGCGGACTGGCTGCGGTACGCCCGGCACCGACCTTGTCGGAACCGTCAGACGCCAGCCCTCGCTCAGGCTTGCCGTTGGCGGCAACCGCATTGGCGCCGACATGATCGGCACCATCTGCCGCGACACGGTTAGCGCCGACACGATCTGCGCCATCAGCCGCTACACGGTTAGCGCCGACACGATCTGCACCGTCGGCCGCAACACGGTTAGCGCCCACGCGATCTGCGCCGTCAGCCGCTACACGGTTAGCGCCCACGCGGTCTGCGCCATCAGCCGCTACACGGTTAGCGCCAACGCGGTCTGCGCCATCAGCCGCTACACGGTTGGCGCCAACACGGTCTGCACCGTCAGCTGCGACACGGTTAGCGCCCACGCGATCTGCGCCATCAGCCGCTACACGGTTTGCGCCAACGCGATCTGCGCCGTCGGCAGCCACACGGTTAGCGCCCACGCGATCTGCGCCATTGGCCGCAACACGGTTGGCACCGACACGATCTGCACCGTCGGCCGCAACACGGTTGGCACCGACACGATCTGCACCGTCGGCCGCAACACGGTTGGCACCGACACGATCTGCACCGTCGGCCGCAACACGGTTAGCGCCAACGCGGTCTGCGCCATCAGCCGCTACACGGTTAGCGCCAACGCGATCTGCGCCGTCAGCTGCGACACGGTTAGCGCCAACGCGGTCTGCGCCATCAGCTGCGACACGGTTAGCGCCAACGCGGTCTGCGCCGTCGGCGGCGAGTTTCGCGGCACCCACATGATCCGCGCCGTCAGATGCTGTGGCATTGGCGCCAACATGATCGGCGCCGTCGGCTGCTACACGATTAGCCCCCACACGGTCTGCGCCATCTGAGGCGAGTTTGCTGGCACCTACGTGGTCAGCGCCATCGGCGGCTGTCGCGTTTGCCCCGACATGATCCGCGCCATCTGAGGCTGTTCTATTAGGGCCGACTTTCTCGGAACCGTATTCCGCAACCGTCTTGCCCTCGTTCACATCTGAGGCTGCATACGCAGCCGACACGCCCAAGGCCAGCACGGAAACCGTCAGGCCCCAAATCATTTGTCTCTTCATAACCGATTGCTCCAAGTGTCATGTCGGTTGATGTGAGCAAGATGCTCGGATGGTTGCCTACCTCGGCACTGTTGTCTTCCTGGACCTTCCATAACTTACTCTTTTAATAAAGAACGCCGAAAATGGCTCAACTGCCTGCTTAACGAGACAGTCACCCAATCCAGTTGAACCGAACGGTTAAATAAAAACAGCGATCACGCCTTCAGAACAGGATAGTCCTCGTCGGGCCGTCACGCCCGTCTTTACAGGACGATCCGCCGGATGGCTGCTGATCATATCCTTTGCAGTTCGATCCAGTGCCGGGTTATTAGTTCGCCAGTTATCAATAAAAGCACGATCAGGCAAGTTCAGCCAATAACACCAAAGTATGGAATGACGAGCAAGAGAACATCGGAGCGGGGAAACGGAAACCTGCGATATCGCACCGAATAAGGGCATGACAGAACGAACTAAACGAAGGGCCGTCACACGTCAGTGGCAAGTACTTGATTCGTGAAGAACTTTATAAAAACCTGTCGGGATTCGGAGCTAGGCGTTGAACACGCGGCAGCGGGCAACAATAGGGCATGGAATGGAAACGGCCGAAAACTTGAAGCCGTCGTAACGTTGTACTCAGCGCACAGGCTGAACGCGACGTCAGACGGCTTCAAGGCAGTGAATCGATCAGCCCGGCAATTGCCCCTGACCGCTCTCGATGATTTTTGCGAAATTCATGACGTTATCCACGTACTGGGGATCGCCTACGCCGCCTGCGTCGGAGAGGTTGCTGCTGACTTTGTCAGGCCCCGAGTTATAGGCCCGCAGCGCTGCCCCCCAATCGCCAAAGGCTTTCTGTTGATCACGCATGTACAAGGCGCCCACCATGATGTTGTCGTGGGCGTTGTTCACGTCAGCGTTGCCGAGCAGCTCAGGATTTTCTTTCTTGAGACCCGCAAAGGTGTCGGCGTTGACCTGCATCAGGCCGGCATCGGTCTTGCCGTTGACGTTGGTGGTGTCCTGACCCAATTGCCCGCGTGATTCGGCCCAGATCTGTCCGGCAAGAATGCTCGGTGGTACGCCGGTCGCCTTGGAAGCGTCCAAGATGTCGGCGCGGTACGGCTCCAATTGCTTCGGCAAATGCAGATCGCCCGACCCCGAGAGCGACGTATCACCCGGGACCGCGCTGGCGGCGTTGCTGGACGGAGCGCCTACGCCCCCGCTCCCGCCATTGCCGCCACCGCCGCCCGCGCCATCAACGCCACCGTTGCCACCACCGCCTTGAGCCGCCAGATTTTGGGGATTGGGCTGATTGCTGTTGTTCTGCGTGAGCATCTGCAACAGCGCCATCAACAGACTCATGATCTGTTGAACCATGCCAGTCTGGCTGTTATTCCCCGCCAGCGGGCTGGCCGCGTTGGCCTGGGGATCCTGACTGTTGGGCGGCGCGAAGTTGACTTGGGACTGGGTGGGGTTGGCGAAGAGCAACGTGCTTGGGTCAATAGAGTGTTGGCCGCCGCCACCGCTCAGTGCACTTGGCTGCCCATGTTTGCCGCTCAGGGACGAGAAGTCCGTGGGCATGGCATTCGGATCCTGTAACGGGCGAAGCGACGAAACACCGATACTCATGATCGTTTACCTCTTTCAGGTCAGGGTTATGAATCAGCGTGTTGCAAGTGGAGAGCCGTATCTACACGCCCCCCCATCAATGCGCCTTGGGAATGCCGAACTGCGCAAGCGTCGGATCGACGTTGTGGTCGAAAGCTTTCTGCGCTTTGTGTTTTTTCACCGCTTCGATAATCGCGGAGATGCCGAAGCCCAGGCTCATGGCAGCGTCGGCGATCCAGCCCACTACCGGGATAGAGGCGCCGATTGCGGCGCCTGCCGCCATACCGACCGCTTCACCGGCGACCATGCCCGCCACTCGACCACCAACTTTTGCGGCCACTTCACCCAGCCCCGCGCGGCCGGCTGATTTGGCCACAGCGTCATAGCCTTGCTTGGCCGCCGACAAGCCGGATTTGGTGCTGTCGTAAATGGTTTTGGCCGCATCGGTTTTGTCGCCACGGGCGAGCATGTCCGAGACCGAAGCGAAACCTGCGACCGAGCGTAACGCCCCGGGCCCCATTTGCGCGGCGACCTGCAGGGCCATCGAAGGCGCGTGATCCTTGTCGCCTTGGGCATCGTCAAGCAGCTTGCGTCCGCTTTTGGACGCCTGCAGTTGCGCGAACGTCGCATCGACGTAGTGCGCTTGCTGCCTCTGGACAAAGCCTTGGGGCAGGACGCTGTCGTAGGCCGCCTTCTGTGCGTCGGCAGCGTTGAGGGCGTCGGTGGCGTCGGCTTTTTTCTGATTGAGCAACTGCTTTACCGCGCCGCCTTCGCTGAAGTTGCGCACGTATGAGTCCTGCAACTGTCCCTGAAGATCAGGCCGATTGCCGAGCACCTGGTCGGCGGTCGGGACTTTCGCGTCGTCGCCCAGCAGGTCTTTCTGCATCTGCAATTGCGCCGACAACCCACCGATTGCGCTGCTGTAATCCGCGTTCGGCTTGTCTTTGCTGGTCGCCTTGTCGGCGGCGGCCATGTCAGTCTGCAAGGCCTGGCCACTGTTGACCTTTTGCATCTGCTCGTTGACTGCTTTTTGCAACTGCGGCGTGCTGCCAACCAACGCTCGCGACTGCAGTGGAATCTGTTTGTCGAGAAACGCCTGGACATCAGGATCGGCCTGCAGTTGGCCGATTTTTTCGTTCAGCGCATCTTCGGTTTTCTCGGTCTTGCGCAGATCATGACCGGCCACCACGCTCTGCCGGGTCTGTTGCAACTTGACCATCACCGCGGCTTTCTGCTCACCGGTGTAGGCCGAGGGGTTGTCGAACACGTCCTTGTCCAATTTACTGATGTCGGTGTTGGCGACCGAATTCAGCGTGGCTGCGTCGCTGAGCACACTGGCGAATTCGCCTCCGTTGGTGGGCGCCTGCTTCTTGATCCAGTCGCTGATATTACTGGCGCTGAACAGTTTGTCCGGGCTGTGAGCGGCCAGAGAGCGCCCCTCGAGACCGCCTTGGTCAATTTGCGTCAGGAAGCCGGGTTGCGACCAGGTTTTTGCCGACTGCCTGAGCGCGCCTGCCAACCCGGGGTTGTCGTCCTGGATCGCCTTGAGGCCATCGGCACTGGTGAGCCCATCGACTTTCGTCTTGCCGTCAGCGCCCTGCGCATGTTTCGGATCGGCCGCTTTGGTCAACGGTTCATTGGCGCGCATCAACGCTGCGCTGCGCACCAGTTCCAGCGACTGGGGATCAGCGTCGGGATGATCTTTCTGATAGTTGGCGACGTCTTTGTCTGCGCTGTCGGCGGCTTTTTGCATGTTTTTGGCGAACGCATTGAGGTCGCCGTCGGTGATCTTGCCATCGGCCTTGCCGCCATGTTTTCCGGTGTCGACGGCGGTTTTCAATGCCGGGTTGGCGTTGATGAAGCCCATCGCCTTGGCCCCATCGGAGCCTCCCTGCGCCGCCATGCGTGCAGCGGCGATGGGTCGGTTGAGCTCCTTGGCGGCCTGTTCTCGCTGGTCAGGCGGCAGATTCGCGACCATGGGTGCCCAACGCTTCAGTTCCTTGGGCGAGGAGTACTTCGAGTCATCCAGAAAACTGGCCTCTGAGGCTTTGGGTGCGCCAGCAGGCTGTGTGGCATCGGCGGGTTTGCTCGCGTCGGCCGGTGTGGCTGCGCTCACATCGTTGACGGTGCTGGGTTGTCCCGGCGTTGTCGTGCCCTGAGCGGGCGTCTTCGCAGGCAACGTCTGGTTGCCAGGGGCCTCCGTGCCGGGTTGTGTCTGGGCGTTGCCCTTGAACAATTGAATCAGCAGCGACAGCAACTGCGTATCCGTGGACTGGGCCGGGCTCTGCGGTGGCGTGCCGGTGGCGCCGAACTGCACATTGGGGTTGGCGGCTCCGCCCTGGGCCAGCAGCATCTTGGGTGCGTTGAGGGCTGCGTTGCCGAGGGTCGAGTGCTGGATCGAATCACCGCTGTCGGGTTGAGGCGCGATACCGCTGTAGGGACTGTTCGAAATACGCATGGGGGTCGCCATCCGGGAATGAAGGATGGCAACTGTGTGGTCGTTGACGGCGGGCGGTTCCGCTCAATGTTTCGATCTATGTCCATCTTGAGACTGCCGGCAGTGCCCTGTCGCAGATGCCGTGCCTGCGAAACCACCGCGCCAGAGCACTGCAACGCCTCCATCATTCTGGTTAATGAAGACCATGAAGACGATTGTCTTCAGGTTTGCGGGCCGTCACGTAACATCGCCCCATCACTTGCCGCCCCACTCTTCACTTGAAGGACTCACGACCATGACTATCCATCTAATCAACGCCGTCGCCCTCACCGCCGTCACCGTGTTCCTGGTCAACCGCGCCTTCGCCCTGTACGACCTGGTCAATGCCGCCACCGTCTCCGAGCACATCTGAAACGGCCCGTGCCGTTTGAGCTGTGCTCGGCGCACGCCGGCCGGCTTCAGGCGAACGGATCCATTTGCCGCTTCAGTTGCTCCCTCGCCCGAGACAGACGCGAACGCACCGTGCCGATCGGCACCCCCAGCGACGTAGCCGTCTCTTGATAATTGCCGTCCATTTCCAGTGACACCTCGATCACTCGCTGCATGTTCGAAGGCAGCGTGCCGATCGCTTTGAC
This sequence comes from Pseudomonas sp. S2_H01, assembly GCF_054668305.1. Classification (NCBI taxonomy): domain Bacteria; kingdom Pseudomonadati; phylum Pseudomonadota; class Gammaproteobacteria; order Pseudomonadales; family Pseudomonadaceae; genus Pseudomonas; species Pseudomonas sp. S2_H01. The sequence continues at coordinate 5,420,364 of NZ_CP162756.1, read as the reverse complement.
GACGCGCACCAATTGCCGATGGCCGTCAACCTGGTGGCCGATATCGCCTTGCGCCTCAATTTCGGTATGGGCGTGGTCTTCCCAGCTTTCCTGATACGGCTGACGATACATTTTGCGGAAATGATTGCGGATCAAGTTCAACGCGATGCCGCACAGCCATGTCTGCGGTTTGCTCGCATTCTGGAATTTGTGCTCGCTGCGCAGCGCCTCGAGAAAGGTGCATTGAAGGATGTCGTCGGCGTCGTCCGGGTTCATGACGCGCTTCTGAATGAACGCACGAATCATCTTCACCTGATCGCTGCTCAACTGACGAATGCCGGTTGATGGCTGACGACGGGTCGGGGATTCAATATCGAGTATCGAGAGGCTGGGAAACATCAGGGCTCTTCCTTGTTTGGAGTGTGTTAGCCCTATAGCGATATGCATGCCACTCAAATAACTATCGCAACCTACTGATAAATATAGATAGATAAACAGATGACTTTTCACGCCGTGCAAAATCTTGCGCGAGTGCGCTGATTCCCTTACAGGTTTTGGCACAAAGTGATCGATTGCCCGGTGAATGGAACCGGGCGGGCAGGACGACCCACTCAGAGCGCATGACCACGCTCAGAACCTGCCCATGAAGATCGCCGCCCCCTCTGCGCCACCTGCGTTGCACACCCCTGCCCCCGCTGCCGCGAGCAACGCGTCTTCGCAGGTCACGGCGCTGCGCACGAACACCCCGAACATGGGCGGGACGTCGCCGCAACAGGTCTCCCGATTTGCCGCTGCGCTGGTGCAACAAAGCCGTGGGCTGAGCCAGCGCGAATTGATTGCCAGCAGCAATGCGCTGCAATCGCGCGCGGTGAAGCTGGGCGAGCTGTATTCGCTGCTGATGGGGAGTCAGGACACGGGCCTCGACGACGCAGCGCGCAACCTGCGCAAGCAGTTGCAAAAGCAACGTGCAGCCAGCCTCGCGCAGGTGTTGAGTTTCGCAGGCGGGGACCCGGCCAAAGCCCAGGTGGTCTTGCAGGCCGCGCGAAAGCAGGCGCAGGCCGACGGCGCCACGGGTGAGCATGTCGTGCTGACCCAGCAACTCAAACTGCTGCGCCGCCAATACGGCCAACGCGCCCGCGCGGGCATCAACAGTGCGAAGGCATTCGCCAAGTCCGGTACCGACAGCAAACGCCGTGGCGCCCTGCGTAACCTCTATGGGGTCGCAGTCTCAGGGCAGCAGAACATCACGGGGCTGATCGATGCTCTCCTGAGTGAGCAAGAAGAGGCCGGTGAATTCGAGCTCAACTTGCGCGACATGCGCAGCGCCATTGCCGACGACCTGTCGGCCCTGACACCCTCAACCTCCCACCAGCAATTGCGCACCTTGATGCATGGCCTGAATACCGCGCGCCATGTCGCGACATTGCTGCAAGGGTGCGAACACCTGCTGGGCCGCATGCGCAACAAGAACCCCGGGCTGCAAGTCGACTCGGCGGCCTTCCTCAAGCACCTGCTGGCGCTGTCGGGCAAAGGCATGAGCCTCAATGAAACACTGCAGCTGACCCAACACATCGGCGGCAAGCACCTCAAACATCAGCTGGCCTTTCTCAACGGCCTGCGCCCGATGCTGCAACAACTGCCGATTCTGCTCTGGCGCGACATGAAAAGCCGTCAAACCGCACTGGGCAACCTGCTCATCCTCATGGCCGAACTGACTCGGCAGGAACAGAACCAGCTCCAGGGGGGCATTGCCTGATGGATCGTGTCATCAACCTGCTCAACCAACTCGCCCTGGCGGCGATGCGTCGCTCGGAAATCGTCGGTGCGTTCGTGGTCATCGCCATCGTGTTCATGATGATCACGCCCCTGCCCACGGGGCTGGTGGATGTATTGATCGCCATCAACATCTGTATTTCCTGCCTGCTGATCATGCTCGCCATGCACCTGCCACGGCCGCTGGCGTTCTCCACGTTTCCGGCGGTACTGTTATTGACCACCATGTTCCGCCTGGCCCTGTCGATTTCCACCACGCGCCTGATTCTGTTGAACCAGGACGCCGGGCACATCGTCGAGGCCTTCGGTCAGTTCGTGGTGGGCGGCAACCTGGCCGTGGGCATGGTGATTTTCCTGATCCTCACCGTGGTCAACTTTCTGGTGATCACCAAGGGCTCGGAACGGGTGGCCGAAGTCGGGGCGCGCTTCACCCTCGACGCCATGCCCGGCAAACAGATGTCGATCGACAGCGACTTGCGGGCCAACCTGATCAGTGTGTTCGAGGCGCGCAAACGGCGGGCCGAACTGGGCAAGGAAAGCCAGCTCTTCGGTGCCATGGACGGTGCGATGAAGTTCGTCAACGGTGACGCCATCGCCAGCCTGATCATCGTCGCCATCAACATGATCGGCGGCATCGCCATCGGTGTGGTGCAGCACAACATGAGCGCAGGCGATGCCTTGCAGGTCTACACCGTGTTGACCATCGGCGACGGCCTGATCGCGCAGATTCCCGCACTGCTGATCTCCGTGACCTGCGGCATGATCATCACCCGCGTGCCCGATGAAGACAGGGCCGAGGCCAATATCGGCCGGCAAATTGCCGAGCAGATCACCAGTCAGCCCAAGGCCTGGATCATCGCGGCGGTGGCGATGCTCGGGTTCGCCGCCCTGCCCGGCATGCCAACGGCGGTTTTCATCGTCATCGCGATCATCTGTGGCAGCGGCGGCCTGTTGCAGTTGCAACGCGCCAGACCAAAAGCCGAGCAGGCGCAGGCCACCGTGGTAGCGCCTGAAATGAACGGGCGCGAAGACCTGCGCACGTTCTCGCCGAGCCGGCAGTTCGTGCTGCAGTTTCACCCCGGTCAGAACCCGGCGCACGTCGACGCGCTGGTCAGCGAGATCCGGCAACGACGCAACCGGCTGGTGGTGCAATACGGCCTGACCCTGCCCTCGTTCATCATCGAACAGGTCGAGCAGCTGCCACCGGACGAGTTCCGCTTTTCGGTGTACGAGGTGCCGCTGCTCAAAGCCACGTTTACCCAGAGCCATGTCGCGGTGGACGCACGCATGCTTGAGCAATCGCCTGACGCGGCGGTGTACGGCAGCACCGATCGCCAGGAAGGCCAATGGCTGTGGTTACCCGCCGATGCGCCGCAACTGCAGGACCCGCACGTTGAACGGGTGGATGCCATGACCTTGATCATCGAGCGCATGGAGCGCGCGCTGCAATCCTGCGGGCCGCAATTCATCGGTCTTCAGGAGACCAAGGCGATCCTGGGCTGGCTCGAAAGCGAGCAACCGGAACTCGCTCAGGAAATGCAGCGGGTCTTGCCACTGGCGCGATTCTCGGCGGTCTTGCAACGTCTGGCTTCCGAATGCGTACCGCTGCGGGCGATCCGCGTGATCGCCGAAACCCTTATCGAACACGGGCAGCACGAACGTGAAGTGACCGTGCTCGCCGACTACGTGCGCATTGCGCTGAAGTCGCAGATCTATCACCAGTACTGCGGCGCCGAAGGCCTGTTGGTCTGGGTCCTGACGCCTGAAAGCGAAGGCATCCTGCGCGATGGCCTGCGCCAGACCCAGACTGAAACCTTCTTTGCACTGGACAACGAGACCAGCCAGTTGCTGGTGCAACAACTGCACATTGCCTTCCCGCTGCGCGCCGCCGAGCAAGCCGTTCTGCTGGTCGCACAGGACCTGCGCAGCCCGCTGCGGACCTTGCTGCAGGAAGAGTTCTACCACGTGCCAGTGCTGTCTTTCGCCGAGATCAACAATGCCGCACAGGTCAAGGTGTTGGGCCGGTTCGACCTGGAAGACGACCTGAATGACGATCTCGATGAATTGGATAACGAGCACGCCGCTTGAGTACCTGGAGAATCTCGCATGTTTGAATTACGGGTATTGACCGGCCTGCACCAAGGCGCGGCGCTACCGCTGGTGGGCGAACAATGGGCGATCGGGTCTGATGCAGAACAGGACCTGGCGCTGCACGATCCCGGCGTGAAGCAAATGCATTGTCGTCTTCAACGACAAGGCGACCGCTGGGTACTGGACGCCGCCGACGGCGCGGTCTGCGACGAAGAAGGCCATCGCCACGCAACCACTGAACTGACGCCCGACACCGCGTTCGTGCTGGGCTCGGTGTGGCTGTGCGTCTCCGCCGCCGAGGACCCATGGCCGTCGGTGCCTGCGCTGATCCAGACGCCACCACCGGCCCCGGAACCCGAGCCCGTCGCCGGCACGCCGCCACTGGAAAAGGTCGAATCCCGCGCTCGCGTGCTCAATCGCACCACCGGCATCGTGATCGGCGTGTTGCTGGGGATTGCGGGCAGCGCGTGGAGCCTCACGCGCAGCAGCACAGCCACTGACTCACTCGCGGTCGCCACGGTCGCGCCCGCGCTCGAGCAACCCGGCGTCCAGCGCAAACCGGCCGCACCCCACAAGCGCACATCACTGACCAGCGTCGACGACACCCGCCGCCAGCTCAATACCATGCTCAGCGACCGGCTGCTCAGCGACGTGAACGTGCAGCAGACGCCGGAAGGTCTGACCCTGAGCGGCCACCTCAAGCCCGAGGCGCAGCTGGTCTATCAGCGCATGCTGCAACGGTTCAACGATCGCTACGATTCGCCCGTGGCCTTGATCGATAACGTCACGGCTTCCGGCAGCGGCCTGCCCTTCACCATCGTGCAGATCATGTCCGGGCCCCACGCCCATCTGGTCACCGCTGACGGCCATCGGTTGTACATCGGCGACGAACTCGCCGGGCTGCGCCTGACCCGCATTGACGACAACCGCATCCAGTTCGACGGCGACCGGCATTACGAGGTGAACTGGTGAACGCAGCCCTGGATCAATGGAAGACCGGGCACGCCCGGCGCTTGAGCGGGTTTTCGGCGGTGCAGGTCAGCGGCCGGGTGAGTGCTGTCAGCGGGATCCTGCTGGAGTGCCAGATACCGGCGGCCAAGGTCGGCGACTTGTGTGAAGTCAGCAAAGCAGACGGCAGTGTCATGCTGGCGGAAATCGTCGGTTTCACGCGTGACTGCACGTTGCTGAGCGCCCTTGGCACGCCCGACGGCATTCAGGTCGGGGCCCGTATTCGCCCGCTCGGCATGGCGCATCGCATTGGCGTTGACGACGGTCTGCTCGGCAGCGTGCTTGACGGCTTCGGCAGGCCCTTGCTGGGAGACTCACAGGGCGCGTTCGCCGGCCCCGGCGATCGCCGGGTGACGCTGCCGGTCATCGCGGACGCGCTGCCGCCGACTCAACGCCCGCGCATCACCAATGCGCTGCCAACCGGTGTGCGTGCCATCGACAGCGCCATCTTGCTGGGTGAAGGCCAACGGGTCGGGCTGTTTGCCGGGGCGGGTTGCGGCAAGACCACGCTGATGGCTGAACTGGCGCGGAACATGGCCTGCGACGTTATCGTTTTCGGCCTGATCGGCGAGCGGGGTCGCGAACTGCGCGAATTCCTCGACCACGAACTGGACGCCACCCTGCGCAGCCGCTCGGTGCTGGTGTGCGCGACCTCCGACCGCTCCAGCATGGAACGTGCACGCGCAGCCTTCACCGCCACTGCCATTGCCGAGGCGTATCGCGAGCGCGGGATGAAAGTGCTGTTGCTGCTGGATTCGCTGACGCGTTTTGCCCGCGCCCAGCGCGAAATCGGCATTGCGGCGGGCGAGCCGCTCGGACGCGGCGGCCTGCCACCCTCGGTGTACACCTTGTTACCGCGGCTCGTGGAGCGCGCCGGGATGAGCGAAACCGGCTCGATCACCGCCCTCTATACCGTGCTGATCGAACAGGACTCCATGAACGACCCGGTGGCCGACGAGGTGCGTTCGCTGCTCGATGGTCACATCGTCCTGTCACGCAAACTCGCCGAGCGCGGCCATTACCCCGCTATCGATGTGCAGGCCAGCATCAGCCGGATTCTCAGCAACGTCACCGGTCGCGAACACCAACAGGCCAACAACCGCCTCAGACGCCTGATGGCCGCCTACCGACAGGTGGAGATGCTGTTGCGCCTGGGCGAATACCAGCCCGGAGGGGATCCCGTGACCGACTGCGCGGTGCAATTGAACGAGCCGATCAACGCCTTTCTCCGCCAGGACCTGCGCGAACCCGTGCCGCTGCAGGACACCCTCGACGGGTTGATGCAGCTGACCTCGCAGTTGCCGGAGTGAGCCCTTGGAAGAACAGCTCGACATTGACCCGCAGCGCCTGATGCTGGAACACGTCATCTGCGTGCTCACGCCATTGCGACAGCACCGACAGGCCAGCGCCGAGCGTGCGCAACGCCGGGCTCAGAAGGCACTGGAAGACATGCAGGTGCATTTGCAGCAGACCCGCGAATCGTTGACGCAAGAGCGCGACAACCAGCGCGAGCGGCGACAGGGGCTGAGCGTTGCGCACCTGAACAAACAGATGTCGCTGAATGACCTTGATCGCTGGCACGAGAAGGAGCACCGCATGCTCGATCGTCTGGCCTATATCCGGCAGGACGTGCAGCGGCAACGGTTGGGCATCGACGAACAGCAACGGCAACTGGTGCAGGCCAGGGACGCGGCAAAGGCGGCTCAACGAGCCGTGGAAAAGCTGGCCTGCCTGGCTGAAGCCCTCAATGAACCCGATTAAGCCTCAACTAAAAAGGTGAACCATGAGCACGCCCGTTCAATCCGCGCCTCGCGCCCACCCTCAGCCGCAGGTACGGCCGACGCCAGACACACCGTCTACTTCAACCGATACACGCCCTGCCCTCGGCGTGCGGCGTGGCGACACGGACCGCGTGCGTGCGGCCTGGAAACCGTCGACTCAGCCAGAAACCACCAACGCCGACGGTCTGTTCTTCTCACAGCTACTCATCCCGACCGTCAGCGAAGAGCCCGATCACTCAGGGTTTTCCGGCAGCGGCCTGAGCCTGCTACCACCCGCAGACGGCGTGCCGACTCAACTGATCGACGAGCTCGCGCACCGACTACCCTTGCATCCGGACGGCCCGTTCAACGTCACGCTGCTGATGCCCTATCTGGGCAAAGTGCAGGTCAACGCCAGCAAACGCGAGAATCACTGGAGCGTCGAACTGGGCTTCGCGAAGAAGGGCGTGCTCAAACGCCTGAACCCTCATCAGCGTGCCTGTGAGGGCGCCCTCGCCGCGGCCTTAGGACAGGATGTCGACTTGTCCTTTCATGAAGCGCTGCCGGCATGAGCGCCCTGTCACTGCGCAAAGTCGATTCCACGACCGCACACCTCAGCCGTAGCCTCGGCTTGGGGGTCAGCCTGCATTTCAACGTTCAGGGCGAACACGGCACGGTGAGTCTGATCCCTCTCATTGCCGACCCTGTGGCTGAACCCCGGCTCCATTGGTTCAACAGTGCATCGGGCCCCTTCGGGCTGAGCGATGCCGAGGCCATGTTGAGTCTGCTGGGTGAACTGCCCGTCACCCTCGCGGGCGATTTTCAACCGTGGTACTGGCAGGTGCTCAATCAGCGAATGAGCCCTGCGGTGGCGGAACTGTTTTGTCCTCTTGCGCCACTCAGCGATATCACTGCACTGCCTGTCGCTGTGATGACGTGCCGGATACAGGTGCAAGGGGAGGATCAGTCACTGCATGGACTGTTCCGGGCAGACGCCGCAACGCTGTTGCGATTGCTGCAGTCCGCGCCTTGGCGCGCCCATCGACAGACGCTCGATGAAGCGTGGTTGATCACTCAACCGCTTGAACTCGGACACCTGTCGTTGACCCTGGCACAACTGGCTTCGCTGCAACCCGGCGATGTGTTGCTGCCCTCGCTGTGTCACTTCGACAGCGACGGCAATGGGCGCCTGCAACTGGGCGGCCGGCAGTGGGCAGTGCAAACCGACAGTCACCAAGGGCGACTGTCTGTGCAGCTCAGTCACGAGGAACCCCTGGAACATGGCCAATGAAACGCTGTACGACGAAGCACTGGAGATGTCACCTGACGATGAATACGAAACGCCGCGGGTAGATGACGAGGGCTACGACGACCCGGCACAGCCGATGCACGCCGAATCCGACTGGCAGGCCCACGAGGATGAACAGCCCGTCGACGCGCCGTACCTTCTTGACGATGGGGCTGATGATGCGACGATTCACGCCTCGCTGACGCTTGACCCTCTCGACCAGTTGCCCATGGCGCTCACCCTGCGCTGCGGCGTCTTGTCGATAAACCTCGGCGATCTGCGCCGAGTCGCTGCCGGCACCATCCTTGAAGTCAGCGGCGTCACGCCAGGTCACGCCACGCTGTGTCACGGCGAGCGTGTGGTGGCCGAGGGCGAACTGGTGGATGTCGAGGGGCGGCTGGGCCTGCAAATCACCCGGATGGCGTCGCCCGCATGATCACGGACGGGATGAACCCGGTATTGCTGGCGCTGTTTCTCGGCGCCTTGTCGCTGATTCCGTTCTTGCTGATCGTCTGCACGGCCTTTCTGAAAATCGCGATGACGTTGTTGATCACCCGCAACGCCATCGGTGTGCAGCAAGTGCCACCGAACATGGCGATGTACGGCATCGCGCTGGCGGCCACGATGTTCGTCATGGCACCGGTGGCCCACGACATCCAGCAACGGGTGCATGACCACCCGCTGGAGATGGGCAGTAGCGACAAACTGCAGGCCAGCGCCATGACGGTCATCGAACCGCTGCAACGCTTCATGACCCGCAATACTGACCCCGATGTCAGCGCCCACTTGCTCGACAACACGCAGCGCATGTGGCCCAAGGACATGGCCGATCAAGCGACCAAAAACGACCTGCTGCTGGCGGTCCCGGCGTTCGTGCTTTCGGAGTTGCAGGCCGGGTTTCAGATCGGCTTTCTGATCTATATCCCGTTCATCGTGATTGACCTGATCGTCTCCAACCTGCTGCTCGCGCTGGGCATGCAGATGGTGTCGCCGATGACCATCTCCCTGCCGCTCAAGCTGCTGCTGTTCGTCCTGGTACAGGGTTGGACGCGCCTGCTCGACAGCCTGTTCTACTCGTATATGTGAGGCGGTCATGGAAGCGTTGGCGTTGTTCAAGCAAGGCATGTTTCTGGTGGTCATCCTCACGGCGCCGCCGCTGGGTGTCGCTGTACTGGTGGGCGTGATCACCTCGCTGGTGCAGGCATTGATGCAGATCCAGGACCAGACCCTGCCCTTCGGCATCAAACTCGCGGCGGTCGGCCTGACCCTTGCGATGACTGGACGCTGGATCGGCGTCGAGCTGATCCAGTTCATCAACATGGCGTTCGACCTCATCGCCCGTTCCGGGGGCGTGCACTAGATGCCTTTCGACGCACAGGGGCTGTTCGAACTGATGCTGGGCATGGGTCTTGCGGCGGCTCGGCTGTTGCCGTGCATGATTCTGGTGCCCGCCTTTTGCTTCAAGTATCTCAAAGGCCCGTTGCGCTACGCGGTGGTGCTGGTGGTCTCGATGGTCCCGGCGCCGGCGATCAGCCGCGCGCTGTCTGCACTCAATGACGACTGGTTTTCGATCGGCGCGCTGCTGCTCAAGGAAGCGGTGCTCGGAACGCTGCTGGGCCTGCTGCTGTATGCGCCGTTCTGGATGTTCGCCTCGGTCGGCGCCCTGCTGGACAGCCAGCGGGGTGCGTTGAGTGGCGGCCAGCTCAACCCCGCGCTCGGCCCGGACGCCACACCGCTGGGCGAGCTGTTTCAGGAAACCCTGATCATGCTGGTGATCCTCTCGGGCGGCCTGTCATTGATCACCCAGGTGATCTGGGACAGCTATCAGGTCTGGCCGCCCACCGCGTGGTTGCCGGGCATGACCGTCGATGGACTGGACCTCTTCCTTGAGCAACTGAATCAGACGCTGCAACACATGATGCTGTACGCCGCGCCGTTCATTGGGCTGTTGCTGTTGATCGAGGCTGCGTTGGCGATCATCGGTCTGTACGCGCAGCAGCTGAACGTGTCGATCCTGGCCATGCCGGCGAAAAGCATGGCGGGCATCGCTTTTCTGCTGATCTACCTGCCCACCTTGTTGGAATTGGGTAACGGTCAGATCCTGCAACTGGCCGACCTCAAGCATCTATTGATCCAACTGGTGCCGGTGCCGTGAGCGAAAAAACAGAAAAAGCCACGCCCAAACAGCTGCGCGACGCGCGGGAAAAGGGTCAGGTCGGGCAGAGCCAGGATCTGAGTAAACTGCTGGTGCTGCTGGTGGTCAGCGAAGTCACCTTGGGTCTTGCGGATGAAAGCGTGGCGCGTTTGCAGCACCTGATGTCACTCTCGTTTGAGGGAATCGGCCAGCCTTTCATGCACACCCTTGAGCAGGTGGCGAGCGAGGGCCTGACGACACTGATCGGCTTTATCCTCAGCAGCGTGGGCGTGGCGGTCTTGATGCGACTGGTCGGCAGCTGGATGCAGATCGGTTTCCTCTTCGCCCCCAAGGCCCTGAAGATGGACATCAACAAGATCAACCCCTTCTCCCATGCCAAACAAATGTTCTCGGCGCAGAACCTGACGAACCTGTTGCTCAGCGTGCTTAAGGCGACCGCGATTGCGGCAACCTTGTACGCCGTGGTGAAACCGTCGCTCGGCGCTCTGATTCTGCTCTCCAACACTGACCTGACGACCTACTGGCATTCGCTGCTGCAACTGTTCCGGCACATCCTGCGGGCGACACTGGGGTTGCTGCTGGTGATCGGCGGCGTCGACTTTGCCCTGCAAAAGTATTTCCATGCAAAGAAGTTGCGGATGAGCCATGAGGACATCAAAAAGGAATACAAGCAGTCCGAGGGCGACCCGCACGTCAAAGGCCATCGTCGACAGCTGGCGCACGAACTGCTGAACCAGGCCCCAACCGCACCGCCGAAACCGGTTGAGGACGCCGACATGCTGGTGGTGAACCCGACGCACTATGCGGTCGCCCTGTACTACCGACCGGGGCAGACGCCGCTGCCGCTGATTCATTGCAAAGGCGAAGACGACGACGCGCTGGCGCTGATTGCCCGCGCCAAAAAAGCCGGCATACCCGTGGTGCAAAGCATCTGGCTGGCACGCACGCTGTACAAGGTCAGACCCGGCAAACACATCCCGCGTCCGACCTTGCTGGCGGTGGCGCATATCTACCAGGTCGTGCGCCAGCTTGAGGAAGTGACCGATGAGGTGATCCGGATTGAGGATGCGTGATGTCGCCGTGAGTCCAGGGAGGCGGTGGGCCTGAAAGAGCTGGGGTTGTGTGGTGTGACTGCTGCTGCGCAGCAGATCTCGGGACAAGCCACGCGCCTACGCCCTGCGGGCAGAATCAACCTGCCATCCGCCGCTGTGCCTCTGCCAAAAGCGTAGGAGCGCCCTGCGGGAGGCTAATCTGCGAACACCGCGTCTTACGGCATGGGCCGGGTTTCCTGGGACATGAATTCGGTGATGCGTGAACGCAGCCAGCGCTCGGCGGGGTCGTTGTCGTGGACGCCGCTCCAGACCATCGACAGCTCAGCCGGCTCGATCGGGAACGGCGGGTCTTCGGCACGTAGAGCACAGCCTTCCACCAACGCACACGCGGCGTAATCCGGAACCGTGGCGATCAGTTCGGTGCCGGCCAGCAATGCCCGCAGACCACTGAATTGCGGCACGGCCACCACCACCCTTCTCGCCCGGCCGACTTTGGCCAGGTCGATGTCAATGTTGCCGGTCAGATCCCCCGAGAACGACACCATGGTGTGTGGACGCTCGCAGTAATCGTCCAGCGTCAAGGTGCCGGGGCGTTTGTCGCCGCGCAGCACCTTGCAACCAATGTCGCGCAGCTTCTTGCGCTTGGCGTTGGCGGGCAACTCGGTGGTGTAACTGATCCCGACCGAGATTTCGCCCGACGCCAGCAACGCCGGCATGAGCAGAAAGTTGGCCCGACGCACCACGACGATGATGCCCGGTGCTTCTTCACGCAGCTGGGTGAGCAACGGCGGAAACAACCCGAACTCTGCATCGTCGGACAAGCCGATGCGGAATACGTCGCAACTGGTGCTCGGGTCGAACTCCTTCGCACGGCTCACTGCGCCGGAGATAGTGTCCAGCGCCGGTTGCAGCTCTTTGAGGATGTCCAGCGCGCGGGCGGTCGGCTCCATCGCCCGACCGTTGCGCAACAGCAAAGGATCATCGAAAAGATCGCGCAAACGCGCCAGCGCCGCACTGATTGCCGGTTGCCCCATGAACAGCTTCTCGGCCACACGGGTCAGGTTTCGTTCGAACATCAAAGCTTCGAAGATCACCAGCAAGTTCATGTCGACGCGACGCAGATCGTTGCGATTCATTGAGCGGTTCCGGTTGTCAGGGAGGGAGGCGTGAACAAATGCCTGCGCGAGACAGAAGTTTGCCAGATATACACCGCCATTCCGCCAGGGAATTGAACAAATGTGCTCTTGACGCGAACAGGCGCGTTTTTGGATCGGCAACCGCCTGCAGAGCACCGCCGGACTAAAAAGCGCACAGCGCAACAATCCGCTCTGCTATGCACCTGTCAGATTGCTCGCCTGTTTCCGATTTACCTCTAGAAGGCCGATTCATGGCAAGCCGATTGTCGCTGCTCACCCTGGCATTACTCGCATGTTCCACCGACCTGATGGCGGCCACCGACGACACAGAGCACGGCTTCCTGGCCGACACCTCGTTAAACGTGCTGGCGCGTAACTTCTTTCTGCAGAACGACTACCGCACCGGGCATCCCGATCAGAGCTACCGGCAGGAATGGGCGCAAGGCTTCATCGCCAACCTGCAGTCAGGCTTCACCCAGGGCACGCTGGGTGTGGGCGTCGATGCCCATGGATTTTATGGGTTGAAACTCGACAGCGGGCGCGGACGTGCAGGAACCGGCCTGCTGCCGCTGGACAGCGACGGCCGCGCCGAGGACGACTACTCGGATGCAGGTGGCGCGCTGAAACTGCGCCTGTCGAAAACCACCCTGAAGATCGGCGAGATGGAGGTGGAAACGCCGGTGCTCGACACCGGTGACAAACGCTTGCAGCCGGAGTACGCCAGTGGGTTGTTTCTCGACAGCCGTGACGTTGAAGGCCTGAAGCTGGTGGCGGGGCATTTCACCTCCTTCAAGAACGAAAACGCGTCCACCTCGCGGGGCGACTTCGATGGCTACGGCGCCACCACCCGTGGTCGCGCGATCAGCCTGGCAGGCGTGGAAACCACCGACAGCACGCCGGTCGGCGGTTCCGTCTACGCGTCACAGCTTACCGACACCTGGCGCCAGTACTACGGCAATCTGCACTACATCGACGTGCTGTCGGACAACAGCTCGCTGCTGCTGGACAGCAATCTCTACCGCACGCTGGATCAGGGCAGCGCGCGTGCCGGGGCCATCGATAACACCGCCTACAGCCTGTCCGCCAAGTACAGCCTCGGTGCCCAGGCGTTTACCCTGGCTTGGCAGAAGATCGATGGCGACACGCCCTTCGACTTCGTCGGCGGTGACTCGATCTACCTCGCCAACTCGATCAAGTACGCCGACTTCAATGGCGCACACGAGCAATCGTGGCAGGTGCGCTACGACCTGGATGCGGCGTTGTTCGGTCTGCCAGGCCTGAAATTCATGACCCGCTACGTGCGCGGCAGCCAGATCGACGGCACCCATGCACCACAAGGCGCGGCGTACCAACCGTTCGACGAGGCGTCAGGTCGTTATCAGCCCATTCAGGGCAAAGGCGGACGTCATTGGGAACGCGATATCGACCTCAAGTACGTGGTGCAGTCCGGTCCGGCCAAGGACCTGTCGCTGGACGTGTCTCACGTCTCGCACCGCAGCAACGATGCTCAAGGCGGCGATGACATTGATCGCTTGTACATCGTCGTGCAGTACCCGCTCGACCTGCTCAAATGATCGGTATTCGCACGGCGGGTAAACGTCAATGCGCATCGTTGTGCAAGCGCGCCGGCTCGCAAACAGGCGCGCACAGGCTCAGCGATCAGGCTTCACTCGGCGCAGCACAAGGGCGCCGTGGCCATCGAGCGTCGCCAGTTGAACGGCGTGACGCCGGTCATACGACTGAACACTCGAGTGAAGTGCGACTGATCGGCAAACCCGCAATCCAGGCTGATCTGCGAAATGGTCAGCCCGGAATCGCTGAGCAGCCCCCTCGCCTTGTCCAGACGCATCTGCAGATACCAGTCACGTGGCGAAAGCCCGGTGTTTTTCTTGAAGGCCCTGGAGAAATGGCTGCGGGACAAGGAACATTCGCTGGCGATGCGGGCGATGGACAAGCCCTTGTCCATCTGGCTGGACATCAGTTCCTTGGCGCGGCGTTCCTGCCAGGGCGAAAGCGCCACCCGATCGCACGGAGGATGCGGTTGTTGCTGGGCGGCCTCCGGGACCCAATGTGCCGAGAGTTCGCGCATCACCTGTTCGAGCGCGGCGTGCTCGTCATCTGGCAGGGAACGCAGGGACGCCAGTAGCGAACGAAACAGTAACGGGTTGATTGCGTTCATTCCGGGCTCTCCAGGTCATCGTGGACGATTTCTGGAGTCTGGTCGGGCACCGCCTTAAAGTCCTTCTCGGGGTATTAAACGTTCTGAAGGGTTAATAAGGCAGCGTGCTCAAACCTCTGGACGCAGACGTCTTAAGAACAATTAAGGGCGACCGCCAATGACGCTGCCGGTGGAGGGGTTTATCGTCACTCTCCTCAGAGGTTCGGTTCGCTGCGAGGGACGCAAGTGACCACTCGATACGTTGCAGGAATCCCGATCCCCGACAGCGCGATGGCACGCGCGGCGACCGAGCTGATGCGCGACACACAATCCAGGCTGCTGTTCGATGCGGCCAGGCGTACGTTCGTGTTTGCCCGGCTGTTGGGCAACAGCCGTGAACTGCGCCATGACCCCGAGCTGCTCTACATTGGCGCGCTGTTCCTGCGGATCGGTGTCACGGCGCTGTACCGTCATTCCCAGCAACGCTATGAGATCGACAGCGCCGACGCCGCAGCGGAATTTCTCAGCGGCTACGGCCGCTCCCGCGAGGACATTGCCCAGGTCTGGGATGCCGTCGCGCTGCACACCACACCCGGGATTCCAGAGCACAAGCCACCGATCACCGCACTACTCTCCGCCGCCGTGGACACCGACATGCTCGGCACGTACGGTCAGGCGCTGTGTCCCGGCGCAATCAGCCGCATCCTCCGCGAATTCCCCCGTGAGCCGGGGTTCAAGATCAAGTTTTTGCACACGCTCGCACTGGGACAACTGCATCGACCGCACAGCACCTTCGGCACAATCAACGCGGACGTGCTGGCATTCCATGACCGGCACATGCAGGTCGGCGGCTTTTGCGAGCAGTTGCTGGCGTCGAAATGGCCGTATTGAACCCGGTGTCGGACAGCCCTACACGGCAGCAGGCAAGGTGAAGACGAAGGTCGTGCCGCCATACCTCGCTGGCATCACATACAACTGCCCGCCGTGGGCATGGATGATCGAGCGACAGATCGCCAGCCCCATGCCCATGCCTTTATCCTTGGTGGTGAAAAAGGCATTGAACACCTTGTCCTGGTTCTCGTGATCGATGCCCGGCCCCGTGTCTTCAACGCTGACCACCAGACAATCACTGCCCACCACGTCGCTGGTGATCGACAGCCGGCGCAGCACGTGATCGCCTGCACTCATGGCGTCCACCGCATTGAGAATCAGGTTCAGCACCACTTGCTGCAACTGCACGCCCGAACCGATGACCTGCAATGGCGAAGGTGTGAGGTGCGTGGTCATCAGCACGCGCTGCTGCTCGACTTCCACCAGCGTCAGTGTCACCACATGGCGAATCACGTCATTGATCAGCAGACGCCGCCGCTGATGGGTGCCCTGGCGCGCCAGCGACTGCAGCGCGTTGACGATTTCACCCGCCCGACGGCCTTCCTGAACAATGTCCCGTAGTCCCGACATCGCTTCGCCGATCTGCGGTGTCGCGCGGTTCAGCCAGCGCAGACTCGCCGCGGCGTTGGACACCATCGATGCCAGTGGCTGATTGATTTCGTGGGCAATCGAAGCCGCCAGTTCACCCATCACCGTGACCTGTGACACCTGCGCCAGCTTGGCGCGGGCATTGTGCAGCGCGGTTTCGATGTCCTGGCGACGGGCGTTTTCTTCCTTGAGCTGATGGTGCAGCCTGGCAGTTTCCAGTGAGATGGCCGCTTGCCCGGCGAGCAACTCCAACACCCCGGTGCGCCCGACGGTAAACACCCCGGCGGCCAGGTTGTTTTCCAGGTAGAGCACGCCAATCAACTGCCCTTGCTGGAGCAACGGCAGGCACAGCGCGGAACGGACAGGCGCCTTGGCAAGGTATTCGTCATCGCCAAAGTAATCGTCGACACTGACGTCGTCGACCACCAGCCGCTGGTGGGTGCGCATGACCCGATACAGGATCGACAAGGGCAGATGGTGCTTGCCGGGAGCATGCTGCACTAACTGAACTTCCAGCCCGGTGGCACAGCTCTGCCCGGTGGCACAGATGATCGGGGCGTCGTTTTTGACCAACAATAGCAACGCTCGCTGCGCGCCAGCGTGCATGATCGTGGTGCTCATGAGCATTTCGATCAACCGGTCCTGATCGGTTTCCTCGGACAACGCCTGCGCGGCCTTCATCACCGACGTCAGGTCCAGCGTATCCTGGCCTCCGGGAATAACGACCGACGTACGCGAAGCCAGCATCGCTTCCTGGTGGCGGGTCTGCGCCGTGCGGTCCTGGCCCCAGGCCGAGCCACGGTGCTTGTCGGGATCCAGCCCCAGATCGGGGATGTCCTTGAACTGCCGCCATTGGCATTTGCACGAACGCAAATCCGCCAGCAGGCTTCCTGCGCTCTGATAGCGATCATCCGGGTTCTTTGCGATCAGCTTCAGTACCAGTTGCGACAAGGGCTGCGGAATGTCGCCACGAAATTCAGTCAGCGCCGGCGGCTGACGCGCCACATGGCAATAGACCCACTCCACTGCATCAAGGGCCTCGAACGGCAGGCGCCCCGCCAGCCACTCGTAGAACGTCATACCCAGCGCATAAAGGTCGCTGCGCTGATCGGCATGGCGTTCGACCCTGCGTGCCTGCTCAGGAGACATATAGGCCAGCGTTCCGCAGATCGAGTCAGAAATGGGCAAAGCCGCTGCCGTGTAAGCGTCTACGCTCAGACCGAAACCGCTCAGGCGCACGACCCCGTCAGCGCCTTCTATCAGGTTGCAGGGTTTGATGTCCCGGTGCAGCAGGCCATTGGCATGGGTTTCGAAGAGCGCAGTGGCGGCGCCTATCGCCAAGTGCAAAAAACGTTCGATGGACACCGGTTGATCGGCCAGTTCGTGAAGCGACTGCCCACCCGGATCGCTCAACACCAGCAACGGGCCGGTCTCTGAGGAGAGCAGCGCCAGGGGTTGCAGTGACCACCCCGGCAGAAGCCTGTCGGCAAGGCCGAACTCATGGACAAGGCGACGGGCTATGTCGTCCGTCGCACCGCCAACCGCTCTGACGATTCGCCAATGTTGCTGCGGATCCGCGGCAAGCCGGACCCTGTAGTGAGAAAGCGCGCCGTCCGTGAGCAACAATGTCCAGACAAGCTGATCCTGCCACCCGGGCCCGAACGGTCCCGAGCCCGACATCAGCCCGACTGGCGCATTGTAAGCACTGCTCATGAAAATCCTTGATGACGTTCACGGTATTGGCCATGCACATTGCAGCGTTCACCTGCTGCAAAAAGAACCGGCAGAACGGCATCACCCTGCGCAGTAATGAAGAGGATCATAAACCGAACTTTGTGGTGTTGATAATTGGCACAAGTTGCATGTCACGTGACATACCAACTACCTTCTTTACGCACATGGATATTTGTGCGGTGAGTTATTGAGGCAATACAGCGATACGCTCGTGCATCTTCAGAAGTTCGATGACATTGCGAGCATTCATTTTTGTCATCACGTGCTTTTTATGAACTTTGGCTGTGACTTCACTGGTGCCCAACTCCACCGCGATCTGTTTATTCATTTTGCCGGTAATCAACAAACCCATGACCTGTTTCTCTCTCGGCGTCAGGCTGTTGAAACGCGCTTTGACATTACAGGTCAGGCAACGCTCGGTCAGATTCAGCGCGTCGTTGGTCAACGCTTCACGGACCAGATCGAGCAGTTGCTCAGGCTCGAACGGCTTGGTCAAAAATTCATGGGCGCCGGCCTTGATGGCTTTCACCGACATGGCGATGGTGCCGTAACCGGTCATGAAAATAATCGGGAATTGCTGGCCTCGAACCGTCAGTTCAGCCTGCAGGTCGAAGCCGGTGCCCTGGGCCAGATTCACATCCAGCAGCAGGCACGTCGGAGCCTCCTCCAACGGATGGGCGAGAAAGGCTTCGGCGCTGTCGAAAACGCTGCAGGCAATGTCCTCGGAGCTGAGCAACCGCTGCAATGCGGTGCGGATGGCTGCATCGTCGTCCACCACGTATACCCTGGGTGTTGCTCTCATACGTTCTTCCGTCAATTCAGCGGCCGACCGCCAGCGCTCTCTGATGTCGAGCATGATACCCGTCGGGCCCGACGGAAACAGCCCTGGCGGCGTGCAGGTTCGCCAGCGACGACGGGAGATCCGGGGCACGGGGGTCAGGGTTGAGCGCGTCGCTTGCCCGTTCCGCGCCAAGGCCTAGCCGCAGGCAGGTGCGGGTCGCGGCCAGCATCCGGTAAAACCGGAACGGCCCCTGCGCCGACACCATCAGCAACGACTTGGTCGCCAGCCTGACCATGCAGTCCATCACGCAGCTGCGGGACAGGGTCGCGCGCTGCAGAGCATTGCAAGCCTGCTCCAGGGTAAAGCGTCCGTCCAGATCGGCCAATTGCCTGAGCACGGTGCGCTCGTCGCGACTCAACAGGCGGTAACTCCAGGACAGGGACGCCTGCAGGGTCTGCTGACGAGGCGGCGCCGTTCGCAGACTGGCAGACAGCAGGTGCATGCTCTCGTCCAGACTTCCGACCAACTGGTACAAACCCAACGCACACGCCCGGGCGGCGGCCATTTCGAGCGCCAGCGGGACACCGTCGAGACGCCGACAGACCTCACCCACCAGATCGATGCTGTAGTCATCCAGCTCGGCATCGGGGGTGCTTGCAACCTGACAATCCAGCGCTCTCCAGTGCCGCAAAAACAGCTGTGCCGAGTCGCTGCGCAGAATGGCATCACGGGTGGCGTCCGGCTCCGGCGAGGTCAGCGGCGGCACCTGAAGACTGCGCTCGCCGCCGATACGCAGCGGTTCACGGCTGGTCGCCAGGATCCGCACACCCGGCGCACCCCGCAGGATCGCCTCCACCAGCGCAGCCACCTGATCGATCAGGTGTTCACAGTTGTCCAGGATGAGCAGGCCGGAGCGCTGAGCCAGCTGTTGAATCAGAAACACCAGCGGATCAGCGGGCCAAACGTCGATTCCCAATGCCTGGAAGAATGCATCTAGCAGACTTTCAGAGTGTTCCAACTCGGCCAGCGCAACGAAATACACCGCAGACGACTGGCCCTCCAGCCGCTGCCGTCCCAATTCCACCGCCAGGCTGGTCTTGCCGACACCGCCCGGACCGATGAGCGTGATCAGCGCATGGTGGTCGCTCAATGCCGCGTTGACCTCACCCAGCAAAGACGCGCGTCCAACCAGCTCGACACCCGCCGGCAACCGGTTGCCAAGCACGCCTTGATGCCACTGCGCCGTGCGGACCTCTTCCGGCCCCACGTCCTCGACGAATCCACCCTCGCCGCCCAGCAACAGGTAGCCGCGCCCGGGAATCGTACGAATCAGGTCACGATCGCTGCCCAGCGCCTTGCGCAATGCAGAGATGTGCACTTGGAGGTTATTTTCTTCGACGACCGTGTCAGGCCAGACCCGCTGGAGGATCTGCTCCTTGCTCACCAATTGCCCCTGATGACGGATCAGCAGCTCGAGAATATCGAACGCGCGAGTGCCAATGCGCAGAGCAACGCCGTCTTTGAAAAGGTCCCTGAGGTCCAGGGACACCATAGCCTGACCGAGACTTATCATCGTATTCACGCAGTCCTTAGATTGGATTCGCACGCCCTGAGATCGCCGAACGCAGGCACGAAGTCATTTGCCCGTGCACACGTACAACGCAGCTGATCCATTTTTAGTCAGCATTCATCTAATCAGTAAACGACAATGATCGATATTACCCGTAGGGGTAGTGACTACGAAGTAATTGATCTAACACCTGATCACCCGCCAAAAACGGTAGACCATTATTGGCCGATCATTAGTTGTTAATACAGCGATCTGTCGTTGCATAACGAGCAATACGGCTTTGCGCAGCCGTCCCATTCTCCAGTTTCAACGACTGCTTTAACGTCTCAGCCAATCGTCGATGACCGATCGACTCATCTCTCGCAACTGACTGAGCAGACAGACATGACCACTCCCCTGACCTCCACGCTCAAAGCACCCGCGCAAGGGCTGTCCCGCGCCATGGTGCTGCTTTTTGCTTTTTGCTGCGGCGCCATCGTCGCCAATCTTTACTACGCCCAGCCCATCGTTGAGCTGATTGCGCCGGACCTTGGCCTCTCGTCCAGCAATGCCAGTCTCATCGTGTCGCTGACCCAGATCGGGTATGCATTGGGCTTGCTGTTTCTGGTGCCGCTGTCCGACCTTGTCGAAAACCGCAAACTGATGATCGCCACCGCCGTGGTGGCCGGCGCCAGCCTGTTGGCGGCCGCGACGCTGCAACACGCCAACGGGTTCCTCCTGGTTTCGCTGGTCATCGGCTTCAGCTCGGTATCGGTGCAAATGCTGATTCCGCTGGCAGCCCACCTGGCGCCCGAGCAGTCTCGCGGCCAGGTCGTGGGCAACATCATGAGTGGCCTGTTATTGGGCATCCTGCTCGCCCGTCCGCTGTCGAGCCTGGTGGCCGACCATTTCGGCTGGCGCGCGGTGTTCCTGTACGCCGCCGGGGTGATGCTGGCGATCGTCGCCGTGCTGGCGCTGACCATCCCGAAACGGGTGCCTGACCACAAAGCGTCTTACGGTGAATTGTTGAAATCGCTGATGACTCTGATGCGTCGGCATGCGGTACTGCGCCAGCGGGCGCTGTATCAGGGGCTGCTGTTCGCGGCATTCAGCTTGTTCTGGACCGCAGTGCCGATGGAATTGGCGCGTCGTTTCGGCTTGTCGCAGACCCAGATCGCCGTATTCGCGCTGGTGGGTGCGATGGGCGCAATCGCCGCACCGATTGCGGGTCGGTTGGCCGACAAGGGCCTTACGCAACGGGCTTCGCTGGTGGCACTGGTGCTTGCCCCCGTCGCGTTTCTGTTGGGTCTCAAAGACCCGGGCTACAGTGTGATCGGCCTGGCG
The DNA here is from genome assembly GCF_054668305.1 of Pseudomonas sp. S2_H01. Classification (NCBI taxonomy): domain Bacteria; kingdom Pseudomonadati; phylum Pseudomonadota; class Gammaproteobacteria; order Pseudomonadales; family Pseudomonadaceae; genus Pseudomonas; species Pseudomonas sp. S2_H01. Next base: position 5,399,077 of record NZ_CP162756.1, on the reverse strand, counting down.
GTGACCGGCGTCTTGCTGGACTTTGCGGTGCAGATGAGCATGGTGCTGGGTCAACGGGCGATCTATGCGCTGGATCCGGCGAGCCGAGGGCGTTTGAACGCGTTGTACATGACGAGCATTTTTGTCGGTGGCGCAATCGGTTCGGCGCTGGCCAGCGGGCTGTATGAGCATCATGGTTGGCAGGGCGTGATCGCGCTGGGGACGGGGCTGCCGGTGCTGGCGCTGGTGGTGTTTTTGATCGTTGGTTTTAAGCAGCGGGCGTAGCAGCTGAATGGCGTCATCGCGAACTTCAACACCTCGGGGGCTTGTGCGTTCGGGGTGTTTTTTTGGGTGACGCTGGGTGGTGCGTGGATCGATTGGCTTGGTGGTGCAGACCTGCTTACCCGATCGTTCCCACGCTCCGCGTGGTAACGCAGCGACTGACGCTCTGCGTCAACGTGGACGCGGAGCGTCCTGGCAGGCATGCCCACGCGGAGCGTGGGTACGATCAATAAGGCGGAACAGTTTGGCCGTTAGGCCAAACCAAAACGGGCGTCAGGCAACGCTCACACCTGACGATGCCAGCCCCGTCGCGCCAGTGGCAAGTCCACCAATCGCCGCCCGACCGCCTGGCTCAACGCATTCCCCAGCGCCGCTGCCATCGGCCCCTGCACAATCTCCGCCGCGCCCAGAAACGGCTGGCCCGGCTGATCGATCAACGCCACCTCCACCTGACGCGGCAACGCCGGAAAGCGGATGATCGGGTATCCGCTCCAGTCATAACTGCGCACGCCCAGCGGGTCATAATCGACCTGCTCGTACAACGTCCAACTGGCTGATTGAACAATTCCACCCTCAACCTGATTGCGCAAACCATCCGGCGTCACAATCTGCCCGACGTCCACCGCTGTCACCACCCGGTCGATCACCACCTCACCCGTCTGCCGCTGGACATGCACCTGAACCGCAATCGCGCAGTAGCCCATGATGTTCTTGTAACGGGCGAAGGCAAAACCAATGCCGCTGCCGGGCCCCGGCGCTTTTTGCGGCCAGCCAAACGCTTTGGCCGTGTGTTCGATAACGGCTCGGGCGCGGGGGTCACTGAGGTTCTGCAAGCGAAACTGGACCGGATCGACATCCGCCTGTGCCGCTAACTCGTCCATCGCGCTTTCGATGCTGAAGACATTGATGTGCGCCCCCAGCGAACGCATCGCTGACGTCCGGAACGGCATCTGCGTGACGAACGTCATGTTGATCCGGCTGCTGGCAACGTCGTACAGCGGCACGACGTTTCGGTCACCGTCGCCTTCGGGCTGAGCGATGGGGACCGAAGGAGCCGGTGTGAAAGGTCGGGCCAGTAACCAGGAGGGCATCAAGCGCCCCGCATTGACGATTCGCTCATTGTGCGGCGTGGTCCACAGTTCAGTGTTCCAGTGTTGCAAGCGCCCGGAATCGTCCATCCCTACGTCCAGGTCGACACGCATCGCGGAGCTGTAGGGCTCCCAGAGGTTTTCCTGCTCGCGCATCCATTGCAGCCGCACCGGCTGGCCGGGCATCGCCATCGCGATCAGCGCCGCGTCGGCGGCGGCATCGTCAGCGCCGTTATGGCCATAACACCCTGATCCCTCGACATGGATGCAACGCACCTGCTGCACCGGCAGCCCGACCATTTCCGCGATACCCGCACGCAACGGGTAAACACCCTGGGTGTGCGTCCAGACAGTCAACACGCCGTCCTTGAACCAGGCAACCGAGCACGACGGGCCGATAGAGCCATGCATCAGGTATTGCTTGGTGACCCTGGTTTTCCAGCCGTGGGGCGCAGGGTCATCCGGCGTGCCTTTGCGGGTGATGGGGTAACGCCGAGAAGGCAGCTCGGTGAGCAATTGATGAATGTTTCCGGCGTCAGGCAACGGGTTGCCATCGGACCAACGCGCCACTTCATAACCTTTGCGCATGGCCTTGATGGCCTGCCATTCATCCTTGGCGACCACCGCCAGATAGCTGCCGTCGCGCACCAGCTTGAGCACGCCGTTCATGTGCTCAATGACCGCCTGATCAATCTTCAGCAACTGGCTGCCACGTCTGGGTGGACGGATGACCCGCGCATGCAGCATGCCGGGCAGGCGCATGTCCTGTACGTAGCTGGCGCCTCCACTGACTTTGCCCGGGATGTCGAGACGCGGCATTGATCGGCCGATCAACGTGAAATGTTCAGGCGGTTTCGGCGGCGAATCAACACTCGCATAGCGGTGCAGTTGCACGCCTGCTACGGCCTGAACATACGTCATGGATCGACCGTCACGCCCCAGCACGTTTCCGTCTCGGGTACTCAGGGCGTTGACCGGCTGTGCCCACTGCCGCGCAGCGGATTCCAGCAGCAACTGCCGAACCTGCGCGGCCGCGTTGAACAATGCCGTGCCGCTGTCGAACATCGTGTGGCTGCCCGCTGTGTAGCCTTCATTGGGTGTCAGCGCGGTGTCGGCCGTCAGAAACCGGATGGACTGCGGCGGAACCTCAAGGCGCTCGGCAGCGACCTGCAATAGCGCCGTCTTGACCCCCGTCCCCAGTTCGACCTTGCCGGTGTACACGGTAATGCCGTCCTGCTCGTCGATGCGAATCCACGCATCCAGAAACGGGTTGGTGCGCAGGCTGCCCGGTAAATCCGGCGCCAGCACCTGAGTCCCGAGTGTGTCGACTTCCGTGTCGGCAAACGCCCGACCGGCGCCGGGAACCATGGCAAAGCCGACCACCAGCGCGCCATTGATCAGGAAGGCACGGCGGCCCTGATCGACCTCCTCATGACGACTCTTCATGGTTTCACCCCGCTGGCGACCACGGCCTTGATCGCCGAGAAAATCCGCATGTGAGTCCCGCAGCGGCACAGGTTGGGCGCCATGTGTTCGCGTATCTGCTCATCAGAGGGGTGCGGCACCGTCTCGATCAAGGCTTGGGCGCGCATGATCATCCCGGCGATGCAGTAACCGCATTGCGCGGCCTGCGCGTCGATGAAGGCGGCCTGCAACGGTCCCGGCTTGTCGGCGCTACCGAGGCCTTCCACCGTTCGGACCGTTTTGCCCGACGCCGCAGCCGCCGGCACCAGGCAAGAAAACACCGGCTTGTCGCCGACCATTACCGTGCACGCACCGCACTGACCCAGGCCACAGCCGTATTTGGCACCGTTGAGCGCCAGGTGATTACGCAGGGCATATAACAGGGGCATGTCGGGATCGATGTCCAGCTGATGATCCTTGCCGTTGACGTTCAAGGTGATCATTTCGGCTCCCCCTCATGACGAATCGTGGTGACGGTTTTTTCAAGGTCGGCCCAGGGTTTTGCGGCACACGCCTGACCGCGCAGGTAACCGGCCAGTGCGGCGATATGGGTGTCGTCGAGGGCGTCGGCGAACGGCGGCATGTAATGACTGGGCGCGCGGGTCGACAACGGAATGCCTTCGAGGATCGTCTTGATCAGGTTGCGCGGACTGTCCGACGTTGCCGCAGACACCACGCTCAGGCCTGGCCGACCGTCAATCGTGCGCATCGGCGCGCCGCCGCCGTGGCAACCCGCACAGGCGCCTGCGAACAGCGCCGCGCCCTCGCGTTGATCGGGTTTGATCGGTTCAGGGGATGCCGCAACGCAACTCGACGCCGGCGGGGTTATGTCGGCCTTCAGGCTGAGGATGTACTCAGCCACGGCTTCGGCATCCTCCTGCGGCAGCTGCGCCATGCTCAGGCTGACCGGCAGCATCGGCCCGGCGGCACCTCCATGGCCCTGCGCGACTTCACCGCGCAGGTAAGCGACCAGTTGCTCCGGCGTCCACGGATTGGCCGCCTGCGTCATGCCGGTCAGGGCCGGCGCGTGCCAGCCATCCACCAGGCCACCTCCCAGATGCTCGCTGGATTTTTCGCCGCCGATGAAGTTGAGTGGCGTATGACAAGACGAACAATGCCCTGCGCCCTCGACCAGATACCGGCCCCGGTTCCAACGTTCCGACTGGCCTGCGACCGGCACCAACGGGTCGTCGCGAAGGAACAACAGGTTCCAGAACGTCACCAGCGGCCGGAAGTTCATCGGGAACATCATGTGGTTTTCCGGCGCACGGGCCTGCACCGGGTCAACGCTCATCAGGTACGCGTATGCATCGCTGATGTCGGCGTCCGACATCCGGCTGTAATGCACGTACGGGAACGCCGGGTAAAGGAAATGCCCGTCACGGGAGACGCCTTTGCGCATCGCACGGACAAAGGCTTCTTCCGGCCAATTGCCGATGCCGGTGTCCCGGTCAGGGGTGATGTTGGTGGTGTAGAGCGTGCCGAAGGGCGTCACCAGTGGCAGCCCGCCCGCCATGTAGGCACCGCCGGGACGCGTGTGACAGACGGCACAGTCGCCCTGCTCCACCACCCTGGCACCCCGTTCTATCTTCGTGGCATCCGCCGTCACCGGCGTGTCGAGCGGCTGGATGGATGGGCGCCACATCATCGCGGCGCACACGATGACGCCGATCAATGCGATCAGCAGCACTGCCCAGAGCGTCATTCGCTTCATGGTCGGGCCTTCCTCGGATTCACGGCTTGTTGAGCAGAAAATCTATCGGTCGGCTCGCGGCTCGGCTTGTACCGCTGTGCTCATTCCTGTGCCTGACTCAAGAAAAACCCCATTGCTCGTTGCCGATTGCGCCAGGCGCTGGGGGTTTCACCGGTCAGACGCGTAAACACCCGGGTCAAGTGCGGCTGATCGGCAAAACCGCAGTCCTGGGCGATCTGCGCCATGGGGATAGGCGGCACGGCGCGCAATAATTCCCTCGCTCGCTCGACGCGCATTTTCAGCAGCCAGGCATGAGGCGCGATACCTGTGGCCTGTTTGAAGGCCCGGGAAAAGTGGCTGCGGGTCAATGCGCATTCCTGGGCAATGCGCTCGACCGATAACTCGCCATCCAGTTGACTGGCGATCATGTCCTTGGCGATAGCCAACTGAACCGAAGTCAGTGCCGCGTGAGGCTTGCCGGACAGCGGTGCCACTCGCCCGTAACGGTCGATCGCATGGCTGCACATCGCCAATAAAAGATGATCGAGAAACAGCCGGTTAGCCGTCTCGGGTTGCTGTAAGGCGGGCAACATCGCCTGGGCCAAGTGATACAGCACGGCATCCTGGGCACCGCCCTGATCGTACCGAAAGACGCCCATTTTCTTGGCGCCACGCTCGGCCTGCAGCTCGTCCAGTGTCTGGCGGGAGATCGTCAGTCGAAGGTTGTCGTAAGGCGAGCGGTGCTGGCAGCGAAGCTCGTTACCCATGAAGGGCAAGGACACGCTGCCCGCACGATAGCCGCCTGAATAATTAAGGCGTCGACCGTGCCACAAGCGATGGGCGGCGAAATCCTGCAGTTGGACGATGATCGAGAAGGCATCGAGACAGGGTATATCGATGACTTTTTCAGGATCGGGCGTCATCTGACGGATGCGCACGGCGGTGAATCTGTCGTGGCTCAGCTGTGTGATCAGGGGCGCATTCAAGGATGCCTCCTCGTCTGGAATCCTGTTTGATAGGGTCAGCCAACCGACCACTCCCTGTATATGGACGGCTGGCTTGCGGCAATGTTAGTCCACCAGCGGCACGTGCGCTGCACGCTGGTACGGACCGTACTCAACGGGCACCCACTGGAAATGCTTGCCAACGGTTTCGATGTGGCCGGTGCCAGGGAACGGCAGATGGGCGGCCGCGACCCAGACTTTGCGCTTGGCCGCATCGCTGAACACGGCATCGCGACTGGCGATCGCGTTTTTGCTGTTTTCATCGAAGGCGATGCTGACCTCCGGGTGTTCGAACTGCACAGCGAGGTTATGCACCAGGTCGCCGATGAACACGATGCTTTGTCCGTTAGAGGTGAACTGATAGGTCGTGCTGCCTGGCGTGTGCCCCGCCTCCAGCGTGGTATGCACTTCAGCGACCGGCGACTGACCCGGATTAAAGGTTTTGAAGCGGCCGGCCGCGACGTAAGGTGCTGTCGAATCCTGGGCGATCTTGAAATACGCCTTGGCTTGTTCCGGCACGCGGTTCAGTGCGGTGGGGTCCAGCCAGTAATCGGCTTCGGGCTTGGCGGCATAGACCGTGGCATTGGCAAATACCGGCTGCTTGTTGGCGTCGACCAGGCCGCACACGTGATCCAGGTGCAGGTGCGTCAGCAGGATGGTATCGACCTGATCCGGCTGATACCCGGCGGCCTTGATGTTCTGCGGCAGCATGCCGGCGGTTTCGCCGATGCACTGCCCGGCGCCGGTGTCGACCAGGATCAGGTTTTTCCCCGTGTTGATCAGAAAGGCATTGAACGCGGTCTGTACACCGGGGGTTTCGATGGCATGCCGGGCCAGGAGCGCACGAATCTCTTCGGGCTTCATGCCTTTGAGCAATTTGGGTGACAGGTCGTTGTAGCCATCGAACAGCGCGGTGACTTCGTAATCGCCCACGGCAAGGCGGAAGTAACCCGGCACCTGGGTTTTCTGCTGGGCAGGGGGTTGAGCAGCGGCAAACGGGATGGACAAGGCCATACCCAGTCCCGCAATGATGGCCAGAGGAAACAGGGAAGCGCGCATGGGAAGCCTCAATCGATGTGTGTAGAGGCGCTCGATGGTGAGGCTCGCGTCCGCCGCGCGATTGAAGCAATGTGCTTGTTTTCCGACCGCGCCGCGCGCTCGGCCCTCCTTGCGCCCGCATGAACGCGTTTGAAGGACGTCAAGCTGACCACAGACTTTCGGCGGTGCCCCAAGCACCATCGGTTATAGACATCCCGCCACCTCTGTCCCTACCATCCGCGCGTGCCACAGCGACCTGCAACTTTCTAGCGGATATCCCTCAATGTCTACAGCCGTCCCCCATTACTCGCTCGCCTGGAGCCTGCTTCTGCTGTTGGCCGACGTGATCGCCTGGCATCTCCTCGCCGAGCGCAACCGCCTGGCGCGGATTGCCACCCGCCTGGTGGGATTCGTGGCCTACAGCCTGGTGATCATCAATGCCGGCGTCAGCCCGTTGGAAGCGCCGGCCTGGCCGGACGACAGCGCGCTTCAGTTCGGCGCGACGGCGCTGGCGATTGTCTGGTGGATGTACGCGGCCCGTACATTGACCGTGTTGCTGGGGCTGTTGCTGACCGGGCGCGTCGGCCACAGCGGGCGACTGTTGCAGGAGGTCATCGGCGCCGTGATCTTCCTGATCGCCATCGTTGCGGCCGCCGGTTATGTGTTGCAGTTGCCGGTGAAGGGGTTGCTCGCGACCTCTGGCGCCATGGCGATCATCGTCGGCCTCGCGTTGCAGAGCACGTTAAGCGACGTGTTCTCCGGGATCATCCTCAACACCACCAAGCCCTATCAGGTGGATGACTCGATCGCCATCGACGGCATGGAAGGCAAGGTCATGGACATTGACTGGCGCGCCACGCACCTGCTGACCGGGGTCGGCACGATGGTGGTGATTCCCAACTCGGTGGCGGCCAAGGCGAAAATCGTGAATTTGAGCCGACCGGTCAATATTCATGGGGTATCGATCAACATCATGATGTCGCCCCACATCCGCCCGCGTCGGGTACTCGATGCGCTTGAGCGTGCGTTGCAAGGTTGCAGCGCGCTGTTACCGACACCCCGCCCCCGCGCGGTTGTCAAAGACACCAGCCCTACGACCATTGAATACTCCGTCACCGGTTTCATCAGCGACCTGGCGAACAAAAGCGACGTGCGCAATTTGCTGTTCGACCTGGCGTATCGTCACCTGGAAGCTGCCGGTATTGCCTGGCAGTCGGAAACCACGGCCGAAGCCGTGTCGCGACCAAGGGCCTTACTGGACGAAGTGAAGGTCTTCCGCACCAGCACAGCCGATGAGAAAGCGCAGTTGGCGCAGACCATGGTGGCGCGCGAATACGCGACCGGACAGACCATCGTCGAACTGGGGGACATCACCGACGGGCTGTTGGTCATCGCCACCGGCGTGGTCTCCGCCAACGTTCCGGATGGCAGCAACATGGTTGAAGTCGGGCGCATGGGACCGGGTGAAGTGATGGGCGAACAGAGCGTGCTCACCGACACGCCGTCGGAGGCCCGCTTCATCGCCCTCACCTCCTGTGTCGTCTACCGCATCGACAAAGCCGCCACCCGCCAATGCATGGAACACCGCGCCGACATCACCACCGCGCTGAACAAACTCCAGGCCATTCGTCAGCAAAGCACCCAGCATGTGCTGCTGCGCAAACCGGTTGCGATCAAGAAAAACAATTTCCTGGGCTGGTTGCAGAAGCGTTGATCAACAGGTTCGATGCCTGCTCCAGGTTTCGTCTGCGCTGCGATACCTGTGGGAGACGTCCGAGGTTACGAGGGTATGGGCCGCAATTCGGACGAATGCGGCGTGTCAGCCGAATTGATGTTGCAGACCCACCGAATTCGCCAGCAAGCTGGCCCACCGATCTGAGGTGCACCACAGATCCGGTAGGCGCGGGGGCCGGTTGAAGCGCTTCTCAGATCATTCGTCTTCCAGCAGCGAGCGCAACATCCAGGCGGCTTTTTCGTGCACCTGCATACGCTGGGTCAGCAGGTCGGCCGTGGGTTCGTCGCTGACTTTCTCCAGCAGCGGGAACAGTCCGCGCGCGGTTCGGGTCACGGCTTCCTGGCCTTCCACGAGCTGTTTGATCATGTCGGTTGCAGCGGGCACACCCGGTTCTTCCTTGATCGACGACAGGCGTGCGTAGGTGGAGTAAGTGCCAGGGGCCGGAAAGCCCAGCGCCCGGATCCGTTCGGCAATGGCGTCAACGGCGGTGGCGAGTTCCGTGTATTGCTCTTCGAACAGCAGGTGCAGAGTACGGAACATCGGACCTGTGACGTTCCAGTGGAAGTTGTGGGTTTTGAGGTACAGCACGTAGGTGTCGGAGATCAGCCGCGACAACCCCTCGACGATCTCTGCGCGATCCTGTTCGTTGATGCCGATTTCAATAGCCATGTGTTGCTCCCTAATGGTCTGTTTTCTCGTGATGGGACCATTGTAGGGAGCCGTTCACCGGGCCGGAAATCAGCCGTGGCAATCGCGGCCATCGACAATCGCTATGACTGCGTGCGGTCTGGCCGGGTGAGTCCGAGCTTGTCGATGCGGTAACGCAGCATGTCGCGGGTCAGCCCCAGCAGACGTGCCGATTTGGTGACGTTCCAGTCGGTCTTGTCGAGCACCTTGCGCACCATTTCGTTTTCCACTTCAGGCAAGTTCATGTTGCCCATGCCCTCGTCTGCCGAGGGCGAGTGAGGGTGCGGTTGATAGGGTGACTGCGACTGCGTCTGACCTTGCAGATGCGAGTGTGCCGGAGGAGTGAACTGCTGCATGAACCCGTGAGGCGTCATCGGCTCATCCATCAGGCTCATGCATAACCCCAACTGATGAGGGGCGATGCAGCTGTTCTGGGTCAGCAGGACGGTCTGCTCCAGCATGTTGCGCAGTTCGCGGACGTTCCCCGGCCAGCTGTAACTGCGCAGCAGGTTTTCGGACTCGACGCTGAAATACAGGTCTGTCTTGCCATAGCGCTTGCCGTGCAACTGCAGGAAATGCCGCGCCAGGCGGATGACATCGTCGCCCCGTGCCTGCAGGCGTGGCACCTTGATGGAGATGATGCGCAGGCGGAAAAACAGATCACGGCGGAATTTACCCTGCTGCACCATCTGTTCGAGGTTGCAGTTCGTCGCGCTGATGATCCGCAGGTCCACCTTGCGCTCCTTCACCGACCCGATCCTGCGCACCGTCCGGTCTTCGAGCAATTTGAGCAACTTGGCCTGCAGCAACAGGTCCATTTCCCCCACTTCGTCGAGGAACAGCGTGCCGCCGTCCGCGGCTTCCACCAGGCCCGTGCGGCGGTCCTTGGCGTCGGTAAAGGCGCCTTTCTCATGACCGAACAGCTCGGCTTCGATCAAATGCGCCGGAATCGACGCACAGTTGAACTCCACGAACGGTCCTTTGGCACGAGGCCCGTCGAAATGCAGGGCCCGGGCAATCAGCTCCTTGCCGGTGCCGGTGTCGCCCTCGACGAGCACCGGTGGCAGGTCGCTGCTGGTCATGCGCCGCTCGGCGTCGAGCAACTGGGTGACCACGCCCTTGACGTGCATCATGGCCGGTGAGTCGCCGATCAAGGCTTGCAGGCCGGAATGCTTGGCGTCCCGGTCCTGATAGAAGGACAGCGTTCGCTCCAGACGCTCTGCCGCCAGCGCCTTGTCCAGCAGCAGCTTCAGTTCAGGCAGCGCGACCGGTTTGGTCAGGTAATGAAACGCGCCCTCTTTCATCGCCGTGACCGCGTCTTCGATGTTGCCGTAGCCGGTCATCATGATGAGTTTGAGGTCTGGCGCGCTTTCTTTGAGCGCATTGATCAACTCATGGCCGCTCATGCCCGGCAAGGAGTTGTCGGTCAGCACGACGTCAGGGCGCCAGTTCTGCAGCAGTTTCAGCGCGTCTTCGGCCGAATGACACACCCTGGCCTCGAAATCCCTGCGTTCCAGATAGGTCTGAATGTTGCTGGCCAGGAGCTCGTCATCTTCAACCACCAGTATGCTGTGTTCCATCGAGTCTCCCTCCTGCCGCAATTTTGAAGGTCAGTTTCACACGGGTGCCTTCCTGTTCACGGCTGGTCAACGAGACCTTGCCGGAAAACCGCTCCATGATCCGCTTGACCAGAACCAGCCCTACACCGAGCCCTCCCTGCTTGGTCGTAAAGAACGGTTTGAACACCATCGCCTCTTGCTGCCGGGACATGCCCTTGCCATTGTCAGAAACGGTCAGGTAAACCCGGCCTCTGGCCGGCTCGGAAACGACGTCGATCTTCAACTTGCCGTCCGTGGTCATGGCTTCCAGTGCGTTGGCCATCAAGCTATTCAGGATCTGTGCCAACAAGATTCGCTGACTGATGACCAGAGGGACTTCGACCGGATTGAACGCCACGTCGATATTGGCGCGACGAATCTGCTGCTCGTACGACTGCAGCACATCCTGCATGCACGACACCACATCCACCGCCTCGGACTCGCCGCTGATGGGGCGCAGCGAGAGCAGCAGTTCGCGCACCCATTTCGACATGCGGTCCACTTGGTTAATGATGTCGTTAATGTTCTTCTGCGCGGCCGGATCGACCACTTCCAGCGCCAGCTCGGCGCTGGACCGGATCGTCGCCAGCGGATTGCGCAGGCTGTGCGCCACAGCCGAAGACATCTCGCCCAAGGCGGCGAATTTCTCGCTGTTGATCAGCTGCCGTTGCTGGAACTCCAGAAGCCGGGATGCCCGACGTACGATCCAGAACAGGCCCAGATAAATAAGCAGGCCGCCGATACCGGTCGAGACCCAGATCACTACATAACCGCGCTGGATGCTGGCGATCAGATCCTTGGGCTCCTTATAGATCTCGACGATCGCCAACACGTCTTTCTCTTCGGCATCGAACAACGGAACGTAATTCTCGATGAACAGGTAATCCGGCGGGTTCAGGAACTTCTGTTCGTTCTGATGGTGCTGAGTTTCATGATGCGCGCTGCCCGTGCGCTGCCGAGAGCGGAATGCAGCCTCCAAGTCGTCATTGCCCAGAATGGCCTTGCCGATCAGTGCAGGGTTGGTTGACCAGATAATGACCCTGTCCTGAGCGTAGACGTTGACCAACAAGGCATCGGGCAGCGACGAAATATGGTCAAGGAATTCGTCACGCGATCGGCGGCGAAGCTCTTGATCGACATCGGCAAGCGGTAAATCACGTCGGATGTCCAGCAGTTCGGCCATGGTTCGGCTATAGGGAATCTGGGCGTGACGGATTTCGGCGGAGGCAATGGCGTGGACGAATTGTGAGGTCAGCAGTGAGTCTCGCTGGACCGCTTCGCTGACGACGAAACGGGTGGAAATCAGCCCTAATCCAATGGCTACCGAGGCGATGACCAACAAGCTGACAATTGAAAACCAGCGCAGCAGGTTAAAGCGAGGCCGTGGTTTTTTTTCGAGTTCTTTGATGCTGGCTTGAGTCAGCATTTCAGTGCGCCCTATAGATCCCATGACAGCCGTCCTGGTCACTTTTTAAAGTCGGTATAGCGTAAGGCGTTGCTTTGCGATAGCTGATTTTTAGCGGCTTCCATGGCAATTGATATCATCATGACAGCATTTCGAATGACCGTTCGGCGCTTAGTCCCTGATAGCCAAGGCACTTTTCAAAAAAGCACTGAACTTTTTTTAATACTCGCCGTCCGTCCGACTTTCTTAACAGCTTTCCCGGGGCTCTTCCCCAGCGGTTCCCCAACAGTGGGGAGAGCGCCCCACTCCCCGTAGTGTTTCACCTGCGCAACGCTGCGTCCCACTCTCGGGACCTGAACCGCCCGCCCCTCTAGATCAAGGCTTGCAGGCGACTTTCAGCATTCTGGTACAGATGTTGCGCTGCCCCTCCCAGCCTCCTGGAACCGACGCCTTCGTCCGACTCACGCCAGAGGCAGGTTCATTGCGAGAGGGAAGACAAATGCCCAGCAAATTGACCCCCGCCGTAACGTTGCTGTCATTGATCGCAGCGATTCACGGTTCCGCCCAGGCCGCGTTGTTCGCGGTCGATCAGGGCCCCTACAGTCCGCAAAACGGTAACTTCGCCCAGTGGTATCAGGACACGCATGGAAGAACGATGGACTTGTGTCTTAGCAAGGCATTGAGCTCTCGCGTTCCCTCCGTGCCGGGCACTCCATCGTACATGTGCGTACTCAACCCCAATCCCGGAATATTCGACGATACCCAGCCGGTGGTATTCCCCAGCAACTTCCCCGATGAAGCGTTCTGGTTTACGGCAGATGCAGCGATCACCGACGTGGCAACCGGGATTGATCTGGGATACGTCGCTGCAGTGGAAGCAGCGTTCTCAGCTGAAGACCCTGTCGAAGGGGATCAAGTCAGCTTTGCCCGAATACGCATCCGGGTCGATGTGCCGGTCGCCGGTACTTACACCGTCACTCACCCGTACGGCGTGGATGTCTTCAACATCGACACCCCGGGGCGTCGCGCCATCAACATGACCCGCGACATCGGCATCGGCGAACCAAAAACTTACACCGGCGCACTGGGCGGTGACATCGGCCCGTTCCTGCGCAGCGTCAACGGTCCGTACACCGAGACCAACCCCGTGACCGGGGGGCAGGAAAGCTTCGTAGGCGACCCCAACCTCAATGAGGCGGTAACCGGCAGTCCATTCAACACCAACTTTGTCCGCGTGGAAGGCCCCAACGGCATCGACGTGCGAACCACGGCATTTGCGATCTCCGGAAAACTCTCCACGGTCAATCGTCCTACGCCAATGATCGTCCAGCGCGCAACGTACTCGCGCAGGACTGGCGGCCCCGGCAACACCGGTGTAACGGCACAACAGGACGTGTTTGCCTTGGCCCCGCCACAACCGGGAACGGCTAAATTCGTCGACACTGCAAACAGCGACGTGGCCATGACCGAAGCCAACGGCACCGGCAGTTGGTACGGTCAGTCCACGGCCAACCCGACCTTGCCGGCCAACCTCAGTCTGACAGCTGATAACAGTGCCGCCATTCCTCAGAGCACTCCGACCACCCTGCCTCGCGCACTGGTGGACGTGGTGACCATCGAAAACGCCACTTACAGCATGTCCTCCGGTCAGATCAGCCTCGCCGCCAGCACCAGCGATGCCGCCTCACCCGGAACCCTGACCGCGGTCGGTAGTAGCGGCGGGACGATTGGCACCCTCAATGGTGACGGTCCCACAAAGACCTTGACGACCGGCGTTTCGCCGATTCCACCAGCCAAAGTGCAGGTGATTTCAGCCAATGGCGGCAGCGATACCGAAGAAGTGGTGATCGTTCCCTGATCGCTCCCACTTTTTGCACTCGAATCTGGAGGCAACATGAACAATTGGCCAAGTCTGATTTTCAGCGCCGTGGGTCTGATCGCAGCCAGTGAGGCAGCCTATGCTGGTCTCACAGCGGTTGACCCGGGACCTTACACCGCCGCCACCGGGCATTTCCCGCTGTGGTACAAGGACCAGAATGAATTGTCGCTGGAGCTGTGTCAGTCCAGAGCCGTCAGTGCCCGGGTCGCTCCGACGGTGCCACCTTCCTATATGTGTTTGCTCAACGCTTCGCCGGGCGTTTACGACGATGCGCTGCCCATGGTGTTCCCGGATAACTTCCCTGACGAAGCATTCTGGTTCACCGCCGAGACGGCCATCCCTGCTGTTGGCAACAGTGGGTATGAGCTGGAGGTCTATGTAGCAGCCCTTGAAGCTGCCTTTGCCGCCGAAGTACCACGCGAAGGCGACCAGCAAAGCTTCGCGAGGATTCGAATCCGCGCGGCGGTTCCCACCGCAGGCACCTACACCGTTACTCACCCTTATGGCGTGGATACCTTTGTCGTGCCTGCCGGCAGTACCGGTCGCAGGGCGATCAACATCACCCGCGATATCGGCATAGGCTCGCCAGGCAACTTCAACGGTGCCCTCAGTGGGGCCATCGGACCGTTCTTGCGCAGCCTGAACGGCCCATACACCGCGATTAACCCTGACACGGGAATCACCGAGACCTTCATCGGTGACCCTAATGTCGCCGAGCCCGTCACCGGCAGCCCGAACGGTACCAACTTCGTGCGCATCCAGGGCCCCGCAGGCACGATAGAGTCCAATCTGTTCAACGTCTCCGGCAAAGTGCTGGACGCTCGCGTGCAGACACCGGTGTCAGTCAACCGTAGCACTTACAGCCGCAATGCCTCGGGGACAAGGATCGAGCTGTTCGCCTCTTCACCTAACTCCTCAAGTCTGTGCTACCGCGAAACCCTGGCGTTAGTGCCGGGCACCCCGCCCTCCGCCTGCCAGTTCAATCTGCAGACCGACAACAACGGCCACTTCTTCAGTCAGCGCCCGGCGACCGCTGCGCTGCCACCGTTCGTTGTGTTGACCGCTAGCAGCCAGACCAACACCACCAAGCCGACCCCGGTCTCGGCCAAGCTGTTGGACGTGGTGAAAATCCGCACTGCCCGCTACTCGTGGGACAACCAAACACTGGTGCTGGAGGCCACGTCTAGCGACGAAACCTCTCCACCGGATCTGGTTGCTCAGGGTTACGGACGTCTGGCGAAATCCGGACTTGTCCAGCAATTGAGCGTCCCCGACCTCACCCAGCCACCGGCTTACGTGACCATCAAATCCGCTGCGGGAGGATCGGATACCGAGCCAGTCAGCGTCGTCGGCACCGCGCCCAACACCGGCGCCAATCAGCCTCCTGTGGTGGTCAACGACACCGGCAGCACTGGTTTCGGCGTCCCTGTGACGCTTTCTGTACTGACCAACGACAGCGACCCGGATGGCGACGTTCCGCTGACCATCAGCGACTTGACCCAACCGGCCAATGGCCTTGGCACCGTGGCCCTCAACGGCACCACCTCGATTGTCTACACACCGCCAGCGGTCGTGAACGCTCCCATCCAGGCGATATTCACCTATAAGGCCGTGGACAAAAAAGGCTTGAAATCGACCAGTGCGGGCACCGTGACTGTCAGCGTCACGCCTAACCGTCCACCGGTTGCCGGTGCCGACACAGGCGCAACGCTGGCGGGCGCTCCCCTGACCCTGAACGTGCTGGCCAACGACACCGATCCGGAAGGCAACACGCCGTTGAGCGTGACCAACCTGACTCAACCCGCCGTTAACCGCGGCACAGTGACCACCAACGGCACCAGCGTGGTGTACACCCCGCCAGCGACCGTCACCGCTCCGTTTACCGCGACATTCACCTATCAGGCGGCGGATTCGTTCGGGGCCCTGTCGACACCGGCCACCGTCAACGTGCAGGTCAGTGCGCCACCGGCCAATCAGGAAACCCTGACCATTACCACCGCAACGGTTCAGGTTCGTACCGGTAACCGATTCAGTTGGGATCTTTCCGGTACCAGCTCGGTGATAACCGGCAACACCATTACCGTCTCGGTCACGACGCCTACGGGCACAGTGGTTCTGGACAGTGTGGCGGTGCCTGTCACAGGGCGCTGGAGGGTTTCGGTGGTCAACGCGATTGCGCCGTCCGGAACCAATCCGACCGCAACAGCCCGTTCCGCGGTCGGGACCGTACGGACACTGCCGATCACCGTTCGTTGATGAAACCGGCCCGCCTGTGTGCAAACGCAGGCGGGCCAACGTCGCTGGCCGCACACGCGGCTTTAGACAGGAGAACACCATGTCAGCCCATCGTTGCCGTTTCCTGTATCGCGCCGCCCTGGTTGTGGCGTTGGGCATGGTTTGCCTGTCAGCGCAGGCGGACGAGTTCACGGGTGGCGACGAGCTGGGCGGTGGTTCTGAACTGGGCGATGCGCCGATCAACTTTCCCGGAAGTTCGATCATCGGACAGCACGCGACGATCCTGCAGCAAGGCTCGTCGAACATCGCCAGCCTGTCGCAAAGCGGCAGCTCGTTGTTGGGCAACATCGTTCAGGTCGGCAGTGCGCAAGAAGCCTACATCCTGCAACAGGGCTCCAATCTTTCGGCGTCCATCAACCAGCAGGGTTATGGCAACCAGGCGGACATCACGCAGACCGGTTCGAACAATCAGGCAGCAATCACGCAGAACGGCGCCAACAACAGCGCCAGCATCAAACAGGCCGGCACAGGGCTGCAGAGCAGCATCAGTCAGTCTGGAAATGGCCAGAGCGTAGAGGTTCGTCAGCTGCATTGACGCGCTCGACACCTCGGCAACCAACCATCAGGAGGTCTACATCATGCTTTTTAAACTCACCCCTGTCGCTGCGGCTGTTCTGGTCATGCTTACCGGACATGCCATGGCGGCCAACAGCCTGTCCACCCAGTACCAGAACGGTACGGGCAACACCGCCGACGTGCAGCAGATAACGGCGGCCCAAGCCAGCGTCCAGCAGGTGCAGATCGGTGACGGCAACGACACCGCCGCCTTCCAGCAGGACACCAATTCACAGATCGATCAGTTGCAAAACGGCAACCAGAACGGCGCTTATGGCGAGCAGCTTCAGGAAGTAGCTAGCAAAATCACCCAGCGCCAGGCCGATCAGCGCAACAACACCCATGCCAGTCAATCATTGGGCAGCGGCAACCAGATCACGACACAACAGTCGGGCAACAACAATATGGTCTTTGCCTATCAGGACAGCCAGATTGGCAGCACCATCACCACGGATCAGGCCGGCAGCGCGAACGACATCGCCGCCGAGCAACTGTTCGGTGGCAGCGGTAACAACTCGCAAATTATCCAGCGAGGCGATGGCAACCAGGCGTACAGCGAACAGGTGGAGCACTACAACGGACAGATCCAGATCAATCAGGATGGCGCGGGCAACTACGCATATGCCGACCAACGCAACGGACTTGGCGGCTCCATCACGGTAGATCAACTGGGCGAGTTCAACACTGCCCAGATGTTTCAGGAAGCCCAGACCAACAGTCACTCGAGCGTCAACCAGACCGGTACCTTCAACGAGGGAGTGGTCGATCAGGTCCAAGGCGCCAACAACCTTGGCGCCATCATCCAGTGGGGGGACCGCAATGCTGCCAGTGTCACGCAGTACTTCGTCAGCAGCAGCAACACCAACGTATCCCAGAATGGTCAGGATAACCTTCACTACAGTTCCCAAGCTGGCGCTGGCCACAACCTGACGGCCGTCGCCACCGGCTCGGGGAACAAGGTTTTCGCCAGCGAGTTCGAACTCACCAGACCCGGCGGGCAGTTCGGCACCGGTCAGACGGCGTTCCTGAACCAGAACGGTCAGCAAAACAGCATCAACCTGACACAGAAAGGCGTCGGCAACCTCAGCAACCTGAAACAGGACGGCGCGCGTAACGATGCGAAGGTGACCCAGAACGACAACTACAACGAGCTGTATTTCGAGCAGAACGGCAGCGACAACATTCTGATTGCCGATCAGCGCGGCGATGGTAACTACGCGACGGGCAACAGCTTCGGGAACGGCAACACGACCGATATCACGCAGTCGGGCAGCGACAACCGTTCGTACACCTATCAGGATGGCGACGCGAACATTGCGACGGTCAAGCAGGCTGACAGCTACAACACGGCGTATGTGAGTCAAACCGGTAATGGGAACACCGCGAACGTGAACCAGAGCGCTACCAATCAGGCGGCGAGTGTGACTCAGGTGGGTTCTGCGAACGTGGCAAGCGTGCGTCAGCAATAGTGGGTTCAGCTGGATTTCGAAGCCGCCGAAAGGCGGCTTTTTGTTTGGTCTCGGTCTGCTGGGCGGACGCCGAAATCTGTAGGAGCAATCGGAGGTTACGACGGTCGCGAATGCGGTCTTCCTGACTGGATTGGGATTGGGATTGGGATTGGGATTGGATTGGATTGGATTGGATTGGATTGGATTGGATTGGGTTGGGTTGGGTTGGGTTGGGTTGGGTGAATATCCATTATTTGCGGTAGGGGCAAATGGTTGGGTTCTGCCTAACCGTAAAGGCAGAAGCGTTACGCCATCATCCTGGCTCCTCCCACAGATCTGAGCTGCACCACCGATCCAGTAGACGCAGAGCGTCAAAACCTGCATGCCCACGCGGAGCGTGGGTACGATCAATATTTCGTCTGCGCTGCGATACCCGTGGGAGACGTCCGAGGTTACGAGGGTATGGGCCGCACTTCGGACGAATTCGGTGGGTCAGCTACAGCGACGGTGAATGACAACCCGCATTCGTCAGCAAGCTGACTCCCACCGATCTGAGGCGGACCGTGTGGGTACTATCAGATCTCCCGAACTTCACGTCTCAGTGTAGGAGCGCGCTTGCTCTGGGCCGCACTCGGACGATCTGCCGGGAACCGGCAGCAAGACCGGTGCATGCGGGGTAGCAGGTAGATTCGAGTCGCCTGGTTTTGCTACCGCTGCGCGGTAGATCGCGGGCAAGCGCGCTCCTACAGGGACCGCGTCAGCGGACGATCTCCCGGGAACCGGCAGCAAGACCTGTGCATGCGGGGTGTCAGGCATCATCGAGTCGTCTGATTTTGCTACCGCTACGCGGTAGATCGCAGGGCAAGCCGCGCTCCTACAGGAACCCCTTCAACCTGATGGTTCTGATCTGAAGCCAACGCTCTTCGGTTTTTTCATTCGGCATCCATCTCCCGAACTCCACGTCTCAGTGTAGGAGCGCGCTTGCCCGCGATCTGCCGGGAACCGGCAGCAAGACCGGTGCATACAGGGTGTCAGGCATCATCGAGTCGTCTGATTTTGCTACCGCTGCGCGGTAGATCGCGGGGCAAGCCGCGCTCCTACAGGAACCCCTTCAACCTGATGGTTCTGATCTGAAGCCAACGCTCTTCGGTTTTTTCATTCGGCATCCATCTCCCGAACTCCACGTCTCAGTGTAGGAGCGCGCTTGCTCTGGGCCGCACTCGGACGATCTCCCGGGAACCGGCAGCAAGACCTGTGCATGCGGGGTGTCAGGCATCATCGAGTCGTCTGATTTTGCTACCGCTACGCGGTAGATCGCGGGGCAAGCCGCGCTCCTACAGGAACCCCTTCAACCTGATGGTTCTGATCTGAAGCCAACGCTCTTCGGTTTTTTCATTCGGCATCCATCTCCCGAACTCCACGTCTCAGTGTAGGAGCGCGCTTGCCCGCGATCTGCCGGGAACCGGCAGCAAGACCGGTGCATACAGGGTGTCAGGCATCATCGAGTCGTCTGATTTTGCTACCGCTACGCGGTAGATCGCGGGGCAAGCCGCGCTCCTACAGGAACCCCTTCAACCTGATGGTTCTGATCTGAAGCCAACGCTCTTCGGTTTTTTCATTCGGCATCCATCTCCCGAACTTCACGTCTCAGTGTAGGAGCACGCTTGCTCTGGGCCGCACTCGGACGATCTGCCGGGAACCGGCAGCAAGACCGGTGCATACGGGGTGCCAGGCATCATCGAGTCGTCTGATTTTGCTACCGCTACGCGGTAGATCGCGGGGCAAGCCGCGCTCCTACAGGAACCCCTTCAACCTGATGGTTCTGATCTGAAGCCAACGCTCTTCGGTTTTTTTATTCGGCATCCATCTCCCGAACTCCACGTCTCAGTGTAGGAGCGCGCTTGCCCGCGATCTGCCGGGAACCGGCAGCAAGACCGGTGCATACGGGGTGCCAGGCATCATCGAGTCGTCTGATTTTGCTACCGCTGCGCGGTAGATCGCGGGGCAAGCCGCGCTCCTACAGGAACCCCTTCAACCTGATGGTTCTGATCTGAAGCCAACGCTCTTCGGTTTTTTCATTCGGCATCCATCTCCCGAACTTCACGTCTCAGTGTAGGAGCACGCTTGCTCTGGGCCGCACTCGGACGATCTGCCGGGAACCGGCAGCAAGACCGGTGCATGCGGGGTAGCAGGTAGATTCGAGTCGCCTGGTTTTGCTACCGCTGCGCGGTAGATCGCGGGCAAGCGCGCTCCTACAGGGACCGCGTCAACCTGGTGTTTCTGTTACTGGTCTGGAGCTAACGCTTTTTGCACATTTCACTCGGGCAGCCATCTCCCGAACTCCACGTCTCAGTGTAGGAGCGTGGCTCGTCCCGCGATCTGCCGGGGACCGGCAGCAAGACCTGTGCATGCGGAGTGTCAGGCAGAATCGAGTCGCCTGATTTTGCTACCGCTGCGCGGTAGATCGCGGGCAAGCGCGCTCCTACAGGGACCGCGTCAACGGACGATCTGCCGGGAACCGGCAGCAAGACCGGTGCATGCGGGATGTTTCGCACCTATCCAATTCACCGAGCGAAGCGCCCTCACTGCCCTTCTTCCGCAGGCTTGTTCTGGCTCAAATACCGGTCCAGTGTCTCATTCGGCTCGCTGGTATCCCCGGCGATCTGCCACATGTGCCGCTCGATCCCCTGCGCCACCAGGTGTCCCACCGCCGCTTCAATCGCCGACAGCACACACAACTGCGCTGGCTCGTTGGTGGTGTAGCCCGCCTCCAGTTCAAGCAGCTTCTTGAACTCCACGAACTTGAACACCCCGGCGTTGTAACTGGTCGAGTAAATGGTCTTGCTGGTCATCACATTCGCCAGCACCTGACCGCTGCGCACGTCGACGGCGCGCAGGTTGATGGTCACCTGATCCACCCGGTACTCCTGAGAGGCACCGATACCCAGATAACGCGCGCCCTCCCCGCCGCTGCGCACATTGGTGTCGTACGCCACGATTCCGCCTTCTAGCATCAGGTTCGCCGCTTGCAAGGGCGGCAGTTCGTTGGGCAGTTGCACGTTCACCGGCGCACCGTTCGGTCCCACCACGGCAGGCGGTTTTTTCTGCGAGGCGCGGATGATCTTGCGTTCGGTCAACAGGTTCTGCAGCCCTTCGCGCTCAAGCACCACGAACCAGCCGCTGGCCTGCATGGCATCCATCAGCATGCTGGCGGCTCCCTGGGTGACGCTGGTGGAGAACGAACTGGCCGGCGTGGGTTTGTACTGCCCGGTCTGGTCACGAAAGCCATAGACCACCGCCACTAGGCGCCCTTTGGGCCGCGGCATGGACAACAGGTCGTAATAAGTCGACGCGCGCGGCGTCAGGGTCGGGGTTTCCTTCGCCTGTTCGGCCGGCATCGGCTCGCGGACGGCGCAGCCTTGAAGGGCTGCGACCAGCATCAGAACGGTGATGCACTTTTTCATGGTCTTTCGCTCCTTTGGAACTTCAGCACCCGTCAGTTGGAGGTGAGTCCGTTGACGTTTACTTCCGAGATTTCGCCCGTGACCCGATCGGTGATCTGGATGCTCAAGGAGCCCGAATCGTCGATGACGTTGACGATAAAGGCATCCGTGGTCAGGCTGCCGCTGTTGCCGTTACGGATATTCGTGAGTACCTGGGACAGCAAGCTTGATTGCAGCTGCTGGCTGAACCGCTCCAGTGCCGTCGTCCCTGCGGTGGTCGATCTCTTCAGGTCCGGGTCCTTATAGTCGTTCTGCGCCTGGGCTTCGTTGAGCAACGTGGGGCCGTTGAGCGGGTTGCCTCCGAAATTCGGGTTCACCGGTGTGTACACCAGTTCGGTGGCCTGACTCAGCACGCTGAATCCAGTCAGGAACAGGCAGGTCGAGACGGCCGTTATTGTTCTGTTCATAGTTCGTCCTTCCCCAGATCAATGTTGTCCTGCAATTGGACTTGCAGCTTGCGTTGAACCACCGCCGCGCGAACGTCGTCGGCGGCTTGCACTGCCAGTTCGCGGGTTTCGGTGGCGTTGGGTGCGATAAAGCGGCGGTACACGATGCGCTGGTCGTACTCGACCCAGATCAGGCTGCCCCAGCGCGGGTCGGGACGTTCACGCACCACGAGGTTGAAATCCAGGCGGCTGGTGGCGCGCAGGCGGTCGGTAAACGCGTTGTAGAAGTTATGGCCGACCAGCGAAATGCAGTCGTCGACGATGAACCCCATCATCTCGTCTTCCTCGTCGGCATGCCCGACGGCAGCCGCCAGGCCGCCGATCAGCAATGCGGCGCACAACCCGATCTCTTTCAGACACAACCCTTTGAGGTGAAGGCCGACTGCGTTCATTGGCTGCCCCCTCCCAACGGTGTGCCCAGGGACGTTCCCAGCGACACACCCGGTCCGTTGCTCGGCGGTGCGCCCACGGTGCCAGGTGCCCCTGCCGGGCGATTGTTCGAGGATTCCAGGAAGGCTTTTTCAGCCACAAAACGCCAGTCGGCATAGCTGGTCATGTCTTCGAATTCCTGCCACTGCGGCGGGAAGTTCGCGGTTTTCAGCGGGGTCTGGCTGGACAGGCTGTAGACACCGGTGATGCGGCCGTCGATAGACTTGGTCAGGCCCCAGTCGTCGCTGCCTGTCATGGGGTCCGGGTACAGGCGACGGATGTGCCGTTGAACCGACGGAAACCGATGGTCTTCGAGGAGTTCATCCAGCGTGGCCGGGTACTGAGACACGCCGGTTCCACTGCGGTAATAGCTGCGCAGCGCCTGGGCGTACTGGGTGCCGACCCAGATCAGTTGCACTTCGCGCTCACGGGCGCCAACGGTGGACCAGACCTGGCCGACGGCTGCCAGCGCCGTGCCCATCAGAACGATCAGCATCATCGCGCTCATGTAGGTGAAGCCTTGCTGGCCTCCCGCAAAAGCGAGCGACTTACCATTGACCGAAGAGACTGCCATCACGCGCCCTCCCGGTGGCCCCGCTCTTGATATCCGCCACCGTACCTGCGACACCTTCCGGTGGCGGGACGATGACCCACATGTCATTGCGCTCGGTGATCGGGTCGGTCGGCAGGCTGCGCAGGTAACGATGAGTGACCATGTCCTCCAGCGAGTCGGGATAATGGCCGGTGTCCCCGTAGTAGTGATCCAGCGCCTCGCGCATCACTGACAGGCTTTGGCGCAGCGCCGTTTCCCGGGAGTTTTCCAGGCTGGAAAAATAGCGCGGTACGGCGATGGTCATCAGCGTGGCGATGATGGCCATGACCACCAGCAACTCAATCAACGTAAACCCCTTGTGCTTTTTCATGGCTCACCACTCCGAATAGGCAATGCCGTTGAGGCCCTTGCCGCGTGTTTTGGAGTAAACGTCGAACACATCTTCACCATCGCGGGGGTTCTGCGCCGGGCTGTCGTAGGAACGCAGGCCCCAGTCGTCCTGCGCTTCACGCTTGGGTTTGCCAAACGGATCGCGCGGAATGCGGCGCAGGAAAAAATCTTCGCGCCCTTGGGGCTGCGCAAGTCCCGCACGCCCTCGACCAACACCTTGAGGTTGGCCGGATACCCGTTGCTGGCCACCGACTTCTCGATCCTTCCCGAGTCGGCCGCACGCTTGTAGGCGTCCAGCGCATCGCGAATCTGGTACAAGGCGGTGCGCAGTTCCTGCTCCTTGCCACGGCGAATCACGGTTTCGGTCAATGGCGCGGCGATGCTCGCCAGCAGACCGACGATGGCCAGGGTCACGACCATCTCGATCAGGGTGAAACCGCGGGTGGCGCGCTGGCGGTTCATGCTCAAGGTCTCTCTGCAGCAGCGGCAGGTGCCGCCGACGGCACGGCGGCCAGAGGCGCCGACCGGCCGTTGATTTCCACGGTCACCGGCGCCATGTCCGGGTTGACCGAATTCATGCGCATGCTGGTTTCGGTGCCGGAGTCGAATTCCATGTCGCTCGGCGCCTGATACGGCAGGTTGCGCACGATGCGCGGCGTGATCGACAGCACCAGCTCGGACTTGCCGACGGTGTCCTTGTTGCTGCCGAACAAGCGGCCGAAGCCCGGGATGTCACCCAAACCGGGGATTTTGTTGCCGGTGGAGCTGTTGTCGTTACGCACCAGGCCGGCGAGGATCTGGGTTTCGCCGTCGTGCAGGCGCAGCGTGGTCTGTGCGTTACGGGTGTCGACCTGGACCGGAATCGTGCCTTGGCGGGTCGGTTCCAGCGGCGTGGCGTTACTCACTTCCAGCGCGATCTTGATCGCCACCTCGTTGTCCAGGTGCACGATGGGCGTCACTTCCAGCTTAAGACCGACGTCCAGGTACGTGATGCTTTCAGTGATCACCGGACCTTGTGTCGATGGCACAGAGGTAGCGCTGATGATCGGCACGCGTTGACCGATGTGAATTCGAGCCTGTTCGCGGTTGCTGACGCGAATGGTCGGGCTGGCCAGGGTGTTCACGTCGTTGTCTTGGGCGTTGATTTTCAGTTGCGGCGAGGGCGAGATCGAGATCCGCCCGGAGTTGATGCCCTTGAGCTGGTTGAGCACGCTGACGGCGGTGCCGTCGCTGTTGATCACCCCAAAAGTGTTCGGCCATTGCAGGCCCAGGTCGAGGATGCGCTGACGGGCGACCTCCATCACTTCCACTTCCAACACCACCTCAGGGTTGGATTGGTCCTGGGAGAAAAACAGTTTCTCGGCCATGCGAATGGCATCCGGCGTGTCACGCATGGTCAGGGTGTTGAGGCGCTCGTCGATGAACACATCGCGGGTCTTGAGCATGGTCTTGACCATGTTCAGCGCCGTATTGGCGTCGGTGTTGGTCAGGTAAAAGGTGCGCATCACCAGTTCCTGATAGTCCTTCACCTTCTGCGGCGAGTCGGGGTAGATCAGCAGCGTGTTGTCGTTCACCACTTTCTGGTGCAGCTGGTTCTGTTGCAGCAGCAGATCGATGGCGTCCTCGATGCGCACTTCACGCACGAAGATCGTGGCTTTCAAGTCCGCACGCATGTCTTTGTCGAAAATGAAGTTCAACCCGGCGACCTGGGACAGCACCTCGAAGATCACCTTGAGGTTGGCGTCGCGAAACTCCAGGGTCACCGGTTTTTCCAGGCGGGTCTTGAGCTGCGGATTGGACACGGTGTTGCGGGTGCGCATCAGTTCAACGTTGCGCATCAGCTCCATCGCCCCTTCGTGCCGTGGGTCCAGCGCCAGCACCTGGCGTGCTTCGTGTTCAGCGCCGGTCAAGTCGCCGCGACGCAGGCTGGTTTGCCCCTTGATCAGCATGTCGTTGATGTTGCGCATCTGCTCCAGCAGGTACAGCGCGTCACGGGCGCGGCCGTTGCTGGGTTCGATGGCGATCACCCGGGAGTAGTCGATCGCCGCGCTATTGAAATCCCGTTGTGAGCGCTCGGAGTCCGCCTTGGTCAGCAGCGTTTTAACCACCCGGGCCTTGCCTGATGTCAGGGCGATGCGCAGGGTCGCATCCCGGGGATTGGCATTGACGGCCTGTTGCAACTTGGCCAGGCCTTCTTCATAACGTCCCTCCTCGATCAGATCCTGACCGATGGCCCGATTCATGTCCGATGTGCAGGAAGCCAGCATCAGCCCCAGCGCCAAGGTGAAGCCCAGCAACAACGCGTTCAACGACAACCGCAGCGGACTCATGGTGCACTCCCCACAGACAAAGTCTGCGCAAACTTCAACGGCAGATAGACGAGGCTCATTTCAGTGGCCGAGATGCGGTCGACTTTGTAGACGTCATCGATCACATCTCCGGCCCTGACCACATAGAGCCGTTCTCCGTTCTGCAGGAAAACCTGCAACTGCTGGCTGTCCGCAAGCTTGCCAATGAACTGGAACGGAAGGGGCGGTGCAGTGGGCACCGTTGGGGCGGCGGGTACGCTGTTGAGCGCGGCCTGCTGTTCGGCAGTCACCACTGGGGCGACGTACCAGCTCTGGGCAGCGAACAAATCTAGTTGCGGCACTTTCGCCACACTTGATTTGGCGTCACCACTTTTGTCGGAACCGCCCTTCGCGGTGGCGACGGCATCCCGATGTTTACTCGCCACCGGCGCGGCAGCGCTGCTCAGGTCCTGCGCCTGTTCGCCGAAAAACTGCTCGGGCACCCAGGCAATCAGCCCGCAGATGCCGAAGAACGCCAGCCAGCCTGCTACGCGACGAGTGTTCATCACGACCTCGACAGGTAAAGGGTCATGCGGATACGCCCGGTCAACTCGGTGTCGGCGATGCGTTTACGCTGAAGGTCCACATCCTCGATCACCACCGCCGGCAGCTCGGTCAGCAACGCGTGGAGGAAGCGGCGCAATTGCGGGTAGCTGCCCCTTACCGGAAGCAGAATCTGATAACGCGCCAGTTGGGTTTTAGGGTCGATGCCCAGCGAGTACTCGCCGCGCGCCAGGTTGATTTTTTCCTTGCCGGCCATGGCGTAGATACGGTCGATGGCCGACGTGGCGTCCAGCTGGGTCGGCAGCGCGCGATGGAATTCGTCCAGTTGCTGCTGGGGCACTACGGGCAGTACGGCAGTGCCGTTGGCGACTTTCTCCAGAAATTCGCTGGCCTTCTGGCTGTTCTGACGCAGGCCGTCCAGTGACTGCCAGTCCGGCAGCAGGCTGAACACCCCATACGCCAAGACCAGCACCACCAGCGCCGCACCGCCCAGCCCCGGCCAACCGGCCCGCTGAACATGTTCACGCAGAATCAGGCTAGGGACGGACATCGCTCACCTCCCAGGTGGCCAGCAGGTTGAAGACGATCTGTTTTTGTGGCGAGTTGGCGACGATCTCGTGGTTGACCAGCGAGACATCGCTCAACTCAGGGCTGTCTTCCAGCTGCCGGTGAAAGGTCAGCATCGCTTCCAGATCCCGCGCTTCGGCGGTGATCCTGACCTGACCCTTGCGTGCGTCGGGGCTTAGGCTGAGCAGCGCGATGTCCTTGCCGCGCAGGGTTTCCATTGCAGCAAACAGACGTTCCCAAGGACGGCGCAATTGCGTGGAAATCTGCTTCATCTCCTGCAGACGCACCTCTTGTTCACGCTGTTGCGCCGGGGACAGACCGGCGACAGGGCCGCTGTGCACCTGCAATTTCTTTTGCGCATGGCCCAGTTGGCCTTGCTGCTCGTGAATCTCCTGACCGATGACGTGCGCACCGGCCGCCACCGACACCCCCAGCACCAGACCGATGGCCAGAAGGCTCCAGCCCAGCGCGCTGCCACGACGTTGCGGCTGAAATTCCAGATCCAGGGCGCGCATGTCAGTTCACCGCTCTGGACATGATGTGCAGGGGATCCTGGGTGTCGGCCTGATCGGCGGGCAACTCAAGGGTCTGGACGCCCAGAATCAGCGGTGCATCGGTGTGACGGGCCGGCGCATGCACGAACAGGTCGACAGGTTTGTCACCGTTCAGGCCGTGCAATTCGCTCTCGCGGGCGATCATCGAGGCCAGTGCGGCATCGCTGTCGGCGATGCGCAGCGAACGCACGGCGGACCAGCGCCCTTCCCTGGCCAGCAACAAGGTGCTGCGACCCGGCTCGGCGACCACGAACAGGAAGTCACGATCACCGAAGCTCTTGTGAAAGCGGTTGAACGCCGTCATTACGTAGGGTTGCACCGACACCAAGCGCAAGCCGAGTGTTTTGACGACGTCGCGCAGACGGCTCAGCAAGGCCTCTGGCAAGCCGACGGCGATGCGCGCCAGCCCGGCGTTTTCTGGCGACAGACTCAGCGTCCACGCTTCGGCCGACTTGCCAAAGGTGTCGTCGAAATACGCGCTGGCGTAGGCGCGCAGCTCATCGGGCGTGGTGATGTGGTCGCTCCAGGGAATCAGCCCGAAACGGCTGTAGTGGCTGGACAACAGAACACTCAACCGGGCGCGGCCCTTGACGTGCTCGGTGAGTAACCGTTGCAGCGTGTCCAGCGCCAGCGTGGCGGTCGATTGGCGGTCGGCGATGAACCCTGCGCTGCCCAGCCAGGTTTTGCCGCGCGCATCGCAGCGGGACAGGCCGACGCCATTGGCGCCGATCACGGCGACGTAGTGTTCACGAAATGAAAGTGACACGATTGATCTCCTCCAGCGTGGTCCGGCCATCGCGCACCAGTTCCAGTGCCGAGCCGCGCAACAGGCGCAGGCCACGGCTGCAGGCGTACTGCTTGATCTGGGAGATGGGTTTGCGCTCAACGATCATCTGGCGAATTTCGTCGTCCAGGTGCAGCAGTTCGGCGATGGCCGTCCGGCCGCGATAGCCGGTGCCACGGCAGCGGCCACAACCGCCGCCGTGTACGAAACGGTAATGGCCGCTGTCCTCAGCACTCAGGCCAGATGCCCGCAACTCGCTCTCGTCCGGAACGACCGGCGTCGCGCAGCCAGTGCACACCAGACGAATCAGGCGTTGGGCAACCACCGCGTTGAGGGCGGAGACGAAGCTGTAAGGGTCGACTTCCATTTGGGTGAAGCGGCCAATCACGTCGAACACGTTGTTGGCGTGAATGGTGGTGAACACCAGGTGCCCGGTCAGGGCCGATTGCACGGCAATCTGTGCGGTGTCGGGGTCGCGGATCTCACCGACCATGATCTTGTCCGGGTCGTGTCGCAGGATCGAACGCAGGCCGCGGGCAAACGTCAGGCCTTTTTTCTCGTTGACCGGAATCTGCAGAACACCCGGGAGTTGGTATTCCACCGGGTCTTCGATGGTGATGATCTTGTCCACGCCGTGGTTGATCTCGGTGATCATCGCGTACAGCGTGGTGGTCTTGCCGCTGCCGGTGGGGCCGGTCACCAGCACCATCCCGTAAGGTTCGGCGGCCAGCCGACGCAGGCTGCGCAACGTGGCCTCTTCAAACCCCAGAGCTTCGAGGCTGACGCCACTGACCCGATCCGCCAGGTCCTGTTTGTCCAGCACCCGCAGCACGGCGTCTTCACCGAAAATGCTGGGCATGATGGAGATCCGGAAGTCGATCTGCCGACCACTGATGCCGATCTTGAAACGACCGTCCTGAGGCACGCGTTTCTCGCCGATGTCCAGCTCGGCCATGACCTTGATGCGGGAAATCACCTGATCGGCGAACTCGGCGCCCTGCACTTTGCTGATGTTGTTCAGTACGCCGTCGATGCGGTACTTGATCACCAGACCGTTGCCGGTCACGCCCAGATGAATGTCGCTGGCGTGCATTTTCAACGCGTCGTAGAGGGTCGAGTTGACCAGCTTGACCACCGCGCTCGCGTCTTCGCTGATGCTGGTCAGCGACAGGCTTTCCAGATTGTCGTATTCGTGCTGTTCGTCGCCGTGGCTGCCCAATGCGGCGACCGCATGGAAGCCTTCTTCCTGACGGGCAAGGTATGCGCCGAGGTCGTCGGCGTGACACAGATACAGCGCGGCGCCTTGCAGGCACTCATCGATCCATGCCAGCCGCGCGTCGTCGAAGGGGTCGGCAAACACGCCGATCAGCGTGTCGTCGTGACGCAACATGACGAACTCGCGTTTCAGCGCCTGGGCCAGGCTGACTTGATCGAACTCGGGGGTGCATTTGAACAGGCTGGAAGCGTCCAGCACCGGGTAATGCAGGGTGGCGCCAAGGGCGCGAATGAAAGCGGCAGGTTCCAGGGCAGAGAGGGCTTCAAGTGCTTCGATCGGACGTTCGCTTTCAGCGACGGCGCGTTCTCTGGCGGCTGTCAGAAGGCTGCCCGGGAAACGTGTGGGTGACTCGACTGGCTGCGCCAGTGGCGGTCTTTCGACTGCGAGCGTAAGACTTTCCATCGAATGCACTCCCGGACCCCAAAAAAGGAACCACACATTCGACGCGCCCGACCCTCCCTGGCCGGTGTGCCGTTTCCGGAGCGCTCAAGAACAAGGTTCCCGAGGCGTCCGGACCCGGCTAGAGTTTGCCCTCCCCATCGAGGACCGCTTTGTCACCGTCAGGCGACGCGGTCTGCTTGTTGCCGCGACGGTCCGAGTTAACCCAGGTACCGTCGTACAACTGCAACGGGAATGCCTCTGCCGGGCTGTGCCGCCGTTCGATGAACCCGGCCGCCGGTGGCGACTTGCTCGTCGAACGTCGCTCAGTACCCAACAAGTCACAGACAGCTCGGGCCAGTTCGGCCAGCGGAAACGGCTTGAAGAGAATGTGGCTGACACCCAGATCAGTGGCCCGACCGCAGACTTCGCTGGTCGGATGGCCGGTGATCAGAATGAAGTAACAATCCCTCTGTTTGCGTACCGCATCGAGTACCTGAAACCCTTCCATATCGGGTAGGCGAAAATCGAGGACAACCACGTCCGGTGCGAAACCTTGTGCAAGGTCGATGGCACCCGCGCCATCGTTCGCGACCCGGACATCCAGGCTCTTGGCCTCCAGATACGACTGGAGGTTCTGCGCCAGGATCTGCTCGTCCTCTACAACCAACACTTTGTTTAACAAGGTGGACTCCTGAAATCGGGACAGGTCCTGTGGCCCGGTCTGGGGATTCCCGCCTTGTATTGGTACAAGAGCACTGTTCATGCCAGACCCTCCACTTGAAATTCTCTTCGCCCATGCCACTGATTTACTTCAATAAAAAACCAACACCATGGGCACAACCTCAACCCCACTGCTGGGGGCAGTCGCCATCGAGAACCGGATTTGCCCCCACATTCGGGGAAAACCCGGGTCATCGCTCTGCCACCCGTTCTATCCTGCTTGCCGCGCGCAATCGTTGCAGTGCAGCGGCGGTCGCTTGCGCCTGTCGTTGCTGATCCAATGCCTGACGCGCCATCGCCAGTCCTTGACCGTCGTCGATGGCGGTGTCCGAGACTGTGTTCTCAACTTTGATCAAATGCCAGCCATAAAGAGTCCGTACCGGCTGACTGACGGTGCCGGGCGTCAGACTAAAGGCAGCATCGGCGAACTCCGACACCATGCTTTCACGAGAAAAATAGCCCAGATCGCCGCCCTCGGCTGACCGGCTGTCCTGTGAGTAGCGTTGAGCGAGGGCAGCAAAGTCCTCGCCGCCGACGATCCGGGCCCGTAACTGGAGGGCTTGCTGGTACACGGCGTCGACTTTTGCCGAATCGGCGTTGGCCTCGAGGGGCAGCAGAATGTGCCGGGCGTGGATGCGCGGCGAAAGTTGCCGGTAGAAGGCTTCGACGTCGGCATCACGGGCAGGCGCCACCTGGCTCAGCTCAGACAGCATGCGCTGGCTGGTCAACTCCCGCCGCAGGTATTCGGTGAATGACGGGGTGTCAAACCCGGCTTCCTCCAGTCGCCGATTGAAGATGTCATCGGAGGTGAACTCGTTACGCAGGGCGGATAAGTTGTCCTGCACACTCTTTTCGTCGACGCGCACGCCGCGCTTGCCCGCTTCCTGCCACAGCAGTTCCTTATCGATCAGGTCATCAAGCGCCGCGCTGCGCAGACGGTTGTAGGCCACGGGATTGCGAATGGAGCCGACCATCCGTCCCTGGGCCTGCAGGTAATCGGCTAAGTAGTGCTCCAGCTGCATCTGCCCGATCTCCACGCCGTTGACCCGCGCCACCGCCAGTTGCCCGAACGTGGGTTCTGCCACCGCCTCGGTGCGGCCCACCATGAGCAGCAGACCGGGCATTACGAACGCCAACACGAATAAAATCAGCTTGAGCTTCATGGCTAAATCTCACTTCAGTTAGCAGCATTGACCCTGGCGTATGGGCTGACCAGGTCAAAACGTTGTTGCTGCACATCCACCGTCACGACATGGGCGCCCGACATGCCCAGCCGACGCCCCGGACCAAACCCCAACAGTGGGGTAAGCCCGGTGTTCACGTCATGCAACCCTTCCAGCGCCTTGATCAGTTGCTCGCGCGCCGGATGCCGACCGATCTGTCGCAGTGCCTCGGCGACCAGCAGCACCGAGCAATACGCGTCCACCTGCAACACCGCGTACTGTCCTTTCAGCCCGCTTCGTGCGCGTACGCTGGCAAGGGCCGCCTTGCCCTGCTCCGTCCAGTCGCCCGGAATGAACGGATACGCCAAAAACAGGCGGCGGGAAAAAGACGGGGGGACTTGCCAGACGTCCGCCGGGACCTGGGCCGAGGCCGCAAACAGATACGGCGGCACTGCCGGACCTTGCCGTGAAGCGTGCAGCGCCTGCGCCATTGGCACGAAGTCCGCGGAGCGTCCGAGGAAGAACAACGCGTTGGCAGCGGCCAGCGATGCGTCGACCGTGACGGGTTGATCCAGTGAATAGGCCCGCAGGCCGACATCGCTCCAGCCCTGCCCGTTGAGGTGCTGCTTGAGGGTTTCGGCCTGATGCAGCCCCAGCGGGTTGTCCTGATACACGATCAACGTCTTCTGCGCTGCCAGTGCCAGTGTGTCCTGCGCGTACCCGGACAAGGCCCGCAGTTGCTCGGAAACGCCGGGCAACGGTTCGAAGATCATCGGACTGTCGCTTTCCCCACCCAGCAACGAGACCGATCCCACCAACGGGACCCGGGCCTGCTCGAGCAGCTCACCGATGCGACCGTCCAGCGCCGGAGCAAGGGGCGCAATCAATGCGAACACACCGTCTTCACCGGTCAGCGTCTTCAAGGCTGCCTCGGCAGTTTGCGCGTCAGGGCCAGGGTCGACGATCTGCAGGGCCAGTTGCCGACCATGAATGCCGCCCGCCTCGTTGATCGCGGCCAACGCGCCGTTCAGCACGGCGGCCATTGTCTCGCCCAATGGGGCCAGCGCGCCCTGACTTGGGAGCAAGGTGCCCAGCCGCAAAGTCGAGCCTTGTATGCCGGGGTCGCCGTCCTCTTCGAGGCGTTTGAGGTAGGCCACAAGATTGAGTTGATCCTGACTGGACATCACAAAACGCGGCATCGCGCTGTCCAGTGCGTTGCCACCTGGATCGATGCCTTCGATGATGGCGTGGGAGACGGCGCTTTCGCTGTACGGCGGGTGGCTGCGCCCTGCTCTGACGTGCTGGCCGTAGGGCGTACTCAATCGCCGCCAAGTGATGTCCGGCGGACGCACGCCGCCCTCCGGTCGCCCACGGCCATCGGCGCCATGGCAGCCTGCACACGGAACGGTTGACGCGGGCACGGTGGCGCCGGAAACACCGATGCGCGCCGACACCTGCGCCCCGCTGTCGGAAATGCCTTCGCGGTACAGGCGTTTTCCAGCCGCCTGCGCCGGGCTCAGGTCGATCGCGTGAGCCGCGCTCGTCAGGCTCCCCAGCAGGCTCAGCGTCAGGCTGAAAATCGCCAGCGACTTCATGGTCGACTCCTTAACGTCCGGCCACAGGCAAGGTCAGGAACTGCAAGCGTTGGGCAATGGCGTCCACCGGCGCATCCGGACGGATCTTTGCCCAGCGTTTGTTCGCCACGTCCCCTACGATCAATTGCGTGGAATGTTGTTCAGGGCTCGGGATCACCTGCCCCAAACGCCCCAACACCAGATTCATCTGCTCCTGCGTACCGGTCAAAAAGCGCCAGTTGGGACTGTCGACCCCGTGTTTGGCCGCGAATGCCTTGAGCACGTCAGGCGTGTCGTTTGTCGGGTCGCTGGTCAGGGTGATGAAATACACCTGACGCGCCACCTCATCGCCCATCGCGGCCCGGACATCCTTGAGCTTGCGGGTGATCAGCGGACAGGCATCCTGGCAGTGGGTGAATACCACGTTGAGCAGCACCAGCCGGTTCTTAAGCTCGTCGCTGTAGAAACGCACGGTGTTGCCGTCCTGATCCTTCAAGGGCGTGTCGGTGAAATATTCCTGCGCGTCGTGAGTGCCGCTGGACGGCGGCGCGACTTGCACGGGCGACACCTTGGCCAAGGTCGGAGCTTCGTGGGCTTCATGGGCCATTACGGCGGGCACAACCGACAGTAAGGCCGCCCCCATCAGCCATCCTCTGGTCGACCGACGGCCAGCATCAAACGGTATCCACCTCATGGCTGCTCTCCCATCACGTACACCCCGTGACGACCGCTTTTGGACGCACGGTCGCCGCGCAACTGTTCCACCCGTTCAACCAGCAGGTCTGGGTCGGTAAAGCCGTAGAACCGCGTCCAGTGGCTGCTGCGCCCGTCGCCGACCATGATCAGCGGCGGGTGGTTCTGCGGGTCGGCTGTCCATGTCCCCAGGCCCTTGAGCGTTGCGTCGATGGCCTGCGGGGTGCCGGTCAACCAGGCCCAGCCCGGCCCGTGCTGGAATCGGTTGGCATACGTGAGCAAACGCGGAGCGGTGTCGCGCAGCGGATCGACCGTGATCGAGACGATCTGCACCTCGGTGCCGACTTTCGCACCCAACTGCTGTTGCACCCGGGACATGATCGAGGAGATCACCGGGCACACCGTGGTGCAGGTCGTGTAAATGAAGCCCATCACCACGATCCGGTCGCTGACCAGATCGTGCTTGAGGCTGACCGGCTCGCCGTTCTGATTGGTCAGCTTGACGTCGGCAAAATGCACCACCGCGCTGTCCTGTTTCACGGCGCCCTGGTGTTGCGAATGGTCAGCGCCACCTTGCGCCTGGTGTTGCGCGTGATCGTCCCCTCCATGCGCCTGCGCCACTGGAGGGAATCCTTGAGCCATCAGCATGGCCAACATCGTTACTGCAATGGCATTTTTCATGGCGTCATCCTGTCGGAAACAGCAGGGCTTTGGTTGCTCAGGTGGACCGGCGAGGTGTCGACCGGCATCACCCGCAAACTGGCGTAGGATTGCTCGTTGGCGCGGATACCCAAGGATTCGGAGCGGGCGTGCAGGTAATACGCGCCGGTCTCGCTCAGGTCGGCCTGTGCTTCATAGATCCCCTCGCCGATTTCCACTGCCAGCACTTCGCGTGGCCGGGAGCTCGGTGCAAGGAAGTAACGCAAGTACACGTCTTTGGCGCCGGTCATGGGTGTATTGTCGCGGCCCTGAACCAGACGAATGCGGATTGGCACCAGCTTGCCCACCGGTTCGAAACGGCGTTCCAGCAGGAAGGTCACGCGCGGGATCGCCAGGCGTTTTTCCAGCGCCGGGTTCACCTCGACCTGCGCGGTGAAACAGTGAATGACCTGGGGCTGGTTAAGCATGAACGCCACGTCGAAATGACCTGCACTTGGCAGGCGCACCCGTGAGCTGTAGACCCCGGGTTCAACCTCGCGAAGGCTGCGATCAACCACCCGGACGGCACGCGCCGCGTTGCCCCGGTTGGGGTAACCGGACATCGGCGCGTTCATGCCTTCGGCGTAGAAGTAAGTGGTGTTGTCCACGGGATTGACCACGAACACCGCGTCGTTGTCCCGCGCCGGGCTCAGCCCGGCTGCCAGCGGCAAATCGCCCGCCAGGCGGGGTGCGGCGGGCCCGGCCTCGAACGATTGCAGGATCGGCTTGCGGTCCTTGCCCAGGCTGGACAGGTTGACCATGGTCACCCGGGGCGACGCCAACCCACGGATGTAAGCGTAGTTTTGCGTCACGGTGATCTGAAACGGCTCGGGCGACACCTCCAGGTCATGCACGACACTGTCGCTGGAGGCATCGATCACCAGCGCATGGCTGGTGAGGGTGTTGAGTACGAAGCCATAGCGACCGTCTTCGCTGAAACTCATCGGGCCCAACCCTTGCTGCGAGGCAATGACCTTGCGCACCTCCAGGCTGCGCGCATCGATCACGGTCACCGAGCCGTCCTGACCATCGGCGACATACACCGCCTCAGACAACGGCGAATAGGCGACCGACAGCGGATGAGCACCGGTTTTCAGGGTTTTGCTGCGCGTGAGCGTCGCGACGTCAAAGACATCCACGGTGCCGGCGTCCCGGCTGCTGACGAAGGCAAATCGTGAATCCTTGCTGAAAGCGATCTCATGATGACCGGCACCGGTCGCCAGGAAACTCATGACCTTCATTGACTGCGTATCGATCACGGTCACACCACTGGCGCCCTCGCTGGCCGCGTTATTGCCCACCCACAGGTATCGCTCGTCGGGCTGCAGCGCCACACGCAACGGGTTCTCGCCCGCTGGAATGTTCAGCAGCACCTGGAATTTTTCAGCGTCGATGACCGCGACCTCACCGGCGGCGGGCATCGACACGAACACCCGCTTGTCATCGTTGGTGGACGTCCAGTCCATACCGGGCTGCTTGAGCGCGATACGGCTCATGGTGCTGGTGATCCCGCCCACCGAGACCGTGGGGTCGATCACCGTCGCGCTGGCGTCCTTGTTCAACACCATCAGAAAGTAACTGTTGAGGTCCAGCAGAGGCCGCGCGCCAATCGTGCTTTTCAGGTACAGCCCGACCCGCGACTTGCATTGCGCATCGTGGGAGCCGGGCTTTTGCTCGGCCACCGCCGGGTCAAGCCAGGCCCCCGGTGCGACGCCCGGCAACGGTTGGCCCGTGGCGGTGTCCGTCACGCTGAAGCGCACGTCGGCAAACATGCCCTCCATGAGCGGGCCGCTGTTCAGCGGCCGCGCTTCGAACTTGACGGTCACACCGTTTTTCACCCACTGCTGCTTGTCGCTGGCCAGGCCGGGGATCGCCTGAGGGCTCTCACTTTCACCCAGAGCCTGGTTGGCCTCCTTGAGCGGCTCACCGGTGTGCCCCATGACCACCAGAGCCATCGCCAGCGCGCCGCCGGCAAAACCACCTCTGATCCATCCATTCACGCTGCACCCCCTGTGGAGCGGGCGCCAGTGCGCCGCTCCGATGAGTTGTGTCTGACCCGCGCCGATTGTTCTTGTACGCGCGGGCGGCTGGTTCGCAAGCCGGGCGCTAGGGCGCCGCAGCGGGTTCTGGATCGTTGGTCACCCGGAGAATGCCCCACAGCCCCGACGCGTTGCCGAACCCGGCATAGTCACGGAACAGGTAATCTCCCGGCACGGCGTTCGCGCCCCCGGCACTCGGGAACATGAGGCTGAAGTGCGCGGCGGGCAGGAGGCTCTCCTGTGCGCCGATGTACAACGACATCGGGTTGTAGGCGAACCGCACCGAGCCCACGCCCGACGCCCCCATCGGGTAGCCGCCGGTGTCGGACTTCTCGGCCTGGAACGGATGCATCGCCCAGACGTGACCGTCCAGCTGGAAGGTCGTGCCGCGACTGCCGCCGCCCGGCACCGTAAGGTGCGTACGGAACGGCTGCCCCGGTTTGACGTACAGGACCGGTGTTTGCGGATCGCCGCCGACCAATGCATTGCTGTAGGCCATGTGCGCATTCGGGACATCGGCAAACCCGTGGCCGTCGGCGTGGCCGAACGGTGCATCCGGGGACAGCCCAAACCGGTACCACAGCGGCTCGGTCCGATAGTTGATGGCCATGCCGGAGTTGTCCTGCGGATCCGCCGGCACGCCATTGCCTTCGGCGGCCAGGTTCTCCACAGGCCGTCCATTGCCCCAGCGCATGTTCAGCGACTTCTGCATGACCAGCATGAAGTCCCGGTAGGCGGTCTGCCCGCTGACGCTGACCGTGGCATTGGCACGGGATTTGGTGTCCTCGGTCCAGGTCGCACCCAGCGGCATGATTGCCATGGCGCCTGCCAGCCCTTTCTGCGGTTGCTTGATCATGTCCGCCGACGTCAGGTTGAAGCCACCGAACTCGATGGGCGTGGTGTTGATGTTGTCCACCGCGCGCCCCAGTTGCGACACCGGTTTGCCTTCACGCTCCAGATGCCCCGCGTAGTACTGATAGGTGCGGGTTGGCCAGGCGCCCGATGTGCCTGCCCGAGGTGCAATGGTTTGCACGGGGTTGAGGCCGACGTTGAAGCCGTCCGACTTGGTGACGTCGTAAGCCAGCAACTGCGTGTGCATGCCCACATGGCTCGATGGACGCATCAGGTTGTTATTGAAGGTCGTCGAACCCTGCGCACTGTTGCGATCACGTTTGACGGTACCGGCCATGACGGCGTAGTTCGGCAGGTCGGGCATCGCCGTTGGCAGCCGGTTTTCCAGGGTCACGTTGATGCAGTCACCCGCACCGGCTCGCAACATCAGCGGCTCGATCGGTACGCCGGCCTTGAGCTTGCCCGTGATCGGGTCGAGATCGGCCTTGCGCACGTACAGGATCGCGGTCGGATCGTGCAGCGGCCCGGCATGACCGCCGATGGTGAAGGTCACGCCGTCCTCAGGGTCCGTGACCGTTGCCTGTGGAATGGTTACCGCACGCTTGTTGTAGACCAGCGTACCGCCCGCCGGATTGAGCGGCGCGCCGACGTGCTGGCCCTGCCCTGCGGCGTCGCCGAGGGTCAGGTTCAGCGGATTGCCGAGGATGTCGTTGGCCAGTGCGACCACCACTTCGAAGTTGCGCTGTACCGTCGGACGTGTGCCGATACCATTGGCATTGGTGGTGTAGCGTGGGCAGATACCGTCGAACGCCACGGTGTTGCGCGCAATGACCGGTTTGGGGTTGTTCGGCAACGCGAACAGGTCACTGCGCTGTGACCCGTAGTTGCGCATGATGCCCCACATGCCGTTCCAGTAGCCTTCAAGCGAAGCGTCCATCGAATACAGGTAGTCGCCGGTGTCGCTGGCCGCGCTGGAGATCGTCGCGACCGGTGCGTTGAAGCCCATCTGCTCGGAGATGCCGACCATCTGCGACGATTTCCACCCCGAGTTGGAGCTGTTGCCGAACCCACTGCCCGAATGCAGCCACTTCACGCCGTGCAGGGTCACGTTGTGTTCTTCCTCGTGACCACCGGCGTGCAGACGCAAGCGCACATTGTCACCGGTGTACGTACGCAGCATTGGCGTAAACGGATCGCCCGGCATGTCGCCGCCACGGTTGATGTGCGGCGGGAACTGCGTGATGCCGCCGGTAGGGCCGGTCGCCGAGGTAATCGCACTCGGTGCCAGGTTCAGCGCAGGAATCGCCCTGTCGGTGCGGGTCTGCAAGGCGTACGCCAGGTCCCCGGCCAGACCATTGGCCTGCATGCCCGGCTTTCCATCCGGGGCCGTGCGGTTCGGGTCATAGACCCTCAGCCCCACAGGCTCGTGACGGTAGTTGACGACGAAGATGCCAGGGTCGTCCACGGAAATGGCCTGCGGGCAGGGCCGGGTCGGACAGCCTTCCAGCTCGCCGCTGCCAACTTCCAGCACCGAATCCAGCAGATTGGCCGCTGCCTTGCGTCCTGGCGGATTGATCGCGTAGCGGAAGCTGTTGGCAGTGGCAGGGTAAGCGTTGCCGTTCGGCACGCCGTTTGGCCCTGCCCCGACATACACCCCGGCTTCATAGGCATGCACAAAGTCGCTGTACTCGAGGAAGAACTCACGGAAGCTGTCGTTCTTGCCATCGCCATCCAGGTCGCCGGTGGAAATCACCGCTTGCCACGACGTCGGACCGCCGTCCTGCCGCGCACCGCTGTACAGAAGTTCGCCTGTCTCGGCATGGAACCAGGTGGAACCGGCCGGTTCGGCCAGCACCGTGGCGTACAGACCCAACTGCTGGTGGGTCGATGGGCCGAGGTGGTCGTGGGTAAAGATGGTGCCCAGGCCTCGGTCGATACCCCGGGTGTTGACCACCGGGTCGGCGAACCAGCGCTGCATGGCGGTGCGGGCGCCCATCCAGTCCGCCCGGCCGTACTGCCCGAAATACGGGTGCGCCTTGGCTTTCGGACATGCCGGGGTGCCATCGCGGGCGTCCGCTTCGGTGCAGTTGTTAAAGGCACGAATGGCATGCACCCGTTCCACCACCGTCGCCGGTGAAAGCAGCCCGTCTTCGTAGTTCCAGCCGTTGGCCGAACCGTCGGCGGCCGTCAGGTCCCATTTAGGCAGGTGAATGTGCTGGCCGATCACGTCGGTCGGCGTGCGCACCTGATAATCGTCCAACTCGTAGTAATTGGGGATCAGGTTGGTCTGCTGATACATCACGCAATCAAAGGTGTTGATGCGCATCACCAGCGGTTCCGGCGGACGTTGCTTGTTGATGACCGGCCACACGTCCTCCCAGAGCGCCAGGATGCGCGCTTGCGGGAAGTGATAGCCGACCTTGTTGTACACCGCGTCGAATTGCAGGTTCGCCGCTTTATAGATACGCGGGTGATCGGCGCTGTACTGCGAAGAACCGGTGAACGACATGCCGTTGCCCGTCTCGCCGCTGTTGAACATGCCGTTGCCCGCCATCGACGTCAGGCGCTTGCCCCGATCGTCCATGCAGGGTTCGTAGAAAGGCGCGCCCGCCACCGGCAAGGCGCCATTGGTGCGAAATGCCTTGGCGACCACTTGCTTGCCAGGCAGCAAGGCGAAGCTGGGGTGATCCGGTTTGGAATGGAACAGCATGGCGGCCTGCTCCACGTCCGTGCCCTCTTCCGGCATGAACACGGCCTTGGCCTTGTGAACCACCTTCGAGAGGTCGGTCGCGGTGG
Source organism: Pseudomonas sp. S2_H01 (assembly GCF_054668305.1). Classification (NCBI taxonomy): domain Bacteria; kingdom Pseudomonadati; phylum Pseudomonadota; class Gammaproteobacteria; order Pseudomonadales; family Pseudomonadaceae; genus Pseudomonas; species Pseudomonas sp. S2_H01. The sequence continues at coordinate 5,358,656 of NZ_CP162756.1, read as the reverse complement.
TCACCGTTTCGGCTTCCCCGCCCGCCGCGACGCCATCGAGCGCGTGGCGTGGCAAGCCGCCGTCCCAGCCGGCCGATTGCAATGGATCGAGATTGGCCCACAGGGCATTGCCGCTGTCGCGCAGGGCCTGGGCCTTGGCGCTGTCGAGCATGTCCAGGGGTGGGGTCGGTGGGCGTTGTCCTACGGTGCTTTCCATGCCGCCGATCCAGAACGGATATCCCGGGTTTTTCAATGAACCGTCGGCGTTGCGGTTGGCTTCGCTGCGGTCGACCAGCGCCACCGAGCCAATGACTGCCTGACCGCCCTCACCCGAGTGACTGGCGTCGCCGCCGCCCTGATCATCATCGTCATCGTCATTGTCATTGTCATCATCATTGGCGGCCACCAGCTCACCGAGCTTGGGCACCACAGCGACCTTGCCAGGCATGGGGGCCATCGCCTTGCCCGGCAGCGGTACGATGGCGGGTATTGGTGTGCCCGCTACGATTTCACCGTCCGGCAATGCGCGGGCACCCGCAGCCGGTTTACCGCTGCGCAGGGCAAACGGAGTGGTGTGGAACCCGTCGTTACTGGCCTGAGACACCTCAAGCCGGGTTCCTTCTTCGAATACGTCATGGATGCGCCACATGGTCCACATGCCTTGGGCAAAGTGCGGATAGAAGTGACAGTGATAAATTGCATCGCCCGACACCCGGTTGCGGTTGCCCGAACCGCCATTGGCGATTTCATAGGTATAGCCGACGCCCGGACCGATGCCTTGGGCATCCATGTAATCGGAGTTGTCGTCGTTGGGGTTGAACAGCCACTGATGCCCATGCAAGTGGAAGATGTGCTGTTCCTTGCCGTTGTGCGTGTTGCGGATCTTCACCAGATCGCCGATGTAGCTGTGGTTCACGTTCGACGGCTCGGAGGGATACAGCGCCATGCTCGCCTTGATGCCCGTCGCATCCCTGGGTGGCACCTGGCCGGGCAGGATCTGTTCAAGGCCGACGTTGGCCGGTACGTCCACCAGCATGCCGATGTCCCCCACGGTGTGGGAGCTGAGGAAGAACTCCTCATACGCGCATGACAGGCAGTCATGCATCGGCCCGACGCCCAGACGGTTGGCGATCACTTCGGCGCCGATACCGCCTGATCCGTAGTTGATCATGAACGCGTCGCGGGTCGGTTCGAGCATGTGCCCGAACACAGGGTCGGCAAAATAGCCGGGAAACGCCTGAGTCACGGCGGACTCATCGTTGAACACGGCGGCAAAGTCCCGAAACGGTTCCAGTCGGTTGGGCAACGCCGGGTTGCGCTTGCCGATGCTTTCCAGCGGATAGGTGGAAGGCGGGAAGCTGCCGTCAGGGTTGGGCCCCATGACAACGGCGTCCGTTTCACTGTTGATGATCTCGTTGCCGTTGACCATGTTGATGATCGGCAGACCGGCCTTGCCTTCGGTGATCCAAGGCTGACGCTGCGGGTAGCGGGCTTCGTAGTCGACGATGGGCTGACCGGTTGGCGCGCGGCCGACACTGGCCAGGCGCATCTCCTCTTCACTCAGGGTGTTGCGGTACATGCGGCCACCCTTGGGCACCACAACGACCTGGGCAAACAAGCCGTTGGCCATGTTGCCGGACGTACCCTCTCCCCCAAAAGTCGCTGCCTGGCTGTTGGCGTTGAACGCGCCCTCACGCTCGGCGTACAAGGTGTAGGAGCGTGTTGCACCGGGTGCCAACAGGAAATTGCCGTTGCGTCCGACGTTGGACGACATGTCGGCAATGCTGTTGACCGCCTGCATGCCGTTGACCGAGAAGCCGACATAGCGCTCGCTGACTTGGTCGTTCACCACGAATTCGCCCGGCATGTTGGCAGCCGGTGCCTGGGCGTCGTCTTCACCTTCCGGCAACTCCGGCCCTTCCATCTCGCTGTTCGGGTTGGCTTGCAGCGCCAAAAGGTTCTGCAAGGTGACGGTCAGACAGTCCCCCGCCGCCACCCGCAGCACCATCGGCCGCGGACGCTTGTCGGGGCGCAACGTCACCTTGCCGGGCACTGCAGCACCGCCCTGACTGAGCAGGACGTTGTGTTCGTCGACCACGTCACCCCGCAGTGCGTAGATCATGCCATTGGCGTTTTGTGCGCCGAGCCGGTTGTACATCAGCGGTTGATCGAGTGCCACGACATTGGCGACCAGATTGCGCTCACACCGGATGGCGGCTTCGACGGTGTCCTCGATGGCGAACAAGGCGCCGATCGACAGACAGAGATTGAGCAGACGAGATGGATTGGGTTTCATCGTGACGGGTCCTCCGCAACGGAAAATCTCACCTAACGGCGCATAACAGCCCTGAGCAACGTCCATGCCACAAAATGAATGCTTTTAATTCAACGAGTTAGTGAATAGCGGTGTAAAGAATGGGGAAATGACAACGGTGTCGAACAACGCCCAGTCCCCGGAAGTGGGGCAATTCCCCAACGTGTTTTCCGCCTGAACCCCCCGACTCCCACCCGCCAGCCCCACCCCGTTGAATCCACGTTCGCGGTGGCCCGCAATCATCGGCCCTCAATTGGCCAGAGCGGTCGACGCATCCCCCAACAGCCGGTGGTAATCGCGCAGTACATCGGGGACGTAACGCTGGGTTTCGGCGAAGGGCGGGATCACATTGCCGCGTTTGCTCACGGCTGCCGGGCCTGCGTTATAGGCGGCCACGGCGAGCGACACGTCGTTGCCGAACATCACCATCAATTGCTTGAGATAACGTGCGCCGCCCTGGATGTTCGAGCTCGGGTCCCAGACATTGGTGACCCCCATTTCCCGGGCCGTGTCGGGCATCAACTGCATCAGCCCCGCCGCCCCTTTCACCGAGCGTGCCGAGGGGTTGTAGCCGGACTCGATGCGGATCACCGCGTGCAGCAACGCTTCGGGCAGATCATTGCTGGCTGCGGCCTGCGACACTTCCTGGGCATAGGGACGTTGACTGGCCGTCATGCTTTTTTCGTCGGTCCCGGCCAAGGCGGCGCCGGCAGGTTGAAACGGGGGTTGCGACACGGGTTCGTGGAACACGCTCTGAATATTGCGACCGGCTCGCTTGACGTTGGAAATGATGATGTTGCCGTCGGGTCCCTTCGAGATGTACACGTCGGCCTGAGCGGCCAGCGGCAGTATGCACAGCGTCAGCAATACGCCTCTGAACGTACGTTCAAAGTCCATCCGTGCCTCCTCTGGCACGCTCGCTAAAACTGGGGGTTATTCCCCACTCGCGGTGCCATGCAGGGGGTCAACGCAAAGGCTGTGCCGAACTGGCGTCCCCCGCAAACGCCCGGTCCAGAAGGCTGCACGCAAAAGCTCAAGGCCGCGACTGTCGGCGCGCACGGCAATTGCATAAGCCCTCAGCACAACCCAGTTTGCGGAGGTTTCCATGGGGCTTTTCACCCGCTGTGCGCCGTCTTCTTCCCCACGTTTTCAGCGCGGCTTCACCCTGCTCGAATTGCTGGTGGTCCTGGTGGTTCTGGGTCTGCTGGCCGGCATCGTGGCACCCAAATACTTCAGCCAGCTGGGTCGCTCCCAGGCCAAAGTCGCCCGTGCCCAAATAGAAGGCCTGTCCAAGGCGCTGGACCTCTACCGGCTGGAAGTGGGTCATTACCCCTCTTCCGAACAAGGTTTGCAGGCGCTGGTCGCGGCCCCGCCCGAAGAGACGCGCTGGACGGGCCCCTATCTGCAGAAAAACGTGCCGCAGGACCCCTGGGGCCGCAACTACGTCTATCGCTATCCCGGTGAAAACGGTGAGTACGACCTGCTGTCCATGGGCAAGGACGGTCAGCCCGGTGGCGAAGGCGAAGACGCCGAAGTCACCAGTTGGCAGTGACGGCCATGAAATTCCTGATCAAGGCCGTGGGTAAACGCGGCGAAGTCCTGTCCCTGGCGATGGACGCCGACAACTCGATCGATGCGCAAAGCCTGGCGGAAGCGCAAGGCATGCGCGTGCTCAATGTCCGCGCCCAATCGCGCTGGGTGATTCGAGGCTTTCGCAAACCCGAACACTTCAACCTGGTGCTGTTCAGCCAGGAGCTGACCACCCTGCTCAACGCAGGCCTGCCACTGATCGATGCGCTGGAAAGCCTGGCGGAAAAAGAAACCGCGCCTCAGGCCCGCAAGACCCTCTGCGGGCTGGTGCGTCTGTTGTATGAAGGCAAGTCGTTCTCCCAGGCGCTGACCCAATTCCCGGCCGTGTTCCCCACGCTGTACGTGGCGCTGGTGCAATCCAGCGAGAAAACCGGCGCGGTGGGCGAGGCGCTGGGGCGTTACGTGTCGTACCGCAAACGCATGGACGAAGTGCGCCAGCGCATCGTCAGCGCCTCGGTCTATCCGATGCTGTTGCTGATTGTCGGCGGCGCGGTGGTGCTGTTCCTGATGGGCTATGTGGTCCCGCGCTTCAGCCTGGTGTTCGAAGGACTGGGCTCCAACCTGCCCTGGCTGTCGCGGGTGCTCATGGAAACGGGGATGTTCCTGCACGCCCACCAGATGGACTTCGCCATCGGTTTCGTGGCGTTCGTGCTGGGCTCGGTGGTGCTGGTCCGCCAGCGCCGTTTTCGTCTGGGGTTCAACCGGGCCATCGAGCGGATACCCACGGTCTATCAGCGAGTGTTCATGTACGAGCTTGCGCGGTTCTATCGTTCGCTGGGCATTCTGCTGCAAGGCGGGATTCCGATCCTCACGGCCATGGGCATGGTCCGTAACCTGCTGGGCAGCGCGTCACAGCTGCGTCTGGATGCCGCCAGCGAGCGTATCCGCGAAGGCCAGGCGCTGTCGGTCGCGCTGGAGCAGAACAGCCTCTCCACGCCGGTGTCGCTGCGCATGCTTCGCGCGGGCGAGCAGTCCGGCAACCTCGGACAGATGATGGAACGCACCGCCGACTTCTACGACGAAGAGATCAGCCGCTGGATCGAGTGGTTCGTGCGCCTGTTCGAACCCCTGCTGATGACCTTCATCGGGCTGTTGATCGGTTTGATCGTGATCCTGATGTACATCCCGATCTTCGAGTTGGCGTCGAGCATTCATTGAATGGGCTGCCACGCCTAAAGACTGGAGGAGCCCCGCTCTGCGTGAGCAAAAAAAAACGCCACGGCGAACCGTGGCGTTTTTATCTTTCAACGACTGCCGTTCAACGGATCAGCAGCACTTGGGACCGGCCTTGCCGCCGTAACGGGCGTCCTGACGTTCGCGGAAGAACGCTTCGTAGGACATCACCGCCTGGTCCGGGTGAGTCTTCTGCATGTGCTCGACGTAGTTATCGTAGTCGGGCATGCCCACCATCAGGCGGGCCGCCTGCCCGAGGTATTTGCCGAGGCGACTCAGGTCATTGAACATCAGCGTACTTCCGGCATCGCCTGGAACGGTGCTTCCTTGTCACTGCGCTCCTTCTTGACCCATGCCGCGCGGCCGACTTTCACCGCATAGAACAGGATGCTCAGGACCACGAACAGGAACAGTGTGGTCAGCGCCGCGTTGGTGTACGCGTTGAAGATCACATGCTGCATCTGATCAACGGTCTTGGCCGGGGCCAGAATCTGACCCGCGTCAGCCGCCGTGCTGTATTTCTTCGCCAGCGCCAGGAAGCCTACCGCCGGGCTTGGGTCGAACAGCTTGATGAAGCCTGCGGTCACGGTGCAGATCAGCAGCCAGGACGCGGGCAGGATGGTGACCCACACGTACTGCTGACGCTTCATCTTGATCAGGACCACGGTTGCCAGCATCAGCGCGATACCCGCCAGCATCTGGTTGGAGATACCGAACAGCGGCCACAAGGTGTTGATACCGCCCAGTGGATCGATTACGCCCTGATACAGCAGGTAACCCCACAGCGCCACGCAACCGCCGGTGCCAATCGCGTTGGCGGTCCAGGACTCGGTGCGTTTGAGCGCAGGGACGAAGCTGCCCAGCAAATCTTGCAGCATGAAGCGACCGGCACGGGTACCGGCGTCAACGGCCGTCAGAATGAACAGCGCTTCGAACAGGATCGCGAAGTGGTACCAGAACGCCATGGTGTTTTGACCTGGCAGCACCTGGTGCAGGATCTGCGCGATGCCGACTGCCAACGTGGGTGCGCCACCGGCTCGGGCCAGCACGGTGTTTTCACCGATGTCTTTGGCCACTGCAGTCAGTGCTTCAGGCGTGATCGCGAAGCCCCAGCCGGTGATGGTCTGAGCCACGGTAACCACGTCACCGCCGACCACCGCTGCCGGGCTGTTCATGGCGAAGTACACGCCCGGGTCGATGACCGAGGCAGCCACCATGGCCATGATCGCGACGAAGGATTCCATCAACATGCCGCCGTAACCGATGTAACGGGCGTTCTTCTCGTTATCCAGCAGCTTTGGCGTGGTGCCCGAGGAGATCAGTGCGTGGAAACCCGACACGGCACCGCAAGCAATGGTGATGAACAGGAACGGGAACAGAGCGCCTTTCCAGACCGGACCGGTGCCGTCGGTGAACTGGGTCAGGGCCGGCATTTTCAGCTCGGGCGCAAGAATCAGAATGCCGATCGCCAGGGCGACGATGGTGCCGATTTTCAGGAAGGTCGACAGGTAGTCACGGGGCGCCAGCAGCAGCCAGACCGGCAGCATCGCCGCCACAAAGCCGTAACCGACCAGCATCCAGGTGATCTGCACGCCGGTGAAGGTGAAGGCATGGGCCCATTCCGGGCTTGCTGCGATCTGACCACCGGCCCAGATCGACAGCAGCAACAGCACCACGCCAATGATCGAAATCTCGCCGATGCGACCTGGACGGATGTAGCGCATGTACACGCCCATGAACATCGCGATCGGGATGGTCGCCAGCACGGTGAACATGCCCCATGGGCTCTCGGCCAGCGCTTTAACCACGATCAGCGCCAGCACCGCGAGGATGATGATCATGATCAGGAAGCAGCCGAACAAGGCGATGGTGCCGGGAATACGGCCCATTTCCTCACGGACCATGTCGCCCAGCGAGCGGCCGTTACGGCGAGTGGACAGGAACAGGATCATGAAGTCCTGAACCGCACCGGCCAGTACCACACCGGCGATCAGCCAGAGCGTGCCGGGCAGGTAACCCATTTGCGCAGCCAGCACCGGGCCGACCAGCGGACCTGCGCCGGCGATGGCGGCGAAGTGGTGACCGAACAGAATGTGTTTGTTGGTGGGAACGTAATCCAGGCCGTCATTGTTGATCACCGCAGGCGTGGCCCGGGTCGGATCAAGTTGCATGACGTGATTGGCGATGAACAGGCTGTAGTAGCGGTACGCAACCAGATAGATGGCAACGGCAGCAACGACAATCCAGAGAGCGTTGATGGCTTCGCCGCGGCGCAGCGCGACGACACCCAAGGCGCATGCCCCAAGGGCAGCGACGGCGAACCAACCCAGATGTTTGGTCAGTCGGGTCATTGTGGGTCTCCTGCCGAAGCTCATGGCTTGCGGCGTAATTGTTATTGTGTGCACCGGGATAACGGAGCGTCGCCACTATCCCCGCTGCTGTCACCCAGATAAATTCGTATTACTACGGGATCAACTGCGTAGAACTACGCAGACGCTCCTACAGTTTCCTGACGCTGCGTTCGGTGCGGCAGGCTGCTGTGAGAGCGAATTCATTCGCGAAAGATGTTCCAGGCAGCGCAGATGTTCGTGCTGTAATGCGCCCTACAACAACACACCCGCCCGCCGGACATCACCACCATGCAACTCAAACACAAGATCGTCGCCCTTGGCATTCTGCCGCTGATCCTGGCCGTGTCGGTGATCTGCGCATTGGTCATCGTGCAGAATCAGCGCCTGGGCGAGCAGCAAGCGCAGTTGATCGAAGACAGCATCCTGGCCAGCAAGCGCGCCGAACTGAAAAACTACGTAGAGATGGCGATGAGCGCCCTGGCACCGATCTACGACAGCGGGCGCAACGACGAGCAGACCAAACAGCAGGTGCTCGAAGAACTGTCCAAACTGAGCTTCGGCATCGACGGCTATTTCTTCGTGTACGACCAGAGCGGCCGCAACCTGATGCACCCGCGCCAGGCGGCGCTGGTGGGCAAGGACCTGTGGAACATGACCGACCCACAAGGGTTGCTGGTGATCCGCGCGTTGCTGCAAAGCGCGGAATCCGGCGATGGCTTCCAGCACTACGCCTGGGAAAAACCCTCCACCGGTCAGGTCACCGGCAAACTTGCCCATGTGGTCATGCTCAAGCGCTGGGGCTGGATGCTGGGCACCGGCATCTACGTGGAAGACGTCGAACGCGCCACGCAGCAGGCCCGACAGGAAGTGGCGCGCGGCATCTATGCCACCATGCTCGACATCGGCGCCGTGGCCCTGATTGCAGTGCTCCTGGTCTTTGTCTGTGGCGTCACGCTCAACGCCAGCGAACACCGCCTCGCCGACCGCAAGCTGCAAATGCTCAACCAGCGCATCATGAATTTGCAGGAAGAAGAGCGCTCCCGGTTGTCGCGAGAGCTGCATGACGGCATCAGTCAGGTTCTGGTGTCGATCAAGTTCCAGTTCGAACTGGCCGGTCTGCAACTGGAGGGCAATGACCAGCGAGGCCTGGACACCCTGCGTCAGGGCACCGAGCGTCTTGGCGAGGCCATCGGTGAAATCCGCACCATTTCCCACGACCTGCGCCCTTCCCTGCTCGACACCCTGGGCCTTGCCGCCGCCGTCACGCAACTGGTGGCCGAATTCGAGCAACAGACCGGGCTGACGATTCATTACACCCACCACCTGAGCAACCTGAAACTCGCCGAGGGTGCGCCGGTGGCGCTGTTCCGGATTCTTCAGGAGGCGCTGACCAACATCGAGCGCCACGCCCATGCGCAGAACGTGTACATCGACCTGCAAGGCACCCGCAAACAGGTGCAGTTGACCGTTCGCGACGACGGCGTCGGCTTTCGGGTCGATGTCGCCCACCTGCCAGAGATACAGGGCGGCATCGGATTGCGTAATATTCGCGAGCGCGTCGAACACTTCCACGGCCAACTCAACCTGTATTCGGCGCCGGGCCACAGTGAATTGACCGTGACCATGCCCGTGAGCGTCGCCGCATGAACACTTTCTTCAGAACAGGAACCCCATCGCGATCATGAGCGCCAGCCAGACCATCCGCATTGCCCTGGTCGATGACCATTCTCTGGTTCGCGATGGTGTGCGCGCGCTGCTGTCGACCCGTCCCCTGTTCGAGGTGGTGGGCGAAGCCGAGAACGCCGCCCAGGCCTTGACGATGTGCGAGTCGCTCAAGCCGGACATCCTGCTGGTGGACATCGGCCTGCAGGACATGAACGGGCTGGAGCTGACGCAACTGATCCGCCAGCGCTGCCCGGCGATCAAGATTCTGATCCTGAGCATGTATGACAATCAGGAATACGTCGCGACCTCGATCCGGGCGGGCGCCAGCGGTTACGTGCTGAAGAACGCCCCGTCCAGGGAAATCGTCGCGGCCATCGAGGCGATTGCCACCGGCGGCACGTTTTACAGCGCCGAGGTGACGCTCAAGCTGGTGTCGAAAAAATCCGAGGAGAACGAGCTGACGCCCCGTGAAGTGCAGGTGCTCGTGGGATTGGCCAAAGGGCTGGACAACAAGACCCTCGCCCGGGACCTGGCGATCAGCGTCAGGACCGTGGAAACCCACCGCCTGAGCATCCGCCGCAAGCTGAAAGTCGACAAGCCGGCGGGGTTGGTGAAATACGCGATGGAGCACGGGTTGCTGCTGCCGTGATCAGTGATGACATCCTTCCATTCACCGGTAATCGTCACCCCTGCGGCAACGCCTTCTCTGCCGTGTCCTGATCCACTGGCAGCGCGAACCTGAAGGTCGCTCCCTGCCCCGGCACATCGATCAACTCAATCCTGTGCCCGTGCAGTTGCAGGATCTGGTGAACGATCCTCAACCCCAGCCCGCCGTCGCGCCGGGCGCCGCCAATGTTGAACGGCCGCAGAAACAGGCCTTCCCGTAGCTCGGCGGCGATGCCGGGGCCGCTGTCGCTGACGGTGACTTCGACGACTCGCCCCTTAGGCAGCAGCGATACGCGGATTTCTCCGCCGTGGGGCGTATGGCGCAGGGCGTTGTCCAGCAGGTTGGTCATGACCCGTTCGATGAGTCCCAGGTCGGCATGCACGCCAGGGATGGACGGCGCGAGCACGGGGGTTAACGTCACGGCCTTGGCTTCCGCGCTCAGTTCGAATTTCTGAAAGATGTCCTGCACCAGGTCCGTCAGCGAGAAACGCTCGACCACCGGGACCACGAACCCATGCTCCAGTCGCACCAGTTCCAGCAACGACTGGGCGAGTCCACCGACCTTGCGGCTCTGGTCCAGCGCGATCCCCAGGTAACGTCGACGCTCCTCGGGACTCAGGCTGGCGTCCTTGACCGACAGCACTTCCAGATAGCCGTGCAACGACGCCAAGGGCGTGCGCAGGTCGTGAGAAATGTTGGCGACCAGCTCGCGCCGGTCCTGACTCTGCCGGGTCAATGTCTGCCATTGCTCGCTCAACCGGTTCTGCATCTGTTTGAACGTCGCATCGAGCACCGCAATCTCGTCATGGCCCTGACGCGGGGGCTCCATTGACGCATTGGGCAGCGCCACAGGTGCGGCATTGATGTCGAAACGTCCCACCGAATCGGTCAGCCGTCGCAAGGGCCGCGTGATCAAGCCGAAGGCCGCGAGCCCCGCAAAGAGGCACAGCAATGCAATCAGACCGATGGACCACAGGGCCGTGTTCAACGCCTCGCTGGTGGCGCCCCGCTCGGCAAACCGGTCGTGGGCCTCACCCAGCAGCACGACGTACAAAAACCCTGACGGCTTGCCCATCACCATCAGCGGTGCTGCGCTGAACACCTTGCGCGCGTCCACGCTGCGCGGATCATCGCCCAGAATCGGCAGCGGCGCCCCGCTGAGCAATTGCCGCACCGGCGCCAGATCGACGCGATCACGCAGGATGCGGTCTTTGGGCGCGGCGTCACCGACGATCTTGCCGTCCATGTCCAGCAGGTAAACCTCGACGCTGGGGTTGACCAGCATCAACTGACTGAACAGCTCGCGCACCGCGTCCGGCTTGAGGCCGTTGGCGTCCATCAACTGCGTGTCGCGGGCGATGTGCTGGGCAAGGTCACGGGACAGGCCCTGAACCACTTCCAGCTCGTGCATTTTGTTGGAGCGCACCTGCAACCACACCGAGGTGCCGCAACAGATCAGCAACAACAGCGCGAAGACCAATGACAGCCGCTGGGTCAGGGTCATCTTCATGACGCGTCTCCCGACGACTCACCGGGTGCCACGAACTTGTAACCGCGTCCCCACACCGTGAGGATCCGCAACGGTTGGGCCGGATCGGCTTCGATCTTGGCGCGCAGGCGGTTGATGTGGGTGTTGACGGTGTGCTCGTAGCCTTCGTGGTTGTAGCCCCACACCGAGTTGAGCAGGTCAAGCCTGGAGAACACCTTGCCGGGTTGGCGAGCGAAGAAATACAACAGGTCGAACTCGCGCGGGGTCAGGTCCAGCACACGGCCTTCCAAGGATGCCTCACGGGTCAGCGGATCGATAAACAACCCGGCGCTCGACAGGCTGCCGGCGTCCATCTTCAGGTTGCGCGCCATGGCATCAACCCGACGCAACAGGGCCTTGACCCGGGCCACCAGTTCCATCATCGAGAACGGTTTGGCCAGGTAATCATCGGCGCCCAGCTCCAGGCCGAGAATCCGGTGCATTTCGCTGGAGCGGGCGCTGGTGATGATGATCGGCGTGTAGCGGGTCATGGCGCGGGCGCGGCGGCAGATCTCCAGGCCATCCACGCCCGGCAGCATCAGGTCCAGGATCAACGCATCCCAGCCGCCTTGCTCCAGCAGGCGCAGGCCTTTTTCGCCGTCGGCACTGTGCACCACGTCAAAATGCTCATCCCGCAGATGCAGGCAAATCAGGTCGGCGATATGGCTATCGTCCTCGACCACCAGAATGCGTTTGGGCTGATCCATTGAAAGCAAACCTTACGGGCGCATCGTTTGCGCAATGACGCCATTGTGCCGATTTTGTCGGCGGGCAGTTATCACGAATTGTTTAACTCTCGGTGAGGATTCCGGGAACAGCGCGTGCGTAGCCTTGGCTCCATCGCATCAACGACCCGATCCGAAAGCGGAACGGGCTGTGCCGAGGAGATCATCATGCTTTCAAGAAGACAGTTCATGGTGCTGAGCAGCAGCGCCGGGGTCGCCGCCATTGCGCTGGGCGTCCTGCCCAAGTTTGCCGACGGCGAAACCATGACGCCACATAGCGCGTTAATGGAAGACCAGCCCATCGGCAGTTTCGAAGTCAGCCACACCGACGCTGAATGGCACGCGCTGCTGAGCGACGAACAGTTTCAGGTGCTGCGCCGGGAAGCCACCGAGCGTCCCTACAGCAGCCCCCTGAACGACGAGCACCGCACCGGCACGTTTGCCTGCGCCGGTTGCCAGTTGCAGCTGTTTTCCTCGACCACCAAGTTCGACAGCCATACCGGCTGGCCCAGTTTCTGGCAGCCGCTGGACAACGCCACCGCCATCCGCACCGACACCTCGTTCGGCGTGCTGCGCAAGGAGGTCCACTGCCGCCGCTGCGGCGGACACCTGGGCCACGTCTTCACCGACGGCCCGAAACCCACCGGCCTGCGGTATTGCATGAACGGGCTGGCGATGAGTTTTGCCGAGCAGCAAAGCTGACGCGCGACACGCTCCCACAGGGTATTCGGCATTTTCTCGAACTGATATTTGAACGGACACACTCCTATGCTCCTGATCATCCTTGCCTACCTCGGTGGCGTGCTGACCATCGTCAGCCCTTGCATTCTGCCGGTGCTGCCGTTTGTTTTTGCCCGCACCGGCCAACCGTTCGTGCGCAGTGGCCTGCCCTTGCTGGTGGGCATGGCGGTGACCTTTGCGCTGGTGGCGACACTGGCGGCGGTCGGCGGTGGCTGGGTCGTGCAGCTCAATCAGTGGGGACGCGGTCTGGCGCTGATTTTCGTCGCGCTGTTCGGCCTTACGCTGCTGCTGCCCAAGCTCGCCGAGCGCCTGACCCGGCCGTTGGTGGCCGCTGGCAGTCGCTTGTCTGAAAACGCGGGGGTGGACGCCAGACCCAGCCCATGGGCGTCGTTCATGATCGGTGTCGCCACCGGGCTGCTCTGGGCACCGTGCGCCGGGCCGATCCTCGGTCTGGTGTTGACCGGCGCGGCGCTGCAAGGCGCCAGCGTTGGCACCACCTTGCTGCTGCTGGCCTATGCCGCAGGCGCTGCCACGTCCCTGGCCCTCGCGTTGTTGCTGGGCGGCAAGGTGTTCACAGCAATGAAACGCTCACTGGGTGCCGGTGAATGGATTCGTCGCGGGCTGGGCGCCGCCATGCTGGCGGGCGTAGCCGCCATTGCGCTGGGCCTCGATACCGGCATTCTGGCCCGCGTGTCGACCGCATCGACCGGCGGCCTGGAACAGTCACTGGTCGGCCGCCTCACCGGGCACACCCAGCCCGACAGCAATGTGATGCAGGGCGGCGCGATGATGGCGCAAAACATCCCCGGTCGCGACGAGGGGGGCGCGAGCATGCAGGCTTCAGGGGCGATGATGATGGCCGCTAAAAACGCCACGTCGAGTCTGCCGATCGAAGGTCAACTGCCGTCGCTCGAGGGTGCCGTGCAGTGGCTGAACTCTGCCCCGCTGACCGCCGAACAACTGAAAGGCAAAGTGGTGCTGGTGGATTTCTGGACCTACTCCTGCATCAACTGCCTGCGCACCCTGCCCTACGTCAAAGCCTGGGCCGACAAATACCGTGACCAGGGTCTGGTGGTGATCGGCGTTCATGCCCCTGAGTTCGCGTTCGAACGCGACGTGAAGAACGTCACCAAAGCCATGGCCGATCTGGGTATCCACTACCCGGTGGCGATCGACAACGACTATAAAATCTGGCGCGCCTTCAATAACCAGTACTGGCCTGCCCACTACTTTGCCGACGCCAAGGGCCAGATCCGCTACCACCACTTCGGTGAAGGCGCCTACGACGAATCCGAACGCGTGATTCAGGAGCTGCTGCGCGAAGCGGGCAACAACCAGATCACCACCGACCTGATCGATGCCAACGGCAACGGAGTGCAGCAGGCCGCAGACATGGGCGAAGTCAAATCGCCGGAGACCTACCTGGGGTTCGAACGCGCCGAAAACTTCGTCTCGCCGGGCGGCGCCAAAGCGGATCGCGCGGCCCGCTACAGCACACCGGACACCCTGGCACTCAATCACTGGGGCCTGGACGGTCAGTGGAGCATCGGTGCCGAACGCGCCAGCCTGACCGCGCCGAACGGCAAGATCGTCTACCGCTTCCACGCCCGTGATCTGCATCTGGTGCTGGGCCCTGGCAGCGACGGCAAGCCGGTACGGTTTAACGTCATGATCGACGGCCAGATGCCCGGTGCATCACACGGCTCCGACGTCGCGCCGGACGGCAGCGGCACCGTAACCGAACAGCGGTTGTACCAACTCGTGCGTCAATCCGGCGATGTCGCCGACCACACCTTCACCATCGAATTCAGCGATCCGGGCGTGTCCGCTTACGCCTTCACCTTCGGTTGATTCCATCCCGTTTCAGGAGTGTCAGACATGAAAAAGCTCAGTGTTTCCGGTTTTACCGCTGCCTTGCCTGCCTGGCGCCGCAACGGCCTTCGGTTGTTCGCCGGGGCCGTGCTGCTGCAAACCGCGGCCTGCTCGTTCGCCGGTGCGGAAGATGCCGTAAGCATCGCGCCGCCGCAGAAGGACGAAATGATCAACACCTCGCACAGCGAAACTGCGGTGCTCGCGGGCGGCTGCTTCTGGGGTGTCCAGGGCGTGTTCCAGCATGTGCAAGGGGTGAAAAAAGTCGTCTCCGGTTATGCCGGCGGCAAGGCCGATACCGCGCAATACGAGCGCGTCAGTGAGGGTGACACCGGGCACGCCGAATCGGTGGAAGTGACCTTCGACCCAACCCAGGTGAGCTACGGCAAACTGCTGCAGATCTTTTTCTCGGTCGCCCACAACCCGACCGAACTGAACCGTCAGGGCCCGGACCACGGCACTCAATACCGGTCGGCGATTTTCCCCGAGACACCGGAACAGCAGGCCGTGGCCCAGGCGTACATCGCCCAACTCGATGCCGCCAAGTCATTCAACGCGCCGATTGTCACCAAAATCGAGCAGTACAACGGGTTTTATCCGGCCGAGGATTATCACCAGAACTTCCTGACCACCCACCCGACCTACCCCTACATCGTGGTCAATGATCTGCCTAAAGTGGGTCAGTTGAAGCAGCTGTTCGCCGATCGGTACAGCGAGCAGCCGGTGTTGTTGAAAACCGGGCAGTAGCGCGTGCCGCTGGTTTGATTCCGGGCGGCATCGACGGCTCACAGGCGGTTGAACAAACCAAAGTATGACCGCCAAAAACCTACGTATCAGCCCATGGTACCTAGGTACAAGTGACCTGGGCCGTCGGCAGGAATACCTTTAAGTCATTCCTGTCGCCCAGGCCGATCTCTCTCCAAGCTGTGGGAAACAGACCGTAACGGACAGGCCCGTCGAAGCACACTGTGAGGAGATTCATCATGTTTGCCGAACTCGATCCACGGCCCGGGCTGAACGCCGAATTCGCCGCCGATGCCCACGGTTTGTTCACCACCCTGCACGGTCACGAGCGTGAGGCGTTTGTGCAACTGCTTGACGAACACCTGCGCACGACCGAGCAGGTGGGAGGTTTCGCCCGGGAAGTGCGCTGGCGTTTGCGCAAGCTGAATTACCGCGCCATCAAGGAATTGTTCAAGGGCCTCGATCAATCGACCCAGCAATTCATGATGTTCCTGCGGGCAAAAATTCATGGGTTCAACGGCACGCCGGGGCAGGACTTGCTGCCTGCACTGTCCTTGTCCGATGCCGAACAGGCCCCGGGGTTTCGTGAGTGCTTCAAGGAAATCCATCAGTTATCCCAGCACCTGGCCGCACTGGCTGCTCGTTCGCAGCACTTCATGGACAAAGCGGTGGATGCAGGCGATTACGCCACGGCCAATCTGGTCAGTGAGCTGCTGTACCGCACCAATCAACTGATCTGCAAAATCAAGCTGGACATTCCGTCCGGCGCCTCGTTCACCAGCGAGTGCCGCCAGCCGACCCGCCCACATACCTGGTTTTCGACCATGGAAGTCTGGGCACAAAGCCCGGGCCTGCAGGCCGTTACCGCCCTTGACAGTCATCGCCTCTAGTTTCACCTGCCGTGCCGTTTCTCTCCTCCCTTTAGCGCCCTGAACGGGCGCTTTTTTTAGGTCTCGTTATCCGCGGGTCACGCTCGCGTCATGCATTTCACCTATTGATGAGGACGGGCTACGCTCACTCGATTCGAATGAAGCGCTGGGGGCAGAAAAATCATTCAACTGCATGGTAGGGTGGCTGCCCGGATGAGCTGAACCGCTCTATCTCAGGCTCCTTGAGCCTCGGGCATAACCCGAAAAAAGAAAAAAGGCGCACGAGCGTCCAAGAACAAGTTCGTTGATCCAGCGAGACTGACCGTCCCTTACCGGAGCCTGATAATGAATAAACTCACCACAGTGGCGGGCGCCCCCGTCGTCGATAACCAGAACTCACAATCCGCGGGCCCACGCGGCCCGTTGATGCTGCAGGACGTGTGGCTGCTGGAGAAACTGGCCCACTTCGACCGTGAAGTCATCCCGGAGCGTCGCATGCACGCCAAGGGATCCGGCGCGTTCGGCACGTTCACCGTCACCCACGACATCAGCCGCCATACCAAGGCGCAGCTGTTTTCGGAAATCGGCAAGCAAACCGACATTTTCATCCGTTTCTCGACCGTGGCCGGTGAGCGCGGCGCCGCCGATGCCGAGCGCGACATCCGTGGGTTCGCCATAAAGTTCTACACCGAGCAAGGCAACTGGGACCTGGTGGGCAACAACACGCCGGTGTTCTTCCTGCGTGACCCGCTGAAATTCCCGGACCTGAACCACGCGATCAAACGCGACCCACGCACCAACATGCGCAGCGCCGACAACAACTGGGATTTCTGGAGTTCGCTGCCTGAAGCGCTGCACCAGGTGACCGTGGTCATGAGCGACCGTGGCCTGCCCAAGTCCTACCGTCACATGCACGGTTTCGGCAGCCACACGTTCAGCTTCATCAGCCCGAAAAACGAACGCTTCTGGGTCAAGTTCACGCTGAAAACCCAGCAAGGCATCGAGAACCTGACCGATCAGGAAGCCGCCGATCTGGTAGCCGGTGACCGCGAAACCCACCAGCGCGACCTGTACGACAGCATCGAGAAAGGTGACTTCCCGAAATGGAAGATGTTCGTGCAGATCATGCCGGAGCAGGAGGCCAACACATACAAGATCCACCCATTCGACCTCACCAAAGTCTGGCCGCACGCGGACTACCCGCTGATCGAAGTCGGCACGCTGGAGTTGAACCGTAACCCGGAGAACTATTTCCACGACGTGGAGCAAGCCGCCTTCAACCCGGCCAACGTGGTGCCGGGCATCAGTTTCTCGCCGGACAAGATGCTGCAAGGCCGTCTGTTCTCCTACGGCGACGCACAGCGCTACCGCCTGGGGGTCAACCATCATCAGATCCCGGTCAACGCACCACAGTGCCCGGTCAACAGCTACCACCGCGACGGCCAGATGCGCGTGGACCGCAACGGCGGCGGCACCATCGGCTACGAGCCCAACAGCAAGGGTGCGTGGGTCGAACAGCCGGACTTCTCCGAGCCGCCGCTGGAGCTGCATGGCGCGGCAGCGAACTGGGATTTCCGCAAGGACGATGACGACTATTACTCCCAGCCGCGCGCATTGTTCCGCCTGATGACCCCGGCGCAACAGCAGTTACTGTTCGACAACACCGCTCGCGCCATCAGCGGTGCGTCGACGCTGGTCAAGCAGCGTCACATCGACAACTGCACCAAGGCTGACCCTGCGTATGGCGCAGGGGTTGCCGCAGCCATCGAGTTGCTCGGCTGACGCACATTCGGCGTTGACACAAAGGGGTGTTCAGGCGACGGTACTGACACCCCTTTTTCTTGCGCCGTTTTTACCTGCGTCTTCTGTGGAGCAACCCGCCATGAACGAACTCCAGCAATTGAACGAAAGCCACGGCCTGCTGCTGGTGTTCGTCAACGTGCTGCTGGAGCAGATCGGCTTGCCGGTCCCGGCCTACCCCACCCTCATTGTCACCGGCGCGCTGGCCATGCAAAGCAAGCCTCTGCTGGGCGCAGGCGTGCTGGTCGCCATGGTTGCCTGCCTGATCGCCGATGGTTTGTGGTATTGGGCGGGCAAACGTTACGGCGGCGTGCTGCTGAAATCCATCTGCAAGATCTCGTTGTCTCAAGACACCTGTATTCGTCAGGGCCTTAACGTCTACGACCGCGTCGGCCCGCGCGCCATGCTGCTGTCGAAGTTCCTGCCCGGCGCGGGCGCGCTGGTCACCACCGTGGCGGGCATGAACGGCACGCCGATCGCCACGTTCATGCGTTACTCCCTTGCCGGCTCCTTCATATGGGCCGGCTCGGCGCTGCTGCTGGGCATGCTGTTCACTGACGCCATCATTCCGCTGCTGAGCCTGTTGGCCAGTTATCTGCCCATCGCCATCGCAGGCGTGCTGGCGGCGCTCGGACTGTTCATCGGCTGGAAATACTGGAAGCGCCGGCACCTGATGTCTCGCACCTCGAAAGTGCCACGCATCACCGTGCCCGAGTTGCTCGCCCTGCGCGACTCGGTGGACGCGCCCGTGGTGATTGATGTGCGCCCTAAATTTCACACCGCCGTGGTCGAAGGCATTCCCGGCGCGGTGTCGATCAGCCTTGAAGAACCGCTGGAACCCTGGCTCGCGCAACTGGCTGACGTCGACATGGTGTTTTACTGCGCCTGCCCGAACGAGCTGTCGGCCGCCCTGCTGGCGCAGAAACTGCGCGCACACGGCCTGACACGGGGCAAGGCACTGGTCGGCGGGCTGGATGCCTGGCGTGAAGCACACAATGAGTCCGACACCCCAGGCCAGACCGCGACGGCCTGACCCGCTTCCGCGCCCATCAGGCGATATCGATCACCACCTTCCCTTGATTGCCTGCGCGGCTGACGCGTTCATACGCCTGATTGACCTCTGCCAGGGTGAAGCGCTGCTCGTCCAATAAAACCCGCAGTTGCCCGGCTTCGGCCATCCGCGTGGCCTCGGCCATGATCTCGCCGTGGTGCTTGCGTCCCTTCCCGGTCAACAAAGGCAACAGGGTGAACACACCCGAGTAAGTCGCGCCGCGAAACGACAGCGGTGCCAGCGCGTGCTCGCCCCAGCCCAGGCAACTGAGCACATGCCCGGTGTAGATTTTCGCGGCGGCAAACGAGGCGTCCAGCGTGCTGCCGCCCACGGTGTCATAAACGATGTCGAAACCCTCGCCACCGGTGTGCAGGGCCATGTAGTCATCGACGCTGCTGCTTCGATAATCAATGGCGGTGGCGCCAAGACGTTCAATGGCAGCCCGGCTGTGCGCCGACCCGGTGGCGAACACGTCGGCGCCACGTGCCTTGGCAATCTGCACGGCAACATGCCCCACGCCGCCAGCGCCGCCGTGAATCAGGACTTTCTGACCACTGCGCACATTGGCACGGTCCACCAGCCCTTCCCAGGCGGTGATGAAGATCAACGGTAACGCCGCCGCCTCGCGCATGCTCAAGTTGTTTGGTTTGCGAGCCAGCAGCTCGGCGTCCGCTGCAATGTACTGCGCCAGCGCGCCCTGATGGCCGCCGATGCCGCCCGCCATGCCATAAACCTCATCGCCTACCGCAAAGGCCGTCACGCCTGTACCGACCTGTTCCACGACGCCGGCCATGTCCATCCCCAAGACCGCCGGCAGCGACTGCCGGGCATGCCCACCCTTGCCTGCGCTGATCTTGATGTCCAGCGGGTTGACGGCGCTGGCCATCACCCGCACCAGCACTTGACCTGCGGCCGGCGACGGCTTTTGCAGCGTTTGCACGTCCAGAGGCTGTAGGTGCTCAACCGCGACAGCGGCTTGCATGGTGTTCAAGGGATGAGTGCTCATGGTGGTCTCCGATTCAGTGACCCGGTGTCGGGTGATGAGGCCAGTGTGTGCCCACGCCGCAATTCCGATAAGCCGCTAAATGGCTATAGTATTCATTCCATAACACGACTAACTGAGGCTTCGATGGACACGCTTGAAGCGATGACCATGTTCGTGAGGGTTGTCGAACGCGGAAGTTTTTCGGCAGTGGCCCGCGAACTGGGCACGACGCAGCCGACGGTCAGCAAACAGATCAGTGCGCTGGAACAGCGTCTGGGCGGACGGCTGATTGCGCGCAGCACCCGGCAGTTATCGCTCACGGACGAAGGACAGCGTTACTACCGGCAATGCCGCGAAATTCTGGCGGCCGTGGACAATGCCGAGCACAGCTTTAAGACCGGTCGCGAAGGCGTCGCGGGGCCGTTACGCATCGCCTCTTCGGTCAGTTTCGGCCGATTGCAGATCGCGCCCCGGTTGCACGGGTTTCTGCAGCGCTATCCGGACGTCACGATCGACCTGCAACTCAGCGACCAGAATGTCGACCTCGTCAGTGAAGGCGTGGACGTCGCGTTGCGCATTGGAGACCTCAAGGACAGCAGCCTGATCGCCCGTCAGATTGGCCTGACCCGCCGGCTGACGGTGGCATCGCCCGCGTACCTGGAGCAACACCCCGCGCCGCAAGTACCCAGCGACCTGACCCGGCACAACTGCATCCTGTTCAACCTGCTGGAACACTTCGACACCTGGACATTCGACGCAGGGCTGCATCAGGTGCAGGCGCGCGGGAACGTGCGCAGCAACAACAGTGAGGCGATCCGGCAAATGGTGTTGAGCGGGCTGGGGATTTCACTGTCGCCGTCGTGGCTGTACCGCGAAGACATTGAAGCTGGCCGGGTGATTCGGGTGTTGGAGGGCTACACGGCCTCTTCGCTGCCCATCCACGCCGTGTCACCGGCGAACCGCAGGCAGTCGGCGCGGATTCGCGCGTTCGTGGATTTTCTGGTGGAGGCGTTTGCGGCGGATGAAGACCTGGCAGTTGTGTAAACGCCATTGATGCTGGTCGAAAGCCGTAGGAGCGCCACACGGGGCGCCACACGGGGCGCCTCCCACGCCCATCGCGCAGAAACTCGGCGGATGCTTCAGACAGCGCTCAATGCAACACACTCTGCAAAAACTGCCGGGTTCGAGGGTGCTCAGGTGCCGAGAAAATCTGTGCTGGCGGGCCCATTTCAACGATCTTGCCGCCATCGAAAAACACCACCCGATCCGCCACTTCACGAGCAAAGCCCATCTCGTGAGTCACTACGATCATCGTCATGCCTTCCGCCGCCAGGCTCTTCATGACGTTCAGCACTTCGCCAACGGTTTCCGGGTCCAGCGCTGAGGTCGGCTCATCGAAGAGCAGCAGGCGCGGCTTCATCGCCAGAGCACGGACGATCGCCACACGCTGTTGCTGCCCGCCCGACAGCTCGCTCGGATAGCCATCGGCCTTGTGCCGCAGCCCGACACGATCCAGCAACGCCAGCGCATTGGCCTGGGCCTCGGCCTTGCTCTGCTTCTTGACCTTGACCGGCGCCAGAATCATGTTCGCCATGACCGTCATGTGCGGAAACAGGGTGTAATCCTGAAACACCATGCCGATGTCTTCACGCAAGCGGGCCATGGCTTTGCGGTCGTCGGCCCGTACCGAGTCGCCGCCCTCCACCACCACGCTGCCTGCCGAAGGCTCTTCCAGGCTGTTAAGGCAACGAATGAACGTCGACTTGCCCGAACCGCTAGGGCCAATAATGACGACCACCTCGCCCTGCGCAACGTCCAGGTCGACGCCCTTGACCACCTCGAGCTCGCCGAAGTGCTTGTGCAATCCACGCACCGTCAACATGCTTTTCATAGACCGGCCTGCGCACGCGTGGCGGCTTGCAATTTGTCCTGCGCGACCGAGAGGCGATCCCGTCGCGCCTGATTGGCCTGACGCTCCTCCTGCAAGCGCGCATTGGCCCGTTGCAAGCTTGGGCGCAGCGACGACAACGCAGGGCCACCGGCCGAATCGCGGGACTGCACGTTGGCCGTCGGGTCCAGGCATTCACGGACTTTGTGCGCTGGCAGATTCAGCGCGTGCCCCAGTTGCTCCATGGCACAGGCGTCGACCATGTTGGTGTCGATACGGTGCGCTGGCAAACCGGCGTCCATGGCCATGCGCACGGCAGCGCCGACCACGTGATGAGCCTCTCGGAACGACAGGTCAGCCTCACGCACGATGAGGTCGGCAAGCCCGGTCGCCGTAGAGAAATCTTCCCCGGCACGACGTACTGCGAGGTCAGCGTTGGGGATCGCCGTGCGCAGCACCAGCTCCAGCAGTTTCAGGCAACGCAGGGTTTCTTCCGCCGCTTCCCAGAAACCCCGAGTGCCTTCGCGGTTGGCGTCGCCGGTATGGGAAAAGTTGCTGCCCTTGACCGTCACACTTGCTGCCATCAGCAGGCCGACGATATGCCCGGTACGCCCTTTGAGGTATTCGAGCACGGTCGGGTTTTTCTTCTGCGGCATGATGCTCGAGGTCGCGGCCACGCTGTCCGGGAAGTCGATCAGGCTGAACTCGTGGGTGCTCCAGACAAAGTAATCCTGAGCCACCCGACTCCAGAACACCGACAACAGGCTCAGATGCGACAGGCTTTCCAGGATGAAATCCCGTGAGCCTACAGCGTCCAGTGCGTTGTCCAGATACCCGTCGAAACCCAGCAGTTCAGCCGTGCGCGCACGGTCGATGTCGAACGGCGTACCCGCAAACGCAGCGGCGCCCAATGGGCTTTGGTTCATGTTTTCCAGGGTCTGGGTCAGGCGTTTGCAATCGCGCTCAAGGGCCTGCTCCACCGCCGACAGGTAATACCCGTAGGTGATCGGCTGCGCAGGCTGCAAATGGGTGTAACCGGGCATCACCACTTCGGCGAAGACTTCAGCATTGTTCAGGGCGGTCTGACGGGTCTGGATCAGCGCGTCGATCAGGCTCATCAGCACTTCCCGGCAACGCAGACGATCAAGGGTGGCGAGGATGTCGTTGCGACTGCGCCCGGTGTGCAGACGGCCGCCGATGTCGGTGCCGATCTGCTCGATCAGGTGCGCCTCGTAGTTGAAATAGGCGTCTTCGCGGGAAGGGTCGAGCGTCACCTCGCCGGGTCCGGCGGCTTCCATGTCCAGCACGCCTTTGGCCAGCGCGGTGGCGTGTTCACCGCGGATCAGCCCCTGCTCGGCCAGCATCACGATGTGCGCCTTGTTGACGTTGCCCAGGTTGATGAAGCCATCGGCAAACCCTTCCAGACGTGGCCGGTAGATGTACTCGTTGACCTCAGGGGCGGTGGTTTCTTTCAGGCGACGACTGACTTTGGATTCTTGCATGATCAAACCCCTTGACGAGTTACGCGCATCGCCGGACGGCCCAGACGACGTTCGAGATAACGGCTGAGCCAGCTCAGCAATGAACAGATGACGAAGTACACCAGCAGCACCAGCCCATAGACACTGAACGCAGGGCTGACACCGGTCATGACGGTGGAGCGTTCGACGATGATCTGGCCGACCTTGAGAAACTCGCCGACGCCGACCAGCGCCCCTAGAGAGGTGGCCTGCACCAACATCGTCAGCAACCCCGTGTACGCAGGAAGAATCGCTTTCATGGATTGCGGCGCAATCACATGCAGGTAGATCTGCCAGGGGCGCAGCCCCAACGTCCACGCGCTTTTCCACTGGTGGCGGGATACCGAATCCAGGCCACCGCGTACGATCTCGATCCCGTTGGCGCTGCCCCACAACGTCAGACCGGTGACCACCGCCGCGAATGGACTCAAATCGAGTCCGAGCATCGGCGCGCCGAAGAAAATGAAGAACACGTTGACGATCAGCGGGATCGAGCGAAACAGCTCGACATAACCATGAATGGCAAGGCGCAACAGACGACTCTTTAGGGTCGCCAGCACACCGAATACCGCCGAGATGATCGTGGTAAACAGCAGAATCACCAGCGCCAGACGCACGGTCATCCACAGTCCCTTGAGCACGAAGCCCCAGTTTTCCACCAAAAAATTCATGTGGACCTCAGTGCCTGAATGGACGTTGCAGGTGGGCGGACAAACGTCCGGTCAACAGCGACAGAATCGCCACCAGGGTCAGGTACATCACACAGATGGCGCTGAACATCTCGATAGCCCGAAAATCGGTGGCGATCCGATCGACCGCCACGAACGTCAGTTCCGCCAGGCCAATGGCTTGCAGGTATGACGAGTTTTTCAGCAGTGAGATCGCGGTATTCAGCACAGCCGGCAAACTGGTACGAAAGGCGATCGGCAAGGCCACCAGATAAAGATACTGATGAGGCTTGAGGCTCAAGGCCATGCTCGCCTCGCGCATCTTGTGCTCCACCGTGGCCAATCCGCCCCGCATGTTCTCTACCTGATAGGCGCCCGCCCACAACGACAGACAGAACACCCCCGACCAGAACAGCGACAGTTCGAGCCCTATCGCTGGCAGGCCGTAGAAGATGAAGAACAGCTGCACCAGAATCGGCGTGTTGCGGATCAACTCGACGTACAGCGCTACAACCTGCGCCAGCACCGGGACGCGCATCGCCCGCGCCGCACCACCAAAGATGCCGATCAGTAGGGAGAAGGTGATGGCGAGCAGCGAGACCCGGAGTGTCATCAGGACACCGTCGAGCAGCGCAGGCCATTGCGCCAGCAGGTAATTGAAATCGAAATCCATGACAGCGCCCGGTCAGAGTTTTTCAGCGGGTTTGGCTTGCTCGAATACGCTCAGGTAATAGCTCTGAATGTTTTCCGGAACGTACTGACGCACCCAACCGCCGAACAGCTTGTCCTCGTGCATCTTCGCGATGGCGGCGCTGAGGTAGTCGCGTAATGGCTCGTCGTTCTTGCGCACACCGATGGCGGCATCGGAAATCTGGAACGGTTCGTTGATCAGGCGTGCATCGCTGTCGTTCGCCGCGACCACCACCAGTGTTGCGGCGTCATGGGTATAGGCATCAGCACGGCCCTGACGAAAGGTCTGCAAGGCGTCGGCGGCACTGTTCATGCGCAGGGTCTTGACCTGAGGCATGTGGTCCTCAAACCACTTGGCTTGCACCGAGCCTTTGAGCGTGGCGAGGGTCTTGCCGTCGAGGTCCTTGATTGACTTGATCGGGCTGTCCTTCTTGACCACCACGTCACTCGCTCCCCAGCGATACGGTGTGGTGAAGTCGATGACCCGTTGACGCTCAGGCGTGACACCGAGGGTCGCGATGAGGAAGTCGACCTTGCGCCCCAACAACTGCGGAACGCGGTTCTCGGCGGTGACGCAGGTGAAGATCACCTTGTCTTTGGAGCCCAGCGCCCAGAGCGCGATTTGCCGCGACATTTCCACTTCAACCCCGGCGAACTCGCCGTTGCCGTTCTGGAAACCGTAAGGCGGCTGGTCGCACCGTACCCCGGCACGCAGTTGGCCGGCTTCCTTTATTTCATCGGGCACTGGCGGAAGATCCGTCGCGTGAACCTGTGCGATGCCTGTCAGGGAGACGCATGAGAGCGCAAGTGCACGGCCCAATACGCTTAACGAAAACAGCCTGGATGAGAACGACATATTGCCTCCTGGTTACCTACCAGCGCGGCGCCACACCACGTGACGTCACGCAACGATTTCAAGGGCAGAGAGCAGCGGGATTTACAGCGCACCCTGAGGACATCAGACGCGCTTGAACATCGCGTCCGTCTGCGCGGAAGCTTCGATGTCGAAAACAGTTATAAAGCCTCTGGCTCATGCCAACAAATGACAATACATTGGTCATCCATACCGAATTGATATGGCCTGCCATGAACTTCAAACAAGTCGAAGCCTTTCGCGCCGTGATGTTGAGCGGCTCAATGACTGCCGCAGCCGAGTCGCTGCACACCTCGCAACCCAATATCAGCCGCCTGATTGCGCAACTGGAACGGGCCAGTGGCTTCAAATTGTTCGAACGGGTGGGTGGCCGCCTCTTGCCCACCGATGAAGGCGCGGCGCTGTTCGCCGATGTGGAGCGGGCATTCATCGGTCTGCAAAACCTGGAGACGTCAGCGCAGAACATCCGCCGTGGGGGGACGGGGCAATTGCGCATCGCTGCGGTACCGTCGCTGTCGCTGACCGTTTTGCCGAAGGTCATCCAGCGCTTTCGTCAGGAGAATCCCGAAGCGGCCATTTCGATCCACACCAGCGATTCGCCGATGGTTGCCCACTGGGCGGCTTCGCAGTTCTGCCATGTGGGGCTGGCGTCGTATGTCGGCGAGGACATGCCCGGGGTGCGCACGCGCAAGATATGCGACGTGCCGGGGGTCTGTGTGTTCCCCACGGGGCATCGGTTAGGCAAGCTGAGGGCGGTCAAACCGGAGGATCTGAAAGGCGAGGAATTTATTTCGCTGTCGCTGAGTGACGGCTCGCGAGCCCGCGTGGATCGTGTGTTCGCAGGCGACAAGGAGTATCGCAAGCTGAACCTGGAAACGCCCTATGCCGCGACCGTGTGCTCGTTGGTGGCGCTGGGACTGGGGGTGAGTATCGTCAGCCCGATGGTGGCACTGGAGTATGTACACATGGGCATCGAAACCCGCCCGTTCCTGCCCCAGATCCGTTTTTCCACTTACCTGTTGCTGCCGGAAGACAGGCCACAAAGCCTGCTGAGTCAGCGTTTCGGTGTGTTGATCGAAGAGATGCTCACCGAGGCGAGCAAAGACTGGCAGGGATAGCGGACATGTCGATCGACCGAACGCTGTGAGCGTGAATGCGTTCACGAACACCGGGGCCATCCCTGAAAGGTTCATTGGATGTGCCCCGGCATTCGTCGGAATGCCGCCCAAAGCGAGCTCACTCCCACAGGTCTGCGGTCTGGACACAGGTTCGCGCATCAACCCGGCTCCCTGTGGGAGACGTCCGAGGTTACGAGGGTATGGGCCGCACTTCGGACGAATGCGGTGGGTCATTCACGGTCGACGTCGCTAACCCAACGCATTCGCCAGCAAGCTCCCACAGACTCTCTGCTGCGTATGAATCAGATCCCGCTCAGCGCCAGATCCATCGCGAAGTACGTGAAGATCAGGTCTGCGCCCGCGCGTTTGATCGCGCCCAGGCTTTCGCGGACCACGCGGCCCTCGTCGATGGCACCGGCTTGAGCGCCGAACTTGATCATCGCGTACTCGCCGCTCACCTGATACGCCGCCAATGGCAGGTTCGAGGCTTCACGGATATCGCGAATGATGTCCAGGTAGGCGCCCGCGGGCTTGACCATCAGGGCATCGGCGCCTTCGGCTTCGTCCAGCAGCGACTCCCGCAGGGCTTCGCGGCGGTTCATCGGGTTCATCTGGTAGCTTTTGCGGTCACCCTTGAGCGCCGAACCGCCTGCTTCGCGGAAAGGGCCGTACAGCGACGACGCGAATTTGGTCGAGTAGGCCATGATGGGTGTCTGGGTAAAACCTGCTGCGTCCAGCGCGGCACGAATGGCCTTGACCTGGCCGTCCATTGCCGCCGACGGGGCAATGACATCGGCGCCCGCGCGCGCCGCCATGACCGCCTGCTTGCCGAGGTTTTCGATGGTCGCGTCGTTGTCGACATGCGCACCGTGCATCACGCCGCAGTGGCCGTGGTCGGTGTACTCGCAGAAGCAGGTGTCGGACATCACGATCATGTCCGGCACGGCGTCCTTGATGGTGCGCGACATCCGCGACACCAGACCGTTCTCCTGCCAGGTGTCACTGCCAGTGGCGTCCAGATGATGGGACACACCGAAGGTCATCACTGACTTGATCCCGGCGCGGGCATAACGCTCCACTTCCTGGGCCAGTTTCGACTCGGGGATCCGACGCACGCCCGGCATGCTGTTGATCGGCACGAAATCGTCGATTTCTTCCTCGACGAAGATCGGCAGCACCAGGTCGTTCAGCGTGAACTCGGTTTCCTGGAACAACGCGCGAAAATTTGCGTTGCTGCGCAGGCGACGTGGACGGGCGGCGGGAAACAGACTGGACATGGCAATTCCTGATGAAAAGTTTCCGAAAAACGCCCGGGCTGACGCATCCGGGCGATATCAATGGCGCGAAGCTTATGCCTGCACCGTTCTCGATTCAAATGTCGCGGCAATAAAGTCTCTTACCGAACCGGTAATAGTTGCTGAAGGGTCGTCGAACCAACTCAACGGCGCCCGGTCATTAAGCAAGAGCGGCACCCATTCCGGTTGCACGAGCGCTTACCCCGAGAACTCTCTTGACCAGCCCATCCGCCGCGCGTCATTCAGACCTTCGTAACAACCGTTCACTGGACGGCCTCAACTTTTTCCTGGCGGATGTTCGCGACGGGCTGGGTCCGTACCTCGCGATCTACCTGTTGGCGGTCCATAAATGGGACCCGGCCAGTATCGGGCTGGTAATGACCCTGGCCGGTATAGCGGCTTTGGTGACCCAAACGCCAGCGGGTGCGCTGATTGACCGCACCCGCAGCAAGCGAATGGTGGTGGTCGTGGCGGCCTTGTTGGTGACCGCCGGATGCGTGGTGTTGCCATTCATCCACAGTTTTACGTGGGTCGCCATCACCCAGTCCCTCAGCGCAATTGCAGGGTCCGTGTTTGCGCCGGCCATCGCGGCGATTTCCCTGGGAATCACCGGGCCCAAGGCGTTCACCCGGCGTACCGGCCGCAATGAAACCTGGAACCATGCGGGTAACGCTTGCGCGGCGCTGCTGGCGGGCGGTTGTTCCTGGTTGTTCGGGCCGATCGCGGTGTTTTATCTGATGGCGTTCATGGCCTTGGCAAGCGTCGTCGCGGTCAGCTTCGTCGACGGTAATGCCATCGATCATGAAGTGGCCCGAGGCTTCGACCCCAGTGACAAGGGGGAGAACGATCAACCCAGTGGATGGGCGGCGCTGCTGAACAACCGCCCGTTATTGGTCTTCGCGATCTGTTGCGGGCTGTTCCATCTGGCCAATGCCGCGATGCTGACGCTGGTCAGCCAGAAGCTGTCACAGATCGACCTCCAGCTCGCCACGCCACTGACCTCGGCGTGCATCGTGGCCGCACAACTGGTGATGGTGCCGGTGGCCTGGCTGGTTGGCGCCAAGGCAGACAGCTGGGGACGCAAACCGCTGTTGATGGCGGGTTTCGTGATCTTGCCGCTGCGCGGAGTGCTGTATGTGCTCTCGGACAACCCGTACTGGCTGGTGGGCGTGCAATTGCTCGACGGCATAGGCGCCGGCGCTTTCGGCGCACTGCTGCCGCTGGTGGTCAAGGACCTGACCCAGGGCACTGGACGCTTCAATGTCAGCCTGGGTGCGATCTCAACGGTATTCGGTCTGGGCGCGGCCTTGAGCAATGGCCTGGCCGGTCTGGTGATTCGCGAAGCCGGTTACAGCGCGGCCTTTCTCACACTGGCGGCCATTGCCGCCGTCGCCTTCGTGCTGCTGTGGTTAGGCGTGCCTGAAACCCTTACAAACGAGTCCGCCACAACAGAGCACCAGCGCCACGCAGACGCTGAGGACGACGATGAACAGGGCCAGCCAGAGCAACGCCCGATCACATGACGAGTCGCGCACAAAGGCGAAGCACTCATATTACGTAATACGCCCGATACACCCATTCATGGGCCAAGCGTGAGTGACAGTAACTGAGCGGCCCCTCCATTCGACAGCCAGCGGATGGCTAGCCACGGGGCACGCTGCCTGCGCCTTCACCCAGTTCGCGCTGCATCAAAACCGTGTCCAGCCAACGGCCGTGCTTGAAACCCACTGACTCAAACACGCCGACAGTACGAAATCCTTGGCGCTCATGAAGCCGAATCGAGGCCGTGTTTTCGCTGTTGCCAATGACAGCGACCATTTGTCGACGACCACCGGCGATGCAACGCTCGATGATCAGCGCCAGCAGGGCCTGGCCGATGCCCTTGCCCGCCATACCCTCACGTACGTACACGGAGTCTTCGACAGTAAAACGGTAGGCCGGACGGGGCCGATACAGCGTCGCGTAGCCGTAGCCGACGACCTCACCCTCCAGTTCGGCCACCAGGTAAGGGAGGTCATGGCCACGGACGTCCGTACGTCGCTGACACATCTGCGCAAGGGTCGGCGGTTCCAGTTCGAAGCTGGCAGTGCCATGAATCACGTGGTGGGCGTAAATCGCCTGCACGGCGGGCATGTCGTCTTCAAGGGCGTCGCGCAAAATGAGGTCGTGAGGCATGTGCGGTCTTCTTCTGGATCAAGATAAAAGCAGGTGAGCAATGATGACGCGCTGCCACCCCAAAACAAAGCTATGATTTGTCATCCTCAGCATCAGTAAAACTTTGCCATGCAGCGGCTCAACCTTAATCACCTTCACTCCTTCGCCCATGTTATCCACCACGGCAGCTTTTCCGCTGCGGCGCAGCGCCTCGGTTTGACTCAGCCAGCCGTGAGCCTGCACATCCGCCTGCTGGAGGAGCGGTTGAACCTGCGCCTCATCGAACGCGTCGGTAAACGCATCAAGCCGACGCCCGCCGGCAGCACGCTGCTGGAGCACATTGGTCGAATCGATGCCGTGGTCGAAGACGCGTTGCTTGACCTGTCGAGCCACGCGCAGGGCGTTGCCGGGCGAGTCGCTATCGGCACGGGCGCGACGGCCTGCATCCATCTCCTTCCGCCGATTTTACAAACCTTGCGCCGGCAGTTTCCGGCACTGGATGTGCGCGTCAGTACCGGCAACACCGACGGCATCTTGCGCGCAGTGGAGGAGAACCGCCTGGACCTTGCGCTAGTCACCCTGCCCGCATCCGGTCGCAGCCTGTCGGTCACCCCACTGCTGGACGATGAACTCGTCGCGATTTTCAGTGCTGAGCAACGTCCTCTTCCAAAGGACCTCACGGCGGGTTCGCTGCTGGATCTGCCCTTGGTCTTGTTCGAAGCCGCTAGCAGCACTCGCCTGCTGATCGATGAGTGGTTCCTGCAGGCGGGGCAGCGTATCAAGCCGGTGATGGAGCTGGGCAGCATCGAGGCCATCAAGGAAATGGTCGCCGCTGGCCTGGGTTACAGCATCGTGCCGCGCATGTCGGTGGCGGCGCCCCATCATCAACGGGGTTTGCAGGTTCAGGCGCTGACGCCCCCCCTGAACCGGACGCTGGGCATCGTGCTGCGTCAGGACAAACCGGTGAACAAGGGACTGAGGCAGGTCCTCGACGCATTACAGACGCTTGCCCCCTGATTGGGTTTAGAATGCCGCCCTTTCTCATGACCGACCCGCCGCCACCCGATGAATGCCGACGCGCTGAACACCCTCAACGAACACCTGCTGACCGCCCTCGCCCCTGCACCCGCAGAAACTCGCCGCCTGTTCCATGGCCGTGGACGACGCTGGCCAGGGCTCGAGCAACTGACCGTGGACTGGATGCAGGGTGTCGTGCTGGTGTCGCTGTTCAAGGAGCCTGCCGGCGAAGACCTCGATGCGCTGAAACGCCTGCTCTTTGAGCTCGTGCGGACGCCCACGTGGCAGAACAGCCAGGCTCACACCCTGTTGCTGCAACACCGTTACCTGCCGGACAGCCTGACCGAAGCGCTCGCAGGCGAGATGCCGGACGAGTGGACCCTGACCGAAGGCGGCTTGCGCTACCTCGTGGATTTCGGCAAGAAGCAGAACACGGGTCTGTTCCTGGACATGCGTTACGGCCGCGACTGGGTGCGCGCCAACGCCTCAGGCAAACGGGTGCTCAACCTGTTTGCTTACACCTGCGGCTTTTCCGTGGCGGCCATCGAGGGTGGCGCGGAGTTCGTGGTCAACCTGGACATGTCCCGGGCGGCGCTCAGCCGAGGCCGCGACAACCATCGCCTGAACGGCCACGACCTGAGCAAGGTCAGTTTTCTCGGGCACGAGCTGTTCAAGTCGTGGGGCAAAGTGAAGAGCGGCGGCCCTTATGACCTGGTGATCATCGACCCGCCGTCGTTTCAGAAAGGCAGCTTCCTGTTGACCAAAGATTACCAGCGCGTCCTGCGCAAACTGCCGGAGCTGTTGAGCCCCCACGGCACCGTGTTGGCCTGCATGAACGACCCGGCATTGGGCGCCGATTTCTTGATTGAAGGGGTGACCCGTGAAGCGCCGAGCCTGCGTTTCGAACGGCGACTTGAGAATCCCCCGGAGTTTGCCGACGCGGAGCCTGAGGGTGGGTTGAAGGCGCTGGTGTTCCGCCAAAGTTTCAACTGACACCGGACGCCGCGTGTCGACGATAAGCCTGTGAACGGCCATCGTCGGCACGCCGGACGCCTTCGGGCTTATCTCGCCAATGCCTGTTCCAGCCGGATCTGTAGCAATCCCGGGATCTTTCGTCCTTGCTCGACGACCGGCAAGAACCGCCTGCGTTTTTTCTCCTCGTGGTTCTGCGCGATGTCGACAATGCGATGTTGCAGAAACGGATTGAGAAAACGGTCGCGCACACTGGCCAGATAATCCCGCGCTTGCGCCAGCTCTCCTTTCGCGGCAAACACCGGCAGCACTTCCTCCTCCCACAGCGCCTCAAGACTCTGACGCAACGCTGCGTCGCCCATGGCCTGATACACCGTTTCCTCGGCCGCACGCCCGTCGACCCGCCAACGCTCGGCGAGCCAGCTGTGCCCCAGATTGAGCATGTACAGCTTGAATTGCTCGTATTGTTCCAGTTGGTCGGTGAGGACGATGCAGGGATGCGTGCACGGCAATTGCAGCCCCTCCTGCCGCTCGATGGCCCAGATTGCGTAGGGCTCCGCCACCGCGCCGACAGGCTGGATGGGCTGCGAAACAATACGGTCGACCAGTGAGTTGGCCCAGCGACAGGTGTCGCTCAGGTACACAATGAACGCAGGCGCCATTTGCCATTCCGTCGCGAGGCGAATGATCAGGTCGCGCAGCACATCGCCGTTGCGCGACACCAACTCACAGGGGAACAACGACAACGTGCTGTGTGGATTCAACAACCAGCGATCATGCAGCAAGACCAGCAATTTGGCCGGGAAGCTCACGGGCGCTGGCGCGTTGGCCGACAGCAGGTCAGTGGAGTCTGCCGCATCGAGCACATAGCCTTTGTCGCCGGTATTGGAAATCACCACCTCGACGTCCTTCACGATGGCCCGACGCAGCTGCGACCAGTCTCGCCCGGCGTGCAGCGCCGTGGCGATGGACGACGACCAGTACTCTTCATCGACCGTGCGCCCGCCTTCCGTGCCCTGGATCCGCACCGGATAACCGACGCCGCTCGCCAACGCCTGAACACGTTGCGCGCTGTCGGCACTGGCGGTGGTTTGTACGACCGTCACCTTGCCCAGTGCCTCGCCCTTGGCGAGCGCTTGCGAAATAAAAAAGTCGGCATGTGCCTGAAGGAATCGGCTGGTGCCAAATTGCAGGATCGGGGTTGAAACGGGAGGGTTCATGCAATGTCCCTTTCAAAGTGATGCGCGCCGCCCATTCGACGCTCGAGGACCTGTAGGAGCGAATTCATTCGCGATACGGGGGTGAAGCCGTAACATAAGCCGCGCCTGAAACATTTTTCGCGAATGAATTCGCTCCCACAGACGTTTATCTCTGCCCGATGCGTGCGATCAGCACTCGACGATCGCCTTGACCACGCCTTGCGTCGGGTCAAGCAGCATTTGAAAACGCTCCGGCACTTCGCTCAATGTCATGCGATGGGTGTTCAGTGCTGCATCGGGAATCAAACCGTCGCGCAGGCACTGCTCCACGTAACGAAAATCCTCGACCGTCGCGTTACGGCTGCCCATCAACGTGGCTTCGCGCTTGTGAAATTCAGGATCGGAGAAGCTGATAGTGTCGCGCACGATGGACACCAGGACGTATTTGCCGCCGTGCGCGATGAACTCGAACCCACGCTCCATGGCCTTGGCGTTGCCGGTGGCGTCGAACACCACGTCAAAGAATTCGCCTTGGGTCAGGTGTTCCAGTTGCTGCTTGTCCTCGGCGCCAATCAACACGGCCGAGGTGACTTTCAGATGCGCCTTGCAGAACGCCAGGCGATCCTCGCGGGTGTCCAGGACCGTGACCTGCGCGCCGCGCAGGCGGGAGAAAATGGCCACGGCCATGCCGATCGGGCCGGTGCCGACCACCAGCGCACGCTGCCCTGCCTGAATATCGGATCGACGCACCGCGTGCGCGCCAATCGACAGAAACTCGATCATCGCCGCTTGGTCCAGCGTGATCCCGTTCGCCTTGAGGACAAAGGCGTGCGGCAGGCTGAGGTATTCGGTAAAAGCGCCATCGCGATGCACGCCCAGTACCTGAATGCGCACGCAACAATTGGTTTTCCCCTGACGACAGGCGATGCAGTCGCCACAGGACAGGTAGGGCATCACGTACACCACGTCCCCCGCCACCAGACCGCTGCCCGCCTCGCTTTCTTCGACAATGCCCGAGAATTCGTGCCCCATGACCCTGGGGTATTCCAGAAACGGTTGATTGCCGTTGAAGATGTGCAGGTCGGTGCCGCAGACCCCGACGCGCTTGATCCTGACCAGCGTTTCGCCAGGCGCGCGCTCAGGCTTTTGACGATCCTGGGCCAGCAGGGAGCCGGGTGTTTCGCAGACGACGGTGAGCATGCTTTCTCTCCAGACCATGCACGCCGGCACAGCGGTGATGACGAACGCTGCGGGTGACTGGGCGTGATCTATTGTTGTTGTGATCCTGGATGCGCCGGCCCGTGTAACGCGCTCGGCGCCGCTGCGAAAAAACTACACAGCGATTTGCATATTGGCAAGACCAATTAAGTTTTAATCATATTGGCCTGACCAGAAAGCCAGTTGACAGGTGCGTGCTGCGCGCCGACAACCGGCTGTAATTCAGCCCCGACCATCGCTATGATCAGACCCCATGACGCCCACTCTGCCCATTCGCTCACCCTGCCCGCCCGGCGCCTGCACCTGCGACCGCGAACGCCTGCTGGAAACCCCCGGCACGGACATGCGCATCCTGTGCCTGACCCGTCAGGAGGAAAAGCGTCTGCTTGAGCGTCTGGAGAGCATCGCCAGCCTGAGCGATCTGGAGCACATGCAGCGGCGCATGTTCGAGTTGCTCGGCATCCGCCTGGCCATTGCGCCCGGCTTCAATGAAGTGCGCAGCATGCGCGGCCTCGTCATCGACATCGCCGAACTGCCCGGCATGTGCCGCAAGACCCGCGCAGCGATCCCGGCGGCGATCCGGCGCGGCCTGGAAAAGAACCCTGAAATCGCTTACGGCCTGCTCAATGCCCATGACCTGTTGCGGGATGCTTGAGGTCGATCTCCGCCCGCCTGGCACGTGAGCGTGCGAATACTCTGATCATTCCCACGCTCCCCGGGGTAACGCAGTGGCTGACGCTCTGCGTCAACATGGACGCAGAGCGTCCTGACAGGCATTCCAACGCGGAGCGTGAAAACGATCAATCCTGTGGGAGGCGTTGCAGGTTACAACGGCCGCGAAGGCGGTGGGTCATTTACCGGTGATGTGACTGCACCTACGCATTCGCCACTGTCGTAACCTCCAGCAGCTCCCACAGGCCTTGCACCCGCCACGCGCCCCGGCCTACCCGGTCGATGGACTGAGACTCTCCCGTGGAATTTGGCGCAGCAGCCCCACCTTGTCGCATCAGTAAGGCTTACTTCTCCCATTGCGCCTTGTCGATCTTCAAGCCGTGCAGGCCGTTGTACTCCGCGCGCTTGGGTTGCTCCCACCCGTGCAGCAGCGACGCGTCGAGGTCGTAGATTTCCACGCCCAGCGGGCGGCAGACGGTCAGCGGGTCCTGCGCATCGGGGCCCCACATCGGCAGGGACAGGTCGCCGCCCGGGCAGGTCGACAACGCACACAGCAGGTCGATCTCAGCGAAGAATTCCAGATAATCCCCCTTCTGCGCCGGACAGGCCTTCATGAAGTACATGTCATCGTGGTTCAGGCCCGTGCACTGGAAGATGTTCAGCACATCGTGGACGTCGAACTCGGTCAGGCCGTGAGGCAAAACGGCACGGGTCAGGTTCGAATGGCAGTGATGATGGAAATCCTCCCCCGTCAGCATCTTGTTCACGTACGGGTCGCAACGGGTCCCGAGCAGGTCATGCAAGCGGCCGCCGTGCTCATCGATGCCGTAGCTCGCCAGGCTGTCATCGGTGATGGTGACCATCGGCCGCAGGAACGGCAGGTTCGACCACAGGCGATCATGGGTGGTCACGTGCGCCCCTTGTAACTGACGGGTACGCGATGCCCACATGCGCTCACGCGGGTCGTTGGCGTTCCAGACGTTGAAGTCGCCCACCTGCGGACCCACGGGCGTCGTGACGCGGAACACCTGTCCCGCCTTGACCTTCCAGGCACGCCCGGTGCGAATCGGCACCTCGAACTGCTCGACCTGCGTGCGACAGTCCTGACGCTCGCGAATACGGTCATAGAACGCCGTATCGACCTGCAACGCAGCGCCTTTGCTGACCTGATACGCGGCTGGATAATCTTTGTACATGGCAATCTCCTGGTTCAGTGTCTGGTAGCGCGCGAAAGCAGGTCCAGCGCCTGGTGTTCGGAATCGTTGAGGTAGCTGTCCATGGCTTCACCCGCTTCGTGGCGATGGCCGTCGATCAGCAACTGATGAATGTGCCGGTCGCGCGCCAGCCAGGGCGCCTGATAGCGCGCTTCGTCGGGGGCGGCGGAAAACACCAGGCGCATCTGCGCCACGATGTTGGTGAAAAACTCATCGAACGACGGACTGTGCAACAGGCCCACGACCTGCTGGTGAAAGCGCAGGCTGTGGGTGCCAAAGGCGCGCCAGTCTTCGCGTTCGCTGGCCAGCTCGGCGGCTTCAATGGCATTTGCCATGCGCGCGGAAGACGAATCGACCAGCAGCTTGCCGGTGAGTATGGCTTGGGATTCAAGGGTGCGGCGGACCATGAAAAGGTCACGTACATCGTCCACGGTCAGACGACGAACGATGACGCCCTTGTGCCGGACGTAGGTCGTCAGTCCCTCGCGGCCGAGCAGGTGCAGCGCTTCGCGCACGGTGTTGCGCGAGGCGTTATAACCACGCACCAGTTCGCTTTCCACCAACGGCATGCCGGACAACAGCCGTCCGCCGATGATGTCTTCGCGCAGTTCGTGGGCAACCTGGTCGGCCAGCGACAGGCCGTTTTCTTTGGCGATGGACACAGTGTGCAGTTCCTGAAAGATCGGGATTGTTCAACAACCCGTATTCATTCAGGACAGCACACAGCGTGCCAGAAATGGCGACTGTATCTTTGCAGGAAACATACAACATCCAGCACCACCGATGAATCATTGAACTCAGGCGAACCGCTTAACCCGCATCACCTCAACTGCCTCGACAAACCGCTCCACCGGCCAACGCTCCTGCAACGCCAACTCGAACAATTGCTGCCCCGTCTGTGGCGCCATGCCGTGCAATGGCGGGTCAGTGTCCAGGTTGGTCGGAAATGAATACCCGTCCGCACTCATCGCAATCACCGCCTGCATGCCCTCTTCATCCAGTTCGCCTTGCTCGACCCGCTTGAGCATCAGCGGATACAGCGCCAGCATCATCCGTTCCCGATTGACCGTCTCCATCGGCTTGCCGAACGCCGACGAAATCTGCAGCAGGTTCGCCATCCGGAACTCATCCGTCGTGCGGTTGGTGCCCGCCGCATGGAACAGCGCGGGGTTGAAGAACAGCAGATCACCTTTGTTCAGCGGCAACTGAATCGCGTGACGATCGAAGTAGTCGATGAACGCCTGATCACGCCACGCCAGATAACCCAGCTCGTACTGCTGCGAGAACGGCAACAACAGCGTCGGTCCGGTTTCCAGCGGCATGTCGGTGTGCGCCACCGCGCCCTGCAGCGTGAGGTGTTGCGACAGGCGATGCATCGGCAGCGGAAAACGCGCGGCGACCTCATCGCTCTGGAAGCCCAGGTGATAGTCGCGATGGGGCTGTTGCGCCTGACCGCCCGGCGTCACCACATTGACCTGCGCCGACGCCTGAAAAGAGGGTCCCAGCCACGACTCGGCGATCAGGCCGAGCAAGGGATTGGCGTAGTACTCGATGAACGAGTCCGGCGAATGTTCGGCGGCTTTCTGCAGCGAATTCCAGATCCGCTGATTGGCGCCCGCCTTGGCGAAGTGGTCGGCCCGCACCACCCTCGCCGCTTCGTCGGTGATGATCTGGCGGAACACCTCGCTGTGCCGGTCAACGACCGCGAGATCGGGAAAGGCATTGCGCACCACCATCACACCCGGGCCGTCGCGAAACAGCCGGTGCAGCTCGCTCAATATGCCCAAGCGGTCATGCAGAGCGGCGCTGCGCAGCGCATCGGCGTCATAGATCACCACCTGACTGACCACTTCCTGCGCATGAGGATACTCGGCGGCATTCACCCGCTGTTCACATACCGCCGCGAACGCCCGGACATCGATGTCACGCGAGGTGGCGAAGAGGCTCACAACGCTGCTCCGGCAACGCCGTCCAGGGTCAACGGTGCATCAGGACGGGGTGTGGAACCGTCGCCGCAGCCCATGATGCCCTGCTCCATGTCGATCACCGCGCCGGTGGTCATGCCCGATTGATCGGAGAGCAGATAGGCGACGCTGTTGGCCACTTCCTGAGGTTTGAGCAAGCGACCGAACGGTGACTGCGCCTCGGCGCGGGCGAGCCAGCCTTCGTCGGCACCGTGGTACTGGCGCTGGATCTGGTCTTCGTGCGGGGTGTCCATCCAGCCGATGTTCAGGCCGTTGACGCGGATGCGGTTGCGCAAGGTGCTGAACGCTACGTTCTTGGTCAGCACTGCGAGCGCGCCTTTGGACGCAGCGTACGCCGACAGGAACGACTGACCGCCATGGCCGGAGACACTGAGGATGCTGACGATCGAGCCTTCGACGTTGTTGGCGATCATCAGCTTGATGCATTCCTGCATGAGAAAAAACGGGGCTTTTACGTTGACCGCAAAGATGCGATCAAACAGCTCGGGTGAGGTGTCGATGATGGTGCCGCGGTCAGACATCCCGGCGCAGTTGACCAGGCCGTGAACAGTCCCGAAGTGTTCCTTGGCAGCGGCCACGACACGACGGCAATCGTCGACGTTCTCCATGTCAGCCTCGACGAAGAACGCCTGGCAATCCAGTTCGGCCAGTTGACGCACTTGCTGTTCGCCTTTGTCACGACTGCGTCCGCAGATGATCAGGCCCGCCGCGCCGCGTTGCGCAAGGGTATGAGCCACTGCGGCGCCCAACCCTTGAGTGCTGCCGGTGACGACGAAGTAGCGACCGGTGAAAGAAGTGGAAAGATCGAGTGCTGACATGCCTGTCTCCTGCTGTTGTTGTTTTTGGCTGCGGGTGATCGTCGTCGCAATAGAATTTAAATTCCATCTGTACAACGATTGGAACTGAGACTAGCATTGCGAAAACCTCACAGACGCCCGAATCAACCTCAACAAGACCTCAAAAAGGCTCAGGGACTCTCATGCTCGACCGCGCCCGACGTTTCTCCATCAAGCAGATCGCCGCCCAGGCCGGCGTCAGCAAGGCTACAGTCGATCGCGTGCTGCACGAACGCGGCAGCGTCCATTACCAGACCAACCGTCGCATTCAGCAGGCCCTCGAAGAACTGGAAGCCCAAGAAAAAACCGGGCCTGCGGTCGGCCGCACCTTCCATATCGACATCATCCTGCACACGCCCAAACGCTTCAGCGACGCGGTGCAGGAGGCGATTCACGCGCAGTTGGGCAGCCTGGCGCCGTTTCGCATTTTTCCCCGTTTCCACCCGTATCAGGAGATCGACACCCAGGAGATGCACGACCTGATCCTGCGGTGTGCCGGTAAAGGCAGTCAGGGCCTGATCCTCAAGGCGGCGGACGAGCCGCAGATCAATGAGGCCGTGAATCAGGTCACCGCCGCCGGCATCCCGGTCGTGACACTGGTCTCCGATCTGCCCCAAAGCGATCGCATCGGTTACATCGGCATGGACAACCGCACGGCCGGGCAAACGGCGGCGTACCTGATGGCGAGCTGGCTGGGCCAGGCCGCGCAAGACGTCGCCGTGGTCATCAGCAGCGAGTTGTTCCGGGGTGAAGAAGAACGCGAAATGGGGTTTCGCACCTGGTTACGCAGCCGCGCGCCGCACCTGCGCGTGGTCGACATCACCGGCGGATTTGGCGTGTACGAGCCCACACTCGAACGCGTGACCGAAGCGCTGAAGGCCAATCCGTCGATCAAGGCCATCTACAGCGTCGGCGGCGGCAACCGCGCCATCGTCGACGCATTCGCCACGCTTGACCGCTCGCTGGCCGTGTTCATCGGCCATGACCTGGACCAGGAAAACCGCCAGCTGCTGGCGGAAGAAAAGATCGCCGCCATCATCGACCACAACCTGCAGGTCGACGCCCGGCATGCCTTCCTGCACATCCTGCAGTTTCACCGTCTGTGGAAGGTCGATCCGATCCCCGCCTCCCAAGTGCAGATCGTGACGCCGTTCAATCTGGTGCACTGACCCCCGTTCCGAGCCCCAACCGATCTACCCGACAACAACAATCCAAGGAGATCCACCCATGCTACGCATCGCAGTCCTCGGCGCAGGCCGCATCGCCAACATTCACGCGGCCAACGTCGCGGCCAATCCGGATGTGCAACTGTCGGTGATCGCCGACCCCTGGCGCGAAGGCGTCGACACACTGGCGGCCAGACTGGGTTGCGCGGCGGCTTACGACTGCGCCGAGGCCATTGCCCGTGACGACGTCGATGCAATCGTCATCGGCACGCCCACCGACACCCACATCGATCTGATGCTGCGCGCCGTTCAACTGGGCAAACCGGTGCTCTGCGAAAAACCCATCGATCTGGATTTCGCCAAGGCAGCCAAGGCGGTGGAAGACATCGAGCGCCTGAACGGCAAGGTGATGCTGGGCTTCAACCGCCGCTTCGACCCGGACACCCTGCACATGCGCAAAGCGATTGCCAACGGCGACATCGGCGACGTGCGCCAGGTGGTGATCACCAGCCGCGACCCCGGGCTGGCACCGGTGGAATACCTCAAGCATTCTGGCGGGATCTTCCGCGACATGACCATCCACGACTTCGACACCGCGCGCACGTTGCTCGGCGAGGAACCGGTGGAAGTGCTGGCCATCGCCAGCCGTCTGGTCGACCCGGCGCTGGCGCAGATCGACGACTACGACAGCGTCATGGTTCTGCTGCGTACGGCGTCCGGCAAGCAATGCCACATCAACTGCTGCCGCGAAGCGGTGTACGGCTACGATCAGCGTCTGGAAGTCTTCGGTTCCAAAGGCATGATCCTCAACGACAACCACCGCCCAAGCACCGTGCGCACCTACAGCGCGACCCAGACCGAAGCCCGTGAGCCGCTGGAGAACTTCTTCCTTGAGCGCTACGCCGATTCCTATCGCAACGAGCTCAACCAGTTCATCGACGCGGTGAACGCCGGCGAGCCGTTACCGACCAACGCCCGCGATGGCCTGAAAGCGCTGCACCTGGCCAACTGCGCACTGGAATCGATCAAGACCGGGCGTGCGGTGAAGGTAGAGGTTTAAGCCGTCCCATCTTCCAGCCAACTGCAGCCC
The DNA here is from genome assembly GCF_054668305.1 of Pseudomonas sp. S2_H01. Classification (NCBI taxonomy): domain Bacteria; kingdom Pseudomonadati; phylum Pseudomonadota; class Gammaproteobacteria; order Pseudomonadales; family Pseudomonadaceae; genus Pseudomonas; species Pseudomonas sp. S2_H01. The sequence continues at coordinate 5,317,029 of NZ_CP162756.1, read as the reverse complement.
GCTGTGTGCGAGCCGGCTCGCGAATGCCGATCTACGACCGATGAAGATATATCGGATGTACTGACGTCTTCGTGAGCAAGCTCACTCCCACCGTTATTTGTGAGTCCATACGGTGAGTGTCGGTTGCCCCACTCATCACTTGAAATCCCGACTGCGCACATCCAGCCCCGTCAGTAACGGCGTCAGGTCGAACAGCCGCTGCGCAATGACGTGGCGCACGCCTTTCTGGTATTCGAACTTGCCGAACACCTGCATCAACTGCGACCCCACCAGCACCTTGCGCTGACGTTCGGCCAGGTCGCGCCAGACCACCACGTTGATCATGCCGTGCTCGTCTTCCAGGGTGACGAACGTCACGCCGCTGGCCGTGCCGGGCCTTTGTCGACCGACCACCAGCCCGGCGACGCTGAAATTGCGCCCGTGCTCTTCGGTGAGCAAATCCTTCGAACTGCGAAAGCGTTTGGCCGCCAGTTTAGTGCGCAGCAAAGACAACGGGTGCGGACCCAGTGTCGTGCCGAGGGTGTCGTAATCGGCCACCAGATCCTGAGCCACGCTGGGCAGCGGCAAGGCCACCTGTGCCTCTTCACCAAAACAGTCATCGCCGAACAAGGGCCGCTGCACTTCGACCCCCGCGATCTCCCAGCGCGCGCGATGGCGATGCCCGGCCAACCCGCGCAAAGCCCCCGAATCGGCCAGCGATGCGCGGCCTCGGTTGTCCAGATCGGCACGTATGCACAGGTCGGTGACGTCCTTGAACGCGCGCTGTTGCCGCGATTGCTCGATGCGCCTGGCGTCTTCTTCGCGAAAACCACGAATCATGCGCATGCCCATGCGGATCGCCAGGTTGCGCGTGTACTCGGGGCTGTCGACCGGCTCCAGCGAACAGTCCCAGTCGCTGTAGCGCACGTCCACCGGACGGATTTCGATGTGATGCCGACGCGCGTCCTGCAGCAACTGGTCAGGGCTGTAGAACCCCATGGGCCAGCTGTTGATCAGTGCGCAGGTGAACGCGGCCGGTTCGTGGCATTTGAGCCAGCAGCTGGCGTAGGTCAGCAAGGCGAAGCTGGCGGCATGGGACTCGGGAAAGCCGTAACTGCCAAAGCCCTTGATCTGCTCGAAGATGCGGTGGATGAACTCGTCCGGATAGCCCTTCTCTTTCATGCGCTCGCTGAGGCGAATACGGTGCGGCTCGAGCCCGCCGTGACGTTTCCAGGCGGCCATGGAGCGGCGCAACTGGTCGGCTTCTCCCGGGGAATAGTCGGCGGCGACGATGGCCAGTTGCATGACCTGCTCCTGAAACAGCGGCACGCCCAGTGTGCGCTTGAAGACGTCCTCGAGCGCCTCGGAGGGATAGGTCACCTCCTCCTCGCCATTTCGACGCCTTAAATAGGGATGCACCATGTCGCCCTGAATCGGCCCCGGTCGGACAATGGCGACCTCGATCACCAGGTCGTAAAACTCCTTGGGTTTGAGGCGTGGAAGCATCGACATCTGCGCCCGCGATTCAATCTGGAACACGCCGATGGTGTCTGCGCGGCTGATCATCTCGTAGGTCGGCTCATCCCCGTCCGGCAGCGTGGCGATGGTCCAGCGTTTGTGCCGATGCAACTCGACCAGATCGAACGTGCGGCGCAGAGCGCTCAGCATGCCGAGGGCCAGAATGTCGACTTTGAGCAGGCCCACCAGGTCCAGATCGTCCTTGTCCCACTGAATGATCGTGCGGTCAGCCATCGCGGCGTTTTCCACGGGCACCAGCGTCTCCAGTGGATGCTCGGAGATCACAAAGCCGCCGGGATGCTGGGACAGGTGCCGGGGAAAACCGATCAGTTCGCCGGTCAACGTCAATACACGGCGCAACACCGGGCTGTCGGGCTCGAAACCGCATTCACGCAGACGTTCAGGCGACGGCAGCGTGTCGCTCCAGCGGCTGAAACAGTCCGCCAGTGCGTTGATCTGATCGGGCGGCAAGCCGAGCACCCGCGCCACATCCCGAACCGCGCCCGCGCCGTGATAGGTGCTTGCCACGGCCGTTAACGCCGCCCTGCCCCGGCCATAACGACGAAAGATGTATTGCAGGACTTCCTCGCGGCGCTCGTGCTCGAAGTCGACGTCGATGTCCGGCGGCTCATTACGTTCTTCCGAAATGAAGCGTTCGAACAGCAGATTGATGTTTGCCGGGTCCAGCTCGGTGATGCCCAGGACGAAACACACGGTCGAGTTGGCGGCTGAGCCACGGCCCTGACACAGAATGCTCTGATCGCGGGCGAATTTGACGATGTCATGCACGGTGAGGAAGTAACTTTCGTACTTCATTGTCGAGATGATCTTCAGTTCCTTCTCGATATTTTTCCGCGCCACCTCGGGCACGCCCTTGGGCCAGCGCCAGCGTGCACCCGCTTCGGTGAGCTGGCGCAGCCAACTGGCCGGCGTGTGTTGGGCAGGCACCAGCTCGTGGGGGTATTCGTAGCGCAACTGCTTCAGGTCAAAGCGGCAGCGCCGGGCGATGTTCAGGGTTTCAGCCAGCAGGTCAGCGGGGTACAACTCGGCCAGTACGTTACGCGTACGCAAATGCCGCTCGCCGTTGGGGTACAGGCGATGGCCGGCTTCAGCCACGGTGGTGTGGTGACGAATCGCGGTCATGGTGTCTTGCAAGGCGCGGCGGCCACGAGCATGCATGTGCACATCACCGCTGGCCACTGCGGGGATGTCGAGCGAACGCGCCAGCGCCAGCAGCCTCGACAGACGCAGGCTGTCATCGGGCCCGCAATGCAGTTGCACGCTCAGCCACAGGTCTTGCTTGAAGGTCTGACGCAACCAGTCACCTTGCTCGTGCAGCGCCTCGGCACGCTGATCCAGATCCGGCACCCATAACGCCAGCAACCCTGCCACCGGTCGCCGGAAATCTTCGCGCAACAGTCGGTACTCGCCCTTCTTGCTGCGCCGTCGACCTTCGGTGATCAAACCGCACAAGGCCTGATAACCCGCGAGGTCTTCCACCAAGAGCACCACCTTCGGGCCGTTCTCGAGGGTAACCTCGCTGCCGATGATCAAAGGCAACTCACATTCACTGGCTGCTTGCCAGGCCCGCACGATACCCGCCAGCGTGCATTCATCGGTGATGGCCAAGGCTTGATAGCCGTGACGTTTCGCCCGCTCGAACAGCTCCTTGGCGCTGGACGCGCCGCGCTGAAAACTGAAGTTGGACAGGCAGTGCAGCTCGGCGTAGTCCCCCCTCATGCGAACCAGCCCTGCAACAACAGGCCGCTGTCATCCCCGACCTTGCGATAGGCCCAGCCGCGCTGCCCGGTGCGGGTCTCGACCAGGAAGTAATCGCGACGCACATCACCGCCGTCCCACCACCCCGATTCGATGCGCTCAGGCCCGGCCAGCACGCGGACGCTGGAATCGCTGAGATGTTCGGGTTCGCGCAGCAGCCATCCCGGACGTGAAACCTTGTGCGCCGCCATCACGGGCTTGCTGACAGATGTCGGCAACCACGCACACTCCGGACGGTGGTCGGCATGAAAACCCAGGCCGCTGACGGCCTCATCGCCCAGTCGAGCACGCAGGCGTTCGCGTAACTGCTCCCACGGCATGTTCTGTTGCGGGCGGTCATCGAACAGCTCGCGATGAGACGGCACGAAGGCCGGCAGGTCCTTTGCCTGCAACCTCAAGGCGCGCACGGGCGACGGCACCACCACCTGTTCCAGACGCCCGCGGGCCAGTTCGAACAGCCTGTCGGCTTCACGCTCGGCACTCAGCAAGCCCACCGGAATCAGGGTATCGGGCGCCACGCTGCCGACACTGGGCACATGCTCCAGATGGATGATGAACCGCTGCACACCGCTGTCGCGTCCGCCGAGAAACAACGCCAGATCGGCAATCATGCGCTTGAGCGGGAACAGCAGGGCCTGATGGGATTCCACGTCGAAATTGAGTTCGATGCGGGTGTCGAAATGATCGGGCGGCACGTAGCACTCAAGGGGCATCGGCCTGCGCCCAAGCAAGGTGTCCAGGTGCTGCAGCACTTGGGGCGCAAAACGTCTGGCCAGGGTATCGCGAGGCAACGCCGACACCTGGCGCAGGCGATGCAGGCCCATGCGGCCGAAGGCTGTCGACACGTCCTGAGACAAGCCGATACGATTGACCGGCATCTGTTCCAGCACCTGTTGCAGGCTGTCGTTGCAGGTCACCGCCAGACCATCGTGGGCATTGGCGAGCATGCGCGCCGCCATCGGATTAGGCGCCACGACGATGCGATGACTGAACCCCAACGCCGTCAGTTCCTGACGCAAGCGCGCTTCGAACACCGGCCAGGGTCCGAACAGCCCCAGGCTGGACTCGACTTCCATCAGCAGGACGCGGGGGTATTTCAGGCTGACCTGCGAGCTGAACCGATAGGCCCAGGCGGCCAATAAACGGTGCCAGCGGCCTGTTTCGTCCGGGTCGTATTCGACCGTCGCAAACTCGCGAGTCATGGCATGTGCGGCGGTCAGTGACTGACCGGGGCGCAATCCGAGTTCGCGCGCAGCGGCATTGACGGTTTGCAACACCCGACGCTGGGCCGAGCCGCTGATCAACGCCAGCGGTTCTTCAGGGTTGGCGCGACGACGCATGACGCCGTCCAGCGCCAGTTGCGGCAGCAGGACACAGGCCCAGAGCATGGAAACCTCAGGCGTCGGTGGTAAACGGAATCGGTGAAGACGGCGCCAGACCGCCACGGCATTTGAGCACCCGTAGCTGACGCGGTCGTACATCGATGGCGATGCGCAAGGCAGCGGGCGACGGGTTGACCGCAGCGTTTTGCCCACGGCAGGCAAAGGCCAGGGTTTCCCCGGTTTCCGCCGCCACTTGCAGACGGCGCAAGGCACGGTCGTCGACCTTGTTCGGCCAGCACAGCACCGCGCCACAACTGCCCGAACGCAGGCACTGCTCCACGGCCCACAAGGCGTCGCGTTCACTGGCTTCGATCACCGACAACTGCCGCAGATCGACACCGGCCGCCTGCCAGGCCTGGGGATACGGCACATGAGGCGGCGCCACCAGCACGATGCGCTCGCCACTGTCGGCCAGCCGCGCAAGGGTCGGCCACAGCAGGCGCAACTCGCCGCTGCCATTGGCGGGAATCAGGATTTCGGTCAGCGCCGCAGGCGGCCATCCGCCCATGGGCAACGCCGCGTCGAGCAAGGCATGGCCGGTGGGTTGCGCGGCCACCGGCTGAACCTCGGGGCGCCCTTTCCAGACCCGACGCTCGTCCAGCAGCGCGTTTAGGCTGACCACCGCGCCCATCATTCTCGGCGCACCAGGCCGCAGAACACGCCTTCGATGGCGAAGTCCTGATCTGGACGCACGACGATGGGCGCATAAGCGGGGTTACGCGGCATCAGGCGGAAGGTGTCATGGCCGCGCTCAAGGCGCTTGATGGTCACCTCGCCGTCGAGCCGGGCCACGACGATCTGTCCATCCCGGGCCTCGGCACTTTGCAGGATGCCGACCAGATCGCCGTCGAAAATGCCGTCCTCGATCATCGAGTCGCCTTTGACCCGCAGCAGGTAATCGGGGATGCGCAGGAAGGTGCGGCTGTCGAGGGTGAAGGTGTCGTGGATGTCGATATCGGGACCGATCGGCGCCCCGGCGGCGACGCGACCCAGCACCGGAATTTCCAGCATGTGTGCGCGCGGCCTGTTCTCCACCAGACGAATGCCCCGCGCCTGATTGGCCGTGACCTCAATAAAACCGGCTTCGGTCAGCGCCACGATGTGCTTGCGCGCCACGCTGCGCGACGCAAAACCGAAGGCCTCGGAGATTTCCGCCAGGCTCGGTGGCTGGCCATTCTGGGCGATGCGATCCCGAATGAAGGTCAGGATGGCAGAGCGTTTGGGAGATAAAGTCGTCATGGAGCACATTTGTACTCTTTTCGGATAAATCTGGCTAGGGCCGTTTATCAACTGAGCAGCGACACTTGTGGGAGATTCTATGGTTCTCAAACCAGTGGCGTCTGTCCGCATGCGCCACATTTCGGATGACGCAGAGCGTCATTGAATGGGTTACCACGCGGAGCGTGGGAACCATCAGCATGCTCGCGATGGGAGTGAGCCAGTTGCATCAAAGGTGAATGACACACCGCATTCGTCAGCAAGCTAACTCCCACAGGGTTTATGTGTATTCAACGATTGAAGTGTTGAGCTAAACAGCGCAAAGCGCGCTGTGGCTTTTGATCTTCATGCCGCAGCAGGCCAGACACCACAAAACGCGACTTGGGTGCAGGCTGAACGCAGGCGATGCGGAGTGGGTCGAGCGGCATGGATGCCGCGAGAGCGCCGTCAGGGCATGGATGCCCGTTTGGCGCGTGCCCACGGAGCGTCGCCTTCGTTACGGAACCTCGACGAAGTCGAGACCAAACCAGGAGCCGGACCCTTGGCTGCCTCTTGAAACAAAGAGGGGGGCTTTTCAAGTAACCCGCCGAAGGCGGAACAGTTTGGACGTTAGGACAAACCAAACCATCAGCGTCACCCCAAATAGTGAAAATACACGCCATATAAGCCGGCGCCTACAAGTGATGCGTCGACTGGAAAGGGATTTTCGACACATCCCCACACAAACCACTTGCACGATCAATCTTATGGTATACCATCAGACCAAATACAAACCCCATGAACAATCTAACCAAGAACCCGGGAGCCCTTCATGAGTTTCGAAATTCGCAAAATCGTCAGCTACCTCGAAGAAACCCTGATCGAAGGCGGCAAGGCCACCGACACACCCGTGACCATGGTCGGTCTGGCGGTGGTGATGAAAAACCCGTGGCTGGGTCGCGGTTTCGTTGAAGACCTGAAACCGGAAATCCGCGCCAACTGCTCCGACCTCGGCGCCATGATGGTCGAGCGCCTGACCGGTCTGATCGGCGGCGCCGACAAGATCCAGGCCTACGGCAAGGCCGCAGTGGTCGGTGCTGAAGGCGAAATTGAACACGCCTCGGCCGTGATTCACACCCTGCGCTTCGGCAATCACTACCGCGAAGCCGTGAAGGCCAAGAGCTACCTGAGCTTCACTAACAAGCGCGGCGGTCCAGGCACCTCCATTCAGATTCCGATGATGCACAAGGACGACGAAGGCCTGCGTTCGCACTACATCACCCTCGAAATGCAGATCGAAGACTCGCCGCGCGCCGACGAAATCATCGTCGTGCTTGGCGCTGCGAACGGCGGCCGCCTGCACCCGCGCATCGGCAACCGCTACATCGATCTGGAAGAACTGGCTGCCGAAAAAGCTCAGTGATCTCGGCTGCCCATACTAATAAGGCCTGTGCAGGAGCAATCCATGATTCGGCTCACCGCTGAACGCACCCCGGCCGGCACCAGTTATCTGGCGACCGGCCAAGGCCACCCTGTGGTGTTGATTCACGGGGTTGGCTTGAACAAGGAGATGTGGGGAGGACAGATCGTCGGTCTGTCCCCGCACTATCGAGTCATTGCCTACGACATGCTCGGCCATGGCGCCAGTCCGCGTCCGGATCCGGACACGGGGTTGCCGGGATACGCCGACCAGTTGCGTGAGCTGCTGGAACACCTGGGTCTGCCCAGTGCCACGGTCATCGGCTTCTCCATGGGCGGGCTGGTGGCACGGGCCTTTGCCCTGCACTTCCCACAGCACTTGTCGGGGATGGTCATCCTCAACAGCGTGTTCAATCGCACGGCCGAACAGCGCGCAAGCGTCATTGCCCGCACCGGTCAGGCCGCCGAACACGGCCCCGACGCGAATGCGGCCGAGGCGTTGTCGCGCTGGTTCAGCCGCGAGTATCAAGCGGCCAACCCGGCGCAGATCGCGGCGATCCGGCAGATCCTTGCCAGCAACGATCCGCAGGGTTACCTGACCACGTATCAATTGTTCGCCACCCAAGACATGTACCGCGCCGACGATCTGGGCGAGATTCGCGCACCGACGCTGATCGCCACCGGCGAGCTGGACCCCGGCTCCACGCCGGACATGGCGCGGCAACTGGCGTTGCGCATTCATGGCGCACAGGTGGCGATACTTGCCGAGCAGCGGCATATGATGCCCGTGGAATCGCCGCGTCTGGTCAATCAGATGCTGCTGGATTTCCTCAAACAGGCAGACGCGCAAAACAACTCGGCAAAGGGGATCGTTGCATGAGCCTTACCCGTTTCCAGATGTGCATCGACGGCCAATGGGTCGATGCGCTGTCCGGCAAGACTTTCGAAAGCCTCAATCCGGCGCTGGCCCAGCCTTGGGCCGAGTTGCCCGACGCTGACGAAGCCGACGTCGAGCGCGCCGTTCAGGCGGCTCAGGCCGCTTTCGAAAACCCGGCGTGGCGCAAACTCACCGCCACGGCTCGCGGCAAATTGCTGCGTCGTCTGGGCGATCTGATCGCCGAAAACAAAGAACACCTGGCGCAGCTGGAAAGCCGCGACAACGGCAAGCTGATCCGCGAGACCCGCGGCCAGGTCAGTTACCTGCCCGAGTTTTTCCACTACACCGCTGGCCTGGCCGACAAGCTCGAAGGCGGCACGCTGCCGCTGGACAAGCCCGACCTGTTTGCCTACACCGTGCACGAACCGATGGGTGTGGTGGCCGGGATCATTCCCTGGAACAGCCCGCTTTATCTGACCGCGATCAAGCTGGCCCCGGCATTGGCCGCCGGCAACACCATCGTGCTCAAACCCTCGGAACATGCTTCGGCGACCATCCTTGAACTGGCGCGTCTGGCCCTCGAAGCCGGTATTCCGCCGGGCGTGGTCAACGTCGTCACCGGCTACGGCCCAAGCACCGGTGCCGCCCTCACCCGCCACCCGCTGGTGCGCAAGATCGCTTTCACCGGCGGCGCAGCCATGGCCCGGCATGTGGTGCGCAGCAGCGCCGAGAACTTCGCCAAACTGTCGCTGGAACTGGGCGGCAAGTCGCCGAACATCATCTTCGCTGACGCCGATCTGGACAGCGCCATCAACGGTGCCATCGCCGGGATCTATGCAGCGTCGGGACAGAGCTGCGTGTCCGGCTCGCGCCTGTTGGTGCAGGACGAGATCTACGACGAGTTCGTCGAGCGTCTGGTGCAACGCGCTCAGCGCATCCGCATCGGCAATCCGCAGGACGAAACCAGCGAAATGGGCCCCATGGCCACTGCCCAGCAACTGGCCGTGGTCGAAGGTCTGGTGGCCGATGCGCTGGCCGAGGGCGCGCGTCTTCGTACCGGCGGCAAGCGTCCACAGCTGGACAGCGAAGGCTGGTACTACGAGCCGACGCTGTTCGAATGCGATCGCAACTCGATGAAGATCATGCAGGAAGAAGTGTTCGGTCCTGTGGCCTCGGTGATCCGTTTCAAGGACGAAGCTGAAGCGCTGGCCATTGCCAACGACTCGCAATTCGGCCTGGCAGCCGGCATCTGGACGCGTGACTTGGGCCGCGCCCACCGTCTGGCGCGCGATGTGCGCTCCGGGATCATCTGGGTTAATACCTATCGCGCCGTGTCAGCCATGGCGCCGATCGGCGGTTTCAAGAACAGCGGCTACGGTCGCGAGAGCGGTATCGATTCGGTACTGGCCTACACCGAACTGAAAACGGTGTGGATCAACCTCTCGCAAGCACCGATGCCCGACCCTTTCGTGATGCGTTAAGAGGCTTTCGACATGATCGAACCCGGGATTTACAAAGACGTCATGGCGTCCTTTCCCTCCGGTGTCACGGTGGTCACCACCCTGGATCCGGACGGCGGCATCGTCGGCATCACCGCCAGTGCGTTCAGCGCGCTGTCGATCGACCCTGCGCTGGTGCTGTTCTGCCCCAACTACGCGTCCGACACCTATCCGGTGCTGCGCGACAGCAAGCAGTTTGCGATTCATCTGCTGTCAGCCGAGCAGACCGCAGAAGCTTATGCCTTCGCCGGTAAAGGCAAAGACAAGGCCAAAGGCATCGAGTGGCACCTGAGCGAACTGGGCAACCCGCTGCTGGGCAAGGCCACGGCCATCATCGAGTGCGAACTGTGGCGCGAGTACGACGGCGGCGACCACGCCATCATCGTCGGCGCCGTGAAAAACCTCATCCTGCCTGAGGTGCCGGTCACGCCGATGGTCTATCACCGGGGCAAACTGGGGCCTTTGCCGGTTCTGGCGTGAAATTCGTTGATAAAGCGTTGAAATCAGGCCCATCCCGGCGATGGGCCTGCTGGTTGGCGGCACACGGCGTGATAAACTGCGCAACGTTTTGGCCCTAGGGTCACCCCAGTCAACTACATGGCTGCCTGAAATGACGGCGCGCTCGATCACCAAGCCGCTTTTTTCGCACGGACAGCCATCTTCAGAGCGGACCCCATGAAACGCCTGCCACTCGACGACAGCTTCAAGGTCAATCGAAACCCCGTCACCCTGCGGGAAATCGTGCTGGATAAACTGCGCAGCGCGATCATGAATTTCCAACTGCTGCCGGGCGACCGTCTGGTTGAACGGGATCTCTGCGATCGCCTCGGCGTCAGCCGCACGTCCGTACGCGAAGCCCTGCGCCACCTGGAGTCCGAAGGCCTGGTGGAATTTGCCGATGCAAAGGGCCCGCGCGTCGCCATCATCACCCTCGAAGACGCCTGCGATATCTATGAGCTGCGCTGCGTGCTCGAAGGCCTGATCGTTCAGCTGTTCACCCTGCGCGCCAAAGCCAAGGACATCCGCGCCCTGGAAAAAGCCCTCAACGAAAACACCAAGGCGCTGGAAGAAGGCGAACTGCAGCAGGTGCTTGATTCGGTGCAGGGTTTTTACGACGTGCTGCTCGAAGGGTCGGGCAACCATGTTGCCGCCACACAGTTGCGCCAACTGCAGGCACGCATCAGCTACCTGCGTGCGACATCGGTTTCTCAGGAAAACCGTCGCGGCGCGAGCAATCAGGAAATGGAAAAAATCGTCGCGGCGATCAAAAGCGGCGACCCGCTGGCCGCGCATCAGGCCTCGGTCGATCACGTGCGCAGCGCGGCCAAAGTGGCGCTCGACTACCTCAAATCCAAACAGGACGATGGCACCAAGGTGCGCGACATCGTCGAACCCGTGGTTCTGAAGGAACCGCGCATAGGACGCTGACATGCTCGCTCCGCGCTTTTGTCCGCAATGTGGCAGCACTGACCTCGCTCAGCGCACGCCTGACGGCGACACCCATGAGCGGCTGATGTGCGGAGCCTGTCAGTACATCCATTACGTCAACCCGAAGATCATCGCCGGCTGCATCATCGAGCGTGAAGGCAAGTACCTGCTCTGTCAGCGCGCTATCCCGCCGCGTCCCGGCACCTGGACCTTGCCGGCGGGTTTCATGGAAGCGGGCGAAACCACCGAGCAGGCAGCCCTGCGCGAGGTCTGGGAAGAAAGCGGCGTGCGCGCCGAGATTGTCTCGCCCTACTCGATTTTCAGCGTGCCGCAGATCAGCGAGGTGTACATCGTCTTCCGCGCCATCGCCCTGGAAGTCACGGACCAGTTCGGCCCGGAGACCCTGGCCTGCACGTTCTTCGCCCCGGAAGACATTCCGTGGGACAGCATCTACTACCCCGCCATCCGTCAAATCCTGGAGCGCTACATCACCGAGCGCCAGGCCGGGGTGTACGGGATTTATGTGGGCAATGACGATAGCGGGAAGATTCATTTCATTCGGTGATGCCCCTTCCGCGACATAGTGCAGGAGCGCGCTTGCCCGCGATGGCGGTATGTCTGCAACAGATGCGCTGTCTGACACGACGCAATCGCGGGCAAGCGCGCTCCTACAGAGCCTGATGCTGGACGCCTGTCTACCCCGCAAACGCCTCGACAATCACGATCTCCGCATGGGCCACGCCCTGCCTGTGACTCATCGCTTCCTGGTACTCGGCCGAGTGATAGCAGGCCAGCGCCTGCTCGTAGGATTCGAACTCGATGATCACGGTGCGCTGCGGGGTCTTGCGGCCTTCGAGCGCTTCGGCGCGCCCACCACGTGCCAGAAACTCCCCGCCGTATTTGGCGAACGCCGCCGGGCCGCGCTGGGTGTATTCGGCGTATTGCGTTGGGTCAGTGATGTCCACGTGGGCAATCCAGTAAGCCTTCATCGCACTCTCGCTATTTATCAATGATGTGGTTTCAAATCAGCCAAATCTGTGAAATATTCTGTCTTATGGTATACCACGATTTTCTCCTCCATAAAACAGAGATCCCGAGTATGGCGTTCGACCGCATCGAAGACATCATCGAAGACTACCGCCAAGGCAAGATGGTCCTGCTGGTCGATGACGAAGACCGGGAAAACGAAGGCGATCTGCTGCTCGCGGCCGATCGCTGCACACCGCAGGCCATCAGTTTCATGGCCAATGAAGCACGCGGGCTGATTTGCCTGACGCTGACCGACGAGCACTGCCAGCGCCTGGGACTGGAACAGATGGTGCCGAGCAACGGCAGCGTGTTCTCCACCGCATTCACCGTGTCCATCGAAGCGGCCACCGGCGTGACCACCGGCATTTCCGCCGCCGACCGCGCACGTACTGTGCAGGCAGCCGTCGCCGCTGACGCCACACCGGAAGACCTCGTTCAACCCGGCCACATCTTCCCGTTGCGCGCCCGCGAGGGCGGTGTGTTGAACCGCGCCGGTCATACCGAGGCCGGTTGCGACCTGGCCCGCCTGGCCGGATTCACCCCGGCGTCGGTGATCGTCGAAGTGATGAACGACGACGGCACCATGGCCCGCCGGCCCGATCTGGAGCGCTTCGCCGCCAAACACGGGATTCGCATCGGCACCATCGCCGACCTGATTCACTATCGCCTGAGCACCGAGCACACCATCGTGCGCATCGGCGAGCGCGAACTGCCGACGGTGCATGGCACCTTCCGTCTGATCAGTTACGAAGACCGCATCGAAGGCGGCGTGCACATGGCAATGGTCATGGGCGACGTGCGCCGTGAGGAACCGACGCTGGTGCGCGTGCACGTGGTCGACCCGCTGCGTGATCTGGTCGGCGCCGAATACAACGGGCCGGCCAACTGGACGCTCTGGGCCGCCCTGCAAAAGGTCGCCGAAGAAGGCCGTGGCGTCGTTGTGGTGCTGGCCAATCACGAGTCGTCCCAGGCGCTGCTTGAACGCATTCCGCAACTGACCCAGGCGCCACGCCAGTACACCCGTTCGCAATCACGCATTTACTCGGAAGTGGGCACCGGGGCGCAAATCCTGCAAGACATTGGCGTTGGGAAACTGCGTCATCTGGGCCCGCCACTCAAGTACGCAGGGCTCACTGGATATGACCTGGAAGTGGTTGAAAGCATTCCCTTTCCTGGCTGACAAACGGCTTGAATCGAGCCCAGCCATTTCACCGGTCAATCAGCTATTGGCCCTGTAAATACGGGGCTTGTTCTTACAAAAAAATCAAAAATACAGGGTTTTAAGAACGGCAAAGTGCTTGCAGAAAGTTTGGAATACCATAATATGACATTCCGTAGGCCGAAGCATTTTCAGTCAGAGGCGCCCGCAAGGGACAGCACAAACAACAGCCCCTGACCGGCCCGATTTCCAGGTCCTATGGATCCACTGCTCCCGACAGGCGGGCAAGAAAAGCCCGCTCAAAAACACAACAAATGAGGGCGTGAAAATGGTGTTGATTCAACGTGCAACAGCGGTTCTGACAGCGGGTGTGTTGGCGCTCTCATGCCATGCGGCAATGGCGGCGGACAGTGTCAACTTCGTCAGTTGGGGCGGCTCCACTCAGGATGCGCAAAAGCAGGCCTGGGCCAACTCGTTCAGCAAAAGCACCGGCACTGCGGTCGTCCAGGATGGACCGACCGACTACGGCAAACTCAAGGCCATGGTCGAAAGCGGCAACGTGCAATGGGATGTGGTGGATGTCGAAGCGGACTTCGCCCTGCGTGCTGCCAGTGAAGGCCTGCTCGAACCCCTGGACTTCAACGTGATCAAGAAAGATCGCATTGACCCACGCTTCGTCTCGGATCATGGCGTCGGCTCCTTCTACTTCTCCTTCGTGCTCGGTTACAACGAAAGCAAGCTCGGCAAGGCCAAGCCCGATGACTGGGCCGCGCTTTTCGACACCAAGACCTACCCCGGCAAGCGCGCGCTGTACAAATGGCCAAGCCCTGGCGTGCTGGAACTGGCCCTGCTGGCCGACGGCGTACCGGCTGACAAGCTCTATCCGCTGGATCTGGATCGCGCCTTTAAGAAACTCGACACCATCAAGAAAGACATCGTCTGGTGGGGCGGTGGCGCACAGTCGCAGCAACTGCTGGCTTCCGGTGAAGCATCACTGGGCCAATTCTGGAACGGCCGTGTCTACGCGCTGCAGCAGGACGCCGCGCCAGTGGGCGTGAGCTGGAAGCAGAACCTGGTCATGGCCGATTTCCTGGTGGTGCCCAAAGGCGCGAAGAACAAAGACGCTGCGATGAAGCTGATCGCCGAGGCCGCCAGCGCCAAAGGTCAGGCTGACTTCTCTAACCTGACGGCCTACGCCCCGGTCAACCTGGACAGCGTGCAGCGCCTGGATTCGACCCTCGCGCCGAACCTGCCGACCGCCTACGCTAAGGATCAAATCACTCTCGACTTCGCGTACTGGGCCAAGAACGGTCCGGCCATCGCGACACGGTGGAACGAATGGCTGGTCAAATAAAAATGACGGCCATTGCGTCCCGTCAATCCAAACCGGTCGGTGGTGCATCCAGCACCGCCGGCGCGGCACCCGCTCAGGCCGTGACGATGAAGCAAAACACACCGTTGTCACAACGCTGGAAAGGCAGCCGCAACCTGCTGCCTGCCCTGCTGTTTCTCGGCCTGTTCTTTTTTGCGCCGTTGATGGGTCTGCTGCTGCGCGGCGTGCTGGAACCGACGCCAGGCTTGGGTAACTACGAGCAACTGTTCGCCAACTCGGCCTACGCCCGTGTGCTGTTCAACACCTTTTCGGTGGCCGGTCTGGTGACGCTGTTCAGCGTGCTGCTGGGCTTCCCGCTGGCGTGGGCCATCACCCTGGTGCCGCGCGGCTGGGGCCGCTGGATGCTTAACATCGTGCTGCTGTCGATGTGGACCAGCCTGCTGGCTCGCACTTACTCCTGGCTGGTGCTGCTGCAGGCGTCCGGGGTCATCAACAAAGCGCTGATGGCCATGGGCATCATCGATCAACCGCTGGAGATGGTGCACAACCTGACCGGCGTGGTGATCGGCATGAGCTACATCATGATCCCGTTCATTGTCCTGCCGTTGCAGGCAACCATGGCCGCCATCGACCCGATGGTATTGCAGGCCGGCTCCATCTGCGGCGCGAGTCCGTGGACCAACTTTTTCAAGGTGTTCCTGCCACTGTGTCGCCCGGGCCTGTTCTCGGGTGGTTTGATGGTCTTTGTCATGTCTCTCGGTTACTACGTCACCCCGGCGTTGCTCGGCGGTGCACAGGACATGATGCTGCCGGAATTTATTGTCCAGCAGGTGCAGTCGTTCCTAAACTGGGGCCTGGCCAGTGCGGCCGCTGCGTTGCTGATCGTGATCACTCTGGTGCTCTTCTACTTCTACCTCAAGCTGCAGCCGGAATCCCCGGTCGGCGCCAATAACGCGAGGTAAACCGCCATGCTCCTGACACCCAATGCCATGAGCCCGCGCCTGCGCTGGGGGCTGTATTCGGTCACCGGGCTGATTGCGCTGTTTCTGTTGCTGCCGATCGTGTTCATCGTGCTGTTGTCGTTTGGATCCTCGCAGTGGCTGGTGTTTCCACCGCCCGGTTGGACCCTGAAGTGGTATCAACAGTTTTTCAGTAATCCGGAATGGATGGCGGCGGCCTTCGCCAGCCTGAAAGTCGCCGTGCTGACCACGATCTTCGCTGTGGCCCTGGGTCTGCCCACCGCGTTTGCGCTGGTACGTGGCCGGTTCCCCGGCCGCGACATGCTCTACGGCATCTTCACCCTGCCGATGATCGTGCCGCTGGTGATCATTGCCGTGGCGGTGTACGCACTGTTCCTCAAGCTGGGCTACACCGGCACGCTGTTTTCCTTCGTGGTCAGCCACGTGATCGTCGCACTGCCGTTCACCATCATCTCGATCATCAACTCGTTGAAGCTGTTCGATCAGTCCATTGAGGACGCGGCCGTCATCTGTGGCGCGTCGCGTATCCAGGCGGTGCTCAAAGTGACCTTTCCAGCGATTCGTCCCGGCATGGTGGCCGGCGCGTTGTTCGCCTTTCTGGTGTCATGGGACGAGGTGGTGCTCAGCGTGATGATGGCCAGCCCCAACCTGCAAACCCTACCTGTGAAAATGTGGACCACCCTGCGCCAGGACCTGACACCGGTCATCGCCGTCGCCTCGACGCTGCTGATTGCCCTGTCGGTGCTGGTCATGTTTATCGCCGCGACCCTGCGTCGCCGCAACGAAGCGAGGATGCCTTCATGAGTGCTGTGATCAAAGACCCTGCACAACAACCCCAGACCCTGGTCAGCCTGCGCAACCTGAACAAGCATTACGGCGATTTCGCTGCGGTGGACGATATCTCGCTGGACATTCAGGACGGCGAGTTCCTGACCTTCCTCGGCTCCAGCGGTTCGGGCAAAAGCACCACATTGTCGATGCTGGCCGGCTTCGAAACGCCAAGCTCCGGTGAGATTCTGGTGGCGGGCAAATCCCTGGTGAACGTGCCCCCGCACAAACGTGACATCGGCATGGTCTTCCAGCGCTATTCGCTGTTCCCTCACCTGTCGGTGCGCGACAACATCGCGTTCCCGCTGGCCATCCGCAAGCTGGCGGCAACCGAACGCGACAAGCGCGTCGATGCCATGCTCAAGCTGGTGCAATTGGATCAGTTCGCACACCGCCGTCCTTCGCAACTGTCCGGCGGGCAGCAGCAGCGTGTCGCCATTGCCCGGGCACTGGTCTACGAACCACGCATTCTGCTGATGGACGAACCCCTCGGTGCGCTCGACAAGAAACTGCGTGAGGACCTGCAGGACGAACTCCGTCAGCTGCATCGTCGCCTGGGCATCACCATCGTCTACGTCACCCACGATCAGGAAGAAGCCATGCGCCTGTCCCAGCGCATCGCGATTTTCAGCCACGGCAAGATCGTCGGTCTGGGCAGCGGTTATGATTTGTATCAGAACCCGCCGAATGCGTTCGTGGCGTCGTTTCTGGGCAACTCCAACTTCCTCAAGCTGAAGGCCCAGGGCAATGGGGCGGCGCTGTTTGAAGGGCAGCCGTTGTCGATTCGACTGACCGCCGGCCTGCAGACGGATCAGGATGTGTTGCTGATGATTCGTCCGGAAAAAGCTCAGGCGTTGAGTGTCGACCAGGCCGCCGCGCAGCCGCTGCAGACCGGATGGAATGAGGTAAGTGCCCGGGTGGGCGAAGTGTTGTTTCTCGGCGAGAGCCAGACCTGCGCGGTGGTGACACAGGGCGGGACGGCGATGACGGTCAAGGCGCTTTCTGCTGCGGGAATGCCGCTGAAGACGGGTGATCAGGTTCGGGTGCGCTGGGCTACGGCGGATGCGTGTGTGTATACGCAATGGGCCGAGAGTGATTTGAACAAGGCGGCTGGGGCGCATTGATTGTTGCGACGGGTTGCTGGGTCAAAACGTTAGCGCCTGATGTCGCCGTCATGGGGCTTGGTTCTGCCTAACGGCAGAACCTAAAGCGGCGCCACCTGAGAGAGCGGAAATAGCCCCAACCCCCGCGCCAACCCGAAAACCCGAAAACCCTCACCAATCTCACCTATGCTCTGAGGCGTCGCGCACTGTACGTGCAGTCCCGGAGCCGCCCTCATGAAAAAACTGCCCGTCCTGTGCGCCCTGCTGCTGAGTGCCTGTTGCGCGTCAGCCGCTGCCGAAGACTGGCAGCTCGCAAAAGAAGAAGACGGCATCAAGGTCTTCCTCAGCCACTCGCCCACCTCCCAATATCAGAGTTTCCGCGGCGTAGCGCTGATCAAGGCTGACGTGGCAACGCTCAGTCATCTGCAAGAGAACCTGACCATCGCCTGCACATGGCTGTACGCCTGCGCCGACATGCGCTTGTTGAAGGTTGATGGCGACAGCACCTTCGTTTACCTGACCACCGCCCTGCCCTGGCCCGCCAACACCCGCGACATGGTCCTGCGGGTGCAGACCGAACAGACCGACGACGGCAGCGTGATAAGGCATCTGAGCGCAGTGACCGGCATGGAACCGGTGGTACCCGGATTGATTCGCGTCGAGCAGCTGCAGGGCGTCTGGCAGATGGTGCCAAAGGGCGAGCGGGAAACCGAAGTGACCTACCAGCTGCAGGCCGAACCTGCAGGGGACATCCCATCGTGGTTGGCGAACCGTTTCGTGATCGACGCGCCGATGGTGACGCTCAAGACGTTACGCGCCGTGGCAGAGCGGCAAGGTCGGTATTCGGCGGAGGTGGAGGCACGAAAACCTTGATGACAGGCTCTGCGCCTCGATCAGTTGTACGTGTCTGGGCACTGATTGGCCAGGAGATAGAGTCCCTGTGTGAGCTTGCTCAAGAAGAGGCCAGTACGGTCATCACGTCTTCAGCGATTGACGCTCATCATTCGTGAGCAAGCTCACTCCCACAGGGCAGGTGTTGCACTCAGGGAGATGTTTACTCCGCAAACCCCAACCGCGCCGCTTTGGCCTGCTCCACCCGACCCCGCGTCGCCAGGCAGTAATACAGCGGGCACGTCACCAGCAGCCCCACCAGCCACGACAGGTCTACACCGTCCAGATAATGGGCGTAGGGCCCGACGTACAAAGCGGTATTGGCAAACGGCAACTGCACGATGATGCCGATGAAGTACGCAATGATCGCATGGGGATTGAAGCGCCCGTAAATACCGCCATCCGCGCTGAAGATCGAGGCGATGTCGTAGCTCCCGCGTTTGATCAGATAAAAGTCGATCAGGTTGATCGACGCCCATGGCACCAGCACGATCAGCAACGTCAGGATCAGGCCGATGAACTGCGAAATGAAGTCGCTGGAGGCGCCCACCGCCGTCACACAGCAACCCGCCAGAATCACCGTCGCCAACGTCACACGGACCTTGATGCTCGGCGTCCAGTTGCCCGCGAAGGTCTGAATCGACGTGACGATGGCAAGCACTGCGCCATACAGGTTCAGCGCGTTGTGGCTGATGATGTTGAGCAGGAACAGCAGCATCAGAATCGGACCGAGAAACCCGGTGGCCTGCTTCACTGCGGCCATGGCCTCGGTGCCTTCAGGAGTCGCCAGCACCGCGACCGCACCGAAGCTGAACGACAGAATCGTCCCCAGCGTGGCGCCGAAATAGGTGGCCCAGAACGGTTTGGCAATGCCGATATCGCAGGGCAGATAACGCGAGTAATCCGACACATAGGGCGAGAAGCTGATCTGCCAGATGATCCCCAGGCAGACGGTCGCCAGCAAACCAGACAGGTTAAAACCGCCGCGCGTGAAGAAATCCAGCGGCAAATCCTGGCTGAAGATCATGATGAACCCGGCCAGCAGCGCCGCGCCCATGACCCAGGTGCCGATGCGGTTGAGGGTATGGATGAAGCGATAACCGATCACGCCGATGGCCGTGGCACTTAGCGCACCGATTACCACGCCCGCCGGCAGCGGCACGGCCGGCAGCATGCCATGGATCGACTGACCCGCCAGGACGATGTTGGAGATGAAGAAACCCACATAGATCAGCGCGGCGAAAAACACGATCAACAATGCGCCATAGCGACCGAACTGACCCCGGCTCTGGACCATCTGCGGGATGCCCATGCGTGGCCCTTGCGCTGAGGCCAAGGCGATCACCACCCCGCCGATCATATGGCCAAGCGCAATGGCGATCAGTCCCCACAGCAGATTCAAATGGAAGACCTGAACCACCATCGCCCCGGTGACGATGGGCAATGGCGCGATATTGGTACTGAACCACAGCGTGAACAGATCCCGTGCTTTGCCATGCCGTTCGGCCAGCGGCACGTAATCGACGGTGTGGTTCTCAATCAGAGGTGCCGCTTTGCAGTCGTGTGAATCGGAAGTAGTCATCGTTTCGCCTGAATTCTTGTCTTTGTGCGGAGCTAAAACCATGAAGCGATGGCGAGCCGAAGGCCACGCGCTGCACTTTTCAATGCCGTAAACCCTTCCCTGCCGTCACGAGCGACACAACCATATTATGGTATGCCAACAATTTACAACCGTCTGACGATGGGTTTCTGATCGATTACAAGGCTCAGAGCCTGCTGGAAAAACCGGTTCAGCCATGTCTGGAATGCCGCTCTGCGCGGGTTTTTAGCTGGGGCGGTGATGACTGGCCAGGGCCCGAGAAAAAGAAAAAAGGCTTGCACGATGAGTATTACGGTATACCATCAGACATACAAAACTCATCACCTTCGGCCTGACCGCAGAGGTAGCAAAATGATCGACGCAAACGCTTATAAGAACGTCATGGGCTCCTTCCCTTCCGGCGTCACGGTGATCACCACGCTCAACGACGATGGCGAAGTGGTCGGCTTGACGGCGAGCGCCTTCAGCTCATTGTCGATGGACCCGCCGCTGGTGCTGTTTTGCCCCAATTACAGTTCCGATTCGTACCCGACGCTGATCAAGAACAAACGTTTTGCCATTCACTTGCTGTCCGGCACCCAGCAGAGCGAAGCCTACGCCTTCGCCCGCAAAGGCAAAGACAAGGCCGCCGGCATCGAGTGGACGCTGAGTGAGCTGGGCAACCCGTTGCTGGCCAATGCCACCGCCATCATCGAGTGCGAGTTGTGGCGCGAATACGAAGGCGGTGACCACGCGATCATGGTCGGTGCGGTGAAGAACCTGATCCTGCCCGCGCAGCCCGCGAGCCCGATGGTCTACTGCCGCGGCAAGATGGGCGCCCTTCCCGCGCTGGCTTGACGCTTGAAGGCTGTAGCTGGACTCTATTACGGTATACCGACAAACGCCCGACCGTTTCGCAGCGGACGGTAAGAACAATCCGAGGTAAGCGTCATGAAATTTTCGTTGTTCGTACACATGGAACGCTGGGATGAGTCAGTCAGCCACCGCAAGCTGTTCGAGGACTTGACCGAACTGACGCTGATGGCCGAACAAGGCGGCTTCAGCACCGTGTGGATCGGCGAACACCACGCCATGGAATACACCATTTCGCCCAGCCCGATGCCGTTGCTCGCCTACCTGGCCGCGAAGACCACCACCATTCACCTGGGCGCTGGCACCATCATCGCGCCGTTCTGGCACCCGCTGCGGGTCGCCGGTGAATGCGCCCTGCTGGACGTGATCAGCAACGGCCGCATGGAAGTCGGTCTGGCCCGTGGCGCGTATCAGGTCGAATTCGACCGCATGGCGGGTGGCATGCCGGCTTCGGCAGGCGGTCAGGCATTGCGTGAGATGGTTCCGGTGGTCAAGGCGCTGTGGCAAGGCGACTACGCCCACGACGGCGAGATCTGGAAATTCCCCACGTCCACCAGTGTGCCGAAACCGATCAAGACCCCACCGATGTGGATCGCCGCCCGCGACCCGGATTCGCACAACTTCGCGGTGGCAAACGGCTGCAACGTGATGGTCACGCCGCTGATGAAAGGCGACGAAGAAGTCGTCGACCTGAAAAACAAGTTCGAAGCCGCGCTGGCCAATAACCCTGACGTGCCGCGCCCGCAACTGATGGTTCTGCGCCACACCCACGTGCACGCTGATAACGATCCTGAAGGCTGGAAAGTCGGCGCCAAGGCGATTTCGAAGTTCTACCGCACCTTCGACGCCTGGTTTGGCAACAAGACCACGCCGGTCAACGGCTTCCTCGCGCCAAGCCCGGAGGAGAAATTCGCCGAGCGTCCCGAGTTCGCACTGGAAAGCCTGCACAAGACCGCCATGATCGGCACCCCGGAAGAAATCATCCCGCGCATCAAGTACTACCAGGAACTGGGCGTGGATGAGTTCAGCTTCTGGTGCGACAACAGCCTGCCCCATGCCGAGAAAAAGAAATCGCTGGCGCTGTTCATCAAGCATGTGGTGCCAGCGTTTCGTTGATTGATTCACCATGAAAAAGCCCGGTCGAACGCCGGGCTTTTTTTGTGTCGCAAGTCTGTTGCAGGGGCACGAAAACTCAGTGGTTATACGCACGCTCGTTGTGCTCAGCCAGATCCAGCCCCATCTCCTCCACATGCTCGTCCGCACGCAAACCGATCACGACCTTGATGACTTTGAGGATGATCCAGCTCACCGCAAAACAGTACACCGTGGTGAACAGTACGCCTTTGATCTGCGCCACAACTTGACCACCCAGCGTCACGCCTTCCACCAGACCGCCCATCGACGGCACGCAGAACACGCCAGTCAGCACTGCGCCGATCATGCCGCCGATGCCATGCAGGCCGAACACGTCCAGGCTGTCGTCGTAACCAAAGCGCTTCTTCAATACGGTCACGCTCAGGTAACAGAACACGCCGCACAGCAAGCCGATCGCCAACGCGCCGCCGACACCGACGTACGCACACGCGGGTGTGATGCCTACCAGACCGGCCAATGCACCGCTGGCCAAGCCCAAGGCACTTGGCTTGCCGACCTTGAACCACTCGGTGAACATCCAGCCGAGAATCCCGGCGCAGGCGCCCAGTTGGGTGTTGAGCATGACGATCCCGGACAACCCGTTCAGCCCACCCCCTGAACCGATATTGAAACCGAACCAGCCGACCCACAGCATCGCCGCCCCGGCCATGGTCAGGCTCAGGTTATGCGCAGGCATCGGCGCGTTTTCGTAGCCCTTGCGCTTGCCCAGCATCAGGCACGCCGCCAGCGCTGCAACCCCTGCGTTGATGTGCACCGCGGTGCCGCCCGCAAAGTCCAGCACGCCCCAGTTGTGCATCAACGCGCCCGCCCCGCCCCAGACCATGTGCGCCACCGGCGCGTACACCAGGGTGAACCACACGGCCATGAACAGCAGCGCCGCAGAGAACTTCATGCGCTCGGCGAAGGCGCCGGCAATCAGCGCCGGGGTGATGATGGCGAAGGTCATCTGGAAGGTCACGAACACACCTTCGGGGATATCGCCCACCAGGCTGTCAGGTGTCATGCCCGCCAGAAACGCGCGGCTCAAGCCGCCGACGAAGCTGTTGAAACTGACCTGGCCTTCGACCATGTTCGTGGTATCGACGACCATGCTGTAGCCATAGATCACCCACAACACGCCTACCAGTCCGGCAATGCCGAAGCACTGTGTAAACAGTGACAGCATGTTCTTGGCCCGCACCAGCCCACCATAAAACAAGGCAAGGCCCGGTAGACACATGAACAGCACCAGCACCGCCGCCGTGACCATCCAGGCCGTGCTGCCGGTATTAAGGGTCGGGGCGTCGGCTGCATGGGCCAGGGGAATGCAGGCGCCGAGCGCCCCGAACGTAAAGAGAGACAAAAGAAGGGATTTGCCGGGTAGACGGTTAACCATTGTCGAAGCTCCTGCAATGAATGGAAAAGTGTCTGGCAGAAAGCGATGTGATGAAGCGTCGGGCCTGCTTGGCCTCTTTTTTGGTGTACCCCTGTAGGAGCGCGCTTGCCCGCGATAGCGCTGTATCAGCCAACACATGTGTTGCAGACAGGTCGTTATCGCGGGCAAGCGCGCCTACAGAATGAAACCGGGCTTAGTACTGCTGCCCCGGAATCCACGAAGTCCCTGCCAATGGCACTCGCGCCATGGCCGCGGACTCTACGGTCAATGCGACCAAGTCCTCGGGGTCGAGGTTGTGCAGGTGCGACTTGCCGCAAGCCCGGGCCATGGTTTGCGCTTCCAGGACCAGCACACGCAAGTAATTGGCCAGGCGACGGCCGCCCTCCACCGGGTCAAGACGCTTCGACAACTCCGGATCCTGCGTGGTGATGCCCGCCGGGTCGCGACCGTTCTGCCAGTCGTCATAGAAACCCGCGGCAGACCCGATCTTCTTCAGCTCTTCATCCAGACGCGGATGGTTGTCACCCAGCGCAATCAACGCCGCCGTACCGATGGCCACGGCATCAGCGCCCAGCGCCATCGCTTTGGCCACGTCGGCACCGTTGCGAATGCCACCGGAGACAATCAGCTGCACCTTGCGATGCATGCCCATCTCTTGCAGCGCCTGAACGGCCTGAGGAATGGCCGGCAGGATCGGGATGCCAACGTGCTCGATGAACACTTCCTGCGTCGCCGCCGTACCGCCTTGCATGCCATCGAGCACGATCACATCAGCACCGGCCTTCACCGCGAGTTTGACGTCGTAGTACGGACGGCTCGCGCCGATCTTCACGTAGATCGGTTTTTCCCAATCGGTGATTTCGCGGATCTCGGCAATCTTGATCGCCAGATCGTCCGGGCCGGTCCAGTCCGGGTGACGGCAGGCCGAACGCTGGTCGACGCCGATGGGCAAGGTACGCATACCGGCCACGCGCTCAGTCACTTTCATCCCCAACAGCATGCCGCCGCCACCGGGTTTGGCGCCCTGCCCCAGCACGATCTCGATGGCGTCCGCCTTGCGCAGATCATCCGGGTTCATGCCGTAACGGGACGGCAGGTACTGGTACACCAGATGCTGAGACTGACCGCGTTCTTCCGGGGTCATGCCGCCGTCGCCGGTGGTGGTGCTGGTCCCGGCAATCGTCGCACCACGGCCCAGGGCTTCCTTGGCGTTGGCCGACAGTGCCCCGAAACTCATGCCCGCGATGGTCACCGGAATTTTCAGGTGAATCGGCTTCTTGGCGAAGCGGTTGCCGAGGATCACGTCAGTGCCGCATTTCTCGCGGTAGCCTTCCAGCGGGTAGCGGGAAACGCTGGCGCCGAGCAGCAGCAAGTCATCGAAATGCGGCAGCTTGCGCTTGGTGCCACCGCCGCGAATGTCGTAAATGCCGGTTTCGGCGGCACGCTGGATTTCCTGGATTGTCAGGCGATCGAAAGTAGCCGACTCGCGCAGCACTGGCGGGGATTTTGGAGTATTGGACTCGCTCATGTTCTTGCTCCTGGATCAGTACGCGGAGGCGTTATCGACTTTGAAGTTGTACAGCTGACGGGCCGAGCCATAGCGCTTGAACTCCGACGCGTTCTCGTTGAACCCGGCGCGATTGAGCAGCGCTTGCAGCTCCTCGATGTGCTCGGCGCGCATCTCTTTCGCGATGCAGTCAGAGCCCAGCGACTCGACCTTGCCTTTGACATAGATGCGGGTTTCGTACAGCGAATCGCCCAGCGCATCGCCCGCGTCTCCGCAGACGACAAGACGACCGGCCTGGCCCATGAAGCAGCTCATGTGACCGATGCTGCCGCCGACCACGATGTCGATGCCCTTCATGGAAATCCCGCAACGGGCGCCGGCATCGCCTTCGATCACCAACAAACCGCCGTGGGCCGTGGCGCCAGCGGCTTGCGAGGCGCTGCCTTTGACGCGCACATAGCCCGACATCATGTTTTCAGCGCAGCCTACGCCGACGTTGCCGTGCACGGTGACCGAGGCTTTCTGGTTCATGCCCGCGCAGTAGTAACCGGCGTGGCCCTGGATATCCACGGACACCGCTTCGTTGACGCCGACGGCCAGGTTGTGGGCGCCGTTGGGGTGAGTCACCACCCACTCGCGTTCTTCAAGGTTCTTGACTTGATCGTGCAGCGCCTGGTTGAGGTCGCGCACACTGGCAGTGGAAAGATCGATGGTTTTCATGTGCGTGCTCCTTAAGCCGACTCGCGTTCCCAGATGTACATGGTGGCGGGAACGGGTTCCCAGACTTTGGCCTTCTCGATGCCCGGCAGGCTCGACAGCGCCTGATACTCCGAGGCCATGGCGACGTAGTCGTCGGTCTCGGCAAGGATCGCCGGCTTGCAGGCAATCGGATCGCGAATCACCGCAAAACCGTTGCGCGTGCCGATGGCGAAGGTGAAAAAGCCATCCAGCGCTTCCAGCGAACTGTCCAGCGCGGTCTTCAGTGAGTCGCCCTGCTGCAGGCGCCAGGCGAGGTAACCGGCGGCGACTTCGGTGTCGTTTTCGGTGTCGAAGTGGATGCCCTCGCGGCGCAGTTCCTGACGCAGACGGAAGTGGTTGGACAGCGAACCGTTGTGCACCAGACACAGGTCGGCGCCGGTGGAAAATGGGTGACTGCCTTCCATCGTCACGGCACTTTCAGTGGCCATGCGGGTGTGGCCGATGATGTGACTGCCTTTCATGCTGCCCAGGCCGAAGCGCTCGGAAATCTCTTTCGGCAAGCCCATGCCCTTGAGAATTTCAATGCTCTTGCCCGCGCTCATGATGCGCACGGTCGGCGCCAGCTCGCCCAACGCGGCACGCACCATGGCTTCTTCAGCCTTGACCTTGAGGACGATGGCGCTGGCGTTCTGGAACCATTCCAGCGGTGCACTCAGTTTGCCGTCGAGCGCTGCGATCAACGCTTTGAAGTCATAGCCTTCAGTGGTTGCTTGCAGGGTCAGCTTGACCCAGCCATCGCCGACTTCATCGCCGTAGATGGCAAACCCTGCGCTGTCCGGACCACGATCGGTCATGGCTTCGAGCATGGGCTCGAAGAGCTTGCCGAGCTGGGATTCCAGCGCCGGATTCTTGAGATAAAGACCCACGATTCCACACATATTCATAACTCCTGGGCAGAAGACGCCCAACCCATTGGCAGGCATCAAAAACGGTTTGTTGAAACGAAGGGATCAGAAAAATTCGGTGTAGCGCTTGATTTCCCAATCACTCACATGGCGGCTGTATTCCACCCACTCCATGCGCTTGAGCTTGATGAATTCACCGACAATCTCGTTGCCCATCACCTCAGCGAACAACGGGTCGGCTTCCAGCGCGTCGCAGGCTTCCTTGAGCGATTGCGGCAAGGTGCCAATGCCTCGTGCAGCGATTTCTTCCAGGCTGAGGCTGTAGAGGTTTTCGTTGCAGATCTGGTCGGGCTCCAACTGGCGGTCGATGCCATCCAGGCCGGCGGCGATGATCGCGGCGCTGACCAGATAAGGGTTGCAGCCGGCATCGGGCAGGCGGAACTCCAGGCGCCCGTACGGTACGCGCACCATGGCCGAACGATTGTTGGCGCCGAAGGCGATGAACGCTGGCGCCCAGGTCGCGCCGGACAATGAATTGCCGACAACAAGGCGTTTGTAGGAGTTGACCGTCGGCGCGGCGAAGGCACACAACGCCGGGCCGTGGGCGAGCAAACCGGCGGCGAAGTGGTAGGCCATTTTCGACAGGCCCATGCCGTGCTTGTCGCTGGCATCGAAGAACAGATTCTTGTTGGTCGCGCTGCTGATCGACAGGTGGAAATGCATGCCGTTGCCTGCCCGTTTCGGGTCCGGCTTGGGCATGAACGAGCAGATCATGCCCATGTCATTGGCGATCTCACCGGCGGCCATGCGGAAGAACGTGAAACGGTCCGCCGATTCCATGGCGTCGCTGTAGGTGTAATTGATCTCGAACTGGCCGTTGGCGTCTTCGTGATCGATTTGATAGATCTCGAACCCCACCGGCTGCAACGCCTCGGTGAGGCGCTCCAGAAACGCCCGGGAGCGGGACAGGCCTTTGTAGTCGTAGCAGGGCTTGTCGAGGTTATCGCTGGCGTCTACCAGTTGCAGCTTGCCAGTGTCGTCGCGGCGCATCAGGTTGAACTCAGGCTCAAGCCCCGTGTTCAATGTCCATCCTTTGTCCTTCAGGCGCTGGACCTGCTGCTGCAGAACGTAGCGGCTGTCATACGGGTGCGGCTTGCCATCGACGTGGCCGATGCAGACCACACGGCCGTAGCCAGGCTGCCAGGGCACCGGCGTCAGTGTCGACAAATCGCCCTTGGCCATGAAATCCGGACCGTGTGGCTCCATGCCCATGCCGCAGATCGCGAAACCGGCGAAGCCCGCGCCCGCCTCGGCCACCGCTTCCAGACCGCAAATGGGCACAGACTTGGTCTTCGCAGCACCATGGATATCGACGAACTGGGCCAACACGTATTTGATCCCGTGCTCCTCGATCAGCCGCTGTGTTTCGGGTGGCAACATGAGTGTTCACTCCTGGCGAAAAGCAAAACGTTGAGGTTGAGAACCGTGGTTTCGCTGCCTGACCGGAGGTTATTCCAATCAGGAAACTTACTTTCCCAACAGGAATGCAAGTGCCTTGCCAGTTTGGTATGCCAAGAATCGAATTAACGCAACGGCGGAATTTCTGCTCTATATATGTGAAACTCGTTTTCACTGTGGGAATAATCCGGCGTTCACGGGACAGCCGGCATTCACATCGCACATTCCTGGTGCGAATTTAAAATTATTGAACGGAAAACGTGCAGTGCCGATGATTACGCCTGAAGAACACCCACCCAAGTTGAAGCTCGAGCAATACCTGGGCATCCAGATCAAACGCCAGCGGCAGGCGCAAGAGTTGAAACTGGCCGACGTGGCGCGTATCGCCGGGATCAGTCAGGGCATGCTGAGCAAGATCGAGAACGCGCAGGTGTCCACCAGCCTGGATAACCTCAGCCGCTTGTGCGACGTGCTGGGCATGCCCATGTCCAAGCTGTTCAGTCAGTATGACCAGCAAGGCAGCAGCGCCCTGCTGGTCAAGCATGACGAAGGGCTGGAAGTGGTCCGTCGCGGCACCGAGAAAGGCCATACCTATCACCTGCTCAACCACACACGCGGGCCGAAAAAGAGTTTCGAGGCCTACATGGTGACCATGGACGACGCCAGCGAAGAGTTTCCGACCTTCTCCCACCCTGGCACGGAGTTTCTGCATTTGCTGGAGGGCGAGCTGGTGTATCGCCATGGCAATCAGCTGTACCACATGGAGGCAGGCGACAGCCTCACCTTCGACGGCGACATTCCTCACGGACCGGAAGAGCTGGTGCAGGTGCCGATCCGGTTGCTGTCGATCATGAATTACGGTGCGCAGGACGAATAAGAAACACGCAAGCGCTTGAGCCATCTGCGGGCCAGCGCAAATCCTGTGGGCGTGAGCTTGCTCACGAAGAGGCCAGTACAGCTGCCGCCTCTTCAGCGGATCCAGACAAGTCTTCGTGAGCAAGCTCACTCCCCCAGGTTCACGATCATCCCTTAGCCGTCTGGCTTGCCGGCGGTAGCGCCCGCAAGATCGCGGCCGCCGGCAAGCCAGGCGGCTACAGGCCAGCACCGCATCCCTGTGTAGGAGCGCGCTTGCCCGCGATGCGTCAGCCCTGACACTGCAACGGCGTCTGATCTGCCTCAATCGCGGGCCAGCGCGCTCCTACCGTTCTCAATCTACGAAATATTTCCCACCAGTTAAGAAAGTTTCCAGAAACCTCTGGACGCGTCATTTCCTTTCGCCTATAAAACAGCCTTCGCGAATATTTAATTCCTGATAGGAATTTTTATTCACGGATGAAACATCGGTTCATCCCTGAATGTTTCGCGCTGATCGTTAGCCGCTTGCTGAACTGCCGCCATCTTCCAGAGGACACGCCATGCAACACGAAAAGAACCATTTCATTCTCAAGATCAGCTGTCCGGCGACCTCCGGCATCGTTGCGACGGTCACTTCGTACCTGGCAGGCAACCATTGCTACATCGGTGAAATGGCGCAGTTCGACGACGAGTTCAGCGGCAAATTCTTCATGCGCGCGGTATTTCGTTTCAACGACGGTCACGCTGGCGACATCGCCCAACTTAAGGCGGGTTTCGAAGACGTTGCCAAAGCGTTCGACATGCAGTGGGAGCTGCACGACACCCGTGAGCCGATGCGTGTGCTGCTGATGGTGAGCAAATTCGACCATTGCCTCACCGACCTGCTCTACCGCTACCACAAGGGCGAGATGGACATGACCATCACCGCCATCGTTTCCAACCATCTCGATCTGCGCCCCATGGCCGAACGTGAGGGCATCCGCTTCATCTACCTGCCGGTGACCAAGGACACCAAGGCCCAGCAGGAAGCGGCCCTGATGAAAGTGGTCGACGAAACCGCCACCGACCTGGTGGTCCTTGCCCGCTACATGCAGATCCTCTCCGATGACCTGTGCAAGCAACTGTCGGGCCGGGCCATCAACATTCACCATTCCTTCCTGCCCGGTTTCAAAGGCGCGAAGCCGTATCACCAGGCGTACGAACGCGGTGTGAAGCTGATCGGCGCGACCGCGCATTACGTCACCAGCGATCTGGACGAAGGTCCTATCATCGAGCAGGAAGTGCAGCGCGTGGATCACGTGTATTTGCCCGACGACCTGGTCGCCACCGGCCGTGACACCGAAACCGTGGCCCTGTCCAAGGCGGTGAAATACCACCTGGAGCACCGGGTTTTCCTCAACAAGGACAGAACGGTGATCTTCCGGTGAGTACATCCAAAATAATCGATGGCAAGGCCGCCGCCGCCCGCGTCCTCGCTCACGTCAAAGCTGACGTCTACGCGCTCAAACTCAAGGGCATCGAACCGACGCTGGCGGTGATTTTGGTGGGTCAGGATCCGGCCAGTCAGGTCTACGTGCGCAATAAGATCTTGCGCGCTGAAGAGGCCGGCATTCGCTCGCTGGAGTACCGCCTGGACACCGACACCTCACAGACGCAGCTGCTTGGATTGATTGCCGAACTGAACGCAAACGACAGCGTCAACGGCATCCTGCTGCAGTTGCCGCTGCCGGCGCACATCGAAGAAACCCGCGCGCTGCAGGCCATCGCGCCGGGCAAGGACGTCGACGGTTTTCACAGTGAAAACGTCGGCGGCCTGAGTCAGGGCCGCGACGTGCTGACGCCCTGCACGCCCAGCGGCTGCATGCAGTTGCTCGAAGACGCCTGTGGTGACCTGAGCGGCAAGCACGCGGTGGTCATCGGACGTTCGAACATCGTCGGCAAACCCATGGCGGCCCTGCTGCTCAAGGCCCACTGCTCAGTGACCATCGTGCATTCGCGCAGTGTGGACGCCAAAGCGCTGTGCCGTCAGGCCGACATCGTCGTCGCCGCCGTCGGCCGTCCACGCATGATCGACGCCAGCTGGCTCAAGCCTGGCGCGGTGGTCATCGATGTCGGCATCAATCGCATTGAAGAAGAGGGCCGCAGCCGACTGGTGGGTGACGTCGATTTCGACAGCGCCCTGCCCCAGGTGTCGGCCATCACCCCGGTGCCCGGCGGCGTCGGCCCGATGACCATCGCCTTCCTGATGAAAAACACCGTGACCGCTGCTCTCCAGCAGGCGCGTACCCAAATGCCAAGCAGCCCCTCGGAGGCCGTATGCCTTTCAATCTCTTGAAATACGGGCTCAGCTCGGAATACCCGGTCGAGGTCGATTTGCCTGCGCCCAAAGAGCTCAAATCCTCCTACGACGTAGTGATCATCGGCGGCGGCGGCCATGGTCTGGCAACGGCTTATTACCTGTCCAAATACCACGGCATCACCAACATTGCGGTGCTGGAAAAAGGCTATCTGGGCGGCGGCAACACCGCGCGTAACACCGCAGTGATCCGCTCCAACTACCTGACCAGCGAAGGGGTG
This sequence comes from Pseudomonas sp. S2_H01, assembly GCF_054668305.1. Taxonomy (NCBI): domain Bacteria; kingdom Pseudomonadati; phylum Pseudomonadota; class Gammaproteobacteria; order Pseudomonadales; family Pseudomonadaceae; genus Pseudomonas; species Pseudomonas sp. S2_H01. The sequence continues at coordinate 5,285,645 of NZ_CP162756.1, read as the reverse complement.
CGTTTCTACGCCGAATCAGTGCGCATGTTTGAAGGCCTGTCCAACGAGTTCGACTTCAACATCATGTATTCGCACCGTGGCCAGCTGACGTTGGCGCACACGGACGCCACCGTGCGTTCATTCCGCCAGCGTGCCGAGGTCAACAAGCATTTTGGCGGGCGCACCGAGATGATTGACCGCCAGCAAATCCGCGAACTGGTGCCGTCTCTTAATCTCGATCCCGGCCACCTGCCGGTGATCGCCGGTCTCTGGCACATCGACGGTGCCACCGCGCGGCATGATGCGGTGGCCTGGGGTTACGCCAAGCAGGCGGCCAAGCGGGGCGTGGAGATTCACCAGCTCACCGAAGTGCAGGAACTGGTCATCGAAAACGGCACCATCACCGCCGTCAAAACCAATCGCGGCACGATCAAGTGCGGCTGCGCGGTACAGGCCGTCGCAGGCATGAGCTCGCAGCTGATGAAGAAAGCCGGGATTCGCTCGCCGATCCAGACGTTTCCGCTGCAAGCCATGGTGACGCAGCCGTTCAAGCCCTTCCTCGACCCGCTGGTGAGTTCATCTGCCCTGCACTGTTATGTGCAGCAGACCAGCCGTGGCGAGGTGGTCTTCGGCGGCGGTTCCGACCCGTATCCGCTGTTCAACACCCGCTCCACGCTGGACCTGAAAGAAAGCCTGCTGGCCCATGCCATCGAGATGTTCCCGTTCCTGGCCAACGCCAAACTGATGCGCCAGTGGGCCGGGATCACCGACATGACCCCGGATTACAGCCCGATCATGGGCCTGTCGCCGGTCAAGAATTACTACCTGGATGCGGGCTGGGGGACGTGGGGCTTCAAGGCCACGCCGATCTGTGGCAAGACCATGGCCGAGCTTGTCGCCAGCGGCGGGAAGGTGCCGGAGCTGATCAAACCGTTCGGTCTGGAACGTTTTTCGACCTTCCAGCAAGTCAACGAAATGGGCGCGACAGCCGCCAGCCACTGAGGAGCAGGACATGAAAGTGATGAATTGCCCGCTCAACGGGCCGCGCAACATCAGCGAGTTCACCTACGGCGGCGAGTTCAAGCAGATGCCTGATCCGCAAACCTGCAGCGACGCCGAATGGGCCGATTATGTGTTCAACAGCGAAGACATGCTGGGCGTGGTCCGCGAATGGTGGATGCACAATCCCTCCAGCTACTGGTTTCTGGCCGAGCGCCATACCGGCAGCGACGAAATCCTGCGCACCTTCGACCCGAAGGAGCTGTTCAACACCCGCGTGGAATTCACCGCCGCCGCCAAGGAGACCACCCGATGAGCCGCCTTCCCGCACCCATGGGTCTGCTGATCGACCGTAATCAGTCACTGGACTTCACGTTCGACGGCAAGCCCTATCAAGGCTTCGCCGGCGACAGCATCGCCAGCGCCCTGCTCGCCAATGGCCGCTTTCTGCTCTCGCGTTCGTTCAAATACCACCGTCCACGCGGGCCACTAACCATGGCCGGGCAGGACGCCAACACGCTGGTGCAACTGCCGAGCGAGCCCAACGTGCTGGCCGACAGTCACCTGCTGGAAAACGGCGTACAGGTCACCGGGCAGAATTTCAACGGCTCGCTGGACAACGATAAGGACGCTTACCTCGGCAAGTTCTCCAAGTTCATGCCGGTGGGGTTTTATTACCGCTCGTTCTACAAGCCCAAGGGCGCGTGGAAGCTTTGGGAACCGATTATCCGCAAGAAGGCCGGGCTCGGCGTGCTCGACCTGAAATTCCAGCTTGAATACTACGACAAGGCCTATCTGTTCGCGGATCTGGCTGTGATTGGCGCAGGCCCCGCGGGGCTTCAGGCAGCACTGACAGCCGCCAACGCCGGCGCGAAGGTGCTGCTGATCGAGCAACAGCCGGTGCTGGGCGGCTCGCTGACGTATGCCCGCTTCGACCTCGAGGGCACCCGCGCCGAGACGCTGCGCCACGAGCTGGTCAGCGCCGTCGAAGGCCACGTCAACATTCGCGTGCTGAAAAAAGCCACCTGCAACGCCTGGTTCACGGACAATTATCTGCCAGTGATTCAAGGCAAACGCATGTACAAAGTGCGCGCCACGCAGTGCCTGATTGCCAGCGGCTCGTTCGATCAGCCGGTGATCTTCCGCAACAACGACTTGCCCGGCGTCATGCTGACCAGTGCCGCGCAACGCCTGATGAAGCTGTACGCGGTCAAGCCAGGCAAACGCGCGGCAGTGCTGACAGGCAACGACGACGGCTATCTGGCGGCGCTGGACTTGCACGATCAGGGCGTTGATGTGGCCGCGCTGGTGGACATGCGCGGCAACCCCGCCGACCGCACCCTGCTGCTCGCGCTGGAAAAGCGCGGCATCACCTGTCATCTCGGCAGCACCGTGTTCGAGGCACTGCACGAAAAAGGCATGCGCCACGTCAGCGGCGCGGATATTCGCAAGATCACCGGACAAGGCCAGGTGGCCAGCAGCGGTCTGGTTCTGGAGTGCGACCTGCTGTGCATGTCCGGCGGTTACATGCCGGTCTATCAGTTGCTGTGCCAGGCAGGCGGCAAGCTGGCCTACGACGATCAACTGGCCGAGTTCACCCTCAGCGGGCTGCCGAAAAACCTCACCGTTGCAGGCTCTGCACACGGCTATCACGCGCTGGACAACGTGTTTGCCGACGCCATTCATGCCGCCGCCGACATCGTCGTGGCGCTGGATCTGGAGCTTGCGACCAAGCCGCTGGCGATGCGCCCGGAAGCCCAGGTCAACTTCCCATGGCCGATCTTCCCGCACCCCAAGGGCAAGGACTTCGTCGACTTCGATGAAGACCTGCAAGTGCGCGACATCGTCAACGCCACCAAAATCGGCTACCGCGACATTCAACTGGTCAAGCGCTACTCCACGGTCGGCATGGGCCCATCCCAGGGGCGTCATTCGGCGCTGCCAACCGCTCGGCTGGTGGCCGCCTCGACGCAACGCAGCGTCAGCGAAACCGGCGTCACCACCGCGCGCCCACCCTTCGAGGCCGAGAAACTGGCCCATGTCGCGGGGCGTGCGTTCGATCCGTACCGGCAGACGCCGATGCATAAACGGCATGTGGAGGCCGGGGCGAAGATGATGCCTGCGGGGATCTGGCAGCGTCCCGCGTATTACGGCAAAGCCAGCGAGCGCGATACCTGCATGCAGGCCGAAGCGCTGCATGTGCGCAACAAGGTCGGCATCATCGACGTTTCGACACTCGGTGGCTTGGATGTGCGTGGCCCGGATGCCGCCGAACTGCTCAACCGTATGTACACCTTCGCGTTCCTCAAGCAGCCGATTGGTCGCTCCCGTTATGCGCTGATGACCAACGAGCATGGCGTGGTCATCGACGACGGCGTGTGTGCGCGCTTCGGCGAGCACCACTTTTACGTCACCGCCACCACCAGCGGTGTCGATCGCATCTATCAGCAAATGCTCAAGTGGAATGCACAGTGGCGGCTGGATGTGGACATCGCCAACGTGACAGCGGCGATTTCGGCGGTCAACGTGGCAGGCCCGGATTCGCGCAACGTGCTGGAAAAGGTTTGCCAGGACCTGGATTTGTCCGCTGAAGGCTTCCCTTATCTGGGCGTGCGTCAGGGCACGGTGGCAGGGATCAAGGCGCGTTTGCTGCGGGTCGGTTTCGTCGGCGAACTGGGTTACGAAATTCACGTTCCCGCGCGTCACGCATTGAAGCTCTGGGATGCGTTGATGGAAGCCGGCAAGGCCTTCGATATCCGCCCGTTCGGCGTCGAAACCCAGCGCTTGCTGCGGCTGGAAAAAGGCCACGTGATCATCAGCCAGGACACCGACGGCATGACCCATCCCGGCGAGATCGACATGGGTTGGGCGGTGAGCCGGACCAAGCCGTTCTTCGTCGGCCGTCGCTCGGTGGACATACTCGAAGCCCAGCCGCAAAAACGCAAACTGGTGGGTTTCACGCTGCCCAAGGCCAGCCCGCAACCACTGGAAGGCCATCTGGTGTTGACTCACTCAGGAACCGGTCCAGACATCAGCGGCAACGTGACCTCCTGCGAGTACTCGCAATCTTTGGACACAATCATCGGCTTGGCCTACGCGGCGTTCGATCAGAGCCAGCCAGGGCAGCACATTCCGATTCGGGTGGAGGACGGCGTCATCGTCCAGGCCACCGTGGTGAAACTGCCGTTCTTCGATCCTGAAAACTTGCGCCAGGAGCTCTGACATGTCGAGCCTCAACACAGAAAGCTACATCGAACCCATCCCGTTTCAGCTCGGCGCGTCACACCCATGCGTGCTGGTCGAACTGACCGAGGTGCCGCGGGTCGGCTTTCGCGGTCAACAGAGCGCCGCGTACTTGCAGGCGCGAGGTTTTACCCTGCCAGATGCGCCGAACCGGGCAGTCACTCAAGCGGATGGCAGCCATGTGGCCCGACTGTCGCAGACTGAGTACCTGATTCTTGGCAGCCTTGCAGACCGTGGCGAACGCATCGCCGACGAGGAGGCGCGTTGGGAGCTGGACCACAGCGCCAACTACCTGCTGCCCCGGGAAGACAGCCACGCCTGGCTGCAGTTGAGTGGCGTCTGCATCGCCGACGTCATGGCCAAACTCTGCGGCGTCGACCTGCGCGCCGCCGCGTTCCCGCCGGGTACCGTCGCGCAGACTTCGGCGGCGCGGATCAACGTCATCGTGATCAACTTGGGCTCGAAAGGGCAACCGGCGTTCCAGATCCTGTTCGACCGGGCGTCGCTGGCGTACTTCAAAAGTGCGGTGCTGGATGCCATGGCCGAGTTCGATGGGCAGGTGCTGGGGATTGAAGCCCTGGATTGATCGGCAGCTGCGCAGGCCCGGTAGCGGTCTGACGCCTGGGGATTGCGGTGTGTCACTCACATCAAGGCGTCTGGCCTGACGCGTTCGCCAGCAAGCCGGCGCCTACAGGTTCACGGCGACGTCAAAGCCGCCACCGCCGGCACGCCGTGGGGCTACGGGCGGTGCAAAGGCTGTTATCAAGGAGACACCCGATGAACATCGCTGAAACGCCCGACAAAGACACCGGCTACAGCGTCCCTGCCCTCGCCCGAGGGCTCAGTGTGCTGGGCATGTTCAACGCCCGCACGCGCAGCCTGAGCATTCAGGACATCGCCGAGCGGCTGGGTGTCAGTACTTCGGCGGTGTATCGGATTCTGTTCACGCTGACCGACATGGGTTATCTGAACAAGCACAACTCCCAATACGAGCTCGGTGCACGGGTCATCAGCGATGGCTTCAGTTACCTGGCCAGCCGCGACATCGTCGAAGTGGCGATGCCCCACCTCAACCAACTGCGGGACCGTACCTCGTTGTCCTGTCATCTGAGCATTCGCGAGCAGACCGACAGTCTGTACCTGTACCGCGCTTTTGCGGCGCAACGACTGTCGGTGAACATTCCGATAGGCACACGCATTGCCTGTCACTGCACGGCCATGGGCCGCATGCTGCTGACCGCGCTGGATGACTCGGCGCTGGGTGCGTTGTATCAACACATCCGGCTGGACGACTACCCCACGCCGGCACCGCGGACCCTGCCGCAACTGCAAGCATTGATTCAAGGTGATCGCCAACAAGGCTGGGTGCAGCATCGCTCCGACTACTCCACGGCCATTGCTACTTCGGTCAAGGACCATACCGGGCAGGTCAGCGCGGCGATCAACCTGTCAGGCCCCGACGCGGTGATGGACCCCGAGGGGGCACGGGAGAGGTTTCTGGAACTGCTGCTGGAATGCAGTGCGAAGATCAGCCGCGATTGCGGGTTTCGCGATTGAACAGGCGAAAGAGACTTCGTGTCCCGACCTGAGGCCTCAGGTGGTCGGAACCCACTGCAGGAGCGCGCTTGCCCGCGATGACGATCTATCTGCGGCTTATTCAGTGGCTGACACTCCGCAATCGCGGGCAAGCGCGCTCCTACCGGTACATCAGTGATCGAACAGCGCCTGAATCTGCGGATACGACAGGCTGCCCTGAGTCACGTTCTCCGAACGCCCATGTTCAAGAAAACCGCGAGCCAGTTGCTCCGCCTGACCCCACAAGGTCTGCGCGACACCGGACCCGGCGCTCAAACGACGCACGCCCACGGTGGCCAGCTCATCCGCCGCTGGCAGCCCTGGCCGCGCCAGCACGTTGATCGGTAACGCGACCCCCTGAACGATGGCCTGGATCGCTGGGACATCGATGACCGCCGGCACAAAGAGCCCGTCGGCCCCGGCCTGCTGGTAAAGCCTGCCCCGCCTCAGGCTCTCTTCGACGCGCTGCCCTTCAGCCGCCAACCCCGCCAGAAACACATCGGTGCGGGCATTGATAAACACGTCCAGGCCGCCCTTCGCAGCGACGTCCTTGATCGCTTCGATCTTGCGCGCCAACAGCTCCGGTGCATCCGGGCCGTCCTCCAGATTGATGCCGACCGCGCCGACATCCAGCAACCGTTTAACGTGCTCGGCGACGGTGTACGGGTCATCCGAGTAGCCATTCTCGATGTCCACCGACAGCGGCACCTTGATCACCCGGGCGATGCTTGCGGCCACGTTCACCGCCACTTCAATCGGAAACACACGGCCATCGGCATAGCCTTGGGACCAGGCCACACCGGCACTGGTGGTCGCAATGGCTGTCGCCCCAAGGCTTTCGAACAAGCGGGCGCTGCCGGCGTCCCAGGCGTTGGGCAGGCGCAAAACGGTGGCTTGGTGGTGCAGGTCACGAAACGTCTGGGTAGAAGCAGGCATGGTCATCTCTATTGTTCGTTTTTATGCGGCAAGGCGGATGAGTCTAGAACAGCGACGCCTGAGTGGGCGTGACAGGATTCGCGGGCTTTGCCGATCGCTGAGGCATGCCGCCTTCCAGGGTCAGCAGCAGTTCCTTGGCCGCCAGGCCACCGGCAAACCCGGTCAGCGCGCCGGAACGGCCAATCACACGATGACAAGGCGCGACGATGGAGATCGGGTTCTTGCCATTGGCGGCACCGACCGCACGGACAGCGGCCGGGTTGCCGATCTGGAGGGCAATATCCAGGTAGCTGCGGGTTTCGCCAAAAGGGATGGTCAGTAAAGCGCGCCAGACTTTTTTCTGAAACTCGGTGCCGTGGAAGTCCAGCGCCAGATCGAACCGGTGACGGGTCCCGGCAAAATACTCAGCCAGTTGCTGTTCGGCCTGATCGAGGATCTCGCTGCCCTGATCCTCGTTCATGTCACCCAGCAAGACGCGATTGGGACGGTCGTTTTCCCAGAGAATGGCCGCGAGAAAAGGACCTTTTGCGATCAGTTTCAACTGACCGACCGGCGATTCGATGAAGCGATAGGTGAAGGTCATGAGGGCTCCTTGTCGAGCGTCGACCGGGCCTCTCAGACATTTGAGGCGGGCCGGCATGTGCCCATAGTAACCGCGGTGGTTATCGCGGCCATCCCGTTCTTGCGATCAAATTCGGACTCAACCGCCCTTGGCCTTGCCCGCGACGTCCGCCGCCGAATTCCAGATGTGCATCGCCGCGTAAGCGCGCCAAGGCTTCCACGCCTCGGCCCGCACTTTATGCAGCGCCAGCCGCGTGAGGCTAGGGTCGTGCTGGGTCATGAGGTTCATCAGCACCAGGTCCGATGCGGGCCAGGCATCGGGGTCGCGCCAAGCGCGCATGGCGATGTACTCGACCGTCCACGGGCCAATGCCCGGCATCGCCAGCAACTGACGACGCAGTTGTGCGACCTCATCGCCATGGCTGACATTCAGCGAAATCTCGCCACTGGCGACGGCGGCGGCCACCCGCTGCAGCGTTTCAACCCGTTTGCCGGGCATGCCGATCTTGTCCAGATCGACGCGCGCCAGTGCATCCGGCGTAGGGAACCGCCAGGCAAGCTGTTCGACGGGGCTTTCAGGCACCTGCACGCCCGCGCGCTGCACCAGACGCCCGACGATGGTGGTCGCGCCCTTGACGCTCACCTGTTGCCCGACGATGGTCCGCACCACCAGCTCAAACCCCGAAAAAGCGCCTGGCACGCGCAGCCCCGGACGCTTCTGCACCAACGACGCCAGCCAAGGGTCAACCGACAGGCAGCGGTCGATGTCATCCGGCGCCGCGTACAGGTCGAACATGTGCGAGATCGGCTCGACCAGGTCGTCGATGTGCCGACTGACCTCGCCATGCACCGTCGCGATCAGGTGATCCTGCGAAGGCGCCATCGCCACCGAGAGCGTGCCGACGCTGCCTTTGAACTCGATATTGCGCAGGTACACGCCCTCAACCACTGCCTCAACCCCGGCCGTCATCCGCGCCGCGAAGAAGTTGAGCATGCGTTGCCAGTCGAAGGGCGGTTTGAACGGGAGGTGGCGGGAAGCCTGGAGGTGGGATGTTTCGAGCATGGGGAAGCCAGAGAGTGTTCGACCGGCTGAACGCTAGCGCAGTCTCGGGCCAAATACAAAACCTGCAGGCGCCCTCAAGACGCGGAGCGTGGGAACTATCAACAACAGGCGTGGGGCGTCCAGAGGGCTACCACGCGGAGCGTGGGAACGATCAACCTGTGAAGAACGAAAGGCGTTTGAGAAAACGACAGCGCGTCATCACGTTGGACACCCCACCGACCCGTCATTCAGATTCTGCTTATAGTTCTCGTACTGCAGCGTGGCTTTGCCGTTGTTCCATTTCAGCGTCAGCACCAGCACGGAGTCGAAGTCATCGCCCGTCCAGTCCTTGACCAGTTTGAGGTCCTTGCCGGAGGCCTCTTGGGCGACCTTGTTGATCAACTCCGGCAGGTAACCGTGGGACCAGGCGGTGTAGATCGTGGCGTCGTGGTATTTGTCGCGCATGAACTCATCGGCCAGGTCCGTAGTGTCATTGGCCGCGAAGTCGATATTGACCGGCAGGCCCAGCTTGATCGCGCTCGGCCCGACGGTCATCAGGGGGCGAAGGTAGCTGTAGGAATGGTCACCTACGCCCTCTTCCACATGCCGGCTCGGGTTGGCGGCGAAGATGAAGTCGGCTTTGCCGAAGGTCTTCGGCAACACCGTGGAAAGGTCGATGGCGCGGTTCAGGCCTTGGCAGTTCAATTGCCCCAAGCCCATATCGGGTTTTTCGGCGTGCCGCAGGAAAACGAGGGTCTGAGTGCCGTTCTTGGGTTCTGCATGAACGCCCTTGCCCACGGTGAACCAGAACACCGCTGAGCAGATGAGCAAAAAGGGCAACAGAAAATACGCGAAACGCTGGAGCACGTGAGAGGCAGAGGGTGATTTGAAAAAGGTCATAATGGCCCGGGTTCTGATGGTGCATGAGGGGCGGTTTCGCCCTGAGCAACGTCCCTGTGAACTGGCAATTGGCTAACGAATGCAGGCTAGCGAAGCTTTATGTCCGTATGAAGAATGATCATCAGATGGGAAACAGCGTCAGAGGTTGCACGCAACCTGCTGATTTATCGTATTAATCGCCGAACGGTATGTAAGCGGATGTATCAGGGTCAGGGTTACGCGACGGCTTCGCGCCCCCTGTAACGGCTGCAAACGACGGCGCTCACCACCACCGCCAGGCCCGCCACGCTGTACACCCAAGAGGGTGAGGCGATTGGCAGCAACACCCCGGCCAGCAAGGGACCGACACCTGCACCAACATCACGCCAAACGGCATTGCCGGCCAGCGCCTGAACTCGCCCCGCGCCCGGATTGCGCTCCGCGACCAGCGTGGTCACCAACGGCAGTTGCAACGCGCGCAAGATCAAGACACCTCCCGCACCCAGAATCAGCCAGTGAAACCCAAAGGCTGTGAGCGCCAGCGTGGTCAGCCCGGAAAACACCACCAGCATGCGCACGGCCCCAAACGCATCGGCTGCACGCCCGCCCAATGGGCTGAGCAGCATCTCCGAGACATACCGCAGCGCCAGCAGGACGCCCGCAATGAACACCGCGTTGCCGCCGAGCACCGATTGCGCCTGCAAGGACAGGCCGAAAATGAACAACCCGTCCAGCGCCACGCCTTCGATGAAGGACCACATCGCGATGCTGTCAGGCGCCTTGAATCGGCGTCCGCCCGGGCTGGGCATCGCATGGGGAATCTTCGGCAATCCCTTGGCGATGAACAACCCGGCCAACGAGAAGAACGCCAGAATCAGGAAAATCAACCGGGGACCGAAATGCAGGCTGATCAAGGCGCCAATCGGCAGCGCCAGCATGGGTCCGATTGCGATGATCGCCCGCGAGGTCCCTGAGCGGCGTGCAGCGCCACCGGGCTCGGAGGTCGCCAGCGCCTGGGTCGAGAGGTTCAGCGCGCCGAACGTCAGGCCCCACCCCAAGCGCAGGATCAGCAACCACCAGAACCCGGAAATGAACGAATTGCCCAGCGCACACAGTGCTGACACCACAGCCGCCAGCATCACTGTCGGGCGATCACCGTGTTTGGCGTAGAACCGCACCACGTAGCTGTAGCCGAAGATGCGCACCAACCGATTGGCCGCCAACAGGATCCCCGCTTCCGGCAGGCTGATGCCGAACGCATCAGCGTTCATCGGCAGCAGCAGATACAGCAAGACATCGCTGGGCAGGCACAGGCTGAGAACGGTCGCCGAACGGCGTGAAGCGGAATCGGCATCTCGAGCGGCGACAGACATGCGCGGAAAGATCCTGTAACACGTTGAGAGCCGCAGCATGAACAGCGGCAGCGCAACTGACAACCTTTGATCGGGGAATTCTCTAAAAAACACGACGCGTCCTGCGCAGATGTCTGTCCTGCAACAGCCATTCAGCAGCCCTGTTGACCGGGCAACTTTCCCGCCTTGGGAGAAACAGCCACAAGCACGGTTTTCCGCAGGAAACCTGCTCATGGCACAGAGCCTGCAATATTCCAATAACGCAGGCTGACTCGCGCTGACTGCTGAATTCGACATAAGCAGCCCTGTGCAGCTTCCGCCTCTTTCGAATGGAAATCATCCCATGAGCACCTTTCCTCGCTTGCCCACATCCCTGAAGCTGCTGGCTGCGGCACTGACCCTGACGCTTGGGCCTCTGGCTCAGGCCGCTGAGACGCCACCTGCCGAGGTCCATCTGGACTACGCCTACTATTCACCCGTCAGCCTGGTGCTCAAGCATTTCGGCTGGCTGGAGAACGCATTGCCCGATACCAAAGTCAGCTGGGTTTTCAGTCAGGGCAGCAACCGCTCGCTGGAGTACCTGAACAGCGGCGGCGTTGATTTCGCCTCGTCGGCCAGCCTTTCTGCGGTGCTGGCGCGCGCCAACGGCAGTCCGATCAAATCGGTGTATGTCTACAGCCGCGCCGAATGGACAGCGTTGGTGGTGCGCAAGGATTCCCCTTTCAAGAGCGTTGCCGACCTCAAGGGCAAGAAGATCGCCGCCACCAAGGGCACTGACCCTTACCTGTTCACCCTGCGCGCCTTGCAGCAGGCGAAACTGACCAAAGACGATGTCGAGCTGCTGCACCTGCAACACCCGGACGGCCGCATCGCGCTGGAAAAAGGCGACGTCGACGCCTGGGCCGGCCTTGACCCTCACATGGCCGCCAGTGAAATCCAGGCCGGTTCGCGCCTGCTTTACCGCAACAAGGACTTCAACAGCTATGGCGTGGTCAGCGTGACCGAGCGCTATGCCAAGGAACACCCGGAGGCGATCAAGACAGTGATCGCGGCCTACGAAAAAGCCCGCGAATGGGCGCTGAATAATCCGGATGAGTTTGCCCGCTTGCTGGCGACCGAATCGGGCCTGCCGCTAGACGTCGCCAAGCTGCAACTGACTCGCACCGACATCACCCGCCCACAGCTCACCGACAAAGACGTGACGGCGTCGAAAGGCGCCGCACCGATCCTGGTGTCCGAGGAGCTGGTGCGCAAGGGTACGGACGTTGGCCACGTCATCGACGAGCTGATAGCGCCAGACTTTGGCAAGGCCGTGATTGGCAAAACCATTGCCGAGAAGCCATGAACAGTTCCAGGGTCGAAACGTTGAACGCTAACGAGGCTCAACCTGCGCGACAGCCTGTGCGCCTGCCCACGCGATGGCGCACCCGACTCAAAGGCCTGGCCGTGCCGGTGGCGATTCTGGTGTTGCTGGAAATCGTCGTGCGCATCGGCTGGGTGCAGTCGTATCAAATGCCCGCGCCCAGCGAAATCGCCGCCACCCTGACCGACCTTGCCGACGGCGCCTTGTGGAAGCACATCGGCGCCAGCCTGATTCGCGTACTCAGCGGGTTCGCCATCGGCGCCAGCCTTGCGCTGATGTTCGCGGCCTGGGTGGGGCTGAGCCGCGAGGCCGAAGCCTATCTGGAGCCGACGTTTGCCGGCCTGCGATCCATTCCGAGCCTGGCGTGGGTGCCGCTGCTGCTCTTGTGGCTGGGGATCGATGAGACGTCCAAGATCGTGCTGATTGCCATCGGTGCGTTCTTTCCCGTGTACCTGAACGGCGTGGCGGCGATACGCGGCATTGATCGCAAGCTGGTCGAGGTGGGTCGGATGTACCGGTTCAGTCAACGGCAGATGATCGTCCATCTGTTCTTGCCGGCCGCCCTGCCCGGCCTCTTTACCGGCCTGCGCTCAGGGCTGAGCCTCGCTTGGATGTTTCTGGTGGCGGCGGAACTGATCGCCGCCACCAAGGGACTGGGGTATCTGCTCAGTGATGGCCGGGAAACGTCACGCCCGGACATTGTGCTGGCAGCGATTATTGCGCTGGCTTTGTTGGGCAAATTGACCGACGGCGTGCTGGCGATGCTGGAAAAACGCTTTCTGGCATGGCGCGATACGTTCAAGGGGAATCATTGATCTCGCAAATAATGCAAAAACCTGTGGGCGTGAGCTTGCTCGCAATGGGAGTGTTCCAATCGATGAACACGCGTGGGCAATACCGGCCCCTTCGTAAGCAAGCTCACTCCCACGGAAAACCCTGTTCACGCCTGGCATCCACCCTCTGAACCCACCCACCTTTCATCCGATCCGGAGTTGACGACGCACTCGCTTTGGTGTTTCCTGAAACCGGTTTCAGAGCCGAACACGCTTTCCGCAAAAGCCTGCTGATAAATCCAATAAGGGTCAGGCCATGAACAGTATTCCGACACCGGCGCGTGCCCGCGTCACCATGAACGATGTCGCCGACATGGCCGGCGTGTCCAAAGCCAGCGTCTCGCGCTTCATCGGCGAAGACCGGCAATTGCTGTCCGAAGCCATTGCCCAGCGCATCGAACACGCCATCGAAACCCTCGGTTATCGCCCCAATCAGATGGCGCGCGGCCTCAAGCGTGGCCGTACCCGCTTGATCGGCATGCTGGTCGCCGACATCCGCAACCCCTATTCCATTGCCGTCATGCACGGCGTCGAAACCGCCTGCCGTAAACACGGCTACAGCCTGGTGGTGTGCAACACCGACCGCGACGACGAACAGGAACGCCTGCATCTGGCGGCACTGCGTTCGTACAACATCGAAGGCCTGATCGTGAACACCCTTGGCCACCATCTCGATGAATTGCGCGAACTGCACAACGAATTGCCGATGGTGCTGGTGGATCGCAAGGTCGATCAACTGCAAAGCGATCTCGTGGGCCTGAACAATATCTCTGCGGTGAACCAGGCTCTCGACCACCTCCAGCAATCGGGGTATCGCGACCTCCTCATGGTCACCGAACCGCAGGATGGCACCAGTTCGCGGATCGAGCGCGTCGATGCCTTCAAGGCCGGTATCGCCCGGCGCGCCGGCATGCGCGGTCAGGTGCGCGAGACCGGTGACAGCTTGCGCGATCACCTTCGTGAGTTCCTTGCCCAGACCGGTCATGGCCCTAAAGCCCTGTTCACCGGCAACGGCGTCGCGACCCTCAACACCACCCGTCAGCTGCATGATCTGGGCTGCCATCTGTTCGATGACATCGGCTTGATCGCCCTGGACGAACTGGATTGGTACCCGTTGGTGGGCGGCGGGATTACTGCCTTGGCGCAACCGACCCACGACATCGGCGTGACCGCCTTCGAGTGCCTGCTCGGGCGGCTGCGCGGTGATCTGGATGCCGTGAAAACCTATGACTTCCCGGCGCAACTGATTGTGCGCGGCTCCACGCGACAGCGACCCTGAACGCCCCTTTTTGATACCGCAGGTCTTCACGCCTGCCGATTTGAAGAACTTTCCTCGGGCGCCCCCGCTCGAACAAAAATGAAACCGGTTTCAGAGGACAATAACAATGAGCCGATTCCCCGTTGCCATCAGCCTGGGCGCCTTCGGTGCCGACTTCGTCCGCGAGCGCGGCCAAGCAAGTTTCATCCCGCTTCTGGTAGAAGCAGGCGTCACGCGCATCGAACTGCGTGAAGAACTCTTCAACGGTCGCCAAGACCTTGCAGCCCTCGGCGAAGCTATTCGCGCACAAGGTCTGGAATGCCTGTATTCGGCACCGCTGGAGCTCTGGCTTGAAGGGCAGCGTCAACCCAACCCGGCGCTGGAACCGACGCTGCAACGCGCATCGGCGTGTGGCGCTGCATGGCTAAAGGTGTCGCTCGGGCATTTGACCGAGGACAGTGACGTCGCCGCCCTCGCCGACCGTCTGGCCCGTTACGACGTGCACCTTCTGGTGGAGAACGACCAAACGCCACAAGGCGGTCGCATCGAGCCTTTCACCGACTTCTTCGCCCGCGTCGATGCGTTGCAGATGCCCATCGGCATGACCTTCGACATCGGCAACTGGATGTGGCAGGACCAATCGGCCTCCAGCGCCGCTCGCCAGTTGGGCCGTTTCGTCGAATACGTGCACTGCAAAGCCGTGGTGCGCAACCCGGCGGGCAAATTGATTGCCGTACCGCCTGCGCCAACCGATCTGCATCAGTGGGAGCAATTGCTCAAACACATGCCCGGCGGCTTGCCCCGGGCCGTCGAATACCCGCTGCAAGGCGAGGATTTGCTGGAGGTGACACGCACCCAAGTTGACGCCCTCGCCCGACTTGGCCAACCGCTTGTTCAACCTGCTACTGAGGCATTGAGCCATGTCTGAGATCGATATCCTTTCCTTCGGCGAAACCATGACCATGCTGGTCGCCGAGCAGACCGGCGACCTGGCTCAGGTTCGTCATTTCGAAAAGCGCATTGCCGGCGCCGACAGCAACGTTGCCATTGGCTTGTCCCGACTGGGTTTCAAGGTGGCGTGGCTGAGCCGCGTGGGCAACGACTCCATGGGCCGCTTCGTCACCGACAGCCTGCAACAGGAAGGCGTCGATTGCAGCCATGTGACGGTCGATAACGGCCACCCCACCGGGTTTCAATTCAAATCGCTGGAGCTTGAAGGCGCTGACCCCGTGGTCGAGTACTTCCGCCGTGGCTCGGCGGCCAGTCACCTCTCGGTCAACGACATCGTGCCGGAGCTGCTCAAGGCCCGGCACCTGCACGCCACCGGGATTCCCGCCGCCCTGTCCGACACCTGCCGGGAGCTGTCGCATGTGCTGATGACGCAGATGCGCGATGCCGGACGCAGCGTGTCGTTCGACCCCAATCTGCGGCCTTCGCTGTGGTCAAGCCAGGCGACGATGATTCGTGAGATCAACCGTCTCGCCAGCCTGGCGCACTGGATGATGCCGGGCATGGCCGAAGGTGAACTGTTGACGGGCTACGACACCCCGGCCGACATCGCCAGGTTCTATCTGGACATGGGCGTGGAAGCGGTGGTGATCAAACTCGGCGCCAAAGGCGCGTATTACCGCACCCAACTCAATGAAGCGTTCGTGCCCGGCGTGCCGGTGGCCAAGGTCATCGACACGGTCGGTGCGGGTGACGGCTTCGCGGTCGGCGTCATCAGCGCGCTGCTGGAAAACCTCGGTTTCGATCAAGCCACGGCCCGTGGCAACTGGGTCGGCAGCCAAGCGGTGCAGAGCCGTGGCGACATGGAGGGTCTGCCGACCCGCGCCGCGTTGCAAGCCGCCGAACTGAACCCGACATTGCGACGACAAACCGCCTGATCCCCCCGTTTATTGCGTGCACACACTGTTCCCCTTCACCTGCTGCGACAAAAACAACATGCTCAGGGAGCCTGAAATGGAAAAGCTACTCGAAAACGTCAAGCATGCCGGCCTCAAACGCCGGTGGCTGCTGATCATGCCGATCGTCTTCATCACCTACAGCCTGGCCTATCTGGACCGCGCCAACTATGGCTTTGCCGCTGCCTCGGGCATGGCGGAAGACCTGCACATCACACCGGGGATGTCGTCATTGCTGGGGGCCTTGTTCTTCCTCGGCTACTTCTTCTTCCAAGTCCCGGGCGCCATCTACGCGCAGAAGAAGAGCGTGAAGAAGCTGATCTTCGTCAGCCTTATTCTCTGGGGCGGCCTCGCGACCCTGACCGGTATCGTCTCCAACGCCTACATGCTGATCGGCATCCGCTTCATGCTCGGGGTGGTCGAGGCCGCCGTGATGCCCGCCATGCTGGTGTACCTGTGCTACTGGTTCACCAAGGCCGAACGCTCACGCGCCAACACCGTGTTGATCCTCGGTAACCCGGTGACCATGCTCTGGATGTCGGTGGTGTCGGGTTATCTGGTGGCACACTTCAGCTGGCGCTGGATGTTCATCGTCGAAGGCCTGCCTGCTGTCATCTGGGCGTTTATCTGGTGGCGCCTGGTGGACGAGCGTCCCGCGCAGGCCAAATGGCTGACCGAGGAAGAGAAGACCGAACTGCAGGCGCGTCTGGACGCCGAACAGGTCGGCATCAAGCCAGTGAAGAACTACGCCGAAGCCTTCCGTTCGCCGAAAGTCTTGCTGTTGGCCGCTCAGTATTTTTGCTGGAGCATCGGCGTATACGGCTTCGTGCTGTGGTTGCCGACGATCATCAAGAAAGGCATGCAGATGGACATGGTCGAAGCCGGCTGGCTGTCCGCACTGCCTTATCTGGCAGCGGTGATCGGCATGGTGCTGGTGTCATGGGCCTCGGACAAACTGCAAAAACGCAAACTCTTCGTCTGGCCGCCGCTGCTGCTGGCTGCCGTGGCGTTCTACGGCTCTTACGCACTGGGCACCGACCACTTCTGGTGGTCCTACGCCCTGCTGGTGATCGCCGGGGCCTGCATGTACGCGCCTTACGGCCCGTTCTTCGCCATCGTGCCGGAAATCCTTCCGGCCAACGTGGCCGGTGGTGCCATGGCATTGATCAACAGCCTCGGCGCACTGGGTTCGTTCGCAGGCTCTTATCTGGTGGGTTACCTCAACGGCGTCACCGGCACGCTGAGCGCGTCCTACCTGTTCATGAGCGGCGCGTTGCTGGTGTCGGTCGTATTGACCTTGTTGCTCAAGCCGGACAACGCCGCAAAGCCGGTGCTCGATGAACCGACGGCTCGTCGCACGCCCGCGCACCCCTGATCTGGAAATCATTCGATGAAAAAGCACGTTGTTCTTTATAAAAAGCTGTCGGCGCCCCTGATGGAGCGCCTGCAGGCATACGCCGAGGTCACGTTGATCGAGGATCCGAAAAGCGCAGGTGGCCTGGCCCGCCTGCGCGACGCCCTGCCCCAGGCTGACGGTCTGCTGGGCGCCAGCCTTAAGCTCGACGCGCAACTGCTCGATCTGGCGCCGAAGCTCAAAGCGGTGTCCAGTGTCTCCGTGGGGGTCGACAACTACGACATCGACGACCTCACCCGACGGGGCATCCTGTTGAGCAACACCCCGGACGTCCTGACCGAAACCACGGCCGACACCGGGTTTGCGCTGATCATGGCCACGGCCCGTCGTGTGGTGGAACTGGCCACGATGGTGCGCAATGGCGAATGGACGCAGAACATCGGCCCGGCCCATTTCGGCACCGATGTTCACGGCAAGACGCTCGGTATTGTCGGCATGGGAAGGATCGGTGAAGCCGTGGCACAGCGCGGCCACTTTGGTTTCGGCATGCCGGTGCTCTATCACAGCCACTCGCCCAAGCCGGCGGTCGAAGCGCGTTTCAATGCGCAGTACCGCAGCCTCGACGCACTGCTGCAAGAAGCCGACTTCGTTTGCCTGACCGTGCCGCTGACCGCTGAAACCGAAGGCCTGATCGGTGCAAAGCAATTTGCCCGGATGCGCCCCGAGACGATCTTCATCAACATCGCGCGGGGCAAAGTGGTGGATGAGCAGGCCATGATCCACGCGCTGCAGACGGGACAGATTCGCGCGGCAGGCCTCGACGTGTTCGAGCGCGAGCCGCTGCAGGCAGACTCCCCGTTGTTGCAACTGGACAACGTGGTAGCGACCCCGCACATGGGATCGGCCACGCACGAAACCCGCGAGGCGATGGCGCGTTGTGCCGTGGAAAACATGATCAGTGCGTTAAGCGGCGAACGACCGAAGGATCTGATGAACAAGGAAGCCTGGAAACACGCCTGACCCTGTAGGAACGCGCTTGGTCTGGGGCACATCCGGACGATTGCGGTGTTTCAGATCAGATTTCAGTGTCTGATCTGATGCATCGCGAGCACGCTAACTCCCACAAAGATTGCAGTCCGCTTGATGATGTTCGCGCAAGCGAAACCTTCGCCTCAACTCACACCTTGAACCGCGTCACCATCGCCTTCAGGTCCACCGCCAGGCGCGACAGTTCATGGCTGGCCGCGCTGGTCTGGTTAGCCCCTGCCGCCGTCTGCGCGGCCAGGTCACGAATATTCACCAGATTGCGGTCCACTTCACGCGACACCTGCGCCTGCTCTTCCGAAGCGCTGGCGATCACCAGGTTGCGTTCGTTGATCTGAGAGATCGCCTCGGTAATGAGCTCCAGCGCGTCGCCCGCCGAACTGGCCAGGCCCAACGTGGTGCGCGTGCTGTCCGTGTTGCGTGACATCGATTGCACCGCGTCGCCCGTCCGGGTCTGAATACCCGCCACCATTTGCTCGATTTCGGTGGTGGATTGCGCCGTACGGTGGGCCAGTGCACGGACCTCATCGGCCACCACCGCAAAGCCACGCCCCGCCTCGCCCGCCCGTGCGGCTTCGATCGCGGCGTTGAGCGCCAACAGGTTGGTCTGCTCGGCGATCGAACGAATCACATCAAGCACCTTGCCAATGTCGCGGCCCTGCTCCGCCAAGCCTTCCACCAACCCCGTGGTCGCCTGAATCTGCTGAGTCATGTCCTGAATCGACTTGACCGTTTCCACCACCCGGTCACGCCCCTGGCGCGCGGTCTGGTTGGACTGCTGCGAGGCTTCAGAGGTCGACACCGCGTTGCGTGCCACTTCTTCCACGGCGGCGGTCATCTCGTTGACCGCTGTGGCCGCCTGTTCGATTTCATTGTTTTGCTGCTGCAATCCGCGGGACGATTCTTCAGTCACCGCGCTCAGTTCCTCGGCGGCCGACGCCAGCTGGGTGGCAGAGCCGGAGATCAGTTCGAGGGTCTTGCGCAAGTTCTGTTGCATGGTCGCCAGCGCCTTCAACAACTGCGTGGCCTCGTCCTTGCCGTCCACTTCAATCGGTCGGGTCAGATCACCGCCAGCAATCTCTTCGGCAACCCGCACCGCTCTAGACAGCGGGTTGACGATACTTTTAGTCAACAACCAGGCCAACAAGATGGTCATGAGTGCGGCAATAACCGAGACGGATATAACGCCGACATTGGCCCCATCATATTGTTGTTTGGAAACAACCGCCGCGTCGCCGGCGCTCTTCTTGTTAATGGCAATGAGCTGATTAAGCTGGACACCCATAAGGTCGGTGGCGTCCTTCATACGGGTGTTAATCAAGTTGCGCATCTCTTCCATTTTTTCCTGACGCGACAAGTCCAGTACTTGCGCCTGCACATCAAGAAAGGTTGCCAGCGTCGCTTCGAACTGACGATAGACCGTGAGTTCTTCGCCGTCGGCAGGTAACACGGCGTAGTTTTTCTTCGCGTCCTGCAACTTGCCGATCAACTCGGCAATGCGCCCTTCGGTCTCGCGCAGCGCTGCAGGCTCGCGATTGACCAGCGTGCGAAAGGATGTAATGCGCAGGCGCAAGGTGTTTTCCAGCATGTTGCCCAGGTACCCCACGCTGGGCAGCTGATTGGTTTCAATGTCGGTGGTGGCCTGTCGAATCACCGCCATGCGATTGAGAGAGAAAAAGCCCAACCCGATCACCAGCACGGCGATGAAGGCGAACCCCAGGAATGCGCGAGGCGCGATGTTCATGTTTCTAATCGACATGGAATGTCTCTCTTCAAAGATCCGGCTGAGGCGTCCATGCGTAAATCAGGCACTCGAAACTTGAGTTCGTCTCGTTAGTAAAGGGTGGCCGTCCTGTCACACGGAAGTTGATGTCTTGGCGGCCACCTGATCTTCTATCGGCAGAGGACAATCATTTATTCAGTCGACTTTGAAGTTATTTTGAAACGGATGTTTTGATGGATCCCATTTGGCGCAGTAAAACGTTTGCGTGTTAAGCGCGTGTAACACTTTCATTAAAAGCTGTTCTTTTATAGGGGCATTACACGTGGCGAATGCCCCCGCGATCAGATCGGATGCATAGGGAGAAACCTTGAATACTGGCCGTGTGCCTTATTTTGAAATAACGATTCAGTAGTCAGTCGTTATGATTAATCGGATATAACGGAGTTTGACCGATATCAAAGAAACATAAATTTTTTACGGCTGTAGGATTTTTTTCTCATACCTGTCAGAAGTCGGTGCTACCTTTAGCTGACTCGTGAACTGTGGATCCATGATCCGGCGAACGCGGTATTTACAAGATGCATCGTTGTGCTCTGGCACACGCGTTGCGACGTTCCCGGCACCGACACACAGACACTTTTTCCTGCCCTGCGGAGCTCTGGTTTTGCTCGATTGAACGAGGTAGGCCCCATGAACAAAGTCACGTTTCCAAACGCCTGTCAGCTGATGCGTTGGCATTTCCACCCGGTGGGCTTCGAAGCCAACATGGACGCGCCCAGCAGTATGGTTGCGCGTCTGTTCGACCGCGCCAGCGGCGAGACGGTGATCGCGATCGCGGGGATTCCCTGCCAGACGGTCATGAACGCCATGGACGTGGAGCGCATCATCGAGGCCATTGAACTTGAGCTGGAAACCTTCGTTCCGCAGCAGACGCTCTACCTCAATCAAGCCTGACATCTACGGCACGATGCCGTTCTAGCCGTTTGACCCGATGATGACAACTGTCGACGAGCCTTACGGCTACAGCCATCAATGCCCCACATCACTCAGATGATCCAGCCCCGCCAGCATCAACTCGTGCCGGCGAATCGTGTCCAGGCTGGCCTGTGACTCAGACAGGCCAGGCACCGCGTGCCACACCACGAAGTCACGTTGCACATCAAGAAACAGAAAGTAGTCGTTGAACAGCTCCGCCTGGGAGAAACGCCTCTCCAAGGCATCTCGCAGCTGTTCGGGACGTAACGCCCGACCTTCGATGTGCAAAGCGATGCCCCAATCGCGGTGCTCGCGTCGGCTGACGAAGGCCACTCCGGTCGCCACCGGCCAGATTGCCGCGCGTTCGGCCGCGACGTGGGCGTAGAACGCCGCCTTTTCCGATACCCGAATCATGCTCAATCCTTTAATGGCACAACGGTGAAATCCAGTTCGTGATCCCGCTCGTCCAGGCCCTG
The DNA here is from genome assembly GCF_054668305.1 of Pseudomonas sp. S2_H01. Taxonomy (NCBI): domain Bacteria; kingdom Pseudomonadati; phylum Pseudomonadota; class Gammaproteobacteria; order Pseudomonadales; family Pseudomonadaceae; genus Pseudomonas; species Pseudomonas sp. S2_H01. The sequence continues at coordinate 5,264,149 of NZ_CP162756.1, read as the reverse complement.
GCGCATGTCGGGCGGCCACCAGATCACCAGCTCGCGATCATTGGAGTCCGGGCGCTTGCAGGCATACCCCGAACACCCCGAATGGCTCGCACAACCCGTCAGGGTGGCGAACAGCACGAGCAGGAAGACGTAAACGCGCGCGGTCATCGTGTTGCCCCCTTGAGCAGCGAAGGTCGGTTCTGTCTGGCTTTGGTCGACACCTGCGGCTGGCGCAAGGCGATATAGATTTCACTCTCCGCGCCCGGTTGCAACCAGGCGCGTGGCCAGGCGCTGACGCCCATCACCCAACGCCCGCCGCATCGGCTCTCATCGATGCGAACCGGCTTGCTGGTGGTGTTGCGGGCCACGACGACGGCAATGCCCCAGTCTTTTTTCGAGAACCACTGCGACCGCTGTTTATCCAGCACCAGACCCTCACCCGGATCGCACAGGCTGTCGGCCTCGAACGGCAGCGCCTCGCCGCTGCTGAATCCCACGGGCGCCACGCCGTCCAGCAGTTGAGTAAACACGCTCTGCACATCGCCACGGGTGGGCGCTTCGCCGCCGTCGCGACGTTGCTGGATACGCTTCATCTGGTCATCAACATCGTGCGGGTTACTGATTTCGACATAGCGCGACGGGTTGACCTGATCGCCAATCAAACGCGGCGTGAGAATAAACAAGCGCTCGCGCTGGTTGAGCTCGCGATTGCGCGATTGAAACAGCAACTTGCCAATGACCGGAATGTCCCCCAGCAACGGGATCTTGTGGACCTTGTCGGTGGTTTCCAGCCCGTGAAAACCACCAATCACCAACGAGCCGTGCTCGGCGATCACCGCCTGGGTGCTGACATTGCCCTTGCGCACCGCAGGCTGGTCTTCGTTGATCTGCGAGGTGTCGATCTGGCCGTCTTCGATGTCGACGATCAGTTGCACTTGAGACTTGCCGCCCTTGTCCAGCGAGCGCGGGATGACCTGCAGACTCGTGCCTGCGGTGATCGGTTGAATATCGGCGACCCGCTCCGAGGTGGCGGTGAGGTATTCGGTGCGACTGAAGTCGATCACCGCCGGTTGGTTTTCCAGGGTCAGGATCGATGGGTTGCCGATCACCGAGGCAGCCCCGTTACCTTCCAGCGCGTGCAGGTCGGCGGCGAACTTCCCGGCGTCCTGGATGAACAAGGTGGAACCGGTGCCCTGCTCGAACAGGTTGGCGCCGCCACTGACGCTGCCGGCATTGAAATTCCAGCGGCTGGACAATTGCGCCAGCTCGTTGCGGTCGATGTCGAGGATGACCGCGTCGATTTCGATCAGGTTGCGCGGCGTGTCGAGTTGCTTCACCAACTTCTGGTACATCGCCTTGCGCTTGGGCAAGTCATAGATCAACACCGAGTTATTGCGCACGTCGGCGCTCACCCGGATTTTCGAACGGCTGCTGGAACCGCCCGACGAACCCGCGCGTTTGCCACTGGCACCCAGTACCCGATCCAGCCCTTGCTCAAGCGCGCCGGTATCAAACCCACCACTGTCCAGACCGCCATAGTTCAAACCCATGGCGTTGTTGCCGCCGGTCATGCCGCTGGCGGTGCCGCCCCGGCCTTGTAAAAGACTCACGCCATTGATCGACTCACCCCGGGAGCGGCTTTCCAGCAGCTCCTGAAGAATACTGGCGACGCCGGCCACGGTGAGCTGTTGGTCGCGGTAGCGAATGGTGCGATCGGCGGCGTTGGCGTATTTGAGCGGCAACACCACGATGTCCTGTTTCTCGGCCTTTTCCGGCGCTTCAACCTTCTTGCTGTAAGTGCGCACAAAGTCGACGTATTTGGCCGGTCCGCGCACCAGCACCACGCCTTCGTCGGGTAAGGCACCCCAGCCAAAACGCTTGTCCAGCAACCCGACGTCGGACAACGCCTGTTGCAGGTCGTCGACCGCCTCGGGCGACACTTCGATGCGCGCCGAGGTCTGTTCGCGGGTGGGGCTGATGTACAGGGTTTCGTTGTACACAAACCACTGGAAATGGTGCTCCTGGCCCAACCGGTCGAGGAATTCCTGCGGGTTCTGGGCGCGGATACGGCCATCGAGCGTGCCTTGAATCGGCGCCATGTCCAGTCCGATACCGAACTCCTTGGCGAAATCGCCCAGCGCCGTCGCCAGATCGGTCTGCCGCGCGTCATAGGCATACGCTGTGTGTTTCCAGGCGTCGGGCACCGCCGCCAGGGCGGGCGCCGTCACGCCGATCATCAGCAAAGGCAACCACATTAAGGCCTTGCGCATTTCACACTCCTGGTTGCCAGGTATTGAGGGTGGCGCGGGGCGAGGCCGTGGCCGTCGCGTTGCGCATTGAGGTCTGCATGAGGCTCAGCATGGCCGCACGCTGGTTGGCCAGACTTTCCAGACGATCGAGCAGCCGGTCAGGGGTGCAGGGATCCGGCAGCCAGCTGAGCAGCACGACACAACGTGTTTCGGGGTCCATGCCAAGCGCACCGTCGCAGGCACAGGCGACGCTGGCGCCGCCCTGATTGAGCAAGGCATCGAGACGCTGCGGGTCGCTGCCGTCGTAGGGGTCCAACAGATCGAGGCTCAGACGAACGCCCTCCCCGTGCACGGACAAACGCGCGTTGGCGTCGTCGATCCAGCAGTCCAGCGGTGTAAGCGGACGACGCTCACACCACTGAACGAGGATCGCCGTGAAGTCACTGAACGCCATCGATGATTGCTTTGGTGATGCCGTGTTTGGCGCGCAGCCCCTCGTTGAGGATCATGTTCGCCACGTTGGTCTGCTGTGAGGCATCGTTGAAGGCGCGCATGTCTTCCAGAGAACCGCTGTCGGAAGCCGCCTCTGCGGCATCGTCCATATGGCTCTGGGCGCGGGTGAAGGAATGGTCGAGGTGGTTTTGCAGGGATTTGAAACTGATCATGCGGCAACTCCAGCGGAAGGGTTCATTCCCTGAGTGGAAGCTGCCCACGCTCCGGTTCCATCCGCGGGCGCATAAACCGTGAGCCCGGATTCAGGAACGATCATTCGTCGCCGCAGACGCCCAGCAACCCCCTGCGCAGGCTTGTCCAGTCGATATCGAACGCGCCATTGGCGTCACTCAAACGCAAGCTCTGCGGGGCGAGCGAGGGGTCAGCCTTGAGTTGCCAGTGCTCGGCAAACCGACTCTGCGCCAGCCATTGCCTGAGGTCATCGAGCATGTCGGGAGGCGCACCAAGCGTCGCCTGCGCTCCACAGGTCTGGCTGTCCGCCAGATTTCTCACCAGGGCGCGGGTGCGTTCGGCCAGCGTGCTCTCATCCAGCAACCGCGCGAGCGTGCTGTTCAGCAACCCCTCCACGGCCACCATCGATTCGCGCTCAAAGGCCTGGCGTTGCTGATTCAGGCCTTGCAGAAACTGATTGGCGCTCGCCCAGAACTGGCCAAGCGCTTCGTCTTTTTCCTGCTGAGCCTGATGCCGGGCCTCCTCCAGGATCAATGCGGCTTCGCGGCGTGCGTTGCTCAACACCTCGGCGGCCCGTTGGGTATCGGCAATGTCCTCACGTCGCAGGAGCGGTTCAACGAGCACCGCGGACGGCGACAGGACAAGGCGGCGTTTGGTGAGCATAGGGGCATTCCTGAAAGGGTCGCGAGGTTTGGATTCAAGGCGTCGTGACGCGCCACAGCACTGACTGCCAGAGTGTTTGCAGTTTGTTAGATGGCATGTTGGTGGTTGCGGGTTGCACTGCGTGGGGCGGCCAGCTCAGGCGCAAGCGCGACCAGCAATGCTCACCGACCCAAGCGGCCAGCAGCAGGCGCGGATCGTCAATTTTCGGGTCCAGCCATGCGCCCGGCCTCAGCGCCTTGGCCACCGCCCGGCACCAGCCTTCGTGTGCCGACGCAACGCTTGGCGCGTTGGCATCGCCCACGGAGGTGCGGCAAATACGGGCAGCCAGGTGCAGCGCCTGCTGCTGTTGATCCGCCGTGAGTGCCAACCATTGCAGTACCGCATCGACAGGGGCCGGAGGCTGACCAGGTTCGACGTGCGCACTGTGTAAAAAGGAGTTGTGACGGCCGTGTGGGGCGTCAATCCGATCGTCTTCAGGCAACCCGTTAAGCGCGAGGAACCGCGCTTTCCACGCCGGATGCGCCCACTCCCAGGGCGCACACCACCACTGAATCCAGCGCGCGTCGGTGGCGTGCATCACGCACGCACCGGCAAGCTCGAACGCTCACCGCGACGCAGGCCGATGCGCTGCAGCACCGCGGCTCGCCAATCGCCACGAATGCCCAGCACCAGCAACATGATCACCAGCAAGGCGGCGAACGGCACGGCCCAGAGCATGTTTTGCCAGAACCCGAGGTTGTCGCTGTCGATCAGAAACGGTCCGAAGTTGACCAGTCGTTCGGTGTCCTGAAACTCCGCCGCCGGCACGAATACGATGGCGAATTTCTTGGAGTCCAGAGGCTCGCCCGACATCCCGGGAATGCTGCTGGCGACCATCTGCTGAATGCGTCCGCGCACGCTGTCCGGATCCAGTGCTGGCGTGTGCTTGATGAACACGGCTGCCGACGCGGGTTGCACCGGTTCGCCCGGCGCAATGCGCTCCGGCAACACCACATGCACCCGTGCGACGATCACACCGTCAATCTGCGACAACGTCGCTTCAAGCTCTTGCGACAGCGCATAGATGTACCGCGCACGCTCTTCCAGCGGCGTGGAAATCACCCCTTCCTTTTTGAAGATTTCGCCCAGACTGGTGCGCGATCGTCTCGGCAAACCTGCGGCGTCCAGGACACGCACGGCACGGTTGATATCGCCCGTCGGGACGCTGATCACCACACCGGTCTTCTCGCTGCGCTTGCGCGCATCGATATGCTGATCGGCGAGACTGGCAATCACATCATTGGAGTCCTGCTCGGACAGACCGCTGAACAGGTCGGTTTCGTCACCGCAGCCACTGAGCAGCAACATCAGGCACAACAGACCCGCAGTCAGATACTTCACGTCAGACCTCTATTGCAGGTTGGTCAGCTTGTCGAGCGCCTGCGCGCTCTTGTTCACGACCTTGGTCGTCAACGCCATTTGCAACGAGTACTGCGACAGCGAGCGGCTCATCTGGACAATCTCCATCGGATCGTCCGTTGTCGAGGCGTTTCTCATCTTGCGCACCGCTTGCTGAGAGAGCTTGTCAGTGGCGCCCAGCCGCTCGGACAAGGCACTGGCGATCTGTTCGGACAGATGGCTTTGCTGCAACGCCATGTCGGGACGCATGGCGGCATTGAACAGGTCGACATCCGCCTGCGAAGGCGTGCTCACCAATCCCTGATCCATGGACGGCTCAAGATCGGGGGATGACGATTTGAGTTGATTGATGTGGGAAAGGGTCACGGGTGATCTCCAGCAGACGGTGTCGATTATTTAGCGCGAAGCCTGACTGAGAAGATCAGGCGGCCTGGCGGGTGTCGCCCGCGCCCAACAGTGCAGAAACGATTGCCGTGGCCGCTTGAGCCAGGGTGTTCTGCAGGTCGTGTTGCGCGAACAGCTGATTGGGCTGACCGCCCGTGCCGCCGACGCCGCCACTGCCCGAACCATTGCCGCCCTGGCTGGCTTCCAGACCTTTCTCAATCAGCCCGCCGAGCAGCTTGCCAAGGTCCTGTGTCACGCTGCTGCCTGAATTGCCCGGCTGCTGGGCATCATTGACCGGCGTACCTAGACCACCGCCGACGTTGTTGCCGTTGCCCAGGCTCGCGTTCATGCCTTGTTGCAGCAGGCCGCCCAGCAATTGACCCAGTTCCTGAGTCGGGTTGCCGCTGCCAGGCATTTCCAGGGTCGAAAGGCCGTTGGATAACGCATTGCTGTCCAGTGGACTGCCGCCGCCATTCTGTTGCTGCTCCAACTGACCGCCCAGCATGTCCAGCGCGGCACGGAAAGCACCGGTCTCTTTGCTGTCGAGGTAGTTGTCTTCCTTGAGTTCGTTCTTCCAGGAACCGGAATCCGGCGCCGGGAATTTGCTCGAATTCTGGTCCATGAACTGCGCGATCTTGTCCAGCAGCGGCATGTCGTCAGAGGAAAACTTCGTTCCATCACCCTGCTTGCTCAAAAGGTCATCCAACGACGCTTTACCCAGACCGTTGAGGACCTGAGACATCAGATCTGGCTTACCGGAACCCGCGCCACCGCCGAGCCCGAAATCGGCAGCAGCACCGAAGTTGTCGCCCAGTTTGTCTTTGATGACGGCGCTGAGGGCCGCCTTGATCATGTCGGGCGAGCCGCCGCCGAGCGAGGCCAACGGGTTCATCTTTTCCATTTGCTTACCGACCATTTTGCCCAGCGGCGAGTCCTGGTCGAGATGACCGTCCTTGGTCAGGGCCTGTGCGAGTTTGTCGATGACGTCCTTGAGCGACTGCGGGCCTTGCTGCCCACCGATGCCGCCGGTGGAGACGACCGTGCCGATGTGCGCGCCCTGCAGGGGATTGATGTTGGCGTTGAGACTGATCATGAAACCTCCGTATTCAGGTGATTGCCCCCTTGATCAGGGGGCAGTCCAACAGGATCAGAAACTGATGCCCTTGGCGTTCTGGGCGACCGCACTGATTTCCTTGTTGGCGGAGTCGGCCTTGCCGGACGCAATGGCGTTGAGGACGTCCATGGTTTGTTTGCGCTCGGTTTCCTGCTCTTGCAGGCCGATCAGTTTGGCCTGATTGGCATCGGCCTGTTGGCTGGCCTGTTGTTGCGCGGCGACGGACTGGCTGTTGCCGGTCCCTTGAAACAAAGCGGATTGCATGTTGGCGTTCGCCGCCAGGCTGTTGGCGCCCTGAGCGAGGCCACCGACAGCGTTAACACCGGAGTTGAGCATGTTGGTCAAGCTGGACATGGGGTTCAAATTGACAGCCATTTTGCATACCTCTTGATCGACACCAGCGTCATTGCATGGTGTTGATGGGTGGCAGCAAGACTGGAATCGGTTCCGCGGGACATTCAATTAATTTGGGAGAGAGTGGAAGGTGAACATGCCTGTGATCTGAGGGTTGGGTTGGGTTGGATTGGATTGGGTTGGGTGAATATCCATTATTTGCAGTGAGGCAAATATTTGGGTTCTGCCTGACGGCAGAACCCGCATTCAGCCTCACCAGAGAGAAGAGATACGGGATACGGGATAAACACACCATTGCGTCCTCACCTGGAAAAACGCCATCTCAAACATCCAGCTCTTTCATCCGGTGATACAACGTCCGTCGCGGGATATTCAGCTCCTGACTCACCGCCTCGATGCTGTTGTTATGCCGCTTGAGCGCGGCCTGAATCAGCACCTTCTCAATCACCCGCAACTGCGACTTCAACCCCGCGGAAGACACGCCCTCGCCCGCCGATTCACTGCCCAGCAGTGGAACCCCCAGCACAAACCGTTTGGCCGCCGACTTCAGTTCACGGATGTTGCCCGGCCACTGATGATTCAACAGCACATGCCGCAACACCCCGCTCACCTCCGGCACCGATAACCCTGCTTCACGCGCCGACGCCGCAGCAAACTGCCGGAAAAGCGGGATGATGCGCTCGCGCTGAGCCCGCAACGGGGGCAACTTGAGGGTCAGCACGTTAAGCCGAAAATACAGGTCTCGACGAAACCGGCCCAGCTCCACCCACTCATCCAGAGAATGCTGCGCCGACGCAATCACACAGACATCCAGCGCGATCGGTGTGGTCGATCCCAGCCGTTCAACTGAACGCGTCTCCAGTACGCGCAGCAGCTTGGCCTGAAGACTCAACGGCATGCTGTCGATTTCGTCCAGGTACAACGTGCCACCCTGCGCCGCTTCGATGTACCCCACCCGCGAACGATCGGCGCCGGTGTAGGCACCACTGACCACACCAAACAGTTCGCTCTCGGCCAGTGATTCAGGAATCGCCGCGCAGTTCATCGCGACCAGGCGCCCCTTACGCCCCGACAACCCGTGAAGACGTTGCGCTACCGTGTCCTTGCCCGTTCCGGTCTCACCGGACAACAAAACGTCGATGCCCAGTTGTGAAATGCTCTGAGCGACGATCGTCAGGTTCGGCACATGAAGATTGTCTTCCAGCTGTTCATCAAAAAAATCGTACACACTCATCCACGACCTCTGACACTTCAAGCGCCTGTGGCTGCCCCGTGCACCGAGCCTTCACAGCCCTCACCAGGCAACGGGCATTCAGGTGTTACGAAAACAGCGAATCGGACGCGCCGAGGCAGGTCAGACCCAGCTCCTTCATGCGGTGATACAAGGTGCGTCTCGGGATTTCCAGCTCCTGCACCACGGCATCAAGGCTGTGCTTATGGCGTTTGAGGGCGTCCTCAATGAGCATTTTTTCGATGACCCGCAGTTGGGTCTTCAGGCCGGTGTCGGGGTCGCGGGCGGGTTCGGCATCAGCGCCCAGCAAGGGAAACCCCAGCACGAAACGTTTGGCGGCCGACTTCAACTCTCGGATGTTGCCGGGCCAGGCGTGGCTGAGCAGCACCTGCACCAAACCGTTACTGAGCGTGGGCACCGGGCGGCCGAAGTCGCGGGCGATGCTCTGGGTGAACTGGTCGAACAATGGCAGGATCTGTTCCCGACGCTTGCGCAAGGCCGGCATTTGAATGGTCAGCACATTGAGTCTAAAAAACAGATCGCGACGAAACAGCCCTTGTTCCACGAGTTCATCCAGGGAGCGCTGTGCCGAGGCAATGACGCGCAAGTCCACCGGAATGAAGGCGGTGGAGCCCAGACGTTCGATCCCGCGGGTTTCCAGGATCCGCAGCAGCTTGGCCTGCAGGCTTAACGGCATGCTGTCGATTTCATCCAGATACAGCGTGCCGCCAGACGCTGCTTCGATGTACCCCTCGCGAGACCGGCTGACACCGGTGTAAGCCCCGTTCACCACACCGTATAGCTGACTTTCCGCCAACGACTCGGGAATGGCCGCGCAGTTCATCCCGACAAAAGCGCCTGTGCGACCCGACAGCTCATGGATGCGTTTTGCCAGCGTGTCCTTACCTGTCCCTGTCTCCCCACACAAGAGCAAATCCATGCTCAGACTTGCGGTATTGACTGCAATCTGGTGAATGTCCAGCGCTGCATTTTCCCCCAAAGACGCCCAGCCGCTTACATCGATTTCTTCCTTCATCGATACCTCTCAAAGTGGGTGCAAGCGAGTTATTAGTACCACGCATTACACAGGCATCAATATTTAATTTAAGTTCCCACACTCGATGAGAACAGGTTCACAAGGTTCCCCAGTGATATCATTATGATCTTACTTGCTGTACCACTAATACGCCGTCTACTTTCAAACGATTATTTAAATTTAAGACTTGCTTGTGCTACGACAATGTTTTATTGAGGAACACCCGGAAAGGAAAGGTTCTCAATAACCATCAAAATACATTAATAATCAATGGGTTATGCTTAAAAACTGTGCATCTCAGTGCCAGCTTGCCCGGCGTCATCAGACCTCCAGAAGCAAACACCGCCGTCTGACCTTTCCCTGTCGTTGGCAGGATTGTTTGCACCCTCTTGCGAATGAACCCACCGCTTATTTATAAACAACGCGCCCTCTCTATAACATCACACGCAGCACTCAACTCACTTTTCCGCGGCGCATTTATTCGTCATGTAATTAACACTTCAAACTCCTCAACGCACCTTCATAAAACTTCATTTATTATCTATCAGACATTGCAACTTCACTCTAACTAACTGCTCGTTCGGATTACCAACTAAGGAGATTCGGATTTCCGAACATTGCTTTATCCATTCAGCCGGATCCTCCAGAGCCCTTTATTTTCGGGGGCTTCTGAGTAGCACTACGCTTGTATTGACAGCGATCGTGCGCGCAGAGGAGGACGTGATTTGTCTCCAGATCTGGATTGGGATCCAACTAACGGGAAGTGACCCAGCCCACCCTCACACCGTGGCTGATACCGGCCTATTTGACAGAGAAATACGGGCACGATGTTTCAAGATATGTCGAAACAACGCGAAACCGTTCTGTATCAACAGGGTTACACCACGAGGAAAAAGTTCATTGCACTTATAGGGTTCCAGGTGAACGAAAGCCCCTGTGCTGGCTGATAATCGCGATGACATCAGCTTTAGACGGGCTATCGGAGCTGTGTCACCGACGTTACAAAAACGCGGAACGCCCCACTGCAAGGCACAGCGCGCTTGAAGGGTGAGCAGCGGCGCGTACGTAACGCCACGGTCACGGCACCCACCTGACAGACGGCGATGAAGGTGTCGCGCTGATCGCCAGCGTTTCGGCAGAAACGTCGGCGGCGCCCTCCTCCATATTTGCGAGGCCAGCCGCCAACTGCCGCGCTTGATCTCGAGGAACCAGCAGGTGACGCGGTCCATCGATGGTTTTCTTGCGTACAAACGCAGGATTCAAGCCTAGAAGCACGGCTTCATCGACCCCAGCGGCGGCCGCCAACCGGGAAAGGTCGACAGGGTGCGTGAGCTCGATAGCCGTGAAATACGGTGCGTTGGCCACTGGGCTCAATTGCACGCCGTAGGCAGCCGGTTCGCGCACCAGCATCGACAACGCCAGCAGGCGCGGAACGTAATCCTGGGTCTCTCGCGGCAGATTCAGATGCCAATAGTCTGTCGGCAGGCCCCGACGCTGATTCGCCTCGATTGCCCGCGTTACAGTGCCCTCGCCCGCGTTGTAGGCAGCCATTGCCAAGAGCCAGTCGCCATTGAACTGGTCGTGCAGACGGGTCAGATAATCCATGGCTGCTTTGCTCGAGGCCACGACATCGCGCCGGCCGTCGTAAAACGCTGTCTGGCGCAGATTGAAGTCACGCCCGGTCGCGGCCATGAATTGCCACAGTCCGGCGGCGTCGCGAGCAGAGTTGGCTTTGGGGTTGTAGGCGCTTTCGACAATGGGCAACAACGCCAACTCTGACGGCATGTTTCGCTCGTCCAGAGACTGCGCAATGAAATGAAGATAAGGACTGGCCCGCTGGCTGGCATTGCGCAGAAAGGCCGGGTTTTCCAGCAACCAGTCACGCTGACGGACGATCCGCGGGTTAAGGCCGTTGTCATCGACCAGGCTGAAACCTTGCCCCAACCGTCCCCATACATCGCTGCCGTCATAGCGCGCCGGCACAGCGCCCGGTGTCTGAGGATTTACATCGCGATGAAGCCCCGCCACCAGCCGAGGCGTACGCTCAGCGGCGGCCTGCGGCGAGTAGTCGAAGGACTGGCAACCTGCGCAAAGCATGAAGACGCCGAGCGACCCGATGCGTATCTGACAGCCGAGTCGTGACAACCCGGTCGGAAAGGTCAAGGCAGGCCGCATGAAGGGATAATCCTGAGAACGTGATTACCCTAGGTGGTCCAGGCGCCCGGCCGGTTCCCTCTCAACAGCCATCCTCGCGCATGGCCTGGCGTGAACGCGGCAAGCGGCGGCAGGGGTTCACGCGCTCAGGTGCTTTTGCTCCACAGCAATCGTACGCCCCGCACGACGATGGTAGGCCTCGACGTATGCATCCCGCGAGGGCGCCAGATGCGCACGACACAACTCGACAAGGCGCTGGGCGTCGGCGGCCTTGAGCGCGTCGATGATCGCCCAGTGTTCCCGGCGCGCACGCTCCAGTTGTTCGGGAAGCACCAGCGAGGACGATCGAATGGAGTGGGCACGCTGGGCGTGGTCCTGAATGGCTGCGACCAACACCGGGTTGTCGGACAGCGCAAACAACTGTCGGTGGAAACGCATGTTGGCGCGAAACACCAGGCGCAAATTGCCAGCGGCGATCTGCGCGTCATGCTCCTGCTGGGTCGCTTCCAGTGCGTCAAGCTGATCGAGTGGCACCGGAAAACGGATCAATTGCACGCACTGGCATTCGAGCAGTTCACGGACTGCGTACAAATCCTCCACTTCTTTAACGGTGTACGCGCGAACCAGTGCACCGATGTTGCGCTTGCGCTCCACCAGGCCCATACGTTCGAGCTCGACGAGCACTTGGCGCACAACGTGCCGTTTGAGGTTGAAGCGTGCGAGCAGTTCGTCTTCGACCAGGCGTTCGCGCGGGTGCAGAAACCCCAGCACGATTTCCTCTTCGAGGGTTTGCACGGCCCTTTCAAGGCCGCTTTGGGGATCATCGAGTTCCAGGGATTGCATAGCGGGTACAGCGCTCACGTGATCAGGATTGACCGCGTCAGACTGCCACAAACCCTCGTCCGACGCAGCTTGGTTTCGGCCTCATGATGAAAAACACAAGGCGCTTGCATCGCCTCGGCGTTCCGTGATTACATCGCCTTCACGGATTATCAATAATATATCCAATAATAAAATCAACCGAGGTGACCATGCCTGAGCACGATCCTGTCATCAAACCCCAAGGCATCCGCAAGGGGCTGACCAACTATGGCGACACCGGCTTCGCGCTGTTTCTGCGCAAGGCGTTCATCAAAGGCGCGGGCTACACCGACGACGCGTTGAATCGCACCATCGTCGGCATCGCCAACACCGGCAGCGGCTACAACCCCTGCCATGGCAACGCCCCGCAACTCATCGAGGCGGTAAAACGTGGTGTGATGATGGCCGGCGGGCTGCCGATCGATTTTCCGACCATTTCCATTGCCGAAAGCTTTTCGCAACCCACCAGCATGTACCTGCGCAACCTGATGTCCATGGACACCGAGGAGATGATCCGTGCGCAACCGATGGATGCGGTGGTGCTGATCGGAGGCTGCGACAAGACGGTTCCCGCGCAACTGATGGGTGCAGCGTCGGCGAACGTGCCCATGGTGCAACTGGTGACCGGTGCCATGCTCACGGGTGGCCATCGGGGCGAACGCGTAGGCGCGTGTACCGATTGTCGGCGCTTTTGGGGTCAGTACCGGGGCGATCAGATCGACGAGCAGGAAATCACCGAGGTTAACGACAAGCTGGTGGCCAGCGTCGGCACCTGTTCAGTGATGGGCACGGCCAGCACCATGGCCTGCATCGGTGAGGCGCTGGGCATTGTGATGCCTGGCGGCGCCTCGCCACCGGCCGTGACGTCCGACCGTATCCGCATTGCCGAGCTCAGCGGACGTCAGGCGGTGATCATGGCCCGGAACGGTCTGACGCCGGACAAGATCCTCACCGAGAAAGCCTTCGAAAATGCGCTGCGGGTGCTGCTGGCCATTGGTGGTTCGACCAACGGCATCATCCACCTGACGGCCATTGCCGGGCGTATGGGGTTCGACATCGACCTGGAGGCGTTTGATCGCATGAGCCGGGAAACGCCGGTGCTGGTCGACCTCAAACCGTCCGGCCAGCACTACATGGAAGACCTGCACCGCGCCGGGGGACTGCAGACCGTACTGCGCGAACTGCGCCCGCAGCTGCACCTGGACGCCTTGACCGTGACCGGCCGCACCCTGGGCGAAGAACTCGATGCAGTGCCATCGTTCAAGCAGGACGTGGTCCGCAGTTTCGCCAACCCGATCTACCCGGCCGGCGGCATTGCCTTCCTCAAAGGCAACCTGGCGCCCGATGGGGCGATCATCAAACAGTCAGCTGCCGACCCGGTGTTGATGGAGCACGAAGGCCGTGCCGTGGTGTTCGAGAATTCCGAAGACATGGCCGCACGCATCGACGACCCGGAACTGGACGTCAACGCTGACGACATTCTGGTGCTCAAGAACATCGGTCCCATCGGCGCTCCGGGCATGCCGGAGGCCGGTTACCTGCCGATTCCGAAAAAGCTCGCGCGCGCTGGCGTCAAAGACATGGTGCGGATTTCCGACGGTCGCATGAGCGGCACAGCGGCGGGCACCATCGTTTTGCACGTCACGCCTGAAGCCGCGCTGGGCGGGCCTTTGGCGCTGGTGCGCAACGGTGACCGAATTCGCCTGAGCGTGGCCGAACGCAGCATTGAGCTCAAAGTCTCCGCCGAGGAACTGGAACAGCGTAAAGCGCACTGGGTACGCCCTGTTCCTCAGGGCGCCGAGCGCGGTTACCGCAAGCTGTTCTTCGAGCAGGTGACGCAGGCCGACAAAGGCTGCGACTTCGAATTCCTGCGCCCGCCGCAGATGATCGCGCGGGTCCCCGCCCGCGATTGATCAGCACCGGTTTCCCCCTGAATGTGCACCGCTGCGTGAACCCGCGCAGTGGCGCACTGACTCAAACAATAAAAACAGGACCGCCGTCATGACCACACGCCCCACTCGAATCAGGTACCTGATTCTGTTGATACTGTTCATCGTCACCACTCTCAATTACGCAGACCGCGCAACGCTCTCCATCGTCGGCTCTACCTTGCAAAAAGACCTGGGCCTGACCCCTGTTCAAATGGGGGTCATCTTCTCGGCGTTCGCGTGGGCTTATGTGATCGGGCAAATCCCCGGCGGATGGCTGCTGGACCGCTTCGGTTCCAAGCGGGTCTACGCCTGGAGTATTTTTCTCTGGTCGATCTTCACCCTGCTGCAGGGCTTTGTCGGTGTGCTGAGCGTAAGCGCCATCGTCGTGGCGTTGTTCATCCTGCGATTTATGGTCGGTCTGGCAGAGTCGCCGTCTTTTCCGGGCAACAGCCGAATCGCTGCCGCCTGGTTTCCCACCGCCGAGCGCGGTACCGCCGCCGGAATATTCACCTCCGCGCAGTACTTCGCCACGGTATTGTTCGCCCCGTTGATGGGCTGGATCACCTTCCAGTACGGCTGGCATTACGTGTTCCTGATCATGGGTGGCCTGGGGATCCTGATGTCGCTGATCTGGCTCAAAACCATCCATGCCCCTCGCCAGCACCCTAAGGTCAATGAGGCCGAACTGCAGCACATTTCCAGTGGCGGCGGCCTGATCGAAATGGACCAGATCGGGGTCAAGAATGAATTCACCCGTCCCCGCTGGACCCACTTCAAGCAACTGCTGACCCATCGCATGATGCTCGGGGTTTTCATTGGTCAGTACTGCATCAACACCCTCTCGTATTTCTTTCTGACGTGGTTCCCCGTTTATCTGGTGCAGGACCGTGGCATGTCGATCCTCAAGGCTGGACTGGTCGCGTCCGTGCCGGCGATTTGCGGGTTCCTCGGCGGCGTGCTCGGCGGCATCATCTCCGACGGCATGCTGCGACGGGGCCGCTCTCTGACCTGGTCACGCAAGACGCCGCTGGTGCTGGGCATGTTGATGTCGACCAGCATGATCGCCTGTAACTACATCGACGCTGAATGGTTGGTGGTGACCGTCATGGCCATCGCCTACTTCGGCAAAGGTTTCGGTGCTATCGGCTGGGCGGTGGTGGCCGACACCGCGCCCAAACAGATCGCGGGCCTGTGCGGCGGGATGTTCAACGGATTTGGTAATACGGCCGGCATCACCACCCCCATCGTCATCGGTTTCATCCTGCAATCGACCGGATCGTTCGAAGGCGCATTGATCTTCGTCGCCGCTAACGCGCTGGTGGCGATGTTCTGCTACCTGGTGATCGTCGGAAAAATCGAACGCATGACGCTCAAGGATGAGCCGGGCGAAACGCCGGTCACCTCCGGTGAGTCGTTGACGAGTAAACGCTGAGTCCAGCCGGCCGAACGCTGGATCAGCGATTCGCCCACCCTTCCACCGTACGGACCAGATCGGTCAGATCGCGATCTGCGCCGTCCTGCTGCGCGGCAACGTTCCACAGTTGCCGCGCAGCATTGCCGAGCCACATCGGCACGCCCAGCGCCTGACACTCCTCGACGGCGAGGCCCACGTCCTTGCACACGCTGGAAATGGGAAATCCGAAATCGAAGGTGCCCGGCAGCACATGCTTGGGAAATTTGTCCAGCGTCGCGCCATTCTTGCCGCTGCCGGCGTTGATCACCGCCATCATCACTTCGGGGTCCAGCCCTCCTTTGACGCCTGCAACGAAAGCTTCACTGGTGATCGCAAAAGCCGTCGTGGAGAGCATGTTGTTCAGCAACTTCAGCAGTTGGCCTTGCCCCGGCTGCTCGCCGACGATGAACACCTTGCCGAACACATCGA
This sequence comes from Pseudomonas sp. S2_H01, assembly GCF_054668305.1. Classification (NCBI taxonomy): domain Bacteria; kingdom Pseudomonadati; phylum Pseudomonadota; class Gammaproteobacteria; order Pseudomonadales; family Pseudomonadaceae; genus Pseudomonas; species Pseudomonas sp. S2_H01. The sequence continues at coordinate 5,248,229 of NZ_CP162756.1, read as the reverse complement.
ACAACGCCCGCACCCGTTCAACGACGTCGGATTTGCCCGCTATCATCAATGCCAGTGTGCCGTTCTCCGCGCCTGCTGCTCCGCCGCTGACGGGCGCATCGACGGTTTCGATACCTTTGGTTGCGAGCGCACTGGCCACCTCCTGCTCGGCGCGTGAACCCACCGTCGACAGGTCCACCAGAATCCTGACCGCACCGCCTTCGATAATGCCATCGGCACCAGTCGCCACGGCCTTGAAAATCGCCGGGCTGGGCAAGCTGGTAAAAATCACTTCGGCACTGTCAGCCACTTCTCGCACACTGGAGGCCACTCGCGCTCCGAGCGCCGCGAGTTCATCCAGCGCGCTCTGATCTTTGTCGTAAATCACCAGTGAATGCCCGTGTTGCAGCAGTCGCCTCGCCATGGGGCGCCCCATGACGCCCACCCCGATAAAACCCAATTGATGATCGGCCATGATGATTTCCTGATGGTTAGAGACTGGCCAGGCGCATCAGCGCGCCAGCGTCGGTTGAATGATCCAGTGCCCACAGCGCGTCGAGCAACGGCTGTGGCTCGCAGCCCGAACGGCCGTAGGCGACCAGTTCCCGCAATTTGTTTTCCAGGAACTGATCACTCAGCGGCGCACCCAGACTGCCCAGTGACACGTCGATGGTTCGGCTGAGGGTTTCTCGTGATGCGAAGAAAATCCGGACGTGTGCAGACTCCACCGCATAATCGGTGTCATCGATGAACTGCAAACGCCCATACAGCGCCCGCAGACGCTGATCGCTCACGGCGGCATCGCTGAACTCGCCGAGTCCTGCCTTGCCGGTGGCCAGGCTGACGGCCACCGCGTGCTGCGCACTGACCTGAGATTGCCGTCCCAGAACGATGTCCGGGCGATCGGTGCGCTGACGCAATAAAGGGTGGCCGGTCAGCTCGATACGCACGATGTCTTCCAGCGCCCAAGTGCGGTCCCGTGACAGCTCAAGACACGCCTGAATCACCGGATTGAGCACCACACCGCAGGGGTACGGCTTGTAGGTGTTGGCAAGCAACGCCCACGACTCGCCCAGTCCGCTGCTGACCTCGCTGTAGCGAGGCTGCTCGCCGAAGACGTTAAGAAACCCTCGTTCACCCTCCAGTGGTTGCTCTGGCCCGGCGAAACCTTCCTCGGCCAGCAACGCCGACAGCACGCCATTGCGTGCCGCATTTCCGACACCGATGCTCTTGGCCGCGCTGCCCAGGGTTTCCACCAGCCCCGACGCCTGAGCGCTGGCGTTGCCCAAGGCCCAGACCAATTGTCGGGCGTTGAGCCCGAGCACCTTGCCCACCGCTGCCGCCGCGCCAAACACGCCGCAGGTCGCGGTGATGTGCCAGCCTCGACGGTAATGCTCAGGGGAAATAGCCATGGCCAACCGACACTCGACCTCTACCCCCAGTACGAAGGCCAGTAAAAAATCCTCCCCACTGATCTGCCGGGTTTCAGCCAGTGCAAACAACGCGGCCGCAACGGGCGCGGTCGGATGAAGAATGGTCGGAATGTGCGTGTCGTCGTAATCGAACACGTTGGCACTCATCGCATTCAGAGACGCCGCATTGAGCAGGTCCATCGATTCACTGCGACCGACCACGTGGGCCTGATTGCCCGCGTTGTAGTGCGAAAACAGCTTCACCGCCCTGACGACATCCGGGTCGCTGCAGCCGGCCATGCAGACCGCGAAATAGTTAACCAGCGCCCGCTTGGCTTCATGCCCCACAGACGATGGAATGTCGGCCCAGGTCGTGCGTTCGATGTACTCGGCAAGTTGATGACTTAATGCATGGGTCATGCGGTATTCCCGATTCGTGTTGGGGTGTTTTTTGGGTGACACGCACTTACCCCGCCATCCATCCATCGTCCACCGGCAGGGTCGCACCGGTGATTGATGCGGCGGAATCGCTGCACAGGTACACGATCAGATCGGCGACGTGGCTCGCCTCGACAAAACGCCCGGTGGCCTGCTTGCCGTTAAGAAATTCACGGGTGGCGGTTTGCCTGTCCAGCTGTTTCTCCGCCATCAAGGCATTCAAACGGCCTTCGATATTCGGTGTCAGCACCGACCCCGGACACACCGCGTTGCAGGTGATGCCCTGGCCCTGGGTTTCCACTGCCACGGCCCGGGTCAGGCCCAGCAGCGCAGTCTTGGTGGTGACGTAATCAATGCGGTTGGCAATAGCGCGCGAGCCGTAGGCTGAAGACAGATTGAAGATGCGCCCCCATTGCCGCTCGCGCATGCCTGGCAACACTAACTGGGTAGCACGAAACGCCGCTGTCAGGTTCACCGCCAGCGCCTGATCCCAGCGCTCCAGAGGAAATGCCTCCAGCGGCGCAAAGTGCCGGACCACCGCGTTGTTGATCAACACGTCCACCCGGCCTGCGGCATCGATGAGCGACTCGATTTCATGGGGGTGGGCGACATCGGCCCTGACGTAGCGGACCCCCACATCATGGGCACGCATCAATTCATCGCACGTCTGACGCATCCCGTCAGGGTTCGCCAATCCGTGCAGAACCACGTCGAACCCCGCTGCTGCGAGGCCCTTGCCCATCGCCAGACCCAGTCCGTCTGAAGACCCTGTCACCAGCGCGACACGCCCCTTCATACGCCTGCCCCTCGTGAATCGATGCGCACCGCAAACGAGGGATCGCCGGGATCAACCGGCGCGAAGCGATTCATGACATCCGGGTCGTGCCCCGGTACGGCTACAGCACCGGGACGTTGCAACCACTCGCGAATCTGCACGTAGCCCTGATACATGTCAGCCAGGCTGTCGAGAACGGCGAACGGCCTGTCCTGCTCAAGCTCTTCGTAATAGTGAATGGCGTCCGATGCCAGAATCACCGGCCCTCCCGGCATCTCCACCACCACCGCCAACTGCCCCGGCGTATGCCCGCCGAGTTCGTGCAATTCGATGCCGGGGATCAACGTGTTGCGAGGCCCATCCAGCAAAGTGATACGGCCTTCACGGTGCAAGGCTTGAATCCGCTCGATGTCCAGCGGATCGATGTGATGGGCATACTGCGGCCGCTTGCCCATGTCGGTGCCCCAAAACTCGAACTCGCACCGCGACATGACGATGCTGGCGTTGGGGTACAGCCCCAGATTGCCGGCGTGGTCGTAGTGCGCGTGGGTCAATACCAGCAGCTTGACCTCCAGCGGATCAATGCCCAACCGCGCGAGCGCGTCGGCCGGCGCAACCACGGGCTGTCGGCGCCGTGCAGTGGCCGCTTCCGGGCTGAACCCGGTGTCGATGACGATAGTCTGCCCGGCGTTGCGGAAGATCCAGAAAAAGTAGTCCATGGTGATTTCCGCGTCGGGCTCGCGGTACGCACGGAAGTTGTAATAACACTCGCTTTTGGTGGTCTGCCGAGTGCCGTAGCGCACGATAATGATCTCTGGATCGATCCAGTCGGGTTTGCTTGGGCTCGATTGCGTGCTCTTTGATGGCGTGTCCATAAAACAACTCCAGATAAAATCCAGGCAGATTCAGATGTTGACGTTTTGCGGGGCGCGTTCGACGGGCAGCGGCACGTCGGCAATGTCTTCCAGCGAACGGTTTTTCGTTTCCGGCCCGATCGTCGCCACGATCACCGCCTGCAGCAGCAACGTCCCGGCAATCAGCGAAATCACGCCGACAATGCCGAACCGGGCAAACACCGCTGCGATCGCGTATGGCACGAGAATATTGACGCCTCGCCCGATGGCGTTGCACAGCCCCGCACCGCGCAAGCGCAGCTCCGTCGGGAACAGCTCCGGTACGTAGCTGGCGACGCTCAGCGAGGACAGCACGTAAATGCAGCAGGTAATTGCGAAACCGGCCGCGATGATTGCTATCTCGGACTGGGCAAAGGGATAGCTCACGCCAAAGCCGATGCCGACCAGCGAAAACAGCACGATGCCCCACTTGCGGCCCAACCGCTCGGCAAGCGCAAACGCGATCAACGAACCCAACGGGCCGCCCGCAAACATCAGGGTGGTCAGGCCCAGAGAGTTCGATACGCTGTGGCCCTGTTGCACGAGAAAGGTCGGGATCCAGCTGACAAAGGCATAGTTCACCGTGAACAACCCGACCAGTACCGTGATGCCGGTGATCGTGCGCTTAAGCAGTCGGCGGGAGAACAAGTCGCGAATGCGCGCAGGGGTTGCCGTGGTTTCTGCCAACGGTTCCTGAGCCACGTAGCTGTTTGGGCTGACACCGCAGCGGGTCTCGATGGTGGCGACGATCTTTTCCGCCTCTGCCGCGCGTCCCTGAGAGGCCAGCCAGCGGGGCGATTCCGGCATCGACTTACGAAGAAACCACACGACCAGGGCGCCCACGCCGGCAATCGCAAACATCCAGCGCCAGCCGAAATGCGGGATGATCAGCCAGCCCAGAAACGCCGCCAGAAACAGCGACGTGTTGATGATCAGATTGAGGACAGTGCCAAAGCGGCCGCGCCAGTCGGCAGGAATGAATTCACTGAGAGTGCCGTAGCCCACGACGATCTCCGCCCCCATGCCAACGCCCATGACCAGACGGAAGAAAATCAACCAGTACATCGAGGGCGCCAGCGCTGCTGCAATCGAGGCGAAACCATAGATACCGAGGTTGAACTGGTAGGTAAAGCGACGTCCGAAACGATCGCCCAAGACCCCGGACAACCAGGCGCCGGCCATCATGCCGATGAAGGTGACCGACACGAAGGTGGCGTTCAGTGCCAGGGTCGATTCATGGCTGTTGATCAATGCCGCGAGCACTGATCCGGCGATGTAAATGTCGAACGAGTCGAAGAACATGCCAGCTGCGATCAAGCCGAGCAGCCGGTAGTGAAACCCCGATAACGGCAAACGATCCAGGCGTGCGCCGATGCTGGATGTTGTATTCATGTGCGTGCCTCGTTGTTATTTTTATGAGTGGTCATCAAAGCGTTGCTACACGCCCGGTCGTGGTGGCGCCTTCACGTTGCACGTGTGTGTCATCAGGTTGAGCGGTGGTTCGGTTCCCCCAGCGCCTGTTCGAGCATGGGCGCCGCTTCCAGCGCGCCATGGATGCCGATGACACTGACGATCTCCAGCATTTCCATGATTTCTTCCCTGGTCGCGCCATAGCGCAAGGCATTGCGCATGTGCAACTTGAGGCCCGGTACGTACAGGTGCGTGGCCGCTGCATCGAATGCGCAATACATCAGTTCCTTGACCTTGGGCTCCAGCACCCCCGAACGCCAAGGCACCGATGAAAACTCGACGTACGCCTCGAACAGTTCCGGGTCCAGTTCAAGCAGCCCTTCCCACGACGAATGCCAGTAACCGCGGTTATCGATGAAACGGGACTTAAGCGCTTCTCGACGGGCATCGAAAGGCTCGGGACCTTCACGCATGCCCTCTTCCTCCAGCACCTCAAGCAACACCGGCACGCCGACATTGGACGCGTGTATGCCCACGGTGCTGATCAGCTCAAGCACTTCGGTCAGCTCTTCGCGGGTGGCGCCATGCTGGACGGCGACACGCAGATGCTCCTGGATGCCAGGCCGGTACAAGTGCGTGGCCGCTGCGTCGGCAGCGATGGCAATGAACGCCTTGACCTTGCCGGGCAGGTGATTCTTCTGCCACGGCACGGCAGCGAAACCGGCGTAGGCCTCGACGAAGCCGGGATCGAGCCTGAGCAGGCTGTCCCACGCCAGGTTCCATGTCCCGCCACTGCGGGCGAAGGCATCTCTGGCCTTTTGTTGTTTTTCTGTGAGGTTCATGCGTACTTTCCCCTAACCGAAACAAGCGCTATCCAAGGCATGCGGGCCCACTGAGGGCGCACATTCATTCGCGAAAAACCCAGCAGGCGATACCGACGCGTCGATCCTGATGGCCAATCGCGAATGAAGGTGTTCTCACAGGCCTCCTCCGTCAGATCCGGGATTTTTCAATCCCCCGAACGCAGGTAGTCCGTGTCCGCCACCGCTTCCTGCCAAACGGTCTTGCCGATGGAGGTCGCCGTGTGAACCATGAAATTTTTGGTGTTGGCGCCATGCCAGTGCCGTTCGTGCGGACCGATCCAGACCGTGTCGCCCTGGCGTATCGCCTGCGGCTCACTGCCTTCCAGGCAAATCCAGCCGCTGCCGGCGGTGACATACAGCACCTGCCCCTGTTCGTGGTAATGCCAATAGGTGCGCGCACCGGGATTGAACGACACGTTATTGATCGTCACCCCATCGGTTGCGGGCATCACCGGGTCTGCCCAGACCACGCCAGTAAAGGTGCTGGAACGTTGCTCTGAAACGGCGCCTTCGATGCTGCCGTGAAAAACCTTCATGCGTTCTCTCCTGTGTTCATTGCTTGACGCGATTCGTGCAGGCGCACCCCACCGGACATGTCGCCAATGGCATCCACCACGCGATTGCTGATCAGGTCGCCATAACCCAGCGCTACCTGCAGGCCAAAACTGGCCAACGGCCCGGACGCATTGAGCGAAGCGACACCCAATTCACGAACGCGGTCCAGGTACAGCAACACATCCTTGCTCATCAACTTGCCGGTCAGTCCACCCTCCAGGTAGTTGCCATCGACGATGTGCGGGAATCGGTTGAGCGTGGCGAAGTTCACCCCGCTGCTGCTGTTGAGGACATCGAGCAATTGATGCAGGTCCAGCCCGGCCTTTTTGCCTGCGACCATCACCTCCGCCGTCGCGGCGAGGCTCACCGCATTCAGGAAGTTATTCAGCAATTTGGTCGTGTGCCCGGCACCGCTTTCCCCCATCACAAAGACCTTGCTGGCGATGGGCTTGAACACCCAGGCCAGCGCATCGACGGTGGCGGCATCGCCACCGACCATCAGCGTCAATGCGCCCTTTTCGGCCGCTGCCGCACCGCCGGAAATCCCGGCATCGATGTACTGCGCACCGCGCTCGGCAAACAGACCGTGTAAGCGCAAGGTCGAACTGGCCGCTGCGGTGCTCAGGTCGACGACGATCTGGCCTTGGCGACAGTGAGCGAGCAGCCCTTGCGGACCTTCGACGACCGCCTCGACCACCTTGCTGTCCGGCAATGACAGCAACACCACGCCGGCCTCGACCGCGACGTCGGCGACAGAGGACGCCACCTGTGCCCCCGCCGCTTCTATTCGCCGGGCGTCAGTGTCATAACCGAGCACATTCAGACCGGCATTCACCAGGCAGCGCGTCATGCGCCCGCCCATGTTCCCCAGACCGATGAAACCCAATGTCTTGTTGTCCACGACAGCTCTCCTCAAGCGCTCACGTTGTAGTGAGCCTTAGAAATCCACGTCTTTGGTTTCCGGCCCCATGTAGGCGCCGATGGTTGCAATCACACCGCCGACCACCAGCAACACGGCAGGCGTGACGGAAAACGGCATGAACTCGCCCAGCCAGGCCATATAGAAGGCGTAGAACGATGGGATGATCACCGACAGACTGAACCCGACACCGAATCCAGTGGCGCGTACATCGGTCACAAAACGCTCGTTGATGTAGGTCACGATCACGCCCCAGGGTGCGGTCACCAGCACCGACAGCACGCAGACGAGCGTCATGATCACCGGCAGCGAAAGGCCCTGGACGTTGGCGAGCACGTACATGATGGCGGCACCGACGGTGGCGATGACCGGCCCCAGGATGATGAAGAAACGGCGGCGTCCGATCTTCTGTCCGATCATTCCCGAGCCGATGTAACTGAAAAACAGCACCGAGTAAGCGATCAGCAACGTGCCCGTCACCTCCATCCCTGACAAGTGCAGGATGTTTCTGAGCAGGCCGGTGGGCAGGAAGATGGTAATGACGTTCTGGGTCAGCCAGAAACCGGTCATCATCAGCAGTACCTGCAGCAGGTTGCGTCCGCTCTTGCCTTTAAGCAGATCGGTCAGCGGCAGTTTTTCACGGGGTGTGTTCCCGGCTTCGCTCTCCCATATCTCCGATTCCGACACCGCGTACACGTAATACAGCGCCAGCACGCCAGCCAGCACCGCGCCGATCACGAACGGAATCCGCCACCCCCATTGCACATAAGGCGAGCCGGGGCCATCGAGCGGAAACAGGATGAACATCAACATTGCCACCAGATTGATGCTCACATACGCCAACGGGAACCCGGCAATGATCAGACCGCCGACAAAACCGCGCTGATGCTTTTTGGAATACTCGATGGCCAGCGGCATCGCACCGGTGTAACCACCGCCGAGGAAAATCCCGTCGACAAAACGCAGCAGCACCAAGGCCCAGTAAGACGCAATGCCGATGGTCTCGTAACCGGGCAGCAACGCGATCAACAACGTGACCACGCCAAAGCCGGACACTGAATAAATCGACGCCATGCGCCGTCCGGTCTTGTCGGCGATCATGCCGAACAGCAATGCACCAATCGGACGACCCAGCAACGTGGTGATAAACACCAATGAGGCGAGAATCGCGGCCATGCCTGGCGACAACTGAGCGGGCTGAAAGAAAAACAGCACCGGGGACAACACCACTACCGGCAAGTAAATGTCGAACATGTCGATGTATTCGGAAAAGAATGCGCCCTTGATGGCGTTCCTTCTTTTCTTCTCGATCGACTGATCGGTTTCAGCCACCGAGCTGGCTGGGGCGTAGGTGCTCATGACGTTTCCTTATAGTTATTGTCGGACGCAAGCAGGGGGTCGTGGTGTCAGGGTTCAGCGTGCCGAGGTTTCGGCTTCATAAGCCTTGATCGCTTCGGAGGCCACGCGAAACGCCGCAAGGCCCAGCGGCGCGCCGCAATAAATCGCTGCCTGCATCAGCACCGCGCGAATCTCCTCCTGCGTCACCCCATTGCGCAGTGCGCCGCGCACATGAATGCCAAGTTCATGGTGCTGACTCATGGCCGTGAGCATGGCGATGTTGATGATGCTGCGGGTCTTGAACGGCAATGTCGGGTCGCCCCAGATTTCACCCCAGCAGTACTCGGTGACGAGTTTCTGCATCGGCCGGTTGAAGTCGTCGGCCGCTTCCCACGATTTCTCGACGTGGCGGTCGCCCAGTACTTCCTTGCGATTGTTGAAGCCCTGATTGAAACGTTCGTTGTTATCCATTATTCCCACCTTGTTCGTACGATCGACTGATTGTCATACAGTTAAAACAGGTAAATTTTTTTGAGGTGTTCCTGTGCGTGCTACTGCAGCGCTCAGTGCATTGAATCAGGTCCCGTAGCCCACCAGTGACTTCACTTCCAGGTACTCGCGAAGACCGTACTCGCCCCACTCGCGGCCGTTGCCGGAGCGCTTCACGCCGCCGAACGGCGCTGCGAAATCGGCGGGCGGATAATTCAGGTGCACGCTGCCGGCCTGCAATTGACGCGCAACCTGGCGGGCACGCTGCTGGTCGGACGATTGCACATAGGCGGCCAATCCGTAGTGGGTGCCGTTGGCGATGGCAATCGCCTCGGCTTCCGAGTCATAGGGAATCATCGACAGGACCGGACCGAAGATCTCCTCCTGAGCGATGCTCATGTGCGGCCTGACGTAGGCAAACACGGTGGGTTTCACGTAATAGCCTTTCTGGATACCGTCTGGCAGACCAACACCGCCGGTAACCAACTGCGCCCCTTCGTCGATGCCGTTCTGAATCATCGCTTGCACCCGGCGAAACTGGGCGCGATTGACCAGCGGACCGAGGTGGGTGCTCTCATCCCCCGTGGCGCCCACGTGGTAGCCCTCGGCCGCGACCCTGGCGATCAGAATGGCCTGATCCATAAGCGAACGCGGGATCAGCATGCGGGTTGGAATCGAGCACGACTGACCGCTGTTGGTGAAGCACGCCGCGACGCCACGGGTCACGGCATCCTGAAGATTGACGTCATCGAGCAGAATATTCGCCGACTTGCCACCGAGTTCCTGCGCCACGCGCTTGACGGTGTCTGCCGCCGACTTGGCCACAAGGACGCCTGCGCGAGTCGAACCGGTGAACGAGAGCATGTCGATGTCGGGGTGTGACGACAGTGCTGCACCCACACCGGGGCCGTCGCCATTGACCAGGTTGAAGACCCCGGCCGGAACGCCCGCTTCGTCCAGCACTTCAGCGAACAGCAGGCTGCTCAGCGGTGAATATTCACTGGGTTTGAGCACCATGGTGCAGCCAGCGGCCAGCGCCGGGCCGACCTTGACGACGATCTGATTGATCGGCCAGTTCCATGGGGTGATCAGACCACAGACACCGACCGGTTCGTGGCGTATCAATGTGCTGCCTTGCGCTTCTTCAAACGCAAAGTGCTGCAGCACGTCGATCAACTGGTTCAAGTGCAGCCAGCCGCGCGGCACCTGGAATGTTCTGGAAAAGGTTATCGGCGCGCCCATTTCCAGACGCATCGCCTGAGCGAACGCCTCCTGACGGCGCTCATAGATCGAAACGATGCGTTTGAGCAATGCAATGCGGTCGGCCACGCTGGTCTGCGCGAATCCTGGCAGCGCCTTGCGCGCGGCAGCCACCGCACGATCCACGTCGCGGGCGTCCCCCAGCGCCAGGCGCTCGACCACGGCCTCGGTGGCCGGGTCAATGACGTCGAACCAGGTCGGCGATGCCGGCTCGACCCAGCGGCCGTCTATATAAAAGCAGGCTGCACGGGACATTTACTCGCCTCCTCGCTCGCCTTCCTTCGCCAGCATGCGGTACATCTCGGTGTGATCCGTGGTGGGCGTTGCCTCCTGCGCCACCTCGTTCCACACCGCGATTGCGCTTTGGCCGAAGGTCAGCGGGTAATCCAGCGCATCGGACAGGCCTTTGGCAATCTTCAGGTCTTTGTTCATCAGCTGCATGGAAAACCCGGAGCCGAACGTGCCGCTGAGCATGAATTGTTTGGCCTTGTTCAACGAGGTGTTGGTGCCGCCGCTGGACGCGTTGAGCACATCGACCATGACGGCCGGCTCGATACCAAAACGCTTGGCCACGTGCAACGCTTCGACGGTCGCCATAAGCCCGGCGGCAGAGACGAAGTTGTTCAGTGCCTTGGCCGCGTGACCGGCACCGGCGTCGCCAATGTGCAGGATATTCTTGCCCATGGCGTCCAGCAGTGATCGGCAGCGTCGCATGACCGTTTCGTCACCACCGACGAGAATGGCCAGGCTGCCATCAACGGCACGTTTGACCCCACCGGAAACCGGGGCGTCGAGGTATTCAAGGTTCAGGGTTTTGAGCGTCTGACCCAGTTCGCGAGAGCGTGCCGGCTCCGAAGAGCTCATGTCGATCACCACTGAACCGGCCTTCAAGTACGCCGCCCAGCCACCGTCGGCCAGCAGCACGTTCTCGACGATGGCCGAGTTGGGCAGCATGGTGATCAAAACATCGAGGGTATTGGCGTTTTCAGGGGTGAGCGCGGAGGCATTCAGGGCAGCCTGCACATCGCGCAGCCGTGCGGTATCCGCGTCCGCAAGCAATAGCTCAAACCCGGCCTTGGCCAGGCAGGCCGTCATCGGCGTGCCCATCATGCCCAATCCGATGAAACCGATTCGTTGCGGTTGCGTCATGTTCGTGCCCTTTGATTTTTATGTTCTTTTCAATCGGGTCGAGGCGATGTCACGCAGTGTTCTGAAGCGGTGACCCACGCCAACCGTTGCGACAAAACTATAGGATTGTCATACAGTCGGTCAATAGGCTAGTTTACAGTTTCCTACCAGCGGCACCTTTGAGGAGTAGAACGAATGATTGTCGAATTGCGCACCTATCACTGTGCACCAGGGCGTCTGCCTGCCTTGCACGAGCGTTTTACCAGCGCCACCTTGGGGTTCTTCGAGAAGTACGGGATCAAACAGATCGGTTTCTGGACCAACCTGACCGGGCCAACCAACCAGTCGCTGACCTACCTGTTGCAATGGGAAAACCTGGCCGAGCGCGAAACGAAGTGGAATGCGTTTCAGAGCGATCCCGAATGGATCGCCAAACGTGCGGCGAGTGAAGCACAGGCGATTATCGTGGAGCGGATCGAGAACCAGTTCCTGGCGCCGACGGCTTATTCGGCGTTGCGTTAAACCTGGCTGTGACTGTGCCCATCCGACAGTCTCAATGGCGAGGGTGCCTGGGTTCGGTCTGACGCCGAACCTTCAGTCACTTAATCGGCGGACGAAATCAATAGATACGCGGGTCAGAAGCGCCGGTTACTGCACTGAATGCCCCGCATCCACCGCCAGCATTTGCAGCACGTTCTTCGACGCGTTCTCGACGTGCAACAACGCCGCCGCACAGGCGCCTTCTTCGTCCCGCAACTGAATGTTGCGCACGATTTCCTGAAGCTCGGCCAGGGTGTGCGGCATCCGCCCTTCCCGGCCCAACGACAGTGCGCGGAGCAGGCTCACGCGGTTGTTCAACTGCTCCAGCATGCCGCCGACCACCCGGCTCTGCTCGATGTCCAGCAGCACATGGTAGAAACGTCGTTTGATGTCCAGCAATGCCGCACCGTCGAGGGTCGCGGTGTGGGATTGTTCGACGAACTCATCGAACACTTCAGCCAGTTCGCGAACGTCTTCATCACTGGCATGGCGGACAAAATTGCGCACTGCCAATACTTCCAGGGCGCCGCGCACGTCGTAAATCTGTACCGCATCGTTAGCATCCACCGACGCGACGTAAGCACCGCGATGTGGCACCTGCTCCACAAGCCCTTCGGCCTCAAGCTGCCGCAACGCCTCACGCAGCGAGGTGCGGCTGACGTCCAGCGCGGTGTACAGCTGCTGCTCCACCAGTCGATCACCGGGTTTGAAACGACCCGAGATGATTTCATTGCGCAGTGCATCCTGCACTTGATGCCGCAAAGACGACGCCTGGCGTTGTACTTTCATGCTGTATTCCCGAAGACCTATGAATTTCATGGCTGCCACCCTTCTCGAGGAAGAAGACGCCGGATCGACTCTGGCGACCGATCCTCATGATCGGCCCCGCCAGAAGCAATCGTATTGTATTACAGCTCTTTTCGGAAAATTAAAATCGGTCTTCTTCAGCGGGGGCGCACCACGTCTTCAGGAGGGTGATTCATCAGCGGCGTTCACCACACCGCAATCGTCGAATCCGCCCTCGGCTCGGTCCCTCCGCACAACACGCCGCTGACGGGATCGCGCACGATGATCTGCCCACGACCGTAATCGGTGGAATCGTAGGTGATGCTGATGTCGTGCCCTCGCCGGGCCAGCCCTGCCGCCAGAGCCTTCGACGCGCCCTGCTCGATGCCAATTTTCATGCCGCCCAGCCACTGCCAGCGCGGTGCGTCCAGCGCCGCCTGCGGGTTGAGGTCGAAGTCCACCAGGTTCATCACCATCTGCACATGCCCCTGGGGCTGCATGTAACCGCCCATGACACCAAACGGACCGACCGCCTGATCGTCCTTGGTCAGGAAGCCGGGAATGATCGTGTGGAAGGTCTTTTTGCCCGGTGCCAGGCAGTTGGCATGGCCTGGATCAAGGCTGAATTCCTGCCCGCGATTCTGCAACGCGAGGCCGCTGTCCGGCAGTACTACCCCAGAACCGAAGCCGTGGTAGTTGCTTTGAATGAACGACACCATGTTGCCCTCGGCATCGGCCGTCGCCAGATACACCGTGCCGCTGGCCTGCGGGTCACCAGGTTGGGGTGCTTGCGCCTGATCGCCGATCAATGCCCTGCGCTGGTCGCTGTAGCGGTCGCTCAACAGATCAGCCACTGCCACGCGCATGTGATCGGGATCGGTGATGTGGTGCAGGCCGTCGCTGTAGGCCAGCTTCATGGCCTCCAGCTGCCGATGCCAGGTCAGCTGACTGTCGCGATGATCGAACGTAAAGCCCTCGAGTATCTTCAAGGTCATCAGGGCCACCAGACCCTGGCCGCTGGGCGGGATCTCCCAGACGTCGTAGCCGCGATAACGGATGCTGATCGGGTCGACCCACTGCGCACGAAAACCCGCCAGGTCTTGCGCCCTCAAATAGCCGCCGGTTGCGCGGGCATGGGCGTCGAGTCGTTGTGCCAACGCCCCGCGATACAGGCTTTCGCACTCGGTGGCGGCCAGTTCTTCCAGGGTCTTCGCCTGGGCCGGATTGCGGAACAGCTCCCCGGCTTTCGGCGCGCGCCCGTCGATGAGGAAGGTCTGGAACCAGCTGTCCATCACCGGATCGCGATGAGCACTGAACTCGTCGAACGCGATTTGCCATTGATGAGCAACCACCGGGGACACCGGAAACCCGTCGCGGGCCAGGCTGATCGCTGGCTGGAGGAGCTCGGCAAACGGCAGTTTGCCAAAGCGTCGAGACAGCTCTGCCCAGGCCGACGGACAACCAGGCACCGTCACCGGTGTCCAGCCGTACATCGGCATCTGTTCATGCCCGGCCGCCTTCACAGCCTCGATACTCAATGCCGCCGGCGCATGGCCGTTGGCGTTCAGTCCGTGGAGCAGGCCCTTGCACCAGACCAGCGCGAAGGCGTCGCCGCCAATCCCGCAACCCGTCGGTTCGACCACGGTCAACGCGGCCGCTGTGGCAATGGCGGCGTCGATCGCATTGCCGCCCTTTTGCATGACTTCAATACCCGCTTGTGCCGCCAGCGGTTGCGACGCGGCCACCATGCCGCGGCGAGCGAACACGCTCTGGCGTTGCGACGGATAGGGGTATTCGTGAGCAGAAAATTTCAACATGACGAACGCTCTTCAGAAAACTGGATTCATTGCCCGGACTTAATGCGGTTCCATTCACGCGTGATCAGGCGCTGGATGTTGTCCGGCAGATCGGCAGACACGAAAGTGTGGTTGATCACCTCGTCGCCAGGATAGATCCCCGGATTGCCGCTGACCTTCGGGTCCATCAAGGCAGTGGCGTCGGTGTTCGGGTTGGCATAACCGACGTAGTCACTCACCGGCGCGATGACTTCCGGACGCAGCAGGTAATTGATGAACGCATGGGCGTTGGCGACGTTGCCGGCATCCTTGGGAATCGCCAGCATGTCGAACCACAGGTTCACACCTTCCTTGGGAATCAGGTAACGGATGTCGACGTTCTTCCCGGCTTCTTTGGCGCGGGTCTGCGCCTGCATCACGTCGCCCGAATAACCGACCGCCACGCAAATATCGCCGTTAGCGAGGTCAGCCGTGTACTTGGACGAGTTGAAGTAGGTCACCGACGGGCGCAGTTTCATCAGCAAGGCAGAGGCCTTTTTGTAGTCGTCGGGTTTCACGCTGTTGGGGTCAAGGCCCAGGTACAACAGGGTCTGGGGAATGATCTTCACCGGCGCGTCGAGAAACGCCACACCGCAGCTTTTGAGCTTGGCCAGGTTGTCCGGGTTGAGCACCATCGACCACGAATCCAGCACCACGTCCTTGCCCAGCACCGCGCGCACTTTCTCTTCGTTGTAGCCGATCCCAACCGTGCCCCACATGTACGGCACGGCGTAACGATTGCCCGGGTCCGCGGCTTCCAGACGCTTCATCAGGCGCGGGTCCAGGTGATTCCAGTTGGTCAACAATGACCGCTGCAACGGCTGGTACGCACCCGCGCGAATCTGCTTGGACAGAAACTGGCTGGAAGGCACCACCAGGTCATACCCCGAATGCCCCGACAGCATCTTCGCTTCGAGCATTTCGTTGGTGTCGAAGATGTCGTACTGGACCTTGATCCCGCTGTCCTTTTCGAAGTTTTTCAGGGTGTCGGGGCCGATATAGTCCGACCAGTTATACATCTTCATCACGCCGTCGGCGGCATGCGCCACCGGCAGGAAGGCAACAGAGCACAGAGCAGCGGCAAAGCAGAATGAACGCATGACGATTTCCTTGTGAGCGTTACAACACGCGGCTGAGAAAGGCTTGGGTACGGGGATGGGTGGGACGGCTGAAAATCTGTTCGGGCGGGCCTTGTTCGATCAGTTCGCCCTGATCAAGCACCACCACACGGTCGGCGACTTCGCGGGCGAAGCCCATTTCGTGGGTCACGACCACCATGGTCATGCCGTCTTCGGCAAGCTCCTTCATGACCTGAAGGACTTCACCAACGGTTTCCGGGTCCAGCGCACTGGTCGGTTCGTCGAACAACATGGCCTTGGGTTTCATGGCCAGGGCGCGGGCGATCGCCACCCGCTGCTGCTGACCACCGGACAGCATCGAGGGGTAATGCGCGGCCTTGTCTGCCAGGCCGACCCGGGCCAGCAGTTCACGGCCCTGGATCAATGCCGCCTCACGCGAAACACCGAGCACGTGAATCGGCGCTTCGATGATGTTTTCCAGTGCGGTCATATGTGCAAACAGGTTGAAGCGCTGGAACACCATGCCGATATCACGCCGCTGGCGTGCGATATTGCGTTCCGAATCGCGCACCAGACTGCCGTCGGCGCGTTCGCGATAGCCCATCGGCTGGCCATTGACCCGGATGCGCCCGGACTGGATGTCTTCCAGCAGATTGATGCAACGGATAAACGTGGTTTTCCCCGAACCCGAGGCGCCGATCAGCACCACCACTTCCCCGCGACGGACCTGCAGGGAGATGCCCTTGAGGATTTCCAGATCGCCGAACGACTTGTGAACGTCCAGCGCTTCGATAATCAGTTCTTCGCTTTGATGCGCCATCTCAACGCCCCCTCAACAGTTTCATCGCACTGCGGCCAAACATGCGTTTCGCCGCCGGGGGTTGACGATCGGACTGGCCGAAGCGGTGTTCCAGCCAGCGCTGGAAAAACCCCCACAGCGTAGTGAGCATCAGGAAATAGATCGCGACGACCAGGTACAACTCAAAGACCCGGAACGTTGCCGACGTCACCATTTGCGTGCTCAGCAGCAACTCCTGCACGCCGATCACACTGACCAGCGTGGTGTTTTTCAGCATCACGTTGAACTCGTTGCCCAGTGGCGGCACGATCACCCGGAACGCCTGTGGCAGCACGATACGGCGCATCAATTTGCCGAAGGTCATGCCCAGCGACCGGCCGGCCTCATACTGGCCCTTGTCCACCGCACCGATGCCCGCGCGAATGATTTCGGCCATGTAGGCGCCTTCATTCAGGCCTAGGGCGATGATCGCCGCCTGAATGTTGCCCGGCACGATGAACCAGCCCAGGTCGATGTCCTCGAAACGAAAGATGCCGCCCGCCGCCAGCGCGGTGTAGAGAAAGACGATCTGCACCAGCAACGGGGTGCCGCGCATCAGCCAGACGTAAAAGCGAACCGGCAGGTTCAGCAACGGATTCTTCGACAGGCGCATCAAGGCCGCGATCAGGCCCAGCGTGCAGCCGAGCAGCATCGCCAGCACGCTGATCAGGCAAGTCAGCCACAGCCCGGTGAGGTACACCCCGCTAGGCTGCAACAGGTACTGCCAGAACACTTCCCAATTGAAATTCATCGGTCTATTCCGTTCTGCGGGATTTCAATCGAGCTTGTCGCTTTCGACGTGCCATTTGGCGAGAAGCTGCGTGTAGCTGCCATCGCTGCGCATGTCGCTGATCACCTGCTGCACGGCGGCGGTCAGTTGCGGGTCGTCCTTGCGAATACCCAGCCCGGTCAGAATCCGGCTGAAAGCGGGAACGCCTTCCTGGAACAGGTCGGGCGCCATGTTGGCGTAGTAACCGGCGGTTTCCACCGTGGTGCCATACGCGTCGACCTGGCTGATGCGCAGCGCCTGGAAGGCATCGGTGTCGGTGTTGTACACGACCAGTTTGAGCGGCGGCTTGCCGGCCTTGGTCAGGGTTTCATTCTGGGCGTCCAGCAGGGTCTTGATGGTGGAGCCATTGAGCACCGCGACCTTGTGCCCCGACAGATCGTCCAGCGACTTGATGCCTTTCGGATTGCCTTTGGGCACCACCACCGACTGGCTGGAGTACATGTAGTTGACGATGTTGATCACTTCCCGGCGCTCGGGTTTGTCGAACAGCTGATCGACGATCATGTCGCACTGTTGCGCCAGCAACGCCGGTACCAGGCCGGAAAACGGAATAACCCGCCACTCGACTTTCTTGCCACCCAGACGCTTGGCGATTTCCACCCCGAGATCGATGGTCAGGCCCACCGGTTTCTGCGCAGCATCGAATGACACCAGCGGTGGCGAGTCCATACCGGAGCAATAGGTGACCTTGTCGACCTTCTGCAGACGGTCCGGCACGGTCGGGTTTGCGAACACCAGAGGTGCACACAGACTCAGGGAAACGAGGGCGGCGAGCGCGGCGGGTTTGTGCATGACGAAAGCTCCGATTTCGGTGAGAAAGTAAGGGCAGTTCTAAACGTCGATACAGGGTGACCGGGTGTCTCTGGCGGACTGGCTGCCCGCTTCTGGTGTTGAAAGAGAGTCAGGCGCTCATGCTGGTTTCTGCTGTTCGAGAAACGCAATCAGGCTGGGAATCGTGCCGTCGATGTGGTCGCGCAAGACGAGTTCCGCCTGATCGGCATCGCCCGCGCGCAGCGCCTCGAGAATGACCGCGTGTTCGTCGCGGGCGCTCAACGGCTTTTCCCCATGCTCCAGCCAGACCCGCATGTGCGGTTCGATGGCCGTATACAGCGCAGAAATCTGGCGCATCAGTCGCGCACGGCCGCTGATGCTGCAGAGGTATTCATGGAATGCACGGTGGCGCCCAACCCACTCCGAACTGTCGTCGCGGTAGTCGTCCATGTCGTCGAGCAGGCGTTCGAGGTGGGTCAGGTGGCGCTCTGTGATTTTTGGCACGGCGACCCGAATCGCCAGCCCTTCCAGAGCGCTGCGCATTTCGAACACTTCGCGCATTTCTTCAATGTTCAACCCGCTGACCACCGCGCCGCGATTAGGCCGCAAGGTGACGAGCCCATCGGCCGCCAAACGCCGAAACGCCTCGCGTACCGGCATGCGGCTCATGCCGATCTCCGTGGCGATGTCTTCGGCGATGAGCCGTTCGCCCATGCGGTACGTGCCCTTGCAGATGGCATCCAGCAAAAAGGCGTAGGCCTCTTCTTCAGCGGTGACAGGTGGGCGGTCGGCATATCCGGGTAGGAGTCGCATGGCATTACCTTTTGAATTTTTGTATCCAATCATCCACGGATACACAAAAGCAAAAGCAGTGCCAGCTCGATGAATCGTGCGGCAACTCGATGAACCTGTTACGAATTTTCAGCATTACGGTGCGCTAAGCCGTCACCGTGGACTGCTACCGATTGGATCAGGCGTGGGAATGAACGCACCACCATCAAGCACAGGTGTGCGTTTGGGAAACGCGGAAATGACAGCGAATCGTTACGGGTGACGGATCACTGATTCGATCTGCAGCATGGCCGGCAGCAATGCGTCGGCTATTGCCTGGGCCTTTGGCGTGGGCTGCATCTTGCGATTACGCCGCAGAAACAAGGGGTCGCCGAAACACTGGCGTAACCGCACAAGCGATCCACTGACCGCAGGCTGAGTCACACGAAGATGACGGGCCGCTTCACTGACGCTGCGTTCGCGAAAGACCACCAGAAAAGTCAGCAGCAGATTCAGGTCAATGCCTAGCAGAATGTCTTCATTCAGGGACATGTCAGGTCACCTCATTCGCATCGACGACGAAGCTGTTGAACTGGATATGACTGATGGCCCCGCTCCACAGCAATTCCATAAAGCCGGTCAGTTCAGGGTGAGAGAAATGCGCTTGCATCTGAGTCTCGGACTGCCAGTAACCGCTGACGATCCATGACGCGTCGTCATGTTTGCTGGCGGTAAAGGTGTAGGCGACACACGGGGTCGTGCTGTTCAAAACGTCAAGCATACGGGGCAAACGCGTACCGACCTCGTTTGAACGACCTTGGTTGGCGTGTATCTCTACGGTATTGATGGCCGAAACAAGCATCATCCTCTCCTGCGATAAACGATCGGGCAAGTCTGACGACCGGAGGCTTGCGGATAAACCACAGGTTTGGAGTTTCAGCGCTGCGGATTAAGTGACAATTAAGCAGAGCTGGCTGAACAGAGGACCCTTATGGCAGGCCGCAGACTTTACCTGTGGGAGTCAGCTTGCTGACGAATGCGGCGTGTCATTCAGCGGTGATGTCACTGACCCACCCCATTCGCCACTGTCGTAACCTCCAGCAGCTCCCACAGGGTGCGCGGCAGGCACGGGGTCTCGGGTTATCCGGGCTCCTGCTATTTTATGCGTAATACGGAGCATGGTTCCTACAAGGAGCGTGCGCGATGGTCGCCGAGAAACCTGACCTTGTGTCCATTTTTTTTTTGCGCCTGCCGCCTCGCCACCAACGACGCGTCATCTGTAGGAGCTGCCGGAGGTTACGACGGTGGCGAATGCGGTGTGCCATTCATCATGGATGCCGCTGATCCACCGCAGTCGTCGAAATGCCGCCCAGACCAAGCTCGCTCCCACAAGTCATATGGCGTTCAACCGGGATGCCCGATCAGAAGTTACCTTTCAAGGCTTCAAGACCGCCGTCGTAGACGCCCTGAAACAACGCTTCGGCCTCGGCGTCGGAAATCCCGTTCGGGGTAAAAATACCGGACCATTCGACCAAGGCCTCGTTGTCGCCCTTGGGACTGACTTTAAGCGTCGCCAGATAGCCCGTTACCGGGAACGGGCCTTCAGTGATCGAGTAGCTGTACGTGCGCGCCTGATTGTCGTAAGACTGAAGACGTTCGCTGATTTTCTCGCCGTCCTGGGTCGTGAGGTCGCGAACGCGGCCACCTTCGGCGGACTCGCTTTTGGCGATGAACGGCAGCCAGTCGGGCAGCGAAAGAAAACCGCCCACGAGTTCCCAGACCTTGTCCGCTGAAACCGGGATGTGAACGGATGCAGATGCTGTAGCCATGATGATTCTCCAGAAAATTGTTCAGATAGCCAGGCTGTCGACGACACCGCCATCGACACGCAAGGCAGCCCCGGTGGTCGCCGAGGACAGTGGCGATGCGAGGTACGCAACCAGATTGGCCACCTCGTCCACTTCCGCAGCGCGCTGGATGATAGACGAAGGCCGTGCACGACGGACAAAATGATCGGCTTCTTCACGGGCGCTGCGCCCGGATTCGGCGATAGCGTCCTTGAGCATTTCCTCGACACCGTCGGTGAACGTCGGCCCCGGCAGAATGGCGTTGACGGTCACGCCGGTCCCCGCCAGGCGCTTGGCCAGCCCGTGGGAAACCGCCAGATTCGCCGCTTTGGTGGTGCCATAGTTGATCATGTTGGCGGGGATCGCGACGCCGGACTCGGACGAGACAAAGATCACCCGGCCCCACTTGTTGGCCACCATGTCATTGACGTAGTGCCGCGACAGGCGAACCCCGGAAATCACGTTCACCTCGTAGAAGCGCGTCCACTCCTCGTCGGGTGTGTCGAAGAAATCCACTTCGTTGAAGATGCCCAGGTTGTTCACCAGAATGTCCGCGCGGGGTTCGGCCTCGAACAGACGTTGTGCACCGTCGGCGGTGCCCAGATCTGCCACCACACCGCGCAGCTGCGCATCCGGCACGTCTCGCTTGATCGCGGCAATGGCTTCGCCGACCTTCGCGGCCGCACGGCCGATGATCACAACGGTTGCACCGGACAGCGCCAGCGCCTTGCCGATACCCAGACCAATGCCCGCCGTTGAGCCGCTGACAATCGCAAGCTTTCCACTTAAATCAATTTTCATCGTACACCTCAGAAATGTGGGTTTGGCCGGGGCCGCTGGAGCGGCACACAGTGGCCGGTCACCTGCGCGATGACGTTAAACCGAAGCGTAAGACGATCAACAAAGACCGTCCAAGACGTGGGTTAGATGAGTTGAGTCTCCGAACGTCTTACCCATCGAGTCTGTGTCCATCCGAACACAAATAACCTCGTCTTTCCCTTCAGTCGCGTAGGACTCTGCCGATAACGTTGTCAGAACTGATACAAATACGGACGAATGCCGTCCAACAAAACAAACAATAGAGACGTCCCGGCCCGACAGAGCGCCGGGTTCAAGCCTTTAGCTTGACTCAGGCGCGTGCCCACGTTGCCGCCGCTGCCAAGGAAGCCGAGATGATCGTCAATACTGCTTCAAGCGCTGCACTTGCAGCCTACTCCAGCGCTGCCACCCGCAAAGCCTCGACTGACACCAGCACGGTGCGCACCGACAGCGACCCGGTCGACAGCAACAGCCAGACGGGCAGCACCGACTCGGTGAGCCTGTCAAAAACGTCCACAAACTATAGCCAGTCAATCGCCAACTACTCAGCCTTCTTCCCGGTACGTTCAGGCATGGCCGCCGATGCGCTGGTGCTGGGTGTGTCTCAGCCTGGCGCGACGTCCAGCTCCAGGGACAAGGCGTTCGCCGACGTCGCGACCGACGCCCGCAAGCGCATGGATGACAAGTACGCGCTGATGAAAGCCAGCGGCAAAGCCTACGACGGCAGTGACACGGACCGAAACTCGCTGATGGGTGATCTGGACCGGCGTTCGCTGTACGCCGTGGCCACCAACCAGGGCGGTCAGTTCAGTGCCGAAGAGCAAACCGCAGCCAAGGGCTTGATGCGCCAGCAAGAGCGTCTGGCCACCGGTTATTACAGTGGGCCGGCGGATCAGGAAAAGAACTTCACCGACCCCTACGCCAACGACCCGGTGGGTCGTGCAAAGGCGGCGCTGGCCTTCCTCGACAACATGGGGCCGGAAGAAAAAGCCGATCCGCAGTGGCTGATCCAGCACCAGACCCTGAGCGATGCGCTGGCACAGACCGGCACCGACGACTCAACCACGAAGAAAGACCCAGGCCATTTCCATAATCTGTCGGAGATTCTGGCAGGCATCGACACCGACGGCTCAGACAGCAAAAAGCCCGGCAGCGATGAGAACTCCGCCAGCTATGTGTTCGAGCAGGTTCAGGCCGCGTTGCGGGCGACGCAGTAATTCAAAAGCGCTGCCATCGACAACCAACACATCAACCTGCGGGAGCGCATTCATTCGCGATGGGGTGACCTAGCCGATAGACGCCTATCGGCTGTACCGCCCTCTCGCGACTGAATCCGCCCCCACAGGCGGGTTGCGGGTGACGGATCCTTACTTGGCCGTAAACGCCGTATAGCTGTTCATCAGGTTACGGTAGTTCGGGATGCGCTGGGACAACAGGTTGGCCAGGCCTTCCATGTCGTTGCGCCAGTCGCGTTGCAGCTCGCACGCCACCGAGAACCAGTTCATCAACTGCGCACCGGCAGCCGTCATGCGCGCCCAGGCGGCTTTCTGTACCACGTCGTTGAAGGTGCCCGACGCATCGGTGACCACGAACACATCAAAACCCTCTTCCAGCGCGCACAGCGTCGGGAACGCCACGCACACATCAGTCACCACGCCCGCAATGATCAGTTGCTTGCGTCCGGTGGCCTTGATCGCCTTGACGAAGTCTTCGTTGTCCCAGGCGTTGATCTGACCTGGACGGGCAATGTAAGGCGCATCCGGGAACATTTCTTTCAGCTCAGGCACCAGCGGGCCGTTCGGGCCGGATTCGAAGCTGGTGGTCAGGATGGTTGGCAGTTTGAAGAACTTGGCGCAATCGGCCAGAGCCAGCACGTTGTTCTTGAATTCGTTCGGCGAGAAGTCCTGCACCAGCGAGATCAGGCCCGTCTGGTGATCGACCAGCAGCACGACGGCATCGTTGATATCCAGACGCTTGTAGGGAACGGTCATGGTTGACTCCAGTTATGTAGGTGACAGGTGTGTGCGAGTGCCAGCGGACTGCGCCGGCGGATAGCCTCGCCGGTGAGTCCCGGCGAGGTGTTTCATGCTCTTTCAGGCCGTGTCGTCAGAACGCGAAGCACGAGCAGCCAAACGCGCCCCAGAACCCCTGGAAGTCGCTGACCGGCACTTTCGATTGACGGGCCTTGTCATGGCTGTGGGCATGCACGGTGCACGGGCCGCTGCACTGGTGAACGGCCGCCGCCATCGGCGCACCCGGACGCCAGTGCCCAGGCACCTTCGCCACCGGCGACCAGTCCGGCAGCACCGGCACGCTTGGCGGGGACAACTGATCAAACTCCTGGGTGCCGTAGACCACCTTGCCGTCGACGACCGTCAGCACCGACTCGATCCACTTGATCGACTCTTCCGGTACGCTGAAGAAATCCTGCGACAGGGCGACGACGTCCGCCAGTTGACCCACTTTGATCTGACCCTTCTTGCCCTGCTCGGACGAGAACCAGGCGCTGCCACGGGTGTACAGCTCGAGCGCGGTGTCCCGCGAAAGCCCTTCGGGGTACAGCTCCAGACCGCCCACGGTACGACCGCTGACCATCCAGTACAGCGAGGTCCATGGGTTGTAGCTGGACACGCGCGTCGCGTCAGTGCCCGCACCGACCGGCACGCCTTCGGCCAGCATCCGCTTGATCGGCGGCGTGTGCTCGCCGGCTTTGGCGCCGTAACGCTCGACGAAGTATTCGCCCTGGAACGCCATGCGGTCCTGAATCGCAATACCGCCGCCCAGCGCTTTCA
This sequence comes from Pseudomonas sp. S2_H01, assembly GCF_054668305.1. NCBI lineage: Bacteria > Pseudomonadati > Pseudomonadota > Gammaproteobacteria > Pseudomonadales > Pseudomonadaceae > Pseudomonas > Pseudomonas sp. S2_H01. The sequence continues at coordinate 5,223,902 of NZ_CP162756.1, read as the reverse complement.
CGCGTTCGATGTTTTTCGGGGTGATGGTTTCGCAGTGATCGAAGAACCAGGGAATGCCGTTGAACGGGATCTCGCGGTTGACCTTCTCGAACACGTCGAGCATGCGCGAGATCGACTCGTCATACGTGGCGTGCAGACGGAACGGCCAGCGGTGCTCGACCAGATGACGCACCACCGGTTCCAGGTCCTGCTCCATGCCGGCCGGCAGGTCCGGACGAGGTTCGAGGAAGTCTTCAAAGTCCGCCGCCGAGAACGTCAACATCTCGCCCGCGCCGTTGTGACGCAGGAAGTCATCGCCCTGATGCAATGTGACCGAGCGGGTCCAGTTCTTGAAGTCGTTGAGCTCTTCTTTCGGCTTCTGGGTAAACAGGTTGTAGGCGATGCGCACGGTCAACTGCTTGGCTTCAGCCAGTTGCGTGATGACGGCGTAGTCATCCGGGTAGTTCTGGAAACCACCGCCGGCGTCGATCGCACTGGTCACGCCCAGGCGGTTCAACTCGCGCATGAACTGGCGGGTCGAGTTGACCTGGTATTCAAGCGGCAGTTTTGGCCCTTTCGCCAGCGTCGAGTACAGAATCATCGCGTTCGGTTTGGCCACCAGCATGCCGGTCGGGTCACCGTTGCTGTCGCGCACGATCTCACCGCCCGGCGGGTTTGGCGTGTCACGGGTATACCCGGCGACGCGCAGCGCAGCACGGTTGAGCAACGCGCGGTCATACAGGTGCAGGACGAACACCGGGGTATCGGGCGCTGCCTGGTTGAGCTCTTCCAGGGTGGGCATGCGCTTTTCGGCGAACTGGAATTCGTTCCAGCCACCCACCACCCTCACCCACTGCGGGGTCGGTGTGCGGTCGGCTTGCGCCTTGAGCATGCGCAAGGCGTCGGCCAGCGACGGCACGCCTTCCCAGCGCAATTCGAGGTTGTAGTTCAGGCCGCCACGAATCAGATGCAAGTGCGAGTCGTTAAGGCCCGGGATCACCGTGCGCTTGTGCATGTCGATGACCTGGGTCGCACTGCCGCGCAACGACATGATTTCAGCGTCGGTGCCGACCGCGACGAACTTGCCGTCGCCGATCGCGACCGCGCTGGCCTTGGGTTTTTCCTGATCAACGGTGTGAAAGTTGCCGTTGTAAAGAATCAGATCGACGTTCATGGGGCCTCCGGCGGCTGAAGAGTGAGAAGCACCGACGGCGAAGCCGGTGACAGGCATTGAAGAGAAAATGGCGGCCGCAGCGCTGAGCAATGAGCCTTTGGCGACGAAGCTGCGACGCTCGCTGCTGGCCGGGGCTTCATCGCCCGGATCATCCTTCATGATCAGCTCCGGGCATGGGTTCAGGCTTGGCGTTGAGCCATGGCGCAAACAACCGGGTCGCCTGAGGCATCAGCAGGTAGACCACCAGCAGCACGATGGTGATGGTCACCAGTGCCGTGCTGATGACGTAATTGCCCAACGGTGGAAAGGCACGGAACACCGGGCCCCATAGGAGCGGGATCAACAGGGTCAGCGGGCAGATCACGAAAAAGGTGACGACCGCCTGCTTCCATCGTGGCGGCGGTGAACTGTCGCTGGCCGGCACAAACCAGAATTCGTTGTGTCGGTTGACCTCGGTGAAATCGCCGTCAGCGAGCATCGGCGCCGCTTCAGCGACCAGTTCCCGGCGTTGCGCCGAGTCCAGCCAGCTTTGCATGACCTCGGTTGAGCAGAACCGCAGCACGCAGGTGAACATGTGCAGACCGTCGGTCTTGCCACGAATCACGTCCACGCCCAGATGTCCCGGATAAGTGGCCGCAATCGCCACGGTGCGCCGCAGCCAGGCTTCGTATTGCGCCTCCATGCCCGCCTTGACACGGTGCTTGATCACCAGCGTGACGATCTCGTCGGGCGACAGTTTCGAGGTCGGCGTGACCTCGGCAGACAAGGCGGAATCAGGCATAGCGAAGCGCTCCGGGCAAACGAATATTGAGCGCCAGACGGCCAGGACCGGCGATCAGCACACTGGTAAAAATGATGATCAGCAACCAGCCGAACTGACCTTGATCAACGCTCCAGTCGCTGTGCACCACGACCAGTGCCACCAGCAGCAGGAAGAGAATAGGCAGGCAAGCGATTCGCGCCAGTACGCCCGTCAGAATCAGCAGCGGGCACAGCACCTCGGCGAAGATCGCCATGCTCAGGGTCAGGGGTGCGCCCAAATGGAAAGGGTCTTCGATCAGGGATAACTGCGCCTTGAAGTTCAGCAGCTTGGGCAGCCCGTGCACGAACAGCAGGAACAACGCGCCACTGGCCCGCAGAAACAAAAGCCCCAGGTCCTGCGCACGGTCGTCGACAGTTGAATAGCTCATCGCACACCCACGAATTCAGCGATACCCGTCTAGCCGAATCAACGTGGACGGGAGGTGAAGCCATAGTGTCGTGGTGGGATATTCGGGTCTTGAACAGACGTGCTGTGAATGGACGGTTTGTGCGTGGGGAAAAGTTACCGCTTGTTTCCGGACCATCCCGAATGACGCAGAGCGTCATTGAATGTGTCAACACGCGGAGCGCGGGAACAATCATCAGCGCAAAGCGCGCTGTGGCTTTTGATCTTCATACCGCAGCAGGCCAGACACCACAAAACGCGACTTGGGTGCAGGCCAAACGCAGACGGCGCGCAGTGGGTCGAGCGGCATGGATGCCGCGAGAGCGCCGTCAGGACATGGATGTCCGTTCGGCGCGGGCCCACGGAGCGTCGTCGGAGTGCGGGTACCCGACGAAGTCGGGCCTAACCGGGCGCCAGGACCCTTGGTGACTTGGGGATGGTCCGGCATTCCGGTTTTCAGGTAACCCGCCGAAGGCGGAACAGTTTGGCCGTTAGGACAAACCAAACCATCAGCGTCACCTCAAATAACGGAAATTCACACCCTACATGTGAGCTTGGTCTGGGCCTGGAGGTGGACCACCGTCAGTGGCCACTACTGATTTCAACGATACTCCCGACTTCAGTTGGCTTCCTGAATCTGCCCCTTGCGCTCCATGATCATCCGCTCGCCGCTCTGCTGACGCTGCTGTTGCAGGGAGTCGGAGGTGCCGCCTGAAGAAGATGAGCCTGAGGTCGCGCCGGGCCGCAATGCAGGGTTGGTCGTGCCGACACCGTTGTTGTTCACGCCGCTGTTGTTCATGCCGTTCTCGTTGCTGGTGTTCTTAACACCGTTGGTGCCCGTCGCAGTGGTGTTATTGCTGTTGCTGCCATTGGTGTGGGTGGCATCGGTCCCGTTGGCGTTCGTGCCATTGGTGCCCGTCGCGTTGGTGTTGCCGCTGTTACTGCCGTTGGTGTGGGTGGCGTCGGTGCCGTTGGCATTAGTGCCGTTCGTCCCCGTCGCATTCGTGTTGCCGCTGTTCGTACCGTTGGTTCCGGTGGCGTTGGTGTTACTGCTGTTGGTGCCGTTAGTCCCGGTGGCGTTGGTGTTACTGCTGTTGGAACCGTTTGTGCCGGTCGCGCCGGTACCCGAGGCGCCGCCGCCCGCTGCACCACCGCCACCAATGCCCGAAGCGGCGAGCATCAACGGCAACGAAGCCGGCGGCTGCGCCATGGCACCACTCGACACGGCGGTTGTGGCTGCAAACAACAAACACATCAAGGTCTTGTGCGAGCTGATCATCATTGTCTCTCCGAAATTCCCGCAAGGGTCTCTTCGTTCGAGGACAGACGATCATCAGCGTTCGCTTTTTTTACGCCTCAATACCTCGGCTTGAGCGCTTTCCAGTCCGGCTTGTACTTCTGCATCTGCTTCACGTCGTCCCGTGAACGGATGCCGCAGGTCAGGTACTGGTCGTTGAGTTTGCCCAACTGGTCATAGTCCAGCTCAAGCCCCAGGCCTGGCTCGCGGGTGATTTTCACGCATCCGTCGACGATCGGCAGCTTGCCGCCCTTGATCACTTCTTCGTCCGGCTCCTGCCATGGGTAGTGGGTGTCGCAGGCGAAATCCAGATTCGGCACCGCCGCGGCCACATGCGTCATCGCCATCAGGCTGATGCCCAGGTGCGAGTTGGAGTGCATCGACACCCCCAGGCCGAACGTCTCGCACATCTTCGCCAGCGCCTGGGTGTCGCGCAGGCCGCCCCAATAGTGGTGATCGGCGAGGACGATCTGCACGCTGTTCTGCGCCACGCTGCGACGGAACTCGTCAAAATCGGTGACCACCATGTTCGTCGCCAGCGGCAAGCCCGTGCGTTTGTGCAACTCGGCCATGCCGTCCAGGCCCGGCGTCGGGTCTTCGTAGTACTGCAAATCGTCGCCCAGCCGTTCGGCCATGCGCAGGGACGTTTCCAGCGACCAGTTGCCGTTCGGGTCGATGCGCAACGGGTAACCGGGGAAAGCTTCCTTCAGGGCCTTGATGCACGACACTTCATGTTCCGGATCGAGGGCGCCGGCCTTGAGTTTGATGCTCTTGAAGCCGTAGGCCTCGATCATCCGCCGCGCCTGGGCGACGATCTGCTCCTCGCTCAGTGCCTCACCCCAACTGTCCGGCGCATAAGGCGCGTCGGCGTGCTGCGCGTATTTGAAAAACAGGTACGCGCTGAACGGCACCTGATCGCGCACAGCACCGCCGAGCAGGTCCACCAGCGGCAGGTTCATCGAACGCGCCTGCAGGTCGAGGAAGGCGACTTCGAACGCCGAATAGGCGTTGCTCACGGCTTTGCTCGCATGCGAGCCCGGTGCCAGTTCGGCGCGAGCAATGCTCGCCGGTTTGTGGGCCGCGACCGTGGCTTTGACCACGGCTTTGAGCTGCGCAAGGTTGAACGGGTCCATGCCGATCAACTGGCTCTGCACCTGTTGCTGGATCGCCAGCGCCGGGGCGTCGCCGTAGCTTTCGCCCAGACCGATATACCCGTTGTCGCTCTCGATTTCGATGATCGAGCGCAGCGCGAAGGGTTCGTGGATTCCGCTGGCGTTGAGCAACGGCGGGTCACGGAACGCAATCGGAGTGACAGTAACGCGTGTGATTTTCAAAAGATGTCTCCCGGTCAATCTGGGTTTGAGGCTCGGCTCGAAACGGGTCTGGGGTCACTTGGCAGCGCGCAGCGCCACCGGCTTCTCAATCGAGGGGGCGAGCGCGACGTCTCGCGGCTTTCCCGGTTGTTCACCGTTGGGCGTGGTGCGGGCAAAGAAGATCACCACCGCAGCCACCAACGAGGTGATCGCCAGGCCGTAAAGGCCGCCCTGAATCGAGCCGGTGGTTTGTTCGAGGAAACCAAAAGCGGTCGGCGCGACGAATCCGCCAAGGTTGCCGATGGAGTTGATCAGCGCAATCACCGCCGCGGCGATGCGAGCGTCCAGATAGCCTTGAGGAATCGGCCAGAACAGGGCCGAAGCCGCCTTGAAACCAATCGCCGCGAAGCAGATGGCGACGAAGGCAAAGACCGGCCCGCCGATGGTCGACATGAACATCCCGCAGGCGGCAATCACCAGCGTCACGGCGACCCACGCCTGTTGGTGCTTGAAGCGCGCGGCCAGTGCAGCAAAGCCATACATCGCGACAATGGAAATGATCCACGGAATCGAGTTGAACAGGCCGACCTCGAAGTCACTCATGCTGCCCATCTTCCTGATCATGCTCGGGAGCCAGAATGTCGCGCCGTAAATCGTCAGCGCCACCGAGAAGTAGATGAAGCAGAACAGCAGGATCTGCCGGTCCGCCAGCAACTTGAAGATCGACGGCTTGATCACCTGTGCCGCTTCACGGGCACGCTGCTCTTCTTCGATCGCACGGATGAGTGCGCCCTTCTCTTCCTCGCTCAGCCACTTGGCTTCGCGGGGATGGGACTGCAACCAGAACCAGACAAAACCGCACAAGGCAATGGAGGCAAAGCCCTCGATGATGAACATCCACTGCCAGCCGTGCAGGCTCAGACCGCTGATGCCCAACAACGCACCGGACACAGGACCGGAAATCACCGATGCAATGGCCGAGCCGCTGAGGAAGATCGCCATTGCCTTGCCACGCTCGGTCGAGGGCAGCCATTGGGTGAAGTAATAAATGATGCCGGGGAAGAAGCCCGCTTCCGCCGCACCGAGGATGAAGCGCAGGACATAAAAGCTGGTTTCACCGCGCACGAACGCCATGGCCATCGCCGCTGCGCCCCAGGTGAACATGATGCGGGTCAGCCAGGCGCGGGCGCCGAATCGTTGCAGCAGCAGGTTGGACGGGACTTCGAAGAGCGCATAGCCCACGAAGAACAGGCCGGCCCCCAAGCCGTACGCCGCTGCGCCGATGCCAAGGTCGGTTTCCATGTGGCTGCGCACGAAGCCGATGTTCACCCGGTCGATGTAGTTGACGATGAACATGATGACGAACAGCGGCAGCACGTGCCGCTTGACCTTGGCAGCAGCGCGGGCAAGTACGGTCGGGTCCGTCGTGGGATTGAGGGTATTCAAAGGGCAACTCCCGTTCATTGTTTTTTTGGGGATGAGCCGATGATGGACGCCGGTATTGTTCCCGTCTAATCTAGATTGACTGTTGATTGATACCTGGAATATATCAATGTTCGAACTCGCTCAACTGCGCTGCTTCACCACGGTTGCCACGGAACTCAACTTCCGCCGGGCCGCCGAACGGCTGAACATGACCCAACCGCCGTTGAGCCGACAGATTCAGTTACTGGAGCATCATCTGGGGGTTGAGCTGTTCACGCGCAGTACCCGCAGCGTGGCCCTTACGGCTGCCGGCCGCGCCTTTTTCATCGAAGCCCAGACGCTGCTGGAGCACGCGCAACAGGCCGCACTCGCCGCCAAACGGATCGCCGAAGGGGATATCGGGTCGGTGACCATCAGTTTTGTCGGCAGCGCGGTGTATGAGTTTCTGCCGAAAGTCATCGCCGAGGCCCGCCTCAATCAGCCCCACGTGAAAATCTCCCTGACCGAAATGAACACCTATTCCCAGCACGAAGCCTTGAGGGCCCGGCGTATTGACCTGGGTATCGTCCGCGCGCCACTGCTGCAGGCGGGGTACGAAACCGAATGCCTGGTGCGTGAACCGTTCGTGCTCGCCGTGCCCGGCAGCCATCCGCTGGCCAGCGCGGCTGCGGTCAGCGTGCAGGATCTGGATGCGCAACCCTTTCTGATGTATTCGCACTCCGCCTACCCGCCGTTCAACGAACTGCTCACCGGCACGCTGCGTTCCGCGCAAGTGGCGCCGGAGTACGTGCAATGGCTGGGCTCTTCACTGACGATTCTGGCGCTGGTGAACGCGGGGATGGGCTTGGCGTTAGTGCCGCGCTGCGCCACCAATGTGGTGTTCAAGAACGTGGTGTTCCGCGACATTGACTTGGGCGAAGGCGTGCAAAGCGAGCTGCACCTGGTCTGGCGTTCGGACAACGATAACCCGGCGTGCATGATGTTGCTGGAGGCGATTCGTGCGGCGGTGAAGGCAGAAACGGCGTAGCGGGTGCGGCCCGGTCAGGCCGCGCCCCTACTCACGTCAGGTGCGATGGGCGACCGTTGCGGCGTCCGTCGCCTCGGGTTGGTCCGGCGTGACCGACAGCGGCTCGATCTTGCCGACGATGAACAGGTAGCTGAACGCTCCCAGCAACGCGAATGCGCCTGCGGTCATCAACGGCGCCGTAAACGAGCCGTTGCCCATCACCAGCATGAAGCCGGTAAACGTGGTGATGAAGATCCCCGCCGTGTTCGACGCGAAATTCTGGATGCCGCCGATGGAAGCGACGTGAGCCGGCGTCGGCGCCACGTCGGCGGGCAGGCACCAGATGCTCGCACCGGCAAACGCCAGACTCGCATATGCCAGGCTGAAGAACGCGAGCATGGCGTAGGTGTTGGCGGTGAATACCGACAACGAGATGCTTGACGACATCAGCATGCCGCCGACGATGCAGGTCTTGCGGGCTGCGGTCAGGCTCCAGCCACGACGGTACAACGCATCTGAGGTCAGGCCGCCGACCCAGCCACCGACAATGGATGCAATGGCCGGAATGGTCCCCAGCGTGCCGAGGGACTTCAGCGAGAAGCCGCGTTCGGTGACCAGATAGGTCGGGAACCAGGTGATGAAGAAGTAGATGACGAAGTTCAGGCAGAAGAAGCCGAGCATCATGCCCCACAGCGTGCGGTGGCGGAACAGCGATGCCCACTTGACCCTGGGGCGGGCGGCGACTGCCGCGACCTTGCCGGCCTCGTGCTGTTCAATGGCGGCAACGGCCTGCGGCTCTTTGTAGATCAGCCACCAGCCGATCACCCAGACCACGCCCACGGCACCGGTGATGACGAACGACGCGCGCCAGCCCCAGAGTTCGATGATCAGCGCCACGACCGGAATCGACAGCGCCGAGCCGACCCGCGAGCCGCTGTCGAAAATGCTGGTGGCAAACCCGCGCTCTTTCACATCGAACCATTGACTGACGATCTTGGCGCAGGACGGATACGCCCCCGCCTCCCCCACGCCCAGCATCAGCCGACAGCCGAACATCGTAGCCAGACTGCTGGCCGCGGCCGTTGCTGCCGTGAACAGCGACCACCAGGCCACCGCCAATGGCAGCGCGATCCTTGCGCCGACCTTATCGACGAACCAGCCAAAGGGCATTTGCATCAGTGCGTAGGTCCAGAAGAAACCGCTGAGCAACAGGCCCATTTGCCCAGAGCCCAAGCCGAGTTCTTTCTGGATATAGGGCGCCGCAACCGCGAGGTTCGCCCTGTCGATGTAGTTGATGGCGACGGCAAGGAAACAGAGAAAAATGACCAACCAACGACCTTTCTGCATAGCGAGTCCTCCTGATTATTTTTATGAGTAAGACTTCGTGCGCGCTTCGGACAGGGCTTTGAACCTGGATTCACGCATGACTTTTCAACGCGTTCACACGGCGTTAAAAATCGCGAATTGGCCTGACCAAATATCCGAATGCAGCCGATACTAGACCCGAAAAGGACGGTATGGAATCACGTGAGCGGCTTTTTTTCACATTTTTTTGCCAGTCGGTAGCGATTTGCATAATTTGGCCTGACCAATCTATGCTCCCCTCAACCGTCTTCCAAGAGGCTCTGCAAGGGCGACAGACTCGGACAGCAACTGTAGGCGCGCTTGCCCGCGATTGCGATTGACCTGCGACCTATTCGTTAACTGGCACAACGTAACCCATAACAAAAAGGACCCCGCGATGAAGATGACTTTCCGTTGGTACGGGGAAAGCGACCCCGTGACCCTGCAGTACATCCGCCAGATCCCCGGCATGACCGGCGTCGTGTCAGCCATCTACGACATCCCCGTCGGCGAGGTCTGGCCGCTGGAAAAAATCGCCGAGCTCAAAGCCACCGTGAATGCCCATGGGCTGGACCTCGACGTCATCGAAAGCGTGCCGGTGCATGAAGACATTAAACGCGGCCTGCCCAGCCGCGATCACCTGATCGACAACTACGGCCAGACCCTGCGCAACCTCGCGGCGTGCGGGATCAAGGTGGTCTGTTACAACTTCATGCCGGTGTTCGACTGGACACGCTCGACGCTGGCCATGGAACTGCCCGATGGCTCCACCACACTGGCCTTCGACGTCGCGGTCATTGAACAGGCGAACCTCGACAACGGCATCAGCCTGCCGGGCTGGGACGTCAGCTATGAACCTGAAACCCTGAAAGCGTTGATCACCGAATACGCTCAGGTCGACGAAGCCACCCTGCGCGAGCGTCTGGCGTATTTCCTGGAACGCATCATCCCGGTGGCCCGCGACGCCGGAATCAAGATGGCCTTGCACCCCGACGACCCACCCCGCTCCATGTTCGGCATGCCACGGGTGGTGAAAAACCGCGAAGACCTCGCGCAGGTCATGGCGATGGTCGACGACCCGGCGAACGGCCTGACGCTGTGCTCGGGCTCATTGGGCGCCGACCTGGGCAATGACATACCGTCGCTGGTCCGGGAATTTGGCAGCCAGGGCCGCATCCACTTCGCGCACCTGCGCAACGTCAAGGTCAACGAAGCCGGTGACTTCCACGAAACCGCCCACCGCTCCGAAGACGGCTCCCTGGACATGGCCGAAATCGTCAAGGCCTACGTGGAAACCGGCTTCGAGGGCTACTACCGCCCCGACCACGGTCGCATGATCTGGGGCGAAACCGGCAAACCGGGCTACGGCCTGTACGACCGGGCGTTGGGCGCGGTGTATTTGAACGGCTTGTGGGAAGGGATTCGCAAGGGGATGCCAACAGCGCACTGAGCGATGCGTGGATGGGCGGTCAGCTCTAACCGAGGAAATCAATCGGGTTATGTACCTGAATCAGACCTGAGGCCAGCATGCAGAATCAACAGCAGCGATGAGCAACTGTGTGCGGATTCATTCGCGACTGGCCAGTGCATCAAACACACCGCTGTTGTCTGAGCCTGTTTCGCGAATGAATTCGCTCCCACAGCGTACGGGCCCAGGGCAGTCATCCCGTGTTGGCTCAACCCTGTTCGGTGTTCATCCCGTCCAGCCAGCGCGCTTCGGACCGGCGCAGGTGCTCGCGCATGGCGGTCTGGGCGCCGATCAGGTCGCGGGCTTGCACCGCTTGCAGGATGGCTTCGTGTTCAGCGACGGCAATCGCCCAGGTCTCGCGGGTTTCAGAGTGTTCGCTGACGTGAGCCGTGAGCGGGCTGTAACGCTCTTCGAACAACGAGGTGATGATGCGCACCAGCGTCGAGTTGCCGCTCATCTTCGCCAGGCGCTGGTGAAACTTGCGGTCATCGTCCAGCGCGGGCACGCCCTTGATCGCGCCTTCGCGCATCTTGTCGATGCAGGTCTGCAAATAGCGATAGTCCGCCTTGGTGCCGTGCAGGCAGGCCAGCATGACGCTCTCGCCCTCGATCAACGCACGCGCCTGCATCAATTCGGACGGGCTCTCACCCAGCGTCCGCGTCTTGCCCTTGACGCCCAGCAGGTGCTCACAAACGTAAATCCCCGAGCCCATGCGAATCTCGACACTGCCTTCAATCTCCAGCGCGATCAACGCTTCACGCAGCGAAGGCCGTGAGACCCCCAGCAACTGCGCCAGATCCCGTTCAGGGGGCAAACGGGAACCGGCCTTGATGCCATTCTTGCGAATATGCTCACGCAGGCGGTCAGCGGTAATCTGGTAAAGGCGTCGTTCGGCGGGAAGGCTTGGCGCGGTCATCTATCACGTTCCATCAGTCTGCGCCGGAGCATATCACAGGCCTTCCAACGAACCGTGCACGCGCCTAGCGATCCCGTTTCGATTTTTGCTCCGCCCAACCGGCCCCTCCCCGCAGCCCTCGCCCCCCGATCATCCCCACGCTGCGCGTTGAGATGCATTACCTGACGCTCTGCGTCAATCGAAGCGGGACGCAAAGCGTCCGAGGCGGCATTACCACGCGGAGCGTGGGAACGATCATTTTTCGCTTCGCCGGCCGTCGTTCCCCCTTGCCCTTGCCCTTGCCCTTGCCCTTGCCCTTGTCCTTGTCCTTGTCCTTGTCCTTGTCCTTGTCCTTGTCCTTGTCCTTTAGCTTTTGATCTTCCTACCGAGAACGCCCAGACACCACAAAGCGCGACTTGGGTGCAGGCTGAACGCAGGTGGCGCGGAGTGACGGAACGACGACTAAGGAGTCGCCAAACCGGGAGCAAACCCTTGGTTACTTGGGGTTATCAAGTCACTCGCCAAAGGCGAAACAGTTAGGCCGCAGGCCAAACCGCTAAGCACTCAACCGAGAAATCACATCATTCAACCCCACCGACAACCCATGCAAATCCTCACTGGCCGTCTGCGTACGCAACACATTGCTCTGATTCGTCGTCGCAATCGCCGTAATCTCCGTCAGATTGCGCGAAATATCCTCCGCGACCGACGTCTGCTCCTCCGCCGCCGTCGCGATCTGACGGTTCATATCACGGATCGCCTCCACCGCAACCGTGATCCGCTGCAACGACGAACCGGCCAACGCCACCTGATCCACACTTTCCTGACTGCGCGCCTGCCCGCTCTCGATCGCCTGAGCCGCATCAATGGCGCCAGTCTGCACCGAACTGATGATCTGATTGATCTCCGCCGTCGACGCCGCGGTCCGCTGCGCCAACGTCCGCACCTCATCGGCGACCACCGCAAAACCGCGCCCGGCATCGCCCGCACGCGCTGCTTCGATCGCCGCGTTGAGCGCCAGCAGATTGGTCTGCTCGGCAATTCCCCGAATCACCTCCAGCACCTTGCCGATCCGCCCGCTGTCACTTTCCAGACGGCGAATGACGTCGGCGGTATTGCTGATCTCGGTGCGCATCTGAGTGATCGCCGTGATGGTCGCGCTCATCACCTTGCCGCCGTCCTGCGAACTGCGATCGGCTTCGTCAGCCGCCTGGGCGGCCTGTGCCGCATGACGCGCCACTTCCTGCGCGGTCGCCGACATCTCGGTCATCGCCGTGGCCACCTGATCGGTGCGTTCGAACTGCTCGTGCGTGCCTTGCGCCATCAAGGCGGCAATCGCCTTCAATTCACCACCGGCGCTGTCCAGGTCAGTGGTGCTGCGTTTGAGGCGGGTGAAGGTATCCGCGAGAAAATCACGCAGCGTATTGGCAGCCACCGCCAGACGCCCCAGTTCGTCCTGGCGGGTCACGCTGACACGGTCGCTGAAACGCCCCTGACTCAACTGCGCGACGTATTCGATCAGCAGCGTGATCGGGCCAACGATATTGCGATTGACCACCCACAGCGTCAGCACACCCACCAGCAGCGCCGACGCCAGCATCACCAGCGTGCCGATCAGAATGGTCTGATCCGCCGCGTTGCTGATCGACAACGACTGCTGGTCACTCTGCTTGCGCAGGCTGACCACCAGCTCGCTCATCTGCTCGCTGGCCGCGCGATCCACACCTTTAACGGCCTGGTCGCCGGCGACCGGATCGCCCCCCGCCGCGACGAACGCATCACGCCCCTTGCGGTAAGCAACACCCAGCGCACGGTGCTCGTCACGCAGCGTTTCCACCTGCACTCGGGTTGCGGCATCCAGAACGGGCATGGCACTCAGGCGCCCCAACGTGTCCTGCACCTGGCGCTCCTGCTCTTCGAACTGAGCCCAGAACTTGTCGCGATCCGCCGGCTGTTTGCCGCGCAACAGCACGTTCTTCCACTCCTGAACCTGGATCTTGAATTGAAGATTGGCCTGGTCGACCCACTGCGAAGCGTGCAACGGACCATCGAGCAAACCTCGATAATCCTTTACGTTGCTGGAGAGGAACTGGAAACACGCCAGGGCAATGAGCAGCACCAGCAACAGGCTGCCGCTGAGCAGGGCCAGAATCTGCAATCTCAGGGATTTGGACATACGGGAAAATCTCGTCAGGGGAACTGCCGTCTTCAGCGCTGGCCTCGTGAGCGCGCCGAAGGCTTGCTTGCTGGCCACGTCCCTGTGCCGCCGTGTTGATCACGTTCGAAAACGTTTAAAAAACAACAGGGTTACCTAACCTGATTCGACCCCGCGAGACCGTTCTTTAAGCGGCTGAACAGGCCTCCGACAGACGGTAAGAAACCGTCAACGAAGCGTCTGAAACCCAGGTCAAAAACTTGGCAGCCACCACCAGCGCCACCGACTCATGGACGAGATCACGGTGCGACAGAGGAGTGTCTCAACCAGCCCTCACGGCACTCCATCAGGTAGTCGATGAAGGCACGCAACCGCAGGGGCACGTGACGGTTACTTGGGTAAAGCAGCGTAAACGGCCGAGAGCGTCCGGCGTAATCAGCCAGCACTTCCACCAGCGAGCCTTCTCGCAGCTCTTTTTCCACCGAAAAACGGTAGGCCTGAAACAGCCCTGCACCGTTCCTGGCCAGCGTCACCCCACCCAGAACGTCGTCGGAGCAGCAGTACCCGCTTTCGGCGAGCAACTCGCGCGGCTGGCCGTTCTCCTGAAACAACCAGGGAATCCGTCGGCCGTTGCTCGGCAGTTCGTACTGAATGCACTCATGGTGGGCAAGGTCGTCAAGGGTCTGCGGCGTGCCCGCCCGCTGCAGATAGTCCGGCGTTGCGATCATGACCAGCGCCCCGTCCTCCAGCTTGCGCGCAATGAGCGTCGAGTCCGGCTGCGTGCGCACGCGAATGGCCATGTCGTAGCCCTCGGCGACGAAATCGATGTTGCGATTGCTCAAGTTGATGTCGACAGTCACGTCCGGGTAGCGACGCCGGAACTCGGGGAGCAGCGGCAGGATCCGGTGATGCCCGTAGGTCGTCGGAATGCTCATGCGCAACGTACCGGAGGGCTTCAATTGCTGGCCCGAGACCTGACGTTCGGCTTCCACCAGTTGCGTCAGGGCCTGGCTGCACTGCTCAAAATACACCCGGCCGCTTTCGGTCAGACGAATACTGCGGGTGGTGCGCACGAACATGCGTGCACCGAGCCGCTCTTCCAGCCGGGAGATGGAGCGGCTCACGGCAGCCGGGGTCACCCCCGCCGTCAGCGCAGCCGCTGTGAAGCTTCCCGCCTCCGCGGCCAGACAGAACAGCTCGATGCTGCCCAGTTGAATGTCGTCGAAATGGCGTTTCACGATTCGTTGCACCGCTATCAAGTGGGGTTTTCGGCACGCGGTTTATCACTTTGATCAGCGTAAATATAGCCCTGTCAGACATCGCCGCCGGGCTTTAGGTGTTGCCCAAACACCTGGGATGGTCTGCGCAGCACAGGATCGAACGGGTTGATCTTCTGGCTGATGGCCGCCGCCTCACGTTTGAGCATGTCGACCACGGTCGGCATGCGTTCGGCGTTCAGACGGTCGCTGATGGTTGCCACGCTCAAGGCAGCGACAGCGCGGCCTTCCCGGTCGAGGATCGGTACCGCAAGCCCGGCCATGCCTTCGAGCACGCCGGTGTTGCGTGAGGCATAGCCCAGGCGACGTACGTTGTCGATTTCCGAGCGCAGCATCACTTCGTCGTACAGGTGAAAATCCCGCAGGCGTGGCAGGTTGTAGCGAATCACGGTGTCGCGTTCTTCTTCAGGCAGGAACGCCAGAATCGCCAGGCTGCCCTGTCCGACGCCCAAGGCCACGCGACCGCCAATGTCACCGGTAAAGGTGCGGATCGGGTACGGCCCTTCGCTGCGATCCAGGCAGACAGCATCGAAGCCGCTGCGCGCCAGCAGGAACAACGAGTCGCCCAACGAGGCCGATAATCGCAGAAGGCTGGGTCTGACCACGTCACGCAGATTGCCGGTCTGTCCCGCCCTCGCGGCCAGTGCAAAAAACGCCAGGCTCAGGCGATACCGTTTGCTGCGTGCATCCTGCTCGACCATCCCTTCGTCCACCAGACTGCGCAGCAGACGATGCGTCGTGGGTTGGGACAGCCCCACCTGTTGCGCAAGTTGCGTGACCCGTTCACCGCCCTCGGGGCATTCACCCAGAGAACGCAAAACGGCGAACAGGCGCGAAACCGCCCCGACACCCGTTTCCTTAGACTCATCTTTATTCCGTTCAGTGGAATTCATTTGCACAGGTTCCTTTGTTAAATCCACCCAATGAATAAACTTGAAAAAATCACTCATTCAGTGAAATTCAGCGTTGAGCCCATCCTATTCCCGGGCATAGGATCAGTCCACAGGGCGATTTGAATAACAGCGGCAGCCGACCCAGATCGAGCGCCAGCGTCCAAAGGTTTGCCAGCATCCCGGCACGCCTTCTCTCTTCGCATCTGCCCATAAAAAACGCATGCCACAGGCGTGCACGAATACGAGGTGGAAGCAGCCATGGCCTTTCTTCAACTCCAGGCACTCTGTAAACGCTACGGCCCTGTCGATGCGGTGGTTGCCACTGATCTGTCGGTGGAAAAAGGCGAGTTCGTTTCCCTGCTAGGCCCTTCGGGTTGCGGCAAGACCACCACACTGCAAATGATCGCCGGTTTCGTGGACGTCAGCGCCGGACGCATCCTGCTCGACGGACGCGACATCACCCACGCAAAGCCGGCGAGTCGCGGTCTGGGCGTGGTCTTCCAGTCCTATGCGTTGTTCCCGCACATGACCGTGCGTGACAACGTCGCTTTCGGCCTGAAAATGCGCAAGGTGGCCGCCGCGGATGTGCAACGCCGCGTGTCGCGGGTGCTTGAACTGGTGCGTCTGGATCAACACGCTGAACGCTACCCCCGTGAACTGTCCGGCGGTCAGCGTCAGCGCGTGGCGCTGGCGCGCGCGTTGGTGATCGAGCCCCCGGTCCTGTTACTCGACGAGCCGCTGTCCAACCTCGACGCCAACCTGCGCGAAGAGATGCAATTCGAGATTCGGCGCATTCAGCGCGAGGTCGGGATCACCACGCTGATGGTGACCCACGACCAGGCCGAAGCCCTGTCGATCAGCGATCGCGTGGTGGTCATGCAGGCCGGTCGTATCACGCAGATCGACGAGCCCTACAAGCTGTACGAGCACCCCCGCACACGTTTTATTTCCGGCTTCGTCGGCAAGGCCAATCTGCTGCACGGCGACCGGGATCACAGCGGCACGGCCCAGGTGCGCGAGCAACAGGGCGAAGGCGAACTGACCCTCAGCCTGCGTCCGGAAAAGATCGATCTGGTGGAGGCTGGCGCGGGTCGCCTTCAGGGCCGTATCGTCACCCGCTATTTCCTGGGCAGTCAGTGGTTGTATCGCGTCGAAACGTCCATCGGAGAAATGACCGTCGTGCGCCGCAACAACGGCGACGCGCCGCTCAACGAAGGCACCGCCGTCGGCCTCGACTGGCCCGCTGAATTGCTGCGCGTGCTGACTGCCGACGAGGTGTCGGCATGAGTGGGGCAAGCGTGCTGCGCGACACCGGTCGCGGCTACCTGCTGTCGGCGCCTGCGCTGGCGCTGTTCGTGGGTTTGTTGGTGTTGCCGTTGCTGCTGACCCTGGTGCTGTCGTTCAACGTGTTCGATTACGAAGTCGGGGTCAAAGGTGATGCCTGGACCTTTGCGCAGTACCTGAACCTGATCACCGATTCATACTTCTATGAAATCTTCTTTCGCACCTTCTGGATCAGCGCGCTGGTGACACTGCTGTGCGTGGTGATCGGTGTTCCGGAGGCGTACATCCTCAGTCGCATGGGCACACCGTGGCGCTCGATCTTTCTGATTCTGATCCTCACCCCGCTGCTCATTTCGGTCGTGGTGCGGGCGTTCGGCTGGAGCCTGTTGCTGGGGGCCGACGGATTGGTCAACCAGGCGATCCAGGCGCTGGGCGGTCGCCCGATCAGGATGCTGTACACCCCGTTCGCGGTGATCCTGGCACTGGTCCACGTGATGCTGCCGTTCATGATCATTCCCGTGTGGACCTCACTGCAGAAGCTCGACGCCTCGGCCGAGCAAGCGGCGCTGTCGCTGGGCGCGACGCAAGCCAAGGTCATGCGCCTGGTGGTGTTACCGCAGGTCATGCCGGGCGTGTTGTCCGGCACGTTGATCGTGTTCGGGCTGTCGGCCAGCTCCTTCGCGATTCCGGGGCTGCTGGGCGGACGCCGTCTGAAAATGGTCGCGACCGTCGTCTACGACCAGTACCTCTCTGAGCTCAACTGGCCCATGGGCGCGACCATCGCTGTGGCGCTGTTGCTGATCAACCTGCTGGTCATGTTGTCGTGGAACCGGCTGGTCGAAGGTCGCTATAAAAAATCCCTGGGGGAATGATTGATGTCCAAGAACGGTCCTCTGGCCCTGTCCTTCCACGCCCTGGTCGTGGTGTTCATGCTGGCGCCGCTGGTGATGGTCTGCCTGGTGGCGTTCACCCCGGAAAACACCCTGAGCCTGCCGTGGCACGGTTTCTCCCTGCGCTGGTTTGCTGCGGTGTTCGAACGCGCCGACTTCATTCAGTCCTTCTATAACAGCCTGATTCTGGCGGTGGTTGCCGCGACGCTGGCGACGCTGATCGCAGTGCCCGCCGCCCTGGCGATCACCCGCTATCAGTTTCCGGGACGCAACTTCCTCAATGGCCTGTTTCTGTCGCCGATCATCATCCCGCACCTGGTGCTGGGCGTGGCGATGCTGCGCCTGTTCGCGCTGATGGGCGTCAACGGCAGTTTCGTCTGGCTGATGTTCGCCCATGTCGTGGTGATCACGCCCTATGTGTTGCGTCTGGTGATCGCCGCGGCCATCGGCGTGGATCGCAGCGCCGAACAGGCCGCCGAATCACTGGGCGCCAGCCGCTTTACGCTGTTCCGCCAGATCACCTTGCCGATGATCCTGCCCGGTGTTGCCGGGGGCTGGCTGTTGGCGTTCATCAACAGCTTCGACGAAGTGACGCTGTCGATCTTCGTCACCTCGCCATCGACCCAGACACTGCCGGTGCGCATGTACGTCTACGCCACCGAATCCATCGACCCAATGATGGCGGCGGTGTCGGCGCTGGTGATCGCACTGACCGCCGCCACCATGATCATCCTCGACCGGGTTTACGGCCTGGACCGCGTACTCGTGGGTCGTCACTGATGCCCACGACCTGGATGGACCCAACCTGCCCCTTCTGCTGTTACCGGATAGAGAACGCACCATGGCTTTGCTGAAACGTCTGGCAGAACACGACCGCGACGTCCTGCCGTTTACCCTCGACGGCCAACCCGCCACCGGCTTGCAAGGCGACACCCTGCTGACCGCCGTGCTGACCCGTGTCGATTCGCTGCGCGGCAGCGACTTCAGCGCCGAGCCCCGTGCGGGTTTCTGCCTGATGGGCGCCTGTCAGGATTGCTGGGTCAAACTGGGCGACGGTCGCCGGGTGCGTGCCTGCGCCACGCTGCTGGAGGCAGGACAGTGCGTCAGCCGCGAACCGGGGCGGACGCTATGAAACATTCAGGCATTGTCATCATTGGTGCGGGGCCGGCCGGTATACGTGCTGCCCAGACCCTCGTCGCTTACGGCCTGCAACCTTGCCTGATCGACGAAAGCCTGCGCGGTGGCGGGCAGGTCTATCGGCGCCAACCCGAAAATTTCACGCGTTCAGCCAAGGCGCTTTATGGCTTTGAAGCCTCGAAAGCGCAGGCAGTGCACTCGGCATTGGACCGGCTTCAGGCCGACATCGATTACCGCCCGCAAACCCTGGTGTGGAACGCCGAAGCGCAGACTCTGGACACACTGCACGACGGCGTCGCCGCGCAACTGCCCTACACGCAGCTGATCGTGGCGACCGGCGCGACCGACCGCATCCTGCCGGTGCCAGGCTGGACGCTGCCGGGCGTCTACAGCCTGGGCGCTGCGCAAATCGCCTTGAAATTCCAGGGCTGCGCCATCGGCGAACGTGTGGTGTTCGCCGGCAGCGGGCCTTTGCTGTACCTGGTGGCGTATCAGTACGCCAAGGCGGGCGCGAACGTGGCGGCGGTGCTCGACAGCTCGCCGCTGTCCGCGCAGACCCGCGCCCTGCCCGCGCTGCTCGGTCAACCGGCGACCCTCGCCAAAGGCCTGTATTACCGGGGCTGGCTCACCGCCCATGGTGTGCCGGTGCATCAAGGGGTTCACCTGCAAAGCATCCAGGGCAATCAGCGTGTGCAGAGCGTGCGGTGGCGTCAGGGCGATAAGGACAAGACGCTCGATTGCGATGCCGTGGCCTTTGCCCACGCCTTGCGCAGCGAGACCCAACTTGCCGATCTGCTGGGCTGCGCTTTCAGCTGGAGCGACCTCAACCGCGCCTGGTTGCCGACTCGGGATGCGTTCGGCCGCAGCAGCGTTGAAGGCGTTTATCTGGCGGGCGACGGCGCGGGCATCATGGGCGCTGACGCTGCCGAGATGGCCGGCGAGCTCGCCGCCTTGACGCTCCTCAGCGACACCGGCCATCAGGTCGATGCAGCACGCAGCACGGCACTGCAACACCAGCTCGACGCCATCCAGCGCTTCCGTCATGGACTGGAAACGGCGTTCCCTTTTCCCGAGAACTGGGCCGCCAATGCCCCCGACAGCCTGACCGTTTGCCGCTGTGAAGAGGTCAGCGCAGGCGAGATCCGGCAAACCGTCGAGCAAGGCCATTGGGAGATCAACCGCGTAAAAGCCATGTGCCGCGTGGGCATGGGCCGCTGCCAGGGGCGGATGTGCGCCATGGCGGCCACCGAGATCGTCGCTCAGGCCTCGGGCCGGGACGTGGCCAGTGTGGGCCGACTGCGCGGCCAGGCGCCGATCAAGCCGATTCCGTTCGGCGTGGAGGTGGCGCCGTGAGCCTGCCGATCGACATGGATGCCGTGGTGATTGGCGGCGGCATCGTTGGCGCCTCCGCTGCGTTGTTTCTGGCGAAAAGCGGCCAGCGTGTGGCGCTGCTGGAGCGTGATTTTTTCGGTGCTCACTCCAGTGGTGTCAACTACGGCGGCGTGCGACGCCAAGGCCGCCCTCTGTCGCAGTTGCCGCTGTCCCAAAGAGCCCACGCCATCTGGGGCGACCTGACCAACCTGATCGGGATCGATGGCGAGTACCTGCGCTCCGGTCATCTGAAACTGGCGCGCAGCGACAAGGACATGGCCGCGCTGGCGGCCTACGAGCAGGCGTCTCGAGGGTTTGGCCTGGACCTGCAATTGCTTGACCGCGACCAGTTGCGCGCCCGCTTTCCGTGGGCCGGTGATGTGGCCGTCGGCGCTTCGTTATGCGCCGACGACGGTCACGCCAACCCGCGCATTGTGTCACCGGCGTTTGCCCATGCCGCACGTCGAGCCGGTGCCGACGTCTACGAGCAGACAGAGGTCTCTGAGGTCAGCCATGACGGTCATGCTTTCACCGTCCGCACTGCCAGCGGCCAGACGTTTCGCGCCCCCTGGCTGCTGAACTGCGCCGGCGCGTGGGCGGCGTCGCTGGCAGAACAGTTTGGCGAACCCGTGCCGATGCGCTCGGGGCACCCTGCGATGCTGGTCACTGAACCGTTGCCGATGTTCATGGACGTCAGCACCGGCGTCGAAGGCGGCGGCATTTATGCCCGCCAGGTCGCCCGCGGCAACTGTGTGCTGGGTGGCGGTCAGGGCTTCGCACTGGATCCTGCCACGGCGCGTCCCGGCCAGGCGGCGATCCTCGACATCCTGCGCAATGCCGTCGAACTCTACCCGCCATTGGCCGGTGCTCAGGCCATTCGCACCTGGAGCGGCACCGAAGGGTACCTGCCGGACCGCGAGCCGGTGCTGGGTGCCAGTTCCACTCAGGCGGGCCTGCTGCACGGCTTTGGTTTCGCCGGCTCTGGTTTTCAGATCGGCCCGGCGGCGGGCGAGGCCCTGGCACAGATTGTCTGCACCGGCACGCCGTCGATTCGACTCGACGCCTTTTCGATCCAGCGTTTTCAACCCGTTTCCCAGCCCACCTTGCCTACCGCACCGCCCGCCACCGCCGCCCCGGCTCACGCGGAAAACGTCATTCCATTGTTCAGAGGAAGATCGCAGCCATGAAAAACATGAACCTCGTTAAACGTTTTGCCCTGACCGGCTTGTCGTGCCTGCCGTTCGCCGCCTTGCTCACCTCGCTGCCGGCGCAGGCCGAGCCGACGCTGTATCTGGGCATGAACGGCGGCACCATGGAACGGCTGTACGCCGATCAGGTGCTGCCAGCCTTCGAAAAGGCTAATCACGTCAAAGTGGTGATCGTACCGGGCACCTCGTCAGACATCCTCGCCAAGGTCCAGGCCAGCAAGGACAACCCGCAGATGCACGTGATGTTCCTCGACGACGGCATCATGTACCGCGCCATTTCCATGGGCCTGTGCGGCAAGCTGCAACCGAGCGCGACGCTGGCGGACATTCCGGCCAAGGGCAAGATCAAGGATGAAGCCGTGGCGGTCAGCCTCGGGGTGACGGGCCTGGCGTACAACACCAAGATGTTCGAGGAAAACGGCTGGAAGGCGCCGACATCGTGGGGTGACATGGCCGACAAGCGCTACAAGGACAAACTGGTGTTTCAGTCGCTCGCCTCCTCGACGTTCGGCCTGCATGGTTTCCTGATGTTCAACCGGTTGCAGGGCGGCAGTGAAACCAACGTCGAGCCCGGCTTCAAGGCCTGGCCGAAGACCGTGGGGCCGAACGTGCTGGAGTACATCGCCAGCTCCGCGAAGATTTCCGAGATGGTTCAGACCGGCGAAGCGGCGTTGTTCCCGTTGACCCCCACCCAGGTGACCGCGCTGAAACTCAAGGGCGTACCCGTCGAATACGCGCCGCCCAAGGAAGGCGCCGTGGTGTTGAACGTCGCTGAATGCACCATCGCCAATAACGACCAGCCAGAGCTGGCGCAGAAACTGGCGGAATTCCTGCTGACGCCCGAAGCTCAGGCCCCTGCGCTGGAACTGGGCGACCAGATCCCGTCCAACCCGAAAACGCCGACCACCGAGCGCACACGTGGTCAGGTAGATGCGATGAACAAATACCTGGAAACAGCCGTGACCATCGACTGGGATCAGGTCAACCAAATCCGCCCTGAATGGAACGCGCGCTGGAGCAAGACCATCGAGCGGTAATCGCGCTGCAGCAACCGTCCACCGTGGGAGTGAGCTTGCTCGCGAAGAGGTCTGTGCATCCGCAGGATCGCGGGTGATGACCCACAGGCTTCGCGAGCAAGCTCGCTCCCACAGGTCTTGCCGCAGCCATGAGCTCTAGACCTGCCCTGTCCAAAGGCCATGGGGTAGCCGCAGGTTCTGGGGCTGCCCTCTCCAAAGGCCTCGAGGTAGCCACAGGCTCTGCGGTCTACTTGGGACCTGTAGGAGACGTCGGAGGTTACGACGGCAGCGAATGCGGTGTATCAGTCGCCGCAGATGTCGCTGTCATACCGCGATTCGCGAGCACGCTCGCTAACAGGTCTTGCAGCGGTGTGTCATTCGCGGCGGATGTCGATGCGCGCTCACCGAACATTGCGTCCAACTATCCTCCCTCGCGTCGGTCACACCCTGGGTAACCCACTGATTGATGACGAGGCCGGATGAGTTTCATTCTTTGCATGACCGTGCTCGGCGTCCTGTTGATGCTGCTCGCACTCACCTCCTCTTCCCTGCGCTGGCTTCCGGTCACGACCTCGGCGGTGTGCCTGGGCTTCGGCGCCGGTATCGGCCCCTGGGGCCTGGACCTGGTGCAACTGGACATCCGCGACGCACGCCACTGGCTGGAGCGTCTGACCGAAGTCGCCGTGCTGTTCTCACTGTTCAACACCGGCATCAAACTGCGCCTGTCATTGCATCGTAAAGCCTGGCATTCGGCGTACCTGCTGGCGGGGCCGGTGATGCTCGCCAGCATCCTGGGCGTGTGCCTGGTCGCCCATTACCTGCTGGAAGTGCCGTGGGCCATCGCGCTGTTGCTCGGTGCAATGTTGTCCCCCACCGACCCCGTTCTGGCGGGACTGGTGCAGGTCAACAACGCGCAGGATTTCGACCGGGTTCGTTTTGGCCTTTCGGGAGAAGCCGGGCTGAACGACGGCACCGCCTTTCCGTTCGTGATCTTCGCCCTGCTGTTCCTCGGTCATGGCCCCTCGGACTTCACCTGGGTGCAGGGCTGGTTGCTGAAGAACCTGATCTGGGGCGTCCCCGTCGGCCTGCTGATCGGCTACGGATTAGGCCGCGGCGTCGGGCACTTGATGATCTACCTGCGGATCAAGAACGCCGACAGCACCAGTTCGCCCAATGATTTCCTGGCCCTCGCCCTGATCGCGGTGGCCTACGTCGTCGCCGAGGGCCTGGGAGCCTATGGCTTCCTCTCGGTGTTTGCCGCAGGCCTGGGCCTGCGACGCGCCGAAGTTCGCACCACGCAATCGGATCTTCCGTCCGAGCACGTGGCCAAACCGGTTTTGGGACACATGGACAGCGACCCCAGGGCCGCCACGGTGACCCGGCACGAAGAACTCAGCGAGTCGCAGTTGGCGGCGGGTGTGATGATGGGGGACATGCTCGCGTTTGGCAGTCTGGTGGAACGGGCGATGGAAGTGCTGCTGATCACCCTGCTCGGCGCGGCCATTGCCCTTTACTGGGACTGGCGGGCGGTGGGCCTGGGCCTCGCGTTGTTCTGTGTGATCCGCCCCCTGAGCGTCTGGCTGCTGATCAGCGGCCAGCTACTCTCTCGTCCGCAGAAAGCGCTGGTGGGATGGTTTGGCATTCGCGGCATCGGCACGCTGTATTACCTGTGCTACGCGCTGTCTCACGGTTTACCCGCCGACGCGGTGCAAACCACCATCGGCCTGACACTGTCCGTGGTCGCGCTGAGCATTCTGCTACACGGCATCAGCATCCAGCCGTTACTCGAACGTTATGAGCGCAGCATGACGAACGACCAGGAGAAGTGATCGCTATACCGAAACAGGCGACAGCTGGCTTTCGATACCCGCGATCAAGTGCTCCAGGCTGACCGGTTTATGCAGGATCACGGCGCCGTGCTCACACGACGCCCGCACCGCGTCCAGATCGGCATGCCCGGTGAGCAACAGAATGGGCAGTCCCGGCCGGATATCGCGCAGCACGCGCGCCAGTGCCACGCCACTGAAATCACGCATGGCGCAGTCGCTGACGACAATGTCAGGCGGGCGATGCCGGATCGCCTCGATGGCTGCATATCCGCTGCAAACCGCCTCCACCTCGTAACCGGCATCGGCCAGGAGACGGGCCATGACGTCACGTAGACGGTCATCATCATCGACCAACAGCACGCTCACGGCACTGACAGCCTGAGGGGCAGACTCGGGCGGCGCGGCATGCGCCCGTTCCTCGATAGCGCGGTCGCGCACCTTCAGCAATAACGTCACCGTTGTCCCGGAGGTCATCCCGCACTGAATGGTCGCCGAGCCGCCCGCCTGTGCAGCGAATGCATACACCTGAGACAACCCCAGACCAGTGCCCTGGCCTTCCTTCTTGGTGGTGAAAAACGGCTCGAACACCTGGCTGGCGATGGCCGGGGGAATGCCTGGGCCGTCATCTTCCACCGTCAGTTCTACGTAAGCGCCGTCCGCCAGAAGCTCATGCCCGCCCAGTGTCAGCAAGCGCGTGGCCACCCGAATATTCCCTGTGCCCTGCATCGCATCGCGGGCGTTGACCAGCATGTTGAGCACAGCGGCCTCGAGCTGCGTGGCGTCGCACAGTATTCGGGCGGGTGTGGTGTCCAGCTCGAACTGCAGGTTGATGTCCGGGCTCAGCACCCGGTTGAACAGCTCTTCGAGGCTGCGCACCTGGGCGCTGACGTCCAGCAGCGTCAGGGCGGAAGGATCTTCGCGAGTGAATGCCAACAGTTGCGCGATCAGCGATGCGCCTTTGTTCACCGCTTGCAAGCCGACTGACGCCCAGCGCCGGACATCCTGCGGTTTCTCCGCCTTTCGTTCGACGAACTGCAAGCTGGCGCTGATGGCTTGAAGCAGATTATTGAAGTCGTGAGCGATGCCGCTGGTGAGCTGCCCGATTGCAGAGACGCGCTGGTGTTGACGCAAGCGCGCGTGCTCATGCTGATCATCGGCCAATGCCGAGATGACTTTACGACTCAGGCTGCGGGCCTGTTCGTCTTTCTCGGCGCTCAATTCACGCAACTGCAACAGCGCAGCCGTCTGACGTGCCAACGCGGTCAGCGCGCCGACCTGACGCGCGTCCAGGGTTCGCGGCACAGTATCGATCACACACACCGTACCCAGCGCATGGCCTTGGTCCGTGACGATCGGCGCGCCTGCGTAAAACCGAATGAACGGCTCGCTCAGGACCAACGGATTGTTGGCAAAACGCTCGTCCAGTGCCGCATCTTCAACGATCAGCAATTGATCCGGTTCAAGAATGGCATACGCGCAAAACGCCTGGTCACGATGGGTTTCACGTACCGACAGGCCTATGCAGGCCTTGAACCATTGCCGCTGATCGTCGATCAGCGACACCAGCGCAATGGGCGTGCCGCAAACGACCGACGCCAACTCGACGATGTCATCAAACGCCTGTTCTGGAAGGCTGTCGAGGATCTGAAGGTGATCCAGTGCCTGGATACGTCGAGCTTCATCAAGTGGCAGCGGCGCGGGTCGATGGGTCATGGGTTACGCAGGTCCACTCAAGGGGCGGTTTACCGGTTCTGTGATCGGAGCACCTTTCCATGCGCTTTGTTCCGCTCTGTATTGCACATGATGCCCGCCCCTCGACAAGGCTGGCAAATGACCATGGCGTTTTAATGGCTCCACCGGTCTGATTGTCAATCGCTCGTCAGAATCTTCTCGGCTGAACGAAATCGTCAGGGCCGCGTTGATAGACGACATCGATCATTTCATCGGAATAAGCGATTGGACGCTCTACGTACAGGTCGGTAGCTTGCTTATCAACTGATCACGTCTTTTTCGCCGCTTCTGCAATGTGGCCAAAAGTCGCACATCGTTGCCCTCACAAGGACCTGCCGTCGTGTCTTGCGACACGCTCGCGCATCGAGACCGGATGCTTTGAACCACTCCTATATCTGCGTGGCGCGCGGCCTTGTGTCGTGGTGCCGGCCATTGCGTGCGAGTCCAGAAAAACATGTCCATCAATACGCCTCAACAGATCGCTGAAATCACCATCGAAGCCGGGGTGAAGAAGTCGCATTTGCCCACCCTCTCGATCCTCGTCCTGGGATTTCTGGCCGGCGCGTTCATCGCCCTGGGTTTTCTGCTGGACATCCATGTCAGCACCATGATTCCAGCGCAGTGGGCCTCGCTGGGTAACCTGCTGGGCGCTGCGGTGTTTCCGATCGGTCTGATTCTGGTGATCCTGGCCGGCGGCGAACTGTTGACCGGCAATATGATGAGCCTGCCGACCGCGCTGTTCGCTGGACGCATTTCGCTGGCTGCCGTCGCGCGCAACTGGGTGCTGGTGACCTTCGCCAATCTGCTCGGCGCCCTGTTCATCGCCTACTTCTTCGGCCATGTGCTGGGCCTGACCGAAGGCGCCTATCTGGCCAAGACGCTGGCGATTGCCAAAGCCAAGGCCAGTGCCGATTTCGCTCAGGCCTTCATCTCGGGCATCGGCTGCAACTGGCTGGTATGCCTTGCCGTTTGGTTGTCGTATGCGAGCAAGGACGTCACCGGCAAGATCCTCGGCATGTGGTTCCCGATCATGGCGTTCGTCGCCATCGGCTTTCAGCACGTGGTCGCGAACATGTTCGTGATTCCGGCCGCGATCTTCGCCGATGCGCTGAGCTGGGGTCAGTTTGTCGAAAACTTCTTCGCTGTGTTCCTGGGCAATGCGGTAGGGGGTGCAATTTTTGTCGGGCTGGCGTATTACGTATCGTATTCAAAGGCTTTGCCTGCCTCGGCAGTCGGCGAACACGCCGCGATGATCGAACAACCGGGAAGCCAAAAGATTTAAACGATTCAATCGCGGAACGTTCACAATGACGTTCCGCGGTTTGCTTCTGCCATGCAGCACGTTGTCGAGAAAAGCTATGTCGGATCGGGTTTTGATAGACGGGTATTCACGCAAAGTCGATTACGTTCGGATGTCCGTGACCGATCGTTGCGATTTCCGCTGCGTGTATTGCATGGCGGAGGACATGACGTTCCTGCCCCGCCAGCAGATCCTCTCCCTCGAAGAAATCCAGCAGATTGCCGAGCGCTTCGTCGCGCTGGGCACCAAAAAGATCCGCCTGACCGGTGGCGAGCCCCTGGTACGCGCCGGCATCGTCGGCCTGTGCAAAAACATCGCGGCCCTGCCCGGCCTGCGCGAGCTGTGCATGACCACCAACGGGTCGCAACTGGAGAAGCTTGCGGCACCGCTGTTCGACGCCGGCCTCAAACGCTTGAACATCAGCCTGGACAGCCTGGACCCTGCCCGTTTCAAGGAGCTGACACGCACCGGTGACCTGGCCAAGGTCATCGCGGGCATCGACGCCGCCAATGCGGCCGGCTTCACCCACACCAAGCTCAACTGCGTGGTGATGCAAGGCCGCAACGATCACGAGATCAACGACCTGGTGGCATTTGCCATCGACCGGGGCCTGGACATCACGTTCATTGAAGAGATGCCGCTGGGTGTCATCAGCGAACACAGCCGGGCCGAGTCGTTCTTTTCCAGCGATCAGGTGCGTGAACGCATCGCCGAACGCTACACCCTGATCAACTCCACCGAGTCGACCCAAGGTCCCTCCCGCTACTGGCGCCTGGCCGAGGCCCCAGGCATCCGCGTAGGCTTTATCTCGCCTCACAGCCACAACTTCTGTGCGACCTGCAACCGGGTTCGTGTCACCGTCGAGGGCCGGCTGTTGCTGTGCCTGGGCAACGAGCATTCGGCCGACCTCAAAGCCGTGCTTCGGGCCAATCCCGGGCAACCGGAAAAGCTGGAAAATGCGCTGATCGAAGCCATGAAGCTCAAGCCCTACAAGCACAACTTCGAGATCAACGACGACGTGCAGGTGGTGCGATTCATGAACATGACGGGCGGCTGATACACCCTGCACCCTGCACCCTGTTCGTGACTGCTCCCTGGCCAGAGGTCAAGCCTGACCCAGCAACTGACTCACCACTGCCCGCAACTTGCCCGGTTTCACCGGCTTGTTCAGCAACGGCGCGCCCAGCTTCTGCAAGGACCTGCGACACAGGTCCGTACGATCGGCGGTGATCATCACGCATGGGATCTCCAGGCCGAAGTGCACACGAATGTTCGCCACCACCTCGCACCCCAACACGCCGTGATCCAGGTGAAAATCAAACAGAATCAGCTCCGGCGCGCGGTCCTGCAGAACGCTGTAGCACCCCGCCTGATCCGTTGCAGTGAGCACTTCACACCCCCACTGCTCCAACAACGCCGCCATGCTCTCAAGAATGTTGGTCTCGTTATCCAGCACCAACAAACGCCGCCCCGGCAGCGGGTTGCCTGCGCCCGGCAACTGCTGCGCAACCACTTTGATCGGCACCGGCATGTCGGCCGACAGCGGCACATCGATCGAGAACACTGAACCGCGTCCTGGTTGCGAACGCACGTGAATGGCACAACCAAGAATCCCGCCGATGCGCTCCACAATCGCCAGCCCCAGCCCGACGCCTTTACGGTCCGCCGCGCGGCCGACGTCCAACTGGTTGAACTCCAGAAAAATCGAATCCAGCCGGTCCTCGGCGATGCCGCGTCCCGTGTCCCACACCTCAATGCGCAATGACTCGCCACGCTTGCGGGCCGCCAGCAAAATGCCGCCGTGCTCCGTGTACCGGCAGGCGTTGCTGAGGAAGTTGCGCAGGATGCGGGTCAACAAACGCAGGTCCGTTCGCACGGCCAAATGAGCGATGTGCGCCCGCAGGGTCAGCCCCGCTGCCGCGGCCACCGGCTCGAACTCGGACACCAGTGGCGCCAGTATTTCTTCCAGCCGATACAGCTCTATGTCCGGTTCAATGGACGCCCGGTCGAGCTTGGCAATGTCCAGCAGGTCGGTGAGCAGGTCTTCTGCCCCCTCCAGCGCCTGATGCGTACGCTCCACCAAGGTCTGTTCGGCGGTTGGCAACGTGCGCTCACGCAAGGTGGAGATCAACAGCCGCGCGGCGTTCAAGGGCTGTAACAGGTCATGACTGGCCGCAGCGAGGTATTTGTCTTTGCTGCGGTTGGCGGATTCGGCAGCATCCCTGGCCTCGCGCAGGTCATGCTCGATCTGCTCCCGCTGAGTGATCTGCTGTTGCAGGTTACGGTTGGCCTCCAGCAGCTCGTCGGTGCGGGCGGCCACGCGCAATTCCAGTTGATCGTTGAGTTCCTGCAACCGTTGCTGGGCCAGTTTGCGCTCGGTAATGTCGGCCACGAAGCCTTCGAACAAGCCGTCCTCGTCCGGTTTGAGCAACAGGTTCATCAACACGTCAACGTAACTGCCGTCCTGGCGCCGCAACCGGGTTTCATAACCTTGCAGGCTGTGCTCGCGTTGCAGCACCTGAGCAATGGCGTCCATTTCCACCTCGCCGCCAATGAACAGCGTGCTGGCGAGGTCGTCCAGCAACGACAGCACCTCGCGCTCATCGCGATAACCGAGCATGCGCGCCAACGCCGGATTAGCCGCGCGCAGTCCCTTGTGCAGGCTGGCCTGGAAGATGCCGTGCACGGCATTTTCAAATAACCATTTGTAGCGGTTGCGCTCGGTTTCCAGTTCGCCAAGCCGCAGGGTCAGTTCCGGGTAATGGCTTTTTCGGGTCGAGTGATTGCCCAACCCAAGCAGCGCCGTGAGCGCGCCTTGCTGGACGTCAGAGGGCTTCGCCATACACCACTTCGACGTCCCGCTGACTGGACGCACGCGGGTTGGTCAGGATGCAGGGGTCGCCCATCGCATGCTGAGACAGAAACGGGATGTCGGCCATGCTCACGCCTTGCAGGCCGAGGGTTTCGTGAAATCCGACCTGATGCTTGAGGGCGATCAGGTGTTCCACCAGGCGTTTGCTGATGGCGACATGATTCAGGCCCCGGCAATCGATACCCAGGGTTTCGGCGATCACTTTGAAGCGGTCCGGTGCCGAACTGTAGTTGAACGCGACCACATGCTCGACCAACACCGCATTGCACAGCCCGTGCGGCAAGTCCAGAAAGCCACCCAGGCTGTGGGACATGGCGTGCACGGCCCCGAGAATGGCGTTGGAGAACGCCAGACCGGCCTGCATGCTCCCGAGCATGATTTTCTCGCGCAAGGCGATGTCGGCAGGGTTGGCAATCATCTGCACCAGATTGCCGTTTATCAGGCGCATGGCTTCCAGAGCATGAGGGTCGGTCAGCGGGCCATGACCGGTCGAAACGAACGCCTCAATGGCGTGAACCAGCGCATCGATGCCGGTACAGGCAGACAGAAACGGGTCCATGCTCAGGGTGGTTTCCGGGTCGATCAGCGACACGTCGGGGACGACTGCCTTGCTGACGATGGAGAATTTCATGCGTTCCTGCTGATCGGAGATGATCACGAACTGCGATACGTCAGCAGACGTGCCCGCAGTGGTCGGAATCAAGATCAGCGGGGGGCTCGGCACGCGAATGGTGTCGACGCCTTCGAACTCAAGGATGTTGCGTCCATGGGCCACGGCGATGCCAATGCCTTTGCCGCAATCCATCGGACTGCCGCCGCCCACCGCGACGATCACATCGCAATGGTGCTCGCGATACAGTTCGGCGCCGAGCATGACTTCTTCGACCCGGGGGTTGGGCGACACGTCGCTGTAAATGAAGTATTCCAGGCCCTGGGCCTGCAAGCTGGCTTCGACGTCGGCCACCCAGCCGGCAGCGATGACACCAGGGTCACTGACCACCAGCACCTTACGTGCACCGAAGGTTTTGGCGTAGTTGCCCACGCTGTGACGACTGCCCGCACCGAAGATGATTTCCGGGGACACGAATTTACGCAGCTGGTTGAGGCTTTGGCTCATATCAAGCGCATTCTTATTGTTATTAGAGAATGAACGCCAGCCTAGAGCATCTGCGGGGTAATGCAATAAGACCAACGACTGACGGTGTCGGCTCATGGCGAGGGTCTTCGTGCAGGAGAGAAGACCCGGTCAACGTTCATTGACCGGGCATGCCGATCAACGGCTGGCGAAGTACATGGTCACTTCAAAACCGATACGCAAATCGGTGAACGCTGGTTTTTTCCACATGGGCCTTTCCTCGTGTCGTTCAGGGTAGTGCCGGATGGTCCGGCCCTTCATTAGGGCACGGAGCCGTTGCCTGGCGAATAGTACTTTGGGACTGATCTGATCGTCCCCACGCTCTGCGTGGGGATGCCGCCCCGGACGCTCTGCGTCCACGCGAAAGCCGACGCGGAGCGTCGAGGGATGCATTCCCACGCGGAGCGTGGGAAGGATCATCACTCTGGTTCGCTCCAGCGGGTTTGTGCATAAACGCTTGTGCATCAGCGCTTGGTCACCAGATCTTTGGGCAGCTTGAAGGTCCAGAGCATGCCGCCCTGGTTGAAGTCCTTCACCCGCTTGGCCACCTCGCCACCCCACAGCGGCACCGCGCCGCCCCAGCCGGACAGCACGGACACGTACTGTTCGCCGTCCATCTCCCAAGTGATCGGCGAGCCCAGTACGCCTGAACCGGTCTGGAACTCCCAGACCTTGTCGCCGGTTTTGGCGTTGAACGCCTGCAGGAAGCCTTCCGGCGTGCCGGTGAACACCAAATTGCCTTTGGTTGCCAGCACCCCGCCCCACAGCGGCGCATAGTTCTTGTGACGCCAGACTTCCTTGCCGGTTTTCGGGTCGATAGCGCGCAGCACGCCGATGTAATCCTCGTTCAGAGGCTTGATGGTGAAGCCCGCGCCCAGGAACGCGGCGCCTTTCTTGTAGGCGATACCCTCGTTCCAGATGTCCATGCCCCACTCGTTGCCCGGCACGTAGAACAGGCCGGTGTCAGGGCTGTAGGCCATGGGCATCCAGTTTTTCGCGCCGAGGAAGGCCGGCGCCACGAACGCCGACGAACCCTTGGCTTCGCCGTCTGGCGCGCCGGGGCGGCTGGCGTCGATATAGATTGGCCGACCGTCCCTGTCCAGGCCGCTGGCCCAGGTGATCTTGTCGGCGAACGGGAAACCGCGAATGAATTTGCCGTCCTTGCGATTGAGCACGTAAAAAAAGCCGTTGCGGTCGGCCGTCGCCGCAGCCTGAACGGTCTTGCCGTTTTCCTGATAGTCGAAGGAGATCAGTTCGTTCACGCCGTCGTAATCCCAGCCATCGTGGGGCGTGCTCTGGAAATGCCATTTGATGGTGCCGTCATCAGGGTTCAACGACAGCCGAGAAGAGGAATACAGGTTATCGCCCGGCCGCATGTGCGAGTTCCACGGCGACGGGTTGCCGGTGCCAATCAGGATCTGGTTGTTGCTCGGGTCGTAATAGCCGCCAAGCCACGGCGCAGCCCCGCCGGTCTTCCACAGGTCGCCCGGCCAGGTCTTGTTCGCCTCGCCACCGGAGATACCGTTTTCAATGGCCTGACCGTCTTTGTAGACGTAACCCATATTGCCCTCGACGGTTGGACGCGACCACAGCAACGTACCGTTTTTCGGATCGTAGGCCTCGACCTTGCCGACAACGCCAAACTCGCCGCCCGCAACGCCTGTGATCAACTTGCCGTTGACGATCATGGGCGCGGCGCTGATGGAGTAACCGGCCTTGTGGTCAGCCACCTGCTTGCTCCACACCACTTTACCGGTGTCTTTGTTGAGCGCGACCAACTTGGCGTCGAGGGTGCCGAAGTACACCAGGTCGCCGTACAGCGCCACGCCCCGGTTGATCACGTCGCAGCACGGACGGATGTCGTCAGGCAGGCGCGCGTCGTATTGCCAGAGCTTCTTGCCGGTGTGCGCGTCCACCGCGAACACCCGAGAATAGGAGCCGGTGAGGTACATGACCCCGTCCTTGACCATGGGTTGCGCCTGCTGTCCGCGCTGTTTTTCACCACCAAACGAGAAGGCCCAGACGGGTCGAAGGTCCTTGACGTTGTCGGTGTTGATGATGTCCAGCGGGCTGAAGCGCTGGCCCTGCACGCCCAGGCCGTTGGTGACGATCTGATTGGGGTTCTTGGGGTCCTGGAGGATTTCTTCGTCGGTCACGGCGGCCAGAAGGCTGCCGGACGACAGCATGGCGCTGACCAGCAGGCCCAGTGCGAAAGAATGGCGACGTGCGGGTTGAATCATGACGGCTGCCTCTACGGTTTATTGTTGTTTTCTTCCTTTCGGGACAGTTTCCCGAACAAGTCGATTGTTGGCGGTGAGGCCCCTGCCAGCAATTGACCGCAGTGTGGAGGTTTCTAGTTCTTTGGTAGGTGGGCCAGCACCCGGCGAACGCGCGTCAGCGAGTATCGACCCTGACCATCTGCGCCCGCTCGTACGTCGGATACAGATGGCTGACGCTGCGAATCAGTTCGTACCGGGTCAGGCTGATGGCCGCGAAACGCTCAGGAACAGGCGTTCTGATCAGCTCTGCCATGTCGGCGCCCTGGGCCGCCCCGTCCCTCAACAGCCCGTCAAGCCAACCCAGGTAGTCACGCATCTGCTGCAGAGGCCGGGCGTCCGTCGCCACGGGCCCATGGCCGGGGACCAACCGTTTCCACGGCAGCGCCTGCAGGGTATCCAGGTCGTTCAGCCACACCTGTAGACCCGGGCTGTTCGGGGTCGTCAAGGCGCGCTGGTAAAAGACGATATCGCCCGCGAACAACACGCCCGTGTTTTCATCAAAGATGGCGAGGTCGGCGCCCGTATGCCCGGAGAGCGCCAACAGGCGCAAGCGGTGGCCGCCGAACGCCAGTGTGCCCGGCACCAACACCTGCGTCGGCAAACGCGTTTCAGTGCCGCGCATCCAGTCACCGACCATCCGGTACATGTTTTCCGTCAGGGCATCGCCCTGCGTGCGCATCAATTCGGTGGTACCGGCCAACGCACCGATCGGCACATCGGCGAATGCCTGGTTGCCCAGCACGTGATCGGGATGATGATGCGTCAGCAGCACCTGAATCACCGGCTTGTCCGTCACCGAGCCTATGGCCTTGCGCAGGGCCTCGCCATAGCGACGTGACGGTCCGGTGTCGATGACCACCACACCGCCGCCGGTGACAATGAAGCCAGTGTTAACGATGTTGCCGCCGTTACGTTTATCGAAGTTTTCGGTCGTGCCTTCGAGCAAGTAGGTATCTTCAGCGATCTGCCGGGGTTGCAGGCGATACTCCAGCTCAGCGTGTGCCAGCGCACTGACGCAGAACAGCAAGCACCCAATAAGGCGCGTGGCGGCACTCCGGTTCATTTCACAACCGCGCTGAACAGGTTGCCGCTGATATCGCGCAACGACAATTGCGTCTCGCCGTCACCCTCAATGTCGAACCCCAGCGTCGGGTTCTCACTCACGGCGGGAAACAGTTCCAGCGTCGCCAGCAGCTTGCCGTGGGTGTCTTTGAGTTGCGCCTGATTCAGATAGAACTCAGGGATGCCGCTGACCATGCCGTTGTCCATCGGATGGGAGATTGTCACCCGCAAACGGCTGAAGCCTGAGCGTGGATAACGCCCTCCCATCACCTCGCCGATATGCTCCTCCCAACCAGGCTGTGTGCGCACGACGCTGGGCGCGGTGCAGCCTCCGCCCGCTGCGTCGATGATGGTCGAGCCGATGTGCCAGACGCCGTCGCGGGTCAGCACGGCGGCACGCAACGGTGTGGCCTGCTCGATCCGGATGCGGATCGACAGCCACGGGAGCACTCGCTCGACCGGTTGAAAGTCGACGATCTGCGGCAAGGGGTTGAGTTCGGCCCACGCCAGAATTCGTACCACCTCCCCCGTGTACGCCCGCGCATCGATCTCGATCGGAACTTGCCGGGCGTCTTCGGCAAACGGCGGTGCGCGCAACAGCACCTTGTCGTCGAAGACGTAGGGCTGATCCTTGAGGAACTTCTGCTGATAGTAGCCCCACATCACCGACGTAACCGGGTCTTTGCCAGGATCGGCGTGGGCCACACCTTGCAGACAAAGCAGCAAGGCAAACCCGACCGCCCTGCCCCGGACACGGTTCACGGGTACATCTCCGGCACGTCGTAACGCATGCCGTAAGCGGCGTAGATGCGCTGCACCTCGCCTTCACGAATCAACGTCTCCAGCGCCTCTTCGATGGCGTAGGCCAACTGGCGGTTGCTCTCATGCACCGCCATGCCGATCTCCCAGGTTTGCCGTCCCATGCTCGGGTAAGCGTTTTCGGCCAGCGACCATTGCGGGTCATGGGCCTGATGCAGTTGCCAGTCCACCTCGCCGCGCATGGCCATGACCGCGTCGACTTTGCCGTCGTGCATGGCAACGAAAGCCTCCTGCACCGACGGGAAATGGTGGGTGCTGCCTGCAAACTGGGCATTGAAGATCGACGTCAGGTAGAACGACGGCACACTGTCGATCTCGACCCCGATCGGATGCTCGGCAAACACCGCAACGCTGGGCACCGCGTCCATCCGCTTGCGGTCGAATGCGACCTGCCAGCGCTCTGTCTGATAGGGCGCGAACATCACGACGTGGTCGTTTTCCAGTTCGCCGACATCGTTGCGCTTCTGCGAGTAACCCTTGTCGTAGGGCACGCGCATCATCAGGTCGGCCAGTTGCTGACCGCGCAACGGGCTGCCGCGCCAGATCATGTCGCGCAGGTCGTCGTCGAGCTTTTCGCCGGGCGGCGCCCACATCAACTCCAGCCGCACGCCCAACGCTTTAGCCAGCGCCGTCGCCAGGTCGGCATCGACGCCACGGGGCTGCCCGTCCACCTGAAAGCTGTAGGGTGGAAAATCCTGGTACACCGCCACCTTGATCACCCCGGCCGCGATGATGCTGTCGTAGGTGCGAATCTGCGCGTGGACGGGCTGGAACATCAATGCCAGGCAACAGAAGACGGGGCTCAGCAGTACGGCGAAGGCGCGCATACCGATCATTCCTCGTTATGAACACTGTCCAGATAGGTGCGAACAGCCCACAGGGCCTCCTGACTCAGGTAGTCGGCCATCTTGGGCATGTACACACGACCGTCGCGCACCGCGCCGTTACGAACCCGCTCGACAAACCACTCATCACCCGCACTGCCGACGTCCAGGTGCCGCAGGTCCGGCGCAATGCCTCCGGAAATGGCTTCCAGCCCATGGCAGGCGGCACAGTTCTGGGTGTAGGCCGACTTGCCGATTTCCAGCGCCTTGTCGTGATCTTTGGATTCACGATACGGGTTTTCAGCACGCCATTCAGGCCCCAGCTGTTCCAGGCCATCAGTGGCAACGGCATGGGGCACTACATCACCGTGGGCTTGGGCCAGGTTGCTGGCGAGCAGACCACAGAGCATCAATGCGCCCACCAGCAACGTGCATTTTTGGATTCGGGACTCGGTCTCAGCCGGGATCAGGTTTTTTGTTGTCATTGTTATGTCCTCAGAAGTGCATGCAAAGGCCTGTCGTCATCTTAGGAACGGCGTCTGCGCGCCCGAATGCTGCTTTGGTGGCCGCGCCTTACTACCTTGGTACTGGCAGACCCGTACCATCTGCATATTTCCCCACCGGACAGGCATTTCTATGCTGGCCCTGTCTGTAGGGAGTGCTCTATGCGCCAACTGGTGTTTCACCCATTGCTTTGCCTTGCCCTCGTCGCATGGTCGTTGCTGGCGATAGCGGCCGAAGACCCTGTGCAGGTGCGCATCGGCTATCTGGCGTATATCCCGGACACCGGCCCGATTCTGTCCAACGTCATTCCCGAACCCACAGACGCAGGGCTTCGCGGCGCAGAACTGGCCATCGTCGACAGCAACAGCACCGGGCGTTTTCTCAACCACCGCTACAGCCTGACGAATGCCAGTGCGAACAGCACTCACGCGCTGCTTGAGCAAGCCAGTGCGCAACATGAACAGGGTTTGCGCCTGTTCGTGGTCAACGCGCCGGTTGAAACGTTGCGTCAGCTCAGCGCCGCGATGCCGGACAGCCTGCTGTTCAACGCGGGCAGTCCCGACGACAGCCTGCGCAGCACCGCCTGCCTGCACAACGTGCTGCACACACTGCCCAGCCGCGCGATGCTGGCCGATGCACTCGCGCAATTTCTCACTGTTCGGCGCTGGACACGCTGGCTGTTGATCGTCGGCCAGACCCCCGACGATAAGGCCTATGCCAATGCCTTGCGCCGCGCGGCCAAACGCTTCGGTCACACCATCGTCGCCGAGAAGGCCTTCACCTTCGATAACGATCAGCGACGCAGCGCTCAGGCCGACATGCCGCTGTTTACCCAGACCGCCGAGTACGACGTGGTGCTGGTGGCGGACGAGCGCGGGGACTTTGGCGAATACGTGCCTTACCAGACCTGGTACCCGCGCCCGGTGGCGGGCACGCAGGGCCTGACCCCGATCGGCTGGCACAAGACCGTGGAAACCTACGGGGCCGCGCAACTGCAAAAACGCTTCGAAGCCACTGCCGGGCGCTGGATGAACGACCGGGATTTTGCCGCATGGATGGCGGTGCGCAGCATCGCCAGCGCCGTCACCCGGCTGCGAGGCACCGATGCAATGCAGATTCGTGAACTGGAACTGGGCGACAACCTGCCGCTGGACGGCTTCAAGGGCAGCAAGCTCAGCTATCGGTCATGGAACGGCCAGCTCCGCCAACCGATTCCGGTTGTCCAGCCCCGCGCGTTGGTCACCACCTCGCCGCAGGACGGCTTTCTGCACCCCGGCACCGAACTCGACAGCCTCGGCTATGACAAGCCCGAGGTGACCTGCACCTTTGAGCGCCTGACGTTTTTAAGCAACGACCCACGCCAGACAATTCCAACAACAAGGACCGCACCATGCGCCGCACCCTGATAGCCACTGCCCTGTTGATCGCTGCGGGGCCAAGCCTGGCCGCCACCGCGTTCGTCTCCAACGAGAAGGACAATACCCTCAGCCTGATCGACATGGACACCTTGCAGGTGACCCAGACCTTGCCCGTCGGGATGCGACCGCGCGGCCTGCTGCTGTCCCACGACAACAAGCTGCTGTACATCTGCGCAAGCGACTCGGACCGCGTGCAGGTGATGGACGTCGCCACGCACATGATCATCAAGGAACTGCCCTCCGGCAAGGACCCCGAGCAATTCGCCCTGCACCCCAACAACCGTTGGCTGTACGTCTCCAACGAAGACGACTCGCTGGTGACGGTCATCGACACCGAAACCTCGAAGGTGCTGGCACAGGTGGACGTCGGCGTCGAACCCGAAGGCATGGCGGTGAGCCCCGATGGCAAGTGGGCGGTCAACACCAGTGAAACCACCAACATGCTGCACTGGATCGACACGTCGACCCAGACACTGGCGGATAACACGCTGGTCGACCAACGCCCGCGCTTCGTCGAGTTCAACAAGGACGGCTCGCAGCTGTGGTCGTCGGCAGAGATTGGAGGCACGGTGAGCGTGATCGACGTTGCCAGCCGCAAGATCCTCAAGACCCTGAAATTCGAGATCAAGGGCGTGCACCCGGACAAGGTGCAGCCGGTAGGTATCAAGATCAGCGATGACGGCAAATACGCATTTGTCGCCCTCGGGCCGGCGAACCATGTCGCGGTGATCGATGCAAAAACCCTGGACGTCATCGACTACCTGCTGGTGGGGCGACGGGTGTGGCAGTTGTCCTTCACCCCGGATCAGAAACAGCTGTTGGCAACCAACGGTGTCAGCGGCGACGTTTCGGTGATCGACGTGGCCAGCCTCAAGGTGCTCAAGTCGGTCAAGGTCGGGCGTTATCCGTGGGGTGTGGTGGTGGCGCCATGAGCGCGTTGCACGTCGATCAATTGAGCTTTTCCTACGGCCCGCGCGAGGCATTGCGGCAGGTCTCGTTCAGCCTGGCGCCCGGCCGCTTCGCCGCCTTGCTGGGCCCGAACGGCGCGGGAAAATCCACCTTGATCGCGCTGTTGACCCGTCTCTACGACGTGCAAAAAGGCGAGATCCGTATAGGCGAGTTTTCGCTGCGTCAGTCACCTCGCCCGGCCCTTAAGCAACTGGGCGTGGTGTTTCAGCAAAGCACGCTGGATCTGGACTTGAGCGTTGAACAGAACCTGCGGTATCACGCCGCGCTGCATGGCCTTGCCCGGCGTGAGGTCAACGACCGGGTTGAACAGGAGCTGGCACGTCAGGGGTTGAGCGAGCGCCGTCGCGAGCGGGTCCGCGAGCTCAATGGCGGCCACCGTCGCCGGGTGGAAATCGCGAGAGCGTTGCTGCATCAACCCCGCCTTCTGCTGCTGGACGAAGCCAGCGTGGGCCTGGACCCGGGGAGTCGTCTGGCGCTCAACCAGCATGTGCGCAGCCTGTGCCGCGAACAGGGTATCAGCGTGCTCTGGACCACCCATTTGCTCGACGAAGTCCACAGCGACGACGACCTTCTGATTCTGCATCAGGGCCGCCTGGTTGCCAGCGGCCAGGCCCGTGAGGTCAGCGCCGCCCACGGGGGCGGTCTGGACACGGCCTTCAATCGCTTGACCACCTCCGCGGGAGCGTCCCCACGATGAGCGCTTATTGGCATTGTTTCAGCGGGATCGTCCTGCGTGAATGGCTGCGATTCGTACTGCAACGCACACGGTTCCTCAGCGCACTGGTGCGGCCGTTGCTGTGGCTGCTGGTGTTCGCCGCCGGTTTTCGCGCGGCACTGGGCATCGCGATCATCGAACCGTATGACACCTACATTCCGTATGAGGTGTACATCATCCCGGGCCTGGCCTGCATGATCCTGCTGTTCAACGGCATGCAGGGTTCCCTGTCGATGGTCTATGACCGTGAGATGGGCAGCATGCGCGTGCTGCTGACCAGCCCCCTGCCCCGCACATTCCTGCTGGTGAGCAAACTGCTGGCGACGTCGCTGATCTCGCTGTTGCAGGTGTATGCGTTTCTGGCCGTGGCGTGGGTGTATGGCGTGCAGCCACCCGCGGCGGGGCTGCTCGTTGCATTGCCGGCCTTGCTGTTGGTCGCGTTGATGCTCAGCGCCCTGGGTTTGCTGCTGTCCAACGCCATTCGCCAACTGGAGAACTTCGCCGGGGTGATGAACTTCGTGATCTTCCCGCTGTTTTTCATGTCTTCGGCGTTGTACCCACTGTGGAAGATGCGCGAGGCCAGCGAGTGGCTGTACGGGCTGTGCGCGGTCAATCCGTTCAGCCATGCGGTGGAGCTGGTGCGTTATGCACTCTACGAACGGCTGAACCCGCTGGCATTGGCGGTCTGCCTGGTATTGACCGTGCTGTTTGCCTGGCTCGCCGTACTGACCTTCAACCCGCAGCATGCGGCGGTGCGCAAACCGGGCTGAACGACGAAATTACGACTTTAGTACTGGTTTTCCTTTCTATGGTCGCATTCACAAAGCAGCGGGAGTGGCTTGTAATGCAGTCCATAAGAAGAAAGGAATTCTCGCCATGCCCCGTGCCTTGTCATTCGCCTGCCTGCTTGCGCTGGCCTTGGGTTCAAGCCCGACGGTTCAGGCGGCAACCGCTGATGCGGCCGCGCCGCTGTTCAACGCCGACGGTTACCGCATCACGCTGTATCGTAGCCCGACGCCTGAACAGGTAGACGGTGCGCAGATCGTCGACACAGCACAACTTCAGGCGCTGCTCAGCCAACGCCCCAAACCTGTCCTGATCGACGTTTACCGCCGGCAATGGCTGCAAGGGCGTTTCATTGAAGACGAACCCCACGCCAACCTCCCCGGCAGTCACTGGCTGGCCAACACCGGCGACGGCGAACTGGCCCCGCGCTGGATGGAATACCTGACCCTCAACCTGCGCGCGCTGACCGATGGTCATCAGGACACGCCCTTGGTGTTCTACTGCCGCGCCGATTGCTGGCTGAGCTGGAACGCGATAAAACGCGCCAGCGCCCTGGGCTACAGTCATCTGTATTGGTATCGCGATGGCCTGGACGCCTGGCAGGCTGCCGGACTGCCCGTGGAACCGGCACAACCCGAACCTTT
Organism: Pseudomonas sp. S2_H01; assembly: GCF_054668305.1. Taxonomy (NCBI): domain Bacteria; kingdom Pseudomonadati; phylum Pseudomonadota; class Gammaproteobacteria; order Pseudomonadales; family Pseudomonadaceae; genus Pseudomonas; species Pseudomonas sp. S2_H01. The sequence continues at coordinate 5,182,676 of NZ_CP162756.1, read as the reverse complement.
GCGCTAAACGGCATCGACAATAAAAAAGGTGAAACACCATGTACAAGATCCTGATTGCCGACGATCACCCGCTGTTTCGGGAAGCCATTCACAACGTCATCAGCGATGGTTTTCCCGGCAGTGAAGTCATGGAAACCGAAGACCTGGACAGCGCGCTGGCCCTGACCCGGGAGCATGACGATCTGGATTTGATTCTGCTGGACCTGAACATGCCGGGCATGCACGGCCTCAATGGCCTGATCAACCTGCGCAACGAAGCGCCGACCATTCCCGTGGTGATCGTGTCTGCCGAACAGGACAAACAGGTGGTGCTGCAGGCAATCACCTATGGCGCGGTGGGCTTTATCACCAAGTCTTCGCCCCGCAAGCAGATGACCGACGCCATCGAGCAGATTCTCAATGGCAATGTGTACCTGCCGTCAGACATCATCCGCAGCCAGAAAAGCACGACACGGCGCAGCGGCAATGAAGCGCCCCACTTCCCGCCCGAACTGCTTCAGGCGCTTACCCGCAAGCAATTGCTGGTGCTGGAGCGCATGACCAAGGGCGACTCCAACAAACAAATCGCCTACAGCCTGACCATTGCGGAAACCACGGTGAAGGCGCACGTCTCGGCGATCTTGCGCAAACTCAACGTGCATAACCGGGTGCAGGCGATCCTGAGTGCGGGCGACATCGATTTTGCGGCGTATTTGCGCAGGTAGCGGATCGCTTCAACGCCTGCGGTGCGAGGGTTGCTGCGGGAGCGAAGTCATTCGCGATTCAGCACAGCCGACAGACACCGCTCTGTCGGCCGTGCGAGCCTCTCGCGAATGAATTCGCTGCCACAAGGTTCTCACCCACACCGAAAATACCCAGGGCGATTACCCCTGCTGCACCAACACCTCGAATGCCTCCTCGATATAACTGACCTTGGTCGGTCGCACCAACCGGGCCACCTCTTCGCCGTCACGCATAAACACCAGCGTCGGCCATAACTTCACCCCGAAAGAACGCCCCAGCCGGCGTCCGCTGCCGTCCTCGATTTTGAGGCGGCGCACCTGCGGGTACTCGGCGATCACTTCCTCTATCAACGGCTGCGCGGCATTGCAGTGACCGCACCAGTTGGTGCCGAACTCGATGACGCTGACGCCGCGCAGTGCATCAACGTCCGCTCGGCTCAATGTTTCGGCCACGTAAGGCTCGGTAGTCATGTGTTCACTCCCATCACGATCCCGCCAGTGTAGCGGCCTGCAGAAACCGGACGCAAAACACCGGCCGTCACTCCCATAGAAATAGTGACTTGCATAATGAAAGCCACAAGATTAGATTACACCCATCATTTTCACGCAACGATGCGTTGGAGGCTTGGTCATGCAAAAGAAAAGCTTCGCCGACATGCCTTGTCCGATCGCCCATAGCCTCGAACACGTGGGCGACTGGTGGAACATCCTGATCCTGCGCGACATGTCCTACGGACTGAGCCGTTTCGACGAATTCGAGAAGAGCCTGGGGATCGCGGCCAGCACCCTGACCCGTCGCCTCAACGGGCTGATCGAGTCTGGCCTGGTCGAACGCCGCGCCTACACCGACAAGCCGCCGCGCTACGACTACGTGCTCACCGACAGCGGTCGTGATTTTCGCCCTGTCGTGCTGACCCTTATGAAATGGGGCGCGCGGCACTTCTCGCCCAACGGCTCGAACATCGAACTGGTGGACGAGACCAGCGGCCAGCCCGTCGATCTGGTGCTGACCGATGGCAACACCGGCAAGCGCATCAACATGCAGGACCACAGCCTTCGCTACAAAGGCCCGTCCGACAGCCTTTCCGCCTGGCGCCTGGAGGCCGGTCGCGCCCGCCGCACCGCCTACCGCGACTCGCTCCCTCCTTCCACCCCACTGCAGACCCACAGGTAAACCGCGATGAACAACCCACACATCGTCACCGAGCCGGCCGTCGCCGACGCGCCGCCCAAACCCGCTCGGGGCAAGCGTCTTATCCTGTTGTTACTCGCGGCTGCCATCGTGGTCGGCGCGGTCCTGTTCGGTATTCACTGGTGGACCGTCGGGCGCTTCCTCGAATCCACCGACGACGCCTACGTCGGCGGCGACGTGACGGTGATTGGTCCGAAGGTCCCTGGTTACATCACTGAACTCAAAGTGGTCGACAATCAGTTCGTACACGCTGGCGACCTGCTGGTGAAAATTGACGACCGTGATTACGTAGCGGCCCTCAACAAGGCCGAAGGCGCAGTTGCTGCGCAACAAGCCTTGCTGGCCAACCTCGACGCCACCGAACAGTTACAACACGCCGTCGTCAGCCAGGCGAAGGCCGGCATCGATGCCGCCAATGCCGAAACCGTGCGTTCGCGGGACGATCAGGTTCGGTATCAGGTCTTGTCCGGTCGTTCGGCCGTGTCGGTGGAAAGCTTTCAGCGCGCCGACGCCACCTATAAGACAGCTCAGGCAAACGGCGCAAAAGCGCAGGCGTCGATGCTTGCCTCGCAACGCCAACTGGACGTGATTGCCACTCAGAAACAACAAGCCCGCGCAGCCCTTGAGCAGGCCAGGGCCGAACGTGACATGGCACGCCTGAACGTCGGTTACACCGAGCTGCGCGCTCCGGTCGACGGCGTGATCGGCAACCGCCGGGCACGGGTCGGCGCGTATGCCGCCGCCGGCACTCAGCTGCTCGCTGTCGTACCGGCCACCGGTTTGTGGGTCGACGCCAACTTCAAGGAAGACCAACTGACCCACATGCACCCCGGCCAGGCGGTCACCATTGAAGCCGATGTGTTGCCCGGTCAGGTGTTCCACGGTCATCTGGACAGCCTCGCCCCCGCCACCGGTTCGCAATTCAGCGTGCTGCCGCCGGAGAACGCCACCGGCAACTTCACCAAAATCGTTCAGCGGGTTCCTGTAAGGGTTTATCTGGATGGCGAAGACGGCAAACTCGGCAAACTGCGCCCTGGGCTGTCGGTGATCGCCGAAGTCGACACCCAGGCCGATGCTCAAAACGAACACGTCGCCAGCGCCGCTGACGGGAACAAAGCCCCATGAGCGCCGCAACCGCCAATGCCAGTGCACCGGCTGCAAAACCTAAAGGCCCGGTAGACGCCGCGTCGATGGCCACTACGGCCAAGGTCTTCGCGTTCGCCAGCATGTGCCTGGGGATGTTCATTGCGTTGCTGGACATCCAGATCGTCTCCGCTTCGCTGCGTGACATTGGCGGTGGCTTGTCGGCCGGTTCCGACGAGACCGCGTGGGTGCAGACCAGCTACCTGATCGCCGAAATCGTCGTCATCCCGCTCTCTGGCTGGCTTGCCCGGGTGTTCTCCACTCGCTGGCTGTTCTGCGCCTCGGCCGTCGGCTTTACCCTCGCCAGCCTGTTGTGCGGTCTGGCCTGGAATATCCAGAGCATGATTGCGTTTCGTGCGCTGCAGGGCTTCCTCGGCGGTTCGATGATCCCGATGGTGTTCACCTCGGCGTTCATGTTCTTCACCGGCAAGCAGCGCGTCATCGCGGCGTCCACCATTGGCGCCATTGCATCGTTGGCGCCGACCCTTGGTCCGGTCATCGGCGGCTGGATCACGGACGTTTCATCCTGGCACTGGTTGTTCTACATCAATCTGGTGCCCGGCATCTTCGTTGCCATCGCGGTGCCGATTCTGGTCAACATCGATTCGGCGGATCTCAAGCTGCTCAAAGGCGCCGACTACATCAGCATGGTCTTTCTAGCGCTGTTTCTGGGCTGCCTGGAATACACCCTTGAAGAAGGCCCGCGCTGGAACTGGTTCAGCGATCAGACCATCCTCACCACTGCCTGGATTTCCGGTCTGTCGGCCATTGCGTTCATCAGCCGCACGTTGATGGTGAATAATCCGGTCGTCGACCTTCGGGCCCTGAAGGACCGCAACTTCGCCCTCGGTTGTTTCTTCTCGTTTGTCACCGGTATCGGCCTGTTCGCCACGATTTACCTGACGCCGCTGTTTCTTGGCCGCGTGCGTGGCTACAGCGCGCTGGACATTGGCGAAGCCATCTTCTCCACCGGCGTGTTCCAGTTGGCGGCCATTCCGGTCTACGGCTTCCTCGCCAACCGCGTCGACCTGCGCTGGATCATGATGTTCGGCCTGTCACTGTTTGCGCTCTCGATGTGGGACTTCTCGCCCATCACCCACGACTGGGGTGGACACGAACTGCTCCTCCCTCAAGCCATTCGTGGATTTGCCCAGCAGATGGCCGTGCCGCCAACCGTGACCTTGACCCTGGGCGGTCTGCACCCCTCGCGCCTGAAGCAGGCGTCCGGGCTGTTTAATCTGATGCGAAACCTGGGCGGCGCTATCGGCATCGCGGCCTGTGCCACGATCCTCAACGACCGCACCAACCTGCATTTCACCCATTTGGCCGAGCACCTGAACACCACCAACGAGGCCATGAACAACTGGCTGTCCACCGTCGCCGGCAACTTCGCAACTTTGGGGCAGAACACCGCCGACGCCAGTAACTCCGCGCTGCATCAGCTCTGGCTGCTGACGTACCGCGAGGCCCAGACACAGACCTACGCCGATGCGTTTCTGGCGATCATGGTCTGTTTCATCATCGCCGTGGCCATGGTGCCGCTGATGCGCAAAGTCGCTCCACCGGCCGCGCCCTCCGCCGATGCTCATTGAGACCGCCATGAACAGCCCCTTCCCACTTTTCGCATCACGTTTCGAGGACAGCCCCATGAACACTCTGGCGTCTCGTTTCAAACGCACCGGCCTTTTTGCCCTGAGCGCCCTGTTTATCGCCGTCGCCGGCTGCACCGTGGGTCCGGATTACACACAACCGGAAAACACCCTGACCGCTTCATACCAGAACCAGACCCTGTTGCAGCAGCGGGTCGGCGAAACCCCCGCCCCGGCGCTGGACACCTGGTGGACCGGCTTCAATGACCCGGAACTGACGCGCATCATCCAGCGCGTGCTGGATCAGAACCTCGACCTGGCAAAATCCTTCGCCCGGGTCGAGCAGGCGCGCGCCGTCGCTCAACAGGCAGGCGCGATCCGGCTGCCGCAAGGTGCACTGGACGCCAAGGCAGTCCGTCAGCGTCAGTCCACAGAGAGCTCGCAGGGTCAGGTGGGCAGCACCTTTCCCGGTTATGACCGTAACCAGACCCTGGAAACCATTGGCGTGGGCGCGAGCTGGGAAGCTGACCTCGCAGGCGGTTTGAAACGTGGCGAAGAAGCCGCGTTAGACGAAGCCCAGGCCGCCGAGGCAAACCATGTGGGTGTGCGGATTTCGGTTGCTTCAGAAGCGGCCGACGCCTACTTCCGTATTCGTGGTGCCCAGCAGCGGTTGGCCGTGGCCGAAGATCAGGTCAAGACTCAGAATGGCCTGCTTGATCTGATCAAAGACCGCATGGGCAGTGGCTTGTCCACCAACCGGGAACAGGCCCAGGCCCAGGCGCTGGTGTTGCAGGCCCGGGCGACGATCCCGCCGCTGCGCACCGAGCTGGCGACTCAGCTCAATCGTCTGGATGTGTTGATGGGTGCGCAGCCCGGCACTTACGCTCAGGCACTCAAAAACAGCCCGCAGCAGTACAGCGTGCCCACCATCAGCGACTCCGAAGGCCCGGCCGAGCTGCTGCGCCGTCGCCCCGACGTGATCGCCGCCGAACGTAAGCTCGCAGCCTCCAACGCACGGATCGGTGCGGCCATTTCCGAGTACTACCCGAAGGTGTCGTTGTCCGGGTTGCTGGGGTTCGACACCGCTCACAGCGGCCAATTGTTCACGTCGTCAGCGTTCCAGCCACAAGCGATCCTCGGCCTGCACTGGCGGCTGTTCGATTTCGGTCGCGTGGACGCCGAGGTCGCACAGGCCAAGGGCGCCAACGCCGAAGCCTTGGCCGAATACCGTCAAGTGATGCTCAAAGCCACCGAGGACGTCGAGAACGCCATCGTCACGCTGGTAGAGCTGGAACAGCAGCGGGTCGACGTCGATCAGGAAGTCACTGCCCACCAAACCGCCCGCGACGCGGCGCAGGATGCCTACAAAGGGGGTGCGATCAGCCTCGTGGAAGTGCTGGATGAAGATCGCCAGCTATTGGTCTCACGGGATCAATTGGCGCAACTGCACGCCAACGATGCGCGCGCGGCTGTTTCCACCTTCCGCGCACTGGGAGGCGGCTGGCCGCAGGCGAGCAAAGAGAACGTGGCAAAACGGTAAGGTCGGTAAACCGAGCGCGCAGACGTGTGACGGCTGCGCAGCCCCTCGTCGACAAGGTTCGGGAGTGCGCTTGCCCGCGATTTGCCAAAGACCGGCAGCGCCTGCAACGCTGCCGGCCGAGGGCTGGAGCGCATTAACCCTTGATGAATTCCAACAGGATCTTGTTGATCTCCTCTGGCTGCACATTGCACATGCCATGAGACCCGCCTTTCACCACATGCAGGGTCGAGCCCTTCACCAGTTCGTGGCTCTTGTAGCCAGACGCGACGATCGGCACGATCTGGTCGTCGTCGCCGTGCAGGATCAGGGTCGGGACGTCGATCTTTTTCAGGTCTTCGGTAAAGTCGGTTTCGGAGAACGCCTTGATGCAGTCGAACTCGCCTTTGACGCTGCCCAGCATGCCGATCGACCAGAACGAATCGATCGCGCCCTGGGAGGTTTTCGCGCCGTCGCGGTTAAAGCCGAAGAACGGCACGGCGAGGTCTTTGAAGAATTGCGAGCGGTCGGCGGTGAAGCCGGCGCGGATGCCGTCGAACACGTCCATCGGCAAGCCTTCAGGGTTGGCCGCGGTTTTCAGCATGATCGGTGGAACAGCGCCGATCAGGACGGCTTTGGCCACACGCGAGGTGCCGTGGCGACCGATGTAGCGTGCGACTTCGCCGCCACCGGTGGAGTGGCCGATCATGATTGCGTCTTTCAGGTCCAGCGCTTCGAACAGTTGCGCCAGGTCATCGGCGTAGGTGTCCATGTCGTTGCCGTCCCAGGTCTGCCCCGAACGACCATGGCCGCGACGGTCATGGGCAATGACCCGGTAACCGTTCTGACCGAGGAACAGCATCTGTGCGTCCCAGGCGTCGCCGTCCAGTGGCCAGCCGTGGGAGAACACGATTGGCTGGCCGGTGCCCCAGTCCTTGTAAAAAAACTCGGTACCGTCTTTCAGGGTCAAGATAGACATGGGACGCAATCCTCGGGAACTGTGTAGGGAAGATTGAGCGTAGTCCGGGATTGTGAACGTGACTTGAAGTTATGTGCTTGTTTCAAGCCTGGTGCGGATGACCTGGGGGAGCGAATTCATTCGCGATGGGGGTGCAGGCGCCTACTATGTCTCGGCTGTTCTGGCCTCTCGCGAATGAATTCGCACACAGGGAATTGCTTGCGGTCAGATGCGGCCGCGATGGACGCTAGACCTCCATACCGTCTCGAGCCACGTGCACACCGTCCGGAAGCTCCCCGGCATGCTGGATCAGCCATGCATCCAGCGTGTGTCCGACGTGGGTCAGGACTGTTCGCTCAGGCTTCAATGCCTCGATGATCTGCAACGCCAGGTTCAAATCATTGTGATTGCGCGGCGCCTGCGGTTGCGGCGGCATCGAGCAGTCCAGGACCAGTGCGTCCAGTGCCTGGCGCTGCAGATACGCCGTGGTGTCGGCGGGCAACCCCACCGTGTCGGTCAAGTACGCCAACCGCCGCCCACCGCCTTCCAGCAGATAGCCCAAGGTCGGTTTCGAATGCAACAACGGCAAGGCCGTGACGCTGAGCTCGCCAAACAGGCGCGTTTCAAACGCCGAGAACGGCTGGCTGAAATCCAGAATCCCCGGGTGTTTATAGAGGTCCGACAGCCCCTCCGGATCGGCCGGGCCATGCACGGGAATCACCAGCCCCTGCCCCCAGCGCAAATGCAACAAGCCCTGGGCGTGGTCGGCGTGGTAATGGGTCTGGAGGATGCCGTTGAAGCTGCGCGGCGGGAACCGCTCGGCGAGGTCTGGCAGGCCGCTGTCGATCAACCAGCGTTGATCACCCACCTCCACCAGCGCCGAGCAGGGTCGTCGACGCAGACGTGTATCGGCATGGGCCGCCTGACAGGCCGGGCACTGACATCCGTATGCCGGCACCTGCCGCGCATCCCCCGTCCCCAACAAGGTCAAACGCATGCGTGCTCCCGATCGATTCGTTGCAGCAAGCGGGTGACGGTGTGTTCCAGCGCACCGGAGTTGTCCAGCACAATCACTGACGGAACATCGGCGAGCAGGTCGTCGGCGAATTGCGCATTGCGCGTCAATCGCTCTTCGACCTCGTCCGCCGACTCCCGACCTCGCGCCAGCAGCCGTTGACGAAGCACCGCCTGATCAACCGACAGCAGCACCACCAGCAGATCCGGATAGCGCTCCCGGGCCTGTGGCAGATGCCCGCGCGAGCCGTTGATCAACACGTCGTGACCGTCCGCCAACCATTGATCGATCTCTTTCGGTATCCCGTAGTGCAGGCCGTTGGCGAACCAGTCCAGGGCAAAAGCGCCTTCAGCCTGCAACTGGTTGAACTGCTCGACGCTGACCGCCTGCGCCGCTTCGCCCTTGGCTTCCGCCGAACGGGTGATGACCCGGCGCACGATCCGGCAGCCGCGTGCGGCCATCGGTTCGCGCGCGGCATCCAGCAGGCTGTCCTTGCCCGAACCGGACGGTCCGATGAGATAGATCAACCTGCCTGCCATCAAAAAACCCTCTTCGCTTGTCGCCAGACCTGCCGGATCACCGGCAGCGTGCCCACGGCGCGGGCATGGATCAGGTCGGCACGCAGCCCGACGCGGATTTCGCCGCGATCCTGCAAACCGGCCGAACGTGCCGGGGCCAGACTGACCGTGGTCACGGCTTTGGCCAGCCCTGCTCCGGATGCCTGCTGTTCGTGGTCCAGTTGCGCACCCAGCGCAAAGGCCGCCTGCAGCAGGCTGGCCGGATAGTAATCGCTGGAGAGAATATCCAGTAGCCCTTCTTTAGCAAGGGTGGCCGCTGCAATATTGCCCGAGTGCGAACCGCCCCGGACGATGTTCGGCGCGCCCATCAGCACGCTCATGCCCAGACGACGACACGCTTGCGCGGCGTCCAGCGTGGTCGGGAACTCGGCGATGCTCATGCCGTAACCGGCTGACTCCTCGACGTGCTCGACCGTCGCGTCGTCGTGGCTGGCGACCGACAGCCCGCGCTCCAGGCAAATGTCGACGATCGCGCGGCGGTACCGATCACTGTAGATCTTCGAGTTGGCGACTTGCTCGACGATGAATTCATCCATCTGTTCGCTGCTCAGGTGGTACTTACCCATGTAGTACTCACGGTACTTGGATTCAAGGGCAAACTGACGCTGACCCGGCGAATGGTCCATGGTCGAAACCAGTTGCACCAGGGGCTGCTCCACCAGATCGCGGAACACGCTCAAGGTGTCCGGGTGGCAAACCTCGCAACGCAGGTGCAAGCGGTGTTCGGCACGGGTCATGTCGGCGGCATTGGCCTGGGCGATGGCCTCGACCATGCCGGGCAGTTGCTGCATGCGCTTGCCCTTGGGGTTGACGTCGCCGATGGACAGCGCGTCGAACACCGTGGTGATGCCCGCTGCGATGATCTGCGCGTCATGGCTCATCACCGCCGAGGCTGACGGCCAGTCCACACCCGGACGCGGGCTCAGGTGTTTTTCCAGGTTATCGGTGTGCAGTTCAACCAGCCCCGGCAGCAGGTAATCGCCGTCCAGGTCCTGTGCCTGAGGCAGATGGCTCACGCCGGTCTGAACATCGCTGATCAGGCCGTCGCGAAGGACCACGGTGCCGGTGAACACCTGATCGGCAGTGACGATTCTGGCATTCGTCAGGATCTGTTCGTTCAGCATTGCAGTAACTCCTTCGCAGTCAGGTCGAGCGGTGTCATGTCCAGATGGCGGTCGGACACCGCCTCGCGAGCCAGACGGTCATGGAAAATGCCGGTCACGGCAGCACCGGCAGTTTTCGCTTCGTTGATCAGCTCCAGCACCACCTGGCGATTGCTGTCATCCAGCGACGCCGTGGGTTCGTCCAGCAGCATCACGGGCCACGGCACCATGAAACCCCGTGCAATGTTGACCCGTTGTTGCTCGCCCCCGGAGAAGGTCCCCGGCGCCAGTTGCCACAGGCGCTGCGGGATGTTCAGACGGCTCAGCAGGTGTTCGGCACGGGCCTGGGCCTGTTCACGGTTCCAGCCACGTGCCAAGGCGGGCTCCATCACCACATCCAGCGTCGCGACACGGGGAATCACCCGCAGAAACTGGCTGACGTAACCCAGCGTCTGTTGCCGTACCGCCAGCACGTCGCGCGGCTCGGCACCCACCAGCTCCAGCCATTGGCCCTGATGCTGCACGCGGATGCTGCCGCCTGCGGGCAGATAATTGCCATACAACGTGCGCAACAGCGTGCTTTTACCGGCGCCGGAATGGCCGTGCAAGACCAGGCACTCACCGCTGCGTACCGCGAAACTCAAACCGCGCAACACGTTCAACACCACCCCGTTCTGCTGATGCAGGGTGAAGGTTTTCGAGAGGTCACGGACCTCGATCAGCGTGTTCATTGGGACACCTTACAGTCAAAGGCTGAATTCAAATCAGGGCTGCAGCACCGAGGACACCAGCAGTTGCGAATACGGGTGCTGCGGATCGTCGAGGATCTGGTCCGTGAGACCGGTTTCCACCACGTGAGAACGGCGCATCACCATCAAGCGGTCGGCCAGCAGGCGGGCCACCGCCAGGTCGTGTGTCACGATCACCACGGCCAGGTCCAGCTCACGCACCAGGCCGCGCATCAGATCGAGCAGCCGCGCTTGCACCGACACATCGAGGCCACCGGTCGGCTCGTCCATGAACACCAGACGCGGTCCGGAAACCAGGTTGCGGGCAATCTGCAGACGCTGTTGCATGCCGCCGGAGAACGTCCGGGGCAGGTCGTCGATACGGGCCGGATCGATTTCCACCTGATTGAGCCAGTCGAGGCCGGCTGCACGCAGTTGCTGATAATTGCGCACGCCCTGAGCCATCAGGCGTTCACCGATGTTGGCGCCCGCCGACACCGCCATGCGCAGACCGTCACGGGGGTTCTGCTCGACGAAGCCCCATTCGGTGCGCAGCAACGTGCGGCGCTCGGCTTCACTGGCGCTGTACAGGACCAGCCAGGCGCCTTGTGTGGTGCGGTAATCGATGACACCACGGTCAGGGGGGCAGCGACCGCTGAGCAGCGAAAGCAGCGTAGATTTGCCCGAGCCGGACTCACCGACAATGCCGAGCACCTCGCCTGGGTACAGCTCGAAGCTGACGTCCTGACAGCCCTTCTCCAATCCGTACAGTTTGGTCAGGCCATTGACCTTGAGCAGCGGTTGCGTGCGATCCGCGACCGTCACCTGAGAAACCTTCTGAGCGGCGTTCATTGGCCCTCCCTCCCCTCATTGACCCGCTGCGCGCAGTAGTCGGTGTCCGAACAGACGAAGCTCTGGGTGCCCTGATCGTCGAGAATCAGCTCATCGAGGAACGAGTCCTGGCTGCCACAGATGGCACAGTTGTGTTCCCACTTCTGCACCTCGAACGGGTGATCCTCGAAGTCCAGGCTGGTGACGCGGGTGTAAGGCGGCACCGCATACAGACGCTTTTCACGGCCTGCACCGAACAGCATCAACGCCGGGCTCATGTCGAGTTTCGGGTTGTCGAATTTGGGGATGGGCGACGGGTCCATCACGTAGCGCTCGTCCACGGTCACCGGGTAGGCATAAGCCGTCGCGATGTGACCGAACGTGGCGATGTCTTCGTACAGTTTTACGTGCATCACGCCGTAGTCGTTCAGCGCGTGCATGGTGCGGGTTTCGGTTTCCGAGGGCTCGATGAAACGCAGTGGCTCGGGGATCGGCACCTGATAGACCATGATCTGATCGGCGTGCAGCGGCGTCTCCGGGATGCGGTGGCGGGTCTGGATGATCGTGGCCTCCGGCGTGCGCTCGGTGGTTGCGACGCCGGCGGTGCGGGCGAAGAAGCGGCGGATCGACACGGCGTTGGTGGTGTCGTCGGCGCCCTGATCGATGACTTTGAGCACGTCTTCGGCACCCAGGATCGCGGCGGTCAGTTGCATGCCGCCGGTCCCCCAACCGTAAGGCAGCGGCATTTCACGCCCGCCAAACGGCACTTGATAGCCGGGAATTGCCACGGCTTTGAGCAGGCCGCGACGGATCATGCGTTTGGTCTGCTCATCCAGATACGCGAAGTTGTAAGCCTCGTCGCGCTGTGGGCGAGACTGCGGCCGAGGTTGCGTAGCGGCATTCATTGGGCCTGCTCCTTGGAGGGCTTGCGCAGTTTGCGGATCAGTTCCAGTTCGGCCTGGAAGTCGACGTAGTGCGGCAGTTTCAGGTGCGAGACGAAACCTGAAGCTTCGACGTTGTCGCAGTGCGCGAGCACGAATTCTTCCTGCTGCGCCGGTGAGATGATTTCCTCGGCGTATTCGCCAGCGCGCAGCGAACGGTCCACCAGCGCCATGCCCATCGCCTTGCGCTCGGCATGACCGAACGCCAGGCCATAGCCGCGCGTGAATTGAGGCAGCTCGGTGGCGGAACCGACGAACTGGTTGACCATCTCGCACTCGGTGACTTCGATGGCGCCGATGGCGATCGGGAAGCCCAACTCTTCAGGCTCGATCCAGACCTCGACGTCTCCGACCCGTATCTCGCCCGCAAACGGGTGGTTGCGGCCGTAGCCACGTTGCGTCGAATAACCCAGTGCCAGCAGGAAGCCTTCGTCGCCCCGGGCCAGGGCCTGCAAACGCTCTGCACGGCTGGCCGGGTATTCCAGCGGTTCGCGGGTGATGTCGGCGACCGGCGCGCCGGTGTCGGCCTCTTCCTTGATCAGCCCTTCCTTGGCGAGCAGGCCCAGCACCCGCGGGCAAGCCTCTACAGTGGCATCCGGTTTGCCTTGCGGCCCCGGGTATTCACCTTCGGCCAGCAGGGTGAAATCCAGCAGACGGTGGGTGTAGTCGAAGGTCGGCCCCAGCAACTGCCCGCCCGGAACGTCCTTGAAGGTCGCGGACAGACGACGGTTGAGCTGCATCGAAGAGGTGTCGATCGGCAGGCTCGCGCTGAAACGCGGCAGCGTGGTGCGATAAGCGCGCAGCAGAAAGATCGCCTCGACCAGATCGCCGGCCGCCTGTTTGATCGCCAGTGCGGCCAGTTCTTCGTCGTACAGCGAGCCTTCGGTCATGACCCGGGCGACGGCCAGCGGCAGTTGCTGACGGATTTGCTCGACGGCAAGCTCGGCCACCGAGGTGTCGCCCCGGCGCTTCTTCGCCAGCAGCTTGTGAGCATTGTCGATGGCCTGCTCGCCACCTTTGACGGCAACGTACATCAGGCACCTCCTTTCTTGAACGCGACCTGGGTGCTGCGCGGCAGGCCCATCAGTTCGCTGCCCGCGAGGAAGAACACGTCGATGCCACGGGGGAAATCGTTGTGCGCTTCACGTTCTTCCCAGAACGCTTCCTGCAACGGCAGGCTCACATGATTCCGGGTTTCGATGCCGGGACCGCGCAGGGCCACCTGACGCCCGCCCTGCAGACTCGGCAGCTGAATCAGCAGCGTGCAGGACTGGTCGGGATAACGGTCGTTGCCCAGATCGAAGCCACTGAGGTCGTGCAGTTGGCTGTCGTCCAGCAGGGCAAAGCGCGCATTCTGCCGGTCACTGACGATCGGGCAGCCACAATGAAAGGTCAGGTTGGCGCGAATCGCCTGGGTGTCGAACCTCGGTGCCAGCCACAGCGGTGTGTCGATATCCAGCAGCGCGAGGCACAACGCGTGGCTGGCCGATGCCAGGCCTTCGAGGTGCGGCGGGGTCTGCGCTGACAGCAGGCTTTGCGTGACGCCGGGACCTGCCAGGGCCTTGAGGGCGGCACGAAAACTGCGCTGGGCATCCAGCACGGGGTCGGCGAAAGCAGGCTGCAAAAGGGTCGCACTCATCAGTTTTCTCCTCTGACCAGCGTGAAGAACTCCACTTTGGTCGCTGCGGTTTCGGCTTGTTGTCGGGACCGGCGCGCGGCTTGCGCCTGGGCCAGCGGTTCAATCAGCTCTCGTATCCAGTGAGCCTGCTGTGCACCTTGCAAATGCGCATCGGCCAACGCGGCCAGTTCGGCATGGGCCTTATCGCGCCCCGCCAGATAGCTGTAACCGGTGCGGCCATCGGCCAGGCGCACGACACAACGCGTCACGCTCATTTCACCGACGTTGAACGGGGCGCCGCTGCCGCCCATGCGGCCACGCACCAGGGTCATGCCGATTTCAGGCGCGCGAATCAGCTGGTATTCGGCGTCACGCAGCGCGTTTTCATGGGGCAGCAACTCGGCGCGATGGGTGCGCGAGAGCACGCCGATCCAGTGCTGACGGGCAGCATGCTCAGGCGCGGTAGCGGGAACAGATGTGGCAGTCATCGAGGGCATCTCCATCAGGTGACGATCTGATACTGGAAGCGGTCGGAACGGCTGGTGGAATGGGCAATCTCCACCGGGTGTCCGTCCGCGTCACGGGAAAGGGTGAGCACGGTCAGCGCCGGAAGGTGGCGCGGCATCAGCAACACGCTGGCCTCCTCACGGCTGGGCAGGCGTGCGCCGATGAGGCTGAACGTGCGGGTCAGCGGCAAGCCGTGCGCCGCGAGAAACTGGCGCACCGAACCGCTTTTGTAGTCTGCGAGCAGGTCGCTGCGGCTGGCGCAATAACGATGCCGAATCAGGCTCACTGGCTGGCCGTCGAGACGACGCAGGGTTTGCAGTTCGATCAGCGGCGCGTGCTCTTCGAGGCCCAGGTGCCCGGCTTCCTCACGCGTCGCAACGCACGGGCGGCGTTGCAGCAGGATGGCTTCGACGCCATGGCCCTGCGCCGACAGCGACTGGCTGTACGCGCTTTCCGCCGCCACCGGGTACACCAGCGGACGGCCCAGCACCTGAGTGCCCTTGCCTTGACGGCGCAGCAGGCTGCCTTCGCGGACCAGCTCGTCGATCGCCCGACGCACCGTGTGGCGGTTGACGTCGAAGCGAGCCGCCAGTTGCGTTTCGGCGGGCAGGAATTCGCCTGCGATGTAACGGTTCAATTCGCTGCGCAAGGTGTCCGCCAGTTCGCGGTACACCGGTTCTCGGCTCATCGATTCCCGCTGCGGGGGTTCACGGTGCAGGGCTTCGGCTTGTCTAGACAACTGCATGGCTAAAAAAAGGGTTCGCACCCTCTCCTGTCGTTGGCATTAGATGAACTGCTTGCGCAGGCGCTGGGAGAAGATGTCGATCACGCTGACCACCACTATGATGACCAACAGCACCGAACAGGTCTGGGTGAACTGGAAGGCGCGGATGTTTTCCCAGAGGATCACACCGATCCCGCCCGCGCCGACCATGCCGACGACCGTGGCCGAGCGCACGTTGGATTCGAAGCGGTACAAGGCGTAGGAAATCCACAGTGGCATCACCTGCGGGATCACCCCAAAGATCACTTCCTGCAGTGCACTGGCACCGGTGGCACGCACACCTTCGACGGGGCCGGGATCGATGGCTTCCACGGCCTCGGCGAACAGTTTGGCGAGCACCCCGGTGGTGCTGATCCACAACGCCAGGACACCGGCGAACGGGCCCAGGCCTACGGCCACGACGAACAACATCGCGAAGACCATTTCATTGATGGAGCGGAATGCGTCCATGACCCGACGCAACGGTTGGTGAATCCACCACGGGGTGATGTTGTCGGCGCACAGCACGCCCAACGGCACCGAACAGACGATCGCGAGCAACGTGCCCCAGAGGGCGATGTGCACGGTGACGATCATTTCCTTGAGGTAAGCGCGCCATTCATGGAAGTCAGGCGGGAAGAAGTCGGCGGCGAACGTCGCCATGTTGCCGGAGTCGCGGTACAGCGCCAGCGGGTTCATTTCAGCGCCGTGCCAGGCCCAGGCCATGATGGCGAGGAACAGGCCCCAGCCCAGGTATTGCGGCCAACTGCGCTTGCCGGCGACTTCAACGTAAGCAGCGTGAGTGGTCATAAAATTTCCCGATTGCGAATGCATGAACTGCAATGACTGACGCGGCGCCCCGCTTGCCGTGAGGCTCAGCTTGAGCGCCGCGTCCGTACCATCAACCCGCCTTGGCGGTGTTCTGTTTTTCCAGTTCCGAAATGCGGTCCTGCAGTTTGGTCAGGCCAGCGTCGATCTCTTTCAGGCGGCTCGCCTTTTCGTCGGCGCTAAGCGTGGTGCTGGCGGTGGTTTCGGTCTTTTGCTTGAACAGCTCAAGCTGGCGAATGGTCAGCAACTGGTCGTCCGAAGACTTGAGGAACTTGCCCATCTGCATGTTCTTCAGCACGGCTTTTTCTTCGTCGGTGTCGCCATAATTGACGAAGAAATCGCGGATCTTGTTCTTGGTCTCATCGGCCATGCCCTTGCGCCAGACCATCGGGTCGGCCGGGATGATCGGCGACTTCCAGATCACCTTGAGCATGGCGGCCTTGTCCGGCTGCGTGACTTCCAGACGGTCCCAGCTTTCGGTGTTGAACGTCGCGACATCCAGCTGGCCCTTGGCAACGCTCAGCGCGTTGACTTCGTGGCTTGAGTTCAGCGTGCGTTTGAAAGCGGTGGCCGCATCAACGTGGTTCTTGGCGAACACGTAGTAACCCGGTACGAGGTAGCCCGAAGTGGAGTTCGGGTCACCGTTGCCGAAGGTCAGTTCCTTGGCGTGCTTGAGCATGTCCTCGACCGAATTGATCGGGCTGTCCTTGCGCGCAATGATCACGCTCCAGTAACCCGGCGCGCCGTTGGCGGCAGCGGTCTGGGCGAAGATTTCGCCGCCTGAACGGTCCACGGCTTCCATCGCCGCCTTGTTGCCCAGCCAGGCCACGTCGACCTTGTTGAAGCGCATGCCCTGGATCAAGCCGGCGTAGTCAGAGGCGAAGGTGGCGTTGACTTTCAGACCGGTTTTCTTCGACATGTCGTCGAGAAACGGCTGCCAGACGCTTTTCAGGTTCTGCGAAGATTCGGTGGACATGATGCCGAAGTTGATGGCGCTGTCGTCAGCCTGCGCGGTGCCCATCAGGCAACCGGCGAGCACAGCGGCAGACGCGAACACGCGACCGAAACGGTTCAACATGGAGAGCTCCTGGAACGTAGTTGTGGTGTGTTGTGAGTGGTTAAAGCGACGCAGTCGTCAGGCCTGGGCCAGCGCCAGCTGTGGCGGGTGGCCTTGATTGCGCCCTTTGTCTGCGAACATCAGACTGGCGTCGGCGTCGGCGCCATACAGGTCGTTGAGGAACGGTCCGCTGAGCTCGGCACCGTTACCGTCGAAGTGGATGCGGCCACCCTTCAGGGCCACGGCACGCGGGCAATAGCGCACGGCGTAGTCCACCTGATGCAGGGTGACGACGACGGTCTTGCCGTCCTGACGGTTGATGTCGGCAAGAATTTCCATGACCTTGCGCGCGGACTCCGGGTCCAGCGATGCGATGGGTTCGTCCGCCAGGATGACTTCGGCTTGTTGGGTCAGCGCCCGGGCAATCGCCACGCGCTGCTGCTGACCGCCGGACAATGTTGAAGCACGCTGGTGAGCCAGATCGGCCAGACCCACGCGGCCCAGGTTAGCCATTGCACGGGCTTTTTCCTCGGCATTGAACATTCCCAGGCTGCCACGCCAGCGCGGCATGCGGCCCAAACAACCGAGCAGGACGTTGTCCAGCACACTCAGGCGGTTGACCAGGTTGAACTGCTGGAAGATGTAGCCGATGTCGGCGCGCAGTCGGCGTACCTTGCCATTGAGTCGGCCCGAGGCCTGCACTTCACGGCCCAGAACCCGCACACTGCCGCCATTGCTGCGATCGCAGCAGGCCAGACCTGCGAGATGGCGCAACAGCGTGGATTTTCCCGAACCGGAAGCGCCGATCAGCGCGACCATTTCTCCGGGTTGTATAGACAATGCGAGGTCAACCAAAGCGGTTTTGCGAGCAAATGTCTTGTTCAAGCGGTCGACATGGATGGCTGCGTTCATGGGCTTCTCTTGTCTTTGATTGCGGCGTCCTGCCGAGGTGAATGTTCTACCGTTCAGCCCGTCCCTGGCCGCGTTCGGTGCGAGTGACATTAGAGAGCGCGTGTGGCAGTTCGATGAACCGTCCATGAACGCGAGATAACAGTTCGTTGACCATTTGATGCGGGGTAATTGGCGGTTTTTGTCGACATGTTTGCCGAAAACAGCGGCCTTGCGGGGGTGCTGGCTAGACAAGTCGAACGAAAGGAACGTGGCTTGTCCCGCGATCAACTGCGCAGAAGTCGTGAAGAAAAATGCAGTGGGTCAGGTAAAACGCGTAGCAGGCATTACGACCGGTTCCCGGCCGATCGCGGGACAAGCCACGCTCCTACACATTCAGCACCTGAGCACCTATCAATGAACTGGAAACAAACCCTCACCGTCGTACTGCTCAGCGTCTTGCCCTTCCTGGCCAGCGCCGACAATCAGGAGAAGCCCACTTTGGCCGCAACCGGCTCTGCCCATTACCGCTTCGAACGCCTGACCATCGATTCTCCGGATGGCCAGCGACATTACCGCCTCGACATCGGCATCCCTCGTAACCCTGCGCCAGCGATTGGCTATCCGGTGATGTACCTACTGGATGGCAATAACGTATTGGCCGAGTTGCAGGACAGCTGGCTGGGCGAGCTGGACGCAGGCTCCCCGCCGCTGCTGGTAATGATCGGCTACGACATCGAAGACACTTACGACGGCGAACAGCGCACCCGGGATTACACCGGGGCCACGTCTAAAGCGTTTCTGGAACTGATCGAGTCAACGATCAAACCGCAGATACAGGCGCGCTACGCGACCGACGTCACCCGACAAACGCTATGGGGCCACTCGTTCGGCGGGCTGTTCGTGCTGTCTGCGCTGCTGGAACGGCCTGATGCTTTCCAGACCTGGATCGCCGCCAGTGCATCACTGTGGTATCAGCCGATCACCTTCGACCATGGCATGGCGCTTGGAAAATTCCCCGAAGGGACCACACGCACCGTGCGCCTGGTCAGGGGCGAAAGAGAAGGCAAGCCGCCCATCGCACAATTCGATGGCGGCTCGCCGGAAAGAAGGAAAGCGATGCAGGCAGTGCCCAGCGACGCCAATCGCCTGCTGGCAGAACACCTGGCCACCCTGCCCGGCACCGAGGCCAGCTACGAGCAGTACAATGGCCGCAACCACGGGCAGATGTTCAGCACGGCGTTGCACCTGGGTTTGCGCAGGGCAGCCGGATTGCCCGAGCGGCCTTGAGGTTCTGAGGTTCTGAGGTTCTGAGCGATAAGTCGTGCTCACGACAAAACCTGTGGGAGCGAATTCATTCGCGATGCAATCCATCAGCCGACACATCCGCGGCGGATGCAACGGCATTTCGCGAATGAACTCTCTCCCACAAAGGCGTGCGTTGCGCCGCAATCGGTGTTGTCAGATCCTGAACGTCCCCACCAGGTGCTGCAACCGCGCTGCCTGATGCTCAAGATGGGTACAGGCGTCCAGCGTCGACTTCAGGTTGTCCACGCCTTCCTGGTTCAGGGTGTTGATCTCAGTGATGTCAACGTTGATCGACTCGACCACCGCGGTCTGTTCTTCGGTCGCGGTGGCCACCGACTGGTTCATGCCGTCGATTTCACCGATGCGGCGTGTCACGCTGTTCAACCGTTCACCGGCCTGGTTGGCGATGGTCACGCTGCTTTCGCTCCGGCGCTGGCTTTCAGTCATGTTCGCCACGGCATCGCGAGCACCCACCTGCAGCTCTTCGATCATGCCCTGCACCTGCTGGGCCGAATCCTGCGTCCGGTGCGCCAGGTTGCGCACTTCATCCGCGACCACGGCGAAACCACGACCTGCCTCACCCGCCCGCGCCGCTTCGATGGCCGCGTTGAGCGCCAGCAAGTTGGTCTGTTGCGAAATGCCGGTGATCACCTCGAGAATCTGGCCGATGTTGGCGGTCTTGTTGTTCAGCGTTTCGATGTTCAGGCACGACTCGCTGATCTTTTCCGACAGCTGATCCATCGCCTTGATCGTCTGCGTAACAACGCCCTGACCCTCGCTGGCCAGTTGCGTGGCTTCGCTGGAATGCTGCGACGCCATGGCGGCGTTCTGAGCGATTTCCTGGGCTGCGGCACCCAGTTGATTGATCGCGGCGGCCACGCTGCTGGTGCGGCTGGCTTGCTGGTCGGAATTGCTCATCGACGAGTTGGAAGCGCCCACAACGCGTGCCGCCACTTCACCCAATTGACCGGCGGTGGACGCCACCTCACGTATCGAGCCATGAATACGCTCGACGAAGCGGTTGAACGACTGCGCCATCGCGCCGAATTCGTCCTGCGAGACAATCGACAGACGCTTGGTCAGGTCGCCCTCACCGTCCGCGATGTCCTGCATGGCGCGGCCCATCTGATGCAGCGGCTGCATGAGCACGCGGATCAGCAGGCCAAGCAGCAGCATGATGATTGCCACGGCGATGACCATGGCAGTGATCGCCGAAGAACGGAACTCACTGAGCATCGAATACGCCGCATCCCGGTCCAGCACCAGCGCCACATACCAGTTGGCCGAGGACAATCCCTCAACCCTGGTGAACGAAATGAACTGCGCCTTGCCGCCGGATTCGATTTCAGCCACGCCTGGGGCGATCTTCGGCGCCCCGTTGGGGTAGGCCTCACTGACGTTCTTCAGGACCAGCTTGCTGTCGGGGTGGATCAGGATCTTGCCGTCGGCGCTGACAATATAGGCGTAGCCGTGCCCGCCGAAATTCAGCGCGTTGATGGTCTTGCTGATGGCATCCAGCGAGATGTCCGCGCCCGCGACGCCGATCATCTGGCCCTGCTGACGAACCGGCGTGGCCAGCGTCACCACCAGTTTGCCGGATGAAGCCGCGATGTAGGGCTCGGTGACAATGATGCCCTGCGCAGCATCGGCCGCCTTGTACCAGCCGCGAGCACGGGGGTCATAGTCGGCGGCCCGGTTACCGGCCGGGACCGAGAACATCAGGCCGTCCTTGCCGCCGAAGTAACTGAGCTGGAAGTTATCCGGGTACACCGGCAGGCCGACGATGCGCTGCAAACTGCTCGGAGTCGGGCCGTCAGCGGCAATCTGCTGAGCCATGGAGTACAAAAGCTGAGTGCGACTGTCCAGCCAGGTTTGAATGTTCTGCGTGGTCAGACTGCCCAGTTGTTGCAGTTCTGCATCTACGTTGTTCTTCAATGTTTCCCGCTGACGAAAATCGTTCACCAGTATGAAACACGAGAAAGCAACAACAACTATCAGTGCAGCGGCCAGCAGGATCTTTCTGCTGAAACCCAGACGATTGATCATACGATTGTGTCCATAACCAAGAATGACAGCGACGTGAATGCGTAGCCGATCAGGCACGCGCCGCGCTTTTTACGGGGTTATGCGAAGAAAGGGAAGACGCGGCCTGAAATATACTTCGGCCGTTGAGTGGCAGAGTTTAATGCCGGTCGTCGACGACACTAATCGGTCAGTACTTATTAGGGGCAATAGTTGGGTTTTTATTTAAACATCCGTCTAAGTGTGTTTAAAGCTGGATCCAATAATGTGTATCACGCCGGAACGTGTAGGCGCTTGCTTGCCCGCGATTGCGGAGTGTCAGTTGATAAATTCATCTCAGACAGATCGCATTCGCGGGCAAGCGCGCTCCTACAATAAATGTGCGGCGTGTCAGGGCCCGACACGCACGTCGTTATTTCGCGAACAACTGCCCGATGTCCTTGAACGCTTTGAACTCCAGCGCGTTGCCGCACGGGTCGAACAGGAACATGGTCGCCTGCTCCCCGACCTGCCCCTTGAAGCGCACGTAAGGCTCGATCACAAACTTCACGCCCTGACCCTGCAATCGATCCGCCAACGCTTCCCACTCTTCCCAACCCAGCACCACGCCAAAATGCGGCACCGGGACGTCATGGCCGTCCACGGCGTTGGTGCCAGCGTGGGCTTGTGAATCGGTTTTCGGGTGTTCGTGGATCACCAGTTGATGGCCGAAGAAATCAAAATCCACCCAGTGATCGCTGGAGCGGCCCTCGGGCAAATTGAACACGTTGGCGTAGAAATGCCGTGCGGCGGCCAGGTCATAGACGGGAATGGCGAGGTGAAACGGCGAGAGCTTCTGAGGGGTGGCGGTCACGGTCAACTTCCTCTGTTTGGGATGGGAACATCTTTACCCATTGAATCATTGATTGAAAGATCATAATTTTCGCGTCGAGCCACAACTATTTTGATCAGTGAGCCGCCATGATTCGCGAGTTGAAAACCTTCCTTACCGTCGAACGCCTGGGCACGTTCGTCGCGGCGGGCAACCAGATCGGCCTGACCCAATCGGCGGTCAGTGCGCAGATCCGCACCCTGGAAAAAGCGCTCGGCACGAAGCTGTTTGATCGCAGCGGACGCAGCGCCACCCTCAATGCGGCCGGTCAACGCGCATTGCCGATGGCGCGTGAAATCGTGGAGCTGTATGAACGCATGGCCACGCCGTCAGCCGACAGCGGCTACTTTGGAGAGCTGGTGATCGGCGCTATCGCCACCGTGCAAACCGGCTTGTTGCCCGACGCGCTCGTGCAACTCAATACCCAGGCGCCCACGGTCGAGGCCAAAGTGGTGCCGGGTGTTTCGCAGACATTGCTCAACAGCGTTGATGCCGGCGAGATCGACCTGGCAATCCTGATCCGACCGCCCTTCGCACTGCCCAAGGAATTGTCGCTGGAGGTCATCGAACGCGAGCCGTTCGTGCTGATCGCACCCGTGCAGATAGAAGGCGACGATCCCCTTCAACTGCTTCGCGACAACCGGTTCGTGCGATACGACCGCCATTCATTCGGCGGCCGTCAGGTGACGCGGTTCCTGCGTGAACAGAAAATCGAAACACGTCCGGGGCTCGAACTGGACGAAGTCGACGCCATCGTGCGCATGGTCGAGGCCGGACTCGGTGTATCGCTCGTGCCGCGAGCGGGTTTATGGCTGGAACGCGCGGCCCATATCCGGATCGTCGAACTCGGTGCGCTGACGTTTTACCGTGAGCTGGCGTTGGTGATGCGTCATGCGAACCGGCAACTCCCGCTGCAGCGGTTGTTTCGCGAGTGTCTGGCACCAAAACGCCTGTAGGAGCGGTCGGTTCGACGCCTCACGCGCGATCAAGGGCGCGTGAGGCTCACCGCAGATCAGCTTTTGTAGGGGCGCGCTTGCCCGCGAAGACGGTGTGTCAGTCGATACATTCGTCGCAGGCATACCGCCTCGTCCGGATGCGACCCGGAACACGCGCACTCCGACAGGGTCCTGGCCCAGTTCACACCGACTGCAAATGACACCTCACCCACTCGGCACCGGCTGCGCCTCTGGCGGGCAACAACGCCTGCGGCTTATCGCAGCCCACGGTTGCCTTCGGGCAGCGGTCCCGAAAGAAACACCCGGTGGGCAGGTTGCGATTGCCGGGCAATTCAGTCGGCGCGGAGACCTGGGCGTCGTCCACCGCCACGCCCAGGCGCGGCACGGCTTCGAGCAATAACTGGGTGTAGGGATGACGCGGGCGCTCCAGCACCTCGGCGGCGCTGCCCAGCTCGACGATCTGCCCCAGGTACATCACCGCGACCCGATCGGCCATGTGCCGCACCACCGAGACATTGTGCGAGATCAGGATGTACGTCAGGTCACGACTGCGTTGCAGTTCGGCCAACAGGTTGAGGATCTGCGCCTGCACTGAGATATCCAGCGCCGAGGTCGGCTCGTCGAGGACGATGATGTCCGGGTTCGACGACAGCGCCCTGGCGATGGCGATGCGCTGCCGCTGACCGCCGGAAAACTGATGCGGAAAACGGTCCATGTACTCCGTACGGATCCCGACCTGAGAAGCCACTTTGGCAGCGATGTCACGCATGTCCCGACGCGGCGCCGAACGCTGGACGAACAGCGGCTCGGTGATTACCTTCCACACCGGCAGTCGCGGATCGAGGGACGATTGCGGGTCCTGAAACACGATCTGCACGTTGCTGCTGCGCTCCTTGGCGTTGTTGTAAATCCACTCGAGCTTGCCTGAGGTCGGCTTGATCAGCCCCATCAGCAATTGCGCCAGCGTGCTCTTGCCGCACCCCGACTCCCCCACCACCCCCAGGGTTTCCCCGGCACGCACCTGCAGGTCGATGCCGTTCAAGGCGTGGGCCAGGGCCTTTGGTCGACCGAGCCAGTCCTTGCCCATGGGGTAATGCACGCGCACGTCTTCAAGGCCGAGAATCACCGGGTGTTCATCGGGCAAGGATTCAAGGGCTGCACGGGTCATGACGGCATCTCCTGTGCTGAAGAATGGGATGGCTCGCTCAGCCAGCAAGCGCTCTTGCGATCAGCAACGGCATCGATGACCTGCATGGGCGGACGCTGCAGGCATTTGGGCATGGCATAAGCGCAACGGTCGCGGAAGGTACAGCCCTCAGGCAAGGCCGACAGATTGGGGACCTGACCGGGAATGGTCATCAGGTCCTGACCGGGTTCGACCTGTTCCGGCAACCCACTGAGCAGCCCTCGGGTGTAGGGATGACGAGGATCGGCCATGACTTGCGAGGTCACGCCCTGCTCCACCACGGCGCCGGTGTACATCACATAGACCCGGTCGCAGAACTGCGAGACCAGCGCCATGTCGTGGGTGATCAGTAAAATCGCCGTGCCTCGCTCGCGGGCTTTTTCGCGCAACAGCAGCAACACTTGCCGCTGGACAGTCACGTCCAGCGCCGTGGTCGGCTCGTCGGCAATCAACAACTGTGGATCGCAGGAGAACGCCAGGGCGATCATCACCCGTTGACGCATGCCGCCGGAAAGCTCGAACGGGTAACTGTTCATCACCTGCTCGGGATCGGCGATGTGCATGTCGCGAAGCAAGGCGACGGCTTTGGCGCGGGCGTCGGCCTTGCTCAGTTGCTGGTGATGAATGATCACGTCGAGCATTTGTCGGCCGATGCGTCGTGTCGGATTCAGCGCGGTCATTGGTTCCTGAAAGATCATCGCGGCGTCGCGGCCACGGACCTTCAGCAGGTCTTTCTCCCTGGCCCTGAGCATGTCGCGGCCCAGGATGCTCAGACTGCCGCTCTTCACCTGATACGCGCGTTCAGGCAACAGGCGCAGGCTGAGCATGGCGGTGACTGACTTCCCGGACCCGGACTCACCGATGACCCCGACAATCTCACCGGGATTGACGTGCAATGACACACCATTGAGCGCCTTGACGGTGCTCTTGTACGCAGGGAACTCGATGCTCAGGTTGTCGATGGTCAATACCGGTGAAGGGCCGACAACGGGATTGGAGGCTTGTGCGTGCATGGTCATTTCCCCTGCTGGCGTGGGTCGAGCAGGTCACGTACGCCGTCGCCCAGAAGGTTGAAGCCCGTGGCGGTGATCAGAATCGCCACACCGGGAAAGGTCGAATACCACCATTGATCGAGGATGTAATTGCGCCCTGTCGCGACCATCGCCCCCCATTCGGCCGTGGGCTGTTGCGCACCGAGGCCAATGAATCCCAGCGCCGAGGCCATGAGAATGGCGCTGCCGATGTCCAGACTGAGCTGCACCAGCAAAGGCGGCATGGCGTTGCGCGCCACGTGCCAGAGCACCATGTGCCAGCGCCCTGCGCCGAAGGTTTCAGCGGCTTTGACGTAGCCCATCTGGCGGATGCTCAGGGCTTGCCCCCGCGCCAGTCGCACGTAAAACGGAATCCGCACCAGGGTGATCGCCAGCATCGCATTGAACAGGCTTGGGCCCAGCGCCGCGGCCAGCGCCATAATCAGCACCAGCGACGGCACCGAGAGCATGATGTCCATCAAGCGCATGATCAGGCTGTCGAAGCGCCCGCCGATGATCCCGGACATACAGCCCAGCAAGCCGCCCGCGATACATGACGCGAATGCGACGAACAGTCCGACGCCCACTGACTGACGGCTGCCGTACAAGACCCGGCTGAACAGGTCGCGGCCCACTTCGTCAGTGCCAAACCAGTGCGCGGCAGACGGCGCCGCCAGGCGCTGGCCCAGATTAAGCGCGTTGGGATCATGGGACGCCAGCCAGGGCGCGAAGACCATGCACAGCAGCACCATCAGGGTGATCAGCAACCCGGCCATGGTCAGCGGGCTGCGCCGCACCTGGTGCGCCAGGTACGCGAGTTTGTCCTGCCAGCGCGAAGCCTTGGGCAGCGGCGCCACGACCGGCGCAGTGAGGGGAGTGGACATTTCAATTGACCTCGCCGATGCGTGGGTCGATCAGGCGGTACACCAGATCGATCGCCATGTTCAGCAGTACATAAATGAAGGACACCAGAATCGCGAAGCCCATGACCGCCGGGAAATCCAGCGACTGGATCGACTTGACTACGTAGGCGCCCATGCCGGGCCAGGCGAATACGGTTTCCGTCAGGACCGCGCCGTAGAGCAGATCGCCCAGGGTCAGGCCCAGCACGGTCACCGAAGGGATCAAGGCGTTGGGCAGCGCATGGCGCAGGATCACTGCCCACTTCGACAACCCATAGGCCCGCGCTGTACGGATGTAGTCTTCACCCAGTTGATCGAGCATCGCCGAGCGGATCTGCCGCGCCACTACGCCAAGATTGACGAAACCCAACGTGATCGCCGGCAGGATCAGGTGCTGGACAGCATTGAAGAACAGGCTGGTATCCCCCACCAGCAAGGTATCGATCAAGTAAAAACCGGTCACCGTCGGCGGCGGTTCCAGGCCTTCGTCAATCCGTCCGCTGCCGGGCAGCCAGTTCAAATGCCCGTAAAACAGCACGATCAGTCCCAGCCCGAGCCAGAACGCCGGGGTGGAAATCCCGGTGACCGCCAGGGTTCGCGCCACCTGATCGATGAAGCGGTTGTGGTAAACCGCCGACAACACGCCCAGCGGCACCCCGACCAGAATCGACAGGGTCAGCGCCGCCAGCGCCAGCTCGAGGGTCGCCGGGAAGAACGCTTGCAGGTCTTCGAGCACCGGACGATGGGTGCGGATGGACGTGCCCAGATCGCCCTGCAACAGGTCGAGCATGTAGCGGCCGTATTGCTGGTACAGCGGCAAGTCCAATCCCAGTTGATGGCGAATGTTCTCGACAATCGCATCGGTTGCACGGTCGCCGGCAATCAGCCGCGCAGGATCACCCGGAATCAGATGAGAGATGGAAAAGGTAATCAGGGAAACGCCAAACACCACCAGCAGCAGGCCGCCCAGGCGTTTACGCAAAATATTCAGGAAGGCCATCAGGCACCTCGGTCACGCATTCAATCGACAACGCGAATCAGCTCGCGGACACAGCCTTGCCATCCACCCGATACTCTGTGTGCGGATTCATTCGCGATACGGCGGTACATCCGGCAGAGATTTATTGGATGTACGGCCAATCGCGAATGAATTCGCTCGCACAGGGCCCAGAACCATGGCAACACGATCACTTTGTCGCCCATGGGCTTCTTGAAATCCATGGGCGACGACGGCTTACTTGGTGATCGTGCCGATGTTGAACACTTGCTCCAACATCGGGTTGAACACGTAGCCCTTGACCTTCTCGCTCATCGGCAAGGTGTAGGCCTTCTGGTACAGGTAGGCGTAAACGCTGTCGTTGAGCACGATCTTCTGCGCCTGCTGGTACAGCTCGGTGCGTTTGGCCATGTCGTTGGTGGTCGCCGACTCGCGGATCAGCTTGTCCACTGCCGGGTTGTCGTAGAACGAACGGTTACCCGCCAGCCCTTTCAGCTTCGAATCGAAGAAGAAGTTCATGAACATGTAGGGGTCGGCGAAGTCCGGGCTCCAGGAACCGATGGCAACGTCAAAGTCACCGGTGCCCAGACGCTCACGCATGCTCGCGTTGGCCAGCTTCTCCATCTTCAGGTTCACACCCAGCGACTGCAGACCGGCTTGCAGCGTCAGACCGATCGGCTCCCAGTTAGGGTCCTTGTCGGAGTACATGAAGGTCAGGTTGCTGATCTTCGGCGAGACCTTGGCCAGGTCTTCCTTCGCTTTGGTCATGTCCTGCTTGAACGCAGGCTGCTTCTCGTCGTACGCCCACATGCCTTGAGGGATCGGGCCGTTCAGCGGCTTGGCCTTGCCTTTGAGAATGCCGTTGATGATGCCGTCATAATCGAGCGACTCGACGATGGCGCGACGTGCATCCGGGTTGTTCATCGGCGCTTTCTGGGTGTTCAGGTAGAGCAAGGTGACACGCAAGGACGGATAGTCGCCGACCACGATGCCGGGCTTCTTCGCCAGTGCTTCGAGCTGGTCTTCGGGCATGTCCTCGATGATGTCCAGATCGCCGTGTTCCAACTGCAGACGACGCACCGACGCCTCACCGATAATCTTCACCACGACCTTTTTCAGGGTCGGCTTGGGACCGGCGTAGTAGCTGTTCTGCTCCATGGTGAGGGTCTGGCCCTTCTGCCAGTTGACCAGTTTGAACGCACCGGAACCGGCAGTGTGGTTCGACAGATAAGCCTCGGCGCCTTCGCTTTTCTTGGCCACATCGGGGTTGATGATTGCCGCGCCGTTGTGCGCCAGCGTCGAGAGAAACGGTGCGTACGGCGCTTTGAGCGTGAATTTCACGGTGAGCGGATCGACCACCGACACCGTCATGTCGTCCGGGAATGCACCGGAAGGCCCTTGCTTGAGCTTCATCACCCGATCAAACGAAAACTTCACCGCCTCGGCGTTCACGTCGGCGCCGTCATCGAACTTGTTGCCGGGCTTGAGCTTGAATTCCCAGGTCAGGTTGTCCGCCGACGTCGACCAACTGCTGGCCAGCTCGCCCATGACTTCGGTGCTGCCTTTGCCGTTCTCGACCTTGTACGTCACCAACCGCTGATACGCAGGATAGGTCACGGTCCAGTCGTTGTTGTCGATGGTCACAGCCGGGTCGAGGGTCTGAGGGTCGGACGGTTTGCCGATCATCAGGGTGTCCTGAGGCACGGCTGCGCTGGCCGATTGCCAGGCACCCAGGCCCGTGGCGGTGCAGAGGACTGCCATCGCCAGCGTGCGTGGGAGGGCGAGTGAGGTAACGATTGATTTCATGCCGGTTCCTTGATCGTTCGATGTGTGGAAGTTCGTCAGGTTTGTTGTTGGCGCTATACCGGGCAGTCAAAGCTCGAAGCCTTGCGGGCTTCGACAGGGGGCGCCCTGCTCTTGCGAGTCAGGTCGTCACCAGGTTCAGCCGGGATTCATGTTCGTCCCGGTCAGGTGTCACAGGTGTCTCGGTCAGTGGGCGGGGCGGATCGAACCGTCGTCGATCAGCGGATAATCGTCGGCGCCAGGCAGCTCGTAGTGCCACCACTCGCTGTCGATGTAAGTGAATCCGGCGGCCAGCATGATCCCCAGCAGCAGCAGGCGATTGCGCTGCACGTCGGCGGGCAGATCGGCGAAAAACTGGTGAGAGTGCTCACGCATGTCATCGAAGCCTGTGCCCATGTCCAGCGCCTGCCCCGTGGCATCGATCAGCGTCAGGTCGACCGCCACCCCCCGGGAATGATGCGAACCAAGGCTCGGATCACGCACGTATTCGGGGTTGGGCAGCGCTTCCCAGAGCAGGTATTGCGCGTACGGCGGACGATAGGCATCGAAGATGCGCAGGGTCAGCCCGGCCTGACGCGCCAGTCGGCTGGCCTTGCGCAGGCAGGCTTCGGCGTCGCGGTGCAACAGGCAGCGCGGATCCTGATAAATCTGCTTGCCGGCCAGGTTGTCGACGCCGGCATAGATCAGGTCGACTTCGACCTGCAGCGCCTTGGCATCGACTTCGACGAGGGGGCTATTCACGTAAACATTCTCCAGATCAGCTCAAACGGTTCATCACGCCCAAGGCGCTTGTCTCAAACAGGCAATCGGGTTATTCGAACTGCCCGAACAGTTGTTGCAGTTCACGGTTCTTCGCCAGGCGTTGATCGAGCCGGTCCCCGTACTTCTCGGCCACCGCCGACACCATCAGGTTGAACAGGCAGGTCAGCGGCGCGAGCGAGTCCCAGAACTGGCCGACATCAGAGTTCAGTTGCAGCAGATCGGTGGGGTAATCCCGCGCCCATGGGCAATGGAAATCCGTGATAAATGCCAGCGCCAGGCCCTGCTGGTGCGCCACCTCGCAGAACGTTCGAGTGACCGCCGAGTAGGTGCGAAAGTCAGCGATCACCGCATAAGGATTGTCGAACTGCGAGTTGAGCGATTCGGCATAGGTGCCTGAAAGCCCATCGACGTAGTAGACCTTGGGTCGGATGTATTCGAGGTGCGAAAAGAACGCATTGAGAATCCCCCGTGTGGTCTGAATGCCGACGATGAACACCGCATCGGCGCTGCACAACCGCTCGACGATGCGCACAAACGTGTCACTGCGGGCCAGGCCGTAGACGCGCTGGATGGCTTCCAGCTCCCGGTTCATCGAACGTTCCAGAGCATCGCCATGGGTGCTTTCTTCGCGAAAAGCCCCGAGACGGTCGGTGATCACCCACGGGCTGACACTGTCGCCGCGCAGGCTTTGCTTGACGTCGTCAATGTTGCGATAGCCCAGCGAACGCAAGAACCGGCCCACCGAAATCCCGGTGGTGCCCGTTTGCTGGGCGATGCTGTCGGCAGTCTCGAACGGCAGCTTCTGGGGATTGGCCAACAGATACCCGGCGATACGCTTGCCGGTCGGCGTCAGGTCGCTGAACCGCTGCTCCAACGTCTCGAGGAAAGGACTCTTGACCATGAACATTCCGCTTGAAACCGGCATTGAGGACAGTCGAAAAATGTTATCAGGAAGTCATTCCTCGACAGGATGTTACCAACATAACATTGGTTTTCGAGATGGCACAATGATTTTTTTCAGGCGTTTTCAGTGGGGAGTTTTTGTGGTTCAGGGTGGTGCGGGCGGGACGCGAAATGCGCTTTTTATGGGCAAAAAAACATCCCTGGACCGCTCTCCTGTAGGAGCGTGGCTTGTCCCGCGATCGGCGACGGAGTCGTCGTAAACCCTCACACTGAGTCGTATCTCAAACGCCGCGTTTACCGAATCCACGGCCGGTTCCCGGCCGATCGCGGGACAAGCCACGCTCCTACAGGAGAATGGCGCTTACCGCAAATTGGTCTTCGCCAGTTCCAGCACCTGATCCGCCTTGCCATTCATCACGGCCTTGAGCATGAACAGGCTGAACCCCTTGGCCTGCGCCAGTTTGATCTTCGGTGGCAGGCCCAATTCCTGTTTGGCGGTGACCACATCCACCAGCACAGGCCCCGGGTGTTCAAAGGCTTTTTTCAAGGCGTTGGGCAGGTCCGCCGAGTCCTCCACGCGGATGCCCAGAATGCCCGCGCCGATGGCGATGTTGGCAAAACTGGTGGCGTGCAGATCGGTGTCGTGTGGCACGTAACCGCTGGCCTGCATTTCCATGGCAACGAAACCCAGCGAGCTGTTGTTGAACACCACCATCTTGATCGGCAGGTTGAGCTGACGAATGCTCAGCAAGTCCCCCATCAGCATCGACAGGCCACCGTCACCGCACAGCGCCACCACCTGGCGTTGCGGGTGCGCAGCTTTCGCGCCCAGCGCCTGCGGCATGGCGTTGGCCATCGAGCCGTGGTTGAACGAGCCCAACAGTGAACGCTGGCCGTTCATGGTCAGGTAGCGCGCGGCCCACAGCGTCGGTGTGCCGACATCGACGGTGAAGATCGCGTCCGGGTCGGCGTAGGCATCGACCATGCGCGTCAGGTATTGCGGATGAATCGGCTCGCCGTGTGCCGACGGCGTGGCCAGCTCGTCGAGCTCTTCCCGGGCCTTGGCATAATGATCCAGCGCCTTGTCCAGGAACTTGCGGTCGGTATGAGTCTTGAGCCGTGGCAGCAGCGCGACGATGGTTTCGGCAATGCCGCCCGCCAACCCCAACGTCAGCGGCACACGCCGGCCGAGCGCTGCGGGGTCGATGTCGATTTGAATGATGTTGGCTTTTTCCGGGTAGAAATTGCGGTACGGAAAACCGCTGCCCAGGATGAGCAGCGTGTCGCAGGACAGCATCGCGTGGTAGCCAGAGCTGAAACCGATCAGACCGGTCATGCCGACATCGAAGGGGTTGGCGTATTCGATGTATTGCTTGCCACGCAGCGCATGGACCACGGGGGCCGACAGCTTTTCCGCCAGGGCCACCACCTGATCGTGAGCGTCGGCGCACCCGGCACCGGCCAGAATGGTCACGGCTTTTGATTGGCCGAGGAGGTCCACCAACCGTTGCAGATCGTGCTCAGTCGGAATGACATGCGGTGGCGTGTGATTGACCCACGCAGGTTTGGCGTCCGGCGCCTCGCTCAGGGCGACGTCGCCCGGAATCACGATCACTGCAACGCCACGCTGACTGATCGCCGCACGCATGGCGCGCTCAAGCACGCGGGGAAACTGCTCGGCACTGCTGACCGCTTCGACGAAGTGGCTGCATTCTTTGAACACATCCGTAGGATGGGTTTCCTGAAAGTAGTTCAGCCCGATCTCGGACGACGGGATTTGCGCAGCAATGGCCAGTACCGGGACGCGGCTGCGATGGCAGTCATAAAGGCCGTTGATCAGGTGCAGGTTGCCCGGACCACAGCTGCCGGCACACACCGCCAACTGGCCAGTGGTCGCCGCCTCGGCCCCGGCCGCAAACGCCGCAACTTCCTCATGCCGGGTGTGCATCCACTTGATCTTGCCCAAACGCTCCAGGCTGTCGGTCAGCCCGTTCAGGCTGTCGCCACTGACGCCCCAGATTTTCGAGACGCCTGCAGCGGCGAGGGTTTGCGCGAGG
Organism: Pseudomonas sp. S2_H01; assembly: GCF_054668305.1. NCBI lineage: Bacteria > Pseudomonadati > Pseudomonadota > Gammaproteobacteria > Pseudomonadales > Pseudomonadaceae > Pseudomonas > Pseudomonas sp. S2_H01. Next base: position 5,149,901 of record NZ_CP162756.1, on the reverse strand, counting down.
TAGTCGGCGATGGTTCTGCTGGACATGGGGCAGGTTCCTTGTCGAGTCAAAAGGTACGCACGATGCCAAAGCCGACATCGCGCGCCGTTTCAAATCGACCTGTAGCACCGGTCACAGTTCAGTGCTTGTCAGGATGTGCGCCTTGTGGGCAGCCGAATACGCAATGAACTGCACTGAACCTGTGGCAACGGGGGCCGCGTCAGGGCGGCGGCGAAGCCAGAGCACCATTCCCGCGCCATGCACAACATCTCACGCGCCACACACAACCCTTGTGGGAGCGAATTCATTCGCGATTGGCCGGTACAGACGAGACATCTCCATCGCCTTCCACATCCTTCGCGAATGAATTCGCTCCCACAGGGGTTCGTTCACGTATTTCTCACACCGGCGGCTGCGCCACGGCCTTGCTCGGTGCGGCGATCTGCACTTTCGGGTTGACCGCTGTGGCCGCAGGCGTCGCGTATTGCTGCTTGAGGTGGCCGTCCTGGTCCAGCAGCCAGGCGTCGAGGATCTGCCGCACGACGGGACCGGCCACGCGACCGCCCGCCTCGCCGTTCTCGATCATCACCGCGACGGCGATCTTCGGGTTGGCGGCGGGCGCAAAACCAACAAACAAGGCGTTGTCACGATGACGCTCCAGCGTCTTTTCACGGTTGTAGCGCTCGCCCTGCTTGATCGCCACCACCTGCGCGGTACCGCTCTTGCCGGCAATTCGGTATTGCGCGCCTTGCGCGGCGGCACGGGCGATGCCGCGCGGGTCGTGCATCACCGCTTGCATGCCGTTGTTCACCTGATCCCACTCACGAGGATCACGCAGAACGATGTTCGGCATCGGGTGCTCGTCGACCGGTGCGACCCCGCCGATTTCCTTGGCCAGGTGCGGCCGGTTCCATACGCCTTTGTTGGCAATCAACGTAGTGGCCTGCGCCAGTTGCAACGGCGTGACCTGCATATAACCCTGACCAATACCGAGAATGACGGTTTCGCCCGGGAACCACGCCTGACGCCGGGTAATGCGCTTCCACTCCTTGGACGGCATCAAGCCGGCGGATTCCTCGAACATGTCCAGCGAGACCTTCTGCCCGAGGCCGAACATGGTCAGGTAATCGTGCAGCCGGTCGATGCCCAGCTTGTGCGCCAGATCATAAAAGTACGTGTCGTTGGACCGCATGATCGCAGCGTTGAGGTCTACCCACCCGTCGCCGCTGTGGTTCCAGTTGCGGTATTTGTGATCGAAGTCCGGCAACTGGAAGTAACCCGGGTCGAACACCCGGGTCGATGGGGTGATGATGCCGCTGTCCAGACCGGCGATCGCCACTTCCGGCTTGATCGTCGAACCCGGCGCATACAACCCGCGCAGCACGCGGTTGAACAGCGGCCTGTCGACCGAATCGCGCAGCGCCGAGTACTCCTTGAAGCTGATTCCGGTCACGAAGAGATTGGGGTCGAAACTGGGTTTGCTGACCATCGCCAGCACCTCGCCGGTGGCCGGATCGATGGCCACCACCGAGCCGCGTCGATCACCGAGCGCTGCCTCAGCCGCTTCCTGCAACTTCACGTCCAGGCTTAGCGTGATGCTTTTACCGGCCACCGGATCGGTGTGTTTGAGGACCCGCAGAACCCGACCCTGCGCATTGGTTTCCACCTCTTCATAGCCCACGTGGCCATGAAGTTCGTTCTCATAGAACCGCTCGATGCCGGTCTTGCCGATTGATTGAGTGCCGCGGTATTCGACTTGATCCAGCTGAGAGGCTTCTTTTTCGTTGATACGCCCGACGTAGCCGATGGAGTGCGCAAAATGCTCGGCCAGCGGGTAATGCCGAACGAATTGCGCCTCGACGTCCAGCCCCGGCAACCGGAACTGGTTCACCGCCAGCAGCGCGATCTGCTCTTCGGTGAGTTCATAGAGCAGCGTGACCGGCACGAAACGGTGCGGCGAGTTCTTCATCGCCTTGTCGAAGATGATGCGGTCTTCGTCCGGCAGGCTGAGGATCTGCATCAGTGTGTCAATGACCGCGTGCCAGTCCCCTGCCCGTTCGCGGGTCATGGTCAGGTTGAAGCTGGGACGATTGTCGGCGAGAACCACACCGTTACGGTCGTAAATCAGCCCACGTTCCGGTGGAATGGGCAGCACGTGGACGCGGTTGTTTTCCGAGATGGTCGAGTGATAGGCGTATTCGGTGACCTGCAGGAAATACATCCGGCAGACCAGTGCAACGCTGAGGATGGCCACGAACAAGGCGCAGGCGATCAACCGCTTGTTGACCAGTCGCGTCTCTTTCTCATGGTCCTTGAGGGGTATGGGATCAGGCATTTCTACAGCTACTCGGTGAAGATATGAACGGCACAGACAGCGTCCGCTGAAGATTGTCTGGACGCAAATGGCGTGCACGATACCAAGAAGCGCCTTCTTTCATGGACCGAACTTCATGAAAATCCTGTCATGTTGGGGAAAAACGACCCAGGGCCGTCATCGCTGATGTGATCTCGCCAGGCCATCTTCATTGAAGAATTATTACTGCAATTCAATGCAATGCCCGACTGCCGATCAGTACAGATGATCGCCCCTGGAACGGATCAGATTGATCTCGTTTTTCACGCCCCTTCCATCAGCACACGAAACTCAGTAAATACCTGCTTCCAGGCAATCTTGAATATCTGTGCTGCAACAGGATCCGGATCAGCGCACACGTGGGCAAAAAACTCGACTATTACCAAATACGTAACAGTGATTTACGGATTCCACAGGATGCAACAGCCAGTAACACATCTATGATTGTGATTCGCGTGGAAAAGATGGCTGTCGGTAATGGTAGTGCCCCGCCTAGCGTGCGCCTTTCGCTCGCGGGCTCGCCAGAGACCTAATGTCACACCCGCCGCAAAGACGACCGCACGACACCTCGCGCTGTCGTGCAAAACCGTGAATGACACTTTTAACGCCGCCCGCCTTTGGACCGTGCCCGTCATGGCCCTTGGACGGGTGCGTTCGCAAGGAGCCCTGAATGACAGAGAAATCCAAAGGCTTCACCCGCCGGCAGTTGCTGAAGTCCTCAGCAGCGTCGCTGGCCGTGGGTGCTGCCGCTACGGCCAAGGCCGCCACCGTCGTCGGCGTGCCACAATGGGTGCCCTTCGACCACAACGGTCCGATGCACTACGACACACCAGGCTGGCAGTTCTTCAGTGCTGCCGAGGCCACGGCGGTCGAAGCCATTGTCGCGCGCCTGATTCCGGCCGATGAATTGAGCGTAAGCGGCAAAGACGCCGGTTGCGCGGTGTTCATCGACCGCCAGCTGGCCGGTGAATACGGCACGTTCAGCCGTCTGTACATGCAGGGCCCGTTCGAAAAAGGCACGCCGATGCAAGGCGATCAGTCGCAGTTCGTGCCCCGCGACCGCTACCGCCTTGGCCTGGCCGGGCTTGAGGCGTACTGCCAGAAGCAGTTCCAGAAGGGCTTCGCCGCCCTTGCCCCGGAAGAACAGGACAAGGTCCTTGTCGGCCTGGAAAAAGGCGAGATCGCCCTGGACGGCATCGACGCCAAGCTGTTCTTCCAGCAGATATTGGGCAACACCATGGAAGGCTTCTTCGCCGACCCGGTCTACGGCGGCAACCGCGACATGGTGTCGTGGAAGATGATTGGCTTCCCCGGTGCCCGCTACGACTACCGCGAGTACATCGGCCTGCACAACCAGAAGCTCGACCTCGTGCCGCTCTCCATCATCGGCAGCTCCGCCTGGACCAAGAAGGGTTAATTCGACATGGCCAAAAAACTACCTTCCACGGACGTCGTGGTTGTCGGGCTCGGCTGGGCCGGATCCATCATCGCCAATGAACTGGCTGACGAAAACCTGACGATCATCGGCTTCGAACGTGGGCCATGGCGCGACACCGCTGCGGACTTCAACATCGCCTCGGCGGCCGACGAATTGCGTTATTCCCGTCGCCAGGAACTGATGCTGAGGACCCGGCAAAACACCACGACCATTCGTAACAGCGTCACCGAGACAGCGCTACCCATGCGCGCCTGGGGTTCTTTCCACCCCGGCAACGGCACAGGCGGCGCGGGTAATCACTGGGCGGGCATCACCTTCCGCTTCCAGCCTCACGAATTCCATCTGGCCACGCACCTCAAGGAACGGTACGGCAAGGAACTGTCGCCGGAACTGACCCTGCAAGACTGGGGCACCGACTGGGAAGAAATGGAGCCGTTCTACACCAAGTTCGACCGCCTGGCAGGCGTCTCGGGCAAGGCCGGCAACATCAAGGGCGTGATTCAGGAAGGCGGCAACACCTTCGAGGGTGCGCGCTCCGAGGAGTACCCCAACCCGCCGACGAAACAGACCTACGCGCCGACACTGTTTGCCGAAGCCGCGAAAAACCTGGGTTACAAGCCGTTTCCGGTGCCATCGGCGCTGGTGTCCCAGCCTTACGTCAACTCGTTGGGCGTCGCGATGGGACCGTGCACCTATTGCGGCTTCTGCACCAACTACGGTTGCGCCAACTACTCCAAGGCCAGCGCCATCACCACCGTGTTGCCGGTGCTGATCCGCAAGCCGAATTTCACCGCGATGACCAACTGCGAAGTCCTGCGCGTGACCATGGACGGCAGCGGCAAACGCGCCACCGGTATCGTCTACATGGACGCCAATGGCGAAGAGTGGGAACAGCCTGCGGAGTTGGTGGTGATCAGCGCGTTCATCTTTGAAAACGTGCGCCTGATGTTGCTGTCCGGTGTCGGCCAACCGTACGACCCGGTCACCAACACCGGCACGACTGGCCGCAACTACGCGTACCAGACCGCCAACAGCGTGCGCATGTTCTTCGACGACAAGAACTTCAACCCGTTTATCGGTGGCGGCGCCATCGGCATGGGGATCGACGAGTTCAACAACGACAACTTCGACCATTCGGGCCTGGGCTTCGTCGGTGGCGGCAGCACGCGGGTCACGCCGATCGGCGCCGCGCCTATCGACTCGCGCCCCCTGCCACCCGGCACACCTGCCTGGGGTTCGGAATGGAAGAAGGCCACGGTCAAGAACTACGCCAGCACCATGTCCATCGGCTGTGAAGCCAGCAGCTATGCCACACGCACCAACTACCTGTCGCTGGACCCTACCTACAAGGATCCGCTGGGGCGTCCGCTGCTGCGCATCACCTTCGACTTCCCGGAAAACGACCGCAAGATGGCGGCGTATGTCACGGGCAAGGTCGGCGAAATCGCCAAGAGCATGAACCCGCGCCAGATGGTGCCGAGCGCCCAGACCGGCCACTGGAACAGTTCGCCCTATCAGTCTTCGCACATCGTCGGCGGCTTCATCATGGGCGCCGATCCGAAGAACAGCTCGGTCAACAAGTACCTGCAGGTCTGGGGCGTGCCGAACCTGTTCGTGGTCGGTTCCTCGGCCTTCCCGCAGAACCCTGGCTACAACCCGACCGGCACCGTCGCGGCGCTGGCCTTCAAAGCGGCGGACGCCATCCGCACCCGCTACCTCAAGCGTCCAGGGGAGATGATCACACTATGAAAACCCTTCTGACTGTTTGTGCGGGCGTCATCGGACTGTCCTTTTCAATCGCTCACGCCGCAACCGGTGCCGATTCCTACAACATCGTGGAAAAAGGCCGTTATCTGACCACCGTTGGCGACTGTACGGCGTGTCACACCAGGCCGGGCAAACCGCTGTTTTCCGGCGGCGTGATCCTCGACACGCCGTTCGGCAAGCTGGCGGGCGCCAACATCACGCCGGACCCGGTCAACGGCATCGGTCGCTGGAGCTTCGAAGACTTCCAGAACGCCATGTCCAAGGGCCACGGCCTGGACGGCAAACGCTTGTATGGCGCCATGCCGTTCACCGCGTACACCAAGGTCCTGCGTGAGGACAATCTGGCGATCTTCGCGTATCTGAAAACCGTCGACCCGGTGGACAACAAGGTCGAGACCAATCAGCTACCCTTCCCGTTCAACGTGCGCACCAGCCTGATCGGCTGGAACCTGATCAACTTCAAGGAAGGCGAATTCAAGGCCAATCCGCAGAAGTCCGAACAGTGGAACCGGGGCGCGTATCTGGTCGAAGGCCTGGGCCATTGCGGCACCTGCCACACGCCGAAAAACCTGATTGGCGGGGACAAGAATGACCAGTTCCTGACCGGCGCCAACCTGCAGAACTGGGTGGCGCCGAATATCACCTCGACCGGCCACGACGGGCTTGGCGCGTGGAGCGAGGACGACATCGTCAAGTACCTGAAGACTGGCGCCAACCGCTTCGACATCGCCTCCGGGCCGATGGCCGAAGAAGTCGAACACTCGTCGCAACACTGGACCGATCAGGACCTGATGGCCGTGGCGGTTTACCTGAAGGACGGCGCGAAGCCGGTGGAAGCGGCCAAGCCGGTTGCAGCGACCGATGCCTCGATGGTGGCAGGCAAGGCGATCTACGCCGACCGCTGCTCGGCGTGCCATACGCCCAATGGTGAAGGCGCGCCTAACCTGTTCCCGAAACTGGCGATGGCCCCGCTGATCAACAGCAACGACCCGTCGTCGCTGATCCGTGTGGTCCTGGCGGGCAGTCGCGCAGGCGCCACCGACGCGGCGCCTACCGCCCCGGCCATGCCGGCGTTCGGCTGGAACCTGTCAGACGATAACGTCGCTGACGTGCTGACCTACGTGCGCAACACTTGGGGCAACGCCGCGCCCGCGGTGTCCAGCGCCAGCGTGAAGGATGTGCGCGAGGCCTTGCGAGCGAAGTAACCGCGCCGCAACGGTTCACAGGCTGTTGGCGACATGAAATGCCCGGCCTCAGAGATGAGGTCGGGCATTTTTTAGCGTCATTAAAACGTGCATCGAAATACGTGATCGGCACTGCGTAAAAACCTGTAGGAGCGCGCTTGCCCGCGATTGCGGTGAGCCAGGAACAGCCTCGTAGCCAGACCTACTGCACTCGCGGGCAAGCGCGCTCCTACCCATTAACGCGCCACCGCAACACTTGTACGATGTCTTATCACAAGGTATTACTAGCGCGCCCGTAAGAAAAACAATCAACGGAGAACGCTACATGGACTCAACGCTTTCTGACCTGCCCGGCAACGACGGTCGCAGACGTTTCCTGAAAAAATCCCTGGCTGTTTCGGCCACCCTCGCCGCCGCTGGCAGCATCACCCTGCCCCGCATCGCCAGCGCAGTGGAACCGCTTAGCCAGCGTTATCCGGACCCTCTGATTCACATCCTCGACGACAGCTTTCTGGAACTGCGCGTGTTCAACGCCGGGGTCGAAAAGCTCGCCACCGGCATGCGCTGGGCGGAAGGCCCGGTGTGGGTCGGCGACGGACGCTATCTGCTGGTCAGCGACATCCCCAACAACCGCATCATGCGTTGGGACGAGATCACCGACACCTTCACGGTGTATCGCCAGAACTCAAACTTCTCCAACGGCATGTGCCGTGATCGCCAAGGGCGTTTGATCGTGTGTGAGGGGTCGACCACTACCAGCGAAGGTCGTCGGATCACCCGCACCGAGCCCAACGGCAGGATCACCGTGCTGGCGGACAGCTTTGACGGCAAACCCTTCAACTCGCCGAACGACATCGTCTGCAAGCGCGACGGCTCGATCTGGTTCACCGATCCGCCTTTCCAGACCGGCAACAACTACGAAGGGCACAAGATCACGCCGACGCAGCCTCATGCCGTGTACCGGATCGATGGTCAGAGCGGCAAGGTCACCCGGGTCATCGACGACATGAAAGGCCCGAACGGCCTGTGCTTTTCGCCGGACGAGAAAACCCTGTATGTGGTCGAGGGCCGTGCGACGCCCAATCGCCTGATCTGGGCCATCACAGTGAGCGAAGACGGCTCCCTGGGCGCCCGACGCAAGCACATTGAAGGGCTGGATTTTGCCGCCATCGACGGCATGAAATGCGACGAAGCCGGCAACCTGTGGTGCGGTTGGGGCGGCAACGGCGACCCGAAAGCCGACCTGGAGAAGCTCGACGGTGTGCGGGTGTTCAACCCGCAAGGCAAGGCGATCGGGCATATTTCCCTGCCTGAACGCTGCCCGAACCTGTGCTTTGGCGGACGCGAAGGCAACCGGTTGTTCATGGCCAGCAGCCACTCGATCTACTCGCTGTTCGTCAACACGCGGGGCGCCACTTTCGAATGAGGGTGAACGCCGCCCCATAGCCGTTTGGCTCAGGGGCAAAGAAAAAAGGGCAGCCGGTTTACACCGCTGCCCCTCTTCATGAATCACCCAGCTGACCTTTCCAGTCAACCCCTCAAGCCATTTCAGCCTTGGCCATCGCGATCTTGGTCTTGACCTCTTGCTCAGCGATCTGCTGCTTTTGCTTCTGCAAATCGGCCACTTTCTTGTCGACCGCCGCCTGCTGCTCCGGCGACATGCCGTCGTACTCTTCCTTGCTCACACCGGTCAGTTGCTGACGCACCTTCTCGGCATCGGTCTGGTTCATGTACGCCAAAAACTGCTCTTTGGCCGACGAAGTCGCCGACGCACCGGAATCGCTGCTATCCACCGCAGCCATTTCGTTGTCGACGGTTTTGGTGACGCTGTCCGTCGCCGCGATTTGCTTATCAGCGCTGGACGAAAACGCAGCCGCAGCGGCCGCTTTGTCGTCATCCGACACTGAAGCGGTGGTGTTGGCCATGGCCGCCTTGAGGTTCACCATCATTTTGGCGAAAGACTCGTTGTAGCCCTGATCAGTGCTGCTTGCGGTCGAACTGTCGTTACTGCCGGCAATCGCCGCGACAGGCGCAGACGCCCCTGCCATCGCGCTGACGGTGTACGCATCCTTCTCCGTTGGGTCGAAGTGCGTGTGGGCCACGGCTTTCGACGCAAAGTGCTGGATGGCACTGTTACCGATGATCATCTTTCACCTCCTTATCCAGGTTATCGATGTATCACAGGTCACAGCAAAACCGGTGCCACATGCCGTTACATATGACGCAAGCCCCGTCCTGCAAGGCCTCCGACCTTGTCTGTCCGCCAACCGGAGCGGCAATACCGGCCCCGATTTGCCGTCGGCGGCAGCCGCTCGCCGCAGGGTCACTCCGCGCGTCTCTCATTCAAGGAACGCTTTCACCGTCTGGTCGACCTTTTTCATTTCGCAGACCGGTGCCATGTGCCCGCAATCGTTGTCCAGCACCAGCAGTTTTGTGGTGCGTTTCTGGGCGGCCAGGGCTTTGGAGGGCGCCGGATCGACCAGACGATCCGGCTCGGAGGTGATGATGAGCATCCGGGCCTTGATCTTGCGGGACAAGGTTGCCATGTCGCCGTCCCGCACCAGATCAAAGGTGGTCATGGCCTGCAATTGTCGATACCAGTCAACCGCGCTGAAATTCTGGCTGGTTTGCGTGCCATGGAGGCGGTCTTCCGTGGGGCGCCTGGCCGCCACGGTTTTCGCCGCGGCATGCTCCGGCGTCCACAGCGACTCGGTGTGCAGCGCGGCAAGGTTTTTGAAGGGCGTGCCCGGCAGGTAATTTCCGCCGTTCCACCCTGGATTGCGCTCGATGGCGGTCAACTCGGCGTTCCAGATCTGCAGATCGTTGGCCGTCGGTTGCGGCGTGCCGACGATGGTCACGATGTTGCTGGCGTAATCGGGGTACATCACGGCCCATTGCAACGCCTGCATGCCGCCCATCGAAATGCCGACGATGGCATGGACGTGATCGATGCCCAAGGTCAATGCCAGCAACCGATGTTGTGCCTTGACCATGTCGCGAATCCCGAACTGAGGGAACTTCAGGCGCGGGTCGGTCTTGCTGTTGGAAGGCGAACACGACACGCCATTGCCCACCGCATCCAGCGCGACGACGTACCAGCGATCGGTGTCGATGAGCTTGCCAGGGCCGATCATGTCGACCTGATCCGCCGTCCGTCCGGTGAGCCAGGTCGGCACCAGCACCACATTGCTCTGGTCAGCCGCCAGCGTGCCGTAGGTGCGATAGCCGATCGAGCATTGTTTGACCTTGCCGCCAACCATCGTCAGTGAGCCGATACTCGCCAGTTGTTGTTCAGACGCGATGGACACACAGGCACTCGTCACCGCCAGCAGCGCGCAGAGCGTCTGGCCCGTCATTCGAAACAGATTCATGGCCTTCCCCCAAGAAGATCAGACGTCAATAATGCGGCCGAGGAAAACCATGTACGTCACAGACCATGCCGTCGTGCTGCAGGCTCAGCGTAGACGGTTGTAGCGCGGGGAATGAAAGAAGGGATGAACTGCCGTGTTCGCGCGTTACACCGGCGATTGTGAATCGGGGTCTTCAGCCTGCAACTGCAAGCCCCAGTCACGCAACGACGCGACCACCGGCCCGACCGCTCTCCCCTTGACGGTCAGCAGGTATTCCAGCCGTGGCGGGTGCTGTTCGTACAGCCGGCGCTCGATCAACCCGTGGGCTTCAAGCGCTTTGAGCCGCGTCGACAACGTGCTGGGCGCGCACCCCTTGAGCGAGTCCTGCAGGTCTTGAAAACGTCGCGTGGGGTTGCGCAGCAGATCACGCAGGATAAGGATCACCCACCGCTCCCCGATCACCTCCAGCGCGGTAATCACCGGGCAAAAGGCGTAGGTCGGCATGGCCTTGAAGTCTGTTTTCTTGGTAGGGATGTCTGACATGGGCAGGAGTCTAGCAAGGGCATACGGCACTGGAAAGCGCCCATTCCCGAGGTCAATCCGAGCCGTGCAAGCAATCGACGTGCGTTTCACTGGGCAGCACGACACCACCACGATTGCGCGTACCAGCGCTCGCCATCGAACTCGATCCCGCTTAGCGTGAAGCCCTCTCTGGCCATCGCCGAAACCGTCGCGTCGTAGAGTTCTGGCAGTAACAACGCGCCCGCCCCGTAGACCGGTCGCAGGCTCGCCACGTTGGAATGCCGGTTCAGCGATTCGCACACGCGGTGGGCGATGGTCAGGTCGCCGAGGATGGCTGCGGTGCGTTTTGCAGGCACCGACTGGAGTGCAACGCCTTTGCTGCGTCGAGGGGTGATGACAAATTGCATGGTGGGGTTGCTCGATTAACTGTACGTATATACAGTTAACGCAACAGGGCGCGCAGGGTCAACGGCGCTGAACCTCATTCCGACAAGGTGACTGCTCATGTGCGGCGGAATCGAAGCGAAAGACAAGAACCGGGCGTACGAGCCCGTGCGGGTGTATTTCCCCAATCCCAAAGCGGCGTTCCCGGTCATGCTTGAAGACGGCACCGATCTGGGTTGGTTGCCGTGGGGACGTCGTAAGGAACAACCTGGCAGCGGGCCGCAAGGCGGCTGGGCACGACAGGAGAGTTTAGAAAATGGCAGCTGGGCGAAATACCGTCCCCAGCGCGCATTCGGGCTGATCAACCGCTACATGGAGAAAGACGCAGAGCGCGTGTCGCACTGGTTCGACGTGGAAGATGGGCAGGCGCTGGAATGCGTGGTAACCGGTGAGCCGGGCGACCAACGCGTGTATGTCGTGACCGCCTCATCGCCGCTGCAGTTTTCAGCCATTCACGACCGCTGGCCGCTGATCGCGCACATTCCGGGTGATGGGCTCATTGCAGCGTACTGAGGTCCAGTTTGTCCTGCGGCACCGGCATCGAAAAATAGTAGCCCTGCGCTTGCCCTGCTCCCATCTCCCTCAACAGCTGCAGAGTCGCCGCGTCCTCGACCCCTTCGGCGACCACCGTCAGCCCCAGGGACTCGGCCATGCGCACAATAGCGCGGACGATGGCGCGACTACGGGAACTGGTGGTCAGTTCCAGGGTGAACGACTTGTCGATCTTCAAACCGCTGAAATGGTACTGGTGCACGTAACTGAGCGAAGAGAAACCCGCGCCAAAATCGTCGAGCACCACGGAAACACCGTTGTCGGCCAGGTGCTTCATGGCCTGACGGGCCAACTCGGGCTCCGCCACCAGTGCACCTTCGGTCAGCTCGAGGCAGATGCGCCCCGGCGCCACGCCGTGTTGACTGAGTAAACCCAGCACCTCACTGGCGAACTCAGGCCGGCTGATGCTGTAGCTTGAGCAATTCACGTGCACCGTCGGCCAATGCGCATGCTCGGGCTGGGCGAGCATCGCCACGACCTGCTGCAGCATGTAGAAATCCAGTCTGCCGATCAGGCGCAACCCCTCCAGCGCGGGCAGGAATTGCCCAGGCGCAATCACCCGGCCATCGGCCTGGCGCCAGCGAATGAGCGCTTCCAGCGCGAGAATCCTGCCGGTAGCGACATCAATGATCGGCTGAAAATACGGCAGCAATTCGTCGGTGCGCTTGAGCGCATTGCGCAGCGCCCCTTCCTGCTCCATCTGGTCAGACACTTCGCGGCGCACTTCCTGGTTGAACACCGCATAACTGTCACGGCCGGCGTTCTTGACGCGGTACATCGCCGTGTCGGCATCGCGCAGCAAATCGGCCGGCTCTTTGTGGAACTGCAAATCGGCCCCCACCACACCGATGCTGCACGAGGAAAACACCGCGTGCCCGTCGATGTAAAACGGCACGTCGAACGCCAGCAGAATGCGCTCGGCAATCGCAACCGTGACGTCGGGCGGCGCCGCATAGGCCAGCACCGCGAACTCGTCGCCCCCCAGCCGCGCCAACAGGTCGCTGTCACGCATGCAACTGCGCAAGCGGTCGGCGGCCTGAATCAACAACAAGTCGCCCGAATGATGCCCCAGGCTGTCATTGACCATCTTGAAGCGATCGAGGTCGATGAACATGACCGCCAGTTCCTGACCCTTGTCGCAGAAGTTGTCCCACGCCACCTGCAGACGCTGTTGCAAATGACTGCGGTTGGGCAAGCCGGTCAGTGAGTCATGGGCGTTTTCATGCTGCAGCTTGGCGTTCGCGTAATCCAGCTCACGGGTGCGGTCTTGCACACGGGCTTCAAGCCGCAGATTGGCGGTATGGATCGCCTCGGCAGCGCTGCGGCGTGACAACGCGGTGTCGATGTGCCGGGAGACGAAGGTCAGCAAATCCTGATCGCGAAGCGAATAACTCACCTGCGGCGAATAACTCTGCACCGCCAGCACCCCGCGCACGACATCGCCGTCGAACAGGGGGATCCCCAGCCAGGAGCAGGAACGGTTGATTTCGTTCTGGAGCGTGATCTCACCCGAGTTTTCCAGGCGCCGTGCCTCGGCACTGTCGATCAGGCACGGACGGCGCTGGCGAATGACGTACTCGGTGAACCCACGCTCACCCCGTCGCGGCTCCGGTCGGCGGGTCAGGCGCTCGTCGACGTAGTACGGGAAGGTCACCTCCCCCGTCGCATCGTCGAACAGCGCGATGTAGAAGTTCAGGGCAAACAGCAGCTCGCCCACGATGCCGTGCAGGCTTTTGAACAAGTCGGCCATATCGCCCGGCTGACTGGACAGCTCGGTGATCTGGAACAGCGCACTCTGCAAGTGTTCGGCGCGCTCGCGGTCGGCGACTTCGCTGCGCAAGGCGTCGTTGAGGCGCGAGAGTTCAAGGGTCCGGCGGGCCACGGTCTCTTCCAGCTGAGCGCGGTGCAGGATGCGGTCCAGCGCCATGGCCACGTGACGGGCGACGACCAGAAACAGCTCCTGATCCTCAACGCTGTAGACCCGCGAAACGTCATAGACTTGCATCGCGAGCATGCCGAACACATCGTCGGAGGCATTCTTCAGCGGCGCCCCCATCCAGAACTCGGGGCGGTGCCCGACGCAGTGAAAATGCTCCGACGCCTGTGCGCGCTCGATACCAGCGGCATCAACGAACAGCGGTTGCTCGGTGGTGAGGACATACCCGGTCATGGACAGCCGTTCCGGGTCGAGAAACTCCTGGGTTTCGGCCTCCAGCGCGTCAACGTCGGTGATGTCGATGTAATACGGATAGGTGACCTTGCCGCTGTGGCTCTCGTACAGCGCCAGGTAGAAGTTTTCGGCGTCGATCAGCGTGGACAGCTGTTCATGAACACCCTGAAGAAACGCCGAACGGTCACGGGTCGAACTCGCCAGGTAGGTGATCTCGTACAGCACCCGCTGAGTGGCCTGGGCGCGCGCCAGCGCATCGGTCTGCAAACGCATCCCCAGCTTGCTGGCCAACGCCACCAGAAACGGACTCCCCGACTCGCGCTCAGGGGTCAGTAACCAGCCCAAGGCCGATTCGCCGTGCCCCGTTACCCAGCGCTGCAAACCATGATCGCGACAGAACACGGCGAAGTCTTCCCGCGCAATCAGCCGGGGCCACTCGGTCGACGCATTGCCCTGCCCCATCAGATGCATGTGCTGGCCGGCACGGTAGGCCGCCCAGCTCAAGTCAGGAGCGGCCAGCTTCGCTGCGCGCAACAACGATTCAAGGGTGGTTTCGTCGATCATCGAAGACACATCTTCCAGCCCGTGGTCGGGTGATCGCGTCGCCTGTTCGTCGGCGAATGGCGAGCGCTGGGTAGGGTTCGAGACACGGGAATTCATTGGCGCTCCATTGCCAGCGTGGGACTGGGCTATCTTCATGGGGTCTGACAGATGGTTGCAAGCGCCATATTCGTTTTTGCTGCCTATAAACGACGGAAAATCGGAATTTCACGACATTTCACGTGACTCCCGCTTCTTTATCGGCAGGCTGGCATCGAAATGAAAGATTTTGCTGAAACGCTGGTCGGGTAAAGGGTCTGCAACGTTGCGCTGCCAGCGATTGTCCTTTGACCGTTTTCCCCGGTCTCAAAACCCCAAAACACCGTCCTTTTTGCCCAACTGGAGATGATCGCAAAATGATCAAGACTTACAGCTATGCCGCGCAAAGCGCCACCGACAAACTGGCGCCCTTTCAAATCGAGCGCCGTGATCCGGGCGCCGATGACGTGCAGATCGACATTCTCTTTTGCGGCGTCTGCCACTCCGACCTGCACACCGCGCGCAACGAATGGAAGAACACCCTGTATCCCTCGGTGCCGGGCCACGAAATCGTCGGCAAAGTCACGGCCGTTGGCGCCAACGTCAAACAGTTCAAGGTCGGTGATCTGGCGGGCGTCGGTTGCATGGTCGACAGCTGCCAGCACTGTGCTTCCTGCGCTGAAGGCGACGAGCAATATTGCGAAAGCGGTTTCACCGGCACCTACAACGGGCCTGTGTTCGGCGGTGAGAACACCTTCGGCGGCTACTCCGACAAGATCGTGGTGAAGGAGAAGTTCGTTCTGAAGATTTCTCACAGCGACAACCTTGCCGCTGTGGCGCCGCTGCTGTGCGCCGGGATCACCACCTATTCCCCGCTGCATCACTGGAAAGTCGGCCCAGGCAAGAAAGTCGGCGTGGTCGGGCTCGGCGGTCTGGGTCACATGGCCGTGAAGATCGCGCATGCCATGGGCGCACACGTGGTGCTGTTCACGACTTCGCCGAACAAGCGTGAAGACGGCCTGCGCCTGGGCGCCGACGAAGTCATCGTCTCCAAAAACGCAGATGAGATGGCGACTCAAACCAACCAGCTCGACTTCATCCTCAACACCGTCGCCGCGCCTCACGATCTGGATGCGTTCCTGAACCTGCTCAAGCGCGACGGCACCATGACGCTGGTCGGCGCGCCGGATCATCCTCATCCATCGCCTTCGGTGTTCAACCTGATCTTCAAGCGCCGCAGCCTGGCCGGCTCGCTGATTGGCGGCATCAAGGAAACCCAGGACATGCTGGATTTCTGCGCCAAACACGGGATCGTCTCGGACATCGAGATGATTCATATGAAGGACATCAACGAAGCCTACGAACGCATGGTCAAGGGCGACGTGAAGTACCGTTTCGTGATCGACATGGCCACCCTTAAAGAAGAAGCGTCAGCCGCCTGATACTTCCCAGGTGCAGGGCTGATCAGTTTCACCTGATCAACCCTGCACCTTTAGTAACAATCTGTGTTTTCCATCTGCGAAATTCCCGCAACCATTCCCTCCAGCACAGGTCACAAACCCTGCGTCCCTTGCTCCGCAAGCCCCGCACTCCCTTGTTCCGCCCGAGTCGCCAGCCTGTTTTTCATACCCATGGCAGGGATTAGAGAGAACCATTCAAAAGTGTATGTACTTATTCAAATGAATGCGCAGACCGTTCATTGATTATGGTGGGTCGCTTGACGCATCAACTGCCGTACATGCCTGGGCGCCCGCTCACCGTCGGGGGCCAGGCTTGACTCAACGCTGACGAGGAACCTGTCCATGACCGATCAGCCTGATAAAAATGAGCCGCAATCCGACCTCACGGCCTTCACCGTGCCGTCGCGCAGAAACTTCCTCAAATCCATCGGTGTTTCCAGCCTCGCCGCAGCGACGGCGCCGATCTGGACCCAGGCACTGGAAGCGCAGGCGGCCGTGCCGGACGACACCGACCCACCGGCCAAAGATGAGCGGCGCATGACCCTCAAGGTCAATGGCCAGGCCCATACCCTCAACCTCCCCGCCAATGCTGCGCTGCTGGATGTTCTGCGTGACCGCTTGCAATTGACGGGCACCAAGAAAGGCTGCGACCACGGCCAGTGCGGGGCCTGCACCGTCCACGTCAATGGCACTGCAATCAACTCATGCCTGTCGCTCGCCGCCATGCACGAAGGCGACGAGATCACCACCGTTGAAGGCCTCGCGAAAAACGGAACACTGCACCCGGTGCAGGAAGCCTTCTGGGAACACGACGCCTATCAATGCGGTTACTGCACTAGCGGCCAGATCATGAGCGCCGTGGCCATGCTTCAGGACAAGAACATCGGCAGTGACGACCACAGCGTGCGCGAGGCTATGAGCGGCAATATTTGCCGCTGCGGCGCCTACAAGAACATTCTCGCGGCGATTCAGAGCGCGAGAATCAAGCTGCAGGAGGTGACCTGATGAGAGCCTTTGATTACGTGCGCGCGGGCAGCGTCGAGCAGGCCGTCGCGACCCACGCGAAAAGCGACACGGCATTTTTTCTCGCCGGTGGTACCACCCTCCTCGACCTGGTGAAACTCGACGTGATGCCAGCCGATCAGGTGATCGACGTCAATCACCTGTCCCTCAAGCAGATCGACGTGCAGAAAGACGGCAGCGTGCGCATCGGGGCGCTGGTGACCAACAGCGATCTGGCGCATCACGCCTACATTGTCGAACACTACCCGGTGCTGTCTCAGGCGCTGCTGTCCGGTGCGACCACGCAGTTGCGCAACAAGGCGACCACGGCGGGCAACGTGATGCAGCGGGTGCGCTGTAATTACTTCCGCGACGGCTATTCGCCGTGCAACAAACGCCAGCCTGGCTCAGGCTGCGCGGCCATCGACGGCCATAACCGCAGCGTGCACGCGGTCCTCGGCACCAGCGACCAATGCATCGCCACGCATCCGTCGGACATGTGCGTGGCAATGGCGGCGATTGGCGCAACAATTGACGTGCAGGGGCCCAAAGGCAAACGCAGCATCGACTTTCTCGACTTCCATCTGCTGCCCGGTTCGACGCCCTGGAAAGAGCATGCCCTGCAGGACGACGAATTGATCACCCACGTGATGCTGCAGGCACCGCTGGCCGGGAGCACATCGGGTTACCTGAAGCTGCGTGACCGGGCGTCGTATCAGTTTGCCCTGGGGTCCAGCGCGGTGATTCTGGTGATGGACGGCGACACCGTGCGCGAGGCACGCATTGCCATGGGCGGCGTGGGCACCAAACCGTGGCGGGCGATGGAAGCCGAACGTGCGCTCAAAGGCGCGAGGCTGACACCGCAAAACATGGAGAAGGCGGCCGCGATCGCCATGCAAGGTGCCAAACCCTATCGCCATAACGCCTACAAGATCGCCCTTGGGCAACAGGCGATCGTGCGCAACCTCAGCACCCTGACGGCATGACCGGGAGGACACGAACATGACGGACTCAACCATGATCGGCTCGGCGCCACGCCGGATCGACGGGCGACGCAAGGTGACCGGCACGGCCATGTACGCCTCTGATCACCACCTGAAAAACATGGCTTACGGCTACGGCGTTTTCAGCACCGTCGCCAGCGGCAAGATCACCGCGCTGGACCTCGACGCGGCACGCAAATCCCCAGGCGTGCTGGATGTTTTCCACCACGGCAACTTTCCGTCGCTGTACCACAACTCGGCGCTGCCGATGTCCTTCGCGCAGATCCTCAAGGCGGCCAAGTCCGACGAAAGCCGCCTGCCGTTCGAGGACGACACGGTGTACTACGCCGGGCAGTTCGTCGCCCTGGTAGTGGCCGATACGTTCGAGCACGCCCGCGCGGCGGCCTACAAGATCAAGGTCAGTTACAGCAAGAGCACCGCCGTTGCCAACCTTGAGCAGGGCCTGAAAGCCGGCACGCTGCAGGACGGCAGCCCGAACCACACGCGAGGAAATGCGGCATCGGCCTTTGACAGCGCCGCGCACAGCATCGACGCGACGTATTCGACGCCGGTGGAAACCCACAACCCGATGGAAATGCACGCCACCGTCGCCAGTTGGGAAGATGGCCGACTGATTGTCTATGAGGCCTCCCAAGGCGTGGTTGCGCATCGCAACTCGCTGGCGAAAATCTTCGGGTTGATGCCTGAAAAGGTCGAGGTTCGCGCGCCGTTCATTGGCTCGGGGTTTGGCAGCAAACTGTGGATCTGGCCGCATTCGGTCGCAGCCTGTGGCGCAGCCAAAGTGCTCAACCGCCCTGTGCAACTGGTCGTTCCGCGGCAACAGATGTTCACCACCACCGGGCATCGGCCTGAAACCCGGCAGCGACTGCGCCTGGCCACCGACGACCAGGGCAAGCTGGTGTCGGTCCGTCACGAGTCGATCAACACCACCTCGTTCACCGACCCGTACAAGGAAAACTGCGGCACCTCGACCAAAAGCCTGTACAGCTGCGCGAATGTGCTGGTGACCCACAAGACCATCGAGGTCAATCGCGGCACACCGACCTCGATGCGCGCGCCAGGCGCCGCGCCCGGACTGTTCGCGCTGGAATCGGCGATGGACGAAATGGCCGACAAGATCGGCATGGACCCGCTGCAGTTCCGCAAGATTAACGTCTCGGAGCGTGACGAGAGCCAGAACCTGCCATGGTCCAGCAACCATTTGCAGGAATGCATCGATCAGGCGGCTGAACGCTTCGGCTGGAGCAAGCGCAATCCCAAACCGGGTTCGATGAAGGAAGGCACTGAAATCATCGGCTATGGCATGGCGGCCTGTAACTGGGACGCCTATCGCACCCCCGCCGAGGCGCAGGTTTCATTGCGTGCAGACGGCACGGCGTACGCGATCTGCGGTGTGCAGGACATCGGCACCGGCACTTACACCATCGTGGCGCAGGTGGTCAGCAGCATCACCGGCATACCGCTGGATAAAATCGACGTCGAACTCGGCAACTCCTCGTTCCCGCCCGCGCCCGTATCGGGCGGCTCATGGGCGACGGCCAGCGTGTTGCCTGCGATAGCCGAAGCGACGCGTCAGGCCATCGAGCAGCTGAAAGCCTTCTCTGCAGCGCCCAAAGGCGTGTTTGCAGGGACCAAGGCCGATCAGATCAGTTTTGAACAGGGTCAGTTGAAAAGCGGAGAGAAATCCTTTGCCATCGCCGACGTGCTCAAGGCGCAAAAGCAGTCCAGCGCTTTCGGCGAAGCGAAAACCGGGATGAACGACACCAGCAAGCATTCATTCCGCTCGTTCGGCGTGCATTTCGTAGAAGTTCGCTGGGATCCGGGCATCTCGCGGCTGCGCGTCGCGCGAGTGGTCAGCGCCATCGACGTCGGCAAAGTGATCAACCACAAGACCTCGCTCAATCAGGTCGAAGGCGCCATCGTCATGGGCGTCGGAATGGCACTGTTCGAAGCCACTGATTTCGACGAACGCGACGGCATGCCGGTCAATAACAACTACGCCGAGTACGTGGTGCCCGTGCACGCGGACCAGCCGGAAATTGACGTGATCCTGCTCGATTATCCCGATTACGAACTCAATGAGTTCGGCGCACGCGGCATTGGCGAGATCGGCATCACGGGCCTGGCCGCTGCCGTCGCCAACGCTGTGTCGCACGCCACCGGCAAACGCATCCGAGACCTGCCGATCACCCTCGACAAATTGATGGAGTTACCGCCAACGATGAGTGCGTAAGTGCTTGTGCCCGCAGGGCGTACGAGCGAGCCTCGCTACGCCCTGCGGGCAGAATCAAGAGCCTTTCATCCACCGCTGCGCCTCTGCCGAGGGCGTAGGAGCGCGCTCGCGCTGCGGGCAGAATCAAGGCAGCGGATCACGGCAGCTCCGGCTCGATCCGGTCCCGCCCTCCCATTTTCGCGGCATAGACACCCGAATCCGCGCGCAGTAGCAAGGCATCGCCGCCCTCGCCTTTACGCCAACTGGCGATCCCGAAACTCGCGGTCACCCGGCCAACGCCGTCCACCGGCTCAGCACGCAACGCCGCCCATAACTCACTGGCGAGTGCAAACGCCTGATCGCCATCGGTGTCCGGGCACAGCACCATGAATTCCTCGCCTCCCAGGCGGCAGAACACATCGCTGCGGCGCAAACGGTGACACAAGCGCTTGCAGATCGCCTGCAACACATGGTCACCCACCGCGTGCCCCAACTGATCGTTGATGCACTTGAAATGATCGATGTCGAGCATCACCACCGAGAAAATCCCGCCGTGGCGGTCAACGCGCAGCAACTCCGCCTGCAGACGCTCCTGGAAATAGCGACGGTTGTAGACGCCGGTCAACGCGTCGGTCACTGACATGGTGCGCAGCTCTTCCTCGACACGCTTACGCTCGGTGATGTCCAGACACACCGCCAGGTAGCCAATCCACTGATCGTGCTCATCCAACACCGGACTGACCTGCATGTTGACCTGCAGATGGCTGCCGTCCTGGCGCACCAATGTCCAGTCATGTGCCTGATGGCCATGCTCCTCCACCGACTCCACGAGCATGGCTTCGCCGGTCTTGATCGAGCGTCCATATCGCTGGCTCAGCTCGCAGACATGCTCGGCCAGTTCGGACGACAGGTGCAGTTGACGCAGGGTGAGTTGCCCGCACACCTGCGCACTGCTGTAACCCAGCATGCGTTCGGCGCCAATATTGAAGGTGGTGATCACCCCTTCCAGATCGGTGGCGATGATCGCCACCTGCGTCGCGGCGTCCAGCACATTACGCAACTGGCCGTGCGCGCTGCGCAATTGCTGCTCGCGCTGACGCAATTGCACAGTGCGCTGCTCCACCAGCCGCACGGCGCGCTGACGCTGGCTGATCAAGGCATACAACAAGGCACTGAGCATGAAACTGAGCAACGCGCCGAGGACCACCACGCTGTCATTGCCGGACGGGTTGGCAGTCATGAACACCGCCGTCGGGCGAACCTGCAAGCGATAGCTGCGCCCAGCAAAATCCACCGTTTGAGTGAGTTGCAGATCGCTGATCGCCGCTTTGGCAGCCGACCCATACAGCACTTGGGGCGCCTGCGCCGACGTGATGTCCTCCAGACCCACCGCCAGATTGTCCTCATCAGTGGCGGGCAGACCTTCGGTCATCAATTTGCGCAGGCTGATCACCGCCAGCAGGAAACCCTGAAACGGCCCCGCCTCGGGCCCGGTGGTATGAGAGCGGGCGGTCACGGGTGCGACCAACAGCACCCCTTTACGGTTTTCCGTTTCCAGGCCGACCAGTTCCATCAGGGACGATGCTGCCATATCACCCGATTGGAGCGCGCGCTCAAGCGTTGCCCGCCGTACGGGTTCGGAACTCACATCGAAACCCAATGGCAAGGCCAGGGTGCTGCGGCTAAGGGTATACCGCACCGGGAAGTAATACGGGCGTGTGTCGGCGACCTTTAGGCTGCTGTCGGGACCAAGCTCTCGCACGGAATAATCCGTCACACCGGCCTCGCGCACGCGATGCTCGTACGATTCCCGCTCGGCGTCGGCCACTTTTGGCGTCCACGAGTAGGCCTGGGTGTACACCAGCAAAGGGTGGGCGAATCCATTGAATTCGTCCTCGGACACCTCATCTGAATACACGAAAAAGCGACGCAGACTGTCCAGCCCTCGGACCTGTCCCTGGAGGCGGTCCTCGATCCGGCTGACGCGCTCGCTGGCCAGCAGTTCGAACCGCTGACGCAACTGACGCTGGTACAACTCGACATTGGCCAGCGCCAGCAAGGCAGTCAGCACCGCGCCCGCCGAAAACACGAGCGTGCCCACAACCCATGAGGAGCTGTCTTCGCTGATGAGGCCAAGGATCTTGGCGCTTGCCTTGTTTGACGACATACGCTGAACTCATGACGCCACAGTGTTGCCGCGACACGTGGCCAGAATTCACTTATAGCTATTCGCCATTAGTTTGCATAGTGCTGTGTGTCGCTCCGCTTATAACGCGTCGAAGCGCCAGCCCGTGCGGGTTGGCGCCTAACGTAGCGCGCTGACCGCTCAGCGCGCGGTGATTTTCCAGGCGCGGTGGATTTTGCCGTTACGGGCGAAATCCGGGTCGATGGTCTGCTGGGTGATTTCCTCGACGGCATAACGCTCGGCCAGGTTTTCTTCCAGCTGGAACTTGCGGAAGTTGTTCGAGAAATACAGCACCCCGCCGCTGGCCAGACGCGCCATCGCCAGGTCAATCAGTTGCACCTGATCGCGCTGCACGTCGAACACACCCTCCATGCGCTTGGAGTTGGAGAAGGTCGGCGGGTCGATGAAGATCAAGTCGTACTCGTCCCGACTGGACTCAAGCCAGGCCATGACATCGCCTTGCTCCAGACGGTTCTTGTCCGAGAAACCGTTGAGCGAGAGGTTGCGGCGCGCCCAGTCCAGATAGGTTTTCGACAGATCGACACTGGTGGTGCTCCGTGCCCCACCTTTGGCCGCATGGACGCTGGCCGTGGCGGTGTAACAGAACAGGTTAAGGAAACGCTTGCCCGCCGCTTCACGCTGAATGCGCATCCGCATGGGTCGGTGATCGAGGAACAGACCGGTATCCAGATAGTCGGTCAGGTTGACCAGCAGCTTGATGCCGCCCTCGTTCACCTCGTTGAACTTGCCCTGCGCGCTCTGACGTTCGTATTGCTTGGTGCCGCTCTGGCGCTCACGGCGCTTGACCACCACGCGGCTCTTGTCGATGTTCAGCGCCTGCGGAATCGCGGCCAGTGCGTCGAACATGCGAATCGAGGCCTTTTCAGGGTCGATGGACTTCGGTGCTGCGTATTCCTGAACGTGAACCCAGTCGTGATACAGGTCGATGGCCATCGCGTATTCAGGCATGTCCGCATCGTAGACGCGATAGCAGTCGATCCCTTCGCGCTTGACCCACTTGCCCATCGCCTTGAGGTTCTTCTGCAGGCGATTGGCAAACATCTGCCCGCCTTCGCTCAGGCGTGGCTGCTCGATGACCGGAGCCGGCGCGGGTGCCGGTTTGATCGGGTTGCCGTTCTTGTTGAATTGACGCGCTTGCGGCTCGTCCGGGGTCTGGTCGTACGCGGCCTGCTCGCGCTCGGCCTGACGCTGCTCCGGAGTACGCCGCTCGCCCGTGACGAACTGGTCTGGCTGGACTTTGATCAGCAACAGCTTGCAGGGCAATGCACCGTTCCAGAATGCGTACTGCTTGTGGCTGCGGATGCCCATGCGCTTGCCCAGGTCCGGGGCGCCAGTAAACACGGCCGCTTCCCAGTTCAGGCATGCCTGACGCAGACGCTCGCCGAGGTTCTGGTAGAGGTACAACAGGCTCGCCTCATCACCCAGCCGTTCGCCGTACGGAGGGTTGCAGATGACCAGGCCTTTCTGGTTCTGATCCGGACGTGGCTCGAAGGTCGCAACTTCACCCTGGTAGATCTTGATCCAGTCAGACAGGCCGGCGCGCTCGACGTTGTTGCGGCCCGGTTGAATCAATCGTGGATCGGCTTCGTAGCCACGGATCCAGGACGGTGTCTTGGCAAGGCCCGCCTCGGCACGCGCCAGCGCTTCGTCGTGCAATTTGCGCCACAGGGCCGGAACATGCCCCAGCCAGGCAGAAAAGCCCCAACGTTCACGTTTCAGGTTCGGGGCGATATCGGCGGCGATCATGGCAGCTTCGACCAGGAACGTGCCTACACCGCACATCGGGTCAGCCAGTGCGCCGCCTTCCGCGGCGATACGCGGCCAGCCGGAACGAATGAGGATGGCGGCTGCCAGGTTTTCCTTCAACGGGGCCGCGCCCTGCTGCAAGCGATACCCACGCTGGTGCAGGCTGTGGCCGGACAGGTCCAGGGAGAGAATGGCTTCGCCACGGTCCAGCCGCAGATGAACGCGCAGGTCGGGGTTGAGCTTGTCGATCGAAGGGCGCGAACCGTCCGAGGTGCGCAGGCGGTCGACGATGGCGTCCTTGACCTTCAAGGCGCCGAAATGGGTGTTGTCAATGCCCGAGCCGTGACCGCTGAACTCCACCGCCAGCGTGCCATCGGACTCCAGATGGTCGGCCCACTCGATGTCGTGAACGCCGTGATAGAGGTCTTCGGCGTCCTTCATCGGGAAGCGCTTGAGCACCAGCAAAACACGGTTGGCCAGCCGCGACCACAAACACAGCCGGTAGGCGGTTTCCATGTCGGCGCTGCCACGGATAGTCGAGGTGTGCTCGCGGGTTTCCTGGAGGCCAAGTGCAGTGGCTTCCTCAGCGAGCAGCCCTTCGAGGCCTTTGGGACAGGTGAGGAAAAGTTCGTAACGGTCCGACATGAGTATTCCAGAGCCTTGGCTATGAGTGGCTGGACAACGCATTGTCCAGCCCGATTCAAACAGACGCCTTTCATGGAGGACGCCTGCGTGGCACACACATTGTGCCGATCCACCACACCGATACATTTCGAGTGTGGCAGCTGTGCCGGCCCGCAATGGCGGGCCGACATTCTGATATTAAAAAACCACTATTCAGCCCGACGATGGCAGTAATAAAAAGTCACATCACTGACCCTTCGTCGTTTTAAATCTGACGTCAATCAGCCATCAGACCTACATGAGAACCAGTCGCGAATCTCATGAAGACCCCCGAATCAGGGCGCCTGGTGAAAAAATCACCCTTCAAACCTCTCATCCCTTATGGTCGTAACGCCTCAATGGTTACGTTCTTATGACAAAACGATCATTCACAGCGTCCCATGCATTGGTTAGAAATCAACTCAGGTTGTCGTCGCAACGGCGACAGCACCTGGCCCGCGACGCCGGCAGCGGGCCTGCAGAGGCAGAAGATTTCTGCCTGACCTCGACACGAGGTCTCCAAGGACATAACAGTCAACAAACGAGGGCAACACCCTATGAGAAGACTTAAGCGTGATCCGTTGGAAAGAGCTTTTTCGCGCGGATATCAATACGGCGTAACTGGTAAATCCCGTGAGCTTTGCCCATTTACTCTACCGTCGGTACGTCAAGCCTGGATCAATGGCTGGCGAGAAGGACGAGGCGACAACTGGGACGGTATGACCGGCACTGCGGGTATACACAGGCTCAACGAACTTCACGCGGTCGGCTGACGCTTAACGACCAAAGGGACATTCCGACTTTTTAAGATTTCCTCAGGAAATTCGACAATCAGATTCGTTTCACCCTAACCATGCACGTCCCATCCGGACGGCGGGCTAAAGCCCAAGAGGGGTTCCAGTCGGAACCCCTCTTTTTGTTTCGGCCTTTCAAGCGCGTTGGCGTGATCTATTTCGGCATCGCGGCGATGGCGTCAACCGACTCGCGAATCAGCGCCGGACCTTTGTAGATGAACCCTGAATAAATCTGCACCAGGCTCGCACCGGCGGCGATTTTCTCCGCTGCGTGCTTGCCCTCGGTGATGCCGCCCGCCGCGATGATCGGCAACTTGCCGCCCAGCTCACTGGCCAGCACTTTGACGATGTGCGTGCTTTGCTCACGCACTGGCGCACCCGACAGACCGCCCGCTTCGTCGCCGTGAGGTAGCCCTTCGACACCCACGCGGCTCAATGTGGTGTTGGTGGCGATCACCGCGTCCATCCCCGACTCCAGCAGCGAGGTGGCGACCAGTACCGTTTCTTCGTCGCTCATGTCCGGGGCGATCTTGATGGCCAGCGGCACGCGCTTGCCATGGGCCAGCGTCAAGGCCTCCTGACGTACACGCAGCGCTTCGAGCAACTGCTTGAGCGAATCACCGAATTGCAGACTGCGCAGGCCAGGGGTGTTTGGCGAGCTGACATTGACGGTGATGTAGCTGGCGTGGGTGTAAACCTTGTCCAGGCAGATCAGGTAATCGTCGACCGCACGCTCGACCGGGGTGTCGAAGTTCTTGCCGATATTGATGCCCAGCACGCCGTTGTATTTGGCGGCCTGCACACGACTGATCAGGTTGTCGACGCCCAGGTTGTTGAACCCCATGCGGTTGATGATGCCTTCGGCATGGGGCAGTCGGAAAATCCGCGGCTTGGGATTGCCCGGCTGCGGACGCGGTGTGACGGTGCCGATTTCAACGAAGCCGAAACCCAACTGAGCAAACCCGTCGATGGCCGCACCGTTCTTGTCCAGACCCGCGGCAAGCCCGACCGGGTTTGGAAACTGCAAGCCCATGACCGTCACCGGCAACCGCGCGGGCGCCTTGTTGAGCAGACCATTGAGCCCCAGACGACCGCCCGCGCCGATCAGGTCGATGGACAGATCGTGGGAGGTTTCCGGGGAGAGTTTGAACAGTAACTGGCGGGCCAGGTTATACATGGGCGGGCGCGGCTCGTTTGAGGCTGAAGTCAGCGGCGGATTATAGACGCGCACAGGGGTGCAGCGCGAGGCATGTCTAGCACTTTGCTCAACGTTGGACCGCTCACTGGCATATGGCTTGCTTGAACAGGTTATCGAGCTCCCTCCAACGGCGGAGAGAGTGATCGGACAATGGCGTCGTTTTCGTCCCGGTTAAGGCCCGGACGTGGCGACGTTTTTTTATGGAAGACCGGCAGCGCCTGCGGGCACGTCGATCTTCAGGCGGAACCGAAAACCATGAACGACACCCTTGATACACCACTGGCCTGGGTCAACGGCAGCGACGCTCCGGAACTGACCACCATCGACGTAGGCTTCATGGCGCTCACCGACGCCGCTTCGCTGATCATTGCCGCGACGCAGGGTTTCGCTCAACCGTACGGCCTGAACATCAACCTGCACCGGCAATCGTCCTGGGCGAGCCTGCGCGACAACCTGGTCAATGGCGGATTGCATGCCGCTCACAGCCTTTACGGTCTGGTGTACGCCGCACAGCTGGGGATTGGCGGCCCTGCGAAAGACATGGCGGTTTTGATGGGGCTGAATCAAAACGGCCAAAGCATCAATCTCTCCCGGGCCCTCCAGGCACAAGGGGTGATCACTCCTGAGGCGCTGGACCGTCGCACGCACCAAAGCGGAACAAAACTCACCTTTGCGCAGACCTTTCCGACGGGCAATCACGCCATGTGGTTGTATTACTGGCTGGCCAGTCAGGGGATTCACCCCTTGCAGGACGTCGACAGCGTGGTCGTCCCACCGCCGCAGATGGTCGAACACCTCAAGGCCCAACGCATTGACGGCTTTTGTGTCGGTGAGCCCTGGGGTGCGAGCGCCGTCAGCCAGAACCTGGGCTTCACCCTGGCGACCACCCAGGCCATCTGGCCAGATCATCCTGAAAAGGTGCTTGGCTGCAGCCTGGAGTTCGTCGAGCGATACCCCAATACCGCGCGCGCCCTGGTCATGGCCGTGCTGGAGGCCAGCCGATTCATAGAACAGAGCACGGAAAATCGCCGCAGTGCCGCGCATATGCTCAGCGGCAGCGATTACGTGAACGCCCCCGTCGAGGACATCGAAGGTCGTCTGCTCGGCCAGTACGGCGACGGTCTCGGCAACCACTGGCAGGACCCACATGCCGTGAGTTTCCATCGCAACGGAGAGGTGAACATGCCTTACCTGTCGGACGGCATGTGGTTCATGACCCAGTTTCGCCGCTGGGGCTTGCTGCGCGAGGACCCGGATTACCGCGACATCGCCCGGCGGGTGCAGCAGCTGGCGCTCTATCGACAGGCTGCCGAGGCATTGAACATCCCCGTGCCCGCCTCAGCGATGCGCAGCAGCCAGCTCATCGACGGCAAGGTCTGGGACGGCAGCGATCCGATCGGTTATGCCCATGGTTTCAAACTGCACGCGCTGGCCCCTGCCGCGCCTGCCTCCATTGATCACTGAGGGAGACGCAATCATGCTGCGAATCCTGTTGATCAACGACACCCCCAAGAAAGTCGGACGCTTGAAGGCTGCGCTCATCGAGGCCGGTTTCGAGGTGATCGATGAGTCCGGGCTGATTATCGATCTGCCCGGGCGCGTGCAGGCGGTGCGTCCGGATGTCATTCTGATTGACACCGAATCGCCGGGACGCGATGTGCTGGAGCAAGTCGTGCTGATTACCCGCGACCTGCCCCGCCCGATCGTGATGTTCACCGACGAGCACGACCCGGGCGTCATGCGCCAGGCCATCAAGTCCGGCGTCAGCGCCTACATCGTTGAAGGCATTCACGCACAACGCCTGCAACCCATTCTCGACGTGGCCATGGCGCGCTTCGAGAGCGATCAGGACCTCCGCGCGCAGCTCCACGCCCGTGACCAGCAACTGGCCGAGCGCAAGCGCATTGAAACCGCCAAAGGCCTGCTGATGAAGATGAAGAGCTGCACCGAGGATGAGGCCTATACGCTCATGCGCCGTCAGGCCATGAGCCGGCAGCAGAAGCTGGTGCAAGTGGCAGAACAGATTATCGCCATGAGCGAGCTACTGGGTTAACGATTGGCCCACGTTTTGCTAGATAGTTCGTACAGGTAGCCAACGGCGGTTGCCCCACTTTCGACAAAGACGTCGCACACCCCTTCGCACAGCGCGAACAGGGTTGCGACGTTTTTTCGTTTTGGCCCCACACAACGGGCCAGGTGGAGCGCCGGACGGGTGCTTCACCTGCAAGACCTGACCCGTGACGGTGAGAGCGACAGCCGCTCCCGCAACGATTTCCTGCAGATGAGGTGTTAGATGAATACAAGCTTCTGGAAAGCCGGACATAAACCCACGCTGTTCGCAGCCTTCCTCTACTTCGACCTGAGCTTCATGGTCTGGTACCTGCTCGGTCCACTGGCCGTTCAGATCGCCACAGACCTGCACCTCACCACGCAACAACGCGGGCTGATGGTCGCCACACCGATCCTGGCGGGTGCGCTCCTGCGTTTTGTGATGGGCATGCTCGCCGATCAGTTGTCACCCAAAACAGCCGGCATCATCGGCCAGATCATCGTCATCGTCGCCCTGCTTTGCGCCTGGCAACTGGGCATTCACAGCTATGAACATGCGTTGTTGCTGGGCGTGTTCCTGGGCATGGCGGGCGCCTCGTTTGCCGTCGCCCTGCCGCTGGCGTCGCAATGGTACCCGCCGCAGCACCAAGGCAAGGCGATGGGCATCGCGGGTGCCGGTAACTCCGGAACGGTGTTCGCCGCCCTGATCGCACCGGTATTGGCCGCAAGCTTTGGCTGGAGCAATGTATTCGGCTTCGCGGTCGTGCCATTGGTGCTGACACTGATTGCCTTCTCGCTGATGGCCCGCAATGCGCCAGAGCGCCCGAAAGCCAAGTCCATGAGTGACTATTTCAAGGCTCTGGGCGACCGTGACAGCTGGTGGTTCATGTTCTTCTACAGCGTCACATTCGGTGGCTTCATCGGCCTGGCCAGCGCCCTGCCCGGCTACTTCAACGATCAGTACGGCCTGAGCCCCGTGACTGCGGGTTACTACACCGCAGCCTGCGTGTTCGGCGGCAGCATGATGCGCCCTCTCGGCGGCGCGCTGGCAGACCGCTTTGGTGGCATTCGCACCCTGTCCGGGATGTACGCGGTTGCCGCGATCTGCATCGCCGCGGTCGGTTTCAACCTGCCAAGTTCATGGGCCGCGCTGGCCCTGTTCGTCGCCGCCATGCTGGGCCTGGGTGCAGGCAATGGCGCGGTGTTCCAACTGGTGCCACAGCGCTTTCGTAAAGAAATCGGTGTGATGACCGGCCTGATCGGCATGGCGGGCGGCATCGGCGGATTCCTCCTCGCCGCGGGCCTGGGTGCAATCAAGCAAAATACCGGCGACTATCAGTTGGGTCTGTGGCTGTTCGCCCTGCTCGGTGTACTGGCATGGTTCGGCCTGATGAACGTCAAGCGCCGCTGGAGAACCACCTGGGGATCAGCTGCCGTCACCGCTGCTCGTGTCTGAGCCTGACGGAGGTTGGCGATGAATCAGCCGTTGGCGTCGAGTCCGGCCAAGGCAGTCGGGTTGCAGGTGCGCTTTGCCGAGTTCAGCGCCAGTGGACCACGGCCTGAGAACCAGGACGCCACGCGCCTGGTCACGCCCGCGCCAGCACTCGCCGCCAGCAAGGGATATCTGTTCGGGCTGGCGGACGGTGTCAGCCACTGTTCGGATGGCGGCCTGGCGTCCCGCTCGACCCTTCAAGCCCTGGCAATGGATTACTACTCAACACCGGAAACCTGGGGCGTCGCTCAAGCGCTGGACCGCCTGCTGCTCGCACACAACCGCTGGCTGCTGGCGAACGGCCTTTTGACCACGCTCAGCGCGCTGGTCCTGCGAGGCCGTCGCTTCACCCTCGCCCATGTCGGTGACTGCCGGGTGTACCGCTGGCATGAAGGGGTGTTACAGCGCATCAGTGAGGATCATGTCTGGGAGCAACCGGACATGCAGCACGTACTCAAACGCGCACTGGGCCTGGATCAATACGTCGTCATGGATTATCTGGACGGTGAGCTGCGTCAAGGCGAACGCCTGCTGCTGATCAGCGATGGCGTCTGGTCGACACTGAACGATACGCGGATCGGCACGATCCTCAGCGAACAGCAGGATCTGGACGCCGCTGTGCGGACGTTGGTGAACGCCGCGCACCTGTCTGGAAGCCAGGACAACGCCAGCGCCGTGCTCATCCAGATCGATCAGTTGGGCACCGATACGCTGGCCGATACGCTCATTCAGTTACAGCAATGGCCGTTGCCGCCGTCACTCAAGCCTGGCCAATCCTTTGAGGGCTGGCAGATCGAGCAGCGCCTGGGCGATTCAAGACAATCCTTGCTGTATCGGGTCCTGGACGCCGAGCGACAACCTTGGCTGCTCAAAACCCTCCCGGACGCCCGTCACGACGAGCCCGGAGCCGGTCAGGCATTGCTGCTTGAAGAGTGGTTTTTGCGCCGGGTTGCCGGACGTTTCTTCCCTCAGGTTCATCCGCTGCCCGATCGCCAACACCTGTACTACGTCATGCGCCAGTACCCGGGCCAGACGTTGGCGCACACCTTCCAGAAACAGGGACCGATGGAACTGGCGCGATGGCCAAGCCTGGCGCGGGACCTGATAGGGGCCGTCGGCTTACTGCACCGACGCAACATCGTCCATCGCGACATCAAGCCGGAGAACGTGCTGATCGACGACAACGGCGAGCTACGCGTGCTGGATTTCGGCCTTGCCTTCTGCCCCGGTCTGTCTGCCGACGGTGAAGGCGACGTGCCCGGCACGCCTAGTTTTATCGCCCCGGAAGCGTTCGAAGGCGCCGACCCCGCGCCAGCGCTCGATCTGTACGCCGCCAGCGTCACGCTGTATTTCCTGCTGACCGGGCACTATCCGTACGGAGAAATCGAAGCCTTTCAACACCGACGTTTCGGCAACCCCATTCCCGTCAGCCGCTACCGTCCAGACGTCCCCGAATGGATCGAACACCATCTGGATCAGGCGCTTCAGGCCGTCCCGGCAAAACGCTTTGAAACGGCCGAACAATGGCTGCTGCAGCTCCAGCACGGCGAACTTGCGACATTGAATACGCGGACCAGACCCTTGCTGGAACGCGAACCGCTCAAAGTCTGGCAAACCGTGGCACTGCTGTCGCTGGCGCTTAACCTGTTGTTGTGGATCATGTTACTTAAACACTGACGCTGCCAACCCTGCGTGAATCCATCGCTGCTCATCACGCCATGCGCGAATACTTCCAAAGAAGAATGCATCGCAACGCCGATTATTTTTACAAACGCCAGAAAAAGAAAAACCCGGCCGAGGCCGGGTTTTTCGTGAAGCGGGGCTAATTACTTAGCTTGAGCTTCTACTTGTGCTTCTACGCGACGGTTTACAGCGCGGCCTGCTTCAGTTGCGTTGTCAGCAACTGGGCGGGATTCGCCGTAGCCAACCGAGTTCACGCGGTTAGCGCCAACACCGTACTGGTTAACCAGAACTTGCTTAACGGCGTTTGCACGACGCTCGGACAGTTTCTGGTTGTAAGCGTCAGGACCGACGGAGTCAGTGTGACCTTCAACAGTGGTGGTGGTTTGTGGGTACTGCTTCATGAAGTCAGCCAGGTTCTTGATGTCGCCGTAGCTGTTTGGCTTGACGACCGACTTGTCGAAGTCGAATTTCACGTCCAGCTCAACACGTACGACTTCAGCAACAGCCGGGCAACCGTTGGCGTCAACAGTAACGTTGGCCGGGGTGTCTGGGCACTTGTCGACGTTGTCGCACACGCCATCGTTGTCGCTGTCGGAGCACACTTCAGCTACTGGAGCTGGTGCTGCTTCAACTTTCTTGGAGCCGCCACCGAAGTTCACGCCGATACCGACGCTAGGTGCCCACTCGGTGTCGCCCTGGTCGATGTTGTACTGAGCTTCAACGCCAGCACGGGCGTAGAAGTTGTCGGTGAAGTACAGCTTGGCACCGCCGCCGACGTTGGCGAAGGTGGAGCGGTTACGACCGCCGCTGCCGTTCTGACCGATGCTCTGATCGGAGAAACCAGCCGAGACGTACGGACGCAGCATGTCGCCCGGGTTGTTGAAGTGGTACAGAGCGTCCAGAGCGGTGTTCGCGCCCTTGATGTTCTTGCCATCATCGCTACGAACGTTGTGAACTTCGTCGTAGCCCAGACGCAATTCAACGTCGTCAGTCAGGAAGTAGCCAACCGAACCGCCGAACAGGTTACCGTCGTTTTTGAAATTACGAGCGCTGTCGAACTGTTCTTTCTTGGCGAAGCCTTCGATTTCGACTGCGCCTTGGCCTTGTGCCAGAGCGCCGAACGAAGTTGCGGCAACAATAGTACCAATGGCCAAGCCCAAGGTGTTTTTCAGTTTCATCCGTTAAATCCCCATCTGGTGATTGTAAAGCGGTCCCCCTAATCGAGGGACAACTCGTCGGCAAGTCTATCAGAACTTGCCTGCCCGTTAGAGATATTTGCTCCGAGTTAAGTTTCGGTAACGCCTGCAAATTTCTCACGTAATTTATCAAGTGCCCGTTTGTACCGCATTTTCGTTGCACTCAGGCCCATATGCATTATGTCTGCGATCTCCTGAAATTCCAGCTCTGCGACAAATCGAAGCACCAGAATTTCCCTGTCAATCGGGTTCACATGCACGAGCCAGCGATCGAGGCCGCCCTTCTCTTCCGGTTTCGGCGTCTTCTCTTCAGACGCTTCCTCGAGGGGGTCCAGACTCAAAGCGTCCATCAACCGACGCTTTCGTCGCTCCTTTCTGTACTGCGTGATGCATTCGTTGTAGGTGATGCTGTAAAGCCAGGTTTTGAATTTCGATTTCCCTTCAAAATTCTTCAACCCATACAACACCTTAAGCATCACCTCCTGACAGACATCGTCCGCGTCGCGATCGTTCCCTAAATAGCGCGCGCAGACGTTAAAAAGTGTCCGCTGGTAGCGTCGCATCAGCTCTTCGTAGGCTCGAGTCACATGGAACAACTCGGCGTGCGAGCGCGCAACCAACTCCTCATCAGAGAGCTCGCGGGGGTCGTAACGCAGTGAGAGCGATTGGGGTTTATTCAAAACAGGTCGTGCCGACAGTCAGATAAATGTCCGCCTGGTCCCGGAACCTCCGGGATTTTGCGGCGGCATACATTAGCAGATTTGCCGGTTCAGCGGCTGCTCACTCGCTGCTCGAGAAGGATGCGGTTCGACAACGACACCAGTTCCCCTTCATCGGTCAGCAGTGTGGTCTTCACCGTGCCAATCTCTTCGATCTGTCCTTCGACCTCTCCAATACGCACTTGTTGCCCTACCTGATACAACTCCCGCACATAAATTCCTGCCAGGATCTGGCTTGCGATCTCCCGACTGCCCAGGCCCATGGCCAGCGCAACTGCCAGACCAACGGTAATCAAACCAATCACGATGACGTGGTTCAGCAGGTCGGTTTTCACCTCCAGCTGACTGATCGCGACCGAAATGCTGATGATGATCACCAGCCATTGCGCGACGCGCCCCAACCCCGCCGAGTAATCCAGCCCAACGCCTTCTGCCGCGCCGCGAACGATGCCGTTGACCAACTGCGCCAGCAGCACGCCGACCAGCAGCACCAGCGCCGCGCCAAACACCTTCGGCAGGTACAGCGCAAGCATGTCCAGGGTTGCCGAGACACGTTCAAGGCCCAGCGACTCTGCCGCCGACACCAGGAAAATCAACAACACGAACCAGTAGACAATCTTGCCGATCAGCGTCGAAATCGGGACCTGAATCCCTGCGCGGCTGATCAGTTTCGTCAGGCCGGTGCCGCCCATCAAACGGTCCAGACCCAGTTTTGCCAACAGCTTGGACAACAGGGTGTCGAGCAGCTTCGCCACCACGAAACCCAACAGAACAACCACCAGAGCGCCGAACAGATTCGGGATGAAGTTCGCGACTTTGGTCCACAACGCAGTCATTGCGGTGACCAGGCTCTGTGTCCAGAGATCCAATTCCATATTCAATCAGCCTTGTCTTTGGCAGCGGTAAACGCAGTGCCGGCAATCGTCGTCTTGCGACGGGAAACAGGTGAAACGTGAGCCGAGCCGTTGTTCACGGCCATCATCAATGCTTGTATGCAGCGGCCGAGCAGACTGAACAGATCCCCCGCGCCGACCTGACGGTTGGCCGTCTTCAGCACACGCCCCAATGCCGCATCATCATCCCGGCTGGAGGACGAGGAATTAAGCATGTCTCGCAGTGATTCTTCAAACGGGTCGTGCATAGGCACCTCACGTGATGTCACTGGAAGACGCAGCCCGTTTTGCCTGAGTCACACACCACACCATAAACGACGTCGTTTTTTTTCATCAGACCCACCGCAAACGCTTGAACAGCCACATCTGCCCCACCGCAACCACAATCATCAGCGCGCAGGCGAACACGAAGCCATACGGATTATCCGAACCTGGAATGCCGCCAACGTTGATGCCCAGCAATCCGGTCAGGAAGCTCATGGGCAGGAAGATTCCGGTGATGATTCCGAAGCGGTACATGGTGCGGTTCATGCGCTCGTTGAGGCGTCTGTCTTCAGCCTCCAGCACCAGCCCCACGCGCTCTCGGGTCAGTTCCAGCTCCTCCAGATACCGCGTCAGGCTGTTGTTCAATTCGTTCCAGTAATCCGCATCGTCGTCCACGAACCACGGCATCTTGCTGCGCGTCAGCTGCGCATAGATTTCCCGCTGAGGGTGCAGAAACCGACGCATGCCTGCCGCCCTGCGCCGGATGTGAACCATGTTGCCGTGCTCAGGCATGTACCGTTCGTCGGCATCTATGCGTTCTTCCATGTCGTCGACCAGTTCGGTCAGCTCGCTGACCACCGCCTGGACCTTGTCAGTGAGCAATTGCGCGAGATAAACCAGCAATTCGGACGCCGTTTTCGGCCCTTTGCCCTCGTTGAGCAGGTCAATCAACTCATCCGTCGCTCGCAACGAGCGAAGCCGCAGGGAGATCACACGCTGCGCCGCCGCGAAAATCCGCACCGACACCATGTCTTCAGGTTCGGCGCCGGGGTTGAGATTCACTCCGCGCAAAAACAACAGCAACTCATTGTCCGGCAGCGGCAGCAGGCGTGGCCGGGTATTTTCCTCAAGCATCAGGTCGCAAACGAATTCGCTGAGGCCACTCGACGAACGCAGCCACGTCTGCGTCTGCGGGTGACTGCGGTCCCAGTGAAGCCACACACTTTCGTGCGGCTCCAGCTGCAGGCAATCCAGTTCGGTTCGAGCTATTGAACGCGCCCCGCCTTTTCCGTCCAGCACGAAGGCATGAACCAGCCCCCACTGCGCGTTTGTCTCATCGAACATTCACTGTCCTTGGTGTCCTTGCTGTTTTCTGAATGGAGAAACCGGTCAATCCGGCATTTTCAAGGGACTTGGGGAAACGATAATGCCGTTGTTGTCGGCGTACACGTATTCGCCCGGGCGGAAGGTCACGCCGCCAAATGTCACCACCACGTTCAGATCACCCAGCCCGCGCTTGTCGGTCTTGAGCGGGTGACTGGCCAATGCCTGCACACCGAGATCGGTCTGCGCCAGGACATCGACATCGCGCACACAGCCATAGATGACCATGCCTTCCCAGCCATTTTTCGCCGCTTTCTCCGCCAGCAGGTCACCCAGCAACGCCCGCCGCAGCGAGCCACCACCATCGACCACCAGTACTTTGCCTTTGCCGTTCTGGTCGGCTTGCTCACGCACCAGCGAATTGTCTTCGAAACACTTGAGGGTGACGATTTCGCCACCGAACGAATCGCGACCGCCAAAATTGCTGAACATTGGCTCGACTACCTGAACCAGCTCAGGGTAGGCGTCGCACAAATCCGGAGTGATGTAGTGCATGGGTAACTCCTGTCAGTGATTCGTTTCAAGGATGAACCTGGGGCTGGCAGGTTCGGGCGGCTCGCATGTCAGACCATGACGAGCGCCACAATGCTTCCTTATATAGAACAAAATACTGACCGACGAGTCTTGATCACCTGCCGCACACCGTGGCCACTCGAACGGGGGTAGCTTAGCGCCACACGACGCCCATAGGAACGCTTATGGGCGCGCAACTCAGGGAGTTGCCACCCTATTCAGCGTTGATTCAGCATTTAAGGGCGTGATCTGCCGGTTGAGCCAGTCAGCGACCTTTGGCCAGACCTGCGCCTGAGCAGCCTTGCTGACCAGCATCTGCACATGACCGAAATCTTCGCTGAAGCCTTCCTGGCGCCCCAGGCACCAGAATGCTTTCTGCTCCGAGCCCATTTGCTCGAACAGCTCACGACATGCCCACTCGGGGTCCTGATGGTCACCAGCGCCCGCGACACACAGCAGCGGCACCTGCACGTGACGCAGGCCTGACCACCAATCGTCCTTCTTGTCGCCGAAGCGACCGAACAGGCCGTGCCAGCGCATGCTTTCAAGCAGTATGCCCATCGGTTCGTCTTCCGGGCCTCGCTTGAAACGCGGGCCGGACACATGCTCGAAGCGCTTGAGCAGCAGTCGCGTACTCCACTGCAATGGCGGCACCTTGAGCGGCCAGTACGTGCGAGAGACCTGACTGCCGAACAACGCCGCCGAGGCCACCTGCCCTGCGTCCAGGTAGTGACCGCCCAATGCCGCGGCGAGCGTCGTGCCGCCCAGAGAATGACCGATCCAGTGCGGGACCTGCCCGGTCTGCTCACAGACGAACGCCGCGATGGCCGGCAGGTCGTAGCGCGCGTAATCGGCGACCCGGTTGTGCCGGTAGGCTTCATTGCGCGCAGACAACCCGTGCCCACGCATCTCCGGAATCCAGACGTCGAACCCTGCACGTGCCAGATAAGCCCCTAGCCCGATGCCTTTGGGCGAGTACCAGAAACGTCGATTGGAGAAGCTGCCATGCAGCAAGATCACTGGAACGCCGCGTACATCGGGGGCGTTGACCTGCCCCAGTCGGGTGACGGCCAGCTCGACCGTGAAGTCCATGCTGTTGCCGGGTTTCAGACGGTAGACGTCCTCGATCAGGTCGCCACGTCGTTCGGCGCTGATCAAGGCCACTGGAAAAAGATCGCTGCTGCTTTGCATATTGCTCTTGCTTGGCTCTGAGAAAGGCACATTGCCGGAATAGCACGCAGAGGCTGTCCCGGGGCTGAACCCTTCGCTTGGAAAATTCGCATGAAAAAGGGCGGAACCGTTAAGGCCGCCCTTCTTTGGAAAGCCGACCCGTTGAAACGGGCCAGCATCTTACTCGATTGCTCTACCTGCCGGGTATCAGGTTGGCGCATCCTCCTCGGAGAGGAAGAACCAGGTTTCCAGTACCGAGTCGGGGTTCAGCGACACGCTTTCGATGCCCTGCTCCATCAGCCAGCGCGCCAGATCCGGGTGGTCGGACGGGCCCTGACCGCAGATGCCGATGTACTTGCCCGCCTTGTTACAGGCCTGAATGGCGCTGGACAGCAGCTTCTTGACCGCAGGATTCCGCTCGTCGAACAGGTGCGCGATGATCCCGGAGTCGCGGTCCAGGCCCAGTGTCAGCTGGGTCAGGTCGTTGGAACCGATGGAGAAGCCGTCGAAGAACTCGAGGAACTCCTCAGCCATCAGGGCGTTGGACGGCAGTTCGCACATCATGATCACGCGCAGACCGTTTTCGCCGCGTGCCAGACCGTTTTCGGCCAGCAGGTCGATCACCTGACTCGCTTCACCCAGGGTGCGCACGAACGGCACCATGATTTCCACGTTGGTCAGGCCCATCTCGTTGCGCACGCGCTTGAGGGCACGGCACTCGAGCTCGAAGCAGTCACGGAAGTTTTCGCTGATGTAACGCGACGCACCGCGGAAGCCCAGCATCGGGTTCTCTTCTTCCGGCTCATACAGCTTGCCGCCGATCAGGTTGGCGTATTCATTGGACTTGAAGTCCGACAGGCGCACGATGACCTTCTTCGGCGAAAACGCCGCGGCCAGGGTACTGATGCCTTCGACCAGCTTCTCGACGTAGAAACCGACCGGATCGTCGTAACCGGCAATACGCTTGTCGACGCTTTCCTTGATGTCCAGCGGCAGATTCGGGTAGTTCAGCAGCGCTTTGGGGTGCACGCCGATCATGCGGTTGATGATGAACTCCAGACGCGCCAGACCGATACCGGCGTTGGGCAACTGGGCGAAGTCAAACGCACGGTCAGGGTTACCGACGTTCATCATGATCTTGAACGGCAGTTCCGGCATGGCATCGACCGAGTTCTGCTTGATGTCGAAGCCCAACTCGCCTTCGAAGATGTAACCGGTGTCGCCTTCGGCACAGGACACAGTCACGCCCTGACCGTCTTTCAACAGCTCGGTGGCGTTGCCGCAGCCCACGACGGCAGGAATACCCAGTTCACGCGCGATGATCGCGGCGTGGCAGGTACGACCGCCACGGTTGGTGACGATGGCGCTGGCGCGCTTCATCACCGGTTCCCAATCCGGATCGGTCATGTCGGAGACCAGCACGTCGCCGGCCTGAACCTTGTCCATCTCGGACACGTCCTTGATGATCCGCACCTTGCCCGCGCCGATGCGCTGACCAATCGCACGGCCTTCTGCCAGAACGGTGCCCTTCTCTTTCAGCAGGTAGCGTTCCATGACGTTGCCCGAGCTGCGGCTCTTAACGGTTTCAGGACGCGCCTGAACGATGTAGAGCTTGCCGTCGTCACCATCTTTCGCCCATTCGATGTCCATCGGGCACTGGTAGTGCTTTTCGATGATCATTGCCTGGCGAGCCAGGTTGCTGACTTCTTCGTCGGACAGGCAGAAGCGTGCGCGATCAGCGGCGTCCACGTCGATGACCTTGACCGACTTGCCGGCCTTGGCTTCGT
Source organism: Pseudomonas sp. S2_H01 (assembly GCF_054668305.1). Taxonomy (NCBI): domain Bacteria; kingdom Pseudomonadati; phylum Pseudomonadota; class Gammaproteobacteria; order Pseudomonadales; family Pseudomonadaceae; genus Pseudomonas; species Pseudomonas sp. S2_H01. Next base: position 5,110,408 of record NZ_CP162756.1, on the reverse strand, counting down.
CGCCGTAGATCATCTTGATGGCCTTGCTGCCCAGATTGCGGCGCAGGATCGCAGGGCGACCGGCTTCAAGGGTGTTCTTGTGAACGTAGAATTCGTCCGGGTTGACCGCGCCTTGTACGACGGTTTCGCCCAGGCCATAAGCACCGGTGATGAAAACGACGTCACGGAAACCGGATTCGGTGTCCAGCGTGAACATCACGCCCGCCGTACCGGTTTCGGAGCGGACCATGCGCTGCACGCCAGCGGACAGTGCGACCAGCTTATGGTCGAAACCTTGGTGCACGCGGTAGGAAATGGCGCGGTCGTTGAACAGCGAAGCGAAGACTTCTTTCGCCGCGCGGATCACGTTCTCGACGCCGCGAATGTTGAGGAAGGTTTCCTGCTGGCCGGCAAACGAGGCGTCAGGCAGGTCTTCTGCAGTGGCGGAAGAACGCACGGCAACGGCGATGTCCGGATTGCCCGCCGAGAGCGCGGCGAAAGCAGTGCGGATTTCAGCGTTGAGCTTCTCGGGGAATTCGGCTTCCATGATCCACTGACGAATCTGCGCGCCGGTTTTCGCCAGTGCATTGACGTCGTCGACGTCCAGAGCATCGAGCGCCGCGTGGATCTGATCGTTCAGGCCACTTTGCTCAAGAAAATCACGATAGGCCTGAGCGGTAGTGGCGAAGCCACCGGGAACGGAAACGCCTGCGCCCGCCAGGTTGCTGATCATCTCGCCGAGGGATGCGTTCTTGCCCCCCACATGCTCAACATCATGTTTGCCGAGCTTATCGAGGGAAACTACGTACTCTACCAAGGTGATCTCTCCACTAACCGAATTGTTGTTGGGAAAAGCATGGGTGCTGTCATCACAGGAAAAAAGCGACTCGCTCACGTGAGTGGCTCGGCCCCTGAAAATCTTCATCCTTAAAATCAGAACCTTGAAAAAAGGTAGAATGCGGCCAGTCATGGCTCGCAAGCCCGCCTATGATATCCAAGAATCGTCACCAGCTTAAGGCCCAAGGCGCAAATGAAACGATCCGCTTTCTTTATCTCCGACGGCACCGGCATCACGGCCGAAACGCTTGGTCAGAGCCTGTTGGCGCAATTTGAAAACATAACCTTCAACAAGTTCACCAGGCCCTATATCGACAGCATCGAGAAGGCCCGGGCGATGGTCCAGCAGATCAACAAGGCTGCCGAAAAGGACGAGGCGCGCCCGATCATCTTCGACACCATCGTCAATCAGGACATTCGCGAGATTCTGGCGACGTCCGACGGCTTCATGATCGATATTTTCTCGACCTTCCTGGCGCCACTTGAGCAGGAGCTTAGTTCACACTCCTCCTACTCGGTGGGCAAATCACACTCCATCGGTCACAACTCCAATTACATGGAGCGGATCGAGGCCGTGAACTTCGCGCTGGACAACGATGACGGTGCCAGAACCCATTATTACGACAAGGCCGACATCATTCTGGTGGGCGTTTCCCGCTGCGGGAAGACGCCTACCTGTCTATACATGGCCATGCAATTCGGCATCCGCGCGGCCAACTATCCGCTGACCGAAGACGACATGGAGCGCCTGCAACTGCCGGCAGCGCTCAAGCAGCACCGGTCGAAGCTGTTTGGCCTCACCATCGATCCCGATCGACTGACCGCCATTCGTCACGAACGCAAGCCCAACAGCCGTTATTCGAGCTTCGCCCAGTGCGAGTTCGAAGTGCGCGAAGTGGAAAACCTGTTCCGCCGGGAGAACATTCCGAACATCAATTCCACACATTTTTCGGTTGAGGAAATTTCGGCGAAAGTGTTGGTGGAAAAAGGCGTCGAACGACGCTTTAAATAGCGCGTTTGCAAACTGTAGGAGCGCGCTTGCCCGCGAATGCCTTCTGTTTATAACGAATACGTACCTGACAGAATGCTTTCGCGGGCAAGCGCGCTCCTACAAAAGACGAAGCAAAGCGTCAGAAGCTATCGCCCGGCACACGCACCCACCCTTCCATCAACACCCGCGCACTGCGGCTCATGATGGCTTTGTTCACCTGCCATTCGCCGTCGACCAGCGCCGCTTCTGCGCCGACGCGCAACGTGCCGGATGGATGACCGAAACGGACCGCGCTGCGCTCGCCGCCACCGGCCGCCAGGTTAACCAGCGTGCCAGGGATGGCCGCTGCAGTGCCGATCGCCACCGCCGCCGTCCCCATCATGGCGTGGTGCAGCTTGCCCATGGACATGGCGCGCACCAACAGATCGGCATCCTCCACCGTCACCCGCTTGCCGCTGGACGATACGTACTCGCTGGGGGCCGCAACAAAGGCCACTTTCGGCGTGTGCTGACGCTTGGCCGCCTCATCCACATGGGCAATCAAACCCATGCGCACGGCGCCGTACGCGCGGATGGTTTCAAACCTGGTCAAGGCATTTGCGTCGCTGTTGATCGCGTCCTGCAACTCGGTGCCGGTGTAACCGATGTCGCTGGCGTTGACGAAAATGGTCGGGATGCCGGCATTGATCATGGTCGCCTTGAACGTGCCGACGCCCGGCACCTCAAGCTCGTCCACCAGATTACCGGTCGGGAACATCGAACCGCCCGCGCCCTCTTCTTCGGCTGCCGGGTCCATGAACGCCAGCTGTACCTCGGCGGCGGGAAAGGTCACGCCATCGAGTTCGAAATCACCGGTTTCCTGCACCGCGCCGTTGGTCATCGGCACGTGGGCAATGATCGTCTTGCCAATATTGGCCTGCCAGATCCGGATCACGGCAACGCCGTTATCAGGCACGCGGCTGGCATCCACCAGGCCGTTGCTGATCGCGAACGGCCCGACCGCCGCCGAGAGGTTGCCGCAGTTGCCGCTCCAGTCCACGAACGGCGTGTCGATGGACACCTGGCCGAACAGGTAGTCAACGTCGTGATCGGCCTTGATGCTTTTGGACAGGATCACCGTCTTGCTGGTACTGGACGTCGCGCCCCCCATGCCATCGATCTGCTTGGCATAAGGGTCGGGGCTGCCGATCACCCGAAGCAACAGGGCATCACGGGACGGACCCGGTACTTGGGCGGCCTCGGGCAGATCCTGCAGGCGAAAAAACACGCCTTTACTGGTGCCGCCGCGCATGTAGGTCGCGGGAATCCTGATTTGCGCTGTATGAGCCATGGAATCGCTTTCCTTTCGTTCAAACGCCGACACCACCCTTTGGTGGCGTCGGCACGTCGTCAGGCCACGGAGGCCGATTCGAGGAAGTCTTGAGCGAAGCGCTGCAAGACACCGCCCGCTTCGTAAATCGACACCTCTTCGCCGGTGTCGAGACGGCAGGTGACCGGCACGTCCAGACGCTCGCCGTTGTTGCGATGAATCACCAGCGTCAGGGTCGCACGCGGCGTGCGCTCGCCGATGACGTCATAGGTCTCGGTGCCGTCGATACCCAATGTCGTGCGGTTGGTCCCGGGTTTGAACTCCAGCGGCAAGACGCCCATGCCGACGAGGTTGGTGCGGTGGATGCGCTCGAAACCTTCGGCAACGATGGCTTCCACACCTGCCAGACGCACGCCCTTGGCCGCCCAGTCGCGGGACGAACCCTGACCGTAATCGGCGCCCGCAACGATAATCAGCGGCTGTTTGCGCTCCATGTAGGTTTCGATCGCTTCCCACATACGGGTCACCTTGCCTTCCGGCTCGATCCGCGCCAGCGAGCCCTGCTTGACCTTGCCGCCTTCCTGAACCATTTCGTTGAACAGTTTAGGGTTGGCGAACGTCGCGCGCTGGGCGGTCAGGTGGTCCCCACGGTGGGTGGCGTATGAGTTGAAGTCCTCTTCCGGCAGGCCCATTTTCGCCAGGTACTCGCCCGCCGCGCTGTCGAGCATGATCGCGTTGGACGGCGACAGGTGATCGGTGGTGATGTTGTCTGGCAACACCGCGAGTGGTCGCATGCCCGTGAGCGTACGCTCGCCCGCCAGCGCGCCTTCCCAGTAAGGAGGCCGGCGAATATAGGTGCTCATCGGGCGCCAGTCGTACAGCGGATCGACTTTCGGGCCGGTGTCTTCATGGATCGCGAACATCGGGATATAGACCTGGCGGAACTGCTCCGGCTTGACCGATGCCTTGACCACCGCATTGATTTCTTCATCCGTCGGCCAGATGTCTTTCAGGCGGATCTCCTGGCCATCAGGGCCAGTACCCAGCACATCCTTCTCGATATCGAAGCGGATGGTGCCCGCGATCGCGTAGGCCACGACCAGAGGTGGCGAGGCGAGAAAGGCCTGCTTGGCATAAGGGTGGATACGGCCGTCGAAGTTGCGGTTGCCTGACAGCACGGCGGTGGCGTACAGGTCGCGGTCGATGATTTCCTGCTGAATCACCGGGTCCAGCGCACCGGACATGCCGTTGCAGGTGGTGCAGGCAAAGGCGACGACGCCGAAACCCAGCTGCTCCAGTTCGGTGGTCAGCCCGGCCTCGTCCAGATAAAGCGCGACGGTCTTGGAGCCCGGCGCCAGCGACGACTTCACCCACGGCTTACGGGTCAGGCCCAGTGCGTTGGCATTACGGGCCAACAAACCTGCGGCAATCACGTTGCGCGGGTTGCTGGTGTTGGTGCAACTGGTGATGGCGGCAATGATGACCGCGCCGTCGGGCATTTGGCCGGGCGTTTCTTCCCAGGCACTGGCGATGCCTTTGGCCGCCAGATCCGCGGTCGCGACACGGGCGTGCGGATTGGACGGCCCGGCCATGTTACGCACCACACTGGACAGGTCGAAGCTCAGTACCCGCTCGTATTGGGCAGTCGTCAGGCTGTCAGCCCACAGGCCGGTCTCCCTGGCATAGGTTTCCACCAGTTTCACTTGATCGTCTTCACGGCCAGTGAGCTTAAGGTAGTCAATGGTCTGCTGGTCGATGGAGAACATCGCCGCCGTGGCGCCGTATTCGGGTGCCATGTTGGAAATCGTCGCGCGATCCCCCAGCGTCAGCGCCCGAGCGCCCTCGCCATAGAATTCGAGGTACGCACCGACCACTTTCTGTTGGCGCAGGTATTCGGTCAGCGCCAACACCACGTCGGTGGCGGTAATCCCTGGCTGTGGGCGGCCGTTCAACTCGACACCGATGATGTCCGGCAAACGCATCCACGACGCGCGACCGAGCATGACGTTCTCGGCTTCCAGGCCGCCCACACCGATGGCGATCACGCCCAAGGCGTCCACGTGCGGCGTATGGCTGTCGGTCCCCACCAAGGTATCCGGGAATGCGACGCCATGGAGCGTCTGAATCACCGGCGACATTCGCTCCAGGTTGATCTGGTGCATGATGCCGTTGCCCGGCGGGATCACCTCCACGTTCTTGAACGCCTGCTTGGTCCAGTTGATGAAGTGGAAACGGTCCTCGTTGCGACGGTCTTCGATCGCACGGTTTTTGGCGAACGCATCAGGATCGTACCCGCCACACTCGACGGCCAGCGAGTGGTCGACAATCAGCTGCACCGGCACTACCGGGTTGACCTGCGCCGGATCACCGCCCATGTCGGCAATGGCGTCGCGCAACCCGGCGAGGTCGACCAGCGCGGTCTGGCCCAGAATGTCGTGGCACACCACACGCGCCGGGAACCACGGAAAGTCGAGGTCGCGCTTGCGCTCGATCAGTTGCGTCAGCGATGCCTTCAAGGTCAAGGGGTCGCAGCGGCGAACCAGGTTTTCGGCCAGCACGCGGGAGGTGTAGGGCAGCGTTGCGTAGGCACCGGGCTTGATGGCATCGACCGCCGCTCGGGCGTCGAAGTAATCAAGCGAGGTGCCGGGCAGTTGTTTGCGATGTTCAGTGTTCATCATCAGGACTCGGTCACGGTAGTTTCGGAGGGTGGGGCCTGATCCGGCGTAGCGCGCGCCTACAGGTATTCAGGCATCCCCACCGTTCAGCGCTGTTCGATTGGCACGAACGTGCGCTGCTCGACGCCGATGTACTCGGCGCTTGGACGGATGATGCGGTTGTTGGCGCGCTGTTCGAACACATGGGACGCCCATCCCGTCAGGCGCGAACAAACGAAGATCGGCGTGAACAATTTGGTAGGAATCCCCATGAAGTGATACGCCGAGGCATGATAGAAATCGGCGTTGGGAAACAGCTTTTTCTGCTCCCACATGGTCTTGTCGATGGCTTCAGACACCGGGAACAACACCGTGTCGCCGACCTCGTCCGCCAGTTTTCTGGACCAGCCCTTGATCACTTCATTACGCGGATCGTTGTCTTTATAGATCGCGTGGCCGAACCCCATGATCTTGTCCTTGCGCGCCAGCATCGCCAGCGTGCCTTGAGTGGCTTCTTCGGCCGAGGAAAACTTCTCGATCATGTCCATGGCGGCTTCGTTGGCGCCGCCATGCAACGGGCCGCGCAGCGTGCCGATGGCGGCCGTGACACACGAAAACAGGTCCGACAAGGTCGACGCGCAGACCCGCGCGGTAAACGTCGAGGCGTTGAATTCGTGCTCTGCGTACAGAATCAGCGAGACGTCCATCACCTTGCGGTGCAGTTCGCTCGGCGTTTTGTCCAACAGCAGCTTGAGGAAATGCCCGGCAATGGACACCTCGTCGGTCACGCAGTCGATCCGCTTGCCCTCGTGGCTGAAGCGGTACCAGTAACACATGATCGCCGGGAACGCGGCCAGCAGCCGGTCGGTGGAATCGTGCTGCTGATCGAAGCTGACTTCAGGTTCCAGCGTGCCAAGCATCGAGCAGCCGGTACGCATCACGTCCATCGGATGGGTGTCGGCAGGAATACGCTCCAGCACTTCTTTCAAGGCTGGCGGCAAGTCACGCAGCCCTTGCAGCTTTTCCAGGTAACGGTCCAGTTGCACCTGATTCGGCAGCTCGCCGTACAGCAGCAAATAGGCTACTTCTTCAAAACGGGCATCAGCCGCCAGCTCGCGAACGTCATAACCGCGATAGGTCAACCCGGCGCCGGCCTGGCCAACGGTCGACAGGGCCGTCTGCCCAGCCACCTGGCCACGCAGGCCAGCGCCACTCAATACTTTTGCTTCAGCCATTGCTGTCTCCAATCTTATAGTTTTCGGGGAATCGGCAATTCATGTCAGCGCTCACCGGATCATCAGAACGACGCGGGTCTGTAGGAGCGAATTCATTCGCGAAACATTCAACAGGCACAGAGATGCACCGCCTGAACGGACGTCTCGCGAATGAATTCGCTCCCACAGCGTTGTAGACGCCCATCCAAAAATCAGGGTGAACGCTCAGCCCTTCTTCTGCGCAAACAGCGCGTCCAGCTTCTGTTCAAAAGCGTGGTAATCGATGCGGTCATACAGTTCCATGCGGGTCTGCATGGTATCGACAACGTTCTTTTGCGTGCCATCGCGACGAATCGCCGTGTACACGTTTTCGGCGGCCTTGTTCATTGCGCGGAAGGCCGACAGCGGATACAGCACCAGTGAAACCTCCGCTGCCTTCAGTTCTTCGGTGGTAAACAGCGGCGTCGAGCCAAACTCAGTGATGTTCGCCAGAATCGGCGCCTTCACCCGCGACGCGAACAGTTTGTACATTTCAAGTTCTGTGATGGCCTCGGGGAACACCATGTCCGCCCCCGCCTCGATGCACGCCGCCGCGCGGTCCAGTGCGGATTCGAGACCTTCGACCGCCAGCGCATCGGTCCGCGCCATGATCACGAAACTGTCATCGGTGCGCGCGTCGACCGCCGCCTTGATGCGGTCGACCATTTCCTGCTGCGAGACGATTTCCTTACCGGGACGATGGCCGCAACGCTTGGCGCCCACCTGATCCTCAATGTGCATGGCGGCCGCGCCGAACTTGATCATCGACTTCACGGTCCGCGCCACGTTGAACGCCGACGCCCCGAACCCGGTGTCCACGTCCACCAGCAGTGGCAGCTCGCAGACATCAGTGATGCGACGGACATCGGTCAATACGTCGTCCAGGCCGGTAATGCCCAGATCAGGCACACCCAGCGAGCCGGCCGCCACACCGCCGCCCGACAGGTAAATCGCCTTGAAGCCGGCACGTTGCGCCAACAGCGCGTGATTGGCATTGATCGCGCCGACCACTTGCAAAGGATGCTCGCTCGCGACGGCATCACGGAAGCGTTGGCCGGCAGTCGTTCTTGAAGTCATTGTTCACCTCGGGCAGGAGTGGCTTGATGGCGTTGTTCTTGATAGCGCTGTTCGATATTGCGTTTCGATGCGCCGATATGACGGCGCATCAACAATTCGGCCAATTCCCCGTCGCGGTCGGCGATGGCATCCAGAATGCGGTGATGCTCCGTGAAGGCCTGACGCGGGCGATTGGGCGTGGTGGAAAACTGGATACGGTACATGCGCACCAGTTGGTAAAGCTCGCCGCAAAGCATCTGGGTCAACGTGCTGTTGCGCGCGCCCTGGATGATCCGGTAATGAAAGTCGAAATCGCCTTCCTGCTGGTAATACCCCACGCCCGCCTGAAACGCCGTGTCGCGCTCGTGAGTCTCGAGCACACGTCGCAAGTCGTCGACTTCCTGAGCCGTCATGCGCTCGGCAGCGAGTCGGCACGCCATGCCTTCCAGCGATTCGCGAATTTCATAGAGCTCAACGAGTTCGGCATGACTCAGGGACACCACGCGAGCGCCCACATGCGGAACGCGCACCAGCAGGCGCTGACCTTCGAGACGATGGATCGCCTCACGCAGCGGCCCGCGACTGATGCCGTAAGTACGCGCCAGTTCCGGCTCGGAAATCTTGCTGCCCGGCGCGATCTCACCTTTGACGATCGCAGCCTGAATGCGCCGGAAAACGTTCTCCGACAACGTTTCCGAATCGACCTGAGCAATCGCTGCAGTTTCGATGGATTCCAGCATTGTCGACACCTTTCAATGGAATGCGCCTAAATCTAGTCAAATACTCGCTTTCAGTCAAAGAGAAATTAATGATTGTCGACAATCGTCTAACAACCTCGAAGCAGCAGGCGTTTTCCCACAGGCACTGTCCATCCAACCCGTTACTGGCGCCATAAAACCTTCATGCTAGAATGCCGACCGCATTAGCCTGCCTGACCCTGCGATCAGGGACGTCCTTACTGGCCGTGGCTCTCAAGCCAGTCCGAACCCCGAGCTGACGTCGAACAGCTCCTCGTTTCCCTCCACCATGCCAGGACCTATGAGCCGCCATTCCCTACTTCTTCTCTTATGCCTGCTCCTGTCGGGCGTGCTCCGCCCGGATTCGAGCCTGGCAGCCGACAAGACCGTCTATGGACTGAACGAGTACGCTGAACTGGCCGGCATTGACCTTCAAGTCGCGGCAAAACTGGACACGGGTGCCAAAACGGCTTCGCTCAGCGCGCGCGACATCAAGCGTTTCAAACGTGACGGCGAGTCCTGGGTACGCTTCTACCTGGCCATCGATGATGCCCACGAACACCCGATCGAACGGCCTCTGGCCAGGGTCAGCAAGATCAAGCGCCGCGCCGGCGATGTCGATCCCGACGATGAAAAGAAATACACCGCGCGGCCGGTGATCAGTCTCGATGTGTGCATGGGCAGGGCTTCACGCACCATAGAAGTGAACTTGACCGACCGAAGTGCATTCCAATACCCGCTTTTGATTGGCTCCGAAGCGCTCAAACGCTTCGACGCGCTGGTTGATCCAAGCCTTAAATATGCAGCGGGCAAACCCGCCTGCGTCACTGATGCTCAAACCGCAGAGTAAACACATGCGCTCTCTAACCCTTCATCTGAAAATCCTGATCACAGCCCTGGTGGCACTGGGGATCGCGATCACGGCCTATCAGATATTGGTGCTCGGCATCCCGGTGACCGAAGACGAAACCGACGATTTGTGGAACATCGACGCCAAGGTCGAGTTCGTGGCCAACCCGAAAGACTCGGTCAAGGTCCAGATGTACGTACCGCCGCTCTCGCGCGACTACATCAGCCTCAACGAAAGCTTCATCTCCAACAACTACGGCGTGAACGTCAACCGCGCCGACGGCAACCGCAAGGTCACCTGGTCCGCCCGACGCGCCAACGGCAACCAGACGCTTTATTACCGCCTGGTCTTGACCAAGCGCTACGGCGGCGAAAAAGCCAAGATCAAGGGCCCGATTTTCCGTGACAGCATCGCCGTGGAAGGCCCGGAAAAAATCGCTGCCGACGCCCTGCTCGCCCCGATCCGTCAGCACTCGGCCGACGTCGAAACGTTCGTCAGCGAAGCCATCCGACGTGTCAACAATCTGAGCGACGACAACGTCAAGCTGCTCCTGGCCGGCGACACCTCGGTCCAGAACAAAGCCCGTATCACCGAAATCCTGCTGTCCATTGCTCACGTTCCCGTCGAGAAGGTCCACACCATTCGCCTGGTCGCCGACCAGCCGCAGACACCCGAGCTGTGGTTGCGCAGTTTCAACGGCAAGGACTGGCTGTATTTCAACCCCGAAACCGGTGAAGCCGGCCTGCCGCAGGACCGCCTCCTGTGGTGGATCGGCGACGACAACCTGATCACCGTCGAAGGGGGCAAGAAAGCGGCGGTCAGCTTCAGCCTGAACAACAGCGAGATGAACGCCATTCGCCTCGCCAAACTCACCGACGAAAGCACGGACGCCGACTTCCTCGAATATTCGCTGTACGGCCTGCCGCTGCAAACCCAGCAGACCTTCATGATCATGGTGATGATCCCGATCGGGGTGCTGGTCATTCTGATCCTGCGCAACCTGATCGGCCTGCAGACCCTGGGCACGTTCACTCCCGTACTGATTGCACTGGCGTTTCGCGAGACCCAGCTGGGCTTCGGCATCGTCTTGTTCACGATCATTACCGCGCTGGGGCTGTCGCTGCGCTCCTACCTTGAACACCTCAAGCTGCAGATGTTGCCCAGGTTGTCAGTGGTGCTCACCTTCGTGGTCGTGCTGATTGCCGCCATCAGCCTGTTCAGCCACAAGCTGGGGCTTGAACGAGGCCTGTCGGTGGCCCTGTTCCCGATGGTGATCCTGACCATGACCATCGAACGCCTGTCGATCACGTGGGAAGAACGGGGCGGCAGCCACGCGATGAAAGTTGCCATCGGCACGCTCTTCGCCGCTTCGCTGGCCCACATCATCATGAGCGTCCCGGAACTCATCTACTTCGTGTTCACGTTCCCGGCCATTCTGCTGATTCTTGTCGGTTTCATGCTGGCGATGGGTCGCTATCGCGGCTACCGCCTGACAGAACTGGTGCGTTTCAAGGCCTTCTTGAAGGAAGACGCCGAACGGGAAAACGTCAAATGATCGGCTGGTGGAAAACCTGGAAGGCCCTCGAAGCCAAAGGGATCATGGGCATCAACCGGCGTAACGCCGACTATGTGCTCAAGTACAACAAGCGCAGCCTGTACCCGATCGTCGACGACAAGATCATCACCAAGGAGCGGGCCATCGCGGCCGGCATTCATGTGCCTGAAATGTACGGCATCATTTCCACCGAGAAGGAAATCGAGAAGCTCGACGACATCATCGGCGGGCGCAGTGACTTCGTCATCAAACCCGCGCAGGGTGCGGGCGGCGACGGCATTCTGGTGATCGCCGACCGGTTCGAAGAGCGCTTTCGCACGATCTCCGGACGCATCATCAGCCACGAAGAAATCGAGCATCAGATTTCCAGCATCCTGACCGGCCTGTATTCCCTGGGCGGACACCGCGACCGCGCGCTGATCGAGTACCGCGTAACGCCTGACCAGATCTTCAAGAGCATCAGTTACGAAGGTGTGCCTGACATCAGGGTGATCGTGCTGATGGGTTACCCGGTCATGGCCATGTTGCGCCTGCCGACCCGCCAGTCCGGAGGCAAAGCCAACCTGCACCAGGGCGCCATCGGCGTCGGCGTTGACCTGGCCACCGGCCTGACCTTGCGCGGCACCTGGCTGAACAACATCATCAGCAAACACCCGGACACTACCAACGCGGTGGATGGGGTGCAACTGCCCAACTGGGACGGATTCATGAAACTGGCTGCCGAATGCTACGAGCTGTGCGGCCTGGGCTACATCGGCGTCGACATGGTGCTGGATCAGGACAGGGGTCCGCTGATTCTGGAACTCAACGCCCGTCCGGGCCTGAACATTCAGATCGCCAACGACTGCGGCCTGACGCATCGCACGACAGCCGTCGAGCAGCGACTGGCCGAGCTCGCCGCTCAAGGCAGACACGAGAGCCCGGAAGAACGCGTAAAATTCGCTCAGGCATTGTTCGGGCACGTTTGACGGCATGTGATCAATGCGCCTCAACACAGCTCAGACCCGACATGGCCTCTAGGACTCAACCCTCCCGGAGGACTACAATCGCCCTCCGCTGCCACGACTGATTTACCTCGAATGCCAACCTGCTCCGTACACCCGCTTGCCTATCAGGTCGACCCGACCGGGTACTTCTCGATCATTCGCCACGCGCCCGGCGCCGTGTTGCTGGACAGCGGCCGGCCCGAGGCTGAACGCGGGCGCTTCGACATCCTCAGCGCCTGGCCGCTGGAGACGTTGGCGCCGGCGGCCGATGAAAGCGGTACCGCCTTCCTGCAGAGACTGCGTGACCGCCTTGTCCTAATGGGCGAGGCGGATTTACCGAAAGAAAACCCACTGCCGTTTGCCGGCGGGCTGATCGGCTATCTGGCCTACGATTTCGGTCGGCTGCTCGAACCCCTGCCCTCGCAGGCCGTCGACGATCTGCATCTGCCCTCGGCCCGGCTCGGGCTCTACGCCTGGGCATTGATCAGCGATCACCAGTCAGGCACCAGCCAGTTGGTGTTTCACCCGTCACTCGACGACGAAACACGTAATCGACTGATCGGTCTATTTGAGCAACGACCTGGCAAAGACGACGGGCGTTTCCAGTTGGCGGCTCCTTTTGCTCCGGACATCACTGCCGACCAGTATCAGCACGCCATCGAACGCATTCATGCCTATATCCACGCAGGCGACTGCTATCAGGTGAATTACGCGCAACGCTTCCGTGCCGGATACCACGGAGATCCGTGGGCGGCCTATCAGGCGTTGCGTGTCGCCTGCCCCACCCCGTTTGCCGGCTATCTCGGCCTGCCCGATGGCAACGCAGTGCTGAGTCTGTCACCGGAGCGCTTCGTCAAGGTCAGTCAGCGCCAGGTGGAAACCCGCCCCATCAAAGGCACCCGGCCACGGGGCAAGGATGCGGCCGAAGACGCCGCCTACGCTGAAGAACTGCTGTGCAGCCCGAAAGACCGCGCTGAAAACCTGATGATCGTCGACCTGCTGCGCAACGACCTGGGTCGCAGCTGCCGCATCGGCTCGGTGAAGGTGCCGGAATTGTTCAGCCTCGAAAGCTACCCGAATGTCCACCATCTGGTCAGCGCCGTGACGGGCGAGTTGGCAACGGGCAAGGACGCACTGGACCTCATTGGCGGCAGTTTCCCCGGCGGCTCAATCACTGGCGCGCCGAAAATCCGCTCCATGCAGATCATCGACGAACTGGAGCCCAGCCGTCGGGCGCTGTATTGCGGATCATTGCTGTATCTGGATGTGCGCGGCGAGATGGACAGCTCCATCGCCATTCGCAGCTTGCTGGCCAAAGACGGGCAGATTGCCTGCTGGGGCGGCGGCGGTATTGTCGCCGACTCGCAGTGGGAAGCCGAATACCAGGAAACCTTCACCAAGGTTCGGGTATTGATGCAGACGCTGGAATCGCTGTAATGCCCGTCTCAATTTCACGGTAGGCGCAGCCGGCTGGCGCCTACCGAAAATGACCGCGCGATTACAGACTCAACGCCCGGTTCGACGCCTTGATGAACTCCCTTTTCAACGCCTCGAACGAATGCACGGCCGGGAACTGGGGAAATTCCCGTATGACATTGTCGGGCGCATGAAACAGGATCCCGACATCGGCTTCACCCAGCATGGTTGTGTCGTTGTACGAATCCCCCGCTGCGATCACGCGGTAATACAGGCTTTTGAACGCCAGTACCGACTGACGCTTCGGATCTTTCTGGCGCAGCTGATAACTGACCACCCGGCCGCTCTCATCCGTCACCAGACGGTGGCACAGCAAGGTCGGGAATCCCAGCTGACGCATCAGCGGCTGGGAAAACTCGTAGAAGGTGTCAGAGAGAATGACCACCTGAAACCGTTCGCGCAGCCAGTCGACAAAATCCACGGCACCTTCCAGCGGCGAAAGCGTGGCGATGACTTCCTGGATGTCAGACAGCTTCAGCCCGTGTTCGTCGAGAATGCGCAGGCGTTGTTTCATCAGCACGTCGTAGTCGGGGACATCGCGCGTGGTCGCGCGCAGCGACTCGATACCGGTTTTTTCCGCGAACGCGATCCAGATTTCCGGGACCAGCACACCTTCCAGATCAAGACAGGCAATTTCCACAAACCACTCCTTGTGTGTTCAGTCATGCGACGTCAGGGAAGCAGCACTCTAACCAGCTCGACGGGCAGTGCGCAAACTCAGGTTTCAGGCAAATCGCCGAAGGTTTTTGTTACCATCTGCGCCACTACGAGCGCTCAAGCGCCGCATTAAGAGCGCCTACGCGCCGCCACCGATTAGGAAGCCGCCTGATGAGCCATCCCTTCGACGTCGCCGAGATTGCAGCGACCTACGCTAACAAGTCCGCCCAGGACATTTTGAAGTTCGCCTTCCAGCACTTCGGCGATGAGCTGTGGATTTCCTTCAGCGGCGCGGAAGACGTGGTGCTGGTGGACATGGCCTGGAAGATCAACAAGAACGTCAAGGTCTTCAGCCTCGACACCGGCCGCCTGCACCCCGAAACCTACCGCTTCATCGATCAGGTCCGCGAGCAATACAAGATCGCCATCGATATCGTGTCACCTGACCGTGAAACGCTTGAGCCTTTCGTCAAGGAGAAGGGGCTGTTCAGCTTTTACAAGGACGGCCATGGTGAATGCTGCGGCGTGCGCAAGATTGAACCGCTGCGTCGCAAGCTGACTGACGTGAAGGCCTGGGCGACCGGCCAGCGTCGCGACCAGAGCCCGAGCACCCGCAACAGCGTGGCCGTGGTCGAAATCGATAGCGCGTTTTCGACGCCAGAGCGCCCGCTGTACAAATTCAACCCACTGGCGCAGATGAGCAGCGAGGACGTCTGGAATTACATCCGCATGCTCGAACTGCCGTACAACAGTTTGCATGAGCGCGGTTTCATCAGCATTGGCTGCGAGCCTTGCACACGCCCGGTGCTGCCGAATCAGCACGAGCGTGAAGGTCGTTGGTGGTGGGAAGAGGCAACGCAGAAGGAATGCGGGCTGCATTCGGGGAATTTGATCACCAAAGCTTGATGACCGCCGAACCGTAGACGCGTACTGGCCCGCGATTGCGTTATTTCAGCCACAGATCCAATACCGTGGCTGAAAAACCGCGGGCAAGCGCGCCCCTACACATTAATGCCTGTCAATGCTCCGGCAGCACCACGCCGTCGAACAGCTCTTCCAGTTCCTGCTTGTTATGGCACTGGATCGCCTTGGCCATGACATCGCGGGTCAGGTGCGGCGCGAACTTCTCAATGAAGTCGCACATGAAGCCCCGCAGGAACGTGCCGCGACGGAACCCGATCTTGGTAATGCTGGCTTCGAACAGTTCGCTGGCATCCAGCACCACCAGATCGCTGTCCAGCTTGGGGTCGACGGCCATTTTGGCGACGATGCCCACGCCCAGCCCCAGCCTTACGTAGGTCTTGATCACGTCGGCGTCGGCGGCGGTGAACACCACTTTGGGCGTCAGACCGCGATGACTGAACGCTTCGTCCAGCTTCGAACGCCCGGTGAAACCGAACACGTACGTCACGATCGGGTATTCGGCCAGAATTTCCAGCGTC
Source organism: Pseudomonas sp. S2_H01 (assembly GCF_054668305.1). Taxonomy (NCBI): domain Bacteria; kingdom Pseudomonadati; phylum Pseudomonadota; class Gammaproteobacteria; order Pseudomonadales; family Pseudomonadaceae; genus Pseudomonas; species Pseudomonas sp. S2_H01. The sequence continues at coordinate 5,094,626 of NZ_CP162756.1, read as the reverse complement.
AGCTTGGGCAGCTTGGTCAGCGGGTGCCCCTGAGGCACGACCACGCAGCGATTCCAGGTGTAGCACGGCATCATCACCAGATCGCCGAACAATTCCAGCGCCTCCGTGGCAATCGCGAAATCCACAGTACCGTCCGCCGCCATTTCGGCGATCTGCATCGGCGAACCCTGATGCATATGCAACGCCACGTCCGGGTATTGCTTGATGAAGTTGCTGATCACGGGCGGCAAGGCGTAACGCGCCTGAGTGTGCGTCGTCGCGATCGACAAGGTGCCTTTCTTCTCGTTGGAGAACTCTTGAGCGATCTGCTTGATGCTCTCGACCTTGCGCAGGATTTCGCCTGCCGTGGTAATGATCCGCTCCCCCGCCGGCGTCACACGTGTCAGGTGCTTGCCGCTGCGTGCAAAAACCTCGACGCCCAACTCGTCTTCGAGCAAACGGATCTGCTTGCTGATACCCGGCTGCGAGGTATACAGGCTTTGTGCCGTCGCCGAAACGTTGAGGTCGTGGTGCGCCACTTCCCAGATGTAGCGCAATTGCTGAAGCTTCATATGTGTCCCTCAAAGCCGGAAGACGCCGCAGGCATCAGCGACGGTATATAACTGGATTAATGGTCTGGAAGGCAAAGATAGAACTTTTTATCACTTTTAACCGGTAATGGCACGCTGCTTTTTTCACGCCCCCTGGGTTTCCACCTTTTACGCTCACACATTGGAACGGTTCTGCACCATTGGCACCATGTACACCGGCACCTCGGAAAGCTGTAACACCCTCGCAGCAGTTCGTCCGATCGGTGTATCCCCCTCGGCACCGTGGCTGTGACTGCCGACCACCAGCAGATCGACTTCAAGCCTCTGGGCCTGATCGAGGATCACGTTGGAGGGATCGCCCTGAACGACGCGTACGCTGCGGATCAGCTCAAGGTCCTGGTGATTCTCCTCAAGCTCATCACGAAAGCTGGCGAGCACCCTCAGCTCGATACTTTCGATGACCGTATTCACGCCTTCGCTGTGCAACTCTCTGAGCACGTCCTCAGCCAGATAACTTTGCAGCACGGATTCCGCAAACAGCCCCATAGGCTCGACGACATGGACCACGTGAAGCTCGGCATTGAACGTTTTGGCCAGCGCCAGCGCATGCTGCAGGACGTAGGGCGCATAAAGACCAAGGTCCGTGGCATACAGCATCGAGCGAATCATGTGACCTCCCGGCAGCCATGAAGGCGGAGTCACCATTGAGCGTAGCAGCGCACACGCGAATCGGCGGGTTTGATACAGCTTTCCGGTCTAAAGGTTCACGGTTTTAGCTCATTGCTGATGCCATGCGGAACATGCCCGGTGGCGACCACTTCGCGCGCTTTCTCGCAATGCCCGGGTTGATCGTCGAAAAACACGTCGGCCGCGAAGGCTTCGAGGAAGGCCGATTTTTCCAGCCCGCCCAGGAACAGCGACTCATCCAGTCGGATGTCCCACTCCCGTAGCGTGCGGATAACACGCTCGTGAGCGGGCGCAGAACGCGCGGTGACCAACGCCGTGCGAATGGGGCATGACTCTTCGGGAAACTCGCGCTGCAGCAGGTTCAACGCGGCAAGGAAGGGCTTGAACGGCCCGCCCGGCAACGGCTGACGCGCGGCTTCCCGTTCGCTGGCCTGAAAGGCCTCGAGCCCACCGGATTGATAAACCCGTTCGGACTCGTCGGAAAACAGCACGGCATCGCCGTCGAAAGCAATGCGCAACTCGGCACTGGCGGCGCGCCGGGCACCACCGGAGAGAATCGTTGCCGCCGCAAACCCCGCGTCCAGCGCGCTGCGCACATCCTCCGCGTGAGTGGACAGAAACAGGTGGCTGCCAAAGGCCGCGAGGTACGGAAACGGACTACGCCCTCCGACGAACGCCGCTCGGGAGATGTCCAGACCGTAATGCTGAATCGAATTGAAGACACGCAGGCCGGTGTCCGCACTGTTGCGTGACACCAGAATGACCTCCACGCGGGACTGACTGAGACTGGCATTGAGGCTCAGCAGCTTTTCCACCAGCAGAAAGGCATCGCCGGGCTCCAGCATTTCATCTTCATGATCAATCTGGTACTTGCGATACGCGGCAACCCCGTCTGTCATGTAGATCGCATGACTTTCCCGCAGGTCGAACAACGCGCGCGAAGAGATCGCCAGAACCAGCTTGCCGCCTGCAGTTTTCATGGTCAGATCGTTGGCCATCGGCTACTCCGTCAATTCAATGAGCTCGCGCGCCGACAGAGCGCGCGATTACAGAAAGATTGGCTCTAGCCTCCACGGCGACTGCGATCAATGAAGGCCAGCGCGTGGTACAACGTCCGAATCTTCGGCATGTCACAGCCCGCCGCCAGCGCGGCTGCCAGTGGTTTTGCGTAAATCGCTTCCAACTCCAGCGGGCGCTGTTCGACAAAATCGTGGTGCATGCTCGGGCGATAATCCGGCATGTGCGCGGTAACCTTGAAGAGTTGCTCCGCGTACCCTTCCGGCAGGGTATGGCCGCAGGCTTCAGCGCCCTGCACCACCTCGGCCATCAGACCTTGAATCAATTCGCGGCTGTCCGGGTCTGCCATCAGCGGCGTGGTGCTGGCATTGAGCAGCACTGATAGCCCGTTGTAAGGCACGTTCCACACCAGCTTCTGCCAGCGCGCCTTGTCGAGGTTATCCATTGCCACCGATTCGATACCGGCCGTGTGGAACAGCGCAGCCCCCTCTTCGACAATGTTCTGACGAGTTGCACCTTCGGCTGCGGGCCCGCTGTGGTATCCAATGTTCACGGCGCCGAACGCCTGGTGTGCGATCTGACCGGGACCGGTGCGGTGTACGCAAATGAAGCACAGTCCGCCGAGCAGATGCAGCGAGTCGGGCAACACGGCGCGCAGATCGTCCTCGACGCCCAGGCCGTTTTGCAGCATCAACACCTTGGCGTTCGGCGCGGCGGCCTGAATGATTGCCGGCGCGACACCGTTATTGCCGGTGGTCTTTGCGCCCACCAACAGCCAGTCACAGGCGGGCATATCGTCGGCTGAGGCATACGCCTGAACCGATTCCAGGCTCAACGCACCGTGCACCTGGCTGTCCACGCGTAAACCGTTCTGCGACACCGCGCTGAATTCACTGCGCAGCAGAAAATGCACGTCATAGCCGGCCCGGGCCAGCATCAGGCCGTAGAAACCGCCGATGGCGCCGGTGCCAATGATGCCCACGCGAGGCTTTTTGATGATTTCGCTCATGCTTCCCCCGTTCAAGGTAACTCGTCAGGCGCGCGCGCCAAGGCCTGCTCCAGGCCGACAGTGATAGCTTCAGAGGACATTTTGCTGCGTAACGCGCCGTAAAATTCTCCGTCGCGAATGACGAACAGCGAAGGCAGGTGGAATACGCCGTAGCGTTGCACTGCACCACCGTTCTCCTCGGCATCGATCCAGCACAGCCGGTCGACCGGCAACGATTGCTCCGGCAGGTGATGCCGGGCCCAGCGGCAACTGGAGCAACCCACGCTGGTGAATATAAGCAGCGAGACGCCAGGTAACGCCAGCAGTTGCTGATCGAGGTCAAAATCCGTCAGTTGCAGTTGGTCCACGCCGATCTCTCCAGGGTGCGCTCGTGCGCTGTCGGTCCACAGGGCGCAGTTTACCCACATCAGGCGCCCTGTCGGCTCCGCCTGCGGACAAATGTGCTAGACAATCCCGCGCCTGCAGGAGGAAAGCCACGTTTACCCATTGTCGAAGTACTGGCGAACGCGCTAAGGTTCGGCTCCCCCGTTGCGCTCAATAATGCTCGGCTCCGCCGCACGGGGACGTTGGCGGCCAGCATCCGTGACCTGATGAGTAACACGATGGCTGATTTACCGATTGACGACCTCAACGTTGCCTCCAACGAGACACTGATCACTCCGGATCAGCTCAAGCGCGAAATCCCCCTCACCGCTGCCGCCCAGGCCACCGTGAGCAAGGGTCGCGAAGTGATCCGCAACATTCTTGATGGCAAGGACCACCGCCTGTTCATCGTGATCGGGCCGTGCTCGATCCATGACATCAAGGCTGCCCACGAATACGCCGAGCGCCTGAAAGCTCTGGCGGCGGAAGTGTCCGACACCCTGTACCTGGTCATGCGTGTCTACTTCGAAAAACCGCGCACCACCGTCGGCTGGAAAGGCCTGATCAACGACCCGTACCTGGATGACTCTTTCAAGATTCAGGACGGTCTGCACATCGGTCGCCAACTGCTGCTGGATCTGGCCGAGAAAGGCTTGCCCACCGCGACCGAAGCCCTTGATCCGATCTCGCCGCAGTACCTGCAGGACCTGATCAGCTGGTCCGCCATCGGCGCACGCACCACCGAATCCCAGACTCACCGTGAAATGGCGTCCGGCCTGTCTTCGGCCGTCGGCTTCAAGAACGGCACCGACGGTGGCCTGACGGTTGCCATCAACGCCCTGCAGTCGGTGTCTAGCCCGCACCGTTTCCTGGGTATCAACCAGGAAGGGGGTGTCTCCATCGTCACGACCAAAGGCAATGCCTATGGTCATGTGGTGCTGCGCGGTGGCAACGGCAAGCCGAACTACGACTCGGTCAGCGTCGCACTCTGCGAACAGGCGCTGAACAAGGCGAAGGTCAAACCGAACATCATGGTCGATTGCAGCCACGCCAACTCCAACAAGGATCCGGCGCTGCAGCCACTGGTCATGGAAAACGTCGCCAACCAGATCCTGGAAGGCAACGAGTCGATCATCGGCCTGATGGTCGAAAGCCATCTGAAATGGGGTGCTCAAGCCATCCCTAAAGACCTCGCCGATCTGCAATACGGCGTGTCGATCACCGATGCATGCATCGACTGGGAAAGCACCGAGAAGACCTTGCGCAGCATGCACGCCAAGCTCAAGGACGTGCTGCCCAAGCGCAAGCGCGACTGATCGCTAATCTGGAAACAACAACGCCGAGCAATTGCTCGGCGTTTTTCATGACAACATTTACGGCTTCAATCCACGGTTCAGATCTTGGCGGCCTGACGCTGATTGCGCTCCATGTAGCGCTCAACGTAAGAGCACGAGGGAATGACGGTGTAGCCCATGCTTTCTGCGTAATCGAGCGCCACCTCAGTCAGTGCCGCCGCAATGCCTCGTCCCCGCAACGCGTTGGGAACGAACGTACGATAGATGTCCAGGGTCTGTTTCCCCAGGTCCATGTACGTCAGATAGGCTCGGTGACCGTCGATGTTGATCTCGAACTGGTGACCGGTCTGGTCATGGTGGATGGACAACGCCTCGCTCATCACTACTCCTCGCGGGTCTTGGAATTGGACCCCTACCTTACCCATCTTTGTCCGGCGAAGGAACCTCTACAGGCAAGTATGAAAACCACCGCGCGCCGACCGCCTACGGGCCTGTGCGCGCAATACTGCCTTCTACGCCACCCTGTGCCTGATTTGGACACCGAGAAGAGCCTGGCTGTTCTCAAACAAAGAGCACCTGCAAATAGTAGGCGCCATTATCGAATCCGCTCAAGTGAATCAACAGGAAAATGCACTGCCGCACATCTGACCGGACAGCACGATGGAACCTGACGTCGCCGGGTAATGTCCATTGAGACGTCAATGGTTCGGCAAAGTCACTTTGAGCACCAAAGAACAAGCATCATCGCCGATCATCGTCTATACAAAAAAAGGCTGTAACGCGGTTCAGCGCAGCTTGGCCGGGGCCAGCGTCCCGATGATTGACCCGGGTCACGTTATTGACGCGAGCAGGGTCAACCGTCCACGGCTGCCCCACTGGCAGGTGTATTCGCCTGACAGGGCTGGGTTTTTTCCAGACAAAAAGCGTGAAGAAGTGCGCGGAACACTTTCAAAGCAAAGAATTTTATGCGGTTCTTGCGCTTAGTCCGTTTACTTACTACAAACAATGGGTAGTATGTACGCCGGTCATTTTCTCATTTTCGAGAGATGATTAATTTGATAGAAGTCCTTTAAGGGGAACACGATGAACAACGTTCTGAAATTCTCTGCTCTGGCCCTGGCCGCAGTTCTGGCTACCGGTTGCAGCAGCGCCTCCAAAGAAACCGAAGCTCGTCTGACTGCAACTGAAGACGCAGCTGCTCGTTCGCAAGCTCGTGCTGATGAAGCCTATCGCAAGGCTGATGAAGCTCTGGCTGCTGCTCAGAAAGCTCAGCAGACTGCTGACGAAGCCAACGAGCGCGCTCTGCGCATGTTGGACAAGGCAAGCCGCAAGTAATAATCCCTCGGGATTATTGATAAGCCGATCCGGTTTCGGATCGGCTTTTTGTTGCCTGATTTCCTTACCCGGGACGCTTGCGAAACCGTTTCCCGGCACGGTCTTCAGGCAATAAAAAACCCGTTCACCCTGCCCTGCGTCGCAGAGCGTGGTGAACGGGTATCAGCGTCAGGTCAGGCAGTTTACGTTTACTGCAGCGTGACCGGCGTGTTGTTAACGGCCGCAGCCGCCGTTCCTGGCACCGCGATCTCTACCGGCATGCCGTCTTCGGCAGCGACCACATCACGTACTTCATCCCAGTTGATCCGCAGGTTGTTGGCCAGGTCTTCACGCTTGAGCAGCGCGTTGATGACAGCCGTGTGCTTGTCGACCACCGACGGGTTGCCGCTCTCATCCAGCGGCGTGTGCGCTTCGAGGTACACCTTGCCACCGCTGATGCCGAACTTGTAGGGCTCGTTCATGATGCGCACGGTCGTGCCAACGGGAACCATGCCGGCCATTTCCAGCACGTTGTTGTTGTACATGCGGAAGCAGCCGTGGCTGGTGCGCATGCCGATCCCGAATTTTTTATTCGAGCCGTGGATCAGGTAACCCGGCAGGCCCAGACCGAACTTGAAGGGCCCGAGCGGGTTATCAGGCCCTGCCGGCACCACGTTGGGCAGGATGTCGCCATCGGCGGCATGTTCGGCCTTGACCGACGCCGGCGGCGTCCAGGTCGGGTTGGGTGTCTTGGCGGTCACCTTGGTTGTGGAAACCGGCGAACCCCAGCCTTCACGTCCAATACCCAGCGGGAAGGTGTACACCACATTCTGGCCTTTCGGGTAATAGTACAACCGGTACTCGGCGAGGTTGATGACGATCCCTTCACGCGGGCCCGGCGGCAGAATGAAGCGGGTCGGCAGAACGACCTGCGTCCCGGCGCCCGGCAGCCAGGCGTCGACGCCGGGGTTGGCCGCGATCATTTCCAGATAGCCCAGGTCGTACTTTGTGGCGAGGTCGGCGAAGGTGTCTTCGTACTTGGCTGTTACGGTCTGGACCGCGCCGATGATGTCTTCGCCGGGTGGCGGCAACGGAAACTCCAGAGCGGAGACAGGGCCGGCCGCACACAGTGCAGCAAGCGACAGACAGCGGGCGAAAGCTGGAATGCGCGACAACATCCGGGGAATCCTTGGGTAAACGGGAGGCTTTAATGAGGGCGATTGTACACGCACCCAAGGCCCTTCGGGAGTAGGCGCGACCGCTTACTCGCCGGTGTCCAGTTCAGGCCAGATGGGATTCCATCCGCGGCGCTGTGCGTCGATGATCGCCCGGCACAACGGGCACAGACGCTCATCCTGGTAAATGGCCTGCTCAACGCTGGACCAACGCGGCTGTGCAGGCAGCAGGCTTCCGCACAAAGTACGGTCGGCAGAACCGGCCAGTTCCAGTTGCCGGGCGGCCAGATGCACTCGAACTTCCTGGCACGCGAACAGGTCGAGCTGCTCATCGGGCTCGATCAGTTGATAGGCATAAAGGGACCAGGCGGGACGGCGCGGCATGAGGGGCTCCAGTTCGGGGGCGCCACATTAGCCGAAAGCCTTGTTTTGGAAAAGGGTCGGCTTGAGATTGTGACGCTCAAGGCTTTCAGCCCGGTTCGCCAGCAAGCCGGCGCCTACATGTTCTGCAACGTGCAGCAGCCTGAAAGATCGCCGTGCCCGCTCTGTGGTGCCCAAACCCATCTTAAGCGGACTCAAAGACCGAGAACTCGATCCATCAGGCCATGGCACGTTTAAGCAGATGTAGGAGCCGGCTTGCTGGCGACCAGGCCCGACAGGGCATCAAAGTAATCATCCCCAGCCAAACCCTTGAGCCAAACCCTCAAGCCACCCCCTAAAGCAACGGCTTCAACACCGGCCAGACATTCTCCAATAACCGACCTTGCGCATTCGCCGCCGGGTGCAGGCCGTCCGCCTGGGTGTACTCGGGAACGCCGCCAACGCCCTCCAGCATGAACGGCACCAGCGCGACCTTCTTCTCAGCGGCCAGGTTGCTGTAGACCTCCTTGAACGCCGTCGTGTAACGCGCCCCGTAGTTCGGTGGAATCTGCATGCCCAGCAGCAACACCTTGGCCCCGGCTGCGCGTGAGCTGTCGATCATCGACGCAAGATTTTGTTGCAATTGTGCAGGAGGCTGGCCGCGTAACCCATCGTTACCGCCCAGCTCCAGGATCACGAGATCCGGTTTGTGCGCTGCAAGCAGCGCCGGAAGCCGCGCCTGCCCGCCTGCGCTGGTGTCGCCGCTGATCGACGCGTTGACCACTTTGTCCTTGTACCCCTGCTCCGCCAGGCGCTGTTCCAGCAAAGAGACCCAGCCTAGACGGGTATCCAGGCCGAAAGCCGCGCTGATACTATCGCCAACGATCAGCACCGTGCCTGCCATCGCTCCTTGAGACAACAGCAGCAACCCCAGGCCAGCACTTAAAAACCACGCACGCATCGGATTCTCCATGAGCGAAAGTATTCTCAGTGCTCGGAACCTCAGCAAAGTGGTCCCAAGCACCGAAGGTGACTTGACCATCCTGCACGAACTCTCCCTGGAACTAAACAAGGGCGACACGCTGGCCATCGTCGGCGCTTCGGGTTCGGGCAAATCGACCCTGCTGGGCCTGCTGGCCGGCCTGGACTTGCCCAGCGCGGGCGCCGTGACGCTGTCGGGGCGCAATCTCAGTGAACTGGATGAAGATCAGCGGGCCAGAGTTCGCGCCGAACACGTGGGCTTCGTGTTTCAGTCATTCCAGCTGCTCGACAGCCTCAATGCGCTGGAAAACGTCATGTTGCCCATGGAGCTCGAGGGTCGCAAGGACGCCCGCGAACAGGCACGGCATCTGCTGGAACGGGTCGGCCTGGGCCAACGACTGACCCACACGCCTCGACAGTTGTCCGGCGGCGAGCAGCAACGGGTCGCCATCGCCCGCGCCTTTGCCGCTGACCCTGACGTGCTGTTCGCCGACGAGCCCACCGGCAACCTTGACAGCCACACCGGCGAGCGGATCAGCGACCTGCTGTTCGAACTGAACCAGGAGCGCAACACCACGCTGGTGCTCGTGACCCACGATGAACGTCTGGCCCATCGATGCCGGCGCCTGATCCGACTTGAAGGTGGCCGTCTCGTCACCCCTATGGAGCCTTGATGGCACGTCTGCCGTTTGCCCGTCTGCTCAGCCTCGCCGCCCGCCAGTTGCTGCGCGATGCCCGCGCGGGAGAGCTGCGGGTGCTGTTTTTTGCCCTCGTGGTCGCCGTGGCGGCCAGTACCGCCATCGGTTATTTTGGCTCGCGCCTGAACAGCGCGATGCTGCTGCGCGCCACTGAATTCCTCGGCGCCGACCTGATCCTCAGCGGCTCGACCCCGGCCAGCCCCGAGCAGATCGAAGCGGGAACTGCGCTTAAGCTCGACCATTCGCAGATCGTGATCTTTTCCAGCGTGGTGGCAACCGACAATGGTATTCAGCTGGCGAGCGTGAAGGCGGTGGATGCCGCTTATCCGTTGCGGGGCGAGCTGAAAAGCGCCGATGCGCCGTATCAGCCGGAGGTCACCGGTGGCGAGCCGAAGGCAGGCGAAGCCTGGGCGGAAGCGCGCGTGCTGGCGGCGCTCAATCTCAAGGTGGGTGACAGCATCGATGTCGGCTCCACCACACTCAAGCTGACGCGCGTCCTGACCTACGAGCCCGACCGAGCAGGCAATTTCTACAGCCTGACGCCACGCGTGATGATCAACATGGCTGACCTTGAAGCCACCAAGGTCGTACAGCCTGGAAGCCGCGTCAGTTTTCGCGACCTGTGGCGGGGCACGCCGGAAAACCTGGCGGCGTATCGCAAAGCTATCGAACCTGCCTTGGCCGCGAATCAGAAGATCGACGACGCCCGCGATGGCAACCAACAGATCGGCGGTGCACTGGGCAAAGCCGAGCGCTACCTGAACATGGCCAGCCTCGTGGCTGTGCTGTTGGCAGGTGTTGCGGTCGCGCTGTCTGCCGCCCGTTTTGCCGTGCGACGGTTCGATGCCAGCGCCTTGCTACGCTGTCTGGGCTTGTCACGCAACGAAGCTCTGGTGCTTTTCAGTCTGCAACTGGCGATGCTCGGCATCGTGGCCAGCGTTGCAGGCGCCCTGCTCGGCTGGTTCGCCCAGATGGGCCTGTTCTATCTGCTGGAAAATCTGCTGCCGGCCGCCGTGCCACCGGGAGGCTGGTTGCCTGCGCTCGCCGGCATCGGCACCGGTCTGGTCGCACTGGCCGGTTTTGCCCTGCCGCCGCTGGCGGCGCTGGGCCGCGTTCCACCGTTGCGCGTGCTGCGCCGCGACATGCTGCCGATTCCCGCCAGCACCTGGCTGGTGTATGGCGCGGCATTGCTGGCGCTGGGCCTGATCATGTGGCGTTTGAGCCTGGATCTGGTACTGACGTTCGCCCTGCTCGGCGGTGGCCTCATCGCCGCCGTGGTGCTGGGCGGCGTTCTGCTGATCGCCTTGCAAAGCCTGCGCCGTTTGCTGGCCGGGGCTTCGTTGCCTTGGCGCCTGGGCTTGGGGCAACTGCTTCGGCATCCGATGGCGGCAGCCGGGCAGTCCTTGGCGTTTGGGCTGATCCTGCTGTCGATGGGATTGATCGCCCTGCTTCGCGGCGAACTGCTGGACACCTGGCAGAACCAGTTACCCAAAGATGCCCCCAACTATTTCGCCCTGAACATCCTGCCCGCCGAGCGTGACCGCTTCGCCGAGCGCATGGGTCAACTGTCGACCCACAGCGCGCCGCTGTACCCCATGATTCCGGGGCGCCTGATGAGCATCAATGGCGAGCCGGTCAGCAAGTTCGTGACCAAGGACTCACGCGGCGAAAACGCCACCCAGCGTGATCTCAACCTGACCTGGTCGGCCCACCTGCCCGAAGGCAACAGCATCACGGAAGGCCAGTGGTGGACCAGCGACCAACCGCCCACCGCCGATGAGATCCCCGGTGTATCGGTTGAAACCAAGCTGGCCAAGAGCCTGAACATGAAACTGGGCGATACGTTGAGTTTCGTGATTGGCGGCGCGAATCATGAGGTCAAAGTCACCAGCCTGCGCGACATCAACTGGGACACCTTCCAACCCAACTTCTTCATGATCTTCCAGCCCGGCACGCTCAAGGACGTTCCGACCACCTACCTGACCAGCTTCTACCTCGCACCTGGCAACGACCAGCAGATCGTCGAGCTGTCGCGCGCCTTCCCCGCAGTGACCATCCTGCAAGTGGAAGCGTTGCTGGAACAACTGCGCAGCATCCTCGATCAGGTCACGCTGGCGGTTCAGTACGTGCTGTTGTTCGTCCTCGCCGCAGGCCTGGCGGTACTGTTCTCCGGCTTGCAGGCCACCCTTGACGAGCGCATTCGCCAAGGTGCGCTGCTCAGGGCACTGGGCGCTAACCGGGCGCTGCTGATCAAGGCACGGCGCATCGAGTTCGGCCTGCTGGGCGCGGTCAGTGGCGTGCTGGCAGCACTGGGCTGCGAACTGGTCAGCTTCGCGCTCTACCGCTACGCCTTCAATCTGGAATGGCACCCGCACGTCTGGCTGCTGGTCCTGCCATTGATCGGCGCGGCGCTGGTGGGCGGCGCAGGCGTGTTCGGCACACGCCGGGCGCTTAACGCCAGTCCGCTGACCGTCCTGCGCGAAGGCTGACCGCCAAGGGTTGACCGGGGCGATGCCGACAGCAAAGATGTCGGCATCGCCCCCGGCCGCTCATCCTTGAGGCCGACCCTCGAACAGCGACCATCGAGAAATGCTTTGAGCACCAATATCAGTACCCGCGAAGGCCACACCGCCCTCAAGCAAGAACTCGATCACCTGTGGCGCGTCTACCGCCCGGAAATCACCCAGAAAGTCGCCTGGGCGGCGTCCCTGGGTGACCGCAGCGAGAACGCCGACTATCAGTACAACAAGAAGCTGCTGCGTGAAATCGACCGCCGCGTGCGCTACCTGCGCAAGCGCCTGGAAGACATGCGCGTGGTGGATTATTCCCCAGAACAGGAAGGCCGGGTGTTCTTCGGTGCGTGGGTCGAAATCGAGAACGATGACGGCGACACCAAACGCTTTCGCATCGTTGGCTACGACGAAATCTATGGACGCATGGACTACATCTCCATCGATTCACCCATGGCCCGGGCGCTGCTCAAAAAAGAGCAAGGCGATGAGGTGATGGTGCAGACGCCCACCGGAGAAGCAATGTGGTACATCAACCGCATTTCCTACGAAAACCCGTCAGACGCTGCGCCAGTGCCCGAACAGAGCGAGTAGCGCAGATGCATTCGGCGAGCCAGCGCATCAGCGTAAGCCCCTTCGCAGAGGCTCACGCGATCTTGAAACGTATCAGTACTTCCAGGTCAGCGAAGCCGTGACGTTGCGAGGCGCGCCGTAGTTGCTGGCGGTGCCGCTGTACAACGACGTCAGGTACTTGCGGTCGGTGACGTTGTTGAAGTTCAGCGCCGTGCTCCAGTTGCTGTCAATGTCGTAGCTGGTCATCAGGTCGACCAGTGCGTAGGCGTTCTGGCGGATAACGCTGATGTTGTCGTTCTGAATGCCGCTCTGCCAGCTGACGCGGGTGCCGATGCGGGCCTGCGGCAAGCCCGGCAGACGATAGGTCGCCATGCCACGGAAGCTGTGCGTCGGAACGTACCGGCGCGACTTGTCACCGTCTTCATTTTCGATATGCACGTAGGTGTAGCCTGCCAGCAGGTCGAGGCCTGGCAGGGCTTCGCCCGACGCTTCGAGCTCGATACCGCGGCTCTTGTAGTCCCCGGTAGGGTAGCGGTACTGAGAGCCGACCTGCAGCGCTTGATCCAGCGCGACCACGTTGCTCTGCTCGGTCTTGAATACCGCCGCCGTCAGGTTCAGGCGCTCATCCAGCAGGCTGCCTTTGACACCCGCCTCCAGGCTCTTGCCTTCGAGCGGGTCCACCGGTTTTCCATCAATACCGGCGTAGCCGTATTGCGGGTTATAGATTTGCGTCCAGCTGGTGTAAAGGCTCCACTCCTTGTTCAGGTCATACACCAGCCCGGTGTACGGCGTGACCTTGCCGTGCTCGCGCTGCGCGTGATCGACGCCATAACTCTCGCCCGTACCGTCAGTGCTGAGCATGCGCGCGCCGGCAATCCAGTGCAGGTCATCCGCCAGACTGAAGCGGGCGCCGGCGAACAGGCTCTTCTGCCGGTCAATGATGTTCTGGGTGTTGATGTCGCTGGTGTAGAGGAATTGAGGTGGCGCCTCGGTGCCGGCCAGAATGCTGGCGAACGAGGTGTTGTAATACCCCGCTTGCGCCGCATCGTACTCGCGCGCCTTCTGGTGCGTGCGGCCATAGCTGGCGCCGAAGGTCAGCTCATGGTCCCGCCCGAACAGGCTGAAGGGGCCAGAGACTTTCGCTTCGCCGATCAACTGGTGCGATCTGCCGGAAGTTTGAGCGGCGAAAGCCAGTGCATCGTCGTCGGTGACGCTGGCGACATACAACATGCTGCTGTTCTGGTATTCGGTGATGGCGGTGCCGGTGAGCGTGGCGTTCCAGCCGTTGCCAAAATCATGCGTCAGTTCGGCAAAGACGCGCTGCGTATGGATGTCCCAGTAGGACCACGGCTGGCCGACGTTTGAGCTGCGACTTGAGTAATGAATAGGGTTGTTGCTGCTGTCGACCAACGGCAAGTTGCCCCAGGTGCTGCCGTTCGAGTCGCTGTTGTGCTGAGAGAATCCGACCGTCAGGGTGTCGGCGTCGGACAGGTCGAATGCCAGCAAGCCCGCCGCGACGTTCTTCTCGTGGCTGTAGCGGTCCATCCACGAATTTCCTTTTTCATGGGCGTAGATGAAGCGGCCGCGCACGTTTCCGGTGTCCGTCAGCGGGCCCGAAACATCCACGTCAACACGACGGGTGTCCCAGGAACCCACGCTGGTGTCGATCTGTGCCTGGAATTCCTTCGTCGGTCGCTTGCGCACAAAGTTGACGGTGGCCGACGGGTTCCCCGCCCCGCTCATCAACCCGTTGGCACCGTGCAACACGTCGATCTGCTCGTATTCGGCCATGTCCAGATCACCGTTCAGGATGGTCTGGGTGAACGGCATGTTCATACCGTCGAATTCGAAGCTGTTGATTTCAAACCCGCGGGAGGTGAATTCCGTACGGTCGGTTTCACTCTGCTCCACGGTCACCGACGGTGCGGAACGGAGGGCGTCCTTGACGCTGTTCATCTTGTAATCGTTGATCTGGTCACGGGTGATCGTGGTGATCGCCTGTGGCGTTTCCTTGTTGGTCAGCCCCAGCTTCGTGGTGCTGGAAGACGGCCTCCCGACGTACCCTACGCTTTGCGCGTCATCCTGAGCGGCAACGTCCTGAATTTGCGTGGCAGGCAGGGTCATTTCATCGGCGGCCTGCGCGAGGGAAACACTGCTGACGGCACTGGCAAGAAGCAAAGTGGCGGAAACACAACGATTCAAGGTCTCGGTTCCTGATAGCGTAAAAAAAGAAACCGGATTCTGAATCAGAGTGATAATGATTACTATATGTGTCACCAACATTTATTCACATGTTTTTCACAATTCACCTCGAACCCATTGCGCGGTGTCTGCCACGTAATGCTTATGAAGGGTTCGTGGCCGTCTGGGCGGAGAAGCCCGACGTAAAGCGGTCACGCAATCATCCCGCCAGCGCGGCCTTCCTTGAATGGACTATCCGGTCTTCACGATTGGCGTGAAGCGCAGGCCTGGTGGATGGACAGTCTACGGCGCCGAGACGGACCCAGGCGCACAGTAAGCCCGCCCATCCACGGCGATGATTGGTCAGTGACGGATCTGGCGCAGGGATCATGGTCATCGACAGGCTCGTAGGCGAAAAAACGCGAATGAAGAATTCTGCTGTCGAAGGTGGCTCACAACGGTTTTTTCGCCTGTTTCATGCGCGCCATCGCGACAAGCTGCTAACGTGTGGCGCCACTACGAACGCATTGATAACCGACGACACCAAGGACAGACATGTTCGAATTTATCTTCCTCGCCGTTCTCATCGGCAGTGGCGGTACCGCCTTGCTGGACCTCTGGGCACAACTGCTCAAAAGAACCCTCGGTATGCCCACCCCGCCATGGCATCTGGTGGGACGCTGGTTTGCCGGGATGCGCCATGGCCAGTTCGTGCACCGCAACGGCATCGGCAACTCGCCGCCAGTCCCGAATGAGCTGAAGATTGGCTGGGCCATGCATTACGCCGTCGGGATCATTTTCGCGGCCGCGTTGCTGATGATCTGGGGCGTGCAATGGGCGCACGCTCCGACATTTTTCCCAGCGCTGATCGTGGGGCTGGTCACGATCGGCGCCGGCTGGTTCATCCTGCAACCCGGCATGGGCGTTGGCGTTGCGTGCAACAAGGCTCCCAACCCAACCGTGGCACGCTTGCAGAATGTCATCGGCCATGTGGTATTCGCGACAGGCATGTATGGGGCGGCGTTGTTGGTGGGCTGAATGACGGGTGGCCCTAACGGCGTCTTATCGAGATGAACCTCTGCCCTGCCTGCGGGCTCTGAGTCTTCAGGGCCGACAAGGCTGATTCTCTTCATCTTCAAGGAGCACCCCATGACTCAGACCGCATTGGTCGTCGGCGCCAGCGGCATTGTCGGCAGCGCAACCACCCAACTGTTGCTTGCGGACGGCTGGCAGGTCGCCGCCCTCTCCCGCCATCCTTCGCAAGCTGCGGGGGTGATTCCCGTCGCCGCCGACCTGCAGGACCCGGCGTCGGTAAAGCAAGCGCTCGAAGGCATCAAGCCGAACCACGTCTTCATCACCACTTGGTCGCGTCAGGCCACCGAGGCGGAGAACATCAAGGTCAACGCGGGCATGGTGCGCAACGTGCTGGATGCGTTGAGCCCGGGCAAAAGCGTCAAGCACGTCGCCCTGGTGACCGGTTTGAAGCATTACCTCGGCCCGTTCGAGGCGTACGGCAAAGGCTCGCTGCCGCAAACGCCGTTTCGTGAAGAACAAGGGCGTCTGGACATCGAGAACTTCTACTACGCCCAGGAAGACGAAGTGTTTGCCGCCGCCAAGCGCGACGGTTTTACCTGGAGCGTGCACCGTCCGCACACCGTGACCGGCGTTGCCGTGGGCAATGCCATGAACATGGCGACCACACTGGCCGTGTATGCCTCGATTTGCAAAGCCACAGGCAGGCCCTTCGTGTTCCCGGGCTCACGCGTGCAGTGGGACAGCCTCACCGATATGACCGACGCACGCCAATTGGCCAAGCAGCAGTTGTGGGCAGCCACGACGCCTGCGGCAGCGAACCAGGCGTTCAACGTCACCAACGGCGACGTGTTTCGCTGGAAATGGATGTGGACCCGGATCGCCGACTATTTCGGCCTGCACCCTGCGACCTACCCGCCTAGTGTCTCGCCACTGGAGACTCAAATGGCCGAGGATCAAGCGGCCTGGACCGAGATCGTGCGTGAGCACGGCCTGAAAGAAGCGGACATCAACCGTCTGATCTCGCCTTGGCACACCGACGCGGACCTGGGGCGCCCCATTGAAGTGATCACCGACATGTCGAAAAGCCGCGCATTGGGCTTCAAGGAGTTTCAAGCGAGTGATCAGGCGTTTTTCGACGTGTTCGACGAGCTGCGCAAGCAGCGGTTGATTCCGTAACGTCGCCTGCCCCCGCGTGAGTCAGCTCGTTCCCACAGGTTAATGATCGTTCCCGCGCTCTGCGTGGGAATGCCGGACAGGACGGTCTGCGTCCAGGCTGACGCGGAGCGTCAATGACTGCGTTACCACGCGGAGCGTGGGGACGATCATCAAAACCTACACCTGCGAAACCAGGCATCCGACGTCAGCAATCAGCGCATTGACCTGATCGCCACTTGCCTTGGCGTCGGTGTAATACACCGTCACGATCAACGGCGGACGATTCGGCGGCCAGATCACGGCAATGTCATTGCTCGCGTTGTTCGACCCCGAACCGGTCTTGTCCCCCACCCTCCAGCCCTTGGGCAACCCGGCACGCAGTTTCTTGTCGCCTGTTGTGTTGCTCACCAGCCAGGCGATCAGTTGGTCCCGCGAAGCACCGGACAGTACATCCCCCAGGATCAGCGTACGCAGGCTCTGCAACATCGCAATCGGCGTGGTCGTGTCCTGGGGATCACCCGCCCGGTTTTCGTTCAGATCCGGTTCGCGCCGATCAAGCCGGGTGACCTGATCGCCCGTCGAACGCAACCACGCGGTCAACGCAGGCGGGCCGCCGAAACTGTCCAGCAGCAGGTTGGCCGCCGTGTTGTCGCTCAACGTCACGGCTGCCTCGCAGATCGAACCCACGCTCAACCCACCCTCGCCTGTGTGTTTTTCCGTGGTCGGTGAGTACGGCACCAACTGATCCTTGCCGTACACGATCACACGTGAAAGGTCTTCTTCCTTGCGGTCGACCCGCGCCAGCACATACGCAGCGGCGAGCGCCTTGAACGTGCTGCACATCGCGAAACGCTCATCGCCGCGATGGGCGATCAGGCGTTGGCTGCCCGTGTCGAGGATGGCCACACCCAGGCGACCGCCGTGGCGACGCTCCAGCTCAGCCAGTCCCTGTTCAATTGAAGAGGATGATGCAGTGCCGAGATCGGCAGCCAGTAAGTTGAAACAATAAAGCGAAGGGATGGCCACCAAAGAGGCG
This sequence comes from Pseudomonas sp. S2_H01, assembly GCF_054668305.1. Classification (NCBI taxonomy): domain Bacteria; kingdom Pseudomonadati; phylum Pseudomonadota; class Gammaproteobacteria; order Pseudomonadales; family Pseudomonadaceae; genus Pseudomonas; species Pseudomonas sp. S2_H01. Next base: position 5,076,707 of record NZ_CP162756.1, on the reverse strand, counting down.
CCAATCAGTTTTCTGCGGGTAATCGACATACACTTCCTTGTCTTGATGGATGGACAACCTGATAACCGTGCGGGCCAGCCCTGTACCTTGGGCGCCGTCAGGTCACGGTGATCAACGCATTCAGGCAGGTACGCCCAGCATGATGTGCGACGCCCGGTAACGGCGTACGTATCGCGACCGACGCACATCATCCGGTCAGACAGCGAATCATTTCAACCCTCAATTTGTGCCCGAACGAGCATCCTGGTGGGAGGGTGAACCTCGACCGAGCATCAGCCACCCGGGGTGTCGAGGGCCGGCCCGGCCATCACCGGTGGCGACTGAACGTTGACACCGAACGCACCCAGGAAATCAGCCGCAAGGTCGTCGGAGACTCATGCTCCTCGTGGCTTGCAGCCAGTTCGCCAGCCAGCGAGGCCAGTGACTGTGGCAGCAGCCACGACACCTCCTGCTCGGTGGCGTGCATCAGGTTGGGATCGTCTTCTTTTTCGAACGCTGGCCATTCACTCATCGCAGTGACTCCCGTCAAACATGTTCTGCACTCGCATGGATGTTTACAGATCGAGCACCAGCGGCCCTGAGGCCGGGACTGCGCAGCAGATCAGCACGTGGTCGGCCGCCGGCATTTCGGGGGGCGGGACCGGGTAATGCACCTGGCCACTGACGAGCCGGGTCTTGCAGGTGCCGCAGGAACCACCGCGGCAGCTGTATTCGGGTTCAAGGCCCCGGCTCTCAGCCAGTTCCAGCAACGTCCCGCCATCGGGTTGCCAACGCGCTTCCTTGGCAGATCGCTCAAACAGCACGGGCACTGAAACCGTGGCAGCAGGCGGCTGCTGGATCCCGGCCGTCTGTTGGTCGCGGGTGCGCTGCAGGGTCGACGGGCCGAAGGTTTCGGCATGGATTCGCTCATCGCGTACATGCATCGCCCTTAATTCGTCATACAGCCCCTGTGTGAAGCTTGCAGGTCCGCAGACATAAAAATCGAAGTCATCGAACGGCAACAGCGCCTTGAGCAGGTCCAGGTCAATACGACCCGCAAGGTGATAATCCTTGCTTAGACGCGCGTCGCGCTCGGGCTGGCTCAGCAGACGGACAGCCGTCAGTTGATCTCCGGCGTTGGCAACCAGTGTGTCCAATTCTTCGCGAAATGCCAGATCCGCCAGACGACGTGCACTCTGAATGAACCAGGTCGGCCGCATGCGTCGCACGCGTTTGCCTTCATAAATCACCTCGCGCAGCATCGACAGCATCGGTGTCACGCCAATGCCGGCGCCCAACAACACCAGTGGCCGGCGTTCCCGCGGGTCTACTACAAAGCTGCCTTGCGGCGCCCGCGCCTCGATCAGGTCGCCGACCTTGTACGCGTCGTGCAAGTGCGCCGACACCAGGCCATCACGCTTGACGCTGATGCGAAAGAAATCATCGGACGGCGCGCTCGACAGGCTGTAGGTGCGGATCACCGGTTTGGCGTGCCCCTCCAGGGTCAGTCGCAACGGCAGGTGCTGGCCGGCCTTGAAGGCGGACAAACCGGCGCCATCGACGGGCTCGAAATAAAACGAGCGGATGCCTGCGCTTTCGTCGGCGATTCGCGTCACCCGCAGCGGACGCCATTGGTCGCGCAATGCATCGGCCTGAAGACGCGCAGCGGTCTGCTCCCAATCGCCGGTCATCAGGCTATTGGGCGAGAAGCCCTGGAACTGCCAGCGCGAACGCAACGCCTGAGGGCGTCTAACCACGGCCTCGACCTTGACCTGCCAGAGTCGCTCGGCGCCCTGAAAGGCAGCGATTTCCGGCCCGTCGAGGATCACTGTGGTACGGCCCACCAGTTGCAGCAGATCACCGGTGGTGAAATCGATGAACACCAACCCGGCTTTCGGGTTAACGAGGAAGTTGCCCAGCGTATTGAAATGCAGGTTCCCGGCGAAGTCGGGAATGGTCAGCACGTCGCCCTCGACCCTGACGAAGCCCGCCTGCCCGCCGCGATGGGAAACGTCCACCGAGCGGTGTGGCTGATCGCCTTCAAGGTCCACGTAGCTGGCGACGAAAAAAGTATCGGCAGCACGAATCGTTGCCACAGCCGCATCGTCCAGCGTGCTCATGCGTTCAATCGGCGCACGCGCCTTCAGGTCAGGCAGCGCGGTCTGTTTGAGTTCACGCAGCTGAATGTATTGCGGGCAATTGCCGAACGAGTGCTCCACCTGCACCGAGAACCCCTGATCGCTCACGGACTGGATATGCCCGTTGATGCGGTTGCGCCGACGGGTGCGCAGGTCAATGCCCAGCATGCCCACCGCCGCCCCCGGTACGAAGTGCGCGCCCATGGGGTCGTCGCTGTCAGGCAGGCGGGAAAATTGCAAATGCCGTGGATCGGGTGACGCAATGAAGCCTGCGTGGGCGTCCATCAGGCTTGCCCAAGGCCAGCCCTCATCGTCCACCGCACCGATGAAAATGTAGGGCAGATGCGCATAAAACTCACGGTGCTGATCGGGCATGTAATCACGAATGACTTTCTTGCCCATCACGCCCATGCGCTCGGCGACGCCGACGTGAACTTGCATTTCCAGCTCACCGGAATGCCAAGGTGAGGGTCTTTCAGAAGGGACATCGTTCATGACACAGACTCCCACTATCAGAGGGCCTCGCTCTGCCCGACGGGCGCAGAGGCCTGATTTGTCAGCGAACAGACCGCCAGCAAACAAACCCCTACGGCCTTCGGCCAGAATCAAAAACAGCATCGAACTCCGTCAGCCGTTTCCCGGCACCCCGGAGGTTCCCGTCGAATCAGACCACCAGGCCTGCTTTAGTCCGGGGCATCGGGACAAAGCCGTTGAGGCCTTCGATGCGCGCCAGCCAGGCACGGACGTTCGGGTATTCCTGCAGCGAAACGTTGCCTTCCGGCGCATGGGCGATGTAACTGTAGCCCGCAACATCCGCGATGGTGGGGTGATCAGCCGCCAGGAATTCGCGACCGTCCAGGTGCGTCTCGATCACTTTCAGCACAGCGTGAGCGCGGTCGATAGTGTCCTTAGGGTCGAAACCTGCACCGAATACGGTGATCAGACGTGCGCGGGCCGGACCGTTGTTGATCTGTCCAGCGGCAACCGCCAGCCAGCGTTGCACTTCTGCGGCACCGGCCGCATCGGCGGGGAGCCATTTGCCCGAGGTGTCGTACTTTTTCGCCAGATACACCAGGATCGCGGTGGAATCGGCGATGATCGTGCCGTTGTCGTCAATGACCGGTACTTGGCCGAAGGCATTGATCGCCAGGTATTCAGGGGTCTTGTGCGCGCCCTTGGCCAGATCGACGAATTCAATCTGAGGGTCGAGCCCCAGCAGCGACAGCATCAACTGGGCACGATGAGAGTGGCCGGACAACGGGAAATGATAGAGCTTGATGGCATTCATGGGTTTGGCTCCTGAGGCTGTCGTGAAGTAAGGGTCAGCGCGGAAGCGGTGTTGCCGCCTGAGGGTTCACCGCGCCGATGGGTGAATAGTGAGCCACGACGCCAAAGAGCAGAATCACCACAAAAGGCAATCCAGCATTTCACCCCATGAAATGATCCGTCAGCAACAGCGCACTGGTCAGTGCTGCAGTACCGGGTGCTGACGCATGCGTTCGACGGCGAAGTCGACAAAGCTGCGCACGCGGGCCGACGCACGCCGTCCCTCCCGATACACGAGGTGTACCGGTAACGGAGCGGGCTCGAACCCTTCCAGCACACTTGTTAGCCGGTCCGCCTGGAGATGCCCGTGAACTTCATAGCCCAGGCAAGACGCGAGTCCCGCGCCGTTGATGGCAGCGCCGATAACGCCGACTTGGGTGGTGCAGCGCAGGTTCGGCTTCAAGGCCACGCTGCGCAGTGAGCCGTCGCGCTGAAATCGCCACTCGAGCATGCGGTGGCTGGCGCTGCAAAACACCAGGGAGTGCGCCGCGAGGTCGGTCGGCGTCAATGGCGCGCCGTGCCGCTCCAGATAAGCAGGGCTGGCACAGATCATTTGGCGTACCGTTCCGACCTTTCGCGCCACCATGTAGGCATCGGGTAAGGCGCCGATGAGCACGGCGACATCGACACCCTCCTCGTGCATGTGGGGAAAGCGATCCTGATAGACCACCGACAGTTCGATACCGGGCCAGGCGTCCAGATAATCAAGAATCACCGGCATCAACAGCTGGTCCCCGAACAACAGTGGCGTGACCAGTGTCAGCAAACCACGGGGCTCGACGTGCAGTCCGTTGGCCGAGGCATCGGCTTCGTCGGCCGCGCGCAGCAACCGCGCGCATTCGCTGGCGAACAGGCGCCCCGATTCGGTCAAGGTCACGCCCCGCGTACTGCGCGCCAAAAGCCGTGTGCCCAGACGCGCTTCCAGCGCGGCCAGCGAGCGACTGACCGTCGCTTCGGAAACGCCCAGTCTGCGCGACGCCGCCGCCAGCCCCTGCTCGGCGACCACGACGTCGAAAATGGTCATCTGCTGGTGGCGATCCATCAGCGATGACTCCTGCCTGCCGCCTTGATTGCCGGGTCCTGCATCATGCGTTCGGCGCAATAATCGACGAACGTGCGCACCTTGGCCGACACCTTGCGCTCCGCCTGGTAGCACACGTGTATCGGCAAGGCAGGCTCTTCGAACGCTTCGAGCACCAGTTCCAGTGCCCCGCTGGCCACCTGACTGGCGACCTGATACGACAGAACGCGGGTAATGCCCCAACCCATGGTCACCGCGGTAATTGCCGCCTGATTTGCCGACACGGTCAGGCGCGACTGGAGATCGACGTGCACCGGTTTGCCTGCGTCCATGAACTCCCAGCGTCGCAGCAACACGCTGGCGTGAGAAACCACCAGCCGATGCTGTTTCAAGTCTTCGGGATGCTGCGGACGCCCGTGGGCGTCGAGGTAGGCAGGCGATGCGCACAGCACGCGACGCACTTCCCCGACTTTGACGCCATGCTGGGTACTGTCCATGAGATGGCCGATGCGCACCGCGACGTCGATCCCCTCCTCGACCATTTGCGTCACCCGGTCCAGCAACAGCGCGTTGATGCTCACCCCGGGGTATTGCTGCAGATACCCCACCACCAACGGCATGACGAACAGTTCGCCGAAGAGCATTGAGGCGGTGATCGTGAGTTGGCCGACCGGCGCGGCGATGCTGCCCCCGGCAGACTCTTCGGCCTCTTCAAGCTCGCTCAGAATGCGTCGGCAATCGGTGAGGTAACGCTGCCCCGCTTCGCTCAGGTGCACACTGCGTGTGGTCCGCGACAACAGCAAGGTGCCGATGCGTTTCTCCAACGCGGCGACAGCTCGGGTGACACTGGGCGCCGACATGTTCAGACGCCGGGCGGCCGTGGCAAAGCTGCGCTCTTCGCACACGGCAATGAAGACCTGCATTTCCTGAAATCTGTCCATGGATGGGCTCGGCTATACGCTGTTCTTGTAAGTAGTTGCGATAGTAGCGTTTTGAACCGAGAAACGGGCAACTCCTCCGGAGCCTGGCGAATTTCGACTGCGAATTTGACGCAGGCTCAACGACGAATGCGGAGTCCTGGACTGACCCGAAAAATGGACGTTGTGCCCTGCACTATTGAAACATTCAGAAATATCCTCTTGACGAGACCCATGCTTCTGAGCGTTCATATTGGCGCACGGTCATACTCTATTTTTTCGCTTTTTTGCTCCTCGGGGAACACTCATGGTTTCGTCGGTTCTTGCTGCGTCGCTCTCGCGTCGCCGCATTCATTACAGCTGGGTCATTCTGGCCGTCACCTTTCTGACCATGCTGGTGATGGCTGGAGCGGTCGGTGCTCCCGGTGTGTTCATCAAGCCGCTGGAAGCGGAGTTCGGCTGGGACACTGCCGAAATATCCTCGGCGCTGGCGGTGCGCTTTGCCCTGTTTGGTCTGGTTGGACCGTTCGCGGCCGCCTTCATGAATCACTTCGGCGTGCGCAAGGTGGTGCTGACTGCGCTGACCCTGGTCGCCAGCGGCATGGTCCTGTCGCTGTTCATGACGCAGTTCTGGCAGTTGGTGGTGCTGTGGGGATTGGTGGTGGGCTTCGGCACCGGTCTGACGGCCATGGTGCTGGGGGCAACGGTGGCCACACGCTGGTTCTCGCAACGCCGTGGCATGGCGATGGGCCTGTTATCGGCCAGCTCTGCCACCGGTCAACTGGTGTTCATGCCGATGCTCGCCAACCTGACTGAGCACTATGGCTGGCGGACCGCGCTGACCTGCATCTGTGTCGCCATCGTGATTGCCGGCGTTGCCGTGCTCGCACTGATGCGCAACCGTCCCGCCGACCTGCAACTGCCGTCCTATGGCGAAACCGACATACAGCCGCTGGTGGCGAGCACTCAGACGTTCGCCGAGTTGCTGACGACGCCGCTCAAGGTATTACGGGACGTCTCCGGGACCTGGACGTTCTGGGTGCTGTTCATGACGTTTTTCATCTGTGGGGCCAGCACCAACGGCCTGATTCAGACCCACTTCATCAGCATGTGCGGTGATTACGGCCTTATCGCTACCACTGCCGCAGGCATGCTTGCCGTGATGGGGATTTTCGATTTTGTCGGGACCATCGGTTCAGGCTGGTTGTCGGATCGCTTCGACAACCGCTGGCTGTTGTTCGCCTATTACGGGTTGCGTGGGGTGGCGCTGATCATCCTGCCGTTCTCGGACTTCACGGTCTACGGCCTGTCGTTCTTTGCCCTGATCTACGGCCTGGACTGGATCGCCACCGTACCGCCAACGGTGAAGCTGACGGTGCAGAAGTTCGGGCCTGAGCGTGCCAATATCGTCTTCGGCTGGATTTTCGCCGGCCACCAGCTAGGCGCCGCCTTTGCCGCCTTCGGTGCCGGATGGACACGCACGCACTTCGCCAGTTACCTGCCGGCCTTCTTTATATCCGGCCTGCTGTGCGTCATTGCCGCGCTGATCGCGCTGTCCATCCTGCCTGTCCTGAAGACGCCCAAGGCTCAGACTCACTGACGCGCGAGTATCCAGAGGCCGAACCCCAACGCCATAAAAGCCCATGCCAGCAGCGGGTGGAACACCACCCGCCAGGCCAGCGCACGAGGCTCGAAGCCGACCCCGTGCACGTAGCCTGCGGCCACACCCCACATGATCAGCATCAGCACGCTGTGGGAGTAATGGCCTTGGGCATTGAGCATCGATGCCGGGTGGATCAGCAGCACCAGACTCAAGGGCACCGCCATCAGCAGGGACAAGACCCGGCCGACGGCATGCCTGAAAGGAGCGGCCAATGCCTCAGCGGTCACGACCGTTCTCCCGAGAGCGGGCGTCCGCAGCCTCCAGCCACAACGCGTTGATGATGCCGAAGCTGCAGGCCAGCAAGACGCCAAGAATCCAGGCGAAATACCACATGACGATTCTCCTTAATAAAGACCGTGAGGGTTGTGCTCGATGTGCGCGGTGGTGACCTTGCCCCACATTTTGGCGTAGCACCACAGCGTGTAGCAGAGGATCAGCGGCACGAAGATCGACGCGGCGATGAGCATGATGATCAGGGTTTTATGGCTGGACACTGCGTCCCATACGGTCAGGCTGGAGGCCGGGTCCAGGCTCGATGGCATGACGAAGGGAAACAGCGCAAAGCCTGCGGTGCACAGCGCGCCGACAATCGCCAGGCTGCTGCCCAGAAAGGCCGTTCTACCCTGCCCCGCACTGGCACCGAGCAACGCCAGCAGCCCGCCAAAGATCCCCAGCAACGGCGCAATGACGGTCAAAGGATGCGCGTGATAGTTGGCCAACCAGCCAGGGTTGGTCGCCGCGACGGTCTTGGCCAAAGGGTTCAGCGCGGCGCCAGGGTCAAACGTCGACGTGATGGCCAGGCCCTGAATGCCGCCGAACAGCAGCCAGGCACCCGCACCGATGAACGCCAGCAAGAACACCAGAGACAACCCTTGCGTGGCACGCCGCGAACGATGGGCAATCGCGCCTTCGGTGCGCATCATCAACCAGCTGCCGCCATGCAGGCCGAGCATGCTCAGGCTGACCACACCGGCCAGCAATCCGAACGGGCTCAGTAACTGCCAGAAATTACCCTGATAGCTGGAGCGAAGCGTGTCATCGAACTGGAACGGCACGCCCAGCAGCAGGTTGCCAAAGGCCACGCCGAACACCAGCGACGGCACCAGGCCTCCGACGAACAGGCCCCAGTCCCAGCTTTGCCGCCATCGGGTGTTTGCAAGCTTGCTGCGGTAATCGAAGCCCACCGGGCGCATGAACAAGGCGAACAGCACCAGCAGCAGCGCCCAGTACAGCCCGGAAAACGCCGCCGAGTACACCAGTGGCCAGGCGGCGAACAGCGCGCCGCCGGCGGTGATCAACCACACCTGATTGCCGTCCCAGTGCGGCGCGATGGTGTTGATCACCACCCTTCTTTCAGTGTCGTTGCGACCGACAAAAGGCATCAGCATCGCTGCGCCCAGGTCGAACCCGTCGGTCAGGGCGAAACCGATCAGCAGCACGCCGACCAGCACCCACCAGATCAGTTTGAGTGTCTCGTAATCGAACATCGTGCGTTCCTCAGGCCAGCGTCGGTTGGGGTGCGGCGGACACGTCAGCGTCACGTCGTTCGAAGTGATAACGACCGGTGTGCAAACTGCTTGGGCCGAGTCGGGCGAACTTGATCATCAGGTACATCTCGATGACCAGCAGCACGGTGTAAAAACCCACCAGTGCCAGGATCGAGCCCAGCACGTCCCCCGACGACAGCGTCGACGCCGACAGGTGCACCGGCAGCACTTCACCGATGGACCACGGCTGACGACCGTGCTCGGCCACCCACCAGCCGGTCTGCGTGGCGATCCACGGCAGCGGCAGGCTGAACAGCGCCCACTTGAGCAACCAGCGTTTGCTGGATTCATTCTTGCGCGCCGAGGCCCAGAAGGCACAGGCAAACAACAGCAGCATCAACACACCGCTGAGCACCATCAGGCGGAAGGTCCAGAAGATCGAGGCGACGTGAGGAATGGAATCCAGAGCCGCCTGATGAATCTGTTGCTCGCTGGCGTCCACCACCTTGTCGGTGTACTTCTTCAGCAACAGGCCGTAACCCAGGTCTTTCTTCACATCATTGAAGGCAGTAAGCGTCTGCTGGCTCTTGTCGCCGGCGCGCAACTTGCCCAGCAGGTCGTACGCGACCATGCCGTTGCGGATGCGCGCCTGATGTTCGCTGACCAGGTCCTTGATGCCGGTGACCTGCTTGTCCACCGAGCGCGTGGCGATGATGCCCATCACGTAGGGGATCTTCACCGCGTAATCGGTGCGCTGCTCCGCCTGATTCGGCAGGCCGAACAAGGTGAACGCCGCGGGCGCCGGTTCGGTTTCCCACTCGGCCTCGATAGCGGCGAGCTTGGTTTTCTGCACGTCACCGATTTCGTAACCGGATTCGTCCCCCAACACGATCACCGACAGAATCGAAGCCATGCCGAACGCCGAGGCAATGGCGAACGAGCGCCGCGCAAAGCCAATGTCACGGCCTTTGAGCAAGTACCAGCTGGAAATCGCCAACACGAAGATCGCACCCGTGACGTAGCCGGAAGCAACGGTATGAACAAACTTGACCTGCGCGACCGGGTTGAACAGCAGGTCGCTGAAGCTGGTCAGCTCCATGCGCATGGTGGTGAAGTTGAATTCGGCGCCCACCGGGTTTTGCATCCAGCCGTTGGCAATCAGAATCCACAAGGCCGACAGGTTGGAACCGATCGCCACCAGCCAGGTGACGGTCAGGTGCTGCACACGGCTCAGACGGTCCCAGCCGAAAAAGAACAAGCCAATGAAGGTCGACTCAAGGAAGAACGCCATCATGCCTTCGATGGCCAGCGGCGCGCCGAAAATGTCGCCCACGTAATGGCTGTAATACGCCCAGTTGGTGCCGAACTGGAATTCCATCGTCAGGCCCGTGGCCACCCCCAGGGCGAAGTTGATGCCGAACAGCTTGCCCCAGAACTGGGTCATGTCCTTGTAGACCTGTTTGCCGGTCATGACGTAGACCGACTCCATGATCGCCAGCAGAAAGGCCATGCCCAGCGTCAGCGGGACGAACAGAAAGTGGTACAGCGCGGTCATTGCGAACTGCAGTCGAGATAAGTCGACGACTGATTCCGAAATCATTTTGGGTTCTTCTCAGGAGGTTCGGGAGGGGCGCCCAGTACATGCAGGCCGGCTTGCACCCCGTCGTCCCTGACGTCGACCGGAGCGTCGAACCAGACGCTGCGGATCCCCATCAGCAAGACGAGTTTGATCAACAGGATCAGACCGATCTCTTTCGCCAGCGGGTGTTTGAGGAAATCGAAAGGGCCGGGCATGTTGAGGACTCGTCGGGGTGCGGGGTATTTTTCCTACAGCCATGTCCGAGACCCTTGATCTGGATCAAACAACGGGGCAAGCGCTGGTGTGGCAGAACGCCACAGGGTTGCGCCCGGCCGGATGCGTCCTCCGGGCCTTCAGGCGCTCGACCCACGCAACCGACCACCCGCAACACCACAGGATGAACGGCAGATAAACCGCTCAAGTGCCGGATTTTGCAGCCGATATCGTGGATGTACGAAGCAGTCTGGTCGTGTTCCTTTGCCGATGTCCGCCCGGAATCGGAACACCTTGCGACTGCAGCCATGAGGTAGCTGTCCATGACACCCCCTGTTCTCCGTCGCCTGGCCCGCCGCGTGCTTGATCACGCCGTATGGCTGTGCCTGAGTGTTTTGGGTGTCCACGCCGATCCGATTCGCATCGTCACCGAAGAGCTGCCGCCCTACAACATGACCCGCGCCGGTCAGCTGACCGGCATGAGCACCGAGGTGGTGCAGGCGGTATTGAAGGAGGTGAACGTTCAGGCAAGCATCCAGTCGATGCCGTGGGCGCGCGCTTACGACCTGGCGCTGCACGACCCTGACGTCCTCATCTACTCCATCACCCGCACGGCCGAGCGCGAGCACCTGTTCAAGTGGGTCGGCACCATCGCCTCTTCGCGCTGGTACATTTATTCCTCGTCTGCCCATCCGGTCAGCCTCATGGACCTGAACGACGCGCGCGACTGGCAGACCGCCACGGTCAATGAAGACGTCGGCGAGCAATACCTCATGAGCCAGAAGTTCGTGCTCGGCCAGCAATTGCAGTCCAGCAACCGTTACGAACTCAACTACCAGAAACTGCAAACCGGGCACGTCGACCTGTGGATCTCCGACGAATTGAATGCCGACTACCTGGCCCGCCAGGTTGGCGACGATCCTGACCGCACGCTGGTGCAATCCTTGCGTGTGCCCGCGCTGGAAGAAGCGGGAGGGTTCAACATGGCTTTCAGCACCGGGACGGCGGATGCTACTGTTCAGCTGTTTCAACAAGGCCTGAAAGCCATCCGTGAGAACGGAACCTACGATGCTATTGCGCGGAAATGGAATTGAGCATGCTCGCAGAGTCCGAATCGACACGCCCTGAACACCTCGCCGCGCGGCCTCGCAACGGCTCGCTGGCGCGCCGGTTGGTGATAGCGACCCTGGCGTTTTGTGTGCTGTTTACGGTTGCCACGGTCGCGGTGCGCACCTGGTTTGCCTGGAGCAACAACCTGGCGACCATGAACGCCGAGTTGAACCTCATCGATCAGGTGTTTCAGGGCACGCTGTCCAAGGCCGTGTGGGAAATGGACAGCGAAGCGCTGCAGGCCCAGATTGACAGCGTCGCGCTGGCCGCCCCCGTTGGCCGTGTCGAGCTGCGCATCCTTCGCCCAGGCCGTCCGGCGGAGGTGCTGGAGCGTCAACATCCGGGGCATTCGGGCTCGATTCTCGCCCCGGCGTTGCATCGCCAGTTGATGGTCACGCCCTACCCCGGCGCCAACGAAGTGGTCGGCGAGTTGACCATCGAAGGTGATGAGAGCCTGCTCTGGAAGCGCCTGTGGAAAGAAGTCGGGATCATCATGCTGACCCAGATCATCCAGTCCCTGGCCCTTGCCGGTCTGATCATGGGCATGTTCAACCGGTCGGTCACCCTGCACGTACGCCGCATCGCCCGGCATCTGGAGCAACTGACGCCGCAAAACCTCAAACAGCACCTGTCCCTGGAGCGCCGGAGCAACGCCAGCGACGAACTGGACCTGCTGGAGGCCGGGGTCAACGATTTGCAAGACAAGCTGGCCAACCACCTGGAGCGTCAGACCCGCGACGAAATCGCCCTGGCCGCCAGCCGTGACCAATTGGCCGAACTGGTGGAACAACGCACGGCGCAACTGAAAGCGGCGAACATCCGTCTCGAAGCCCTGACCCGTTTCGACCCGTTGACGGGCCTGGCCAACCGCCGGCACTTCGACGAGCTCAAGGAGCTGGAATTCAACCGGGCGTTGCGCCACCAGCAGCCGTTTTCGGTACTGATGTGCGACATCGATTTCTTCAAACTCTATAACGACACCTATGGCCATGCCGTGGGCGATCAGTGCCTGCGCGACGTCGCATTGACCATGAGCGCGCTGTTTTCCCGATCAGGGGAGCTGGTGGCGCGTCTGGGCGGGGAAGAATTCGCCGTGCTGTTGCCGGGGCAAAACCGGCAGCAGGCGCTGGCGTCCGGCGAGCGACTGCGTGAACTGCTCGAAAACCAGAGACTGCCCCACAGCGCGTCAGTGGTGTCGCCCTACGTCACGCTGAGCATCGGCATCGCCGAACTCGACGCGGCGACGATGGATCGCTTCGATCAATTACTCCAAAGCGCCGACAAGGCTCTGTATCGGGCCAAAAGTCAGGGCCGTAACCGGTGCGTGATCTGATCAGGGAGGGTCTGACATGAGCAATACCCCATATTCGGTTAAACAGGGCTGGGGCGCTTTCGCAGCCACGGTGCTGGTGCTGCTCTGCCTGCAGGCTCAGGCCGAGACGCTGCAGGTGGTTACCGAAGACTCCTCGTACAGCGAACTGCGTGACGGCAAAGTGGTCGGCGTCGCCAGTGAAATTGTCGAGAAGACCCTGGCCAAGGCCGGCGTCACCGATTACCACATGGCCCTCTATCCGTGGGCGCGCGCCTACGACATGGCGCGGCTGGAGCCCAACGTGCTGATTTATCCGATCATCCGCAGCGCCGAGCGCGAGCCGCTATTCAAGTGGGTGGGTGAACTGGATCAGGTCACCCCGATGTTCTACAAACTGCGTGAGCGTCGCGACGTCGTGGTCAAGAGCCTGCAGGACGCTAAAAACTACACGGTCGGCGTGGTGCGTGATGACTCTCGTCAGGAATACCTCGAGGGCAAGGGGTTCAGCAAAATGGTGGTCTCGGCCAACAACCTCGACAACCTGCGCAAGCTGCTGAGTGGCCAGGTCGCACTGGTGCCGTTGCCGGAACGCGAGGCGCGGGAGCAGTGCGAAGACCTGCACATTGCCTACGAAGACCTGGAAAGCGTGTACACGATTGATGAGCTGTCGAAAGGGCTTTACGTCGCCCTGAGCCTCAAGACGCCCGACGACACGGTCAAACGCATCACCGCCGCCTTCGCACACTTGAAAGACGACGGGACGCTGGCGAAGGTCATGGCACAGTAGGCCCAGGCTGGCCGAGTCTACCGCGCGCGGGCCTAAACCATCGGCAGGCTTTTGAAGATGTCCAGTTGTTCGGCCTCTGACGCGAACGCCGCCAGCACCGGGTAGGACTCGGCACTGATCAGATCAGGCACCACCAGTTGAATGAACGACCAGCCCACGGCGATGCTGATGCCATCCTGGCCGATGTCCTGACTTGCACTCAACGGCCGCTCGGTCAGCTCTCGCTCAAGTTCCGCGCACGCCGTTTTCAATTGCCCACTGACCCGCTCGACCCACGGTGCATGCTGAATCTCGGCCGGTCGCAGGTTGCGTTCATAGTAAATCTGCACGGCTTTCTCGTAAGCCACCAAGGCGAGACCGGTCAGACGCAGGGTCCGGGCACGCTCCGCCAGTGCCACAGGCATCAGTCCATTGCCCGCGCCCTTCAGACACTCCACGTAGTCGAGAATCAGGCTCGACTCCATAAGCACCAAACCGTCATCGGTAATGAAAGTGGGCGCCTTGATCACCGGATTGAGCTCCCTGAAGCGCTCCATGCCTCGAAACACCGACACCGACTCGTGTTCGAACGCTACGCCCATGCGTTTAAGACTGACCGCGACCCGCCGAACGTAAGGCGAATCCAGCATACCGATGAGTTTCATCCGACAAGCTCCTGTCAGTTGGCGATATCAAGATAATTGCGCGTTTGCGCAACGACGTTTCGCAGGCTAGCAAAAAGGCTCTGGCGCGCAACGCTGGATGCTGAAAAAAGAATTTATCGTCCTGACAGCTCGTCTACGCTGTTTCACAAAGTCTTCACAATCGTTCTGAAAAACTCCGCGCGATCTACGCCTCCCTCATTAATCCGCCTGTCACCGACAGGTTTGTCCGACGTGCCGGTCGCAAGGATAGGACCGCTTTGGCGCACGTGTGGGCCATGTTTCGAGTAGTGCTTTATATGGAAATGCGTTCAACGCTGAAACCCGTCACCTCCACTCGCCTCGTCATGCTGTTCTCCCTGTCTCTGGTTGCCTTCTACAACCTGGCGACATGGCATGCCCTGATCGGTTTGACCCAGCTGCAAGGCATCAAGGCGGTCGCGTTCTATGCCTCTTTTGCGTTCTTTCTCTGGGCAGCCATTACGCTGCTGCTGACGCCCTTCTCCTTCAAACCCACACTCAAGCCGGTCCTGAGTCTGGTGGCACTGTGCTCCGCGTCGGCCGCCTACTTCATGAACACCTACGGCATCACGATCGACACCGTGATGATGCAGAACGTGCTGGAAACCAACCCCGGCGAGGCCGAGGCCCTGATCAGCGGCAAGCTGTTCCTCTACCTGGGCTTGCTGGGTGTCTTGCCCATCGTATTGATCTGGATGACGCCGGTGACCTACCGCCGCGTGCTGCCCGGCCTGGTCAACAAGGTGCTGGTGTGCATCGGTTGCGTGCTGGTGATCGCCGCCTCCGTCGGGCCGTTCTATTCCACCTATGCGCCTATTTTTCGGGATGAAGACAAGCTGACCCACTTCATCAACCCGACCAATTACATCTACGCCATCGGCAAGCTGACCAAGCAGACGGTCGCCATCAAGGAAACCGTCAAGATCCAGGCCGTGGGTGAAGATTCGGTACTCAGCGCAGAAGCCCGGCAGCGGCCGAAAAAGAGCCTGATGATTTTCGTCGTGGGTGAAACCGCCCGCGCGGACCATTTCTCGCTCAACGGTTATGCACGCGACACCAACCCGGAATTGAAGAAGCAGGACATTCTCAACTTCACGCAAGTGTCCTCGTGTGGCACCTCGACGGCGGTGTCGGTGCCGTGCATGTTCTCCAAGTTCCCGCGCAGCGATTACAGCGACAAGAAAGGCAAGACCTACGAAGGCCTGCTGGACATGCTGCAGCGTGCGGGGCTGAAGGTCGTGTGGCTGGACAACAACAGTGACTGCAAGGGCACCTGCCTGCGCGTGCCGCACAGCGACATTCCCAAAACCCAGCCGAGCCCGTTCTGCGACGGTCAGAACTGCCTGGACGAATCGCTGCTGGTGGGCTTGCAGGACTACATTGATTCGCTCAAGGACAACGCCATCATCGTGCTGCACTCCGACGGCAGCCACGGTCCGGAATACTACAATCGTTACCCGAAAACCATGGAGCGCTTCACGCCGGTCTGTCACACCAACCAGCTGGGCAGTTGCACGTCAGACGAGCTGAAAAACGTCTACGACAACACGATCCTGTACACCGACCACTTCCTGTCGCAAACCATCGAGCTGCTCAAGCGCAATCAGGACAAAGTGGACACCTCGATGATCTATGTTTCGGACCATGGCGAGTCGCTGGGTGAAAACGGTGTTTACCTGCACGCTGCGCCGTATGCCATCGCCCCGAGCGCGCAGACCCACGTGCCGATGGTCATGTGGTTCGGCAACCAGACGCTGGAAGACGCCAGCATCGACCGCAGCTGTCTTGCGGCGAAACAGAACCAGCCCGACCTGAGCCATGACTACCTGTTTCATTCGGTGCTAGGCTTGCTCGGCGTCAACACCACTGAATACCAGCCAGCCCTCGACATTTTCCACAGCTGCAAGCGCAGCAAAGGATGACCTGACATGCCCCTTCAGAACCCGGTGAACCACGCAGCAATACCGGTGTTCTGGAGGGATGCGCAGTTGCCTTTCATTGAGGCGCGATCCATCGCCGATGGCCGCAAGGTCTGCTATTCACGCCATTCCCACGACGTGTTTTCCATCGGCGCCATCACCTCCGGATTCAGCACGTACCTGCACGAAAAGACCGACCAGCGCATCAGCACCGGCACGGTCGTATGGATGAATCCCGGCGACGTTCATGCCTGCAACCCCATCGATGATCAGCTCTGGTCGTACATCATGCTGTACGTCGATGCACAGTGGCTGGGCCGGGTTCAGCAGGCGTGTGGCATCAATGGGTTTCGCCCGATTCCGGGCATCTCCAGTAGCGATCCGACGCTTTTTTCCGCGCTGCTCGATCTGCACCAAACCTTGATCGACCCGGCGCTGGACGCGCTGGAAAAACATGAAGCCGCCATCGTCTTTTTCACCCTGATGCAGCAGCGGCCAGGGGGTGCGGACGTACCGCTGAAGAAGGTCAACGCCAAGGTGGAGCGCGCGGCGCAGTACATCAATCAGCACTTTTCGCGCGCCATCCGCCTGGAAGAAATCTGCCAGGCCGCCAACCTGTCGGAGGCGTACCTGATTCGTGCTTTCGAGCAGCATTACCACATGACGCCACACGCCTACCTGATCAACCGGCGCATTCAGCATGCGCAGGCGCAACTGCGCGAAGGCGAGCCGATTGCCGACATCGCCCAGCAAAATGGGTTTTCCGATCAGGCGCATTTCCAGCGTGTTTTCAAAAAGCACCTCGCTGCGACGCCGGGGCAATACCGTCAGTGATTCAGACGTAGAGCAAAGAGATTGCGCACCCGGTCAGCAACGCCGCCATGCTGCGGTTGAACACCCGGATGCGTTGCGCACTGCGCAAGTACGGCCCCAGGAAGGCACCGGCATAGGCCCAGCAGGCGACCGACACGTAGCAGACAACGAAGTAGACCAGTGCGAACAAACCGATCAACCGCGCTTCGCCATCCGCGACAAACGCCCCCATGCCCGCCACCGCCGCGAGCCATGCCTTTGGGTTCAGCCACTGCATCGCCGCGCCATGCCAGAACGAAGGATGCCGGGTGGGTTTGTCGACGTTCAGATGGCCGTCGTCGATCGCCAGTTTCCACGCCAGATACACCAAAAATCCCATCCCCGCCCAGCGAATGAGGTCGGTCAGCATCGGGTACTGATGCAGCACCTCGTGCAGGCCGAAGCCGGTGAAGATCAGCAACACCACAAAGCCGACCGTCGCCCCCATCACGTGCCGCAAACTGGTGACCAGCCCGAATTGCGCCCCGCTGCTCAGCGCCACCACATTCACCGGCCCGGGTGAAATGGACGCCGCCAGTGCAAACGCCGCCATGGAAATCGTCAGGTTCATTACCGCCATTCTCCGTTCAATGAATGAACGGGGACGTTAAAGAAGCGGGCGCACGGCGTATTGAAGAAAACTGACCAGTCCATCCGCGTCCACCCTTAGCTCAATCGCTGGCCTGGGACAGCGGGCGCGCCACCTGTTCCAGCGACTTTCGTTCCGACGCCACGCCCCAGATCGCTTGCACAATCGCCGCCAACAGCATCAACGCTGCGCCAATCAAGTAGCCCACGAATACCGGGCCGCGTTGATGACTGTCGATCAATTCGCCAAACAGCATCGGACCGACAATCCCGCCAAGGGCGGTGCCGAACGCATAAAACACGGCGATCGCCAACGCACGAATCTCCAGCGGAAAGGTTTCGGCCACGGTGAGATACGCCGAACTGGCCGCCGCCGACGCGAAGAAGAAAATGACCATCCAGGCGATTGCCTGCTGGGTGACGCTGAACACACCCTGCTCGAACAGGTAACCGCTGATGCTGAGCAGCACCGCAGAAACGGCGTACGTGAGGCTGATCATGATGCGCCGCCCGACCACGTCGAACAGTCGTCCCAACAGCAGAGGCCCGCAGAAGTTACCCAAGGCCAGCGGCAGCACGTACCAGCCAATTGACGCCGACGGCACTTGGTAAAACTCGGTCAGGACCAGGGCGTAGGTGAAAAAGATTGCGTTGTAAAAAAACGCCTGGGCGGTGAGCAGCGTCAAGCCCACCAAAGCGCGCTGCCGGTAGGTGTTGAACAAGGTGTCGAAGATCTCGCCCAGTGGCGTATGGTCCCGGGCGTGAAGGCGCAGCTTCTCACCGGTGGGCGGCGATAACGCATGACCTTGTTGGCGAAGGCGGTCTTCGATGCCCTCGACAATCACCCTCGCCTCCTCGGCCTGACCATGAATCAGCAGCCAGCGTGGACTTTCCGGCAACCACAGGCGCATCAGCAGGATCACCAACCCCAGCACGGCACCTATCCCAAAGCATAAACGCCAGCCGAGATCGCCACCGACCCAACCTGGGTCGAGCAACAGTATCGAGCCGCCCGCCCCCAGCGCCGCGCCAATCCAGAACGTGCCGTTGATGGTCAGGTCGACCCAGCCGCGAAAGCGCGCCGGGGTGAACTCCTGAATCGTCGAATTGATCGCCGTGTATTCGCCGCCGATGCCCATGCCGGTGAGGAAGCGAAACAACATGAAGCTCCACAGGCTGAACGAAAACGCCGTGGCGGCCGTCGCGCTGATGTACAGCGCAAGGGTGATAAAGAACAGCTTTCGCCGCCCCAGGCGGTCGGTCAGCCACCCGAAGAACAACGCGCCGAGCACCGCACCGGTGATGTACGCGCCGCCCGCCAGACCGATATCGGCGTTGCTCAATCGCAACACCGGACTTTCTTTCAACGCCCCGGAGACCGACCCGGCCAGCGTAACCTCCAGCCCGTCGAGCAACCAGGTGATGCCCAGCGCAAACACCAGCAACGTATGAAACCGTCCCCACGGCAACCGGTCGAGACGCGCCGGGAGGTCGGTTTCGAACAACTTGCCCTTGCCCTGCTGCGATTCGGATGGAGTGCCGGTGGTGCTCATGCCTGATCCTTGCGCCAGTGATCGGGGTGATCTCTGGCTTGAGAGTCCGGCGTGTGGGAGGGAGTTCAGACGGTGCACAATCAAGTCGGACCAGCGTCAATTCGTACGCCGTCCCCCAAAGCGCGAAGATGACGAAGACGCCAGTGCGCCGGGCCAGTCAACTCCACGCACCTGACCCGATCGCGCACCAAAAGGCCCCCTGCGACTAGGGGCGCTCAGCCAAGCCGGGCGCCACCATGAGCTCAGGCCGCACCCACCGCTCGTACTCTTCGGGCGTGATAAACCCCAATGCCACCGCTGCCGACTTGGGCGACAATCCCTCCTGCAAAGCCTTGCGGGTGATTTGGGCGACGCGGTCGTAACCCAGCACGGGATTGAGGACGGTGGCCATGAGCAAGGCGTTCTCCAGGTTGTCGTTCAGCTGTTGACGGTTGATCTCCAATCCCCTGAGCAGTTTGTCGGTGAAGATGCGGACAGAATGAGTGAGCACGCCGATCGACTGCAGCAGGTTGTGAATCAGCACCGGTTTGGCCACGTTCAATTCAAACACGCTGGAGGCACCCGCAAGGGTGATGGTGGTGTGATTGCCCATGACTTGCATTGCTGCTTGAACCAGCACCTCGGCAAGGGTCGGATTGCGCTTGCCCGGCATGATCGATGAGGTCAGTCCATCGTCTGGCAGCCGCAATTCACTCAGCCCGCAACGAGGCCCTGAACCCAACAGGCGAATGTCGTTGCCAATTTTGCTCAAGGATACCGCCAGCACATTCAGCGACCCGGACAGTTCGACCAGCGTGTCATGGGTGCCCATTCCCTCGAACTTGCTTGGATTTGGCGTAAACCTCTCTCCCGTCACAGCACTGAGCGCTTCACAAAACGCGACATCGAAACCTTCTGGCGAGTTAAGGCCTGTGCCCACCGCCGTTCCCCCCTGAGGCAGCAAACGCAGCCGTGGCAGGCAGCCTTCTATACGCTCGATACCGTGGTCAATCTGGTGGGCAAAGGCGTCGAACGCCTGCCCCTGAGTCATCGGGACCGCGTCCATCAGGTGCGTGCGACCGATCTTCAATACACCGGCCCACGCCTGCGCCTTGTCTGCCAACGCATCTCGCAATGCACCCAGCGCCGGCAACAACTGATCGCGCAACTGCAGGGTTGCTGCCAGGTGCATCACCGTGGGGAAGCTGTCATTGGACGATTGCGAGCGATTGACATGGTCGTTCGGGTGCACCGGATGTTTGCTCCCCAGTTCACCGTTCAAGGCCAGGTTCGCCAGATTGGCAATGACCTCGTTGGCATTCATGTTGGTTTGCGTCCCGGAGCCAGTCTGCCAGATCGTCAACGGGAAATGCTCGTCAAACGCCCCTGAGGCCACTTTTTCAGCGGCGTATTCAATCGCCTCTGCCAATGTGGCGGGCAATACGCCGAGACGTCGATTGGCGCGCGCCGCCGCGACCTTCTGCTGACCGAACGCGTGGATCAACTCAGGTGAAAAGCGCTCACCGTGGCCGCCAAACACCTCCAGCGCACGCTGCGTTTGCGCCCCCCAATAGCGGTCAGCCGGTAGGGTGACAGGGCCGAACGCATCATGTTCTGTTCGGGTGAGTGTCATAGCGCTGCCCCCGGCTCGCGGCCCAGTTCCCGTCGATATTCCTCGCGGGCGGTCTGTTCGGAAAACTCACCGGCCCACTTGGCAACCACAACGGTAGCCACGCTGTTGCCAATGGTATTGCACGTGGCAATCGCCATAGACATGAAACGGTACACGCCAAACAGCAAGGCCAGGCCCTCGGCCGGCAACACGCCAACGGCAGTCACGGTGGCCGCGAACACCACGAAGCTGCCGCCGGACACTGCTGCTGCGCCTTTGGACGTCACCAGCATGATAGCGATGATGCCCAATTGGTGCTCCCAGCTCAGCGGCACACCGTAGGCATTGGCAATAAACAGGACGCACAACGACATGTAGATGGAGGTGCCGTCCAGATTGAACGCATATCCGGTCGGGAGCACCAGGCCGACGCTCTGTTTCGAACACCCAAACTTCTCAAGCTTCTGCAACAGCCTGGGCAATGCACTTTCGGAAGATGCGGTCCCCAGCACAATGAAAATCTCGTCCTTGATGTAGTTAAGGAAGCGCCAAAGGCTGAACCCCGAAAGTCGGCACACCGCACCCAGCACCACAAAGATGAAGAAGAAAATCGCCACGTAAAACATCAGCACCAGATTGGCCAGCGACATCAGGACCGCCGTGCCATTACTGCCCACCGCGTAGGCGACCGAGCCAAACGCGCCCAGCGGTGCAAACTTCATGATCAAGTTGATGAATTCAAAGAAGCATTCAGAGATGCGACTGAGCCCTTCTTCGATGACCTCGCGACGCTCAGGCTTGAGCGCCAGTAACGCGAAGCCAAACAGCACCGAGATCACCAGAACCTGCAATAACTGGCCTCCGGCAAAAGCGCCCACGAAGTTGTCAGGGAAAATGCCGTAGATGAAATCCATCGTCGAAACGGGGCCATGCCCTTTGGCAACCGCAGCGCTCGCCGCAGCAGCCGTCGCGCTGCTCGGGTGAGCGTCATGCATACCGGAGCCGATCTGCAGCAGGTTGCCCCAGACCAATCCGATAGCCAGCGCCACGGTCGACAAGACTTCAAAGTAGATCAAAGCTCGCAGTCCGAGTTTGCCCACCCGTTTTATGTCACCCGCCGAGGCAATGCCATGGACAACGGTGAAGAACACCAACGGAGCCACGGCGGTCTTGATCAGCTTGAGAAAAATGTCGCCAAGGATCTTGAAGCTGGCGGCCGTTTCCGGGGCCAGAAAGCCGAACGCGATCCCCAGGACCATGGCCGCGATGACCTGAAACGTCAGGTCGCGGTAAAACGGTTTTTTACCGGTAGAAGACATGCTTGCGCTCTCATTGTTGTTATGGGGCAAAAACAGGATTTGAAACAGCCAGCGACCGGACGCGCCACACTCCGCGTCCGGCCTCGAGCGTCAGCGCTTGACTGAACCTTCACGCTCCAGCGCGCGGTCAACCATCTGGGGCGCCAGACCCAGGTAATTGCACGGGTCGGTGAGGCGTTGCAGTTCCGCCAGATCCAGCCGTTCGGTGACTGCGCCTTGTGCGAGCAGCGCGTCAAGCAGGCTGATGTTCTGGTCGTTCGCCTCGCGGCAGGCGGCATATACCACGTCGTGCGCCAACTGCCGACCGAGCGCAGGCGCCAGCCCCATCATCACCGCTTCGGCGACGATCAGACCCTGCGTCATGTTGAGGTTCTTCAACATCCGCTCAGGGCGAACCTCAAGACCGGCGAGCATGAATTTCGCCTGACCAAGTGACGCCGCGCTGAGGGCGAACGCCTCCGGGATGGCGATCCACTCTGCCTGCCACGGGCCGGTGGAGCGTTCGAAGTCCTGAATCATCGCGTCAAGCATCAGGCCGGCCTGTTGGCGCACCCCCTTGGCAGCGGCGTACATCAGTTCACAGGAAATCGGGTTGCGTTTCTGAGGCATGGTGCTGCTGGCGCCACGTCCTTTGACGAATGGCTCGTAGGCTTCACCCAATTCGCTGGTCATCATCATCATGACGTCCAAAGCGACCTTGCCCAGCGAAGCCGTGACCAGCCCAAGAAAATTGAGCGTTTCGGCCAGACCGTCGCGGGCTACGTGCCAGGTGGCTTGCGGCACGCCGAGGCCCAGTTCGTTCATCAGCGCTTCCTGCACGTCCAGTCCCTTGTCGCCAAGCGAGGCCAACGTTCCAGCGGCGCCCGCAAACTGCCCGACTTCCACTCGCGGACGCAGCTCTACCAGGCGCTCGGCGTGACGGTCGAACATGCTCAGCCACACCGCGCACTTGTAACCGAACGTGATCGGCAACGCATGCTGCAAGTGCGTACGCCCGGCCATCGGCGTGTCGCGATAACGCAGCGCCAAGCCAGCCAGCAGGCCACGCACGGCCTGAATATCGCGCTCGACCAGCACCAACGCAGCGCGCACCTGCAGGACAACGGCGGTGTCCATGATGTCCTGCGTGGTTGCCCCCCAGTGCACGTAGCGGCCTGCCTCACCACAGGTTTTCGACAGTTGCTCCACCAGCGGCAGGATTGGATAACCGACGATTTCGGTTTCGTGTTGCATCAATGCAAGGTCCAGCGACTCGAAGGTCGCTTTGGTTGCAATCTGCTCAGCCGCCTCCGCCGGGATCACGCCGCAGCGTGCTTCGGCCCGTGCCAGCGCGACCTCGACTTCGATGTAGCGCTCAATCAAGGCCCTGTCGGAAAACACGTGGCGCATTTCGGCGGTGCCAAACATGTCGCGAAACAGCGCGGAGTCAAAAACGGTAGTGGACATGGAGAAGGTCTCAAATGTTGTTATTGGCCGTACATATTTTATATGTCCGTACATAATTATTACCCCTTGCCCTGATACACTGTCAACTCGCTGTGGAGAGAGCTCGATGGAAGGCATCAATCAAACGCGTTACGCGGCGGTCGCCGACGACCTGATGGAAGGCATCAGCAGCGGTCGTTACCCCGTCGGTTCGTTGCTACCGACAGAGTTCGAGTTATGCGAGCTGTACGCAGTGAGCCGGCACACAATACGTGCGGCGATCACGCAGTTGCAGAATCAGGGCATGGTGTCGCGGCGCAAACGCGTCGGCACCCGCGTGGAAGCGGATACGCCCAGTGGCGGGTATTCCCAGTCGCTGGCGTCGGTTGCTGATCTGGTGCATGTGGCCGAAACCCACATTCGGGATGTGCAGGAGGTCCGTCACTTCGTCGCCGACATCGCTCAGGCCAGGCGTCTGGGTCTTGAGCCAGGTTCACATTGCTTTTGCATGTCCAGCATCAAGGTCGATGTCAACCAACGCCATTCGCCGCTGTGCTGGACCGATGTCTACGCCGATGAAATCTATGCGGCAGTTATTCCTACGGCCGAGCAGTGTCCTGGCGAACTGATTGCCGCCTTGATTGAGCGGGAGTTCGGGCAACGGATCGATACGGTGGACCAGCAAGTCCGCCCAGTGCAACTGAACGCCGAGCTGGCGACACGCCTGAATGCCGCTGCCGGTTCACTGGGTCTGAACATCATTCGTCAATACCGTGATGATCAGGGCGCTCTGATCGCGGTATCGGAGACGGTCTACCCGGACGACCGCTTTACCTTGGTGATGCAGATGAAGCGTGAGAGGCGTGCGTCTATCCACGACGTCTGACCCTTTTTAGCCTACAAAAAAAAGCCCACCGATCGGTGGGCTCTCTGTTTGCTTGCAGCCGTCCAAGCGTTACAGGTTGAACACCGTCACCAGCTTGGTGTTCAGGTACGCCTCGATTGCCTCGGTGCCGCCTTCGGAGCCGTAACCGGAATCCTTGACGCCGCCGAACGGTACTTCCACCAGGCCGATGCCCTGGTGGTTGATCGACAGCATGCCGGCTTCGATGCGGGTGCTGAGGATGTGGGCGGTTTTCATCGAGGTGGTGAACGCGTAGGACGCCAGACCGAATGGCACGCGGTTGGATTCCTTAACGGCGTCTTCGACGGTGTCGAATGGCACCAGCAACGCCAGTGGACCGAACGGCTCTTCGCTCATGACGCGCATGTCAGTGGTCAGGCCACTGAGCACGGTTGGCTGGAAGAAATAACCCGGGCCGTCGATGGCCTTACCGCCGGTGTGCAGTTTGGCGCCTTTTTCACAGGCATCGTTGACCAGCGCGGACAACGCCGGCGCGCGCCGTTCGTTGGCCAATGGGCCCATGGTGACGCCCTGCTCCAGACCGTTGCCGACTTTGACCTCGTGGGTGAGGCCGACGAACTTCTCGACGAACGCATCGAACACGCCACGCTGCACCAGAATACGAGTCGGAGACACGCAGACCTGACCGGCGTTACGGAACTTGGCGGTCGCCAGGGTGCGCGCCGCCAGGTCGATGTCGGCGTCGTCGAACACCAAGGCAGGTGCGTGGCCGCCCAACTCCATGGTGGCGCGTTTCATGTGCTGACCGGCCAAGGCTGCCAGCTGCTTGCCGACGGGCGTGGAGCCGGTGAAGGTGACTTTCTTGATGGTCGGATGGGCAATCAGGTAACTGGAGATCTGTGCCGGATCGCCGTACACCAGACCTATCACACCGGCGGGCACGCCGGCGTCGATGAAGGCGCGAATCAGTTCCGCAGGCGAAGCCGGGGTTTCTTCCGGGGCCTTGACGATAATCGAGCAGCCCGCTGCCAGCGCAGAAGACAACTTGCGCACCACCTGGTTGATCGGGAAGTTCCACGGGGTGAATGCCGCGACCGGGCCGACGGGTTCCTTGATGACTTTCTGTTCCACAGACACATTGCGCGACGGCACCAGACGGCCATACGCTCGACGGCCCTCTTCCGCCAGCCAGTCGATGATGTCGGCGGCGGCCAGGGTTTCCATGCGCGCTTCGGCCAGTGGCTTGCCTTGCTCCTGGGTCATGATGCTGGCGATGTTATCGACCCGGTCACGCAGCAGGTTGGCGGCTTTTTGCATGATCTTGTAGCGGTCATATGCCGGGGTGCTGCGCCAGGTTTCAAAACCACGCTCGGCAGCGGCCAGCGCCTGATCCAGGTCGGCGATGTTGGCGTGGGCAACCGTGCCCAGGGTGTCGCCCGTCGCCGGGTTGATCACGGCGATGGTGCGGCCGTCTTCACTGGCTCGCCATTGGCCATCGATATACAGCTGAACGTCTGGGTACATAAGAAGCTCCGAATGCGCCTGAAGGAGGCGGGAGAATGATAAAAACAAGCCGGACAATTTACGGGCATATACCAGTAATGGTCAAGGCTGCTTGATAGGATGTCTGATGAGGATGACAGGCATCGATGACGAGCAAAGGTTGCGTCAGCAGAACTGCATGAGTTGCTCCGCGTACGCCTTAAGCACTTCGCGCTGCATTAAAAAGCTGGCGTATTTGCCTTCGCGAATGGTGGAAATCAAACCGGCGCGTTCCAGCTCTTTGGTGTGATGGGACACCGTGGCGGCGCTCACCGGATGCACCTTGAGCAACTCGGCGCAGGGCACCGGTTCTGTCGACTCGCTGATCTGGACCAGAATCTGATAACGCCGGCGATCGGCCAAGGCCCGAGAGATCAGGGCGATTTGCAGATCAGTCAGCGGAAATTGATGTGCAGTGCTCATGAAGATCAGTAAACCCCAGTTGAAACCTCCTTGTCGGGACCTTTTGGTTGAGAGTCATGCCGACCACCGCTGACTTCCCAGAATGTCACACCCTGAGTTCGACGCCAGCAGACGGCTCAGGTTCACCGGCCACAGAATAAGCGTCTGCCGCACACCCGCGTAGTCTTTTCTGGCATTCTGCGCGCCCTTTTTACTACGACCTTGCGTCCCGCCCATGCCATTTTTTTGTACACAATTTACAAATGAATTGTTTTTCCATTTGTCGACATGTTGTAGAGTCGCAAAACCTGACCATCCAGACAGTTTTTGTATACAGGTCAGTACAGCGTCACTTGCAAAGCCCATGACCGTATAAAAACAAATGGCAGGCTAAACATGACCACACCGCAAAGCAGCTCTTCGTCCCGCCCCGTCTCAGCCAAGAACAGGACCGACCTGATCTACGGGCTCAATGACCGTCCGCACTTTACCGCCGCGATATTTGCAGCGTTGCAACACGTGCTCGCCAGCTTCGTCGGCATTATCACACCCACCCTGATCGTCGGCAGCGTGCTGGGGCTGGACAGCGAAGTGCCCTACCTCATCAGCATGGCGCTGTTTGTGTCCGGCCTGGGCACCTTCGTCCAGGCCAAACGGTTCGGCCCGATCGGTTCGGGGCTGCTGTGTTTACAGGGCACCAGTTTTTCGTTTCTCAGCGTGATCCTCAGCGCGGGATTTCTGGTGAAAAGCCGAGGCGGCGGTACCGAAGAAATTCTGTCGACCATTTTCGGCGTGTGCTTCTGCGCCGCCTTCGTCGAAGTTGCGCTAAGCCAGTTCATCGGCAAGCTGCGCAAGCTGATCACGCCTGTGGTCACCGGCACCATCATTACCTTGATGGGGCTGTCGTTGTTAAAGGTCGCCATGACCGACATGGCGGGCGGCTTCGGCGCCACCGATTTGGGTTCCGCCACCAACCTGGGGCTGGCTGCACTGGTGCTGGGCACCATCGTGGTCCTCAATCGTTTCAATATTCCGTTGCTGCGCCTGAGCGCAATCATCATCGGCCTCACCTTGGGCTTCTTGGTGGCCTGGTACATGGGCCGCGTAGACTTCGCGCACATGCCGCAGGTGCCGGTCATGAGCATTCCGGTGCCGTTCAAATACGGCTTCTCGTTCGACCTGCTGGCGTTCATCCCGATCGCGGTGATCTTTCTGGTGTCGCCACTGGAAGCGGCCGGCGATCTGACGGCCAACTCGATGATCTCGCAGCAACCCGTCAGCGGGCCGGTTTACATTCGGCGGATCAAATCGGGGCTGTTGGCTGACGGTCTGAACTCAGCGATGGCGGCCACCTTCAACAGTCTGCCCATGGTCACGTTTGCGCAGAACAACGGGGTGATACAGTTGACGGGCGTAGCAAGCCGGTACGTGGCGTTTTTCATTGCCGGGATTCTGGTGCTGTTGGGGCTGTTCCCAATCATTGGCGCCGTCCTGCAACTCATGCCCAAGCCCGTGTTGGGCGGCGCCACGCTGATCATGTTCGGTACCGTGGCGGTCGCAGGCATCAAGATCCTGTCCGAGGCCGGGCTACACCGCCGCAACATGCTCATCGTGGCGATTTCGCTAGGCATGGGTTTGGGCGTCGCGGCGGTCCCGGAGGTGTTGCGTGAGCTACCCAAAGCGTTGCACAACATCTTTGAATCGCCGATTACCGTCGGCGCGTTCTGCGCAATCCTGCTCAATATCTTCCTGCCGGAAGAGTATGTGGAGGACGAGCTGACCGAATTCGACCCGGAAGCCTCAACCCTAAAAGTGTTACAGGACCCGGCACCCGACGCCGCAAAGAGCGCCGAAACAGAACCTCTCTCCACGCGAGCGGTCGCACAGTTGAACCGCTAGGCTGCTTGGCAGGGGTGCAGTCGTGCCCCTGCCTGGCCTCGGCAACTGGAGCATCACGATGCAATTACGTCCCCTGCGGACCTTTTTTGCCTGCTTGCTGGTTTTGGGCTTGAGCGCCTGCGCGCTGTTCCCCAACCGCGACCCGCTGAACATCAACGTGGTAGGCATCGAGCCACTTCCCGGGCAGGACCTGGAAATCCGCTTTGCGGTCAAACTGCGCCTGCAGAACCCCAACGATACGGACATTCAATACGACGGCGTCGCGTTGAACCTTGACGTGAACGGTAAGCTGCTGGCGTCGGGCGTCAGCGATCAGAAAGGCACGATCACGCGGTTTTCTGAAGGGGTGTTGACCGTGCCGGTGACCGTGTCAGCCTTTGCCGCACTGCGTCAGGCAGTCGGCCTGACCGAGACGCAGCGTCTGGACAACCTGCCTTACGAATTACACGGCAAGCTGGCGGGCGGGCTGTTCGGCACGATGCGTTTTTATGACAGCGGGACCTTGAGCCTGCCACAGCCGGCAAGTGGCAGTTGGTGAGCTGCACCCAAACCCTGTACGCCCCAACCCTGTAGAGACGCGTTTGCCCGCGATGTCGGCAGGTCGGCAACGAAGAGGTTGACTGACATGACGCAATCACGGGCAAGCGCGCTCCTACAGGTGGCATTGATCACGGACATGTTCATTCAATCACTCACAAATCGCACGCCAGGCTTGGCGCGCTCATCCACCACCAGTTCGAACACGTCTGGCCGCGAATAATGACCGACAACGTCGAAGTCGTACCGCGCGCGCACCAGTTCGTCCGTGTCGATCTCAGCCGTCAGCAAGCCCTTTTCTCCCACGAGCGGTCCGGCCAATACCTCTCCCATGGGGCTTACGATCACGCTGCCGCCATTGATCAATGGGCGTTCAGAGGGCCAATTGGCCACCTCGATGCCTAATGCGTCGGGCGACGCCTGCACCTGACACGCGCTGATCAGAAAGACCCGTCCTTCCTGCGCTACATGGCGCATCGTGCATTGCCACATTTCCCGCTCATCCACGGTCGGTGCACACCAGATCTGCACGCCTTTGGCATACATCGCGGCGCGCAATAGCGGCATCTGGTTTTCCCAGCACACCGCAGCACCGATGCGCCCGGCCTTGGCATCGATGACCGGCAACGTCGACCCGTCACCCTTGCCCCAGATCAGCCGTTCGGTGCCGGTTGGCATCAGCTTGCGATGCTTGGCGACCAGACCGCCCTGCGGCTCGAAGAACAGCACAGTGCAGAACAGACTGCTGCCCGCTCGCTCGATCACCCCGATCACCAGGCTGGCGCCTGTGCGGGCCGACATCTCGGCCAATGCGCCGGTCTCGGCACCGGGAACATCGATGGCGTTCTCGAAATAGCGGGCGAATGCATCACGCCCCTCCGGCAGTCGATAACCCAATTGAGTGCCGAAGGTTTCACCTTTGGGGTATCCGCCGAGCAACGCCTCGGGCATCACCACGACGCTGGCGCCGGCATCGCGGATGGCCCCTTCGTAAGACAGAATCTGCGCCAGCGTGTCGGCTTTGCCTCCGGGCAAGGCGCCGATCTGCAGCGCAGCAACGATGGATTTGGGCATTGGAAAACTCCTGTTGAGCGGTAAGAGGCATCTGTTGCTAATTCTCTATGCCTCAACCAACATGAATAAAGCCCTGCTCAATTGTTAATGATATGAACCAGATGAATATCGCTGACGTCGACCTCAACCTGCTGAAAGTCTTTGAAGCGCTGCACGATGAAACCAGCGCCAGCCGTGCAGCCCTGCGCCTGGGCGTCACGCAATCGGCGGTCAGCGCGGCGCTGCGGCGTTTGCGCGACGTGTACGACGATCAATTGTTCATCCGCACCGGACGCGGCCTGGCGCCCACCTTGCGAGCCAATCAGCTCAAACCCGTGGTGACGGACGCCTTGAACAAGTGCCGACAGAGCCTGGCCATGGTCGATCCGTCAGGCGCACATTTCGAAGGTCGCTCTGTCGCGCTGGGGCTATCGGATGATTTTGAGATGGCGTTTGGCAGGCGCCTGATGGCGTCCATTCGCGAACGAGCGCCCGGCCTTAGGTTGATCTTTCGTCAAACCCACAGCCAGATCGTCGGCGCGGCATTGATGGCGCGCAGCATCGATCTGGCGATTGCGTCAGGCGGACTGGCCGACCGGTTGCTGAGTCGAAGGGTGTTGGGTGAAGGGGATTATCGGTGTCTGGCCGATCCTGCGAGCCTGAGGCCGGGCCAGCAGGCACTGACGCTGGACGAGTTCATCGCCCGCGAGCAGATTCTGGTGTCGTCGGGAGGCATCATCGGCATGGTCGATGAGGGGTTGTCGAGTCTGGGCCTGACGCGAACGGTGTGCGCATCGACCACCCACTTCGCCGCGCTGCCCTACCTGCTCAAAGGCACTGACGCGATCTCGACCATCCCTGGGCATGCGGCCGAAGCGGTGGCGCACTTATCGGGCCTGGCCCTGCTCGACTGCCCGTTGTCGATGCCGCGTTACCCCATCGAGCTAGGCTGGCGTACCAACGCTCAGATAGACCCGGCGGTCATGAAAGTACGAGAGGCCATTGAGGCGCTGTTCAAGGTCAGCGCCTGATCCGTCAGCCTCGGGCGGCGGCCACCAGCCGGTTGACTTCGGCACGGACCATGTTGGCGAATTCCGGCGGCGACATGGCATCCAGCTCGGCCCGGACCCACTCCGACCACTTGCCTTTGCGCTTGGCGCGCTCGCCCATCAGCCGGGCGGCTTCGCCCTTGGCCTTGCCAAGGTTGCTCTGCCACAGCTCGAACAGACGGGACTTTTCGTCTTCGATTTCGGCGCGTTCGGCGAGAGACTTGTTGGCCAGGTTGTAACTCATGACGTTTACCTCGGTCTGCAAAAACGGGTGTTCAAAAACAGGACGCGTGATTCCGGGCAGTGCTGGCCCGAAAGCGTCAGCATCTTACACG
Source organism: Pseudomonas sp. S2_H01 (assembly GCF_054668305.1). NCBI lineage: Bacteria > Pseudomonadati > Pseudomonadota > Gammaproteobacteria > Pseudomonadales > Pseudomonadaceae > Pseudomonas > Pseudomonas sp. S2_H01. The sequence continues at coordinate 5,045,584 of NZ_CP162756.1, read as the reverse complement.
TGACGGCACGGATGCCCGATTACATTCGTCGCACTTTTTACGTAGAGGCGCACACACACTGCAACTTTTCCGGCCCCGGATGACTCCATTGGTCACTGCCATTATCAACTGAAAGGAAATAACCATGGCCCGTAAAACTGCAGCCCAGACTGCCGCCGAACAGATCAAGGATCAGGCATTCAGCGAATTGGCGGCCCTGATCGAAGAGTCCGACAAACTGCTCAAGGACAGCGCCGCGCTGGTCGGCGAAGAGGCAGATACCGTGCGCCAACAGCTGAGCGTGAAGCTCAAGCAGGCGCTGGATTCGGTCAGCAACGTGCGTGAGCGCACCAAGCCTGCCGTCGAAGCCACCGAAACTTACATCGGCGGCCACCCTTGGCAGACCGTGGCAATCTCCGCCGGGTTTGGTCTGGTTGTAGGTCTGCTGCTGGGTCGTCGTTGATTCAAACCAGGCCAACCCTGTAGAAGCGCGCTTGCCCGCGATTGCGCTGGATCAGCCAAATATTCTTTGGCTGATACTCCAAGTTCCAGGGCAAGCGCGCTCCTGCAAGTAAACACTTAGCTAGCGAAAAGGGCTTAACCCTGCCGCTGCGGCACCACGCCTTGCAGCAATCGGCCAAAGTAATCCGCCGTGAACGCCAACGGCTCAGTGTCCTTCACGCCCACGGTCTTTCTCAGCATCCAGTCACGGCGCCCCGCATCCAGTTGCAAGCTGTATTTTTCCTGTCCATGCAGGCTCAGGCCGCTGACTGAAAGGCTCACCTGCCCTTTCGAACCCATCGCATCGGGCACGAATTCGACCGGATGAGCACCCAACGCAAAGCACATGCGGCGCGTCATGAACGGCGAGTTTTCGTCAGGGTATCCCTTGTTCTGGGCCAGATGCGGTTCGTACTCAAAACGGGTTTGCCCCGCTTCGACCAGGGGTGCAAGCCAGTCTTCGACCTGCTGATACAGGGCCTCGATACTGGCGTTCCACTGCGTCAGGTCATCGCGAAAACGCTGATGCTTTTGCTCCTCGAAACGCTGATTGGCAGACAGCAGTTCACTGAGGCGTTGAATCTCGTCCATAACGGCGATTCCCGGTTCACCCGCTCGAGCATTCGAGCGCGTGAACGGAGGGTGGCACAGCAGACCCGTGCTGTCGCGTCACATCGTCGGGAGAGACTCAGGATTTGGGCGGTATCACTTCCAGCTGTGACAGGCGATGGCCCTTGACCAAGGCGGCATCGATATCGGTCTTGGCTTTTTCGGCGACTTCCTGCGACTCGAACGGGCCGATCATGACCACTTCCTTGCCCTCGACCTTGACCACGTACGAAGGATAATGGTGCTCGACCAGCCAGTACGTCATATCGCTTAGCGCTTCTTTCAAATGAACGCGAATGGTCCATTGAGGTGACGCCGGGGTCGGTGCTTCTGCGACCGAGTCAGCGGTCGATACCTTGGGGGCTGGTGCGGGTTTGCCAGCGTCACAGCCTGCCAGCATCAATACCGCCACCATCATTGCCATCTTGCGCACGTCTGTCGCTCCTCGTCTGAAGTGGCGAGAGTCTACCACCGCAGGCAACCGCGAGTTGTAACGGGAAGGATCGGCGAACGGTGATCAACCACCGACCACCGGCCCCTGCGCATCACACCTGCGACTTTCCGACGCGGCCCGGACTCGGGGCCTCAGCGCCACGCCCATGACCATTCGAAGCCTGTTCCATGGAATGCCTCACTGTTGTTTTTGGATGAGGGGAAAGGACTGAACGGATACTGCAGGTCTCTCTGTGGGAGCGAGCTTGCTCGCGAAGCGATCGGTACAGCCGCTGCCTTGTCGGTGGTTGAACCATCGTCTTCGCGAGCAAGCTCGCTCCCACAAAAGGGCTATTACCCGTCGAGCGAAATCACGCGCCCTCACCCAGCTCGCGCATCACTGCATACAACGCCGACTTGGCTTCGAAACCCACGCCCGGGATATCCGGCAGGCCGACATAGCCGTTTTCGACGCGGATGCCATCGGCGAACCCACCGAATGGCTGGAACACGTCCGGATAGGATTCGTTGCCGCCCAGGTGCAGGCCCGCGGCGATGTTCAGCGACATCTGGTGACCGCCATGGGGCACCACGCGGCGTGAGGACCAGCCCAGCTCTTTCATGACGTCGAGGGTGCGCAGGTATTCCACCAGGCCGTAGGACAGCGCGCAGTCGAACTGCAGGAAATCGCGGTCCGGGCGCATGCCGCCGTGGCGCAGCAAGTTGCGGGCGTCCTGATGGGAGAACAGGTTTTCGCCTGTCGCCATCGGCAGGTCGTAGTGATTGGCCAGTTCCGCTTGCAGCGCGTAATCCAGCGGATCGCCGACTTCTTCGTACCAGAACAGGTTGTACGGCTTGATGGCTTCGGCGTAAGCAATACCGGTCTTCAGGTCGAAACGGCCGTTGGCATCGACCGCCAGACGCTGACCATCGCCCACCACTTCCAGCACCGCTTCGATGCGGCGCAGGTCTTCGGCCAGCGGCACGGCACCGATTTTCATTTTCACGACGTCATAGCCGCGATCCAGATAGCTCTGCATTTCGGCCTTGAGCTTGGTCTGGTCCTTGCCGGGGTAGTAGTAACCGCCGGCGGCGTACACCCAGACCTTATCGTCCGCCACACCGTCGCGATAACGGTCGGCCAGCAGGCGGTAAAGGGGCTTGCCCTCGATCTTCGCGACCGCGTCCCAAACCGCCATGTCGATGGTGCCCACGGCGACCGAGCGCTCACCATGACCGCCCGGCTTCTCGTTGGTCATCAGGGTTTTCCAGATGGCGAACGGGTCCAGGTTGTCATGTTCCTTGTCGATCAACGATTCAGGGTCGGCCTCCAGCACGCGGGCCAGGAAACGGTCGCGCATCAGGGCGCCCTGGCCGTAACGGCCGTTGGAGTTGAAGCCGTAGCCAATGACCGGTTTGCCATCGCGGATCACGTCGGTGATCACCGCAACGACCGAGCAGGTCATCTTGGAGAAGTCGATGTAGGCATTGGCAATCGGCGAGGCAATGGAAACGGTTTTCTCGCGGATATCGACGATACGCATGGGTAACTCCTATTGTTTTTTGATAGCGATTTCGAATGGTGGTGCAGCCGTTGGTGGACTCACTCTAGGGCTGGACCTTTCGCTGCGGCCAATGCTAAAAACGCGGCACTCAATGCGCGGACGGCATCACGATGGAATTGGTCTGGCTGGAAGATTTCAATGCGCTGGCGCAGAGCGGCAACTTTTCTCGTGCCGCGGAACTGCGTCATGTGACCCAACCGGCATTCAGCCGAAGGATCCGTGCGCTGGAGACATGGGTCGGCGTGGACCTGTTCGAACGCACCACACAGGGCGCGATGTTGACCGATGCCGGGCGACACATGCTCGGCAGTGCGCAGGAGATGACCCGGCGCCTGTATCAGATGCGTCAGGAAGCCCGCGAAGTCGCCGGCAAACAGGCGCGCACGCTGCACTTCGCGGCCACGCATTCGCTGTCGTTCACTTTTTTCCCCGGCTGGGTTCGTGCGGCGGAACGCACCAGCCCGATCGAGGCGATACGGCTGCACTCGGACAATATGCGGGTTTGCGAGCAGATGCTGCTCGGCGGCGAAGTGCAGTTTTTGCTGTGTCATCAGCACCCGGACGTGCCGCCACAATTTCCCGCTGAATCCTTCCATTCAAAAGTGGTGGGCAGCGACGTGCTGATGCCTTTGCAGGCACAGCAGTTCGAACCCAACTCGGTCGCCGAACCGCTGTCATTGCTGGGTTACACAGCGGAATCAGGGCTGGGGCGAATCGTTTCGGCGCGCCTGCTTCAGGAGTCGCAACCACCCCAGATGCACACGGTGTTCAGCTCACACCTGGCGGCCGTCCTGCTGTCAATGGTGCTGGAGGGCAAAGGCTTTGCCTGGCTGCCGAAAACACTGGCCGAACCCGAATTCGTCAGCGGCAAGCTGATACGCGCACTGGACGCGCACTGGGATATTGCGCTGGAGGTCCGCCTGTTCAGGCCCGCCATGGCCCTGAGCGATTTCGCGGAGGATTTCTGGGCGAAACTTTAGCCGTCTCGATACCCCTGGGCGCGGCGTGCAACGACCACGAAAAAGCCCCGACATTCTGGGATTGCCGGGGCTTCCGTTTTGGGTTCAACGGCTGGCGAAGTACATCGTGACTTCAAAGCCGATGCGCAGATCGGTGTAGGTCGGTTTGGTCCACATAGGCAACACTCCCTGGCGACACCGGGACAGTCCGGTGGCTCAGTTATACGCCGATGTTTACGCGCCGCAAGGCCTGCAGCAGCCAGACCTGGCAGTGACCCTTACCGCCAGCGCAACACGGTCGCTACACCTGTAGCACCGCCGGGACGAACGTTGCGCAACAGAACGGGCGGATGAAAACCCTTTGGCCGCGCAGCAGTGGCGTTGCGCTCATCCAAGGTGAGCCGGTACGGGTTTTGCTGCGGTGTTTTTGCATCACTGGATTATTTTTTGTAACAGGTGATATTCCTGATAAAGGCTAGTCTGAAGCATTACGCCCGCCGCCAAGAACGTTCGCGGCCTCATTCGTTGAGCACTGAAGAACAATAATTCATGCGCTGTCACCGCCAGGTCGCAGACGCATCAGGAGAGAACGCTATGTCCTTGCAGAGCACGGGAGCCGGTCCCGCTGATCTCAATGCCTTTGTCGGAGACTATTTCCCCGACCGCAGCCTGCCTTCCGATGGTCTGATCGTGCAGTCCTGGTATCGCAGCGTCGTGGAGCACGGCCTGGAACCCGCCGCCCGCGGCAACAAGGTGGTGCTCAGTGCCGCCGAGATTCATCGCCATCAGGATTTTCATCACGACTACATGTCCATCGCCGGCCAAGGCGTCAGCGGTCTGGCAAAACGCGTGGGTCAGGCGGGTTTTGCAGTGCTGCTCAGCGACGAGCACGGCATCGCCCTCGATTCTCGCGTGCCCACCACGGGCAGTGCATATGCCGACTCGGGGTTGATCGTCGGCTCGCGCTGGGACGAGTCGCGGGTCGGCACCAACGGCATCGGCACGGGCCTGGCCTCGGGCAGCGCGCTGATCATTCACCGGGACGAGCACTTTCTGCGTGAGAACGACCGACTGAGCTGTTCCGTGTCGCCGATCTTCGATTCGCTGGGCAATGTGCGCGGCTGCCTGAATGCCTCATGCCTGAACAGCAACGGTCCAAAAGAGGCACAGTATCTGACCCTGCAACTGGTGATCATGTACGCGCGGATGATCGAAAACGCGTATTTCCGCCACAGCCACCGCAACACCCTGACGCTCATGGTCAAGCCATGCGATGAGATCAGCGACCTGGCCAACGAGCAGTTACTGGCGCTGGACGATCAGGGACGGGTCATCGGCGCCAACCGCGCCGCCTTCGTTGAACATGAAACCCACGGCCACGGCGTACTGCTTGGGCGCAGGCTCAGTGACCTGCTGCCGGTGGACGTCGATGAGCTGCTGCGCTTGAACAACGGTGGCGCCAATGCGACACGGCTGCGCATCGGGACGCGTCTGGTGGAGGTCGGGCTGCGCATGCCGGTCAAGGTTCGCTCCGCCAAACCTGCCGACAGTCGGCCGACCGCCGGCATTCACCGCGCGCCAACCTTGGTTCAGCTCAGTGGCGCGGACGTTCGCCTGCAACAGAGCGTGGCGCGCTTGTACAAGGTGCTGGACAAGGACCTGCCCATTCTCATCAACGGCGAAACCGGCACCGGCAAAGAAGCCTTCGCCCGGGCGATCCATCAGGCCAGCCGACGTCGGACCGGGCCCTTCGTCGCGCTCAATTGTGCGGCGATTCCCGAAACCCTGATCGAAAGTGAGCTGTTCGGCTACCGCAGCGGGAGCTTCACCGGTGCCAACAAGAAGGGCATGAAGGGCAAACTGGAAATCGCCAACGGCGGCACGCTGTTCCTCGATGAAATCGGCGACATGCCGGCTCATCTGCAAACCCGTTTGTTGCGAGTGCTCGCCGAACGTGAAATCTCGCCGCTGGGTGCCGACACGCCGCTGCCCCTGGATATTCAGGTGATCTCGGCAACCCACCAGAACCTCTCACAGATGATCGCGGGCAAAGCGTTTCGGGAAGACCTGTTCTATCGCCTCAACGGCATGACCCTGCAACTGCCAGCGTTGCGCGAGCGCAGCGATATCGGCTCATTGATCGAAACCGTCCTGCGCGATCAGCCCGGAGGGGAACACTGCCGGATCGACACCACGAGCATGGCGTTGCTGAGCCGGTACGGCTGGCCAGGCAATATTCGCCAGTTGATCAATGTGCTGCGTTACGCCGTGGCGCTGGCGGACAATGGCAGGATCACCACCGATTGCCTGCCTGCCGAACTGCTTGATCAGGCGCAAGCGCTTCACTCGCTCGCGCCTGTCGAAGCCCGACCGCCTTTGGCGCGATTGGCTGCCGACGATGAAGGCCAGCATCTGCTGGAAGCCTTGCGCCGTCACCAATGGAACATCACCGCAGTGGCTGACGAATTTGCGGTGGCGAGGTCGACGCTGTACCGCAAGATGAAGAAATACCGCCTCGTGGCGCCGAACCGAATGACCTGACGAACGCGTCAGGCCGGGCAGTGCCTTACTTCATGAACCCTTCCATGAAATCGGCCACACCGCTGGCGATCTTTCGCCGCCACGGGGCTGTCGAGGGATCCGCGAGGGTTTGATCCTCGTGCACAAAGCTGCGGATGATCGCGTTGTAGCCCAGCCAGCGGCAGGGTTCAGGCTCCCAGCCTTTTAGCCGGTTGAGCCCTCCCTCGCGGATGACCCAAGGCTGATGAACCAGCGGTGTATCGCGCTCAAGGATCAGGTCGGCAAGCGTCCGACCGCCCAAATTACTGGCGCCGACGCCCTCCCCACCATACCCGCCTGACAGCGCAATACCGGTGGCTTTATCACACAGCATGTGCGGATGAAAACGTCGGGACATGCCCAGGTTGCCGCCCCACGAATGCGTGATTCGGGTGTTTTTCAGTTGCGGGAACAGTTCGCCAAACAGGTAGCGGCGCAACTCGACCTCGCTGTCGGTCAGGTCGAAGTTTTCCCGCAGACGCCCGCCAAACTGATAACCACCCCGGGCACCGAACACCAGCCGGTTGTCCATCGAGCGTTGACCGTATGTCACCTGCCGACTGTTTTCACTAAAGGCCTGACCGTGACTCAGACCGATCTCGTCCCAGACACTTGCGGGCAACGGTTCAGTGGCCACCAGCAGGCTTTGTACTGGCAATTGATAGCGTCCCAACGGTGGCATTTGCGCGGCGTAACCTTCCACCGCCGGCACCACCCAGCGGCTGCGAACCTCGCCGTGAGCCGTCGACACCTGCCCGGATCGCCAATCGGTGGCGGGCGTTGTCTCGTAGATGCGCACGCCCATGTTTTCGACCACGCGCGCCAGCCCTCGCACCAGTTTTGCAGGGTGTATCGTGGCCAGATGAGCGTAGTGAATGGCGCCGTAAGGGCGGGCGATGCGCAACTGCCCGGCCAGTTGATCAGGGTTTAGCCAGCGATAATCGGCCTCGGTCAGCCCATGCATGTAAAGCTTGTCCAGGTATTCACGCAGAGTCCGTTCCTGTTCGGGGTAGCGGGCGGCGCAGTACAGCGCACCACCTTTGCGATAATCGCAATCGATGCCTTCGCGGTCGAGAACGGTTTTGACCTCGTCGGGAATGCCGAACAACAGGTCATACGAGGCGCGACGCTCTGCGGTCGACCGGCCTGCCAGCATCCGGTCCTCACCCAGCAGGTTTCCCATCAGCCAGCCGCCATTACGCCCCGAGGCACCGAAGCCTGCGGTCTGCCCCTCAATGATGACGACATTCAGATCCGGCGCCTGACGCTTGAGGTAATAGGCCGTCCACAGCCCGGTGTATCCCGCGCCAATGATTGCCACATCAACGTCCAGATCCTCTTGTAACGAGGGTCGCGGTGACAGGGGTTCGTCGAGCTGGTCCATCCACACGCTGATCGTTTGCCAGGCGGGCATTGCACTCTCCATCAAACAAAGGCCGATAACGACGATCCTAGTCGTTACGCGTAGCGGCTGTCGTGCTTGCGTGCCCGCAAAGAATACCGCCTACCGGGATTCGGTCTGTTTGATCCAGGCCTTGGGCGACAGACCCGTGCGCTGGCGAAAGCAACGGTAGAACGCGGACAGGGAATTGAAACCGGCGGCGAAAGCCAGCTCGTCGATGCGAACCGGTTGCGGTGTGTTTTCCAGTGCATCGAGCACGTGCTGCAAACGGGCCTGATTAACGTAGCGATAAAAGCTTTGGCCCAGCACCTGATTGAGCAGATAGGACATCTGGTTACGGCTGTAGCCGCAGGCCGTGGCGACGCGCTGCAAATCCAGCTCCGGGTCCAGATAAGGCTGCTGACCCTGGAAGTAATCTTGCAGGTCATCGGCCATGAAGCTCAACTGGCGAGGCGAAAGGCCCAATCGACTGACACTGGGACGGGCACTTGGGCCGGCGCTGTCATCGGCGTTCTGCCGCACCAGCGAGGCATATTCGTTGACACGCCAGATGAGCCCTCCACGCACAGTGATCGCTTCGCTGGCATGGAACGACACCAGCCCTCGCCCACCGCGCAGCGTCACTTGGTACTGAATGAACGCCGTATTGCCGTCGACGCGGATACGGTCACTGTGCTCCAGCGCTTCGCCGGCTTGCCGGGGCATGCTGAGGCGCACGTAGTCACGCAGCTCGGACAAACCCAGCGTGCAGTTTTGAAAGAAATCGTTGTATTGGATGTCGGGGTGATACAGCGCCATGACGCCGTCCAGATCGCGGCGTTTCCAGCACAGGTGATAACGCAAGACGGTTTCGCCGGTGGCCGCCGTGTGTTCAGGGCCGTCGTCGGGCAAGGACATGGGTGACTCGGGTGGTGGTGGAGACGGGTGACAAATTACACGAATGTGAGCGGGTTTGAAGACGTGTGCTGTGCAAAACCCGTTGCAGGCGTGAGCGTGTTGGCGAGCACGTTCACGCCTGCAGGATCGGCGTCACGTCGCGATACCGATGCAAGAACCGACGACAGATCGACCGGCGGCACGCGTCAGATCTGGATATACACCACATGCGTGTGCGTGAATTCGTACACGCCGTGCTTGCCATCCGCGCCGCCGATCCCTGATTTACGAACCCCGGCATGGAAACCCTGCATCGCCTCGAAGTTCTCGCGGTTGATGTAGGTCTCGCCGAAATCGATCTCGTTGCAGGCACGCATCGCGGCGCTCAGGTCGCGGGTGTAGAGCGAGGACGTCAGGCCGTATTCGCAATCGTTGGCCAACGCGATGGCTTCGTCCAGGTCGTCGACGATCTGGATCGGCAACACCGGTCCGAAAATCTCCTGACGCATGACTTCCATGTCCTGACGGCAATTGGCGAGCACGGTGGGCTGGTAGTGAAAGCCCTTGCCGTTCCTGTCCGCAATGGCGCCACCGGTGATGATCTGCGCCCCCTCGCTGACCGCGGTCTTGACCATCTGAGCCACCTTGTCCAGACCCGCCTTGTTGACCAGCGGGCCCATGTCCAGGCCCTCTTCGGTCAGCGGATCGCCATATTTGGTCGCCGCCATGGCCACGCTGACCTGCTCGACGAATTGATCGGCGACTTTGCGTTCGACGTAGACCCGCTCGGCGCAGTTGCAGACTTGCCCGGTATTGATCACTCGCGATGCGGTAATCGCTTTGACGGCCAGTCCCAGGTCGGCATCGGCCAACACAATGGCCGGGGCTTTACCGCCCAGCTCCAGGTTCAGTTTGGTGATGTTGTGTGCCGCAGCCGCCATGATGCGCTGGCCCGTGGCGACGCTGCCGGTAAAGTTGACCATGTCCACGGCGGCACTGGCGCTGAGCGCATTGCCCACGGTCGCGCCCCTGCCCGAAACGATATTGACGACGCCTTTGGGCAGGTCGGTCTCAGCCAGCAGCCTGGCGAACTCGAAGCAATTGATCGGCGTTTCTTCGCTCGGCTTGATGACGATCGTATTGCCGGTGATCAACGCCGGGGCAAGTTTGCGGGCAATGAGGAAGAACGGGAAGTTCCACGGCAGGATCCCGGCCACCACACCCAATGGTTTGCGGAACACGAAGATGTTTTCGCCAGGCCGGTCGCTGGTGAGGATTTCCCCTTCCAGGCGACGGCCCCACTCGGCCATGTAGTCCAGGTAATCGGCGGTGAAGTTGACCTCCACCAGCGCCAGCCCCAACACCTTGCCCTGCTCGGCGGTGATGATTCGTGCCAGGCGGTCGGCATTCTCGCGCACCTTCGTCGCGATCCGGCGCAGGTAACCGGCGCGTTCATTGGCCGGCTTGCGTGCCCAGCCCTTCTGCGCACTGCGGGCGGCCGCGATGGCGCGCTCGACCTCACTGATGCTGGTTTCCGGCACAGACCCCAGCAGCTCGCCATTGGCCGGGTTGAAGACTTCGATCAGGCTGTCGCCCGCGCTGAAGGCGCCGTCGATGTAGCTTTGGTAGATCGGTAAGGAATTGCCCATGAATGCTGCCTCTGCTGATTGATTGTTCTGTTGCGTTCCTTCCAGAACGCGTCCGTTCTCCTGCGGGAGCGAATGCATTCGCGAGAGGCTGACTGGACCGACACACTCGCATCGCCTGCCCGATTTCTTCGCGAATGAATGCGCTCCCACAGGTTCTCCGCCGCCGCTGATTTCGGGGTCACTGGGTCGCAGCGGTTTTGGCCGATGCCATTTCTTTCTTCAGGTCGTTGGCGCGCTTGATGATGTATTGATGCACCAGTTCCACTTCGTCCGGCTTTAGTTCGTCGGCGAACGACGGCATGCCATCGTTGACACGACCGCCGTAAACGATCCCGAGGAACATCTGGTGGTTTTCCTTGCTGAGCATGCGCAGGTCCGGCAACACGCCTCCGCTGATCGCGTTGATGCCGTGGCAGGTGTCGCAATGGCCGTTGAACAGCGCACGGCCCTTGTCCACCTGTTCGGTGGTGCCGGTGAACGCAGGAGGATCGACCTTGCGGTCGGCGTATTTGTATTTGAGGTCAGGCAGCTTCGCCGTCCCACCCAGCTTGTAGGTCAGCACTTGCGCGTTGGGCTTGACCCCGGCGCGCAGCGACAGCGCACCGGCAAAGGTCGAAAACGCACCGCCCCAGCCCGCCATGAACGTCACGTACTGCTCGCCGTCCACCTCGTAGGTCACGGGGCCTGCCATCACACCGGTGTTGGCGGGTTGCTCCCAGAGCACTTTGCCCTTGTCCGCCGAATAGGCGACCACCCGCCCATCCGCCGTGCCCTCGAACAGCAGGTTGCCCGCGGTACTCAAGGTGCCGCCGTTGAAGATCGTCGAGTACGGCACTTCCCAGCGCGCTTCCTGCTTGAGCGGGTCCCAGGCGATCAGCTTGCCGGTCCAGGTGTCCGCCAGTTTGCGCAGGCCTTCAGGGTCTTCCGGCATCATCCCGGTATTGACCTGCAGCTGGTACATGCTCTTGAACTTCTTGCGGGGTGGCTGGCCGTCGACGTCCTGGTACAGCGCCGACATGATGTGCGCCGGGATGTAGACCAGGCCGGTTTGCGGGTTGTAAGACATCGGCTGCCAGTCGTGGGCGCCCCAGAACGCAGGTTGCACCAGCAGCGCTTTCTTCTCGGGATCGCGCCAGTAAACGGCGGCTTTCTCGTCGACGATCGGCCGGCCGGTCTTCATGTCGACGCCGGTCGCCCAGTTGATCGGGACGATGTTCTTCGCCGAGAGCAATTCGCCGGTCTTGCGATCGATGACATAGAAGAAACCGTTCTTCGGCGATTGCATCAGCACCTGACGCATTTTGCCGTCGATCTTCAGGTCCGCGAGCATGATGTGCGCGGTCGCGGTGAAGTCCCACGCGTCCCCCGGGGTGGTCTGGTAATGCCAGACGTACTCGCCGTTGTCCGGGTTGATCGCCACGATGGAAGACAGAAACAGGTTGTCGCCCTTGCCTTCCGACCGCAGCCGCGGGTTCCACGACGAAGCGTTGCCCACGCCGATGTACAGCAGATTGAGTTTCGGATCGTACGACATGGAGTCCCAGACCGTGCCGCCGCCACCCTGCTCCACGAACTTATCGCCAAACCAGGTTTTGCTGGCGATCTCCATGGCCTTGTTTTCCGGCGGCAGTTTCGGGTCACCCGGCACCGTGAAGAACCGCCAGTCCTGCTTCCCGGTGTTCGCATCGTAAGCGGTGATGTAACCGCGCACGCCATATTCGGCACCGCCGTTGCCAATGATGACCTTGCCCTTTACCACGCGCGGCGCACCGGTGATGGTAATGGAGCGGTCCGGGCTGGTCCGGGTGTCCACCGACCAGACCTTCTGCCCGGTTTTGGCATCGATGGCTTCAAGACGACCGTCCAGAACGCCCACGAAGACTTTACCGTCCCACACCGCCACGCCTCGGTTCACCGCGTCGCAACAGGCTTCGCCCGCACGACTGCGGTCCGAATGCGGGTCATACTTCCACAGCAGTTTCCCGTCGCGAGCGTCGAGCGCGTAGACCACCGAGAACGGCCCGGTGGTGTACATCACGCCATCCACCACGATGGGGGTGGCCTCGACGCCCCGGTCGATATCCAGCTTGTATGACCAGGCCAGACCCAACCCGCTCACGTTGTTGTCGTTGATTTTTTTCAGTGGGCTGAAACGCTGCTCGTCGTACGTCCGCCCGTGGCTCATCCAGTTGCCCGGCTCCTGATCGGCGGCGCTGATTCGCGCACCGTCGACAGCGGCGGGCTGCTCGGCCGCGAGGCTCGAGGCGATGAAGCCGCCCTGGGACACGAAAGCGACACTCAGCGCGACGGCGCTTACAAACAGACGGGGGGGTGTGCCGGGAAGGCGAAGGTGCTGGCCAAATCGGTTCATGTGGCTCTCCGTTCTTATTAGAACCGGGCGCTCGTGTGCCCCGGCTTGACACGGAAAAAGCAAGCGCTGTGCCACGCCCGTGAAACGTCGATCTTTCAGTCACTTATGGCGAGAACTGCGAGCGCAGCACACTGCTGTCGCGCTACACTTGTCGCGTTTTGGACGACACACGCCGCAACAACCCCACGGTGGAGTGCGACAGCCAACGGGGTTTGATCCTGATTGTTTTTCGATACTGTCTGGCCACCGCCGAACCGGATGCTGGCATTGTGGTCAATCTCTCAATCGAATGTTCATCAGCGTGCTGTTCATGACCTCAGTCACCCGTGACACAAACGCATACCACGGGGCGAACCTCGCTGGCGCGGTACTGCCCTCAAGCACGCTATGCTGCAAGCCCGAACTCTCGTGAACACGTCGAATCCGCCAACGATGGCCACAATGACCGAACGCACCGCGACCGATACCCCATCGCCTCTGGACGATCCCGCACAGTGGATCATCTGCGAGCACTGCGATTCGCTCTATCAGGCTCAAAGCCTGAACAAGGGCGAGGCTGCGTATTGCCTGCGGTGTGCTGCCCTGCTCGACCGCGGGCACCGCATGACCATAGAACAGATGCTGGCACTGAGCATTGCGGCGGGCATCCTGTTTATCTTCGCCAACGTCTTTCCCGTCATCAGCATCAGCATGAAAGGGCTGTATAACGAGGTGACCTTGTGGGGGTCGGTCGAGGCCCTCGCCCAAGGGCAGATCACCCTGATCGCGCTGGTGGCAGGCCTAGCGATCATTCTGGCACCGGCCCTGCAGATCGCCCTGCTGTTCTGGGTCCTGGTCCACGCGCACCGCAACGAAATCGCGCCGGGTTTCAAAACCTGCATGCGCACCCTTGAACATTTGCGCCCCTGGAGCATGCTCGAGGTCTGCCTGCTCGGCATTCTGGTGGCCATCGTCAAGCTCGCCGGCATGCTCGACGTCCATCCCGGCGTGGGCCTGTGGGCCATGGCGATGCTGATGGTGTTGATCGTGCTGATTGCCGGAAAAGACATACGCAGGCTGTGGGACGAGTTGGGAGTAGAACCCGAATGAACGGCATTCCTTTCGCCCGTGAGCACAAGGTCACCCTCTGCCATGTGTGCAACTATGTGTGCCCACAGGACGCCCACGATTGCCCGCGTTGCGACTCCGCCGTACACGCCCGCAAACCCAACAGCCTGATCCGGACATGGGCCTTCCTGATCGCCGGCCTGATTTTCTACATTCCGGCAAACACACTGCCGGTGATGTTCACGACACTTCTGGGCAGCGCCAGTGAAAACACCATCATGAGCGGTGTGATCGAGTTCGCCGAAGGCGGCTCCTGGGACATCGCCATCCTGATTTTCGTCGCCAGCGTGCTGGTGCCCTGCATCAAATTTCTGGTGCTGGGGACGCTGTTGATTACCTGCCAGCGCCGCAGCCAGTGGGCCATGCGCGAGCGGTCACGGCTTTATCGGTTCATCGAGTTGATCGGCTACTGGTCGATGCTCGACGTGTTGGTGGTCGCCCTGGTGGCGGCGCTGGTTCAGTTTCGCGGGCTTAGCACCATCGAGCCACGGCTGGGCATCCTGTTCTTTGGTTTAGTGGTGGTCATGACGATGTTGGCCGCCATGAGTTTCGATCCCCGGCTCATCTGGGACGCAGAGGTTGAAGATGTCTGATAACACCCTACCCCCGTCAGCGCCCGCGCCTGTACGTCCGCAGGTCAAGGCGCGCAAGGCCCGCATTTCACTGGTCTGGCTGGTACCGATCGTTGCCGGTGTCATCGGGCTTTCGATGGTCGTCCACGACTTCCTCAACGTCGGCCCCAAGGTCGTGGTCAGCTTCCAGACCGCCGAAGGCCTGGAAGCCAAGAAAACGCAGGTCAAATACAAGAACGTGGTGATCGGGACCGTAACCGACATTACGCTCAGCGATGACCGCACACACGTTCTGGCCACCATTGAGCTGAACCAGTCGGCGGCGCCGTTTACCCGCGCGGACTCTCAATACTGGGTGGTACGTCCGCGCATCGGTGCGCACGGCATCTCCGGGGTCGACACCTTGCTGTCCGGCGCATTCATCGGCGCCGACGCGGGCAGCTCGGAAAAGACCGAGAAAAATTTTACCGGCCTTGAAAACCCGCCGCCCGTCACCTTTGGCGAAAAAGGCAAACGCTTTATCCTGCACACCGACGACCTGGGCTCGCTCGACATCGGCTCGCCCATCTACTTCCGTCGCATTCAGGTGGGCCAGGTCGTCGCGTACGAACTCGCCAAGGACGGCAAAGGCGTCGATGTCGAGATTTTCATCAACTCGCCCAACGACAAATACGTGCTCGACGACTCGCGGTTCTGGAATGCCAGCGGTGTCGACGTCAGCGTGGGTGCGGCCGGCTTGAAGGTCTCGACCCAGTCACTGACCTCGATCATTTCCGGCGGCATCGCGTTTCGCGAGCCTAAATACAGCCCCGACGCCAAGCCCGCTCAGGGCAATGCCGAATTCAAGCTGTTTGAAGACCAGGCCACCGCCCTCGCGCCGCCCGATGGCGAGCCCAAGTACATCCGCATGCGCTTCAACCAGTCGCTGCGCGGTCTGGTGGTCAATGCGCCGGTGGATTTTCTGGGCGTGAACATCGGTCGAGTGGTGTCGGTCGACCTGGACTACGACCCCGCCACCGGCTCATTCCCGGGCGTGGTGGGCGCCGTGATCTACCCGCAGCGCCTTGGCGCGGCCAACGACAAACTCAGAGAGCAGGCGGGCGGCGGCGACGAAGAAGAACAGACCTCACGCATTCTTGGCCGCTTCGTCGAACGCGGGCTCCGGGCTCAGGTGCGCACGGGCAACCTGCTCACAGGCCAACTCTATGTGGCGATGGACTTCGATCCGAAAGCCCCCAAAATCGCCTACAACGCCAAGGCCCGACCGCTGGAAATTCCAACCGTGGGCGGCAGCTTCGACAAGCTGCAGGAACAATTGCAGGCGTTCGTCGACAAGCTGGGCAAAATCCCGATCGACGAGTTGGCGACCAATCTGAACGGCAGCCTGGTTGAACTGCAAAAAACCATGAAGCAGGTGAACACAGACATCCTTCCGCAAATGCGCGGCACCCTGCAGCAAGCACAGAAGACCATCGGGACCGCCAATTCGGCATTCTCCGAAGATTCGCCAGCGCGCCAGCAACTGGGTCAAGCGATGGAAGAAGTCCAGCGCACGGCCCGCTCGGTCC
The DNA here is from genome assembly GCF_054668305.1 of Pseudomonas sp. S2_H01. Classification (NCBI taxonomy): domain Bacteria; kingdom Pseudomonadati; phylum Pseudomonadota; class Gammaproteobacteria; order Pseudomonadales; family Pseudomonadaceae; genus Pseudomonas; species Pseudomonas sp. S2_H01. The sequence continues at coordinate 5,029,435 of NZ_CP162756.1, read as the reverse complement.
GCGTGTTGACAGACTTCCTCAGCCGCCATCCTGAATCGCTGATCCGTGGCCGCTCCGGTGATGCAGCCCCGGGTTCGTACAAAGGTTCTTCCTCTTCCCGTGAAATCGCTCCGGAGCCTGCCCAATGATTGTGCGCAAACACCTGTTGACCCTGGCCTGCGCGTTGGGCCTTGGCGCCTGTTCGTCGACACCGACGCATTACTACACCCTGATCGCGCCCGCCATCCAGGCACCCGCCACCACCGCGCAAGCGCCTTTTCAGTTCGAGATGCAGCCGGTGCTGATGGCCGTACAAGTGGATCAGCCGCCGCTGGTGGTGCGTCAGGGCGATGGCAGTCTGGCCATTCTGGAGAACGAACGCTGGGGCGCGCCGTTGGGCGATGAGTTCCACGACGCCTTGACCGGAGAACTGGAGCGCAGGTTTGGTTCCCGCGACCTGGCGGGCCTGCCCAAGCAGAACGACGAGCCGGTATTGTCGGTGCGCACGGATGTGAGACGGTTTGAATCGGTGCTCGACCACTATGCAATGATTGACGTGGTCTGGAACCTGAGCCTGCGCAACAGCGGAACCAAACGACAGTCACTGACCTGCAGCAGTGTCATTCGTCAGCCAGCAGGTGTCGGCATGGAAAGCCTGGTTCTGGCCCATCAAAAAGCAGTATCCCGTCTGGCCGACGCCATCGCCAAGACGGCGAATGAATGGGCGCGTCAACCCACTTCCCGTTGTCCTTCATAAACACAGCAAGTACCGGATTTGATACAACGTAATGACCTCAAATAAACCCCAAACAGACTGTTCGGGGTTCTTCAATACATTCAATCGACAGCCTTTATAAAACTTGTACAACCTTACGCGCACGTACAATTCTTGTAACAATGTGCTCAAACGACTGTTTAAGAATAATGCTTTCGCCCTTCCCTAGAATGGATCCACAATCCGCCGCATCGGCCGCAAAGCCCCGTCCACCGGGACGTGGGCCCACACGATGCATTGCTGCCGTCGCAATAAACCGTATGTCGTCCACACTCTCGGTGCATGAGAGTGGAGGTGAGAGGTAACCCGACGGGTCGCTTTTCCACACAACGGTGAATGACCAAACCAGGGAGAAACTTATGACAGGGATAGGTCCGAGACTGCGTCAGGAACGCCATCGTCTCAAACTTTCGCAAAGTGCAATGGGCACCCTCGGCGGAGTAGAAACCAATGCACAAGGCAACTACGAAAGTGGCGCCCGATATCCAAAAGCCGATTATCTGTTGCGCCTCGTCGACGCTGGCGTCGATATCACGTACGTCATGACCGGCACCCGGTCATCGGACGTCGGCCCCTATACTTCAGTGACGCCGCCACCCAGCCATGTCGTCGATGAACATCTGGGCAAGGTCACCCATCAATTGCATCGCAACCTCCATGGACTCATCGATGCGCTTTACCAGATGGCGTTGCTGATCGAGTCCCGGGTGAACGACACCGCTGATGAAGCGGTGAAGAAGGAACTCGATACCATTCGTTCTGAAGCACAGGCACTTGCGCAAGCGTCTGTGAGACTGATTTTCGTCACCTCGAAACTGAGCTGATTCACGCAGCCACGGTGTACAACTCAACGGACGTTGGGGCATGATCCGGGCACCGTCAGACCTTCTGGACAGCACCGTGCCCCTCGCCGACCACGACCTCACCCGCCTCACTGCCTGCGCCGCCGCTCGCCTGCTTCAACGTCGCGAACTGAGCGCTCAGGACCTGCTCACCGCATGCCTTGAACGTATTCAGCGACGAGAACCTGAAGTTCTGGCCTGGCGCCAGTACGATGCGGAACGCGCGATGGCGCACGCTCGACAACTCGACAACGGCCCTTTGCGCGGCCCTTTGCATGGCTTGCCGCTGGGCGTCAAAGACCTGTTCGACACTCGAGACTTTCCTTCTGGCTATGGCTCGCCGATCTATCAACGCCATCAGCCCGTCAACGACGCAGCGGCCGTCGCGCTGTGCCGGGAAGCCGGTGCAATCGTCTTGGGCAAGACGGTCACCACAGAGTTCGCGACGTTCACACCCGGTCCGACTCGCAATCCGCACAACCGCGCCCACACGCCCGGCGGATCATCGAGCGGTTCGGCCGCTGCCGTTGCCGCACATATGGTGCCGCTCGCGCTGGGCACGCAAACCGCTGCGTCGGTGATTCGACCGGCCGCCTATTGCGGCATCGTCGGCTTCAAGCCCAGCTTTGGTCTGATTCCGCGGGCTGGCATCAAGAGTCTCAGCGAGTCGCTGGACACCGTTGGCGGGTTCGGGCGCAGTGTCGAAGACGTTGCCTTGCTGACCTCGGTACTGGCCAACGCCCCGCAATGGCGTCAACTGCCCCAAGACGCCAAACCTCGCGTCGGCGTGTGCCGGACGCCCCATTGGGACAACGCCAGCCCCGCCGCACAACAAGCGTTTGAAGCCACGGTTCAACGGTTGATCAAGGCAGGCGTGCGGGTGGTCGATGTCACACTGACCGACGCCGTCTGCGCTCTGACCGAGGTACACAATGAGGTCATGTGCGCCGAGGCGTTCAAGGCGTTGAGCGATGAGCGCTTGAACCACCCGGATCAGTTGAGTGAACGCCTGAAAACGATGCTGGAGCGCGGGTCACGGGTGACCTTTGAAGACAGCCTGAGACACCGTGCTCAGGTGGCTTCGGCAAGGCATCAGCTGGGACGTGGATTTGTCGATTACGACCTGTTGTTGACGCCCAGTGCTTGCGGCGAGGCCGAACAGGGGCTTGAGCGCACTGGCGACCCACTGTTCTCGCGAATCTGGAGCTTGCTGGGATTACCAAGCCTGAACCTGCCGGTTGGGTTCGGGCCGCAAGGTTTGCCGCTAGGCGTGCAGTTGATAGGGCCCGTCATGAGCGACACCGCCACGTTGGCGTTTTGCGCATGGATCGAGCGCAGCCTCGACGCGTAATACTCCTCAGGATCATGAGTGCCCGCGAGCGCAGTCGTTCAGACACCCTCGCGGTGCCTGAACAATGGATCGCGGGCGAGCCCGCTGGTAGTGCTGCTCGGTTTAGCGACGCTTCATCCGGTCGATGATCACCGCCAGCAACAGGATCGTGCCGCGAATCACGTACTGGTAGAAGGTGTCGATGTTCTTCAGGTTCATCGCGTTTTCAATGATCGCCAGAATCAGCACCCCGGCAATCACATGGCGAATCATGCCGATCCCGCCACTCAGTGACACACCGCCCAGTACACAGGCAGAAATCACCGTCAGCTCGAACCCCTGACCAACCATTGGCTGCCCGGACGTCATGCGCGAGGCCAGCACCACACCCGCCAGAGCGCCAATGACGCCATGCACGACGAAGATGATGATCTTGGTGCGATCAACATGCACACCGGCCAACAACGCCGCTTCCTGGTTGCCCCCGATGGCCAGCGTGTTGCGGCCGTAGGTGGTGTAGTTGAGCAGCCAGCCGAAGAACACGAAGCACACGACAGTGATCAGGATCGGCACCGGCACGCCGAACAGCTGGCCGTTGCCGAACACAAAGAAGGATTCCTCGCCGACGCCGACAGCCTTGCCGTTGGAGAAGATGTAAGCCAGCCCGCGAACGATCTGCATGGTCGCCAGTGTCGTGATCAGCGCATTGATGCGCAGCTTGGCGATGACGATGCCATTGATCAGGCCCACCACCAAGCCCATGGCCAGTGCTGCTGAGACGCCAAGAAACACGCTGTCGGTGTCGCGGATGACGATGGCCGCGATGACCCCGGAGCAGGCCAGTACAGACCCGACCGACAGGTCGAAATGCCCGGAGGCCAGGCAATACAGCATCGTGCAGGCGGCAATACCGACCGTGGAAATCGCCAGACCCAGGCCACGCATGTTCAACGGGGACATGAAGTTGTCGATCAGCAAGGCACAGAGCACAAAGATACCCAGTGCAGCCAGAAGCATCGCCCAATCGTCGACGAATCGACGCATGTTCATGCCCTGGCGGGGAGCCGTCAGGCTGGTTTCGGTAGACATACGCACCTCGTTTTTATTTTTCACTGTCGTGACCAGATTGTTCAGCCGCGTGTGCGCGGCAGTGCCAATTGCAACAAACGTTGTTCATTGGCCTCATCGCGAGAAAGCTCGCCGGTGATAGCGCCTTCGCTCATGACCAGAATGCGGTCGGAAATACCCATGACTTCCATCAGATCGCTGGACACCACGATGACCGCGATGCCGTCGGCGGCCAGGTTATGGATGATCTGGTAGATCTCGGATTTGGCGCCGATGTCGATGCCGCGTGTCGGCTCGTCCAGCAGCAGGACCTTCATCGGCATCGAGAGCCAGCGACCGAGAATGGCCTTCTGCTGATTGCCGCCCGAGAGGAACAGCATTTGCTGATCTGGCGAAGGTGTCTTGACGTTCATTGAGCGGATCTGGCCCTTGGCGTTTTCCCGCTCCCACTTGCCCTGAATCAGGCAGCCCAGGTGCACGTGCCGTGGCCGCGCGCCGATGTTGATGTTCTCGGCGACACTGGACAGCGGCACGATGCCTTCCTTCTTGCGATCCTCCGGGCAGAGCAGAATCCCGGCGTCGATGGCGTCGCGAGGGGAACGCAGATTCAGCGACTGCCCCTCCAGCTGCAACGTGCCGGCCTGACTGCGGGTCAGGCCCGACAGCATGCGGAACAGTTCAGTACGGCCCGCGCCGACCAAGCCGAAAAAGCCCAGCACCTCGCCCTTCTGCACCGCGAAACTCGCAGGCTCCTGAAGCCCCGGTCCCATGAGACCAGTCACCCGCAGGCTCGGCCCTTGATGCTGACGTGGACGGTAGTTGTAGATGTCCTGAATGTCGCGCCCGACCATGCAGGTCACCAGCCGGTCGTGATCCAGCTCGGCCATGTCCTCGAAGGTGCGCACGAAGCGGCCATCCTTGAACACGGTCACCGCATCGCAGACGCGGAAGATTTCTTCCATGCGATGGGACACATAGAGAATGACCCGCCCTTCGTCACGCAGCTTGACAATGATCGCCATCAGCCGGTCGATTTCCCGCGCCGACAGGCTGCTCGTGGGCTCATCGAAAGCGATGACGTGGGCGTTGCGCGACATGGCCTTGGCGATTTCCACCAACTGGCGTTGCCCCAGCGACAGATCGCCCAGACGAGTGCCCGGATCGATTTCGTCGGCCAGGCCCTTTAACAGCTCCCGCGCGCGACGAATCATCGCCCGACGATTGACCATGCCCCAGCGGTTGGGCATGTGGCCGAGCAGCAGGTTCTCCGCCACCGACATTTCCGGCACCAGATGCAGCTCCTGGTGAATCACCGCTACGCCAGCGGCAATGCTGTCGGCCGTGGACTTGAACGCCAGATGCTCGTCGCCGATCTGCAGGTCGCCGCTGTTGGGCTGATACGAACCGCCGAGGATCTTCAGCAGCGTCGATTTGCCCGCGCCGTTCTCGCCCATCAGCGCATGAACGCTGCCTGGCCGAGCTTCGAAATTGATGTCCGACAGGGCCTTCACGCCGGGAAATGTCTTGCCGATCCCGTTGAAGCGCAGGCTGCCGCCGTGCTGCGTTTGTTGTTGAACCGATGCCTGTTGCATGAACCACCTCCACCTCGCTCCACCCCTGACGGAGTGGAGCGAGGTCTTGCAGATATCCGCCTGAACTTCAGGCGTCCCGACTCGACTGCCGCGTTACTTGTACAGACCGATTTTGGTCAGCACGTCCTTGAAGTTGGCGCGGGTGATCAGGGTCACGTCGTCCATGGCGGTGTACTTCGCAGGTTCCTTGCCGGTGGTGACCCACTCGTACATTTGCAGGGCGGTGTTGTAGCCCTCTTTGTCCGGGCTAGGCAGCATCGAGCCGAAGAAGCCGCTTTCCTTCTTCTTCAGTTCGTCGATGGCGTCGGTGCCGTTGATGCCGATACCGATCACGTTGGCCGGGGCGAAACCTGCGCCGGCGGTGGCACGTACGCCACCCAGAACGGTGTTGTCGTTCATGCCGCCGACGATGAGGTTTTTCGCGCCGCTTGGCAGTTTAGGCAAGGCCGCGTTGGTGGCGTCCATGCTGCCAGGTACGTCGAGGGTTTTCTGCGGCGTGAAGAGGATGTGGTCTTCTGGCAGACCGGCTTTTTTCAGCGCATCAACCGAACCGTCGGTGCGTTTCTTGCCCGTGTCCAGTTCGTTGTAGGTGTTGATGATCGCGTAGGTTTCTTTCCAGTCCCACTTGCGGTTCTGCGCTTCAGTGGCCATCGCCGCGCCCTGTTTCTGGCCGACTTCGAACGCCGCCATGCCCAGGTACGGCACGTCTTCCATGAACTTGCCCTTGGCGTCGACGAAGCGGTCGTCCACCGCCATGACCTTCAGGCCATTAGCCTTGGCTTTGGCGACGATGGCAGGGCCGAGGGAGACGTCAGGCGGGCAGATGACAAAACCCTTGGCGCCATTGGCGGCCAGGTTATCAATCGCGGAGAGGGTTTTCTCGCCGTCCGGTACGGCAATTTTGATCACTTCAAAACCGTGATCCTTGCCCGCCTGTTCAGCGAAGGCCCATTCGGTCTGGAACCAGGGCTCTTCAGCCTGCTTGACCAGAAATCCGATTTTGACCTTGTCGGCAGCGGACACACCGCCGCTCATGCCCAGAATGGCGGTGGCAACAGCGGCACAGCACAGGGAACGAATCCCGTGGCGACTCAACATAGCTAACTCCTTATTTTTATTGACTAGCTACAGCGTTCAGCAGTGAATGTCGTGACGACCGAACCGTTACCGGCGCGGGCGTCGATCGACTGAAAACAGTCATATCATATTATCAATGACGTCTATGTAACCGAGTGTCACACCCTCTTGAGCGGTCCGACATTCATCCGGAAAAACGATGTGAAACCTGCCCTCGGATGCCCGTTTCGACGCTGATCACACAGCCATCCAGCTCCAGCGCATCACTGGCCGGTCTGGCACTGGTGACGAACAGCGTGGTCATGTCCGGTCCGCCGAACACGCAACTGGTGGGATGACTCAGCGGCACTTCGACGATCCGGTCGACACGGCCATCCGGCGCAAAGCGAATGAGGCAGTGACCGCCCCATCGGGCGTTCCACACATAGCCCTGGGCATCCATGGCGGAGCCGTCGGGCACGCCGCGTTCGTGTTGTTGCGCCCAGAGCGTGCGCTCGCCCAGCGCTCCGTCAGCCTGAATCGGGTAGCGATAGATCACCCCGTCGAGGCTGTCGGCGCTCAGCAACGCGTGGTCGTCATCAGCCCAAAGCAAGGTGTTCACGATGCCTTGCCCATTGAGCAACGGCGTGACGCGAGCATCGGCATCGACCCGATAAATCCCGCCGGAACGCCGCTCCAGTGGGAGGTCGCCGCCTTCGGCATCCAGGTTGTTCTGCATGCTGCCGAGCCACAGTCGGCCCTGGCGGTCACACCGAGCTTCATTGGCGCGGTTGCCCGAAATCGGGTCGGCGACGCACAGCAGCGAAAACGCGGGGTGGTCAGCGGGAGAATCAAGGTCAAGCCGGTAGACACCGCTGGCGAGAGTCACCAGTGCGTCACCGTGAACAGTGGGAATGAACGCAGACACCGGCTCGTTGAATTGCCAGTGGCGCACCTGCCCTTGATGCAGGCGCAGCGCGCGGAATCCGGCGATGTCGACCCAGTACAGCGACTGTTGAACGTCATCCCAGAACGGCCCTTCGGCCAATTTGAATCGCTGGTCACTGACCGGCTGCCACTTCATAGCGAATGTCCTTTTTTATTCTTGTCGGGGGCCGACGCCCCCTCTTGTCTACTGACCTTCGAACGCTTAATGCGCCAGCGATCGCGAGATCACCTCGCAGGCGTTTTCAATCAGACTCATGCAGGCCCAGACACCCCGAGCCGAATCACGTGTTGCGATGGCGTCGGCCAGGTCCTTGTGCAACGGCAACGTTCTGCCCAGTTCACCCGGTACGGCCGAGGACACCTCGAACGAAATCGCCAGCAGCGCACCGAGCGCGGGCAGCATCTGCTCGATGAACTGGTTGTGACTGGCCGCCAGCACCGCTTCGTGGAAACGCTGGTCGGCGTGGTTGTAGTCACCCTTGTCCTTGACGCTGGTCTCCAGCACACGGTACGCGGCCTGAATCTCGTCAATCTGCTGCGGCGTCGCACGTTCACACGCCCAACGCACCGCCATCGGTTCAATCGCGCGGCGCAGGTCGAGCAGGTCCATCACAAAGCTGGCGGGCAAGCCTTTGGCCGCTAACCAACCGACGACTTGCGGGTCGAACAGATTCCAGTTGCGGACCGGCAAAACCCGCGTCCCCACCTTCGGACCGACTTCCAGCATGCCCTTGGCCACCAGCGTCTTGATCGCTTCGCGGATCACCGTACGGCTGACCCCGAACTCTTCACCCAAGGCCGCCTCGACCTTCAACGACTGCCCTGCCCCTACGTTGCCTTGAGCAATCCAGGCACCCAGGCGGTCTACCGTCGACGCGTGAAAACTGTTGCTCATTCGACCACCCCTCCTCGCGGCGTTTTCCGCGAATCGAGGCTAATCATCATACGATTGAGTGTCAAACGCCTGTACAACCCGAAAAAGCTCGTCTAAACCTGTTCGACGAATCGCATCAGACTGACCGCGCCTCAATAGTATTACAATTTATTTTTAAATCGAGTGGTTTTGCTCTATAAATCGATTAATTCGGTGATGAGACACCGAATAGTATTACGAATTCCAGTTGCAAGCCTCCGCGGCAAGGTGACTCTCCTTGTTGATGGATCTTGCAGCCTGTCGCTGTTCCTAAAACAACAAAAGGAAGGACGTAATGAGGAAGACGCTTATCCCTGCTATTGGGCTCTCACTGCTCGCAGCAGCCCTTCAGGCAAATGCCGCCGGGCTCTCTGCGGAACACGCGGCTTTCGGCAAGATGCCGGATGGCACCACCGTCGAGAAATACACCCTGCGCAACAGCCTCGGCATGCAGGCCACAGTCATCACCTACGGTGGCACTCTGCAGTCGCTGCTGGTGCCGGACAAACACGGCAAGACCGAGGACGTCGTACTGGGCTTCGATGACCTGGACGGCTACCTCAAAGGCACCTCCTACTTCGGCGCAACCATCGGGCGCTTCGGCAACCGCCTGGCAGATGGCAAATTCAGCCTCGACGGCACGACCTATCAAGTCCCGCAGAACGACAAGACCAATGCATTGCACGGCGGCCCGAAGGGCTTCGACAAGCAGGTGTGGAAGGCTGAGCAGATCAAGGACAAGGGCTGGGTCGGGGTCAAACTGACCTATGTGTCGGCCGACGGAGAAATGGGCTTCCCCGGCACCCTGAAAACCGAGGTGACCTACAGCCTCAACGAAAAGAATGAGCTGCGCATTCAGTACCACGCCACCACCGACAAGCCGACGGTGCTGAACCTGACCAACCACAGTTACTTCAACCTGGCGGGTGCCGGCAATGGCGACATCCTCGACCAGGTGGCGATGGTCAAGGCGTCGCACTACACGCCTGTCAACGTGAAGCTGATTCCGACAGGCGACCTGCCGCCCGTGGCGGGCACACCGCTGGACTTCCTCAAGCCCACTGCGTTCGGCAAGCGAATCCGGGAAGATAACGAACAGCTGAAGTTCGCCGAACCCACTCAGGGCGGGTATGACCATAACTGGGTGCTGGACACCAAGGGCAAGGTATCGGCGCTGGCCGCTGAAGTGGTCGATCCCAAATCCGGTCGTCACCTGCAACTGTTCACCAGCGAACCTGGCGTACAGCTCTATACCGGCAACTTCCTGGACGGCACCGTCAAAGGCAAGGGCGGCAAGATTTACCCGCACTGGGGCGCCTTCACCCTGGAAACACAGCACTACCCTGACTCACCGAACCAGAAGGGTTTCCCGTCGACACGTCTTGATCCAGGCAAGGCCTACACGCAGACCACCGTGTTCAAGTTCGTCAGCAAGTAAACCCAACCACATTCGCCATGCCCTAGGCATGGCGAATGCCTGTTTACTCGTCCACCGCGACTCCCGCAAGCCGCGCCTGAACGCGTACTCCCCTCCTCAGGACCACGATCCATCCATTCGCGTCCATCCGGTTTTTCGCCCGCCCTCTTCTGTACCGAACGTAACCGTTTGGCACCCAAAGCATTATTTCGAGTGAATTTTCCGCACAGCAGCGACTCACTGAACTGTGAGCGACTGATACGGAGGTTTGCAAGAGTGGCACAGTACAAGCACTTCAGAATCGATTATCTGCTGCATGGCAAGTACAAAAGCTTCTACATCAGTGCCGAAGCCATGGACAACGCATCGGCCTGGCATTGGGCATCCGTGGACGCAGGATTCGGGCAGATACCGAAGTACCGTTCGGACAAAGTGCCGAAAGTCAGCAAACCCAAAGCCGAGCAACTCGGGCTGACGGATGTTGAGTGGGCTGAATCCTGAGACGAGGGCTCAGTCTTGGGCAGAGCGCTGTGCTCTGCCCTCTCCTCGGCAGCATCTGCGGGTCTGCTGCAAACCTGCGAGAGCGAACTTCCTCGCGAGCGCAGCCGTTAAGCTCCATCCATGCTGAGTGACCTTTTGCAGCCGGTCATGGACGCTCTTCCAACTGCTTTAACCCAGCCCCGCCGCTGAATGGATTTCTGACAATTGGCGCACTGCATCGGTGCCATTGAAGGAACTGATCATTAAACGATCATTACGAGTCAGCCCTTGCGTTTAATGGCTTGCAGCCAGTTATCCACAGAGATATTCACGCTTTCCGTGGACAACTTTTTGAACGATATCCCGTTGACTTTCAAGGACTACCCAGCGTAGGCCCTCGCCAGAAAACGCGTCAAAAGGTGCCTCTGCTCCACCGCCTCGACGCCCGCGTTGGCCTGCAAAGAACTCACCCGATACTTGCAAGTTGGCCTGAACAGGTCTATTAACTTCCAGCGTTGCAGCAATGCTGCTGTCGAACATTCATTGAATCGGACCCCGACAGGTCATGCGAATCACCAACCTCCCCATGGCCTTGCGCCGTTCCAAAGTACGGCACTCTGCCCGTCCGCCGGATACCTCGTCTCTCGCTTGAGCGCGCCTCGACAATCGCGCCAAGTCCGTTCGCTTTTCCCCTTTCAGTACGCCTGCCACCACGACCTCGCGCCTGCACGCTTGGCGTTGTCACGTGGCCTGATCCTGCGCGCCCATGCGGCGCAAGCGAGAGACCCATGAAATTTGCACCCGTTGAACATGCCCAGCGTTTTCTCACTCAACACCCCGATATCGAGATGTTCGAACTGTTCATCCTCGATGCTAACGGCGTACCGCGCGGCAAGCTGTTGCACCGCGATGAGCTGATCGCTGTTTATGAAAATGGACGGCCGTTGCCGAGTACGATTCTGGGCCTGACGCTGCAAGGCGACGATGTCGAGAACTCAGGACTGGTCTGGGACGTGGGTGACATCGATTGCCGCGCCTACCCGCTGGAGGGCAGCCTGGTGCGCCTGCCGTGGCGGCAGATTCCAACCGCCGCAGTACAGGTCAGCATGCACCCGACCGAGGGTGTGCCAGCCAGCATCGCCGATCCTCGTCACCTGCTGATCAAGGTCATCGAGCGCTTGAACGCCGACGGCTATTACCCGGTCATGGCCTGCGAGCTCGAGTTTTATCTGCTCGATGCCAAACGCGACGCCAATGGCCGTCCGCAACCCGCGCCGGACGCCGACGGCTCCCGCCCTCGCCACACGCAAGTCTACGGACTGCGAGAACTGGAACAGATCGAACCCTTCCTCGCCGACCTCTATGCCGCCTGCAGGCTGCACGGCATTCCCGCGCGCACGGCGATCTCCGAATACGCGCCCGGGCAAGTGGAAATCACCCTGGAACACGGCGACGCCCTTGAAGCCATGGATCAGGCCGTGCGCTACAAACGCCTGGTCAAGGCCGTCGCGCACACGCACGGCATGCAGGCTACGTTCATGGCCAAACCGTTCGACGACCTCGCCGGCACCGGTATGCACATGCACGTCAGCATCGCCGACGCAGACGGCCACAATCTGTTTGCGTCGCAAGATCCGGCGGGCACGCCACTGCTGCGCTACGCCGTTGGGGGAATGCTCGAGTCGCTGCTCGACTCGTTGCTGCTGTTCTGTCCGAACGCCAATTCCTATCGTCGCTTTCAGGCCAACAGCTACGCGCCGCTCGCGCCGACATGGGGCGTGGATAACCGCACCGTCAGCCTGCGCGTGCCGGGTGGACCGGCGCACACCCGCCACATCGAACACCGTATCTGCGGCGCCGACGCCAACCCTTATCTGGCGGCGGCTGCGATCCTCGCGGGCATCCATCGCGGCATCACACACAGCATCGACCCAGGCGCACCCGTCGAGGGCAACGGCTACGCGCAAGCGACGCGCCTGCTGCCCACTGACTGGTTGACCTCGCTGACCGCACTGGAAAACTCGGCATGGGCCCGCGATGCGCTGGGAACGGAATTCCTGGGGGTGTACCTGGCCGTCAAGCGCGCGGAATATCGGCAGTTCATGGCCGAGGTGGGGGAGCAGGACTGGCGTTGGTACCTGACGCAAGCCTGACCATTGAACCCACTTCTGACGAGTATCGGACATGACAGCACGAAGCAATTCCTACTACACCGCAACCCTGAATCAGGAAACGGACTACCCGACGCTGCACGGCCAACATCAGGTCGACGTGGTGATCATTGGCGGCGGCTTCACCGGCGTCGCCACGGCAGTGGAACTGGCGGAGCAAGGCCTGAAGGTCGCTATTGTCGAAAGCCACAAGATCGGCTGGGGAGCGACGGGACGCAATGGAGGACAGGTGACCGGCAGCCTCTCGGGCGACGACGCCATGCGCAAGCAGATGCGCAAAACCCTGGGCAACGACGTCGACGACTTCATCTGGCAACTGCGCTGGCGCGGACACGAGATCATTCGACGTCGCGTCGAAAAATACGCCATCGCCTGCGACCTGCGACACGGCCACCTCCACGCTGCCTACAAACCCGGCCACATGAACGGCCTCAAGCACGACCATGACGAAGCGGTGCGTCGAGGCATGGGGGACGAGGTCACCCTGCTCGACCGCAGCCAGGTGCGGGACATCCTGCAAACCGACCTTTACTACGGCGCGATCAAGAACACCCGCAACCTGCACCTGCACCCGCTCAACCTGTGCATTGGCGAAGCCCGGGCAGCAGAAGGACTGGGCGCACTGATCTTCGAGAACAGCGAAGTCGTGCAGATCGTTCACGGTGACCGGCCCGCTGTCATCACGGCCCACGGGCGCATCGACGCGAAACAGGTGATGCTGGCAGGCGACGTCTACCACCGCCTGGAGCCCGGCAAACTCAAGGGCAAAATCTTTCCGGCCATGGGCGGCATCGTGACCACCGCGCCTCTGGGCACGCTCGCGACCGAGCTCAACCCGGAAAACCTCGCGGTGTACGACTGCCGTTTCGTTCTCGACTACTACCGGATGACGGCCGACGGAAGGCTGTTGTTCGGGGGCGGTGCCAACTACAGCGGCAGGGATTCGCGGGACATTGCCGCTGAACTGCGCCCGTGCATCGAACGCACGTTCCCGGCCCTGAAAGGCGTGGCCATCGACTATCAGTGGAGCTGCGCGATGGGCATCGTGATCAACCGCATCCCGCAGCTCGGCAAGCTGTCGGACAACGTCTGGTATTGCCAGGGTTACTCGGGGCACGGCATCGCGACCACCCATATCATGGGCGAGATCATGAGCCGGGCGATCACAGGCCATCTGGAGCAATTCGACACGTTTGCCGCGTGCCAGCACATCCGCGTGCCGATGGGCGATGTCCTCGGCAACCCGATGCTGGCGGCGGGTATGTGGTACTACCAGATGCTTGAACGGCTGCGCTGAGACCCTGAAACGGGGGCCGGGCGATCAGCCCGGCTGCGCAATCAACGTCAAACGTCAACGACTCTCGACCGCGTCATAGCGCCAACAGCAATGGCGATGACCCGGCAGGATGATACAGCCTCCGAGGCTCAGAATCAGGGCGCAGAGGGCGAGCAGTTTCAGGGATCGGGACATGGACATTTTCCTCTCATAGAACGCGGGCGGCTGTCAGCCAACGGGACCCGCCGGCGTCAGCGTTATCCATTGAACGGAACAACCCGACAGCATCCGTCGTTACGAACGCACCCTTTTTTTAAAAAAAAATGGCGTTTCCCGCGACGGACATCGGCGCGTCCTGCGTTAAACCCTTAGCTGCACTCACTTTCGCGTGCAGGCATCAAGGAGTTGTCATGAGAGTCCCACCATCTCTGGCGAAATTACGCTATGCCCTGATCATCCCGCTGGCCTTCGCGGCGTTGGCCAGCACACCGGTCTATGCAAGGACCGAGGTCATCATTCAGCAAGCCCCTCCACCCGTGCGCATGGAGCCCATCCCGGGCGCTCGTCCCGGTTATGCATGGGACCGTGGACACTGGCGCTGGCAAGGCCGGGGTTATGCCTGGGTTCCGGGTCACTGGCAGCCGGTGCGGCGTAATGCCCGCTGGGAGCCCGGACACTGGGAGGCGCGAGGTCCTAACTGGTACTGGATAGAAGGTCGCTGGGTGCGCTGAACCAATGGCGGGATTGTGGTCTGTAGTTACAGGATAGTTCAGCCCACTTTCCCGCCAGCCCTCAATCGGATCTGGCTGCCCAGTGACCGGACCGAGACACGCCCTATTGAAAGACACTGATCCGGACATCGAGTTGTTGGCCCGCGTCGGCAACAACGACCCGGAGGCCGTAAAAGAAATGGTGTCGCGCAAGTTGCCCCGCTTGCTCGCGCTGGCCAGCAGAATGTTGGGCGACGCCGAAGAAGCACGTGACATCGCCCAGGAAAGTTTTCTGCGGGTCTGGAAAAACGCGTCCAGTTGGCGCAGTGGCCAAGCCCGATTCGATACGTGGCTGCACCGCGTAGCGCTGAACCTGTGTTACGACCGCTTGCGCAGTCGCCGAGAGCGGCCGCTGAATGCCGTCGCCCTGGAAGACGAACAGCTGATCGAAGCGATCGACAGCTCGCCGTCGCCCGAAGAGCAGTTACAGGATCAGGCGCAAAGCACACAGTTGGCCGCGGCGCTGGCCGCATTGCCGGAACGTCAACGTGAGGCCATCGTCTTGCAGTACTACCAGGAGCTGTCGAACATCGAAGCGGCGGCGCTCATGGAGGTCAGTGTCGAGGCACTGGAAAGCCTGCTCTCGCGAGCAAGGCGAAACCTGCGCCGCTATTTAGCCGAATCGGACCGCGTCGAATCAGACGGGACGGTCACACCAGGGAGAGGAAAGCGATGACGCCCGAACGTTTTGCCCATCTGGCCGATGCCTACGGCGCCGACCTCAAACACTGGCCCGAAGCCGAACGCGAGGATGCACGCACACTGATCGCGAGCGGTAATACACGCGTGCTTGGCGCACTGGACCTGGCGGCCTGGCTCGATCAGCGACTGGACACCCATCAGGCGGCACAACCGGATGTACGGCTGATTCAACAGGTCGTCGCCTCGGCATTTGCAGTCGAGCGCCCCGCTTTGCGGTCGCGTTTTTCAAACTGGCTGCCGCGTCTCGGCTTCGTCGGCGCGGGCGTGGCGGGCATCGCTGCCGGCATGCTGGTGGCCTCCCTCAGCCTGCCGCTGACCGGCACGCCCGATGTGCTTCCAAGCATTTTCGATCATGGCGATGCCGACCTGATGCTGAGCCTGGATGCCGAGGAGAGCGAGCAATGATTCAATCGTCAAAGCGCTTGAAAACCCTGCTGGTGGCGTCGCTGCTGCTCAATGTCTTCCTCATCGGGGGCGTGGTCGGCGGGCTTTATCAATGGTCCAGCCATCAGCGCACGACAGGAACGATGGTGCAGCACGGCTTACGCCAGACACTCGCGCAACTGCCCGAGGCGCAGCGGCATCAACTGCGGCGAATGCTGCGTGAAACCCGCTTGAAAAATAAGCCGCTGATCGTTGCCAGTCGTCAGGCGCATCTGGACGTCATTCATCGCCTCCAAGCCCCGACGCTGGATCGCGATGCGCTGGACGCCGACCTGGACCGCGCGCGCACCGCTGACATCACCTTACGCACACGGGTCGATGCCACGCTGGCGGATTTTGCCGCCAGCCTGCCTGCGGATGAGCGAAAGACGCTGGCCGAAGCGATCGCCTCGCGCCGCCACAATAACGCCCCAAAGGTGATGAACGACTGAACGTGGGCGACGGATTTTGCCCACAGCCGCGTTAAACCCTTGTACGCCTCATCCCTCTGGCCGAGGCAGGATGAAACAAGGATTACTTATGCTGCGAATCATCAAGGCTGTATTGATCGCCACGGCAGTGACGATCTCGTTGTCAGGTTGCGTTATCGAACGCCCTCACCCACGCCGACCACCGCCGCCTGTCGAAGTGGTTCCGGTCATGCCCGCCCCCGGGGCGCAATGGGTCGGCGGACACTATCGCTGGGGCGGTAACCAATGGCTGTGGGTGCCAGGTCACTGGCGCAGAATCTAAAGCGAACCCTCAGGCAGCGGTCCCCTTGGCCTGCTGCTCAAGATGGACCTGCAGCTGTGGGTCTATCTGTAACGCAGCGGCCAACTCATCCAGATAATGACGCTCGGCGTCCTGTTGATCGTCCACCAGCAGGACGCTTGCCAAGTACATTTCTGCCGCCATGCCCGGCTCATTTTTCGCTGACTGCGCGACCTCGGTGGCGTTGAGCGGTTTGGCGACCTCATTGTCCAGCCACTGCTGCAGTCCAGGATCGTCCGTGTGCTGAGCGATTTCTTTGCTGATCATCGCCCTTTCCTGGTCATCGATCTCCCCATCCGCTTTCGCGGCGGCAATCAATGCGCGCAGGATCGCGTGACTGTGATCCTCCGCCTCCGGGCCGGCCAACTGATCCACCGTCCGCGGCGCTTGTTGTGGCGCTGAGGCCTGTTGCCGCTGCCAGGCCTGGTACGCCTGGAACGCCATCATCCCCAATGACGCCAGCATCGCGTAATTCGTACCGCCATGGCGCGCCGGCGCATTTCGCCCAAGACCGCCGCTCGCGGCTCCACCCCCTAACAAACCACCGAGCAGGCCACCGAGCCCTCCCGCGCCGGCGCCGGATCCACCGCCGCCCAACAAACCACCGAGCAAACCACCCAAACCGCCTTGCCCTGCGGTATCGGTACGTTGCTGCGTCGCGGATCCCTGACTCGCGCGCAAGAGTTGTTCCAGCAAATCACTGGTGTTCATGACTCTGTCCTCATCCAATAAGCGTACGCCGAATTCCAACGATAGCCCCCGGACGGTGGAGAGCCATGACCGTCTGGCCGACATTGACACATCACCTGCGGCCGCAGGCCCGCCACGGGCAAACGCACTGCGCGCCAGCATCGGCGAGTTTTCGCTCAACGAAGGAAAGAGGGCATGCTAAAGCCGGATCAACGCCCGGCAGACAACTGCGCTCACAGCGAACGCACAGGATGGCAGGCACCGATTGCCGGTGCCTGTCGTTACCTCCTGATCAAGCAGCGCTGAGCACCCGCGCCAACGTTGCCTTGACCTTGCCAATGCCGTCGTGCAGCGCCTGCTCGATTTCAGCCATGGTGATCACGGCCGAAGATTTACCCGCGGCCGGATTCACCACCAGCGCCAGACACGCATAGTCCAGCTC
Organism: Pseudomonas sp. S2_H01; assembly: GCF_054668305.1. Lineage (NCBI taxonomy): Bacteria > Pseudomonadati > Pseudomonadota > Gammaproteobacteria > Pseudomonadales > Pseudomonadaceae > Pseudomonas > Pseudomonas sp. S2_H01. The sequence continues at coordinate 5,011,790 of NZ_CP162756.1, read as the reverse complement.
CAGCTCTCGGGCCAAGGCGGCCTCCGGCATGCCGGTCATGCCGACGATGTCGCAGCCGTCACGCTCCAGACGAACGATCTCCGCCACCGTTTCCAGACGCGGACCCTGGGTGCACGCATAGACGCCGAAATCGCTGAACGCGCACCCTTCTGCCGCCAGCGCTGCAATCAGACGCGCGCGCAACGGCTCGCTATAGGGATAACTGAAGTCGATGTGCGTGACCTGCTCCAGATCGTCCGCAAAAAAGGTGTGTTCACGCCCGCTGGTGTAGTCCACCAGATCATGGGGAACGCAGAAATGTCCTGTGCCCATGTCAGGGTGAATGCCCCCAACCGCGTTGACCGCCAGAATGGCTTGCGCGCCTGCCTGCTTCAAGGCCCAGATATTGGCGCGGTAGTTGACCTTGTGCGGCGGAAAACGATGCGGATGGCCGTGACGTGCTAGAAACATTACTTCACGCCCGGCGTACTCGCCCACCTGAATGTCACCCGACGGAGCGCCATAGGGGGTGTTCATTGGCAGTGACTGCCGAATGGTCAGACCGTCCAGTTGCGTCAGGCCAGTGCCGCCGATAATCGCGTAAACAGTCATGGCAAATCCTTAATCGATCAGTTGAGCGGAGCGCAAAGCGCCCAGCGCCGCCAGCCAGCGTGGATGCTGACGGTATTCGGTGGTGACCAGGCCCTGGCCGCGCATGCGAGCGAGGCGCGCAGGTACGCTGAGCTTCATCCGTTGCGCAGCGCTCAAGGCCAGCTCCGCCGCCGAGCGATCGTTGCACACCAGCCCCATGTCGCAACCTGCCGTCAAAGCCGCTTCGATCCTGCTGGCCGCATCACCGACCACGTGAGCACCGGCCATGGACAGGTCGTCACTGAAGATCACACCGTCGAAGCCCAACTCCCCGCGCAAGATGTCTTGCAGCCAACGGCGCGAAAAGCCTGCGGGTTGCGAATCGACTTGCGGGTAGATGACATGCGCGGGCATCACGGCCGCCAGCTGCCTGCTCAATTGCGCGAAGGGCACCAGGTCGTTGGCGCGAATGGTTTCCAGGCTGCGCTCGTCATTGGGAATGGCCACATGGGAGTCCGCCTCGGCCCAGCCATGACCTGGAAAATGCTTGCCGGTGGCCGCCATGCCCGCATCGTTCATGCCACGAATAAACGCACCTGCCAACAACGCCGCACGTTCTGGATCGCCTTCGAATGAACGGCTACCGACCACGGCGCTGCGTTGGTAATCCAGATCCAGGACCGGCGCAAAGCTCAGGTCCAAGCCGACCGCCAGCACCTCGGTAGCCATCAACCAGCCACATTGCTCGGCCAGAAACTCGGCATTCGGGTTGTCCGCGATCGCACGCATGGCGGGCAAACGCACGAAACCCTGACGCAGGCGCTGAACGCGACCGCCCTCCTGATCCACCGCGAGCAGCAGGTCGGGACGAATGGCGCGAATGGACGCACTCAGCTCGCGGACCTGCCGAGGGCTTTCAATGTTTCGCGCGAAAATAATCAGGCCGCCCACTTCGGGCTGACGCAGAAACTGACGATCTTCGGATGTCAGCCAGGTACCGGCGATATCCACCATCAGGGAGCCTTGCAGGCCAGAACTCATATGAAGATCCTTCAACAACCGTTGCTCAGTGCGGCATGGTGAGGGATCGACGGGTGCGATGCAAATGCTCGCACCCTCGACGTGGCAGCAAGCCCAGGATCAGACTTTTGCAGGGGCTGGTGCGGCGCTTTTGCTGCGTGGCTTGAGCTGGGCGCTGATCATCGCAGCATCAGTGACACCGGTTTCGGCACGCATGCCAGCGGCAAGGAACGGCACCATCAGCCTCATGACCTGTTCGATGGAGGTGTTGACACCAAAATCGGTTTCCGCGATGGCGCGCAGGGCCTTGATGCCGGACATGCTGAACGCTGCGGCACCCAGCATGAAATGCACGCGCCAGAACAGTTCGATCGGGGGAATACGCGGTGCGGCTTCATTGACCAGCAGCATGTAACGGCGAAAAACCTTGCCGTACATGTCTTCCAGATAACGCCGCAAATGGCCCTGACTCTGACTGAACGCCAGCCCCAGCAAGCGCATGAAAATAGACAAATCATTGCCGCTTCGAGGCTGCACGACCAGCGCCTGTTCGACGAGCATCTCAAGCAGCTCTTCAAGTGTCGGCTTGTGCTCGGGCCTGGCCTGACGACGTTCCAGCTCTTTATCGAGGCTGGCGCAGAAAGGCCCGAGAAACCGCGAGAACACGGCTTGAATCAGCGCCTTCTTCGAACCGAAATGGTAGTTGACCGCTGCAAGGTTCACGGAGGCCTTGCTGGTGATGAGCCGCAACGACGTTTCGGCAAAACCCTTTTCCGCGAACAGCTGCTCCGCAGCATCGAGAATTCGTTCAACTGTTTCCGACTGAGCCATGGTTAATCGCCTGACAAACACTTGTTTGAAACATACGTTTCAGTCGACGCGCTGTCAACCCTGGCTGTTCGCTTTCTGCCTGATCAGTCACGCCATTTAATCATACAAACCGGGGCGTTGAGACACTCTCTCCCGCCGACGTAACGGCTCTGAGGAACAACCGTCAGGCCCGACCACTGAAATGGAGGATTGCCAAGACGCAATCACTGTATATAATCCCAGTCACTGTATAAAAAGCCAGAGCGATGCACATGATCAAACTGACGTCACGCCAAGCCGAGATTCTGGACTTCATCAAACGCTGCCTTGAAGACAACGGCTACCCGCCCACCCGCGCGGAGATCGCTCAGGAACTGGGGTTCAAATCACCGAACGCTGCGGAAGAACATCTCAAGGCGCTGGCCCGCAAGGGCGCAATCGAAATGACACCGGGCGCTTCGCGGGGCATCCGGATACCAGGCTTCGAAGCCAAGACCGAAGAAAGCGGCCTGCCGATCATCGGCCGTGTGGCGGCGGGCGCCCCGATCCTGGCGCAGCAACACATTGAAGAGTCCCTGGCGATCAATCCCGCCTTCTTCCATCCCAGCGCCGATTACCTGTTGCGGGTTCACGGCATGAGCATGAAAGACGTCGGCATCCTCGATGGCGACCTGCTGGCGGTGCACACCACCCGTGAAGCCCGTAACGGCCAGATCGTCGTGGCGCGGATCGGTGATGAAGTCACCGTCAAACGCTTCAAGCGTGAGGGCAGCAAGGTCTGGCTGATTGCCGAGAATCCAGACTTCGCGCCCATTGAAGTCAACCTGAAAGATCAGGATCTCGTTATTGAAGGGCTGAGCGTTGGCGTCATTCGCCGCTAAGGAGAACGTTTATGCAGTTCCCACAGACACCGCAACAACATGCACAACTGCCGCTGTTCGAAGCATTCATGGCACCCAGCCTGCCCATGCTCGACGTTCCGCGGCTTCAGGTACCGGTATTGGACGACATCGTCGAATCGCCCTGGAGCAACGAACCCGAAGTCTTCAGTGAATTGTCATTGCGCGGCGCCGCCGGAAACTGCCTGAACCTGCTTGCGCCGATTCTGCGCGACCTGAGCCAGGACACAAATGATCGCTGGCTCACCCTGATCGCACCTCCAGCCAGCGTGACGCAAGCGTGGCTTCGCGACGCAGGACTAAACCGGGAGCGCATTATCATGATGCAGCCACGGGGCACGCAAAGCGCGCTGGAACTGACTCGCGAGGCCTTGCGTCTGGGCCGCAGCCACACCGTGGTGAGCTGGATCAACCCCATCTCCAGCCACGCACGCCAGCAACTGGTCAGCGCAGCGCGAAGCGGGAGCGCACAAAGCCTGAACATTCGTCTGGGCTGAAACGCCTCAACGGACGCACGGGACAGGTAAGGGAATATCCCGGGCTTCTTTATCGCAAAGAAGCCGGCTGGTAGACATGCGACGATGCCGATCCTGAACAGGAGCGACGCAGAATCAATGCAGGACCCGAGGCCCCTCTTCTTCTTTGCTCAACTCGCCTTCGGCCAGGCGGCCGGCCATCTGCACGCCAACGCTGAGCATCGCCTTGGCGACTTCAACGTGTTGACCCTGCAGAAATGCCTTGGCGTCCTCGGAAAAATTCAAGGTCACGAGGGACCCTTCATCCTCGGCGCGGCGCAGCTCGATGCGACCGTCAGGCAGTTCAACGATTTCCAGAAAAGAGGTTGGCATCAGGACAGTTCTCCACGAAAGGCGGGCATTGTAACAGCCTGATGACTCATGCCCTAGCCCATCGATCATTCTGTCTCAGCACTCACTCAACCCTTCACGAAAGCGGATGGCGAGCCCCTTGAGCTGCTGACGCCAGCTTTCCATCTCCTCGCGGGTCAACACAGGCTCTGCTGATTCGTCGCCACCGACGGCAATGATCAACGGCTGAGTGACATCGCCTTTCGGTTTTTTCGGGGCACGAGGCGGCTGAAACAACGCGTTGTAGGATGCCAGCAATTGCGCCAGCCAGGTTTCGCGCTGCTGTGCCAGTTCAACCAGCTCACCCATTTCAGGAATGGCGATGGCCTCCAGCACCTGCGGCGTCAGGAGGTCCTCGGCGCGCGGGGAGTTGGCCTGCGGCAGGCGATAGAAGCCCGCAATTTCGTGGCACAGCCCCAACAATGCGCCGTACAGATGAAACACTGCCGACTCCCGCTCGGCTTGCTCCAGCCCCTGTGCGTTCATGGCCCGGCTTTCTTTGGCCTTGGCCATGGATTCCAGCGCGAGTCCTGCGAAGAAAATCTTCTGATTGGTGCGGGTATAGAGTTCGTGAGCCATGACGACGGCCTCCACATCAATGAAATTTGAACGAGTAAGCCAGGGTCAAAAAAATCCCTCGGCGCACGGTGCACGCCGAGGGATCTTTTAACGCAAAGCGCGAAGGCTCGCCAGTCTGACGGGAATCAGGCGGGCTCGATCAACGCTTGTCTTCGACCTTCCAGGTGCCGCCGTCGTAGAACGCGCGCCAGCCTGTCGGCTTGCCGTCCACTTCGGTCTGCACATATTGCTCCTTGGACTTGCGGCTGTAACGGATCACTGCCGGACGGCCATCTGGATCTTTCTTCGGCGCTTCGCACAGGAAGTGGTACTTCGGATCGATCTCGTCCTTGTGCGGCACGATTTCCAACACCAGTGGCGCACGGGTCTCGCGATTTTTCGGGAACTGGCTGGCTGCCAGGAACAGGCCCGAAGCGCCGTCACGAAGGATGTAGGTGTCGTCCACCTTCTCACACTTGAGCTCCGGCATTTTAACCGGGTCCATCTTGGGCGGCGCCGCTTCACCGCTCTTCAGCAGCTTACGTGTGTTCTTGCAGTTGGTGCAGCCGAAGAACTTGCCGAAACGGCCGGTCTTGAGCTGCATCTCGCCGCCACACTTGTCGCATTCGACGCTCGGGCCTTCATAGCCCTTGATGCGGTAGGTGCCTTCTTCGATCTCGTAACCGGTGCAGTCCGGGTTGTTACCGCAGATGTGCAGTTTGTGCTTCTCATCCAGCAGGTAAGCATCCATGGCGGTGCTGCACACCGGGCAACGGTGCTTGCCGCGCAGAACGCGGGATTCCGACTCACCCTCGTCGTCCTCGGCAATTTCATCGCCCGGCGTCAGGTTGACAGTGGCCTTGCAGCGCTCTTTCGGCGGCAGGCTGTAGCCCGAGCAACCGAGGAACACGCCCGTCGATGCGGTACGAATCTGCATCGGCCGTCCGCACACCTTGCACGGGATATCCGTCATGACCGGCTGGTTGGCGCGCATGCCGCTGTCGGCAGCCTCGGCCACTTCCAGTTTTTTCTTGAAGTCGCCGTAGAACTCGTCGAGCACGTTCTTCCAGTCACGCTCGCCTTGCGCCACGTCGTCGAGGTTCTCTTCCATGCCGGCGGTGAAGCCGTAGTCCATCAGGTTCGAGAAACTCTCGGACAGACGCTCCGTGACGATGTCACCCATCTTTTCCGAATAGAAGCGACGGTTGTGAAGCGCCACATAACCGCGATCCTGAATGGTCGAGATGATCGCCGCGTAGGTCGACGGGCGACCGATACCGCGCTTTTCCATCTCCTTGACCAGGCTCGCTTCGGAGTAACGCGCGGGCGGCTTGGTGAAGTGCTGACTCGGGTCGAGCTTGATCAGCTTCAGGGTGTCGCCCTGGGCCATGTCCGGCAACACGTCGTCATCGCCAGGCTTGCTCATCTGAGGCAGCACACGGGTGTAACCGTCGAACTTGAGGATACGACCCTTGGCACGCAGCTCGAACTGACCCGCGGCCACGCTCACAGTGGTCGACAGGTATTGCGCCGGTGGCATCTGACAGGCCACGAACTGACGCCAGATCAGCTCATACAGGCGCTCAGCGTCACGCTCCATGCCCGTCAGCTTGCTCGGGTGGGTATTGACGTCGGAAGGACGAATCGCTTCGTGAGCCTCCTGAGCGCCTTCTTTGCTGCTGTACACGTTCGGCGATTCAGGCAGGTACTTTTTGCCGAATTCGGTTTCGATGTACGTGCGCGCCATCGCCACAGCGTCGGCCGACAGGTTCGTCGAGTCCGTACGCATGTAGGTGATGTAACCCGCTTCGTACAGACGCTGGGCCATCATCATGGTTTTCTTCACGCCGTAGCCAAGACGATTGCTCGCCGCCTGCTGCAACGTGGAGGTGATAAACGGTGCCGACGGCTTGCTGCTGGTCGGTTTGTCTTCACGCTTGGCGATGCTGTAAGCAGAAGACTTGAGCTTCTCCAGTGCCGCCATGGCCTGCGCTTCGTTCAGCGGCTTGAAGGCTTCGCCGTTCTCGCGCGCCACTTCGAAACGCACGTTGGCGCCCTTGGCGGTGCCCAGATCGGCATGAATTTCCCAATACTCTTCCGGGATGAAGGCGCGTATCTCACGCTCGCGCTCCACCACCAGCTTCACGGCAACGGACTGCACGCGACCTGCCGACAGGCCCCGGGCGATCTTTTGCCACAACAGCGGCGAGACCATATACCCCACGACGCGGTCGAGGAAGCGGCGCGCCTGCTGAGCATTGACGCGGTCGATGTCCAGCTCGCCCGGCTTGGAGAAGGCCTCCTGGATGGCTTTCTTGGTGATCTCGTTGAACACCACGCGCTTGTAACGATCGTCGTCACCACCAATGGCTTCGCGCAGGTGCCAGGCAATGGCTTCCCCTTCGCGGTCCAAGTCCGTCGCGAGATAGATGGTGTCGGCATCCTTCGCCAACCGGCGCAACTCGTCGATCACCTTCTCTTTGCCGGGAAGGATCTCGTACTTGGCTTTCCAGCCATGCTCCGGATCGACGCCCATACGCGCCACGAGCTGGCGCTTGGCCTTTTCCTTGGGCGACAGCGCAGGCGCTTCAGACGCGGTTTTGCCGCGCTTGGCAGCAGGCTCTTTGGCGGCGCTCGCCGAACCGCTGGTGGGCAGGTCTCGGATATGGCCGATACTCGACTTCACCACGTACTGGCTGCCCAGGTACTTGTTGATGGTCTTGGCCTTAGCCGGGGATTCCACAATGACCAGCGATTTGCCCATGGATCGGAAAATTCCTAATGCGAGAAAAAAGACGTTGGAGCCGTCGAGGCCCCGCTATATATAGTGGCTACAAGGTGAGGTCAAGCAGAGGCTACTGCAAGGTCTCGCCTTACGACCTTGAAAAAAGGTCAGGTTCGGCCTGGACCAAAGCAAAGCGCGGCACGTGCTCGCCGTCAACCTCAACCGATTCCAGAAACATGCTCAAAGGGCGTACCCACAGGCCGAATTCGCCGTACAGCGCCTGATAGAACACCACTTCCTCTTCCGTCTCGGAATGCTTGGCGACACCGAAAACACGGTACTCGGGGCCTTTGTAGTGGCGATAGAGACCTGGCTGTAACTGCATGGAGCGAACCTCACGGATTGACGCGAAAAAAAACTTTCAAAAAACATTTCTTGAGAAAAACAAAAGCCGGGGCACCAGGCCCCGGCTTGCACACTCAGACCGGTTAAACGCGTTCGAACACGGTAGAGATGCCTTGGCCAAGGCCAATACACATGGTGGCAACACCCAGGGTGCCACCCTTCTGCTTCATGACATTGAGCAACGTGCCGGAAATACGCGCTCCCGAGCAACCGAACGGGTGACCCAAAGCGATAGCGCCGCCGTGCAGGTTAACCTTCTGGTCCATCTTGTCGAGCACTTTCAGATCTTTCAGTACAGGCAGCGCCTGTGCAGCGAAGGCTTCGTTGAGCTCGAAATAGTCGATGTCAGCAATGCTCAGACCCGCGCGCTTGAGGGCTTTCTGAGTCGCCGGCACCGGTCCGTAACCCATGATCGCAGGGTCGACACCGGCGACAGCCATGGAGCGGATCACCGCCATCGGCTGAATGCCCAGGTCCATCGCACGCTGACCGGACATGACGATCATGCACGAGGCGCCGTCAGTGATCTGCGAGGACGTACCCGCCGTCACGGTACCACCTTTTGGATTGAAGGCAGGCTTGAGGGCCGCCAGACTTTCCAGCGTGGTTTCAGGACGAATGGTCTCGTCGAAGTCATACATCTTCAGGAAGCCGTTCTCGTCATACCCTTGCATCGGGATGATTTCGTCCTTGAAGTTGCCTTCAACGGTCGCCTGGTGCGCCAGACGGTGCGAACGCACGCCGAACGCATCCTGTGCTTCACGGGTGATGCCGTGCATCTTGCCGAGCATTTCCGCTGTCAGCCCCATCATGCCCGAGGCTTTCGCTGCATACAGCGACATGTGCGGGTTGGGATCGACGCCGTGCATCATGCCGACGTGGCCCATGTGCTCGACACCGCCGATGACGAAGACGTCACCGTTGTTGCTCATGATCGCCTGAGCCGCCGTGTGCAGCGCACTCATGGACGAACCACACAGGCGGCTGACCGTCTGCGCAGCGGAGGTGTGCGGGATCTGGGTCATCAGCGACGCCATGCGCGCAATGTTCCAGCCCTGCTCAAGGGTCTGGTTAACGCAACCCCAGATCACGTCCTCGACTTCCGCCGGGTCGACTTTGCTGTTGCGTTCCAGCAGTTTGCTGATCAGGTGCGCCGACATGTCTTCAGCGCGGGTATTGCGGTGCATGCCACCCTTGGAGCGGCCCATCGGGGTGCGACCGAAGTCGACAATCACGACGTCTCTCGGATTCAAGCTCATATTTTCACCTGTTCGTTGGGCACTTAGCCGAAGAAGCGCTGGCCGGTCTTGGCCATTTCGCGCAGCTTCGCTGTGGGGTGGTACAAAGCGCCCAGATCAGCGTATTGGTCAGCCAGGGCAACGAATTCAGCGACACCGATCGAATCGATGTAGCGCAGCGCACCGCCACGGAACGGAGGGAACCCGATGCCGTAGATCAGGCCCATGTCAGCCTCGGCCGCCGTATCAACGATGCCGTCTTCCAGGCAACGCACGGTTTCCAGGCACAGCGGGATCATCATCCAGTTGATGATGTCTTCGTCAGTGACTTCACGCTGTTCGTAGACGATCGGCTTGAGCACTTCCAGCACGGAAGCGTCGACGACCTTCTTCGGCTTGCCTTTCTTGTCGGTCTCGTAGACGTAGAAGCCTTTGCCGTTCTTCTGACCGAGGCGGTTGGCCTCGTAGAGCGCGTCAACCGCGGAGCGACGGTCGTCTTTCATGCGATCCGGGAAACCTTCGGCCATCACGTCACGGCCGTGGTGGCCGGTGTCGATGCCGACGACGTCCATCAGGTAAGCAGGGCCCATCGGCCAGCCGAATTTCTCCATCACCTTGTCGATGCGCACGAAATCAACGCCGGCGCTGACCAGCTTGGCGAAACCGCCGAAGTACGGGAACAGAATACGGTTGACCAGGAAGCCCGGGCAGTCGTTGACCACGATCGGGTTCTTGCCCATCTTCTTGGCGTAGGCCACCGTAGTCGCCACCGCGACTTCGCTGGACTTCTCGCCACGGATGACTTCAACCAGCGGCATCATGTGCACCGGGTTGAAGAAGTGCATGCCGACGAAGTTTTCAGGACGCTTGAGGGCTTTCGCCAGCAGGCTGATGGAGATCGTCGACGTGTTGGACGCCAGAATGGTGCCCTCGGCGACCTGACCTTCCACTTCGGACAACACCGCTTGTTTGACCTTCGGGTTCTCGACCACCGCTTCGACCACCAGATCGACATGGCCGAAATCGCCGTAGGACAGCGTTGGACGAATCGCATTCAGCGCTTCAGCCATCTTCGCAGGGGTGAGGCGGCCCTTCTCTACGCGCTTACCGAGCAACTTCGACGCTTCGTTCAGGCCCAGTTCAATGGCCTCCTCACGAATGTCCTTCATCAGGATCGGCGTGCCTTTGACAGCCGACTGGTAAGCGATGCCGCCACCCATGATGCCGGCGCCCAGTACGGCTGCCTGCTTCACGTCCTTGGCGACTTCGTCGTAGATCTTGGCTTTCTTCTTCAGTTCCTGATCGTTGAGGAACAGACCGATCAGACTCTCGGCGGCCGATGTCTTGGCCATTTTGACGAAGCCAGCGGCCTCGACTTCCAGCGCTTTGTCACGACCAAAGTTCGCGGCTTTCTGGATGGTCTTGATCGCTTCGACCGGGGCCGGGTAGTTCGGACCTGCCTGGCCGGCAACGAAACCCTTGGCGGTTTCGAAGGCCATCATCTGCTCGATGGCGTTCAGTTTCAGCTTCTCCAGTTTCGGCTGGCGCTTGGCCTTGAAGTCGAACTCGCCCGAAATGGCGCGTTTTATCAGGTCCAGTGCCGCTTCCTGAAGCTTCTCTGGCGCGACAACAGCGTCCACCGCGCCCACTTTCAGGGCGTCTTCGGCACGATTATCCTTGCCGGAGGCAATCCACTCGACCGCGTTATCGACGCCAATCAGACGCGGCAGGCGGACGGTGCCACCAAAGCCGGGGTAGATCCCCAACTTGACCTCAGGCAGACCGATCTTGGCAGTCGCAGACATGACCCGGAAGTCGGCTGCCAGGCACATTTCCAGGCCGCCACCCAGCGCGATGCCATTGATGGCAGCGAGGGTTGGCACGTTCAGGTCTTCGAAGTCACTGAAGATCTTGTTCGCTTCAAGGTTTCCGGCAACCAGCTCGGCGTCCGGCAGCTTGAAGTTATCGACGAATTCGGTGATGTCGGCGCCGACGATGAAAACGTCCTTGCCGCTGGTGATGATAACGCCCTTGACTGAGCCGTCGGCCTTGATGGCATCGACAGCCTGACGCAGGTCGTTGAGGGTGAGGCGATTGAACTTGTTGACGGACTCACCCTTGAGGTCGAATTTCAATTCGACGATGCCACTTTCAAGAGCCTTAACCGTGATGGCTTTACCTTCGTAAATCATCAACTGATCTCCACAATATGGAAGCTGAACAATACGCGTCAGACGCTGAAATCCGGCGAAAAACACGACGTTTCCGTCGACGTACACACCAAACGCCAGGCACCCCGTCGACGCGATTGGGCGTCTGTAAGAGCGTTCCTACGGCAAACACTCAATTCATACGCCCGTTTGATTTGGGTGCGCCTACCTTCGGCCATATTCCAGCAATTGTCAATTCACTCAACAGCGGACAAAACCGGCAAAACACAGGTAAAAGACACAGCTGATCAACCTACATTCATCGAAATGATCACGTTGAGTGATGAGGCTGGTGAATAAACACAGGAAGCGACGACTGGTGGGCGTTTCTTGAAAAATGATTGAATCCGCAGCAGACAAACGCACCATTAAGGTCTACATTCAGCGCACTGCGCATCAAGACGGGTCGTTTTTCACAAGCATGTGAAACGAATTCGGACTTTGTTTGCGGCATTGCACCGCAAAGCGCCACGAATTATCGGCCTGCCTGGCCAACCCCCAGCCCGATGTTGTTATCGGGCTTTTTAATGCCCGCGATTTGGCCGGATGCCCCGGCTTGAGGTCATGCCAAGGCCTTGATCACAGCAGAAATGCGATGCAACACTTCCGTTTCGCCCCGCTCCCCCCAATACAGTGCAATCAGCTGCTTGCCCGCCTCGACCTTATAGACATCGGGCGGCAGCGTCAGCAAGTGCGGCAGCACACGTGCATCTTCACAAGGCTCGCGCCACTGATTCACCCAGTTTCCGGGCGTCGTCTGCCAGTACATCCACGTATCCGGTTCACGTGCTCGCCGAGGCCGGTGATATTGCGCACAGGGGCTCGGCGGCTCGACGGGCAGCCAGTGCGGCCAGTCTTGAGGGATCAACTGCATCGCCAGCCCCCTACGCCGCGCCTCCATGCGCATGGCCATCCGGCCACTCTGGGAGCGGGATGGACGCAGCCACACCAATGGACTCAAAACCACCGCAACGATTGACAGCACTATCCACACCGTCATATCTGTATGCCCCAGCTGCGGGGAGCAGCGGACAAAACGTGAAGGCTTGCCATGAGGCGCGTGAAAAAAGCCATAATCAAAACCATCGCAAACCTCAGAAGGAACATCCCATGTCCTATAAACATATTCTGGTAGCTGCGGACCTCACTGAAGAGTGCGACCACGTTATCAAGAAGGCTATCGGCCTGGCCATCGGCAGCGAAGCCAAGTTGTCGCTGGTGCACATCGTGGAGCCGATGGCCATGGCCTTTGGTGGCGATGTACCGATGGACCTGTCGCAACTGCAACAACAGCAGTTCGATCAGGCCAAGGAAAAGCTGGCAGCCCTCAAGCTGAAATACCCCGATGTGCACACCGGCGACAGCCACCTGACCTACGGCCAGCCCAAGCAGGAAATTCACAACCTGGCCAAGGAACACAACGTCGACCTGATCGTCGTGGGCAGCCACGGCCGTCACGGCCTTTCCCTGCTACTCGGCTCTACCGCCAACGACGTACTGCACGGCGCGCCTTGCGACGTTCTGGCCGTGCGCCTTGTCAAACGCACGGATTAATCGCGCCCTCAAACAAAAGCCCGAACCCTTGAAAGGGCTCGGGCTTTTTTGTTGCGAGGCGTCAGCGGATTACTCGTCCAGTTCAGCCCAGCGCTCAACCAGTGCTTCCAGTTCGCTGTTCATCTGCTCAAGAGACGCAAGCACCTTGGTCGTCTCTGCGGCAGGACGCTGATAGAAAGCAGGATCAGCGATTTCCGCCTCAACGGACGCGATCTGCTGTTCCTTGGCATCGATCTCGCCAGGCAAAGCCTCCAGCTCACGCTGCAGCTTGTAGCTGAGCTTCTTCTTCGCAACAGGTGCGGCTTCAGGCGCAGGCGCCGGAGCGGCGACCGGCTCGACAATCGCAGAGTTCAGGTCGGCCTTGCCGGATTTGCTTTCGGTGACGCCCAGCAGACGCGGCGAACCGCCCTGACGCAACCAGTCCTGGTAACCACCGACGAACTCACGCACCTTGCCCTCGCCTTCGAAGACCAGCGTGCTGGTGACGACGTTGTCGAGGAATGCCCGGTCGTGACTGACCATCAGCACCGTGCCCTTGAAGGTCAACAGCACCTCTTCGAGCAGCTCCAGCGTTTCGACGTCCAGGTCGTTGGTGGGTTCGTCGAGGACCAGCAGGTTGGCGGGCTTGCTGAACAGCTTGGCCAGCAGTAAACGCGCACGCTCACCACCCGACAGCGCCTTGACCGGCGTCCGCGCACGTTGCGGGCTGAACAGGAAATCACCGAGATAACTGAGCACGTGGCGGCTCTGACCGTCGATATCGATGAAGTCGCGACCTTCCGCGACGTTGTCGATCACGGTCTTTTCCAGATCAAGCTGGTGACGCAACTGGTCGAAATAAGCGACGTCCAGACGCGTGCCGACTTCCACCGAGCCGCTGGTGGGCTGGAGGTTGTCCAGCATCAGCTTGAGCAAGGTGGTCTTGCCGGTACCGTTGGCGCCCAGCAGACCAATGCGGTCTTCGCGCTGCAGCACCATCGAGAAATCCTTGATCAACATCGGACCGCCCGGGTGCGCGAAGCTGACGTTATCCAGGACCATGACCTGCTTGCCGGACTTGTCGGCGGTGTCCAGCTGGATATTGGCCTTGCCGGTGCGCTCACGACGCTCGCTGCGCTCTACGCGTAATGCCTTGAGGGCGCGCACACGACCTTCGTTGCGGGTGCGACGGGCCTTGATGCCCTGGCGAATCCACACTTCTTCCTGGGCCAGACGCTTGTCGAATAACGCGTTCGCGGTTTCTTCGGCGGCGAGCATCGCTTCCTTGTGCACCAGGAAGCTGGCGTAGTCGCCGTTCCAGTCGATCAGACCGCCACGGTCCAGCTCGAGAATGCGGGTCGCGAGGTTCTGCAGGAAAGACCGGTCGTGCGTGATGAACAGCACGGCACCCTGGAATTCCTTGAGCGCCTCTTCCAGCCAGGCAATCGCGCCGATATCCAGGTGGTTGGTCGGTTCGTCGAGCAGCAGCAAATCAGGTTCGGACACCAGTGCCTGCGCCAGCAGGACACGACGACGCCAGCCACCGGACAGCTCGGCAAGGGTCTTGTCGGCAGGCAGTTGCAGGCGGCTGAGGGTACTGTCGACGAGTTGCTGCAGGCGCCAGCCGTCACGGGCTTCGAGGTCCGACTGAACGTGCATCAGCTTGTCGAGGTCTTCGGCGGTGACGATGTTCTGGCTCAGGTGATGGTATTCGGCAAGCAAGGCACCCACGCCGTCCAGGCCTTCCGCCACAACGTCGAACACGGTGCGACCATCGGCCACGGGCAATTCCTGGGGCAATTCGCCGATTTTCAGGCCGGGTGCGCGCCAGACGCTGCCGTCATCGGGCAATTGCACGCCCTTGACCAGCTTCAGCATGCTGGATTTACCGGTGCCGTTACGACCGATGATGCAGACCCGCTCTCCACGGGCGATCTGCCAGGACACCTTGTCCAACAACGGCATGGCGCCGAACGCAAGGGACACATCGGTGAATTTGAGCAGGGTCATGAGCTTCTCCAAAAACCGGGCGCGCATTCTACCTGAGATAGCGCAAGGATTGGGCGGGATTCGATGACGGGTTGAGAATCCCAAGCCCACCACCTGCTTCAACTGCAAGTATTTGTTTCCTTACCCCCCTCGCCCACACCTTCGCGCTTCAACCCGCGCTGGCAAAAGGCTAAGCTAACGGCACTTTTCACGGTTCATCTGCACGGAAGTCTCATGCGCAGTCGTTTGTTCAGCCTTTTGTCCTGCCTGCTTCTGTCGGCCACCGCCGCCCAGTCCGTCCAAGCGGTCGATATCACCACCCAACGTCAATATTACGATCAAGCCAAGCGCGCGCTGGTCAAAGGCGATGCAGGCCCGTATCGCATGTACGGCGCAGCGCTGGCGGACTATCCGCTCGAACCTTATCTCGCGTACGACGAACTGACGGCTCGTCTGAATACCGCGAGCAACGACGAAGTCGAGAAATTTCTTGCCGATCATGGCGATCTTCCGCAGGCCAACTTCATGAAGTTGCGCTGGTTGCGCCTGCTGGCCTCACGAGGCGACTGGCAACCATTCGTCAAGTATTACGACCCCAAACTCAACTTCGTGGAGCTCGACTGCCTCTACGGGTCTTATCAGCTCAGCCATAATCTGCGGTCGGAGGGCTACGCCAACGCCGAAAAGACCTGGATGACGGGCAAGACCCTGCCAACGGCCTGCGACACTTTCTTCACGCAGTGGGCCGTGGAAGGCCAACTGACTGAACAGAAGCGCTGGCAACGCGCCAAGCTGGCGGCGCAGGCGCGCAACTACGCCCTGGCCAATCAACTGGTCAACAGCATGACCACCCTGGCGCCCCAGGGCCGTTTGCTGATCGCCGTGGCGCAGAAGCCGGAGATGGTCAACAACCAGGGCCAGTTCATGCCGGCAGACGAAGCCATGTCGGATGTCGTCGGCCTGGGCCTGAGACGCCTGGCCAAACAAGACCCCCAGCGCGCGATGGAGCTGCTGGACAGCTACTCCCCTGTCTTGCACTTTTCCCATGAAGAGCAAGTGCAGATCGCCAAGGAAATCGGCCTGACGCTGGCGCGCAGCTACGATGGTCGCGCCCTGGAGGTGATGACCAAATACGACCCTGACCTGCGCGATAACACGGTGACTGAATGGCGTCTGCGTCTGTTGCTGCGCCTGGGTCGCTGGAACGATGCGTACGAACTCACCCGACGCCTGCCTCAGGATCTGGCCACGACCAACCGCTGGCGCTACTGGCAGGCCCGTGCTCTGGAGTTATCCCAACCCAACAACCCGCAACTGCCTGCGCTGTACCGGACGGTTTCGAAAGAGCGCGACTTCTACGGCTTCCTTGCCGCCGACCGCATTCAGACCCCGTACATGCTCAACAACAAGCCATTGATGCTGAGCCAGGCAACGATCAATAAGGTCCGCAATACGCCGGGCGTGCGTCGGGCCCTGGAGTTCTACGAGCGTGGCGAGGTGGTCAACGGGCGTCGCGAGTGGTACCACGTCACCCGCCGCTTCACCCGTGACGAAATGGTTGCCCAGGCCAAGCTGGCCTACGACATGCACTGGTACTTCCCGGCCATTCGCACCATCAGCCAGGCGCAATACTGGGACGACCTCGACATCCGGTTCCCCATGGCGCATCGCGACACCCTGGTGCGTGAAGCACAGATCCGCGGCCTGCATTCCAGCTGGGTGTTCGCCATTACCCGCCAGGAAAGCGCGTTCATGGACGATGCCCGGTCAGGCGTCGGTGCCAGCGGCCTGATGCAACTGATGCCCGCTACCGCCAAGGAGACGGCACGCAAGTTCAGCATCCCGCTGGCCTCCCCGGCGCAGGTGCTGGATCCGGACAAGAACATTCAGTTGGGTGCGGCTTATCTGAGTCAGGTGCATGCTCAGTTCAACGGCAACCGGGTGCTTGCGTCAGCGGCGTACAACGCAGGCCCGGGCCGTGTGCGGCAGTGGCTCAGAGGCGCGAATCATTTGTCGTTCGATGTGTGGGTCGAGAGCATTCCGTTCGACGAGACGCGTCAGTATGTGCAGAACGTGTTGTCGTATGCAGTGATCTATGGCCAGAAGCTGAATGCGCCGCAGCCTCTGGTGGATTGGCACGAGCGGTTTTTTGATGACTTTTGAGCCGTAACGGCTTGATAAAAGGGGCCGATCACTTCAGCGTGATCGGCCCCTTTTTTATCGGCTGGCTGGGGCTGGTTTCGTGTGAATACCCCATTACTCTGGCCGCGCAGATACGGTTTGGCCTGCACCCAAGTCGCGGTTTGTGGTGTTTGAGCCATTAATGTAGAAGAGCAACATCAAAAGCAACAGACACGAAACTCTCAGGTTGACGTGGTCTCTGTAGGAGCGCGCTTGCTCTGGGCCGCACTCGGACGATCTGCCGTGCAGCGGTAGCAAAACCAGGCAACTCGATTCTGCCTGACACTCCGCATCCACAGGTCTTGCTGCCGGTTCCCGGCAGATCGCGGGCAAGCGCGCTCCTACAATTTGGGGCGGTGTGCGGGCGCTTGATGATCGAATCAAGAAAGCGAAGAGCGTTAGCTCCAGCCCGCCTTGCTCCAGTACTCAATAGTCCAGTCACCACAAACCGCGACTCGGGTGCAGGCTGAACGCAGGCCACGGGTTTAAACCGAAATCCCGCGCCAAAGAACACACCTGCGCGTCATTCGCACAACGCAACATCACTCCAGCACTTCAACCTCCATCCCAACCTCCACCACACCGGGCCCGTCATTTACCATGTTCTGCCCAAACCACACCTCACCCTCTTTCTCGCGGTAGGTCTTGAGCGTGCTCAGCGGTTCACGGTCTTCACTGCGCTCGCCGGTGGCCGGGTCGATCGTGGTCAGAATGCAACGGGAGCACCCTTTGAGCAGCCGAAATTCAACGTCACCAATGCGGATACGCTTCCAGCCATCTTCAGCGAACGCCTCAGCACCTTCCACCACCAGATTCGGACGAAAACGCAGCATCTCCTGAGACCGGCCGATTTTTGCGGACAGATCGTCCAGCGACGCCTGGCCGATCAACAACAACGGAAAGCCGTCGGCGAACCCGACTTTGTCCTCGACCGTGCCATACCCGGACGGCAGCCAGCGCGCCCGTTCCTGAGGGATATGCACCATGCGCGTGGGCTTGCCGATGAACTCACTGACCCAGCGGGCCGCCTCGTCGCCCGCATCGGGCACACGCAAGGTGTCGCGCCAGACTGTCACACCGCGCAGGTTGGCTTCGAGATCTTCCGGCAGCGGGACGTCCAGCCCCTCGACACCTGGCGCCGACAGCGTCACACCGCCGCGACCATTCCACAGTACCGACAGTTGCGACATCTGCGGCAAGGCGCGTTGGGTGAAGAATCGACCATTGCTCTCGTCGACCAGCATCCAGCGTCGATCACCTGTCAACCCCAACGCGTCGAAGCTGGCCTGCTGCAGCGGTTCGGCCTTGCAGGATTTCAGGGGATACCGATACAGCGCACTGAGATGCATCATGAACGCGTCCTTGAAGTGATGAGCGCAAAGCCATCACTTTATACGAGGGAAAGCCTCAAGGATCGGTACAGATACAAAAAAGCCCCTCCATACAGCAAGGGGCTCGAAACGCGTGCACGTGAATCAGTGGTCGAGCATCAGACGCTCGCGAACCACATCCACCAGTTTGTCCGGCTGGAATTTGGAGAGGAAGTTGTCGCAGCCGACCTTCTTCACCATCGATTCGTTGAAGCTGCCGGACAGCGACGTATGCAGGACGACGTACAGACCGCGCAGACGCGGATCGTGGCGTATTTCGGTGGTTAACCGGTAACCATCCATTTCAGGCATTTCCGCGTCGGTAAAGACCATCAGCAACTTGTCGGTCATCACCTCGCCGCTGTCGGCCCAGCCCTTGAGCATGTTCAACGCCTTGAGCCCGTCGCTGGCCACGTGCATCTTCACACCCAATTGAGACAAGGTGTCACGCAGCTGCGAAAGCGCCACGTTCGAGTCATCGACCAGCAGCACTTCACGACCACGGGCACGTTCCAGGACAGGGTCTTCCAGCTTTTCGCGGGACACCTTGGCACTGTAGGGGACGATTTCCGCCAACACCTTTTCGACGTCGATGATTTCGACCAACTGGTCGTCGACCTTGCTGATGGCCGTCAGGTAATGCTGGCGCCCTGCACTGCTGGGCGGCGGCAAGATGGCCTCCCAGTTCATGTTGACGATGCGGTCGACGCCGCCGACCAGGAACGCCTGGACCGAGCGGTTGTATTCGGTAACGATGATGGTGCTCGAAGGGCCCGGGACCAGCGGACGCATGCCGATGGCCTGAGACAGATCAATCACGGGAAGGGTTTGACCGCGCAGGTTCACCACGCCACAGACAAACGGATGACGCTGGGGCATCAGCGTCAACTTGGGCAGTTGCAGCACTTCCTGCACCTTGAATACGTTAATCGCGAACAGTTGCCGACCCGCCAGGCGGAACATGAGGATTTCCAGGCGGTTCTCACCCACCAGCTGTGTTCGTTGGTCTACTGTGTCGAGAATGCCAGCCATCTGTTGCTCCTGGAGCAGGTTCTAGTAAGTCCGCCTACCCTTTATCGGCAGAACCGGTGCAGACCTTAATGCTGATAAAAATGCCCGCCGGTACAATTGATATCACATTAACATCATGCTTTACTGACGTGCATCTAAAACACTGAAACTGCTGACGAATAGTGGCTTTTCGCCTAATCTGCAGACGGCCTCAGTGCATCCCCTAGGGGTATTCCTTAACGACAATCAGGGCAAACCTGATATTCGCGGTTTCTAATAGCCATTATTGTGAGGCCATTCTCATTGAATGAATGGAGTCAGGTACGTGGTCGTGTTCGTGGAATCCCCCGATCCCCTCGTCAAACCAGTGATAACAGACCGGACTGTCTGGGCTGCGGCACGAGGTATCGCACACAACTGCACCTTGCTGACTGCAAACAAATCACAACAATCAGAAACGCCCTACAGACATTCAATTGCCTTCAACATTAACTTTGGGCCACTCGCCCCCTGCGACCTTGATTCGCTGTCCATGAAGAGTGGAGATTTCAGATGCTGAACGGCAATGAGTGGCATCAACTGCACGGTGATTTTCTCAGCGACACCCAACACCTGATGGGCCGCGCAGACGAATGCCTGAGTCACCTGGAACTGATCAGTGACGATAAGGATGCAATCGAGTGCCTACTCGGCACGCTGCAACAGATCGCCGGCAAATCAGACGCAGCTCACGTCCAGGCGATCGCCAGCTTCGCCAGACAATTGCGTTACCTCTTGTACTTTGCAAGTGCTGCCGGACGCTTGCAGCCCAAAGCACTTATTTCCCTGCGCCAGTGCCTGTCGCTGCTGTCGTGGCAGATCGAACTGGTCGACCCCCTCACCGGTCAATTGCCGCTGGACGACAGCGAACAGCAACATCTGCTGGAACAGTTCGGCTGCTGTTGCGGCATCGGCCAGGTTGAAAGCAGCCCTGCCGTTCCTGTTGAGTGGCCCGTCCCTCTGACGTCGGTTCATTCGGAAACCGCTCTGGGCGAACGTGCCGAGCGCTCCAGCACACTCTGAGTTCCCCCCGTTGCGCCCTGCCGCTGATGTTCGCCAGGGCGACCCGCCTTGATCAACAGACCTTGTTGCGCGCCCCTCAATTGATCAGATTCAGACCCGCCATGTCTGTGCGCTTCTGTTGCAGCGTAACTTGGCAAGCGGCACGCTGAAGTTCTGCGATACAGACAACGGGCTTATATCTCGCCCGCCGCCTTATTAGCACTGTCGTGCCAATCATAAATCCTGACTAAATGGACAACCTTGTTGCGTGCGTTGTTTGCACGCGATGCTTAATAACGGCGGCATTTAAGGTAAGATCGGCGCCCGCGAATGAAAGCGGGAAGTTTGTGAACACGTTGTTCCTGTTGAAAGTCGACTCCTGGTTTTTGTACACACGTATAAAGGTGAACAGAGCCGTGCCGCTCTGTTGACCACGATAAGTGGCCTGACACATCCTGTTCAGGTATCCGCAACAATTATCCGATGGCTTCATCCGCTATGCATGGCAGCAACAAGACCTTCACGTTATGGCCTATGAGCTCGAACACCGTATTTCGATGGGTAGCGATGGTCTGTCTCGCGATCACCGCGTGCAATGTCGTCGCTTTTTTCTCGACGATGGCCTTTCATCCGCGCTGGCGCTCATTAACGTGCTCGCCTTGCTGGGCATCTGTTACTGCGTAAGTCGCCCCAGCAAAACCATACAGTTCCAGCCCCAAGAGCTGGCCGATCACATGCTGCAGGTTCAAGAAACGGAGCGCCATCGTCTGAGCCGCGAACTGCATGACGATATCGGTCAGATGCTGACCGCCGCCAAACTGCAAAGTGACTGGCTGCAACGTCGGGCGACGGAAGACCTGCATCCCCACTGCGCCATGCTCAACAACATTCTCGACGAAACCCTGGCCAAGGTACGGGACGTGTCGGCCATCCTGAATCCAAGGCAGCTGGCAAGCCTGGGGCTCGAAGCCAGCCTGCGTGCGCACCTGCTGCGCACGCTGGTGGACACCCCTGTGCTCTGGAGTCTTGAATGCCACCAGCGGCTGGCTGGCATTCCTGAGGAAATGGCCGTGGCGGCCTTTCGCATCACGCAGGAAGCGGTCACCAACATGCTGCGCCACGCGCAAGCGAAGAACCTGCTGGTGCGGATTCAGCGTCGCCCCGACGGTCTGGCGCTCAGCATTTCCGATGACGGGCTGGGATTTTTGCCCGCCGCCAATCCGGGTCAGCAAGGGCAACGCGGCATGGCGGGCATGGTCGAGCGGGCCACCCTGCTGGGCGGGCATCTGACCGTAGAAAGCGAGCCTGGTCGCGGCACTCACATTCAAGCCTTGTTTCCCTGGGCACCCCGCGCTCGGGAACGCGCCGACATAAGTAAGCACTCATGATCTGCAATCTTCTTCTGGTCGACGACCACGCTCTGATTCGTGCGGGTGTCCGCGCACTGGTTTCCGACATTCCCGGCTATCAGGTTATCGGCGAAGCCGCCGATGGCGAGCACCTGCTGGAGATGACACAGGAATTGAAGCCGGACATCATCCTGCTCGACATTTCGATGAAGGACAGCAACGGACTCGATGCGCTGGAGCGGCTTCACAAAGCTTTGCCGGACAGCAAGGTGCTGATCCTGTCCATGCACACGGAACCGCAGATGATCATGCGGGCGCTGGAGGCCGGGGCGCACGGTTACCTGCTCAAGGACGCCACCGGCACCGAGATCGAGCAGGCTCTCGAGGCGCTGAGAAACGATGAACGCTACCTCAGCCCCGCCATCGCGCACACGGTGATCAACCAGGCATTGGTCAGTGCTCAGTCGAATAAGGTTGAGCCGGTCGAGAACCACAATCTCACCGCACGCCAGCTGGAGATCCTGCGCCTGATCGTACGCGGCAAATCCACGCGGGAAATCGCCAACGGCCTGAACCTCAGCGTCAAGACCGTCGAGACCCATCGCTCGCAGATCATGAAGCGATTGCAGATCTACGACGTGGCGGGCCTGGTGCTGTTCTGTGTGAGGGAGCAGATCATCAGCCTTGATGATTGACGCTCGCCGCACCGCGCAAACGTTTGTCCATGGTCGGCTGCCCCCCCATGGCTTCGCATTCCTTTCGCAGACGAGCGGGCTGATTGCTGCAACCCCTGAGATTCAAAGGCTGAGTCGCGAAGGCACGCCCGCCTGCGGGTCAAGGCAATGTACGCGTCAGCCGATCCGCTTCGACTGCCCCAGCAACGGCGAATGCGCGGGCAGGTGAATGCGCAATGCGCCGGGACGGGCCTCGAAACGCAGGCTTTCGCCACGCAACGGCTCACCGTCCAGATTGATGTCAAGGCCCTCGGCAGACTTCAATTCAACCCACGGCAAGCGCGCGCGAACGAACAGGTTGTCGATCCCCAACCCGCCCTCCAGCAAGCTCTTGAGCGTACCGACGATTTCCTGTGGCGCCGGCAGAATACTGATGTCGAGCAGACCATCGTCCGCTAACGCATCGGGGCACAACGGATGCCCGCCACCCGCCTGTCGACCATTGCCAATCCCCAACGCGAGCAGGTCGCCGCGCCAATGGAAGTCCGGACCGTTCAATTCGCCGTAAGCCGCTTTCAACTCACTGAAACGCGATAGCCCCGTAAACAGATAGGCGGCGCCGCCCAGCACCTTTTTCAAGTCTTCCGAGGTGTTGGCGGTGACCTGACTGCCGAACCCTCCCGTGGCCATATTCAGGAACATCTGGCCGTCGACAACGCCCATGTCGACCTTGCGCGCCGGCACATCCAGCAAGTCGAGTGCGCGTTCGATCTCCAGTGGGACGCCTGCAGAACGGGCGAAATCGTTGGCGGTGCCCAACGGCAGGATCGTCAGACTCGCGTCGCTGTCCGCCAATGCCAGCGCCTCGGCGATATCGCGCAGCGTCCCGTCGCCGCCGCCTGCAATGATTTGCGTGTGTCCGGCCGCCAGCGCTTCTGCGACCAGACGCTGCGCATCGCCGCCTTCCCACGTCAATCGAACGTCCAGTTCCCAGCCATGCTTGCGTTTACGGTTAACCGCGTCGCGAACGTCGTCGTTGAGCGCCTGTTTACCATGAAGAATCAAGAGTGCCCTGCGCTCCGTCATACCTTTCCCTCTTCCTGTGCGATTCATTGCGTGAAGTGTTGACCTCAAGCCCGCGAAAAAAAGCCCGGACACCGATTTTTTTTTGCATCAGGGCGAAAAGAGCGGAATGCCCATGATCATTGGATCCCAACCGCCACGACTTGCCGTGATGGTCCGGCCCGGGCATCGCCCCGATGGGTCATGACCGCCTTCAGCATGACAGTGGCTGTTTCATGGGCTTTACTCTCGTAAGCACTCGTTTGAGGGACTTTCTGACCTGCTTTTGGAAGTAGTCCTACGCCGCTTGAGAAGAAATAGGATTTTTTCCTAACGACGGGATTGAAAAGCAGGGCAATAGGGTGCTTAATCGACAAATTATTGGCTTATTTTGAATTACCCCGCAGAAAAGTCATTAAATTGACTTTAGGATGGAATGCGGGGCAGCTAAGCCAGTCATGGATTCATGGATCGAAGATGTGAGGACGATGTATGCGACTGCAACCGGTCGACAGCCTTGTGCTGACGCGCACCAGCCTGATCGAGTATTTCCTGTTCGCCGTCCGGCTGGTTCATGGAGTCACAGCCGTTCTACCCGGCATCCTGATCCTCGCCTACTGGAAAACCGACACCCCGACACCGCCTCAAGGCTACCTGATGGTGCAGGTCTTCTTCGGCGTGGTGTGCGTGCTGATGTTTCAGGCGCTGGGGGTTTATTCGGAAAGCATTTTCACCAACCGCTCTCGCTTCAAGATGATCCTGTTCGTCTGGTCGTCGGCGTTCTGCGTGTTGTTGTTCATGTACAAGGCGATGGACCTTTTCGACTACATCACCCAGGAACAACTGATGGTGTGGTTCGTCGCCAGCCTGGCGATGTTCTGCGCCGACCGCATACTGCTCCTGCTGATCTACAAGCGCCTGATGGCGCGCGGGTTCTTCCTGCAGAACGCAGTGATTCTGGGCGCCACCGAGAACGGACAGCGCCTGGCCGAATACATGCTGCAGAACCAGGACATTCGCTCCGGGGTATTGGGGTTCATAGACGACCGCATCGGTCGCCTGCCGAAGACCATGGCCGGCCTGCCCCTGCTCGGTAACACCAAGGACCTTGAAGGCCTGATCCGCGAGGAGAAAGTCACGCAGGTGCTGGTCGCCCTTCCCTGGTCGGCAGAAAACCGCATGGACTACATCATTCGTGAGCTGCGCAGGCTGCCGGTCAACGTGCTGTTGGTGCCGGACATGGTCGCCTTCAGGCACGCGCACAACCGCATCACCGAGGTCGCCAGCCTGCCGATGTTCAATGCCTCCGACGTGCCGTTGCGCGGCTGGTCGCCATTGTTCAAGCGGGTCGAAGACATGTTGCTGTCGAGCCTGGCGATCCTGCTGCTGTCCCCGGTCATGCTGGTCATCGCCGCGGCCATCAAGCTGGACTCCCGAGGGCCGGTGCTGTTCTGGCAAAAACGCTATGGCTACAACAACCGCTTGATCACTGTGTGCAAGTTTCGCTCGATGCACACCCATCATGCGGACGCTACGTCTGAGCAGCAGACCGTCAAGGGCGATGCCAGGGTGACCCGCATCGGCCGTTTCATCCGCAAAACCAGCCTGGATGAGTTGCCGCAATTGTTCAACGTGTTCGCGGGCAGTATGTCAATGGTGGGGCCGCGCCCACATGCCACGGCCACCAAGGCCGCCGGCATTTTATTCGAACAAGCTGTCAAGGAGTACACCTCGCGTCATCGGGTCAAACCGGGCATTACCGGGCTGGCTCAGATCAACGGTTTTCGTGGTGAGACAGATACGGTGGAAAAGATCGAAAAGCGTGTCGAATTCGACCTTGAGTACATCGAAAACTGGTCCGTCTGGTTCGATCTATACATCCTTTTGCGCACTGTTCCGGCAGTGCTCTTCTCCCGCGAGGCTTACTGATGGGCACCCTTATTCCCTGCATTATCGCCGGCGGTGCCGGCACCCGATTGTGGCCAGTGTCACGTGAAGCCATGCCAAAGCCCTTCATGCGGCTGCCAGACGGCGAAAGCCTGCTGCAAAAGACCTTCAATCGTGCCAGCCACCTGGACGGCGTCGAAAGCCTGCTGACGGTAACCAACCGGGAAGTCTATTTCCGGACCGTCGACGACTATCGCCTGTTGAACAAGAACAAGATTCACCTGGACTTCCTGCTGGAGCCGTTCGGACGCAATACCGCGCCTGCCATCGCCGCTGCCGCGCTTCATGTCCAGGCGCTGCGGGGTGACGACGCTCAGTTGCTGATCCTGCCTGCCGATCATCTGATCCACGACGTGGAGGCGTTCGCCACGGCGGTCACAGACGCCCGCAAGCTGGCCGATGAAGGCTGGATGGTGACCTTCGGCCTGATCCCCACACGTGCGGAAACCGGCTTTGGTTACATCGAAAAAGGCCAGGCTTTGAGTGACAAGGCGTACCAGGTGGCGCGATTCGTCGAGAAACCCGACGCGACCACCGCCAACGAATACCTGAACGGTGGCCTGCACCTGTGGAACGCCGGGATGTTTTGCATGCGCGTCGACGTGCTGTTGCACGAACTGGAAACCCACGCCCCCGATGTGCTGGCGGCTGTGCGTCACTGCCTTTCCCAATGCAACAGCAAAGAAGGCAGCAATGAACGGCAGATGGAACTGGACGCCACCACGTTCGCCCTCGCTCCGGACATTTCGATTGACTACGCCTTGATGGAGCGCTCGCAAAAAGTGGCCGTGGTGCCGTGCGAGCTTGGCTGGAGCGACATCGGCTCGTGGTCAGCGATTCGCGAACTGGCTCCGGAGGACGAAAACGGTAACCAGTGCAATGGCCAGGTCGTGCTGCACGACGTCACTAACTGCTACATCGACTCCAAGAAGCGACTGGTCGGTGCCGTCGGTCTGGATAACCTGATCATCATCGACACCCCGGACGCCCTGCTGATCGCCGACGCCGAGCGCAGCCAGGAAGTCAAAGTCATTGCTCAGGAGCTCAAGCGCCAGGGCCACCCCGCTTACCTGTTGCACAACACCGTGACCCGTCCGTGGGGCACCTACACGGTCCTTGAGGAAGGCAAGCGCTTCAAGATCAAACGCATCGTGGTCAAGCCCCAGGCGTCGTTGTCGCTGCAAATGCACCACCATCGCAGCGAGCACTGGATCGTCGTCAGCGGCATGGCCCGCGTCACCAACGGCGAGCGCGAATTCATGCTCGACACCAACGAATCGACCTTTATCAAGCCTGGCCACACTCACCGTCTGGTCAACCCCGGCGTGATCGATCTGGTGATGATCGAGGTACAAAGTGGCGAGTACCTGGGTGAAGACGACATCGTGCGCTTCACCGACGTCTACGGCCGCGTACCGGCTGCACCGTCGGCCTGATCAGCCCCTGAACCGGCCGCGCGCGTCGCGGCTGATACCTCTTCAACGCAGCGAGGCCAGCGTTCTCCCCTGAGCAGCACCCCGTCCACGGCCAAGCCGGGGCACCACAGACATTGGACTTGGCAGTATTGCCGACATGATTGTTTTACCCGCAAGGGAGCCGTATTCATGCATGACAGGAGTTCTGGACCAATGAAAAACACGTTGATGCTCGTCAGCGTGCTGTTGCTGTGCGCGTGCAACACACCCGCACGGATAGGGCTGCCGGAATCACCGGAAATCAAGGCCGCGCAGGATGCAGGCCGAGCCCTGGCCGGCAAACCGCTGCCGCCTGAACGCATTCACGCAGGTGACACCCTGCGTATCGTGCGCAACACCGGCGAAGCGCCTTCGATCTCGGCGTTCACGGCCAACTCCATCTATGAGCTGACGCTGTTCCCGGTGCTCAACGACGGCACGTTTTCCTACCCGTACATCGGCTCGGTGAAAGCGGCCGGGTTGACCGTGCCGCAGCTCATCCAAGTCCTGGAGGACAAGCTGGCGCCGGTCTACCGGGAAACCGCGTTGACCGTCAACATCAGCCAGGCGCCGAGCAACATGGTGTTCGTGGGAGGCGCGGTTCGCAATCCCGCCAACCTGCCCGTGTCGGTGGTCACCAACCTTGAGCAGGCGCTGGTAGGCGCCGGAGGCATCAACCCGGATGCCGATGCGCGCCTCGTCGCGCTGCTACGTCAGGGCGACGACGGCCTCTACAAGACGTATTTCTTTGATTACAGCAAGCTGCTCTACGCGGGCAGCGGAGGCCCGACGGCGCCGGTGTTGTTGCAGCGCGGTGATGTTGTATTCGTCCCTAAATCCGGGGTCGGCAACAAGATCGACGGCGTGAATCTGTACTTCAACCAATTGATCCCCTTCTCTAAATCGTTGGGCTTCGGTGTGAATTACAACTTGCGCGACAACAACTAACCGGAAGGGACCGCCGACATGATAACCATCCGCTCATTGCGCGATGTACTGCGCCTGTTTTTCATCTTCCGGCGGGAGGTGCAGATCACCGTGGTGGCGACGTTCGCGATCATCGTGCTCGGCGCTTTCCTGTTGCCCAACCGGTATGAGTCCACGGCCCTGCTGCTGGTCAAGCCTGGCCGCGACACCAGCACTGTGCCGATCGAACTCGCAGACCGGCAGTCGATCGCCGTGCCGAGTGCCCTGCGCGACCCGTTACTCGACGAAGAGCGCATGCTGACGGGTCGCCCCATCATCCGGCGGGTCGCGCAGCAGTACATGGAAAAGCTGGCCGAGGCACCGAAGCCCTCCGGCGTTTTCGCCGCCATCAAAAACGCCCCAGGTGCGGCCTTCCGAGCCATCATCGATGTGATTCGCAGCGGGCTGGAAATGGTCGGACTGGTCGAGGCCCGTTCACCGGAAGAGCGCCTTGCCGAGGACCTGGAAAAGAATTTCAAGGCCAGTCACGAACCGGGCTCTTCGGTGATGGAGCTCACCTTCACCTGGAACGATCCCGAGGTGGCCCAGGCAGTGTTGAAAAACTGGGTCGATGAGTACGGCAACGAGCGCGCCCGGACGCTGGGCCGGGTAAACCTCTATGCGTTTTACGAGCAAGAGGTGAAGGACACGCAAGCCAACATTCTTTCTCACAAGCACGACATCCAGACACTGCTCGACCAGCTGGGCACCGTGAGCATCCATCAACGAATGGCCGATATCGCCCAAGGCCTGAATGACCTGCGCACCGAGCGCAACAACACCGCCCGCTCCATTGCCTCGACCAAGGCCGGGATGGACAAGATTCAGGAGCAGATGAACAAGCAGACACGGCTGATCAGCTCGGGCAAGGAGCTGGCCCTCAATCCGAGCCGTCAGGACTTGCAAAACCGCATCAACAGCAAGGAAGTCGAACGCCAGGAATTGCTGCGCTCGTTCAAGGAGAGCGCGCCGCCGGTCCAGGCGTTGGACAACGAGATCAAAAACCTCAAGGCGCTGTGGAGCAGTCAGGCAACAACGGTGCAACGCACGGAAAATATCGCGCCCAATCCACTGTTCACCCGCCTGCAAAACATCCTGAACGACCAGCAGGCCAGTTACACCCGCCTGCTGGTACAGCGCGAGCAACTCGACGCCCAACTGGCGCAACTGGAGAAGGATCGTACTCAGGCACTGGACCTCGAACCCCGATTCTCGCGACTGCAAAGCGAGCTGAATGCCGAGGAGAAGAACTTCATTCTCTACACCGACAGCCTGGAAAAGGCGCGCATCGACCGCGAGCTGGATAACAAGCGCATCAGCAATATTGCGATCATCGAACACGCCACGCTCAACCCCAGCCGGGTATTTCCGAAAAGCCTGTTGATGTTGCTGCTGGCCATTCCGTTGAGCCTGGGTGTCGGGCTGCTGGCCTTGTACCTGTTCTATCTGCTGGACCAGCGCATCCACGACGGGGACAGGATCGAGGCGCAGTTCGGCGTGCCGCTCTGGACCAGCCTGCAGGACACGACGGTGGCGCAACCGCATCGCAACAGCGCCTTCATCGCCAGTCTGTATCGCCTGTACAGCGTGCTGCCGCTCAAACAAGTGCCTGACAAAGGGTTGAGCATCGGCCTGACCTCCGCGCATTCGGGCGAAGGGGTGAGCTTCGTCGTCGAACACCTGCGCGCGCTCCTTGAAGAGCATGGCCACAGCGTCCGTGTGGGGGCTGGACGTGCGGCACAACCGGGTGAAATCCAGCTGATCGCTGCGTCCGATTTCTACGCGAACCAGCAAGCGTTCGTGCACTTGCGCGATGCCGACCTCATCGTGCTGGTGGTCCGGGCAGAAAGCTCCACCCTGCCGATGCTGCAAAACGCACTGACGACGCTGACCACCGCGTTCAAGCGTGTCGACGGGATCATCCTCAACCGCCGTCGCTTCGAAATTCCGGAGAGCGTGCTGGCCTGGATCGGCCGTTTCCGGAGGCAGCATTAACATGCAAATTGCCCTGCTCGCCCCTTTGCCGCCGGAACAGAACGGCATCGCCGATTACGCCGGCCACCTCAAGCACGCCCTTGAGGACCTGGGGGTGAGGGTCCGAACGCCGCTTCAAGGCATTGGCAACGATCCCGAGGCGGCCCGGCAGCGTGTGGCCGATGCCGACTGGGCGGGCATCGACCTGGTGCATGCGGAAATCGGCGGCGGGCGACTCGCCGAATTTCACGCCTTGCGCGCGTTGCGTGAGCGCTACCCGCAGTTGCCACTGACCGCTACGGTTCACGACCCTGAACGCCTCGTCTGGCGTCGGCACACCCTGCCCTGGCCGCTCTCGGTGGCGGCGTCGCTGCGCTCGCCCCTGCCGGAAATGGCCACCGTGCTCGCTGACCCGCTCTGCTTGCGCGAGGAACGTCAACTGGCGCGGCACATGACCCGGCTGGTGACCCTGACCCACACCGGGAATCGCTGCCTGCAACAACGCATGGGGCTGCAACAGGCCCAGATGGCCGTGATCCCTCACGGCAATCTGCCGATCGCACCGTTGCCGTTGCCTGCGCTGCAACCCCTCAAGCTGCTCTATTTCGGCTTCATCTATCGGGGCAAGGGCATTGAAGATTTACTCGAAGCCCTGGCGCAGCTGTTTATCGAGAAACCGGCCTTGCGCGCGCGGGTGCGCCTGACCCTCGCGGGCGGCAGTGAGCCGGAAATGGCGTTTGGCCCCTCGGGCAGTTATCTGCAACAACTGCGTCAGCGTATCCGTGAGCTGGGGCTGGCGGACCTGATCGGCTGGCACCTGGACCTACCGGCCGCCGATATCCCGCAGGTGATCCAGGCGCATCACGTGATGGTCCTGCCGTATCGGGAGTCGAGCAAGCTGAAGATCCTCGGCAAACTGCGCGGCACCAGCGGCGCCCTCTCGTGGGCCATGGCCTGCGGGCGAGGCGTGATCACGTCCGATGCCCGCTCGTTTGCCGAAGAGGTGTCCCATGGCAATGGCGACATTTACCCGCAAGGCAACGTTCCGGCGCTGATGGCGGCGTTGTCTCGTCTGTGCGAGCAACCCCAAATGGCTCAGACGTGGGCCGACCGGGCGTCTACGCTAGGACGCGAGCGGGTCTGGAGCCTGACCGCCGAACGTTTTCAATCACTTTTCCAACAGGCTTGCGGGGTTCGTCCATGAAGGGCAGAGCGTTACGGGCAATGGCATGGATCAGCGCCTGCGCATTGACGATGAGCAGTCCGGCCGTGGAAGCCGAAACCGTGTTGCGCGCGCAACGGACGGTGACCTGGAAAGACTTTCTGGGGGTTAACGTGCAATTCCACTATTTCACCCCGGACATTTACCAGAAGCAGATGACGCGGCTCGATGCGTTGGGGCTGAACTGGATTCGCTGGACGTTGCACTGGCCAATTCTCGAGCCAGCGCCCGGGCAGTACAACCTGGCGGACCTGGACGCCGCGATGGCTGCCGCCGCCCCACACAACTACAACACGGTGGCCTACCTGGTGGGTTCGGCAACCTTCGACAGCAGCGGACCGCAGGGCGCCAGCAACGCGGACCAATACCCGCCACGCGACAACAGCATCTTTGCCGAGCGCATGACCGCCCTCGCCCAGCATTACCCGCAGGTCAGCCACTGGCAGGTCTGGAACGAGCCCAACATCATCTGGCTCCCGCAAGCGGATCCCGTGGCCTATTACAGCCTGCTGACAGAGACCGCCAGCGCCATCCGCACCGCGTTGCCCGGCAAACCGATCGTCACCGCCGGCGTTGCGTATTACGGGCAAATGCGCGGTTCCACCGGTTACATGCTGCAATCGATGGTCGACCAGGGCTTGGCCAGTCAAAAGATCACGGCGGCCTACCATCCGTATTCCGAATACCCCGAAGGCGACTCGATCGGCGACCGGGATTTTCTGGTGCGTGGCAACGCCCTGAACAAGAGCCTGCATGACGCAGGCGTCAAAGACGTCTGGGCCACCGAATGGGGCTGGTCGAGCTACAAAGGGCCGGTGGAAATGCAGCACATCATCGGGCTTGATGGCCAGGCTGACTACACGCTGCGGCGCTTGGCAATGATGAGCACGATGGATTATCAGCGCATCTTTGTGTTCAACCTCAGCGACCTCGATCAACGCGCCAGCACCCGCGATCGAGGTTACGGGCTGGTGGACCTCGATGGCGAACCCAAGCCGGTGTACACCGCGCTGAAAAATTTCTTCGACGTCACCGGCCCCACGCTGATGCCTGCCGATCCACCGCCGGCACTGGCGATCCCCGAAGACCTGTATGCCATTGCATGGAACCGTGCGGACGGCGCTCATCTGTTGATGGCCTGGAGCGCCAGCAGCTCGCACCTGAACTTCCCTGGCATCAAGACCGCCACACTGTATGACCCACTGACCGGCAACCACAGCGAGCTGGCCAGCGCCAAGGGCGTCGATGTACCGCTCACGCCCACGTTGCAAATCCTCGTCTGGAAGCCTTGACCATGCGTATTCTCTGGACATTGCCCTACCTGCCCTGGCCCACCACCAGCGGCGGCAAGACCCGGCAGTTTCATCTGCTGCGCAACCTCGCTGCGCGCGGGCATCGCATCACGTTGCTGGTGCAATCCAAGACCGAACTGGACGACGCCACCCGCGCTGCGCTCGAACCCTGGCTGGAGCGGCTGATCGTGATCCCGCGACGGCCGTTGCGCAGCGTTCGCACATTGCTCGCAGTGGCGTTCGCCCGACCGCCGATGCTCGCCAGCGCGAACGGTTTCTCCGCCCCCCTGCAACAGCAATTCGAGGCCCTGCTGCAAGAGCAATGGGACGTGATCCAGATTGAGCACAGTTACAGCTTTCAGCCTTTCGAAGCGCCGCTGCGTCGTACCGGCAAGCACTTCATCATGACCGAACACAACGTCGAGTCGGGTCTGGGCGCTGCCAGCTATCACCACTTTCCGGAATGGGCCCGCCCGTTCACCCGCTTCGATCAATGGCGTTATCGGCAATGGGAAACGCGGGTATTCCGTCAGACCAGCGAACTGATCGCGGTCACCGAAGAAGACGCCAAAGGCCTGGCCCGATTGACCGCCAGAGCCACGGCGGTGGTGGTCAACGGCGTGGATTGCGATTACTACGCCAAGGTCTGCCCGGACCGCTACAGCCGTCGCCTGCTGTTCATTGGCAACTACGAATACGGGCCGAATCTGGACGCCATGGAATGGGCACTCGAACACATCATGCCCAGGGTCTGGAACCTCGACCCGATGGTGCGCCTGACCGTTGGCGGCTATGCGCTGCCAGAAGAATGGAAGGAACGCTGGGCCGATCCGCGCATCGACTGGCTGGGTTTCGTGCCGGACCTGCGCACGGTCCAGAAGGAAGCGGCGATCTTCTTCGCCCCGCTGCGTGAAGGCGGCGGCTCCAAGCTCAAGGTGCTTGAGGCCATGGCGGCGGGCCTTGCGGTGGTCACCACCGAGCAAGGTTGTTCGGGGTTGAACGTGATCAATGGCACCCACTATCTGGGGTGCGAGGACGCACACGGTCTTGCGCGGCTGCTGGTACAAGCCATCGAGCAGCCCGCCCGACTGGCGAAAATCGGCGAGGCCGGCCGGGCCTATGTGCGCAAGCACCATGACTGGTCGGTGTCGGCTGCGCAGCTGGAAGGCATCTACTCTCGGGTTCACCAGCAGGAGGACGCTGACGCATGCGCGTAGGTCTGGATTACCGCCCGGCGACGGGCTTTCCCAACAGCGGCATCGGCCGACAGAACATCGCGCTGGAGGACGCTTTGCGCGCCAGGCCCGACGTGCAGCTGCAACTGTTCAGCATCGGCCCGCTCGATCACGGGGTTCGCCAGGTTGCCCATTGTCCGCGCTGGGCGACCCCGCTCGACGGCATTCACCGTCTACCGGAACGCCTGCGTTTCGAAGCCTGCTTTCTCCCGCAGGCATTGCGTGATGCCGAGGTAGACGTCTACCTGGCCAACCTGAACATGGGCCTGCCGATTGCCCGCAAGCCAGCGGGCATGCGCTACATCCTGCAACTTCACGACGTGTTCCAGCTGACCCTGAACAACGCTCACGGTTCGAAGATCAAGGCCAGGGTCTACGGTCAGACCGATCGGCTGTCCATCGCTCATTCGGTGCGGGTCGCCGACCGCATCTGGACGCCCTCGCAGTTCACGGCCGATGAAACCGTACGCCTGTTTCCCCATGCTCGGAACAAGGTGCGGGTGCTGCCCAATCTGGTGGACGGTTTTACCGCCGAACCCGTCGACCTCGACACCCCGCTGCCCGAGCGTTACTGGTTGTGCGTGGGCACCCGCGAGCCGCGCAAGAACATTCCCTGGTTCGTCGAGGCCTGGCAGATCGCTCGCCGGCAGTTTCCCAAAACGCCCGACCTCATGCTGGTCGGCGGGCCTGACGGATTGACCAGCGCGCAACGTGAATTGCCCGGCCTGCACATCGTCAGCGGGATCAGCGACGGCCAATTGCATCAGGTTTATCGGCGGGCAGATCGCCTGTGGCATCCGTCGTACGGTGAGGGTTTCGGGTTGCCCGTCGTCGAAGCATTGGGTGTCGGGACGCCCGTTGCGGTGGCCAGCGGCTCGTCACTGGACGAGGTGACGCCCGACGCCAGCCCACGTTTTTCACCTGACGATCAGGCCGCGCTGGTGCGACTGATGGGCATGCTGTCCACGGAAGAACAACACGACCCGGCGCCGCTGCTGGCATGGGCGCAGCATTACGGCGTCGACGCGTATCGCCGACGCTTCAATGAACTGCTGGACGAGCTGTCCAGGGAGCCCGATTGATGCCATTGGCCATGCCGGTAGGCGTATTCATCGCACTGCTGTTCGGTGTGCTGGTCTGGGTGTTGCCCGCCATCAAGGTGACGGCGGCACTGATCGGTGTCGCCGCGGTGGTGACGATCATTCGCCGCCCATTGCGTGGCCTGCTGCTGTTCGGTGTGCTGGCGACCTTTTTGCCGTACGCCACCGTGCAGATCGGTCTGCGCACCACGGTGTCGGAAGCCCTGGTGATGCTGATCTGGGCCAGTCTAGTGGCCCATCGGCTGTTTGCCTTGTACACCCCGCCGCTGCATCTGTTGCGCACTGAACGCTGGTTAATCGCCCTGATGATGTTCAGCGCCCTGCCCTTCGTGGCCGGACAACTGACGGTGAATGCCGACGGCAACGGACCGGTCAACTGGGTGCGCTGGCTGTTCAACCTGTCTCCCCTGTTTCTCGTCCCTCGATTGTTGAACGATGAAAAATCCCGTGAACAGATGACGGTCGCGCTCCTGTTGGGGACGCTGTTTCTGTTGCTGCTGTCGATTCCGGTGTACCTCAAGAGCGGCAGTTCGACGGCGATTATCTCGTTCATCGGCGGGCTGGGTTACAGCAACCTGGACACCCTCAACGAAGGGTTGTCCGGCTTGTCGACACGCATGGGCACACCGTGGACGCATCCCAACATCGCCGGCGGTGCCCTGGCCATGCTGCTGCCGCTGGCGTTCTGCATCGGCGTCACCCGTCAAGGTCCGGTGCGCACTCTGGGGCTGGCGGTGGCCGGGCTGGCCGCGGCCGGGCTGCTGTTTACCGGCTCACGCGGCGCCTTGCTCAGCCTGATTCTGGTGATGTGCTGGATGGCACGCAGGCGGGTACCGTATGTCGGCCGACTGCTGATGGCGGGCGTGTTTCTCGGCGCATTGCTGCTGATGTTCTACCCGCCGCTGCAAGAGCGACTGATCGGGCTGTTCTCCAGCAATGACGCCAGTACCGCGATCCGTTTCCAGGAATACTCGCACTTTCCAGACGCCATGAAGATGTTCCCACTGGGCATCGGCTTCAAGGTCGACCCACCTGTCCCCGGGACCGGGCTGTGGGGGATTTCCAATCTGTGGCTGAACTACGTCTACAAGCTGGGCATCCCCGGCATGCTGCTGTTCACCGCCGTCACCGTCAGTTGGTGGATAGAAGCGCGGCTCGACAGCCACGTCGTCCCGTTGAATCGCGACACCGCCTTGTGGTTCGGTACCCGTGCCGGTGTCATGGCGGCATTACTGAGTGGCGTCTTCGACCACTATTTCAGCTTCACCACGGTGCTGATCGCGCTGTTCTGGCTGCTGCTCGGGCTGAACCTGCACGAAGCCCGACGCCTGCAGAACCCGCAGCACCGCGCGGCAACGGAATCAGGGGAGAGACCATGAAACACCGCATGATGCATTCGCACGACCTGCGTCAACGACTGCCGGAATACGCGCGCAAGATGGGGGTCAGCGCGGAGGAACTCGAAAGCACGTATGCCTGGATGCTTGAAAATGACGTGTGCTTCGAAACGCCAATGAAGGACAAAACCCTGTATTTCATCAGTTACCTGAATATCGAGCCGCGCATTGAGCCGCCCCTTGCCCGACGTTTCTACCGGTTGTTGGCCAACGAAACGCCAGGCGCACTGATTCCGCTGTACGGGATCAACTGGCCGACCCTGCGCGACCGCATGTTGCGCACCTGGGAGCAGGCCTACAACATCCTCATCTGCAAGATCCCCAGCCACACGCTTCGGCTGTTATGGCTGCGCGTTGGCGGGGCGAAGATCGGCAAGGGGTCATCAGTGTGGCGCAACACGGAAATCCTCGGTGTCGACGGCCTGAGGATCGGCAACGACAGCACCGTAGGCTGGCATTGCCAACTGGACGCGCGTGGCGGTCTGATCATCGGTGACCACGTCACCATTGCCTCGCACGTCCTGATCATTGCCGGTGGCCACGACCTCAAGGCACCTGAATTCTGGGCGGTGGGCGGTCCCGTGTTCGTCCGCGACTACGCCTGGATCGCCAGCCGTGCCCTGCTCTCGTTCGGTGCCGACATTGGCGAAGGCGCCGTTGTCGGCGGCGGTTCGGTGGTGTCCAAAGCGATTCCACCCTACGCCATCGTCAGCGGCCCGAATGCCGAGATCAAGGGCGAGCGCGCCCGGGGCCTCAACTACAAAGTGGGCGGCAAAGGCCTGTTCACTTTGTTCCACTGAGGTCAACCCATGTTCGGTTCGACGCTGTGGCTGACCCTGGCGACCCTGACAGGGCTGGCGGCAGGGTTCGCGCGCGAGTGGCTGGTGGTGGCCGCCTGGGGCGCGGGCGGCCGCAGCGATGCGTTTCTGGTGTCGTTGTTTCTGCCCGAGGCAGTGCGCATGGCGCTGGCCGCCGGGCTACTCAGCGCCGCCGCCCTGCCCCTGTATCAGCAGCGTTCGCCACAGGCACAACACGACTGGCTCGGCGCATTGGCGCCGCGACTGCTGCTGTGCGGGATTGGCTTGAGTGTGTTGCTCAGTGTTGGTTCGCCTTTCTGGGTAAGGCTGATCGGGCCGGGACTGGACGACTCGGGGTACGTATTGGCGGCAGCGTCACTTCAGTGGCTGGCATGGTCGGCGCCAGGTTTTCTGTTGCATGCGCTGTTGTGCGTACCCTTGCAGGCCCGCTCGCGCTTCGTGCTGGCGGGTTTGGGGTCCCTGCTGTTCAACCTGCCGCCGGTGATTTACCTGACACTGATGCGCCACGCGGCCACGCCCACGGGGCTGGCCAGCGCGTGCGTGCTCGGCAGCCTGCTGATGCCCGCAGCGCTGCTGCCCACGCTGCTTCGCGACGGCTGGACGCCGTGGCGCCTGAGCCGCGCGCCCGGTGCGGGCCGTGAACTGCTGCAGCGCATCGGCCCGTTGCTCAGCAGTAACCTGGCAAGCCAGGGTCTGGCGTTACTGGAGCGCATGGTCGCTTCGTTGCTGGGCGAAGGTGCGGTGACCTGGGTCAACCTGGCGCGCAAGCTGATCAACCTGCCATTGATCGCCCTCATGAGCTTGAATCAGGTGCTGTTGGGGCTCATGAGCGGCACCCAGGGCGATCAACGCCTGGCGTTGTTGCGCAAAGGGTTGAGCAGCGCCACGTTGCTGACCGTGCCAGCCGTGGCCGGGTTGATTGGCGCAGCCGGCGCGCTGGTTGCGTTGCTGCTGCCCCATCAAGCCATCGACAGCCCCTTGCCTGCACTGCTGGCCTGGTTTGCGGTGCCGCTGATGTTTGGTGCCTGGAACGCGTTGCTGGCCCGGTATGCCTACGCAGCGGGCGACACGCGCCTGCCACTGCACTGTGAACTGGCGGGCAGCTTGCTCAACGCCGTCCTGCTGGCGGTGCTGCCGTTTTTCTTCGGTTTGATCGGCATCGCCATGGCGGCGGTCTGCGGCGCGATCCTGACCGGGCTGCTGTTGATGCGTCGTCAGGACTTGCTCAAGCGTTTGCCGTGGCGTCAGCAGTGGCTGCTGGGTGTCTCGATCATGCTGCTCGCGGCCATCGTGTTGCATCCGCTGAGCGACACCTGGCTGCAACTGGGCTTGAGTAGCGTGTATGGCGCGGTGTTGCTGGCCGGTCTGGCGCTGTGGTTGAAGCCTTGGCGTGCCGTGAGCGCTTGACGTTTCCGGCGCTACCTCTGCGGCCAGATACCCGCGTAATGCGCATTCACTGTGCCGCAGATTTCCTTGACCGTCTGACGCAGCCAGCGGTGTGCCAGGTCCTTGTCGAAACGCGGGTGCCAGGCCTGAACGACCTGAACCGGCTCGAACTCAAGGGGAATCACGAACGGACGCATGCGCAGCCCTAGCTCGCGCAGCCCCCACAGCACCGTCTCCGGCAAAGAGACGATCCGGTCGGAACTCGCCGTGGAGAAAATCGCGGAGTGGAAATTCGGCGTGGTCAGGGTGACACGCCGAGACAGCCCAAGGCGCTCCAGCGCCAGGTCAATCGGTCCGTGAGGGCGACCCCGTCGGGACACGCTGACGTGGTCGTAACGAGCGAACGTCTGTGGGGTGATCGGCGCGTCGAAGATCGGATGGTCGCCACGCGCCAGCGCAACAAAGCGGGTGGTGAGCAGTTGTTGCACCTTGATTTCAGGCCCGAAGTTACGCCGCGCGGTCACGTGCAGGTCAATCCGGCCTTCACGCAGGGCATCGTCGTCACCCTCGCCCTCAGGCGCAAAACGCAGGGTACTGTCAGGCGCATGGACCCGCAACGCGTCGACCAGTCGCCCGCCAAACGCGCCGAAGAACACATCGTTGGAGCGCACATTGAAACAGCGCGCCAGCGTGCTCATGTCCACCTCATCCCGCGCCTGGAACACCTCCGTCGCCTGTTCGACCAGGTTGCGCACCTGCGTCTGTAACGCCAGCGCTCTGGGCGTGGGCACCAACCCGCGCCCGGCCCGCACCAGAACCGGATCGCCCAGCGCCTCGCGAATCCGTGTGAGCGTACGGCTCATCGCCGCCGGGCTCAGGTGCATGCGCCTGGCAGCACCGACGACACTGCCCTCTTCCAGCAAAGCGTCGAGGGCGATCAGCAGGTTCATGTCAGGTAAAGGCATGGCGCGGTATCCGGTGTCAGTGGACGCCGATGATGCGGGAAATGGCGGGGTTTGAGAATGACGGGAGAAGCAGAGGCCGCTGTTCCCTCGGTTGGAATTCGCTTGAGAGGGGTGGTTCGGTTGGAAACAGTCGGGCCGTTAGGCCAAACCTGTCAGCCGCGCCCCTCAACAGCGGATTTGCACATGCCCTATGAGCCCTTTTAAACGATCTCTGAAATCTCAATCAGATTCAGGTCAGGATCGCGCACGTACACCGACCGAATCGGCCCCGTCGCACCGGTTCGCAGGATCGGCCCCTCGATGATCGGCCACCGGGCCTCGTTCAGCCGGGCAACCACCTGCTCCAGCGGAATTGACGCGATGAAACACAGGTCCAGCGCACCGGGCACCGGCACGTGAGCTTTGGGCTCGAACTCCTGCCCGCGAATGTGCAGGTTGATTTTCTGGTTGCCGTACCTGAACGCCATGCGACCCGCGCCAAACGTTTCCAGTTGCATGCCCATCACACGGGTGTAGAAATCCACGGTAGCCTCGGCGTCGACCGCCGTCAGCACCAGATGGTCGAGATGATCGATCATGGTGTTGCCTCCCGACAGGTAAGCCTCAAATCAATCCGCGAGCGCGCCATTCGGCCCGTTGTCCGGCATCGATACCCAGCTGCTCCAGCACCTCGTCGGTGTGCTGCCCCAACGTCGGAGCAGGACGACTGACACCGCCCGGCGTGCTGCCCAGTTTGGGCACGATGCCCGGTAACGTGACCGGCGTGCCGTCCTCCAGCTGGCTGTCCAGCAGCATGTCGCGCGCCTTGTAATGCGGGTCACTGGCGATGTCGGCAGCGTCGTAGATCTTGCCCGCCGGAATACGCTCGGCGGTGAGTTTGGCCAGCACCTCGTCGAGGTCCAGGCTCGCGGCCCAGGCGGAGATCGCCGCGTCGATCAGCTCGACTTGCTTCACCCGGCCATCGTTGTGCGCGAGCGCCGGATCGGCGGCCAGATCAGGCCGTTCGATCAAGGCCATCAGACGCTGATAAATACTGTCGCCGTTACCCGCAATCAGCGCATAGCGGCCATCCCGGCAACGGTAGGCATTGGAAGGTGCGATACCCGGCAGGCTGCTGCCCGCGGGCTGACGCACGGCGCCAAACACCGAAAACTCCGGGATCAGGCTTTCCATCATGTTGAAGACCGACTCGTACAGCGCCACGTCGATCTCCTGACCTTCGCCACCGTTCTGGTCGCGATGACGCAGCGCGAGCAGCACGCCAATGACGCCATGCAGGGCCGACAGCGAATCACCGATGGAAACGCCGACCCGCACCGGCGTGCGGTCAGGCTCGCCCGACAGATGACGCAGACCGCCCATGGCCTCACCGACCACACCGAAGCCCGGGCGATCACGGTACGGGCCGGTCTGGCCGTACCCCGACACCCTCAGCATCACCAGTTTTGGATTGAGCGCATGCAGGTCTTTCCAGCCCAGACCCCACCCTTCGAGCGTGCCGGGGCGGAAGTTCTCCACCAGCACGTCGGCTTCGGCGATCAGCTTGCGCACGACGTCCTGACCTTCCGGCTCGCGCAAGTCAAGGGTCACCGAGCGCTTGTTGCGGGAGGACACGGCCCACCACACCGACGTCCCTTCGTGCAGCAAGCGCCATTTGCGCAGTGGATCACCGGTGCCCGGCGGCTCGATCTTGATCACGTCGGCGCCGAACTCCCCCAGCATCTTGGCGGCGAACGGGCCGGCGATCAGTTGACCGAGTTCAATGACCCGGATCCCTTGCAAAGGCTTTTGCATGACATGCCCTTTGTTGTTCTGGAAAAAGTGGGCCAATTGTCTGCTCTGACGCGCGGGATGAAAATGCCTAATTTTTCCACACGCCTTTCTGTTTCGGAAAGGCTCGACTCACCACCCGCCGCCCAGGGAGGCGTACAGACCCACCAGTGCCAGCGTCTGTGCGGTCGCGCTGTCCACCTGTTGTTCCTGACTCGCCAGCAGCGCCTGCTGCACGGTCAGCACGTTGAGAAAATCCACCGCGCCGGCCTTGTACTGCTCCTTGGCGTTGTTCAACGCGATCTGATTCTGCCGCACTGCTTCCTGGAGCGTGTGCTGCTGCAACTGGCTGGCGTTGTACAGGCTCATGCTGTCATCGATTTCCTGCCAGGCACGCAGCACGGTTTTCTGATAATTCAACGCCGCTTCCTGCTCCTGCGCTTCACGCAGGTGCAACATGCCGCGCAGCCGCCCGCCTTCGAAAATCGGCACGCTCAACTGAGGGCCTATCCCGAACTGGCGAGCACCCCAACTGCCGAAATCCGCCAGTTGCAGAGACTGAAAACCGACGTTGCCCGACAACACGATCCGTGGATAAAAATCCCCTTCGGCCACCCCGACACTCGCGGCGGCAACGTGCAGGCGTGCTTCGGCCTGACGAATGTCTGGCCGCCGCTGAGCGAGCTCCGACGGCAGACCGACCGGAATCGCAGCGGGCAATGGCGTCGTGTCGACGGGTTTTTCAAGCGCCGACTGCAAGGTTCGGGGCGTCTGCGCGAGCAACAGGCTCAGCGCGTTGATCAACTGCGCCTGACGTTGCTCGAGCAACGGAACACGTGCCTGGATCGTCGCCACTTGCGCGGCGGCCTGGGCCACGTCCAGGTCGGTCGCGACGCCGCTGGCCAGCCGTGCGTTCGACAGCTCCAGGCTGTTGCGCGACACCGCGAGGTTGTCCCGGGTCACGGCAAGGGTGTGTTGCACGCCCCGCAGTTGCAGGTAATCGCGCGCAGTTTCCGCCTGCACCGACAGCAGCACGCCGCGTCGGTCATTGTCAGCAACGGCCACGCTCGCGTCGGCCGCTTCGACCTCGCGTTTGACCCGGCCCCAAAGGTCCACTTCCCAGGAGGCATCCAGCCCGCCGTCCCACAGGTTGAACGCTGACTTGCCGTTCACGCCGGCCGGATCGAGCAACCCTTCCCCACTGTTGCGTGCACGCTGGTAACTCATGCCTGCGGAAACGCTCGGCAGTTGATTGCCGGCCACGACCTGACGCGCCGCGCGGCTCTGCTCCAGTCGGGTGCTGGCGATCTTCAGGTCAAGGTTCGCGTCGCCGGCCTGGTCTATCAGCGATGAAAGCAGCGGGTCGTTGAACACCTCCCACCAGCGCGGCTTGATGGGCGTGGCTTGAGGGCGGCTCGGGGCCTGCTCGCCCTGGGTTGGCAGCCAGTCGACCTGCACCGTGTTCACCGGCGGCTGAAAATCGTGACCGACCTGACAGGCGGCCAGTGCAACGGTCAGCGCCGCCAGCGTCAATCCACGAAACCTTGTGGGCCTGAACGTGCTCACGGACGCTGACGGCCCACTGCTCGAAAAGTTACCGCCAACTCGTGCCCAGAGGGTCAATACCAAGCGGCTCATCGAACACTGACCTCTGCGCGGGGTGCAGCGTGGGTATCGATGCTGGCGTCCACCGACATCCCCACCCGCAGGCGACTCAACACAGGTTGCTGCGCATCCAGCACGATTTTGACCGGCAACCGTTGCACGACCTTGGTGAAGTTGCCCGTGGCGTTGTCCGGCTTGATGGCGGCAAAGGTCACGCCGGTCGCCGGGGCCACGCTCTCCACGCGGCCTGTGAGGGTTTCACCGGGAAACGTGTCCACGCGCACTTGCACCGCCTGACCGGGCGTGACGTCAGTCAACTGGGTCTCCTGAAAGTTACCCACCACGTACACCTGATTCAGCGGCACCACCGACAGCAAACGGGCACCGGGGCTGACGTAGTTGCCGACGCGTACGGCGCGCTCGCCGACCATGCCGTCCACGGGTGCGACGATGCGCGTGTACGACACCTGCAACTGCGCCTGATCATGCGCCGCTTGCGCGCGTTTGAGCCCCGCTTCGGCGGCGTGTTGCTGGGCGGTCAGGATGTCGACCTGTTTACGATCAGCCGCCAGCGAGGCCACCGCGCTGTTCTGCCGCGCCCGCGCCGTGTCGATCCGGTTACGCGCCTGCTGCGCGTTCTGCACCGTGCCGGCGCCCATGCCGGCCAGATGCGCGTACCGCGCCTGCTCCTGCTCGGCGAAGGTCACTTCGGCCTTACTGGCAGCCAGCGCCGCTTCAGCCTGAGCGATCACCGAGGCCTGGCGTTGCAGCACCGCGCTCGCCTGTTCGTACTGCGCTTTGGCCGTGAGCACGTCAGCCTCGGAGGCCGCCAGTGCCGTCAGAAAATCCCGGTCGTCAATCACCGCCAGCAACTGGCCCGCCTTGACCTGTTGGTTGTCTTCCACCAGCACCTGGCTGATGAAACCGGCGACTTTGGGCGCGACATTCGAATAGTCGGCAGCGATGTAGGCGTCGTTGGTGCTCTGGCGCCCGCCCGTGCCGGTGAAAACGTAAATACCTACAGCCGCCACTGCGATCACGGCGCCGCACAGGGCCAGGGTTTGCTTGGAGGTCATGCTCATGAAGGTCCTCTCAAAGGTCGTGGAATCAGGCAGCAGCGCGCGGCGGGTAGACCCGGCTTGGCATCAGCGGGATGAGCAGGATCAGCGCAGCCGCCACCCAGCCC
This sequence comes from Pseudomonas sp. S2_H01, assembly GCF_054668305.1. NCBI lineage: Bacteria > Pseudomonadati > Pseudomonadota > Gammaproteobacteria > Pseudomonadales > Pseudomonadaceae > Pseudomonas > Pseudomonas sp. S2_H01. The sequence goes on along the minus strand of NZ_CP162756.1, from coordinate 4,967,962 downwards.
ATGCAGTAATAGAGGTCGATGCTGGTCAGGGTCACAACCTGCTCGTGAAGGCGGTGCGCCAGTGACGCCAGCGCGTCCTGCCCCGCCAACTCCGGCGTGTTGCCCAGGCGATCCACCAAAACATGGGAATGAAAGTGCTGACGCGAGGTGGTCAGGGCATCCAGCACCCCGGTCGCGATCACCGAGGCCAGCCCGCGCACGGTGTTGAACCATGCCGAGGCGAACGGGCCGTCGGGCGGCGCAATGCCGCCCGTGGCTTGCATCAGCAACGGCAGGACGGCCATGGGTTGCCCGACCGCCTGCAGCAGTTGCAGCGCGTAGAAGTTGTCACGAATCCACTCTGGGCTCATCCGGGTTGCGGCGAAGCAATACAGCGCCAGCAGGCCCAGTCCGGTGGTCAGTACCCACCGGCAATCGATACGGCGAATGTTGCACAGGGCGGCCATCAGCGGCAGCACGAGCAATTGCGGCAACGCGACGAGGAGCATCATCGGCGCGGTCTGCAACGGTCGGTAGCCATGAACCTGGGCCAGGTACGCCGAGGGAATCGAGCCTGTTGCGGTCAGCACCACCAGCACGCCACCGAGCGTGATCAGCGCGTGGGACAGGTTGAGATTGGAGAGCATCTGCAGCTTGAAGAACGGGATCGGCGCAAACCACTCGTTGACCAGAAACAGCACCAGCAGCAACGTCCCGCCACCGAGCAAGCCGACGATCAACGTTGACTCGAACCCGTCCAGACGGTTGCCCTGCAAGAGGCCAGTGACCAGCATGCAGATCGCAGGCGTCCCCAGCAGCACGCCACGCCAGTTGAACGACTTGAACCGCTCAAGGCGCAGTGGGTCCTGCGGAATGCCGTGGGCAATGGCGATCATCGCTACGGCGCACGGCGCGATGACCTGCCAGAAGGTCCAATGCCAATTGAAATACTCAGTCCACAACGCGGCCAGCGGTGTGCCGAGACTGGGCGCGAAGGTGGCCGTCAGCGCATAACCCGCCAGGCCATAGAGCTTGATGCCTGGCGGCAGAAATCGCAGCGCCACGGTCATCAGCATCGGTGGCAGGCAACCCGCCGCAAGCCCCTGCAAGGCGCGCAGCAACAGAAAGCTTCGATAGTCCGGTGCCAGTGGGCATAGGAGCGCCAGCACGATAAACGCCGCAATGGCCCCCAGGGTGAAGCGGCGCAAGGACAGGGTGACGGCGAACCAGGGCGCGAACGCGGTGGCGGTCAACGAGGTGGCCGAATACAGCGAAGTGACCCACGTGGCTTCGTCGTAGCCGATGAACATCGCCCCGCGAATATCTGCCAGGGCGATGCGGGTCACACCCTCATTGATGCCCGCGACGAGGACCGCGATCAATACACCCACCAGACCGATGATGGTTTGCAGGCCGAACGCGTTGGGCGCCGGGGCTTTGAGCGGCGGCAGGGTGGCAACCGCCGTCACGGCCGGGCACGCAGGTTTTTGCGCGGCGCACCGATCAACGCATCGCGAAACATAGGCAATCAACTCCGGAAACCAGGTTTATGTCCGGCAGTTTAAAAAGCCTTGGCAATGAGAAAAATTGACATTTGAGCAGTGTATGAGTGCACCAGACGCACGAATCCAGCGGAATCGCTGTTGCTGAATATATTCCTTAGTGATTGATGCCAGACGCAGCGTGACGCGCCAGACGTGCTCCCTGTGGGAGACGTCCGAGGTTACGAGGGCAGCGAACGCGGTGTTACAGTCGACATCTTCATCGCTGACCCACCACATTCGTCCGACCGACGCCCGCACCCAACTCCCTCACCGTTCGCAAAGGGCTCAAGCGTGCTCACTGTCCCAGAAGCGTTTGTACATCCCCAGTTTGCGCTTCAAGGGTCGTGACAACCGGGCCTCTTCCTTGCCCAGCTTGAACGCCACCAACTTCAGGCCGTTGCGCACACACGATGCCGGCCACAAATACCAGCGCCGCACGCCGAGAAAATCCAGCTCGGACTTCACGTAGCGAAACCCCTCCCCTCGTACACCGCCGAACCGCGCATGAATCCAGGATTCGCGGGCCTGAAAGACACCAATGTCGAAGTACCGGCGAAATTCTTCCCGCAGCGTGTAGTTGTGCGAATGACGGCAAACGGCGGAGCCCTGATAAGCGACTTTCCAGTGGGTCAGCAGCATTTTTGCGGCGACGTACATGTCTTCGGACAGAATCACGTGCCGAGGGAACCCGCCCACCGCACGCAAGGCATCGCGGCGGTAGGCCGAAAACGAGTTGGACATGAACGGCACCTTGATACCCAGCTCCGGCACGTCGGCCATGCTCTTGATGCGAGACACCGGCGGGTAGTTGAACCAGCGGGCATGCTGGGACAGGACGGTGGCATCCAGATGCGGCAGTTGACGCCCGCACACGGCGCCGACCAAGGGGTCCTCGAACGGCATCAGGATGTTTTCAACCGCACGGGGGTCTTCGAGATAAGTGTCTTGGGTCAGGTACACGAAGACGTCATACCGGGGATGAGTCTCGGCCATCATCTGCCGGGTGCCACCGTGGTTGAAGTCCTTGCTGTCGATCCGGATCACGTCATTGCAACGTGAGCGCGCCAACTCCAGCGTGCCGTCGGTGGAGCTGGAATCAACGATCAAGGTGTCGAACTCTGCGGTCTGGGCCCAGAGAGAATCGAGCAAACGCTCAAGCTCCCTGCGCCCGTTGTACGTCGGGATCACACACGCCACGCGCAAAGACTGCATAACAATACTCCAAGGCAAATGCTGGATGCCTACTTGTCATGACACGCTTTGAGGGTAGCGCAGGATCCCGAGACTGGATCCAGCCGCTTGTCAGCCCATGACCTCGCTCAACGGGATGAAGTTGAGCAAGTCACCTTCGGCGACCGTGGTGCCTTCGATCACTTCAATCAAACCATCGGCCCACGCTGCGCTGCGCAGCACGCCCGAGCTTTGGTTGCGGTAAGCGATCAGACGTCCCTGCTCCAGACGCCCGCGCAGGTACTCGCGACGGTTGCCCGGCTTGTCCCAGACAAACCCGGCGGGCACTTTGAACTGCAGCGGTTTGACCTCCTGCACGCCAAGACGGCGCAGCAGGTAAGGCCTGGCCAACAGCGCAAAGGTCACCAGCGTGGAAGCCGGATTGCCAGGTAAACCGATCACCGGAACGCCACGAAAATGACCGAAGGTCAGGGGTTTTCCCGGCTTGATCGCCAGTTTCCACAGCGCAATCTCACCTTCTTCACGCAACGCATGGCCGAGGAAATCCGCCTCGCCCACCGACACCCCGCCCGTCGACAGGATCAGGTCCACGTCACCCAGTGCGCCCAGCGCGGTACGGGTCTTTTCAAGGTTGTCGGGCAGAATCCCGGCATCCACGACTTCGCAGCCCAGACGCTTGAGCCAACTGCACAGCAGAACGCGATTACTGTTGTAAATCTGCCCCGGTCCCAACGGCTGCCCCGGCTCGATCAACTCGTCGCCGGTCGACAGCACGGCAACACGGGCGCGCCGGACAACGTCCAGTTGGCCCAGGCCCAGAGTGGCCGCCAGTCCCAGCTCGATGGACGTCATGACCGTGCCCGCGTCGAGCACCTTGTCGCCGACGGTGGTCTCCTGGCCTTTGGGACGGATGTTCTGCAGGGCGCTCAACGGTTCAACGAAGCGCACGCGCGCGTCGGCCTGAACCTCGGCGTTCTCCTGCATTTCCACACAGTCAGCGCCTTCGGGCACCGGAGCGCCGGTAAAGATCCGCGCGCACGTGCCAGGCTGCAAGGGTTGCGGCGCCTGGCCAGCGAAAATCCGCTGGCTGACCGGCAACGGCTCGCCGGTCCAGTCGGCCACGCGCAGTGCATAACCGTCCATGGCGCTGTTGGGCCACGGCGGCAGGTCCAGCGTTGAGATCAAGTCATCGGCGAGCACCCGGCCCTGTGCATCGGCCAGCGCCACCGTTTCACGCTCGGTGATCGACGTGGACTCGGCCAGGCTCATCAAGCGTTCCATGGCCTCTTCCACCGGGATCAGGCCACGCATTTCAGGCTTGCTCATTGGTTCTCACCCACGGGTTGCGCACGGTTCAGCTTTTTTCAGGTGAGGCACGAAGTTGCACGGGCGAAAACTGTTGTTCAGCTGATCGGCAAGGATGCCGTCCCAGCCCGTGCGCACCGCATTGGTCGAACCCGGCAGGCAGCAAACCAGCGTGCCATTGGCCAGGCCCGCCAGCGCACGAGACTGGATAGTGGAACTGCCGATGTCCGGCACCGAGATCTGGCGGAACAGCTCGCCAAACCCGTCGACCTGTTTGTCCAGCAGACAGGCCACGGCTTCAGGCGTGCTGTCGCGACCGGTGAAACCGGTTCCGCCAGTGATCAGCACCACCTGCACCGAGTCGTCTGCGATCCAGGTCGCGACCTGAGCGCGGATCTTGTAAAGATCGTCCTTCAACAACACGCGCTCGATCAGCCCGTGACCGGCTGCGGTCAGACGGTCGACGAACATCTGTCCGGAGGTGTCATTGTCAAAAGTACGGGTGTCGCTGACGGTCAAAACCGCAATGTTCAACGGCACAAAAGGTGTGTCAGCCTTGGCTTTCATCGGCAGGTCCAGTTGTAGGGGAAACAGTCCGGTGTTATATCACAGCACTCCTTTTTTCTCCGCTGAACGAGTTCGCCATGACCGCTTCCGACGCCCTGCCGCCCTGCTCGATTCTGCTGTTGGCCGGCGGACGGGGGCAACGCATGGGCGGGCGCGATAAAGGGCTGATCGACTGGCGCGGCGAGCCGCTGATTCAGCACCTGCACCGCCTGACGCGCCCCTTGACCGACGACCTGATCATTTCCTGCAACCGCAACCGTGAGCAATACGCGCGTTTCGCCGACCAACTGGTTCAGGATGACGAGAGCGATTTTCCGGGGCCCTACGCCGGGATTCGCGCGGGGCTGGCGGTGGCGCGGCATGCGTACCTGCTGGTGATGCCGTGCGACTCGCCTTTGCTGGATATCGACGTGCTGGAGGGTCTGCGGCGCAAGGCACTGGCGCATCCCGCACAGCCGGTGATGGTGCGTCAGGGTGAGCAATGGGAGCCTTTGTTGTGTTGCATTCCTGCGGTTCACGCGCCGGTGTTCGAGGCGCATTGGCAGCAAGGCCAACGCAGCCCGAGGCGGACCATGGCCGAACTGGGCGTCGTGCCGTTTCAGTGCCCGGCGAACGATCCGCGGCTGGCGAATCTGAATACGCCGGATTTATTGACCGACGTCAGGCCTTGAAGCGGCGAATGAGGTTTCATGGAACTTTGCTGACATCCCCTGCGTCAGAAACTTCACTACATAAAGAATTACCCTCGGAGACACAGTAATGAACCAACGGACCCTTCCCGCAGCCTTTCTGCTCGCCCTTGGCCTGGCTTCCCTCGCCGGTTGCTCTTCGCCGACAGTGATCACTCTGAACGACGGCCGTGAGATCCAGGCTACGGATGCGCCAAAATACGACGAAGAATCCGGTTTCTATGAGTTCAAGCAACTGGACGGCAAAGAGACCCGTATCAACAAGGATCAGGTTCGTACCGTAAAAGAACTGTGATGTTTGATTGATTGAAAAGACGCCCCGACTGGTTCGGGGCGTTTTTTTGGTGATGATTTTGAGTACACGTCTGTTGTTTGTGGTGACGCTGATTTTCGGTTCTGCCTAACGGCCGAACTGTTCCGCCTTCGGCGGGTTACTTGAAAACCGGAATGCCGGACCATCCCCAAGTAACCAAGGGTCTGAACTCCCGGTTAGGCCCTCCTGCGTCGGGTCCCTTCACTCCGGCGACGCTCCGTGGGCCCGCCGCCATCCGCCATCCATGGCGGGGGGCGGCTCTCGCGGCATCCATGCCGCTCGGCCCACTCCGCATCGCCTGCGTTCAGCCTGCACCCAAGTCGCGTTTTGTGGTGTCTGGACTGCTACGGTTTGAAGATCAACAACTAAGCCCGCTTACGCGCTTGATCGTTCCCCCGCTCCGCGTGCGAACGATCAACGAAATAAGTGTCATGGATGTCCGCTGTGCTGTTGATTCTGCCGAAGGCGTAGGAGCGCGCTTGGTCTGGGCCGCACTCGGACGATCTGCCGGGAACCGGCAGCAAGACCTGTGCATGCGGGGTGCCAGGCATAGGCGAGTCGCCTGATTTTGCTACCGCTGCGCGGCAGATCGCGGGCAAGCGCGCTCCTACAGGTATCGCGTCCACCTTCAATGTCTGCTTCTGCTGTTGATGTGCTTTTCGACATCAATGAGTCAAACACCACAAAACGCGACTTGGGTGCAGGCTGAACGCAGGCGGCGCGGGCCCACGGAGCGTCGCCGGGTACTTCGACGAAGGAGCAACTGTGATCGCATTCCCTCGCCCTTCGAGATAAATGCGTACACCCCAACCCAAATCCGCAGAATTAGCAGAGGTAGGTGTACCCACCAGCGTCCCGCCCTACCCTCAAATCAACTCCTTGAACCGATACCACATCATCCCCAACGCCAACAGCGGTGAACGCAGCCGCTCCCCGCCGGGAAACGTACGGTGCGGAACCTTGGCAAACAACTCCACTGCCCGGCTGTCCCGCTCGGCAATCGCCTGCGCCAGAATCCGCGCCGCAAAATGCGTGACGTTCAAACCGTGCCCCGAATAACCCTGTGCGTAAAACACATTCGGTGCCTTCGGCAAATACCCGATCTGCGGAAACCGATTGGCACTGATCCCGATCATCCCGCCCCACTGAAAGTCGATTCCCACCCCTTTCAACTGCGCAAACACCCGCTCCATCTTCGGCCGCATGTAATCACCGATGTTCGCCGGATCACGCCCCGAATAATGACAGGCGCCGCCGAACAACAGCCGGTTGTCCGCGGACAACCGGTAATAGTCCAGCGCCACCCGCTGATCACACAACGCCATGTTCTGCGGGATCAACGCCCTCGCCCGCGCCTCGCCCAACGGCTCGGTGGCGATGATGTAACTCCCCGCAGGCAGAAGCTTGCCCGTCAGTGCCGGCTCCAGCTTTTCAAGAAACGCATCGCACGCCAGCACCACCTGACCGGCCGTGACCTGACCCTGATCGGTGAACACCTGGACCTTGGCCCCGTGCACGATCCGGCGTACCGGGCTGGCCTCGTAGAGGATCGCGCCCTTCGCCTCCGCCAGCCGTGCCTCGGCCAGGATCAGCTTGAGCGGGTGCAGATGCCCCGAGCCCATGTCGATCAACCCGCCCACATAGGCAGATGAATTCACCACTTCATGCAGCGCGTCCTTCTCCACCAGCCGCAGCGGATGCGGATAACCCTGGGCCGTCAGCGCGCCCAGTTCTTCCTGCAAACCCTTCCAGTGCGAGGGCGTATTCGCCAGGTCGCAGTACCCCCAACGCAGGTCGCACGCCAGGCCGTTGTCGTTCACCCGCTGCCGCACGATGTCGACCGACTCGGAACCCGCCTGCTGCAGATACCGCACGCCCTCCTTGCCGACCCAGCGTTCGACACCGCTGACGTCATGCCCCAGGCCACGAATCAACTGCCCTCCGTTGCGGCCACTGGCGCCCCAGCCGATGCGCTGCGCTTCCAGCAGCACCACCGACATCCCACGTTCGGCCAGTTCCAGCGCGGTGTTCACCCCGGTGAAGCCACCGCCGATGATGCAGACGTCTGCGTTGATGGCGGTGTCCAGTGAGGCGCGCTCGGGCTCGGGCGCGACCGACGCGGCATAGTACGAACCCGTGTGTGGCAGTGCAGCAGGCATAAAGCGTTCCTTAACGATTGGATTTGATGTCGGTCCACTTGCGCGTCATCAGGCGCAGGGTCGCGGGCTTCAATTCCGAGGAGATGTAGAACCGGCTCATGACTTCAGGTGTCGGGTAGATCGACGGGTTCTCGGTGATCTCCTTGCCCATCAGCGCATTGGACGCCGGGTTCGGGTTGGCGTAGCCGACGGTCTCACTGACCTTGGCAATGACCTGAGGCTCGAGCAGGTAGTTGATGAACGCCAGGGCTTCTTTCGGGTGCTCGGCGTCCTTGGGAATCGCCAGCATGTCGAACCAGACGTTGGCCCCTTCCTTGGGAATGGAGTAGGCGATCTTCACGCCATTCTTCGCTTCTTCGGCCCGGGACTTGGCCTGAAGCACGTCGCCGGAATAACCGAACGCCACGCAGATGTCGCCGTTGGCAAGGTCCGACACCCATTTGGACGAGTGGAAATAGGTGATGTACGGGCGCACCGCCTTGAGCTTCTCGGTCGCCGCGTCGTAGTCCTTGGCGTTCTCGCTGCGGGGCGACAAGCCCATGTAATTGAGCACGGCGGGGAAGACTTCATCGGGCGAGTCCATGTAGGACACGCCACATTTTTGCAGCTTTTTCATGTTTTCCGGTTCGAACAGCACGGCCCAGGAGTCGATGGTGTCGACACCGAGCACGGCCTTGACCTTGTCAACGTTGTAGCCGATGCCGTTGGTGCCCCACAGGTACGGCACGGCGTACTGGTTGCCCGGATCGTTGGCCTCCAGTTGCTTCATCAGTTTCGGGTCGAGGTTCTTCCAGTTGGGCAGTTGGGCCTTGTCCAGTTTCTGGAACGCACCGGCCTTGATCTGCCGACCGAGGAAATGGTTTGACGGCACGACCACGTCGTAGCCCGAGCGCCCGGTCAGCATTTTGCCTTCCAGCGTTTCATTGGAGTCGAACACGTCGTAGGTCGGCTGGATGCCGGTGGCCTTCTGAAAGTCCTCCAGCGTCGTCGGGCCGATGTAATCGGACCAGTTGTAAATCTTCACGGTGTTGCCTTCGGCGTGAGCCTGGGTGACTGCTCCGGCCAGCACAGCCGGCAGAAACAGCGTGGTAACGATCAACTTCATGGTGCCCCCAACGTCAATGGAAAAGACCGCTGCGCTTAGACGCTCATCATCAGGAACTGGCGTTCCCATGAGCTGATCACGCGCTTGTAGTTTTCATGTTCGGCGCGTTTGACCGCGACGTAACCCTGCACGAACTTGTCGCCGAGTACCCTGCGTACGGCAGCGCTGGCCTCCATGCGTTCCAGCGCATCTTCGATGGTCAACGGCAGGCGCAGGTTACGTCGCTCATAGCCTCGGCCCTGCACCGGCGCGCTCGGGTCGCAGCCTTCGATCATGCCCATGTAGCCGCACAAGAGGCTCGCGGCGATCGCCAGGTACGGGTTGGCGTCAGCGCCCGGCAGCCGGTTTTCGACCCGCCGTGCCTGAGCGTCGGAGGCTGGCACGCGCAAGCCGACGGTGCGGTTCTCCTCGCCCCATTCCACGTTGACCGGCGCCGAGGTGTCCGGCAGAAAACGGCGGAACGAGTTGGCATTGGGTGCGAACAGCGGCAGCACTTCGGGGATATAGCGCTGCAGACCGCCGATGTGTTGCAGGAACAGCTTGGTGGGCTCGCCTTCCGGGGTGCTGAAGATGCTGAGCCCGGTCTTGATGTCGACCACACTCTGATGCAGATGCATGGCGCTGCCGGGTTCGTCGGTGATCGGCTTGGCCATGAAGGTCGCCGCCACGTCATGTTTGAGTGCTGCCTCGCGCATGGTCCGTTTGAACACCGTGATCTGGTCGGCCAGGTCCAGCGCGTCGCCATGGCGGAAGTTGATTTCCATCTGCGCCGGGCCGTCTTCGTGGATCAGCGTGTCCAGGTCCAGCCCCTGCGCTTCGCACCAGTCGTACACGTCCTCGAATAACGGATCGAACTCGTTGGCCGCTTCGATAGAGAATGATTGACGGCCGCTCTCAGGACGTCCGGATCGCCCGGTCGGCACTTGCAACGGCAAGTCAGGGTCCGCGCAGCGCTGGGTCAGGTAGAACTCCATTTCCGGCGCCACCACCGGCTGCCAACCCTGCGCCGCGTAGAGCTCCAGGACTTTCTTGAGCACGTTGCGCGGTGACAGCTCGATGGGATTGCCGTAGCGATCAAAGGTGTCGTGGATGACCATCGCCGTCGGCTCGATCGCCCAGGGCAGCACGTAGACCGCCTGCGGATCGGGGCGGCAGGTCATGTCGATGTCGGCCGGATCGAGCAGGTTGTAGTAGATGTCGTCGTCGACGTAATCACCGGTCACGGTTTGCAGCAGCACGCTTTCCGGGAGGCGCATGCCGTGTTCGTTGAGGAATTTGTTGGTGGGCAGAATCTTGCCGCGGGCGATGCCGGTCAGGTCACTGACCACGCATTCGACTTCGGTGATGCCGTAGCTCTTCAACCACTCGGCGAGTGGGTCTTTCACGCTGCTGTCCATGGGACCTCTGGGGGTGACGACGAATCATGGCGCGGTGGGCTTCGGCCCGAGCGCTGTGCTGGGCCTTATGCTGGAAGATCGTCGAGCAGCCGGTCTATCCACTTTCGCGCAACCTGTCCGCCCTGTTTTGGTGCGAACGCAGATTCAGTCAGCGGGGCACCGAAAGCCCCGGAAAACGTGGGTTGCGGGGCGCCAAGGCGGGCTGCTATGGTGCCCGCACCTCATAACAACAGCGCTCAAGCGCAGGCTATTTATGTCGGTCAAGGTATTCGAAACCGTCGCCGCCGATCAGCAAGGCACTTCTTACGCAGGCTGGAGCCTGCACTACGCGCAGATGTCGTCGGGGCAGTTCAAGGGACGGCTGGTCGAGGCGGAACTGGGCGGCGTGCAAGTCTACGAAGAGCACATGAATACCCGCATCGAGCAGTATTACAAAGCGCCAAGCGATGCCTTGGTGTTCAGCTTCGACATGGCCGACCGCGCGCTGTACCTGCTGGACGCCAGCACGCAGAACCTGTGGATCACACCGGAGAACTACCGCGAAATCGCGGTGGTAATCAAACAGGACAGCCTGGGCACCCGCCATCTGCACCGCACCTTCGAAGACCTGCTGCTGACCCCGCTCAAATCCCCTCACGGCGCGCTGTTCAGCGGTTGGCTGAGCACGATGCTGACCCGCATGACCCACGCTGACACCGCCGAGTCGATTCACTTGGGTGATCAGTTGATCGAGGACTGTCTGTACGTGCTGGAACAGTCGGAATGCTCGCCCTTATCGGGCAGAAATCTGCGAGTCCGTGATCAGCGAAAGATCGTGCAGCGGGTGTTCGAACAGGTCAGCGCTTACCCCACGGAAAATTTCAGCGTCGTGCAATTGGCCGAGACCGCGGATACGTCGTTCCAGCAATTGCGCAAGGCCTTCAATGAATGCGTCGGCATGGCGCCGACCGCCTGGCTGCGGACTCGACGCCTGAACCTGGCACGTCAGGATCTTTTGTCAGCCAGGCGCGAAGGCACCAACGTTGCAGAAGTTGCGATGCGCTATTCGTTCTGGCATCTGGGGCGGTTTGCGGAAACCTATCGGTCGCTGTTTCTGGAATACCCCAGCCAGACCCTTGCCCGGTCTTCTCGTTAGCACAGGCAAGCGCACGCCGACCGGCTCCCGCCCTGCAAAAATCCCTCCACCGCGCTGCACCCGGACATTCGTTGCCTGCGAGCGACACGTCGCGCATTAAGTGTCCCCAAATCAGAAACAATGATTCCCCATTTAGCCTAATTGTTCCCTCATCGTTTAGTCCGTACATTCACCTCCAAGCCAGCAAGCATCCCGCTCAACGAGCGTCAGCGGCCACCCACTCTCGACTCATTCGACCTAAAGGACTAAGCCCTCATGAACACCCTGAAAAAGACCCTGACCGCTACCCTCCTCGCGCTGTCCATTGGCACTGCGTTCGCCGCCGAAACCACCGTGCCTGAGCACCAGACTCAAGCCTTCCTCAACGCCCTCGCGGCAGGTGGCGGCCGACCGCTGGAGCAAATGACGCCCAAGGATGCCCGTGCGGTGCTCACCGGTGCACAGAACTCGGTGAAGGTCGAGATGTCCGGCATCCAGGTTAGCGAGAAGACCATCAAGGCCGACAACCAGACCATCAAGCTGACGATCGTGCGCCCCGCAGGCGTCAAAGGTGAGCTGCCGGTGTTCATGTATTTCCACGGCGGTGGCTGGGTCCTCGGTGATTACCCGACGCATGCCCGCCTGATTCGTGATCTGGTGGTGGGTTCAGGTGCGGTGGCGGTTTACGTGGACTACACGCCTTCGCCGGAGGCGCATTACCCGACCGCGATCAATCAAGCCTACGCCGCGACCCGCTGGGTGGCCGAGCACGGCAAGGACATCAATGTCGACGGCTCAAGGCTCGCCGTGGCCGGTAACAGCGTCGGCGGCAACATGGCAGCCGTGGTAGCGCTGATGGCCAAAGAGCAGAACACGCCGAAGCTGCGTTTCCAGTTGCTGCTGTGGCCGGTCACCGATGCGAACTTCGACACAGGCTCCTACCAGACCTACGCCGAGGGTCACTTCCTCACCAAAAACATGATGACGTGGTTCTGGGACAGCTACACCACCGATGCGAAACAGCGCGCCGAGATTCACGCATCGCCACTGCGTGCGACTACCGAGCAGCTCAAGGGCCTGCCACCGGCGCTGGTGCAGACGGCCGGCCTGGATGTGTTGCGTGACGAAGGCGAAGCCTATGCCCGCAAGCTGGATGCCGCTGGCGTCGATGTGACCGCGGTGCGCTACAACGGCATGGTCCACGACTACGGGCTGCTCAATCCGCTGAGCAACATTGCGGAGGTCAAGGCAGCGATGCGTCAGGCGGCGGGCGAGCTCAAAGCTCACTTGAATTGATTTCCTGATCCGGCTGACTGGCTAAGCGGTGGGTCAATTGAGGACGATATTGACTGACCTGCCGTATTCGCTGCCGTCGTAACCTCCGACGTCTCCTACAGGGACCGGGCGGACCCAGAACTCGCAGCTGCCGCAATACCTGTGGTTGCCGCGGAACCTGTTGGAGCGAGCTTGCTCGCGAATGCGCTGGGGCCGTTACATCGATGGCGACTGACACACCGCATTCGCTGCCGTCGTAACCTCCGACGTCTTACAGGCACCGGGCAGATCCAGGACTCGCGGCTGCCGCAAGACCTGTGGTTGCCGCCGAACCTGTGGGAGCGAGCTTGCTCGCGAATGCGCTGGGGCAGTTACATCGATGGCGACTGACACACCGCATTCGCTGCCGTCGTAACCTCCGACGTCTCCCACACGGACCGGGCAGACCCAGAACTCGCAGCTGCCGCAAGACCTGTGGTTACCGCGGAACCTGTGGGAGCTGCTGGAGGTTACGACAGTGGCGAACGCGGTGTTTCGGCCACTGCAACGCTGGCTGACTGGACACCGCAATCAAACGCACATCGGTACAAGGCTTTTTCGCCTGTGCACCTTAACGTCATGACTGACACCCTCGAGGCAACTGACATGAGCCAAAACTCCCGCACATGGGGCCGCAAACGCAGTTTCTGGGTGGCCGCTGCCGTGGTTGTCCATACGCTGTGGACCAGCGCCGCACCGGCCATGATGTACCCGCTTTACGCGCATCAATGGCAACTGACACCGACCGTGACCACGCTGATTTTTGCGGTGTTCCCCGTGTTCGTGGTCGCGACGCTGATTGCCCTTGGCGACCTCTCCGATTACATCGGCCGCCGCGCCGCGATGCTGTGGGGACTGACGGCGTCGTTGATCGGCGTCCTGCTGTTTGCGGTCGCCCCTGACGTCACTTGGTTGTTGGTGGGCCGGGCGTTCATGGGCATTGGCGTCGGGCTTTCCGCCGGCCCTTCAGCGGCCGCCGTGGTGGAGTTCAGCGCGCCGGGCAAAGCCAAACTCGCCGGCGCCATTACCACCGCGGCGCAGGCGTTCGGTCTGGCAGCGGCACTGATCATGGGGGGCGGGTTGATCCAATACGCACCCTTCCCCACCCGTTTGAGCTTCTGGGTGCTGGTGGTGGTGCTGGTCGCCACGATGGCCGGCGTCTGGCACCTGCCGCGTCACACCAAGGCTGAAAGCAGCAAACGCTGGTCGCTGAAGTTGCCGCAAATTCACAAGCCGTTGCGCCGCGTTTTTCTGGTGTCGGTGAGCGCGGTGCTCAGCGCCTATTCAGTGGGCGCGACCATGTTGTCGCTCGGCTCGCAGATCGCCCATGACCTGATCGGCTCCAGCAATGCACTGGTCAACGGCGGTGCAATCTCACTGTTCGCCATTCTGGTGGGTTTCACCGGGATCGTTGCCAAACGCTTCAGCTCCAAGCTGTCCATCATTGCCGGTGCGAGTTTCTCCATTGCCAGCCTGTTGTTGCTGATGCTGGCGACCGCGACCCATGCGCTGCCAGTGTTCCTGTTGTCCAGTGCCGCCAGCGGCGCCGGTTACAGCCTATTGTTCATGGGCGGTCTGAACCTGATCAACGCCCATGCGCCGATGCACCACCGGGCCGGAACGCTGTCGGCGCTGTTTCTGGTGGCCTACCTGATGCAAGGCGTGGTCGCGATGCTGCTGGGCCGCGCGGCAACCGCCTGGGGCCTTGATCTGGCGATCGATGTGGGCTCTCTGGCACTGGCCGGATTGAGCCTGGGCGCGATGTTGTTGGCGATTTTTGTCCGAGAGCCGCAAAAACCGCCCGCCGACCAACCGGTTTCCAGCGCTCAACCTGAGGCCGGTCGTTGATTGATAGCACGGCGCACACCCTGCAAAACGCGTTCATTCGCGAGGGTCGGCATCCTGATTGCCTGATCGTTTCTCGCGAATGAAACCGCAGCCCTGCGATCTGACGGAGTTTCAAAATGCCCGCGATTCATCGCTCCATGGCCCCGGCCCTCAGCTTCAACGGCGGCTTTGTCGACACCGTCGGCTTTCTCGCCCTGCAAGGCCTGTTCACGGCTCACGTGACCGGCAACTTCGTGACCCTGGGCGTCAGCATCGTCCACGGCACCTCGGGGGCGCTGGCCAAACTCCTGGCATTGCCGCTGTTTGCCGTGGTGGTTGGGCTGAGCCACCTGGCAGCCGTTTCGATCAACCGGCGTGGATGGACACCCCTGCGACCGCTGCTGATCCTGCACACCCTTTTACTCGCCGCGTTCGGTGTACTGGCTATCGAATTGGGGCCCTTCAGCGACGGCGACAGCGCCTCGGCGTTGATCACCGGCATGACCGGCGTAGCCGCCATGGCGATTCAAAACGCGATCTCGCGTCAGCACCTCAAAGGCGCGCCGCCCACCACCCTGATGACCGGGAATGTCACCCAGGGCGCTATCGATGTGTTTGCGCTGATCGGTCTGCGCGAC
This sequence comes from Pseudomonas sp. S2_H01, assembly GCF_054668305.1. Classification (NCBI taxonomy): domain Bacteria; kingdom Pseudomonadati; phylum Pseudomonadota; class Gammaproteobacteria; order Pseudomonadales; family Pseudomonadaceae; genus Pseudomonas; species Pseudomonas sp. S2_H01. Next base: position 4,952,820 of record NZ_CP162756.1, on the reverse strand, counting down.
GAGCAAGAACGCGGTGTGATCAAGCAGCGACTCAACCCCATCGCGCTGAACCTGCTGGGTTTCACCGCCGGTTGCATCGGCGCCGCGCTGTTGTATCTGGCGCTCGGTCTGTGGAGCCTGACCGTGCCGGTGCTGGTTGCGGTCTGGACGTGCGTCAGCACGTTTGGCAGCAGTGACAGTCTGGCGTGAAATCCTGCGCCTCTGCGCGTCCCAATCGCTGAGGCGAACCCGAAGCCGTAAACCTGCCGGCGCTCTTCATGGGCGCCACGCCACTGACTTCAATGCTGCCATGGCCGGGCGCATGGCCATCCGCTGCTTCGGCCATCCAGATGAATACATCGGTTTTTCACCCCCCTGCGTTAGGACTCATGTCCCTCTTGCTCCGACGACCGGCACGCAATCCAATTATCAGCCATTACCTGATAGTTATCAGTCTGTTAACGCTACTGGCAGTGCAAAAAACAGGCGATTGTCAATTTAGCAGGCATTGAAACCCGCGGGATCCAATCTAGCTTTCTAACCAAACGGATAACCGCAGACGAATAAAACAGCACTCACTCTGACGGTATTAACACCCAAAGAGCGGCGGCCAGCTTGATGGAACGGCTGCGCGGTTGTTGTCCCGAAGCAAACTATGGAACCAGGATTCAACGAAATGGAAAACATCGTCGTCGCTGACAAAATAACCTCTCAACTCACTGCCACTACCTGGGGCGATCTGGCCCTCAACCACCCCTCTGTCGTTCAAATGCCGATCGCGCCCGACCGAGTCGCCTCGGCGAGCCGCAGTGGGCAGGACCTGGTGGTCAATCTCAAGAATGGCGAACACATCAGGGTCGCCAACTTCTTCAATACCGGACCGGACGGCGTCCACAGCGACATGGTGTTTCAAGGCGACGACGGCGCACTGTGGCAGGCACAGTACGACGCACAAGTGTTCAAAGGCTTTACCTTCGAGGAAGTCTCTTCCATTGACGAGCTGATTGCCGGTGCCGGTGTCGTGGGCAGCGCCACACCTACATGGGCGATCGCCGGATTAGGGTTGCTCGGCGCAGGCGGTGCCGCTGCGGCGGCAGGTGGCGGCGGTGGAGGCGGCAGCGGAGGTGGCGCAGCGTCCCCTGATACGACAGCGCCCGATGCCCCCACAGGACTCGGCTTGTCCGCCGACGGTCTGTCGTTGAGCGGGCTTGGCGAAATAGGGTCTCGAGTCACCGTGTACGATGCCGCCGGGAACGTGTTGGGCTCCGGAACGGTAGGCAGCGACGGCCGTTTCCAGGTCGTTCTCAATGCCCCGCAGACCAACGGCCAGGCGCTGGATGTGACGCTGACCGATGCGGCGGGTAACGTCTCGACGCCGGGCTCGGTGACCGCGGCAGACACTACAGCACCTGATGCGCCTGGCAGTCTGGCCGTCAATGCGGATGGCACTGCCTTGAGCGGCACCGGTGAGGCCGGTGCAACGATCCAGGTCCGGGCGGCAAATGGCACCTTGCTCGGAACCGCCACCATTGCCGCTGACGGCACGTTTAACGTGACATTGAATCCGCCGCAGACCGACGGCCAATCGTTAACGGTCATCGCCATCGATCCAGCAGGTAACACCTCGACACCGGCCCAGGCCCAGGCGCCCGATACGGACGTCACGACACCGGGCAATGGCGATGCCACGCCACCGGACGCCCCGACGGGTGTCGCGATAAGCGGCAGCGGTTCGTTGGTCAGCGGACACGGCGAAGCAGGCAGCACGGTCAACATCATCGACGCTAACGGCGCGTTGCTGGGGACCGGCAGTGTCGGCGCTGACGGGACCTTCAGCGTAGGGCTCAATCCAGCCCCGCATAACGGTCAAGTCCTGCAGGTGACCTTGACTGACGCGGCCGGCAATGTCTCATCCAATGTGCCGCTGCAGGCGCCCGACACCACCGCTCCGGCGCAGCCGGGCACCTTCGTCCTGTCGGCGGACGGCTTGACGCTGACCGGTGTCACCGAAGCCGGCGCCCGGGTGCTGGTTCGCGACGCCTCAGGCGCGGTGATCGGCTCGGCACGCGCCGGCCTGGATGGCACGTTCAGCGTGACGTTGGCGAGCGCCCAGACCAATGGTGAACATCTGGACGTCAGCGCCACTGACGCCGCGGGCAACACATCCTCCACGCCCCTGACCGCGGCCGACACCACCGCCCCGGCTCAGGTGACCAACGTGGCGATCAGCGTCGACGGTGCGCTGCTGTCCGGCAACGGCGAAATCGGTGCAACCGTTACCGTGCTCAACGCGGGCGGAACGGCCATCGGCACCGGTGTTGTCAGCGCAAACGGTACGTTTTTGATCACGCTGACGACGGCGGCCGCTCCAGGTGAACCGTTGAAGATTACCCAAGCCGATGCCGCAGGCAATCCTTCGCCGGCGCTCGACGTCCTCACGCCTGATGCCCAAGGTCCAGGGACGCCTGGCAATCTGGCGTTGAATGCCACAGGCACTCAATTGAGCGGTAACGGCACGGCAGGCGACTTGATTGAGGTTCGGGACGCGAACGGCACGTTGCTGGGAAGCGCAGTGGTTGGTAACGGTGGCACCTTTACGGTGACGTTCTTTGAGCCACGGGCCAACGGTGAAATGCTCAATGTCACCGCCACCGACAGCAATGGCGAGACGTCGGTCAGCGTGCCGGTCACAGCGCCGGATATCACAGGGCCTGTTGCGGCGGCCGATGTCGCGGTTGCCCACGACGGTCTGTCCGTCACCGGTCGTGGAGAACCCGGGGCGACAATCACGATCACAAACGCTCAAGGTACCGTGCTCGGCACCGGCACGGTCTCTGCGACCGGCGCGTTTTCCGTGACCCTGAATACCGCACAGACCAACGGTCAGACCTTGCAGGTCGTGCTGGCGGATGCCGCCGGAAACCCGTCGGCGTCGGCACCGGTGGTTGCCGGGGACCTGGACGGGCCCCTGCAGCCTGATGGTTTCTCGCTCAGCAGTGACGGTACGTTGCTCAGCGGCCACGGTGAAGCGGGATCGAGAATCACCGTCACCGACGCCAACGGCAATGTGCTTGGCAGCGCCAACGTCGCCGCCGACGGCTCATTCAGCGTGATCCTCAGCAGTGCGCAGAATAACGGGCAGACGTTACTGATCAACGCGAGCGACAGCACCGGGAATCCTGCAACGCCTGTTCCCTTCACGGCGCCCGATACCCAGGCGCCGACGCCGTTGACCAACGTTACGCTGGATACTTCGGGCGGGGTGCTCACCGGTCGTGGCGAACCTGGCGCGACTGTGACCGTACGCGATGCGCTCGGCACCATGATCGGCACGGGCAGCATTGGGAGTGACGGTCGCTTTACGCTCAACCTCACCACGGCGCAGACCGACGGGCAGGTGCTGCAGGTCACCCAGACCGATGCCGCAGGCAATCCATCCACGCCGGTACCCGTCAACGCGCCGGACCAGAGCGTGCCCGATGCGGTAACTAACGTCGAGATCTCTACCAATGGCGCGGTGGTCACCGGTAATGGCCAGATTGGCGCGACGGTCACCGTGACCGATGCCTCAGGCAATTCACTCGGCACAGCGGTGGTGGGCGCAAACGGACGGTTTGAAATCACCCTTTCCAGCCCGCAGATCAACGGCCAGGGGCTGAACGTGAGCCAGGTGGATGGTTCGGTGACGCCATCGACGCCAGTGCCTGTCGACGCCCCGGACATTCAGGCACCCGACGCCCCCGACAACCTCAACCTGGACAGCACAGGCGTTCTGTTGAGCGGGCAAGCCGAACCGGGTGCGACCGTGTACGTACGGGACCAAAGCGGCAACCTGTTGGGCACAGCGACGGCGGATGCCACGACCGGTGCTTTCCAGGTGACGCTGTCTCCTGCTCAGAACAACGGCCAGACAGTCCAGGTCACGCAAACCGATACTGAGGGAAATCTGTCGGTTTCCACTCCGGTGACCGCGCTGGACACGACGCCCGCCGACGCCCCGAGCAACGTGGCGATCACTGCGGACGGGCTTCATGTTTCGGGCAATGGCGTTGCGGGCGACACCATTGAAGTCCGCAGTGTGAACGGCACGCTGCTGGGGAGCGTGGTGGTGGCAGCCAATGGCAGCTTCACCGTCATCCTGACCAGCCCTCAACAAAACGGCGAAACGCTGAACGTGACGCAAGTTGACGCCAGTCAGATCCCTTCGGCTGCGAGCAACGTCACCGCCCCTGACATTACCGCGCCGCTCGCGCCGACTGACCTGGCCGTCGACGCCAATGGCGTGCTGAGCGGCACGACCGAAGCCGGCGCCACGGTCAATGTGCTGGATGCCAACGGCAACCTGTTGGGCACCACCACAGCCGGACCCAATGGCGAATTCACCTTTAGCCTCCCCGGCACACTCAATAACGGCCAGTTAGTGCAGGTCGTCGTTTCCGACGGCCTCCATGACTCGCTCCCGGTCAGCACTCAGGCGCCCGACACCACGCCTCCGCCTCCAGTGGCCAACCTCGCCGTCAGCCCGGACGGCGCTCAGGTGTCCGGGACCGGCGAGCCCGGAACGACCATCACCATCACCGCCCCCGGCAACCTCGTGATCGGGACGGGCGTTGTCGGCAACGATGGTGTCTTTGTCATCGGTCTGAACCCGCCTGCGGAAAACGGCAGCATCAGCACGGTCATCAGTACCGACAGCAGCGGCAACCCCTCCACGCCGGTCGACCTTTCCGGCCCCGACGGCACTCAGGTAGCCATGCCGACGGACCTCGTCATCAGCAGCGACGGCTTCACCCTGACCGGGGCGGGCACCCCTGGCACCACGGTCAATATCGTTGCGGCCGACGGGACGACCCTGGGATCGGGCACCGTCAACAGTCTGGGTCGCTTCACCATTTTCATGCGCTTTGCTCAGTTGAATGCGCAGACGTTGCAGGTGACCGCCAGCGACGGCAGTGGCCACCACTCAGTGCCCGGTACAGTCACTGCTACTGACGCGACGGCGCCTGACGCGCCCTCGGATCTGACCATCAACGCCAACGGCAGCGCAGTCACGGGCAAAGGTGAAGTCGGCGCCACCGTTACCATCACCGACAGCAGCGGCACCGTATTGGGCACAGGCGTGGTGGCCAGCACCGGTCACTTCAGCATTGTCCTCAACCCTGCTCAGCTCAACGCGCAACCCCTGACCGCCACCCAGAGCGACGCGGTCGGTAACGTTTCGCAACCGGGCAGCGTGGTCGCCCCGGACCTGCAGGCACCGAATGCCGCGACCGGCTTAGCCATCAACGGTGTCGGAACCGTGATCAGCGGCCAGGGTGAAGCGGGTGCCACGGTCACCGTTCGCGATGCAGCGGGCAACGTGCTGGCCACCGGAACCGTCGACCAGAGCGGTCAGTTCCAGGTGACGTTGCCCAGCGCGCAAACCAGCGGCGCGGCCTTGCAGGTCAACCTCACCGATGCGGCGGGCAACACCTCGCCGCAGAGCAGCCTGAATACGGTGGACACCACGCCTCCGGCCCTCGTCCAGAACCTCAACATCAGCGCCAGTGGCAACACGCTCACCGGCACCGGCGAAGTGGGCGCTACCGTTCGTGTCACCGACAACAATGGCACCCTGCTGGGCACGGCCGTCGTGGCGGCCGACGGTGCATTCAGTGTCACCCTCGCGCCACCTCCGAACAACGGCCAGACACTGGACATCAGCCAGGTCGACCCCAGCGGCAACGCATCGCCATCCGCCACGTTGCAGGCACCGGATATCAGCCCACCGGCGGCGCTCACTCAGGTCGCGGTCAATGCCGACGGCGTGACCGTCACCGGCCACGGCGAGCCCGGGGCGACGGTTTCCGTGCGCAGCGTGGACGGCACCTTGCTCGGCACCGGGCTGGTCGGGGCGAACGGTTCATTCAACCTCACGCTCAGCTCGCCACAGACCAATGCGCAGGTGCTGACGGTCATCCAGGAAGACCCGCCGGGCAACGTCTCCACTGCGGTGAACGTGGTAGCGGTCGACCTCACTGCGCCGGATGCACCGACTGCGCTTGTGCTTAATGGCGCTGGTCTGCAACTGACCGGTAACGCCGAAGCCGGTAGCACGGTGATCGTACGGGATGCCGCTGGCGGAATAATCGGTACCGCCACTGCGGCCGCGAATGGAACCTTCCAGGTCACGCTCGGCTCGCCGCAACTCAATGGTCAGGCACTGACCGTGACGGCCACCGATGCGGCAGGCAATGTATCGAATCCGGCAGCCTATGCCGCGGCTGACACCACCGCCCCGCTGGCAGTGAGCAACCTGGCCGTCACGGCGGACGGTCTGTCGCTGGCCGGTCACGGCGAAGCGGGCGCGACCGTGGTGGTACGTGATGCCAACGGTGTCCAGTTGGGCACGGCAACGGTGAACGCCAACGGCAATTTCAACCTGACGCTGAGCCCGGGGGCCGCCGCAGGCACCGTCCTCAACGTCATTCAGACCGATGGGGCGGGTAATGCATCGCCGCAAGCGGCCGTCACCGCGCCGGGCAATCTGGCAGAGCCGGCACCGGCCAACCTCGCCCTGAGTGCTGACGGCCTCACCTTGACCGGTACCGCCACGGCGGGCAGTACGGTGAGCATACGCAGCCCGTCCGGCACCCTGCTGGGCTCGGCGCTGGTCGCCAGTGACGGTACTTTCAGCGCCACGCTCAATACGGCGCAACTGAACGGCGAGCAGCTTTCGGCGACGGCGACGTCCAGCGACGGTATCAATTCCTTGCCCACCGGTTACACCGCCGCAGACGTCACCGCCCCTGCGCCACTGAGCAACCTCGTGCTTTCTGCCGACGGCGCGCTCCTCTCCGGCCATGGCGAAGCGGGCTCGACCGTCACGGTGATGGGCACAGGTGGCGTGATTCTGGGTAACGCCCTGGTCGCCGCCAATGGCACCTTCAGCCTGACCCTGACCACGCCGCAAATTGCAGGGCAAACCCTGAACCTGAGCCAGACCGACGCGGCCGGGAACGAATCCCCCAGCCTGAACCTTGTGGCAAGGGACCTCGTGGCGCCCGACGCGCCGGCCGCGCTGGCGGTCAGCAGCGACGGCAGTGTGCTCTCCGGGACGGGGGAAGCCGGCGCGACGGTCAACGTCTTCAATGCCGCCGGCGCACTGTTGGGGTCCGGCAGCGTACGCCTCGACGGCAGCTTCCAGATCACGCTGACCAACCCTCAGGCCAACGGCCAGACGCTTGCCGTCACCCTGACCGACGCCGCAGGGAATACCTCGGCCGCCACCAACCTGATCGCCATCGACACCACCGCACCGATAGCGCTTACGCAATTGGCCATTTCCAGTGACGGTGCAACGCTGACCGGACATGGCGAGGCCGGCGCCACGGTGACGGTCAGCGACAGTGACGGCAACGCACTGGGCACCGTCGTGGTCGGCAGCACCGGAACATTTACGCTGGCGCTGAGCCCACCGCTGACCAACGCCGAAGTGCTGACGCTGGTGCAGACAGACACCGCAGGGAACGTGTCGCCCAACGCCACCCTGGTGACGCCGGACTTCACGCCGCCCGACCCGCTTGCCAACGTCGACATCAACGCCGCGGGTGCAGTGGTGACCGGTACCGGTGAGCCCGGCGCGACGGTCACCGTCAAAGACCCTGCCGGTAATGTCCTCGGCAGCAGCGTGGTATTGGCCGATGGCTCGTTCAGCGTCACGTTGAGCACGCCGCAGATCAACAATCAGATCCTCAACGTCCAGCAGGCCGACCCACCGGGCAACGTCAGTGCGGCCGTGCCGGTGACCGCGCCGGACCTGACGCCCCCAACAGTGCCCACTCAACTGCTGTTGAACGCAGACGGCGGTGTGCTCAGCGGCAGTGGTGAAGCCAACGCGACCGTGCGCATCACCTTGGCCGATGGCACCCAGATCGGTACCGGCTCGGTCGGTGCCAACGGCACGTTCCTGATCACACTCACGCAAGGCCAGACCAACGGCGAGCAAGTCTTCGTCGTGCTTACCGATGCCAAAGGCAATGCGTCGGCGGCGGGCACTCTGTTCGCCCCGGACACCACCGCGCCAAACGCAGTGGCCAACCTGGCGATCGATGAAGCAGGCCGAGTCGTCAGCGGCACCGGTGAAGCAGGCGCGGCCATTGTCGTCAGCGATGCCGCGGGCAACGTCCTCGGTACCGCAACGGTCAGCGCGGGCGGCACCTTTACGCTCACGCTGTCAGTGCCTCAACTCAATGGCGAGACGCTTTCGGTCATTCAACGAGACACGGCGGGGAATCCTTCGACGCCAACGACCGTCGATGCACCGGACATCACAGCGCCTGCCCTGCCTGTCGTCACCGGGCTAAGTGCCGATGGCGTGACCCTGAGCGGAGCCGGGGAAGCCGGTGCAACGGTCCAGGTCACCAGCGCAACCGGCCTGGCGCTGGGCACTGCGACGGTCGATCCCGATGGCACCTTCAGCATCACGCTCAGCCCCGCGCAGCTCAACGGTCAGGTACTCACCCTGTCACAGACCGACGACGCCACTAACGTCTCAGGCAACGCAACGTATCAAGTCCCGGACGTGACCGATCCGGCGCCGGTCGACAACCTCGCCGTCAGTCTCAATGGCCTGGTGCTGACCGGTACCGGCGAAGCGGGCGCCACAGTGAATGTGTCCTTCGAAGGCGCCTTTCTGGGCACTGCGACCGTTGCGGCCGACGGGACGTTCAGCGTCGACCTGTCGACCGCGCAGCTCAAGGGACAGTTGCTGTCTGTGGTTCAGGTGGATGCCGGGACCAATGATTCAACACCGGCGACCGTCAACGCACCGGATATAACAGCCCCGGCGCTGCCGACCGTCACCGAACTGGCGGGTGGGACTGCCCTGACCGGCACCGCTGAAGCGGGCAGCACCGTGACCGTGACCTCGGCAAGCGGCGCGTTTCTGGGATCGGCGGTAACAGGGAATGACGGCACCTACACCGTCACGCTGAATGCGCCACAAACCAACGGCCAGACGCTGTTGGTGACCGCCACCGATGCCGCCGCCAACCCGTCGGCCACCCTGCCCTTTACGGCGCCCGACACCACCGATCCGGACCCGGTCAGCAATCTGTCGATCAGCCCGGATTACACCCAACTCGCCGGCCGTGGTGAGGTCGGCGCGACCGTCACCGTCAGCGTCAACGGTGTAGAGATCGCGACCGGGACCGTGGGGGCGAACGGCACCTTCGTCATCGACCTGACCGGCATCGCTGCCGATCAGATACTGTTCGTCGTTCAGAGCGATGCCGCGGGCAATGACTCCACCGCGTCCACGCTGGTGGTGCCCCTCACGCCTGCGCCGGATGCCCCGGACAACCTGGTCCTCTCGGCGGACGGTGTGACACTGACCGGGACCGCCGCCAGCGGTGCAACGATCACGGTGTACAGCCCGACGGGCGCTCCGTTGGGTACGGGCGCCGTCGGCATCGACGGCACCTTCACGGTGACACTCAGCCCGGCGCAAACCAACGGCCAGATTCTGGACGTCACCGCCAGCACGGTGCTCGGTGGCTCGTCGGTGCCGACCGAGATCACTGCAGGTGACACCACAGCCCCTGTTCCGCTGACCGATCTGGCAATCAACGCAACGGGCACAACGGTGACCGGGCGCGGGGAAGTCGGCGCGACGGTCACCATCACCTCTGCCAACGGCACGGCACTGGGAACGGCTGTGGTCGGCGCAAACGGCACCTTCAGTGCGCAACTCAACAGCGCCCAAGCCAATGGACAGATCCTCAACGCGTTCCAGACCGACACGGCGGGGAATCCTTCGACCACGCTGAACGTCACGGCGCCGGACATCACCGCGCCCAGCGCGCCCTCCACGTTGGGGCTCAATGGCACCGGTCTGCTGTTGACGGGCCTGGGTGAAGCCGGGGCCACAGTGACCGTGCGCAGCGCCGCCGGCCTGGTCCTGGGCACCGGAACCGTGGCGGCGAACGGCACGTTCTCGGTCACGCTGAACACCGCACAACTCAACGGCCAGCCGCTGACCGTGAGCCAGGCCGACGCAGCCGGCAACGTCTCGGCGTCAACCGGCTTCACGGCACCGGACACCACGGCGCCTGCGGGTCTGAACAATCTGGCGCTCAACCCTGGCGGCCTGCAACTGAGCGGGTCCGGCGAGCCGGGTGCGACCGTCAGCGTGACCAACGCCGCAGGCCAGGTGCTGGGCACCGCCGTGGTGGGTGCCGGTGGCAGCTTCACCGTGCAACTGTCCAGCGCGCAGCTCAACGGCCAGTCACTCAACGTCCAACAGGCGGACCCTGCCGGGAATCTGTCTCCGGTCGCCAACCTGGTGGCCACCGATATACAGGCACCGACTGCACCGACCGGCCTGACCCTGGCAGCCAACGGTCTGACGGTAAATGGCAGCGGCGAAGCGGGCGCAACGGTCAACGTCTACAGCGCGGGCGGTGCCTTGCTGGGCACCGGCACAGTAGGCAGCGGCGGCACGTTCAACTTCAACCTGACCTCGGCCGCGCAACTCGACGGTCAACCGCTGACGGTGCGTCTGGTCGACGGTGCGGGGAATGTCTCTGCGGCGGGCAGCCTGACAGCGCCCGACACGACAGCCCCCGGCGCGCCCACCGGCGTTGCCGTCAACGGCAGTGGCACGGTGTTGACCGGACTGGGTGTGGCAGGCTCGACCGTGACCGTGCGCAGTGCCACAGGTGTTGTTCTCGGCACAGGCACCGTGGCGGCCAATGGCAGCTTCTCCGTCGCACTGGCCGCTGCGCAGATCGACAACCAGGTCCTGACCGTGACGCAGGCCGACCCGACCGGCAACGTCTCGGTATCGGCCACGGCAACCGCACCGGACCTGACCGCTCCCGTCGCGCCGACTACGCTGTTGGTCAGTGGCGACGGCCTGACGGTCAGCGGCACCGGGGAAGCCGGTTCTACGGTAATCATCAAGTCCGCCAGCGGCACCGTGCTAGGCACGGCGGTCGTTGGCGGCACCGGTGTGTTCAGCGTCGGGCTCAATGCGGCGCAGATCAACGGTGAGAAGTTGTCCGTCAGCCTCACCGACACCCATGGCAACGTCTCGGTCGCAACGGTCGTCACGGCGCCCGATATCGACGCCAACGCACCGGTGGTCGCCAGTGACAATCTGGCCACCGCCACGGTGATCATCGCGCCGGTCAAGGTCACGCAGAACTTCTCCGACTCTTTCACCACCCTGCTGTCCGGCTTCTCGAAAACCTTCACCTTTACCGTGGCCAGCGGCACCAGCATCGACCCAACGCTGACCCTGACCACGGGCAGCCTGATCTCGCTGCTCGACGGCGTTTCCTACACGCTGCAAGTCAAGAGCGCCAGCGGCGTCTGGGTCACACTGGACGTCAATGGCAGCGGTGGACTGCTCGACCTGATCGCCATTGCCGGTCAGGGCGTGCGGGTCAATATCGGCGACCTGCTGGGGGGCGACTATCGCCTGACCGTGGCCAGCTCCGGCATCGGCGTGCTGACCACCGTCACCACCCAGCTGCAACTGGATATCACCAGCCTGACGCAGTTCACCGGAACCGCCGGTGCGGCGATCACCGGCAACGTGATCAGCGACGTCGGCACTGACGGTCAGGTCGACCAGACCGGTCCCGATCAAGGCGCCTTGTTGCAGATCCAGAAAAACGGCAGCTATGTGGCGGCAGGCGGCGGCACGACCGTGCAGGGCCTGTACGGCACGCTGACCATCGACGCGAACGGCAACTACAGCTACAAACCCAATGGCAGCCTGAGCAGCGTCGGCAAAGTGGATGTCTTCAACTATCAACTGGTGCACGCCAACGGGCTGAGCGACACCGCCACGCTGTACGTTCGCATCGACAGTCCACAAGCGGCGGAGATCTGGAGCAACACCAACCTCGCCAGTCCGGCCTTGCTGGTGGACGCCACCAACGACATCGCTCATACGGGCATCACCCTGGTCAACCAAGAGGTCACCACAAACTCGGCGCTGGGCAGCTTCGGCGTGTTGCTGGGTGGCAGTAGCGGTACCTATGCCACCAGTGTCGCGGCCAACACCGTCAGTGACCTCACGGTCGTGGTCAACGCCAGTAATCTGTTGAGCCTGCTGAGTTCGGTGACGGTGAGTCTGTACAAGCTCAACACCACCACGGGTCAATACGTGCTGGTGAAAAGCTACGGCGGCGGCTCGTTGCTCAATCTGGGCGGGGGCAATTACGGCATCCAGTTCGACGATCAGACGTCCGGCAGCTATCAGGTCAAAGTGGCCGTTGGCGGTCTGGGCGTGGGAAGCACGATCAACACCAGCCTCATCAATGTGGCCACCTCCACCAACCAGTTCGTCGTCGGCAGCTACACGCCCGTGGCAGGCAACCTGCTCACTGACACGGCGGGGGCCGGTGCAGACGTACTCGGCTCGGCCTATACCGTGCTCAGCGTGCAGCAAGCCGGGATGTTCGTCACCCCGGGCTACAACGGCACGACCCTGGTCGGCACCTACGGTTCGTTACTGGTGCATGCCGACGGCAGCTACGTCTACACCCTCAACCCCGGCCAGACCAGCGCGGTGGTTGGCCATCAGGATGTGTTCACCTACCAACTGACCCATCCCAACGGCACCACGGACACGGCCACGTTGACGGTGGACCTGGACGCGGCCGGCGCCGTGGCCACCACATCCTTCGCGGCCCTGGCCAGCGTCGACGATCACAGCGCCGCGTCGGTCGCGACAACGGCCGACGCTGCGGGCACCGAACTGATTCAGGGCACCGACGGCAACGACACCCTCGACGGATCCCACGGCGGCGCCGTGACCCTGCAAGGCGGTGCCGGTAACGACACGCTGATCATCAGCGACCCGCATTTCGCGTCGGTGGACGGCGGTACTGGCACCGACACGCTGCTGTGGGCCGGTGGCGACGCGGCAATCAATCTGGGCGATCTGCAAAGCCGGATTCACAACATCGAAGTGCTGGACCTGAACCACACCAGCGCCGTGTCACTGACCGTGAGCCTGGCAGACCTGGTGGCGATCACCTCCTCCGACAACAACACCCTGCTGATCAAGGGCGACAGCAAAGACAGTGTGCACATGACCGACACCTGGGCGGCCGACGGCACCCACCAGGCGGACGGAATCGACTACACCCAATACACCCCGCAGGAGGACCCGAGTCACCATTTGTGGGTACAGAACGGCATTCAGGTTGTTTGAGATCCAGGGAAGTCTGACCCAGGTCAGTAAGGAAACCATGTGAAGTGCGTACGCCGTCACCCCTGGCCGATGGTGCTATTGACCATCGGCCTGCAACACCTGATCCACCTGCCCGCGCGGGCAGACGAATACATCGACCCGGGGCTGCGCAGCATCAGCCCTTCCCGGCTGCAACATCAACCGGGGGACAAACAACCGAAACCACGGAGCAGCCAATCGCCCGTCGCGGCAGTACCGGGCAAAGAAGACACGCAGACACTGGGGCTCGAACAGGCGGTGAGGCTCGCGGTGGACTGGCACCCCAGCATCAGCGAGGCCATCGGCACGCTGTATCAACAGGCCGAGGGTATCAACGTGGCCGAGGCCGGTTATTACCCGCAGATCGCCGGCGGCATCAAGGGCGGCTACAACAGCGGCTATGGCAGTGACGCCAGCAGCCAGTCGGTGAGCATCTCGCTGAAGCAGATGCTGTATGACTTCGGCAAGGTTTCAAATGCCGTCGAGGCTGCCCGGGCCAAGGCCGCACGCAGTCAGGCGAGCATTCTGCTGGCGATCGATCAGGTCGGTCGGGACACCGCATTCGCCTACGTCGAGGTTCAGCGCTATCAGCGTTTGATCGACATCGCCCGCCAGCAGATTCAAGGGATTGGCGGGATTGTTGATCTGGCCAAACAGCGCAGCGACATGGGCGCCAGTACCCGCTCCGATGTGGTTCAGGCACAGTCCCGCGCCGAGGGCGGCATGGCGACCTTGCAGGAGTACAAGGCGCAATACGCGCGCTGGCAAGCGACGCTGGGCAATCTTCTGGGGCGACAGACGTCCCCGCAAGTGACCGACGCCTTTCCGGACTCGCTGAATCAGTCCTGCAACACGCCCGTGATTACCGATGCCCTGCCCGCCGTACTGCAGGCAGCCGCCCAGCGCACCCAGGCCCAGGCCGAACTCGCTCAGGCCAAGGCCGAGGCGTATCCGACGCTGTCGCTGGAGCCCTCGTTCAATCAGTACCTGGACAACAATTACGACAGCCAGAACCCGGCCATCGACCGCACCCAGGTCGGGATTTTCCTGAACCTTGAAGTGCCGATTTATCAGGGAGGCGCCATCAGTGCCCGCAGCCGTGCTGCCGGTTATGCGTTGACCGCTGCCGACGCCGCCGAGGACGCCGCTCGCTTGCAGGCGCGCCAGGGCTTGAGCGAGTCCCAGGCCCAGACGTCCGGCCTGACACGCCGCCTCAACTCATTGGAGTTTCGCGAAACCACGATTAAAGAAGCCCGCGAGCTGTACGGCCGGCAATACCTTGAGCTGGGCACGCGGCCGCTGCTGGACCTGCTCAATGCCGAGCAGGAGATCCACCAGTCGCGCTTCGATCTGGCCAACACTCAGGCCGACCTGCGTCGCCTGCAAATCGACTGTCTCTACAACAGTGGCGCATTGCGCCGGGCATTCGGTATCGATCACAGCACCATCCAGCATGTGGAGATCCTGCCATGACCGATCCCATCGTCATCGCTCAACCTGTGCAGGCCGACACGGCGCGTCAGGACTATTCACCGTGGCTCGAGGCTGTGCTCACCGTCGCACGGCATTACCGACTGGACGTATCGCCGGAAAGCGTGCGCCTGGCGTCGATCCACAGTGAGGGACGGGTCGAGGAAGTGGTCCGGCACATGGCGCGTCAGGCCGGGCTCAGCGTCAAGTTCGCCGACTACGACCACAAGAGCCTGAGCCGCTGGCGCACGCCTTTGCTGGTGCAATTGCAGGATGGCCAGGTCGGGGTGATCGAAAGCGTCGGTGAAGACGGCGAACTGGGCATTGCCTACAGCGGCGATCAAGGCCTGCAAAGCCGGATCGAACCTGCGGCCCTCGCGGACCAGGCCGTGCGCACGGTGATCCTGCGGCCGATCCAGCCACTGAGCGATGTGCGCACCAACGATTACATCAAGCCCTACGACGAGCACTGGTTCAGGCGCATCGTGCTCAGCGACCTGCGCCCCTACAGCCAGGTCATGCTCGCCTCGCTGGTGGCCAATCTGCTGGGCATGGCCGGTGTGCTGTTCTCGATGCAAGTCTATGACCGAGTGATTCCCGCCGAATCGCTGCCGACCCTGTACGTGCTGTTCGGCGGCGTGATGCTGGCGCTGGTGTTCGATTTCGTGATGCGCATCATGCGTCTGCGCATCACTGACATCCTTGGCAAACGCGCCGACTTGCGGGTCTCCGATCTGGTCTTCGGTCACGCCCTGCGCCTGCGCAATTCGGTCCGCCCCAAATCCACCGGCTCGTTCATTTCGCAGTTGAGGGAGCTGGAGCAAATCCGCGACCTGATCACGTCCAGCACCGCGACGGCGCTGGCGGACATGCCGTTCTTTTTCCTGTTTTTGCTGGTGTTCTACCTGATCGGCGGACTTTTGGTGCTGATTCCGCTGCTCGCGTTGGTTGCCATGGTATTGCCGGGCATTCTTGCGCAACACCGGTTGGCGAAACTGGCCAACGAATCGATGCGCGAAGCTGCGCTGCGCAACGCGATGCTGGTGGAAAGCGTGCAAGGCATGGACGACATCAAGGCCTTGCAGGCCGAGCAGCGTTTTCAGCAGCAGTGGAATCACTACAACGCCGCCTCAGCCGACAGCAGCCTGCGCTTGCGCACCTTGACCAACAGCCTGGTGACCTGGACCCAGAACGTTCAGGGCGGCGTCTTCGCGGTGGTCATCGTGTTCGGTGCGCCGATGGTGATTGCCGGCGACCTCACCACCGGCAGCCTGGTGGCGGCGTCGATCCTGTCATCGCGGATGATGGGTCCCATGGCACAGCTGACTCACGTATTGACCCGCTGGCAGCAGGCCAAAGTCGCCTTGCAGGGCTTGAACCGGATCATGCAGATGCCAGTGGATCACCCCGAAGGCAGCCAGCGCGTGCACCTGCCCGCGATACGCGGGGAATACCGGATGCGTCAAGCGGGCTTTCGCTACAGCGAAGAATCATCGCCTGCGTTGAGCAATATCGACCTGAAGATACGCCCCGGCGAACGGATCGCCATTCTAGGGCGCAACGGTGCTGGCAAGTCGACCCTGCTTCAGGCATTGGCCGGCGCCATGGACCTGAGTACAGGTGAAACCACACTGGACGGCATCGCCCTCGCCCACATCGACCCCGCCGACCTGCGTCGCGACGTGGGCCTCATGTCGCAACAGGCACGACTCTTTCACGGCACGCTGCGCGACAACATTACCCTTGGCGCCGGGCAGGCCAGCGATCAGGAAATCATCGCGGCGCTCGCCGTCACCGGTGCACTGGATTTCGTGCGGCAGATGCCCAAAGGCATGGACCATCTGATTCTCGAAGGTGGCCTGGGGCTGTCGGGCGGGCAACGCCAGAGCCTGCTGCTTTCGCGGCTGTT
This sequence comes from Pseudomonas sp. S2_H01, assembly GCF_054668305.1. Classification (NCBI taxonomy): domain Bacteria; kingdom Pseudomonadati; phylum Pseudomonadota; class Gammaproteobacteria; order Pseudomonadales; family Pseudomonadaceae; genus Pseudomonas; species Pseudomonas sp. S2_H01. The sequence goes on along the minus strand of NZ_CP162756.1, from coordinate 4,936,234 downwards.
GATCCGGCAACCGCAGGTCCTGCTGCTGGATGAACCCACCGCCTCGCTGGACGACATCACCGAGCGCCTGTTGCTGGAAAAACTCACCACCTGGTGCACCGGCAGAACGCTCGTCGTCGCCACTCACAGGGTCAGCGTCCTGCAGCTTGTCGAGCGCATCATTGTCCTGGACAACGGCCGGATCGTGATCGATGACCACCGCGACGCCGCGCTTGCGCGGTTGCGGCAGCCCCAAGGAGCACCGTCATGAAAGCACTGACGGCCGAACACGCGCCGCGCTTGCCGGATTCGATCACCTACCTGGACGGTCGCGACGAGCGCAGCATCACTGGCGGCATCCGGGTCATCTGGGGCTGCGCCGTGATGATCGCCTGCTTTCTTGCCTGGGCGGCATGGTTTGAAGTGGTGGAAGTGTCCACCGGCACGGGCAAGGTGGTCCCCAGTTCCAGGGAGCAAGTGATCCAGTCCATGGAAGGCGGCATCATCAAGGAAATGAACGTCACTGAAGGTTCGCTGGTGGAGCGTGGCCAGGTCCTCGCCCAGCTCGATGCCGTGAAAACCGAATCCAACGTGGGGGAAAGCGAAGCCAAGTATCGGGCGGCGCTCGCCAGCGTCAATCGCCTGCAAGCAGAGGTCAGTGAAAAAACCCTCTCGTTCGATGCGTCGCTCAGTGGTTTCCCCGAACTCATCCGCGCCGAAACCGAGCTGTACACCACCCGCCGCAAGGGCCTGCAGGACACGCTGGACGGCATCCAGAGTTCGCTGAAACTGGTGCGCAGCGAGCTGGAGATTACCGAGAATCTGGCGAAGATCGGCGCGTCGAGTCGGGTTGAAGTGCTGCGTCTGAATCGGCAACGTTCGGAACTCGAACTCAAGGCCACCGAAGCCCGCTCCGATTACATGGTGCGCGCCCGCGAAGACCTGGCCAAAGCCAACGCCGAAGCGCAGATGCTGGTCGCAGTGATTCGTGGCCGCAATGACTCACTCTCCCGTCTGACCCTGCATTCGCCAGTGCGCGGCATCGTCAAGGACATCGAAGTGACCACCATCGGCGGCGTGGTTCCACCCAACGGAAAGCTGATGCAGATCGTGCCGCTGGACGAACAACTGCTGATCGAAGCGCGGATTTCACCGCGCGATATCGCCTTCATTCACCCGGATCAGGAAGCCAAGGTGAAGATCACCGCCTACGACTACTCGATCTACGGCAGTCTCGACGGCAAGGTCGTGACCATTTCCCCTGACACGATCCAGGACGAGGTCAAACCCGAGATCTTCTATTACCGCGTGTACATCCGCACCGACTCCGATGTACTGCGCAACAAGGCCGGCAAGACCTTCGCCATCGTGCCCGGCATGATCGCCACCGTGGATATCCGCACCGGCCAGAAGACGGTGCTGGATTATCTGATCAAACCCCTGAACCGCGCCCGCGAAGCCTTGCGCGAACGATGATCAGCGACTGGCAAGGTGAGTCGGTGCCGCTGTCACCGGCTGGGCCTGCGCCAGGTAACGGCCCCACTCGCGATTGATCTCGGCGTAGGGCAGAAAGATGCTGACCCGAGGCTGGTTGGCGAGGTCCGGGCGCTTGAGTGCAGCCAGTTCGCTGGACGACAGGAATGCAACGGTGATGCCGACGACCTTGCCATCGGCGGCAAACACCGGGCCGCCCGACATGCCTTTGGCGACCGGCCCATCGTGGGTGCCATAGAGCACGTTGCCCTCTTTGGCGTCCAGCCGCACCATCGCAGGCAAGGCGTGGCCACTGCCCTTCACCGACATGTACAGCGAGTTGTAACCCACTGCCGTGACGGCCTCGCCCGGGGTGTATCCACGCCAGAGTGGAACGCCATTGGCCTTGTGCCGGAAAAACTGGATGTCCCCCTGCCCTTGGTAAACCGACCCGGGCACGTAGGGAATGTGCTTGACGGTGACGGCGTACTCGTCATTCCACTGCACCGCCGTGCCCATCAGCATGTAAGGAAGCGGTCCGCCGGAATGGACGACGAACGCTTGGTCATAAACTGGATCCTGAGTAAAAGCGACTGGCATTCCATTGCACCCGCTGAGCAGCACTGAGGCCGCAACAAGTGACTTTAGGGGGCGCATTTTGCACACGGAGAGTGAGTTGAAGACGGCTCAAATATGTCATTGAGCCATCACTCCATCAATAGCCTGAGACTACCTTTTGTCCGAATTCGATACAGTGAGTGCATTGGATCCAATGCCTGCTGTCCAGGCATTGATCAGGTCGCGGAGCGAATCAGAAGAACGAATAGGAGTAGTTGAAGATCAGTCGAGTCTGGTCCTGATCAGCAATGCTGGTGCCGCCACCCCGGTACGTACCATGACGCAGTGTCGTGCCGAAGCCCTTCAAGGGACCTTGTGCCACAACGTAGTCGACCCGCATGTCGGTTTCCCACTCGTGGGTATCCGGTCCGCTGCCGTTGACGGCCTTGGCGTCCACGCCGCTCAGGTAGCCAATCGAAGCCTTCAGGCCAGGCGCACCCAGGCTTGCGAAATCATAGGTGTATTGACCGAACGTCGTGTTCTCACCCGCACGACCAAAGTTGCCGACCACGGCGTCGGTGAAGGAGTAGAACGAAGCGCCCCCCTCGCCTTCGTTGCGACCACGGCTGTCGGTGACGTTCGCCTGGTTCAACCAGACAAACCCGCCGTTATCCGACACACGCTGCTGACCCAGCATCAGGCTGTGGCTGCCCAAGGTGTAGGTGAACATGGCAATGGCCGTGTCGTTATCCACTTCGCCCGGTGTTTTCGCGTATCCGCCGTTGTTGTTGAACCGGTAGCCAGCCTGACCGTTCGCACCGTCCGCGTAGCTCTTGAAGTAGCGCAGATCCGTTTTGAAACTTTGGCCTTCGCCCAGTGGCTGGACATGGATCAGGCCGAAAAAGTGTTGGGAGTAATAGTCCTGGAGGTTGGCGTAGTAGTACTGCAGGGTCAGGTTTTTGCTGGCTTTCCAGTCGCCCCCCGCAAACCTGAACGTGTTGCTGTCCTGGGTGCCGCCCGCCACCGACAGGCCTTGGCTGTTAGTCGACGCCCGGCCCCTGGCGCGCTCGATCTGCCCGCCCGTGAGGGTCAGGTTGTCGATTTCTTTCGAGGTGAACATCGCCCCGCCATAGGTCTGCTGCATCAGTCGGCTGTCGGACGCTATCAGGATGGGCAGGTTCGGCGTCAGCGAGTTGCCTAAACGAAACTCGGTCTTCGAAATGCGCGCTTTGGCCGTGGCGCCGAGGCTGCTCCACTCATGCTGGGCGGAACCGTCACTGTCGCTGGGTGCGAAGGTATTGGTGTCCGGGTGGTGGCCTTTGCCGCCATCCAGATGAATACCGGTCAGGCTCAGCACGTCAACGCCGAAACCGACCGTGCCTTCGGTAAAGCCGGAAACGTAATCCAGCCTGAACGCCTGCGCCCATTCCCGTTGGTCCGCACCGCCTTCACGGTTATCAGCGTCGTAATAAAAGTTGCGCATTCCCAGTGTCAGTTTGCTGTCTTCGATGAAGGCGGCATGGGCCATGGGCACCGTTCCAAGTACAGAACCGGCAAGCAGGTAGTTGAGGGAAGTGCTGATGTGTTTAATCACGCTTATTGTCACTCTTATCGTGTGGTGCCGGGAGCAGATGAATTATTTTTTTGAGAGGGGCTCGTGCTTTCTACATGCCCTTGTGACGAACTTCCGCGGACTCTGTCATCCCCAACAGCGATGAATGAAAGGCCTGCACAGGCGCCCGCACGCAGGTTAAGTCTTTGATGAACCTGCACCTATACGCGTGAAGGACAAAGACTTTGTTCAAAACACCCGATCATCATGACACCCAAACTTATTACATGGGGTATCGACTGAAACAACGCGAAAGGGGATAAAACAGTGCCCGCCCGCTCGCTAAACTTTCGCTGGGAAGTATGGATTCGGCAGGTGATTGAAAACGGCACACAGCCTCGTCCGTGCAAGGGGCACGGACAGACCATTGCCCGATGTTATAGGGAGTTCACTCTTCTTCCAGCACGTCGTAGGAGTATCGGTTTCTTCCCGCACTCTTGGCCTTGTACATCGCATGGTCGGCATGCTGAATCAGCGCGCCGATGTCGTCACCGTCACGGGGGAACAGACTCACGCCCATGCTGGCGTGGATCTGCACGCGGTGTCCGTCGATGAACAAGGGCAACTGGAAACACTGGTGCAGCTTTTCCAGCAACGTGACGATTTTCTGCGGGTCGGTGACGTCGCTGAAGAAAATCACGAACTCATCGCCTCCCAGGCGCGCAACGCAATCGGCATTGTCGCTCGCCGACGTCAGCAGCTTGGCCACGGCCTGCAACACCAAATCGCCGAAACGGTGGCCGTATTGGTCATTCATCTCTTTGAAGTGATCCAGGTCGACAAACAGCAAGGCCATCTTCTTGCCGCTCTCCCGGGCGGACACCAGCGCCTGCTCAAGACGCTCAAAGCACAGGCGGCGGTTCGGCAGTTCGGTCAGCGGATCGTGTCGCGCCAGGTGTTCGAACGCCGCGCGGCTGCAGGTCAGGTCATCAAGCTGGGTGAGAATCTCATGCTTCATCGCGTGGAATCGATGCGCCAATACGCCCAGTTCGTCGTCTCTGGGTGGCAGTACGCTGATTTTTCTTTCGCGGGAAAACAGCTCGACGGCGTCGGTCATGCTGCGCAGCGGTCGTATCAAGGCGCGCGACGCAATGAACGCCGCCAGCAACGCCAATGCGCTGAACAGCAGGGCAATCTGCGCGATGTTGGTTCGGGCACGGGAAGCCTGAGCGAGTACATGGCTTTGCGGTTGTCCCAGCCCAAGCACCACGAACGGTTCGGAGGCATCGTTATGGGAAAGCCGGACGAATGCCGCCACCAAACGGTCCTGCTGCCCTTGTTCGACGCTGCGACTGATCAAATTGCTGGAACCGGTTTCTGTGAGAAGGCGCGAGACTTCCGGGAACTCGTCCTGCAGAAACAACCGGCGGCCCTGATCGAAACCGAAGGTGCGCCGATGGTCCGGGTGGATCAGCAAGTCGCCCCAGCGGTTGCTCAGGTACACCTGATATTCCTTGGGTAAATCGCTTTGCAACTGGCTGAACAACTGATCGAGGTCAACGTTGATCACCAACAGCGCGAACACCTTGCCGGTTTCGTCCGCCACGGGCGTCGAGACGTGCAGCGTCGGCTTGCCCAGGCCCGAGTGCGCGCCCTGTTCGTGATTGATGACGATCGGAGAGATCCGTACTTCACCCGGCGCCAGTCGCAATGTCTCGAACACGTAGGCGTAGTGTCCCTTTTCCTGCAGATCGTCGCCCTCGACCCTGACGATGCTCGGCCCGTCACGGTCCTGCCGGACCAGCTCCAGCCCATGGTTCGTGGCGCTGATCAGGCGGATCTGCATGTAGTCGGGATGCGCCAGCAACATCGCGCGAAACACTTGAGCCAGATCGTCTTGCGCGTGGCTGAGTTCGCCCGGGTCTTTGATCTGCCCTAATTCGTGCACTTGCGGCCCATTGGTCAACACGGCGGCATCCAGAGAGATCGTGCGCAGGCTGCCGTGCAAATTACGCCCCAGCACTTGCACCGACGTCAGCAAATCACGCTCGGCCGCGTGCAACAGCATCTCGCGACTGCTGCTGTAGATGTAGTAACCGGCCAGGCCTGTCGGCAGCATGCCGAACAGGGCCATCAGGCAAGCCAGCTTGAAGGCGATGCCGAACCTCATCATTGTTCCCTCAATGGCGGGCGTTCTCCGGAAACGATGCGCTGCCACAGCATTGCGCGACGCTCGTCGTCCTCCACCGGACGCAGCCATATCAGACGGCTTGAAGGGCTGGCATCCTTGGGCTCCTGCAGGGTGTTGGAGAGATCCTGTCGATCGGTCAATGCCCGACTGACCTCAGGCTCGAGCATGTAGTTGATCCAGAGACTGGCGAGAGCAGGATCCCGCGCACCCCGACTGATGGCCCAGCAATCGAGCCAGGCCAGCGCACCCTCTCGTGGCACTACATAGCCTACATCCACCCCGGCATCGCGCAGTTGCCTGAGCTGCTGACGACCGTAATTGGCGAAGATCAGCGCCACCGAATGGGTGCGGAACAGCTCAGCCGCCTCTTCGGGCAACGAATAGAAGGTCAGGACATTGCGCCGCAAGGCGATCAGCTTGTCGGCCACCTTCAGGAAATCGGCCGCTCGGATCTGAAACGGATCACCGCCCAGCGCGAGACTCGCCAGCGAAAAGTTATGGTTGCCGGTATTGAATGCCAACACTCGCCCTTGAAACCTGGGGTCCCACATGGCGTCGATCGACTCCGGCGGCTGACTGAATTGCTTGCGATCATAAATCAGCCCCATGTCGGACCATGCATAGGGAACGGCATAAATCTGGCCGTCGACGACAATGTCGGGGATGCGCGAATAGTCACGGAAACGCGGGAGCTGGCGCGCCGTGTTCGCGATGCGTTCGGGGTGCAGGGGCTGCAGCAGACCTTGGTTCACATAATTGTGGATTTCGGCGGTATTGGCAGCGATGACGTCAAAATCGCTGCCCTGATTGTCCGCCAGCTTGCTGCGCAGCACTTCATCACTGCCAACCAGCGTCACCTCGACCTTGACCTTGTAACGCTTTTCAAAAACCGCGACCAGGTCACCGTCGGCGTAACCGGGCCATGCCAGAACACGCAATGTCTGTTCAGCGCCGCTCGCCTGAAACGCGGCGAACAAACAACCAATCATCAACCAAAATGGGCACAGGTATTTCATGGACGATGCCCGGAACCGGTAATCACGCCACTATACATATGGCAATGTGCCGTTGCTTGGCAACCTGCTTGCGCAAACCAAGCCTGCGGTCGGAAACGTGACGCGCGACGCGCGACGCGCGCACCGATGATGCGACCTGCGAAGACGCGCCGCCCCACGTACGATCCGCTAGAATCGTCGCTCAAACCATAAAGGAGCGTGGGGCCGTGCAGATTTCAGGCGCAATACCGTTGATTCGTATTTTTCCGAAGAAAAGGCCAGGGAGTTCTATGTCGACTTTTTGGGTTTCAGCATCGAATGGGAGCACCGGTTCGAGGACGATTTACCGCTTTATGCGCAGATCCGTCGGGGCAATCTGGTGATTCACCTCACCGGCCACCATGGCGACGCCACGCCGGGCTCCACGCTGTTCATCCCCATGACGGGCATTGAAACCCTGCACGCCGAGCTGAACGCCAAGCGCTATGCCCACGCCCGCCCCGGCATCAAGCACGAAGGCTGGGGCAACGTCATGGAAATCGCCGACCCGTTCGGCAACCGCCTTCGTTTCTGTGAACTTGCCCCTGACTGAAGGCCACACCGGCGACTGGGTCGAGCCCCCGCATTCCCCCGCCAAGTGGCGTGCACCGTGGGCTGTGCTAGCGTTTGAGAGCCGCCACTCTCATGCGAGCCCCCGCCATGGACGAAACCATCGTTAACCTCACCACCGAGAAATTCAATGCGCTCCTGGCAGTAGTGCAGCTGTACGGTGCTGCTTTTGCAGTCAAAATCCTCTCCGCCATTGCCTTCTGGATCGTAGGTCGCTGGCTGATCGGCGTTGCCGTCAGCATGGTGCAGCGAGCCTTGGGCAAGCAAAAGGTCGACCCGACCGTCTTGCGTTATGTTGGGTCGGCCATCACCGTGACGCTGAACATCATTCTGGTGATCGGCATTCTCGGTTACCTCGGCATGCAGACCACCACGTTCGCCGCGCTGCTCGCCGCAGTGGGTCTGGCGATCGGTATGGCCTGGTCCGGGTTGCTGGCCAACCTTGCAGCAGGCGCGTTCATCATTGTCCTGCGTCCATTCAAGGTCGGTGATTTCATTTGCGCCGGAGGTGTCACGGGAACGGTCACGGAAATCGGCCTGTTCGCCACCGCCATCAATACACCTGACAACGTGCTGACCCTGGTCGGCAACAACAAGATCTTCAGCGACAACATCCAGAACTTCACCCACAACCCGTTCCGTCGCGTCGAACTCAAGGCCCAGCTCTCGGGCAGCGCGGACTGGAAAGCCGCAGCCGCGTTGCTCAAGGAGAAGATCGCCACACTCCCCAACGTGCTCGCCGCTCCCCCGGTGGATGTGGAAATCCTGGAGTTCAACCTGGTCGGACCGGTGCTGGCCGTAAGGCCCTACTGCCACAATGAGCATTACTGGCAGGTGTACTTCGACACCAACCGCACGATCAAGGATGCATTGGGAGAGGCCGGATTCCCCGCGCCCATGCCGGCACAGACCGTTATCCTGCAACAAGCGGCAGCGGGTTAAGCCGCTGTGAAACCACCGAGGGGCTGCGACGATCTGACGGCACGCGCAGCCACCCGGTTTTTTCAATGCTGACCGTGACACCGCCCACCGACCACCACTGAACTACTTGCTGCTCGCCTTGATTTTTTCGAACGATTGATGAAGGTCCGACGCCCAGCCATCCAGCACCCCTTTGGCATCGGCAACCGTCATCGTCGACTGACTGTTCTCCAGATTCTTGCCGGCGCCTTTTCGGACAACTTGAGCGACCACCTTGTTGGTGTCGGCATCCAGAAAAGCAACTTCCGTTGCAATCGTGGTTTCCTGATCGCGCCCTCCCGCAGCGGTATTGACGGCCGCAGCCACCAAGGCAATGGGCAAGACTTCGTACGGTTTAAACCCTTCTGCCTTGCTGCCGACGGCTGTGATGGCGGGACGAACGACAAGCGTGCCCGGGCCAGGCGCACTGGCCAGCGGCAATGACTTGCCAATTTCGCGTTTTAACGCCTGATCAAAGTATTGAGTAATGCCCTGCAAGGTCCCTTGAGGGATCTGCGCCGTGGGTTGGGGTTTGGGGTAAAGCTGGCTGGGCTCGATGTAAACGCTGGTGAACTTCGAGACTTTGACGTCAGGATCGATCCAGCGCATGACAGCCACGCCACTTGCGGATTTATCCTCTTTCAGATGACTGTAGTCCTTCAGAAAACCGGAGTATTCCTCAGGCGGCGTGGCAGTCGACGCGCACCCGGCCAGGATAAGCGTTGTCATGCACACTGAGTGAGCGATTAGCGATAACTTCATTAGGCAGCTCCTTGACGTTGCGTGGCGGATCCATGAACCAAAGCAACCACGGGCCCGCGGCAGATGGCGCGGATGTCCGTTGTTTTGAGCAAAGATAGTTATAGTTGAGGATTTCAGGAGAGATGGATCAAGGGGCCGTTATTTTTGGACGGTTGAATATTTTCGGGCGGTGCAGGCGAAACAGGCTCGACGTGCTATTACGTATTAACGCCTCTCAAAACAGCTCATAACCCGATAGCATTAACCGGGTACGGCGGGTGAGTAATATCGTTTCAACTCGCACGTGCTTGATTAACCGTTTTGCATTCACCGCAGTCTTTTGAAGTCAGGTTAAACCCGACAAAGGCGACTCCGCTGTTCCTGTGCGAATAGTGCGCCTCGGGTGATGGCAGAGCAGCGCTCAACCCGCATTGAAACAGGAGTTTCAACATGAGCACTCAACCGCTTCATCCCGCCACTGCCTCCCGGCTATTGCTCGACGTGCTGATCCGCGCGGGCCTGATCGTGTTGCTGGCACTGTTCTGTTTCGATATCTTCCGCCCGTTCCTGAGCCTGGTGCTGTGGTCGCTGATCCTGGCGATCACCCTCTACCCCTTGAACCAACGGCTCGCCACCCGAATGGGCAACCGCTCGGGGTACGCCGCCGTCGTATTGGTGATCATCGGACTTGCGTGCCTGATCGGGCCGTTGAGCTTGCTCGGAGCTTCGATTGCAGGCTCGGTCGAGTCCGGGGTCAAGGCGTTTGAAGCCGGTCAACTCGACATCCCAGCACCACCCGCCAGTGTCGAGAACTGGCCGTTGATCGGTGATTCCCTGTACGCCGTCTGGTTGCACGCGTCCGAGGACCTGAGTTGGGCGATCCATCAACTCATGCCACACCTCAAGGGCTGGAGCACCGTTGCCTTGCATCAGGCCGCCGGAATCGGCGCAGGCATTGTGATGTTCGTTTTCGCCTTGATCGTGGCTGGCATCATCATGGCTCACGGCGCGAGCGGTCATCGCACCGCCCTCGCCATCACCTCGCGGATCTTTACCCCCGCTCGTGGCCCTCAGGTGGCGACGCTGTGCACCGCGACCATACGCGCAGTGGCGCAGGGCGTGGTCGGCATCGCCTTTATTCAGATGCTGTTGCTGGGCATCGGCTTCGTGCTGATGGGCATCCCGCTGGCAGGCGTTCTGGCATTGATCGCGCTGCTGCTGGGGATCATCCAGCTGCCGATGCTGATCCTCACCATTCCCGTCGTGATCTACGCTTTTGCCCACTTCGGCAGCAGCGCGGGCACCATTGTTTTCGCGATCTGGAGCATCCTCGCCGGGCTTGCCGACAACGTCCTCAAACCCCTGTTGCTGGGGCGCGGCGTGGCGGTGCCAATGCCTGTCGTGCTGATTGGCGCCCTGGGCGGCATGATCAGCAACGGCATCATTGGCCTGTTCATCGGCCCGGTGATCCTGGCGGTGGGTTACGAGCTGTTCATCAGTTGGGTCCATCAACCCGCGCTGCCCGCCGATCAGCCACGCGTGGCCGATGAGATCGTGCCTGAGCTGCTGCCCGGAGACTGAAGTCCAGCGGTAGATCACAGGCCATTGCCCGCTCTTCACAGTCGCTTTGAGTCAGCGCAACAGAGCGTGGACATTCACCACCTGACTCCGTAATGTGCGCTGTTTTTCAGAATCTCAACGTCGAGTGCCGTCATGAACCGCCAAAAAAAGATCAAGCAGCTCTTGAAGGCACACGCCAAAAAGGCGAGCGCCAAGCTCGCCCCGAAGAAAGAGAAATACATCAGCAAGGCGGACCGTTTGAAGCTTGCCGCTGAAACCGACCAAGACGCGACGACCACGGCGCAAGGCTGATCAAGACCGCGCCGCTCTTTGCCGCACCAGCCCCAGGATTTTGCGTCGCTGCGCAAGTTTCTGGGGTTGGGGTGGACGCTCTGACAGGACGCTGTTTGTCGGCTGAACGCCCGGCCACGTAGCGCTAGTGCAACTTTTTACGGTTTCTGATTTCATTACGAACACAGGAATGATTGTCAAAAAGCCAGCACAGGAATGAGCGATGCGTGATCGGGGGCTGCTCTGGAAAGACTGACTCAAGAAGAGCTGGAGACCGAAGTCATTCGTCTCCACGCCGCGTTGGACACGACGGCACAACGCGAAGAGCGGTTCCGGACCATTCTGGAAACGATCGAGGCCGCGTTCGCCATCGTTCAGGTCAAGTACGACGCTGACGATCGCCCTATCGATTACCGCTTCGTCGAGGCCAACCCGGCCTTTGAAAGGCAGGCCGGGGTCAACCTTCGAGGCAAATGGGTCACCGAATTTGCGCCTGATCTGGAGGACTTCTGGTTCCAGACTTACGGCCACGTTGCCAAGACCGGTGAACCCGCCAATTTCGAGAATTACGCCAGTCACTTCGAGCGCTGGTTCGACGTGAAAGCCATTCAGGTCGGCAATCCGGCGGACCGGCAGATCGCGATCTTCTTCAGTGACGTCACCGAGCGGCGGGCCGCGCAAGAGCGTCTTCGGATCAGCGAGGCGCTGGCGCGGGAAAACGTCGAGCGTGTGCAACTGGCCCTCGCGGCCGGCGCAATCATTGGCACCTGGCACTGGGATCTGCCCACTGATCGTTTCACCGTGGACAAGGCCTTCGCCCAGGCGTTTGGCCTGGACCCGGCATTGGGCCGCGAAGGTCTGAGCCTTGAACAAGTGATCGCCACTGTTCACCCCGAGGACAGAGACCCTCTGAAAACCGCCATTACCGAGGCGATCGGTCGCGGCGGTGCATACGCTCACCAATACCGGGTTCGGCGTGCTGACGGTCGTTATTACTGGATTGAAGCCAACGGCCGCGTTGAGCACGCTGACGACGGCACCCCGCTGCGTTTTCCCGGCGTGCTGATCGACGTGGAAGAACGTCGCTCCGTCGAGCGCGAACGCGACCGTGCCACCGCCGCGCTGCGCGCCCTCAATGACACGCTTGAACAACGCGTCGTCGAACGCACCGCCGACCTGATGCAGGCGGAAGAAAAGCTGCGTCAGTCGCAGAAAATGGAAGCAGTGGGTCAGCTGACCGGCGGCATTGCCCACGACTTCAATAACCTGCTGGCCGGTATCTCCGGCTCTCTCGAGTTGATCAACCAACGGATCGACCAAGGCCGGCTGGAAGAAGTCGACAAGTACATGCACGCCGCGCAAGCCGCGACCCGCCGTGCCGCCGCACTCACCCACCGACTGCTCGCCTTCTCGCGCCGCCAGACGCTCGACCCCCGGCCGACCGACGTGAACACGCTCATGGTCGGCATCACCGAAATGGTCCAACGCACGGTCGGCCCCGGGATCTCTGTCGAGACCGTGGGTGCGCACGCTCTGTGGCCAACGCTGGTCGACGCCGGGCAACTGGAAAATGCGCTCTTGAACCTGTGCATCAATGCCCGGGATGCCATGCCCGAAGGCGGAAGCATCACGATAAAGACGGCGAATAAGCGAATCAAAGGTGAATTCGCCGCTGCACTCGATCTGCCTGCAGGCGAGTACGTGTCCCTGTCGGTCACCGATACGGGCACCGGCATGTCGCCGGACATCATCGCCAAGGCGTTCGACCCCTTCTTCACCACCAAACCCATTGGCCAGGGCACCGGCCTGGGTTTGTCCATGATCTACGGGTTCGCAAAACAGTCAGGCGGACAAGTCCGCGCCTACTCGACCGTCGGCGAAGGCACTACCATGTGCATCTACCTGCCTCGCTACGAGGGCGAGGCCGTCACCGACGACCTCGACACCCGCCATTTGCATGGCCCTTGCGCCGCTGCCAGCGAAACCATTCTGGTGGTCGATGACGAACCCACGGTGCGCATGTTGCTCACCGACGTTTTGGCAGAACTCGGTTACACCGTGATAGAGGCGCCAGACAGCGCCGCCGGATTGAGGATTTTGCAGTCCGATGCACACATCGACCTGTTGATTACCGACGTCGGCTTGCCGGGCGGCATGAACGGGCGGCAGATGGCCGATGCAGGACGAGAAACCCGACCGGATCTCAAAACGCTGTTCATCACCGGCTACGCCGAGACCGCTGCGATCGGCAACGACCCGCTCGGCGTGGGCATGTGGGTGCTGACCAAACCGTTCGGGGTCGATGCACTCACGTCTCGCGTACGGGAGCTGATGAGCAGTCAGGCTTAGCCCGCAAGGTCCATGACCATTTCATGCCACGCCATCCCGCCGTGCTCGGACGGTGATGGCTGAACATAGCGATAGCCCATGCGCGTGTACAAGGGTACGTGCTGCGCCTTGCACATCAGGTGGAGGGTCTGCTTGTTCGAGTCCTTCATGCGTTGCACGAACTCGCGCATCAGCAGTGTCGAGTAGCCTTTGCCTTGCGAGGCGGGTTCGACCACCACCGACATGATCACTACGTTCGGCGCATCGGCCGAATGCCCCACCAGTTCCTTGAAGTCTTCATCCGACATCACGACCTCGTGGGCACACCCGCTATTGATGAAACCGACCATGTGCCCGGCCTCTTCCAGGATCAAAAAACCTTGCGGGTACTGGTCGATCCTCGTGGCGATCTTTTCCAGCGTGGCGGCTTCGTCACCCTCGTAGGCACTGGACTCAATCTCGAAGCAGCGCGGGGCGTCCGCGGCGGTGGGGAGGCGAAAGCTAAGGGTGGACATGGGTGTTCCTGGCTCCTGAAACGTTGAACGGCATTGTGCAATTGCGCTAACGCTAACGAAGACGCCACACGGATACAACCGCCGTGCAGATGACGACCCACGTGATGCCATAACGAAAAAGGTGAACGGCTCACTTCTTTCGAAATGAACCGTTCACCTTTTCGCCTGCACCGGTTTGCGCAACAGGCGCGCTGTTACAGGTCGGTGATTTCCTTATGACGCGGCACCAGGGCCTTCATCACGGTCCAGGCCACCAGGTAGGCCAACGCGCAGATGGCAAACATGATCATGTAGCCGGTGTGAATGTCGTTGATCGATTTGTAGTAGTCGAACACCCAACCGCCGATCTTGGTCATGACCACGCCACCGAAACCACCGGCCATGCCGCCGATGCCCACGACCGAGGCAATGGTTTTCTGCGGGAACATGTCAGACACGGTGGTGAAGATGTTGCACGACCAGGCCTGGTGCGCCGAAGCGCCGATGCCGATCAACAGCACCGGTACCCAGAAACTGATGTAGCCCAATGGCTGCGCGAGCAGCACCAGCAGCGGGAACAGCGCAATCACGAACATGGCTTTCATGCGGCCGTCGTACGGCTTGTCGCCACGGGCCATGAAGTAGCTGGGGAACCAGCCGCCACCGATGCTGCCGAACATGGTCATGCTGTACAGCACGAACAGCGGGATCACGATGGCCTGGCCTTTCATGCCGTACTGCGCCGACAAGTAGGTCGGCAGCCAGAACAGGAAGAACCACCACACACCGTCCGTCATGAACTTGCCGAACGCAAAGGCCCAGGTCTGGCGATAGGTCAGCAGCTTGAACCACGACACTTTTTTCTCGCCAACGCTCGACGCAGGCCGGGCAGCAGCGTCGGCGGTCTCATCACTGCGGATATAGGCCAGCTCTTCTGTGGTCAGGCGCTTCTGCTGCTCAGGCTTCTCGTACAGCGCCATCCAGACCGCCAGCCAGACAAAGCCCAGCAAGCCAATCACGATGAAGGCCCACTCCCAACCCCAGACGCTGGCAATCAGCGGCACACAGATGGGCGCGGTGATCGCACCGACGTTGGCGCCGGAGTTGAAGATACCGGTCGCAAACGAACGCTCTTTCTTGGGGAAGTATTCAGCGGTCGCCTTGATTGCGATCGGAAAGTTACCGGCTTCGCCGATCGCCAACACCGCGCGCGACAGCATGAAGCCCGCGATCGACACCGGAATGACTGCCAGGCCTAACGCCCCGCACACAGAGGCGATGCCCTCCCCCAGCGGCACCGAAAACGCGTGCATGACCGCGCCGGTCGACCAGATGCCGATAGCCACGATGTAAGCAGTTTTGGTACCGATTTTGTCGACCACGCGACCGGCAAAGATCATGGCGATCGCGTAGACGAACTGGAACACCGAGGCGATGTTGGCGTAGTCGGTGTTGCTCCAGCCAAATTGCGTCGAGAGATCCGGTGCCAGCAGGCTGAGCACCTGACGATCCAGGTAGTTGACGGTGGTAGCGAAAAAAAGCAGCGCACAGATCGTCCAGCGGTATTTGCCGACGGCCTTACTGATGACGGCAGACTGACTGACGCTTTGCGGATGAGTGGACTCGTTCAGGTTCATGGCATCACTTTATTGTTTGGATTCGGGTGATGATCTCTCGACAGTATCGTGAGAGCGCACGCGTACGGACTTCAGGCGTTGTGGCCTGATTCAAGACGTGTGAAGTGGACTAAGAGGTGGTAGGCGGGACGTTGACGTCTGCCGAGGACACGCGACGAACTGCCGGGATCGAGTCGTTGGGTGCAGCATGGAGCGAGATGAGTGAGCAAGTCGATTTCATGAGGGAGGCCGACACTGTTTTTTATAGTTGGGCGTGATCAGTATTGATCATCTGTCGTCGTACAACGATCCTTATATCGAGTCCATGCTCTTGCTGTCAATCGGGAAAAACGTCGAGACTCAGGCAGCATGTTCCCGGCCAAACCCCCACGAAGCCTAAAAACAGGGCGAGATACGGCGAGGCCTGATGACCATATGATGTCCGTCCCACCCTATCCGATGAATACCGTTGTATGACAACGGGTGATGAAGCCGCCTATTTGACGACCTGGATACCCGAGATCCCGACCACCTCCGCCTGCTCCAGGATTTGCTTGGGGGTGGCGTCCGCGTTGGGCATGATGAGGCTGTTTTCACTGTCGCCAAAGTGCAGTTGCAGCAGGTGCATCGCGGCTTCATGGACGGCTAGCTCAGGTTGCTTGAGCTCGAACCGGTGGCTGCGAGGCTCGTTGTTGATCAGGTAGTGGACCGTGTAGGTGTGCATATCGGGCTCTCGTGTCGGGATGATCAGGAAATATCGTGACGCTGGTTATCCTGACTTATCAGTCAATTTTTAGTTCAAATGTCGGACCATCGCGCCGCTGACCGGAAGCGCAGATAGACTGAATTCCACTGACATTGGGCGCCGTTCGCCCGACACAGGGCAAAACCCTGGCGGTCATGCAGGTGTGCGGTGGTTCACAGTCGTTCAACGTGGTGAACCAGCTCCGCGTACTGGGCCGCTGGATGCGCACGCCACGCTTCGCAGCTACTGCCCGATCAGCGCCTGCGCGGTGGCCGCCAGCTGACTGCCGACCTGCTCTTTCAGCGCGTCGATGAAGCAGGTGATTTTGGCGTCCACGTACTGCCGGGAGGTGTAGACGGCATACACGTTGCGCTCAAGGGTGTGGTACTCGGGCAATACGCGCACCAGTTTCCCCGAGCGCAAATCGTCTATCGCCGAAAATCCCGCGAGCAAACCTATGCCTGCGCCTGCACGCACCGCAACCGCCATGGCGTCCATATCATTCACGCTGAAACTCGGCCCCGTCGGTACAAAGGTGGCGGTGCCAGCGCTGCTCTTGAGTTGCCACTCATCCCGTGCGTAATCCACCGTGCCCAACAACAGGCACGCGTGCTGGCTGAGATCTTCCGGCACCACGGGCGCCGGGTGTTTTGCCAGGTACGCCGGGGACGCCACCAGCACGCAATGGCTGACCCCGATCGTGCGGCTCACGTAGGCGGAGTCCGGCAGCGTTCGCGCAATCAGGATCGAGACATCCAGCTGATCCTCCAGCAGATTCGGCATCCGCTGAGACAGCAACAGATCAACGGTGACTTCCGGAAACGCCTGGCGGTACTCAAGCACCGCGTTTGTCACCAGGTGGCGCGCCAGACCAGGAACGCAATGCACCCGCAGCGTGCCTTTGGGCGTCAACAGCGCGTTGCTCGCTTCAGCTTCCGCGTTCTCAAGGTCAGCCAGGATTTTGGTGCAGCGCTCATAAAACCGCCGGCCCGCATCGGTGACTGACAGCCGCCGGGTCGATCGCTGCAGCAAGCGGGCATCGAGCAGGGTCTCGAGCGCAGAAACGGCCCGGGACACGTTGCCAACGGTGGAATCGAGGTGATTGGCCACGGCGGTGAAACTGCCCATTTCCACGACCTTTACGTACACCGACATATTAGAAAATTTATCCATCCCTACCGTCCTTCCCGGTCTGAACTACCGCTCGCGTTGTGGAAATGCCCGGCCATCATGGCTGCCTGCAGCGGCGGGCGCAATCGGTCGCTGGCCGCCGATATTTCCTCTGCACACAACAATGATTCCCTCCCCACAGGCTCAATCAAACAGGGCGTCCTCCATAGACTCGGTTGCACAGGCCAGCGGCACCCGCCGCGCTGAATGGCCACTGACCCGATTTCTGATAACCCTATGAAGGCCCACACTATGAATACCCCCTACGACTCGCTCTATCTTTTCATCGGCGGTGAATGGATCGGTACTGAAGGACGCGACACCGCGGTGGTCGTGAACCCCGCGACAGAAACGGAACTGGGACGCGTGCCGCTCGCCACCACGAGTGACCTTGATCGCGCGCTGAACATCGCGCAGGCGAGCTTTGACGTATGGCGTCGCACGGTGCCGGATCAGCGCGCCAGGATCCTCAAACGTGCAGCCGATCTGATTCTGGAACGGGCACCGCACATCGCGGCACAGATGACCCTGGAAGAAGGCAAGCCGCTCGGCGAAGCCCTGGATGAGGTCACACGCGCCGCTGAGTATTTCGAGTGGTTCGCCGAAAGCGCACGGCGCATCGACGGCCGTGTCGTGCCGGCCAATCGCCCGGGCGTTCTGCAACTGGTGAAACGTCAACCCATTGGGCCGGTCGCTGCCTTCACGCCCTGGAATTTCCCGGCCATCACCCCGGCCCGCAAATTGTCCGCCGCCCTGGCCGCCGGTTGCAGCGTCATCCTCAAGCCTGGCGAAGAGAGCCCCTCAACGGCGCTGGCCCTGGCCCGTGCCCTTGACGACGCGGGGCTGCCGAAAGGCGTGTTGCAGATCGTGTTCGGCGTGCCCGATCAGGTTTCCAGCCACCTGATCGCATCGCCGATTATCCGCAAGGTCACGTTCACCGGCTCCGTGCCGATCGGTCGACTGCTTTCTGCCCGTGCTGCAGAGGGCGTCAAACCCATCACGCTGGAACTGGGAGGCCATGGGCCGGTACTGGTGTTCGAAGATGCGGACGTTGAAAAAGCCGCCGTTGAAGGCGTTGCAAACCGCTTTCGTGGTACTGGTCAGGTCTGCATCTCGTCCACGCGCTTTCTCATTCAGCGCGGTGCTTATCAGACGTTCGTCGAGCGCTTCGTCACTGCCACCCAGGCGCTCCGAATCGGCAATGGCCTGCAACCGGAGACCCAGGTCGGGCCGCTCGCCAACCCACGGCAACTGGCGAAAATGGAAGAGCTGGTCGCTGACGCAGTGGCCAAAGGCGCCACCCTGCTGGCGGGCGGCAAACGTCTGTCGGGTCAGGGTTTCTTCTTCGAGCCCACGGTTTTGGCCGATGTGCCCATGACCGCGCGCGTCATGCATGAAGAGCCCTTCGGCCCCATCGCGATCCTGATGCCATTCGACGAAATGGCCGACGGGCTGCAAGAAGCCAACCGCTTGCCGTACGGGTTGTCGGCCTACGCGTTCACCTCCAGCGCACGCACGGCCATCGACGTCGCCGACGGCCTGGAGGCGGGAATGATCGGCATCAATCAATACCGCATCGTCGCCACTGAACTGCCTTTTGGTGGCCTGAAGGAAAGCGGCCATGGCTCGGAAGGCGGAGTCGAAGGCATTGAGCACTACCTCACCCACAAATTCATCAGCCAGGTGTAAGGACGCGATCATGTCGAACATCAATTTCAGCAGCCCTCGTGAAGCGGCCAGAGCCTTCACCCCCACCCTCTCGCAGTTCGTCGACACCACACTGTACCCAGTGATCTGGAGCGATCCGGCACTCTCCCAACGTGACCGCAGCCTGATCACTGTCGCTGCGCTGATTGCCGGTGGCCATGTTGAAGAGTTACCTGCGCATCTGCGGCGAGCAGTGACCAATGGCGTCACCCGTGAGGAGCTGTCGGCCGCCATCACGCACCTGGCGTTCTACGCGGGCTTTCCTGCCGCCATCACAGCCTCGGCCATCGCCAACGCCACCCTCAACGCATCGGAGCAACAGCCATGAAAGCCATCATCATCCATGAGTTTGGCGACGCCGACGTGCTCAAGCTGAGCGACGCAGCCACGCCCGAAGTGCGCCCGAACGACCTCTTGGTGCGCGTCTATGCGGCCGGCGTCAACCGCGCTGACCTGACCCACCGCACCGGCGGTTACGGGCACCCCGACTTCGGCGACTCGCCGATCATCGGCCTGGAAATCGCCGGCGAGGTGATCGGAAAAGGCAGCGCCGTCGAAGGCTTCGAGGTGGGCGCACGGGTGATGGGCGTCGTGGGCGGCGGCGCCTATGCCGAGCTGGCACGTATCGACTACCGCATGGCGATGCCGATTCCCGCTCAGCTGGATTACGTTCACGCGGCGGCGATTCCCGAGGTGTTCGTCACCGCGCATGAGGCGATGATCCACCTGGCGCGACTCACGTCGGGTGACTCCGTGTTGATTCATGCTGCGGCAGGCGGCGTGGGCTCCGCCGCCGTGCAGTTGGCGTACGCCACCGGCGCTACCGTGTATGCGACCACGGACGGCAGCAAGTTGTCGCGCGTCGAGCACCTCGGCGCCGATGTCGCGATTGACTACAAGACGCAGGATTTCGCCGACGTCATCGCCCGGAAGACGGACGGCCAGGGTGTGGATGTGATTATCGACTTCGTCGGCAAACCTTACTTCGAACGCAACATCGCCTCCCTCGCCAAAGGCGGCCGACTGATCCAGGTCGGTATCCTCGGTGGCGGCGGCAGCGTGAACGTGACGCTGGAGCAGATTCTGTATCGCCACCTGCAAATCATCGGCACGGTCATGAAGTCCCGCACCCAGCCGCAAAAGCACGCGATGATCAAACGCTTCCGTGACCACTGGCTCGAGCGGTTTGAAGGCGCAGGCAGCCTGGAACCCGTGGTCGACAGCACATTCCCGTTGTCGCGTGCCGCCGATGCCCATCGTCGGATGGAGTCTTCGGAAAACGTCGGCAAGATCATCTTGACGATGCAACCTCAGGACTTGATCGAGGGCTGACGGTTCATAGCCCGGCCTTGAACACAGGCGCCCTCTGATCGGAGGGCGCCTTGCTCTGGCGTCAAAGCACCCCTCACTCACTATCGAACAAGCGGGTTGATCCTGATTACGGATTCAACCCATCCCGTTGCTGTGCATTCCAAAGCTCCAGGTTTGACTTCACAAGGACCTCAGGCAGAGGGCTCGACACGATTTTCTGCATCTCATCGGTGATCCGGGCTTGCAGTGCGGGGTGGATGCAATCTGCGTTGGGCGACAGCGCCAGATAAAGGCCCTCGCTGCTGATCGGCGGTTCAAGGGCTTCCACCGCTGCTTCAACGCCCAGCTTTTTAGCCAGGGCCATGCCGGGGTATTGCTCGAACAACACGAAGTCGTTGCGTTTGAGGATGAGCTTCTGGAACGCCTGACTGGCCGTCGGCACCGCCTCGAGCGAAAGGTGGGCCTTCGCGTAATCATCGAACGCCTGACCGAAACTGTTGTTGACCAGCGTTCCCCCGTTCCGTCCGATCAGATCGGACCATTGGTGATAGGGGAAGGCTTCGTGTTTCCTCACCCAGACCATGCTGGGCGTAAACAGGAACGGCGGCTTCACAAAGTTCAACGCCTGCTCACGCTCCGTGGTCAGAAAATACCCCGCCAACATGTCGATGCGCCCCGCCCTCACCTCCTCCTGCGCACGCGACCAGGGCCCTGCGTAAACGACATCGATCTGCAGGCCTATCGCGTTGCCCAACTGCTTGATCAGGTCGGCATTGGCGCCGATGAGTCGACGCGGGTTGTGGGGGTCTCGCCACAGGTAGGGAGGGTATTCCGCATTGCCGGTTGCGGTGAGGTGATCGCATGCGGTCTCACTCAGCGCAACACCGGGCATCACCAGCAGCAAGGCGGTTACGGACATGCACCTGCACATACGATGGCCGATCATATTCAACCCCAGATGAAAACCCCGCGTATGAGCAGTATGCTCCTCATCGCCTGACGCCTGCCGTTAAAAGGGCGATGGCTCAGGCAGGACCACGCAACGATCCTTGATGCCGCCTGCACACCCGTGAACGGGTGGCGGTTCACAGGCGTATGTCGGTTTCAGGTTAGAGGTCATACAGTGCTCTGGTTCCATTGACTGCATGAAACAATAGACCGAATCCAGAAATCAGCACCCGTTTAATCAGGCGTTGCGAAGCGTGAAAAGCGCTCGTGGTTTCCTTCCCGCTCAGGAGGATTCGATCATCGAACTCACAACGGCGACAGCAGGTCGACCGCGCACCGTCGCCTTCTCGTCTGGCAATGTCAGTCGGTACTGCGCTGGTGATGACTCGCGACAAACTGCCGAAAGCGCTCGGTGGGCAGGCCTTCAAACAGTTCATCCGGCGTGCCCTGTGCGTCGATCAGGCCCTGCGCCATGAACACCACCCGATTCGAGACGTGGCGGGCGAAGCCCATTTCGTGGGTCACCACCAACATGGTCCTGCCCTCTTCGGCCAGCGAGCGCATGACGCGCAGCACCTCGCCGACCAGTTCCGGGTCCAGCGCGGAGGTCGGTTCGTCAAAAAGCATGACTTGCGGGTTCATGGCCAGCGCGCGGGCGATGGCGACACGTTGTTGCTGCCCGCCGGAAAGGTGCGCCGGGTAGTAGTCACGTCGGTCGTACAGGCCGACTTTGTGCAGCAATTGCTCGGCCTCTTCCACGCACTCGGCGCGCGAGCGTTTCAGCACGCGCATCGGCCCTTCGATGATGTTCTGCAGCACGGTCATATGCGACCACAGGTTGAAGCTCTGGAACACCATGCCGAGCTTGCTGCGCATCGCTTCTACCTGGCGAGTGTTGCTGGGCTGAAGGCGTCCGTTGGCGTGCTGCTTCATCTCGATGACTTCGCCGTCCAGCACGATGCGGCCCTGGTCAGGGGATTCCAGCAGGTTGATGCAGCGCAGAAAGGTACTTTTGCCTGATCCGCTGGCGCCGAGAATGGAGATGACGTCACCCTTGTGCGCCTCCAGCGATATCCCTTTGAGCACCTGCACCGCGCCGAAGGATTTGCAGATATTGGTGACCGACAAAGCAGCCGCGACGTGTTGATTCATGATGAGCTCCGCTGCGATCAAAGGGACGAAGGGGTTTCAGGGACCGGTTCGGCCGCCCGCTGTGTGGGGCGTTCACGCAGGTGCGGCGAGAGTTGATACTCGACCCACGCCATGGCCCGAACGATCAGGAAATTGAGCACCAGGTAAATCAGCGCGGCACAGAGGAAGACCTCCATCGTGCGGTAGGTGCGCTGAATGATTTGCTGGGCAATGCCGGTCACGTCCCACACGGTCACCAGGCTGGCAATGGCCGTGGATTTGACCATCAGCACCGCTTCGGTCGAATAGGACGGCAGCGCCTGGCGCAAGGTGACGGGACCGATGACGCGCCACAGCAAGGTCCAGCGGCTCATGCCGACCGCAAGCCCGGCTTCGATCTGGCCCTGGGGAACGCTCTGGATCCCACCGCGAATGATTTCAGCCGTATAGCCCGCCGTGCACATGGCCAGTGCGACCACGGCGCAGCCGTAGGGGGAACGCAGGATTTCCCACATGAAACTGCTGCGGATCGCACTGAACTGGCCCAGGCCGTAGTAAATCAGGAACATCTGGATCAACAGCGGAGTGCCGCGAAACAGCCAGATGTACATACGAGCCGGGTAGCTGAGAATCGGCCAGCGGCTGACGCGCATGGCCGCCACGCCCAGCGCGAGCAGCAAGCCAAGCGACAGGCTGGAAAAGAACAGACTCAAGGTGGTGGGCAACGCCGCCAATAGTTTGAGCATCGTGTCACTGAGAAAGGCAAAGTCGATCATGAGTGTTTCCCCGTCTCAGGAATGTGGCGTGCGGCGCTGCGTGCGCAACACCCGGTTTTCGGCCATGTTGAACAGGCGACCGGACAAGCCGGTGAGGATCAGGTAACAGGCGCCGCCGACGATGTAGAACGTGAAGTATTGACGCGTGGAACCGGCCGCCACCTGACTGGCGCGCATCAATTCGACGAGGCCAATCACGGAAATCAGCGCCGAGTCTTTGAGGGTCATCTGCCAGACATTGCCCAGGCCCGGTAATGCGTAACGCCAGACTTGCGGAATCAGCACCCGCCTGACGCGCATGTGCCAGGTCATGCCGATCGCCAGCGCGGCTTCAAGCTCGCCCTTGGCGACGGCCAGGTAAGCACCGCGGTACACCTCGGCCTGATACGAACCGGAAATCAGCCCGACCGCGAGTGCGCCCACCAGAAACGGTGGCGTGTCGACGAACCCTTCACCACCAAACCAGTGATTGATGGCGCCCAGCACGCTGGCACCGCCGAAGTAAAACAGGTAGATCACCAGCAGCTCGGGAATCCCCCGGAACAGGATCGAATAGGCGTCGCCGGCATAACGAAACAGACGGCGCTTCGAGAGTTTTGCCGCCGCCACCGTGCTTCCGGCAATGGCCCCCACCACCAGCGCTGACAAGGTCAGCAACACGGTCATGCCGGCCGCTTTCAAGAGGGCCGCGCCCCATCCGTTGTTTCCGAAACTGAGCAGCTGTAAGAGATCCATAGCGTTATTCCTGCAACGAACGGCGAAACGTCTGGTGCCTGAAGACACCGCCCAACTCATACATACTTGTCTTTACAAGCATATGCAATTTGATTGCCACATCCTTCCGTAGGCTGGAACAAGGACATGGCAAGCCCTCTGGTTAGGCGGTCAGATGCTCATAAGGTTTAACGGGATGAAGGAGAAAGATCGCGAGCAAAAGGGGTTGGGTGACCGCAGGACGCCTCACGCTGGGGCGGGGAGAAACATCGGGCCCCAGCAAAGTGCGTCGACCTGTAACAACCCGTGGCAACGTTCGGGTCAGGGTGTAGCCAGCAATGCGATGAAGCTTTGCACGTTCGGGCGCTTGCGTTTTTCCGCCGGTACAAACGCGCAATAAGGGTGCCCTAGCGGGAGCGATCGGGCGGACAAGACGATCAAGCGTCCCGCCGCCAGATCGGGCTGAGCGATGAGCTTCTGCCCTAACGCGATGCCGCAACCGAGTTTCGCCAAGGTGATCGACAGGCTGGACAGCCCGGAGCGACGCCCCAACGCAGGATCCGGCGAAGCCTGTCCGACCTCACTGGCGTACCAGTCACTCCAGGTCGGGTGCGAGGCGTAACTCGGCCCCCACTGCGTATGAATGAACAGGCTTTCGTGGATACGCGTCAGGTCGAAATCGCTGTTGCCGTGGCGATACCACAACTCCGGTGCGCACAGCGGCACCACCTGATCGTGTACCAGAGGGATCGCTTCCAGCGACGGGTAATGGTAGTCGCCGTAGCTGACACGAATGTCGACGTCATGGCGGGCAAGATCAACAGGGTCATCTTCGACCCGCACGTCCACCGAGAGCTGCGGATAGCTTTCCAGCAAGACCGCCAGCTTCGGCGCCAGCCAGACTTCGGCCAGCGAGAACGGCACGCTGATGATCAACCGGGTGCGCATCTCGCCTTCCAGCAGGCGTACGGTCATGGCGGCGATGTCATCCAGCGCGCGGGATGTCTGCGGAAAAATCGCCAGCCCCGCGTCCGTCAACGAAAGCCGGTTGCCGCTGCGCACGAACAGCTTCTTGCCGAAGTAGTCTTCCAGGTGACGGACCTGTTGGCTGACCGCAGCGGCTGAAACGCCCAGCTCTTTCCCGGCCGCGACAAAGCTTGCCAACCGCGCAGCAACTTCAAATGTTCTCACGGCATTCAGCGGCGGCAGTCGTTTCATTGAAGCGCTTCCCTAAGTTTTCCTGGGGGGAGGCTAACAATTTTTGCCGTTGTTGCGAAGATTTTCACAGGTTAGGTTTAAACCACACCTAACGGAGGGCCGACATGAACACCGTCATCAATCTTCAACGCTATCCGCTGGACCGCCCAGGCAGTGAGGAATGGATCGCCCTGGTCGAACACGCTCGCGCAGCGCTGGCCCGCAACGGCATGTTCAGCCTTGAAGGCTTCATACAGGACGACAACGTGCGTGCCGCCGCGCAACAGATCCAGCCGACCATGGACGCTGAATCCCACACCCACAAGCGCTCGCACAACATTTATTTCAAACCTGAAATCCCTGAACTGGCCGCCGATCATCCTGCGCTGAAGAAGGTCGAAACCGTCAGCCACACGCTGTGCGCAGACCAGCTCAAGAACAGCCTCGTCACCGACGTGTATGAATACCCGCCACTGGTGGCGTTCCTGAGCGCGGTCATGGATAAACCGGCGCTGTACGTCATGGCCGACCCGTTGGCACGGGTCAACGTGATGAGTTATCGCGAAGGCGAAACGCTCAACTGGCACTTCGATCGCTCTGAATTTACCACCACGCTGATGCTCCAATCACCCGAAGCGGGTGGCGAGTTCGAGTACCGCACCGACTTGCGCACAGCGGATGATCCCAACTATGACGGCGTGGCCGATCTGTTGAACGGTCGCGACCCCGACGTGAAGACATTGCGACTCAGGGCTGGCACTCTCAATGTCTTTCGTGGGAAAAATACCGCGCACCGCGTCACCCCCGTGCGTGGCCACCGCGAGCGGATGGTGGCGGTGTTCTCCTACTACGAAAAACCCGGCGTGATGTTTACGCCTGAAGAACAAACGGGCTTCTACGGACGTGCGTCTCACCCGACGACTGAAGACACAGCGGCATAATAAAAATGACTGTTTCGCGGCTTTTGATCTAGCTTGACCCTGCCAGTCTTATTTCCAATTAGATGGGGAAACACATGGGCCACACCTACCACGTCACTAAAAAAATCCTCGCGTGTGCGGCTTTAGGCAGCAGCCTGGTCTTCGGCAGCACCGCCTTCGCAAAGGACTGGACCTCGGTCCGGGTTGCGACCGAAGGGGCTTACGAGCCCTGGAACATCACCCTTCCGAACGGCGAAATTTCCGGCTTCGAGCCCGAGCTGCTCAAAGATGTCTGTGCCCGGATCAAGCTGGAGTGCAAGCTGCAAGCCCAAGACTGGGACGGCATGATCGCAGGCCTGAATGCCGGCAAGTTCGACGTGCTGATGGACGCCATCGTGATCACCCCTGAACGCGAAGCGGTGATCGCGTTCTCCAAACCTTACGCCAACACCCAGGCGGTTTTCGCCAGCGCCGACCCCAAGCTGATCGCCAGCATGCCGAGCAATGAAATCATCAAACTCAGCGGTGACGAGAATGCCGACAAGGCCGCGATCGACAAGATGAAAGCGCTGGTGAAAGGCAAGACCCTGGGCATTCAGTCCGGCACCGCCTACACCGAGTTCGTCGAGAAGAACTTCCGCGACATCGCGACCATTCGTGAGTACAAGAAGTCCGGCGAGCACATGCTGGACCTGAACGCTGGCCGCATCGACTTCGCGTTCGATGACGTGACCTTCTTCACGTCGGCACTGGACAACCCGGATAACAAGGGGGTGCAAATGATCGGCCCGAAAATCGGCGGCACCATCTGGGGCCCGGGTGAAGCCCTGGGCTTCCGTAAGGCCGATAACGACCTGCGCGAGAAATTCAACGGCGCGCTGACGGCCGCGCTGGAAGACGGCACCGTCAAGCGCCTTTCGGAGAAGTGGTTCAAGGCCGACATCCGCCCTTGATGCGCCCCGCGTAAACGCGTCAAAAGCCACTGCCCTTGTGCAGTGGCTTTTTTGTTTTTGCTGCCTGCGCCCTGCCCTACAACGAAAAATACCGGCCGGCGCTGAATTATTTCGTGTCTTCTTGTATCTGATCGGAAATAACGTGCCACCAAAACGCTTTCATCGACTTCACGCGCGACACCCGTGTCCCGAGGCGACGTCGACAACCGCGTTTTGCAGCAACACCGATCCGCAAGAGAGTGATTCACATGAAATCAGGCAAGAAAAAAGTCAGCCCGATCGGGTTGAACGACATCACCATCGTTGACGACGCGAAGATGCGCAAGGCGATCACCGCCGCTGCCCTGGGTAACGCCATGGAGTGGTTCGACTTCGGCGTGTACGGCTTCGTCGCTTATGTGCTCGGCAAGGTGTTTTTCCCCGGTGCAGACCCCAGCGTGCAGATGATCGCGGCACTGGCGACCTTCTCCGTGCCCTTCCTGATTCGCCCGCTGGGTGGCTTGTTTTTCGGCGCGCTGGGCGACAAGTACGGTCGCCAGAAAGTGTTGGCGGCGACGATCGTGATCATGTCCCTGAGCACCACCGCCATCGGCTTGATCCCGTCCTATGACTCGATCGGCATCTGGGCACCCATCCTGCTGTTGCTGGCGAAGATGGCCCAGGGTTTCTCGGTCGGGGGCGAATACACCGGTGCCTCGATCTTCGTCGCCGAATACGCCCCGGACCGCAAACGCGGCTTCCTCGGCAGTTGGCTCGATTTCGGCTCCATTGCCGGCTTTGTGCTCGGCGCCGGCATCGTGGTGATGATTTCTGCGGTGATTGGCGAAGACCAGTTCCAGGCATGGGGCTGGCGCCTGCCGTTCTTCCTCGCGCTGCCATTGGGCATGCTTGGCTTGTACCTGCGTAATGCCCTTGAGGAAACACCTGCATTCCAGCAGCACGTCGAGAAACTCGAACAGGGCGACCGTGAAGGCCTGTCGGGCGGCCCGAAGGTGTCGTTCAAAGAGGTGGCGACCAAGCACTGGCGCAGCCTGATCACCTGCATCGGCATCGTGGTGGCGACCAACGTCACCTACTACATGCTGCTCACCTACATGCCGAGTTACCTGTCGCACAACCTGCATTACAGCGAAAACCGTGGCGTGCTGATCATCATCGCGATCATGGTCGGCATGCTATTCGTCCAGCCGCTGATCGGCTTCATCAGCGACAAGATCGGCCGTCGGCCGTTCATCATCGTCGGCAGCATTGCGCTGTTCCTGCTGGCGATTCCGGCGTTCATGCTGATCATCAGCGGCAAGATCGGGCTGATTTTCGCCGGGTTGCTGATCCTCGCCGTGGTGCTCAACTTCTTTATCGGCGTCATGGCGTCCACGCTTCCTGCGATGTTCCCGACGCACATTCGCTACAGCGCACTGGCCGGCGCCTTCAACGTCTCAGTGCTGATCGCCGGCCTGACGCCGACCCTCGCCGCGTGGCTGGTGGAAACCACCAACAACCTGTACATGCCCGCGTATTACCTGATGGTGGTCGCAGCGATTGGTCTGGCCACTGGTTTGACGATGAAAGAGACCGCCAACAAACCGTTGCGCGGCGCGGCGCCTGCCGCCTCCAACATCGAAGAAGCCAAGGAGTTGCTGGAAGACCTCCACGACAACATCGAACAGAAAATCGAAGACATCGACGCCCAGATTGCCGAGCTCGAAACCAAGCGCAAAGAGCTGGTGCAGCAGCATCCCCGCATCGACTGAACACGCGCGGACGCTGATTGAGTATGTGGTCGATTGCGTTGAACAGCCGCCTCGCTTACGGTGTTGAACCGTAACCCGGTGCCTGTTCATGCATCGACCCACCCTTGCTTGGAAGCAATCCATCATGCCCCTGCACATTGAAACGCCGCTGATTGAATCCCGTCCGATGAGCGCCATTGCCAAGCGCACAATCAATCTGAAGCTCGATGCGCTTCAGCCCTGCGGGTCCTTCAAACTGCGGGGCGTGGGGCACGCCTGCGAGGTTCATCATTCCCGTGGCGCGAAACGCTTCATCTCTTCTTCGGGTGGAAATGCCGGACTGGCCGTGGCCTATGCCGGGCGCGTTCTGGGCGCGGCAGTGACGGTCGTCGTCCCGGAAACCACCACAGACCGGGCCAGGGAGCTGCTCATTCTTGAAGGCGCGGACGTCATCGTTCACGGTCGCTCCTGGCAAGAGGCCAACGAACTGGCCCATACGCTGATCGCGCCAGGAGACGCGTTCATTCATCCCTTCGACGACCCGCTGTTGTGGACCGGCCACGCCAGCATGATCGACGAGGTCGCCAAAACAGCGCGCAAACCCGGGGCCGTGGTGTTGTCGGTCGGGGGTGGCGGATTGCTGTGCGGCGTGATCGAAGGCCTGCAACGCAACGGCTGGGGTGATGTGCCGGTGATTGCGGTGGAAACCGAAGGCGCTGCGTCTTTCCGCGCCGCCACGTTGGCGGATGCCCCCGTGGAAATAGACGCCATCACCTCCGTCGCCACGTCGCTGGGCGCCAAACGCGTGTGCAGCCAGTCTGTCGCCTATCTCAAGACCCATCGGATCGAAAGCGTCGTGGTCAGCGACAAAGACACCCTGGACGCCTGCGAACGCTTTCTCACCGATCACCGAATCCTGGTCGAGCCTGCCTGTGGCGCGGCACTGTCTTTAGGGTATTCCCCGACCCTGCTGACGGGGTACGACAACGTGTTGATGGTGGTCTGCGGCGGCGCCACCGCCACGCTTGAGCAGATCAGGGCGTGGCGACAGGCACTCTGAGGAAGCGGTTTGTCTCTTCATCCTGGAGTGAAACGTCTCCATACCGCCTGCCTTCACACGGCCTCGGCTGGCAGAAGCCCCGCGTTTTGATAGCTGTCGATCAACTCGTCGAAAATCGAAATGTCTGCGCGGCTGCGGGCCATGAGTTGAGCACCGGAGACCGCTGAGAAGACGGCGCGGGCGCGCTTTTCGGCATGCTCCGGTGACACCTGCTTCGCCGCGACCAGCGCTTTTCCCAGCCAGGCCACGTTCACCTCGGCGAAGGCCTGAACCTCTGTTTTTACGGCGTCCGGCAGGTCGTCGTATTCAGCCGACATGAAGCTGCACAGACACAGCCGATTGCCGCACTCCAGGGATCTGCGAAAGATCCACGGGTATCGGCGCAGTGCGCTTGCCGCATCGTCGGTTTCTGCCAGCAGCTCATCCAGATCCCGTGCGGTGTCTTCCCAGTAGCGACGCGCCACGGCTGCGCCGAGGTCGGCTTTACTGGGGAAATGATGGTAAATGCTCGCCGCCTTGATGCCGACCTCCACCGCCACGTCGCGGAAATTCAGGCCGCCATACCCGTGGGCCTGAGCGGCTTGCCGAGCCGCCGCCAGGATCGACTCCTTCGCATTCGTGCTCATGTAAAGACCTCATGTTCGTCAATGGCGACAAGCCTACCATTTGTTAGGTAGGGCTTGACAGGCCCTTTTTAAAGCTCTAGTTTTTTCCCTACCAATTGGCAGGTAGAGAAACACTTCTGTCGATTCACAGGCATCAATCCCCGTTCCCATCAGACAGGAAAAACCCACATGAGCCACGAATTGTTTTTCTCCGACGCAACCCGTTTGGCCGAGTTGATTCGCACCCGGGAGGCCTCACCGGTTGAAGTGATGCAAGCCCACCTTGATCGCATTGAAGCGGTCGATCCTCAGGTCAATGCGATCGTGACCGTGGTGGATGACGCGCTCGAGGCCGCGAAAGCCGCCGAGCGAGCGGTGTTGAAGGGCGAACCGCTGGGCGTGCTGCACGGCGTCCCGTTCACCGCCAAGGATTCCATCGACACCGCCGGCGTACTGACTCAGCGTGGTTCGCCCATTTTCAAAGGTCGCCAGCCAGACACTGACGCCACCAGCGTGGCGCGCATGAAGCAGGCCGGCGCCCTCTTGCTGGCCAAAACCAACCTTCCCGAATTCTCCTACTGGATCGAAAGCGACAACCTGCTCTCCGGTCGTTCGAACAACCCTTGGGACCTGGAACGCACACCAGGAGGTTCGAGCGGCGGTGAATCAGCGGCAATCGCCGCCGGGATGTCGCCCATCGGCCTGGGCACCGACCTTGCGATTTCCGTAAGGGGCCCGGCAGCGCAAACAGGGATCACCTCGATGAAAGCAACACACGGTCGCGTGCCCATGACCGGCATCTGGCCTCGCGTGCCACGCCGCTTCTGGCACGTCGGCCCGATGGCCCGGTCGGTTCGGGACATCGCCCTCGCCTTCTCGCAACTGGCTGGGCCGGACGGACGGGACGCCTTTGCGACCAGCACCGTCGGGTTCGACGCAGGCATCGGTCGCCAGCCTTATCGCCCGCTGCGGGTGGGCTGGATGACGGGGCCGGGATTCGGCCCGGTCGATCCCGAAGTCGTCGCCACCGTCCGGGCCGCCGCCGAGGCGTTGAAAGACATCGGCATGGAGGTCGAACACGTGGGTATCCCTGCACTGGAGCGTGACTTTGCCCTCGATGTGTTCAACAAGCTGCACGTGATGGAGATGAAATCCGCGTTCGCCGAAGCCACCGCCGGACGCAGAGAGGACGAGCTCTACACGATGGCGAAGACCATGCGCTCGTTGCCCGACACCTCGATGAAGGACTTCATCGAGGCCGAGCAAGCCGCCGAACGGCTGCGCGACGGTTACGCCGAATACTTCGCGCAATACGACGCCTTGATAACTCATGTACTGCCGATACCGGCACACCGGCATGGGGTCGAACAGTTCATCATTGACGGCCAGACCGTAGACGCCACCTACCTGCAGGGCGCGACCGTACCGCTCAACGTGACCGGGTTGCCGGGTGTGTCGATGCGGTTCGGGACGAGCAAGGAAGGACTGCCGATCAACGTGCAGATTGTGGGTGCGTGGCAGGCTGAGTCGACGATCCTGCACATCGCTTCATTGCTCGAAAGCATCAGCAAAGTGCGCACGCTCCGTCCCGCGCTGTAACACCCGCCGCAGCAGAGCATCAAGCGGCGAGCGTTGACCCGCTCGACGCCATGCTCTACGGACAATGACGAGACTGGCCGGACGCTTCACATTAGCGTCCGGCCTTTTACGCTGCCCTCAGCCGGCGTAGACCGGGTAATCCGTGAGGCCCGCTTCGGCGCCGCCGTAAAGGGTGGCGGGGTTAACAGGGTTGAGCGGCCAGCCATTGACGATGCGGGCGGGCAAGTCCGGGTTGGCAATGAACGGACGGCCGAAGGCGATCAAGTCAGCCAGACCTGCCTCGACCAGGCGTGCGCCCCGCTCCGCCGTGTAACGGCCCGCGTAAATGATCCGGCCACTGAAAGTGTTCCGCACGTCACGGCGAAAGGTTTCCGGCAGGTCGGGGGCATTGTCCCAATCGGCTTCGGCGATGGAGACGTAGGCGACACCCGCGTTTTCCAGCACCTTGACCGCTTCGATGTACGTCTGGTGCGGGTCCTTTTCCACCATGCCGATGTACACCCGATCCTGATCGGTGGTGGTGAACAAGGGGGTGAACCGCACGCCCAGACGGTCAGGACCGATGGCCTGAGAAACCGCTGCGACGATTTCACGAAGGAAGCGCAGACGGTTCTCAAGCGAGCCGCCGTATTCATCATCCCGCTGGTTGGCGTGCTCGGAGATGAACTGATTCACCAGATACCCGTTGGCCGCATGGATCTCGACACCGTCGAAGCCTGCTGCAATGGCATTGCTCGCAGCAGTGGCGTACAGGCGGACCAACTCTTTGATTTCAGCCACGGTCACTGCGCGAGGCATCGACGGCGCCACCAGTTCACCGGTTCCGGCGCCGGTTTCGATGAAGGCCTTGGAGCTGGTGGTCTGAATTGCCGACGGCGCGATGGGCGCGCTGCCATCAGGCTGCAGGGCGTGGTGGGACACCCGGCCAACGTGCCAGAGCTGCGCGAAGATCACACCGCCTTCGGCGTGCACCGCATCCGTCACTTTGCGCCAGCCGTCAATCTGTTCTGGGGTGTAGATGCCCGGCGTCCAGGCGTACCCCTGACCGCGCGGCTCGATCTGCGTGCCTTCACTGACCATGAAGCCTGCCGACGCCCGCTGGCCGTAATACGTGGCCATCAAGTCAGAGGCAACATCGCCGGGCTGCGCACTGCGCTGACGGGTCAATGGCGGGAACACAATGCGGTTCTTGAGGGTCAGGCCACCCAGTGTTACAGCAGAAAACAGTGATTCATGTTGCATAGGTTCAACTCCGGATAATCAGGGAAAAAGGCTGAGCGTGCGGCCCCTGAACCCAGGGGCCGCGCGTCACTCACTTCTTGATCAGAATGGTTTTAGGGTTGGTGAAAAGCAGCCGGCCTTCATGACCGCCTTCGGTGCCGACACCCGACTGTTTGTGCCCACCGAACGGGATGTCCACGCCTTGGGTGTGCATCTCGTTCACCCAGACCATGCCGGTCTCCAGCCGGTTGGCAACCGCCACTGCTGCCCGTGTGTCGCGCCCCCAGACCGAGCCACCCAAGCCGTAGGGGCTGTCGTTGGCGCGCTCGATGACATCGTCCACGTCGTCGTAAACGATGATGGGAACGATCGGGCCGAATTGCTCTTCCTGGACAATTTTTGAGTCTTCAGGCGGGTTATCGACCACCGTGACCGGGATGAAGTAACCCGCACGGTTTTCGTCCACTTCGCCACCCAGCACGATGCGCTGACCGTTGGCCTTGATGTCGTCCAGGAACTCGCGGACCTTGTCGAATTGCATCTTGTTCTGCACCGGGCCGACGGTGACCTCAGGATCCAGGCCATCGCCCAGCTTCTGTTGCCCGGCGTACTCCACGAAGGCCGACACAAATGCTTCGTGGTGCGAGCGATGGACGTACAGGCGTTTGATCCCCACACACCATTGCCCCGAGTTACCAATGGCGCCCCAGAACAGTTGTGGGATCACCGACTTCCAGTCGGCATCGGGCAGGACGATGGCAGCGTCGTTGCCGCCCATTTCCAGGGTCAGGCGCTTGACGGTCCCGGCTGCCGAACGGATGACGTGTTTGCCGGTTTCGGTAGAGCCGGTGAAGCTGATCTTGGCGATGTCCGGATGCGCGGTCATTTGCGGACCCAGTTCATTGCCACCCGACACCACCGACAGCACGCCAGCCGGCAGGACGGACTGTGCAATCTGACCAAAGCGCAGGGTGGTCAGCGGGGTGAACGGCGAAGGCTTGATGACCATCGTATTGCCGGTGAGCAACGCCGGTGCGACTTTCCACAGGGCCAACAGCACCGGGAAGTTCCACGGCGTGATGGCACCGACAACGCCCAGCGGTGTGTGGTGCAGTTCGACGGTATGGCTGTCGTTGTCTTCCAGAACCTCGACCGGGATGCGGCGAGCGGCGATCTGACGAATCCACGAAATCGCCTGATCGACTTCCGGCTCCGCCATCGTTTTGAGGGGCTTGCCTTGCTCAAGGGTCAAGAGCACCGCCAGCTCGTCACGATGTGCCTGAAGCGCATCGGCGTACGCCACCAGATAATGCTCACGCTCGTCATAGCTCAGCGCCGACCAGGTCTTGAAAGCAGACTTGGCCGCCGCCACCGCGTCATCCAGTTGTTGAGGCGAGCCCGACGGTGCCTTGGCAAGGACCTGGCCGGTGGCCGGGTTCATGACATCGAACGAGGCCGTGGCGTCGACCAGTTTGCCGGCGATGCTGAGGTAGTACGGCCCTTCGAACAAAGAAGTTGCTGCTTGTTTTGCGGACACAGTCGTCATGTTCTTACTCTCCAGATT
Organism: Pseudomonas sp. S2_H01; assembly: GCF_054668305.1. Lineage (NCBI taxonomy): Bacteria > Pseudomonadati > Pseudomonadota > Gammaproteobacteria > Pseudomonadales > Pseudomonadaceae > Pseudomonas > Pseudomonas sp. S2_H01. The sequence continues at coordinate 4,901,536 of NZ_CP162756.1, read as the reverse complement.
CAATGTTTTGTAAACGCTCGTGACGTCGAAAAGTGCAACTAAACAGCCTGTTTTTTGGGCAACAGATCCCGTGGGATCAACTGATGCCTGATCCCGTTAACAGTCGTTAATAGCGGTTACCCGGGGTGCTTCAATACGGCGCGAGTCATGACACTGGCGTCGACGAAGGGGCTGGCGCTGCGCGTAATCTTGGCCATGACGCTGGCGCCCAGCCACAGCGAGTAGAGCCGAAATGCCGTGCGCTCTGCCCCCTCACTCAGCGTGACCGATCGCTCTTCAATACCGCGGGCTATCGACGCTGCCAGGGCAGCAATGATCCTCGACGTGCCGCGTTCCAGGGCCAGCCTCATGGGCTCTGACAGGTCGGCAACCTCGGCGCCCAGCTTCACGGCCAGGCAGTTTCCCGACTCGGTCTCGCTCGTCTGGTTGTCGATCCACTGTTGCCAGTACAGGTCCAGTTTTTGGTATTCGGATAATCCCGTTCTGTTGAAGATCCGTGTCACGTCATCCATGTAGGTTTCAAAGTAACCGTCCAGCAGGGCCACTCCGAAAACGTCCTTTGAACCAAAGTAGTTATAGAAAGAACCTTTGGGCACCTGTGCAGCCTGAAGCACTTCGTTAAGACCGACAGCGGAAAAACCTTTCCTGCCGATGATTAACTTCGCGACATCGAGAATGTGCTGTCGGGCATGCTTACGTTCAGTGACGGTCATCGTATTCGCCTCTAAGTAGACCAGTCGTCTCACCTGTTGAGGCGAATGTTAAGAGCAGGTGCTCCCCTTCACAATGTCGAATCCGCAAGGATTTCGGACATAGGCTTGTGTCCTTTTTTCGGTCATCGGCCCACTGGCCCGCCTGATTCGCAGAACACAGTTGCCAGCCACGCGGCGGGCCATGACAATCCTGCGCATGCCCCGCTCACCTGGAGATGTCTTGATGCATAGCGTTGCGCTGGTGGTTCACCCCGGCTTTCAATCCCTCAGCCTTGCGGTGGGCTCTGTATTCGAATGCGCCAACCTGTTCCAGGGCGAGCAGGCCTATGAATTTCATCTGGTGTCTGAGGCGGGAGGCGCCGTGATGTCCTCGCAGGGGTTTTCGGTCAATAGCACAGCACTCAGGCCCGAGGGCTACGACACGGTGATCGTCAGCGGTTACCTCGAACTCGACACCCCGGACAACGCCCTGATCGAATTTGTGAAGGCGGCCTCGGCCCAGTCCCGTCGCGTCGCTTCGCTGTGTGTCGGTGCCTTCTTGCTCGCCGAGGCGGGCCTGCTGACCGGCAAGCGCGCCACCACGCACTGGTTGCACGCACCGGCATTCCGGCAACGCTATCCCGAGATACAGCTGGAAGAGGATCGCCTGTTCATCGTGGACGGTCAGACCTGGACAGGCGCCGGCATGAGTGCTGGCGTCGACATGGCACTGGCGATGGTCGAGACCGATCTGGGCAGCGATCTGGCCCGCAGGATTGCCCGCAAACTGGTCATTTATCAGCGTCGGGGGAGCGAGCAATCGCAGTTTTCCGCCCTGCTGGAACTGGACCCGAAGTCCGATCGCGTCCAACTGGCGATGGCCTATGCGCGTGAAAACCTGACGGACGACTTATCAATCGACGCACTCGCTGCCGTGGCCCGCCTCAGTCCTCGGCAGTTCAGTCGGGTGTTTCGGGAGGAGACCGGGCAAACCCCGGCGAAGGCCATCGAAAGCCTGCGCCTTGAAGCCGCTCGCGTGATGATGGAGACCAGCCGCCATCCGGTGGAAGTTGTCGCCAGGGCTACCGGATTCGGTGACCGGGAACGTATGCGCCAGGCCTTTTTGCGCGCGTTCGGCAAGCCGCCACAAGCGATGCAGAAAACGTTGTTTACGGCCGCTAACGGCGCCAATGGCTGAGGACGCTCGGTCGGCCGTCAAGGCGCCGCATACGCGACCAGGTTTTCATGGCTGATGATGTCCGGCTCCGCGACATAACCGATCTGCCGGGAAAACGCCTCGACGAACTGACCCCGCAGCTTCTGGATTTCCTGGGCGCTGTAATTGACCAGCCCGCGTGCCAGTTCGACGCCGTCGGCGCCCCGGCACACCACCATGTCTCCGCGCTGAAAGACGCCCTCGACACGCAGGACCATCAACGCCGTGATCCCGCTTGAATCCGATTCACCGGGGTATGAACCGGCGATGATTTCCAGTACGCCGCGCATCGGCAACTGATTGGCGAGCCAGCGTCCCCGCGACGCCGCCGGGTGCGTGTCCGAGGTGAGCAACGTACCGACTGGCGCACCACGGGCAATGGCGTCGAGGACACCGGTCTGGCGCCCGTCGGCGATCACCGTGTGCGCACCGGAGCGCGCCGCCAGCCGCGCCGAACGCAACCAGGAACGCACGTCGAAGCCGAGGCGTTCGGTCATGTCGTGCGCGCATCGGTCCAGGGTCGCATCACCCGCTGCGGCCTGGTCGATGAAGGTGTCGACTTGTCCGGATTCAGCGGCAGGCATCAGCAGACCTTGCACCTCGGTCAGCAGTACGTACACGTCGGCTTGAACCAGGTTGACCACCAGCGCGCCCAGGCTGTCGGTGTCACCGGCACGAATCCCGTGACTGGCAATGGTGCCGTTTTCACTGACCACCGAGACCACGCCTTTGCCGAGCAACACCTGCAAGGTGCTGCGGGCGTTCAGATAATGCTTTCGATGTGACAGGTCGTCCTGGGTCAGAAGGATCTGCGCCGACTGCAGGCCATGCGCGGCCAGGCCCTGGGCCCAGGCATTGGTCAGTTTGATCTGGCCAATGGCGGCCAACGCCTGCGCTTCGTGCAGCGGCAACGGGGCGCCAATGGCGGGGCCTGCGCCTGCAGCTGTGGCACCGGCCGACACCACCACCACGTCGAGGCCGCGTTGATGCAGGGTCGCCAGTTCACCGGCCAACCGGTTGATAGCGTCCGTGTTCAGGCCATCATGCGCCGCGATCAGACGGCTCTCGATGTGGATGACCCAGCGTTGTGTGGTCGTTATCGCCTCACGCATGTGCTCACCTCGGTTCTCGTGTAAAGCCCGGTTGACGCCGGGCGCGGATCACGACGTGGGCGCAACCGTCACGCCATCGCTCATCTGTGCCAACACGCTCGCCGACTCAAGGTCTGCGCCATTGGAGCCATGAATCACGTAAAGGCACTGCCCCGGCTTCACGTGATCACCCTGCCCGACCTTGAGGTCTATACCTGCGGACTTATCCGCCGGAGCGCCTGCCCGGCGGGCGATCTCGCCGATCCGCCAGCCATCCAGTTCAATCACCCGTCCCTCAGCCGTGGCGCAGACCGAAACCGTCAATGCACTGGGCAAGACCGGTGTCTTTCTGCCCTGAGCGTCGATGATCCGCTCGAAGGCGGCATTGGCTTCGCCGCTCGCCAGCAGTTTTTCGGCCAGTTCACGGCCGGCTTCCACGCTGCCCACGGCAGGGTCCCACGCCAGAATCTGCCCCGCGAAGAACACCGCCTTGTCGCGCAGGTCCTGTGGCGCCGTTGGCTCATTGGCCAACACCGCGCGTACATCACGCACCTCCAGCGAAGGCCCGATGCCCCGGCCAATCGGTTGGCTGCCGTCGGTGGCGAAGGCGACCACGGTCAGCCCCAAACCCGCCCCGACACGCTCGAATAGGTCGCCCAGCTCCCTCGCCTGGGCCTGGGTCTTGAGCTTGGTGCGCGGGCCGTACGGCAGATCGACGACCACGTGGGTCGAACCTGCCGTGAGCTTCTTCGACAGGATCGAGGCGACCGACCAGCGATTGGAGTCCAGCCCGAGCGGCCGGGTGATTGCGTTCATGACGTCATCGACCACCGAGTGATTGAGCCGGCCGTTCCAGGCAATGCACGCCCCGGCCTCTTGCACACAGCGCTGAACATCGGCGGTGGTCAGGTCCACACGTGCCACCGACTCCATGGCATCGGCCGTGCCCGCCGCCGACGTGATCGCGCGCGATGAAGTCTTGGGCATTGCCATTCCGTGGGCGGCCACGATGGGCACCACCAGGAGTGTGATGCGGCTGCCGGGCACACCGCCCATCGAGTGCTTGTCGACCACGATGGGACGCTCCCATTGCATCGTCGGCGTGAAGCGGCTGCGCACCCTGGCGAGGGCGATGACCTCGGCATCGGACAGGCTGCGCGTGGCGCTGACCAGAAACGCACTGATTTCACCGTCCGTATAGCGCCCTTCAATGATGTCGCGCAGCAGCATTTCGTATTCCGTTTCGCCCAGCTCGTGACCCTGGACTTTTTGGATCAACGCCTGGCGGCTGGCCGGTGAAGGCGTACGGCGCAAGGCAATCTCGGTGCCCTCGGCCACGCCCCAGTGCGAGAACGCCTCCTCGCTCAAGCCGATCTCGTTCGCCGCCAGCAGTCCCGCCGCGTCCAGGCCGTGAATCTGCACGCTCAGGGACGTGCCGTCCGCCAGCAGGTCCACCTTTGATCCCCCCAGGTAATCCGCCACCGACAGAACAGCGCTTTTGACAGGCAAATAAGCCACCCGCTCAAGCCCGGTAGACAAGGGCACACGGCGCAACCGAACGCGCTGGGTGGCGTTGGCCAACGCGCGAACAAAGGCGTTGATCCCTTGCTCCAGTGCGCCGTCGTTATTGACGCGGATCGTTTCGATGTCCACCGGCAACGGCTCAACCTGACGCATGACCCGCGCCCGCGCCTCAAGCGCGGTTTCCCGCCCGCGAGCCAGAATCCGCGCTGCCAGCACGTCGGTGGACGCCGTGACCTCCACGACGATCAGCCTCGGCACCCGCCGCGCCAGCTCGCGGATCATTTTGCGCGAGCCATTGGCGATGACATTGCAGCCATCGTTCAACGCAGCGAGCAGATCGACTGGCAAACCATAGGACAGCCCGTGAGCATCCCAGGTGATGAGGAACTCCCCTGCGCTCACGGACGACCGGAATTGAGCCTCGGAGACGCCGTTGTGATCCTCGCCCGGCGCGCCCGTGGGGCGCGTGATCGTGCGGCGAGCGAACACATAACCACCGGTGCCACCGAGGTGGGCGCGGGCGCCTTCGATCAACGAATCCTTACCGGCTCCGCTGGGGCCGACAACAAAGAAGAAGATGCCCTGCGCCATGTGCCTTACTCCGCTTCGTCCAGACCGATGTCTACACAGACCGCCGCCTGGTTGAGTTTGCTGGTGGAGATGTAGTCGACACCGGTCTTGGAGATGGCGCCAATGGTGGACAGGTTGATGCCGCCTGACGCTTCCAGTTTGGTGCGTCCGTTGACCATCTTCACCGCCTCGGTCATGTCCACCACGCTCATGTTGTCGAGCATGATCACGTCGACGTTGGCTTCCAGTGCTTCGGCGACCTGGGTCAAGCTGTCGCACTCGACTTCCAGCTTGGTCAGCACCGGCAACTGACGACGTGCGCGTTGCACCGCCTGGGTGATACCGCCACACACCGCGATGTGGTTGTCCTTGATCATCACGCCGTTGTCCAGGCCAAGACGATGGTTCAGACCGCCACCGCAGGTCACGGCGTGCTTCTCCAGCATGCGCAGACCGGGTGTGGTTTTGCGGGTGTCGATCAGGCGAGCCTTGCTCCCCGCAACAGCGGCCACGTACTTGGCGGTTTCGTTGGCGATGCCGGACATGCGCTGCACGATGTTCAGCGCGGTGCGTTCCGCGGTCAGCACGCTGCGAGCGTTGCCGCGCACATCGATCATCACGGTGCCCGCTTCGATCTTCTGCCCGTCTTTGACGCGGACAATCACTTCCAGCGTCGGGTCGTAACGCTTGAAGACCCGGGCCGCAATGTCGATACCGGAAACGATCAATGTCTCGCGGGCATTCATGTAGAAAGCGCCGACTTCGTCCGCCTCGATCATGACCTGGGCGGTCAGGTCGCAATAACCGATGTCTTCGGCCAGCCAAAGATCGATGAGGCGGTCAGTCTGGAATACGTCATACATCGTGGTTACCCCTAAGTGTGGATACAGTTCGGTGAACGTCAGTTATCGGTGCTGCAGTTTCTTGTCGAGCATCAGCATCAAGCTGTTGCAGGTGACGGCAATCAGCGTGAGCAACAGCGCCACGGCCATGATCGTCGGGATGTCACCGAGGCCCATCGCATTGACGGCCATGTAGCCCAGGCCGCGCTGCGAGGCGAACATCTCGCCGATCAGCACGCCAAGCAGTGTCAGTGCGAAACCCAGTCTCACGCCGGCCACGATCTCCGGCAGAATCGCCGGCAGCAGCACATGGAACAGCGACTGGATCGGCGTCAGCCGAAGGGTACCGGCCGTGCGCAGGTACACGGGGCGCATCTGGCGGATGGCGTTCATGGTGAACAGCAGGATCGGGATCAGCCCGTGCATCACGCCGAACGCCACTTTCGAGGACAGCCCAAGCCCGAAGCACAGCAGCACCAGCGGGTACAGCGTTACTTTGGGAATGGCGTACAGGTTAAGCAGGATCGGCTCGGCGACCGCGCCCGCCAGCCGGTTCACCCCCAGCAGCACGCCAAGGACGATGCCGCCGACCAGTGCGAGGCTCATGGCGTAGGCAAACGCCTTGGCGGTTTCGCCGACGTTTACCCAAAGCTCGACCGTGCCCATCATCGACAGCAAATGCGTGAGCGTCATCCAGGGCGATGTGAGGGCTCCCGCCCCTATCGCCAGGTGCAACAGCTGCCACGCGGCGATCAGCGCGATCACCAGTAAACAGGTCGGAAAAAATCTCTGCATGGCAGTCACCGTTGACGACGCGCTTGCAAGCGACGGTCGAAGAAGTTGAGCACCGCATTGATCAACGTGACGCTGATCAACACCAGCAACATGAGGGCGTACATGTTGTCGCTTTCAAAGTTGTTGTAAGCGAAGGCAATGGCGTAACCGATGCCGGCCCCCGACAGGATGAACTCGGACGCAATCACACCGATGAACGCGTACGCCACGGCCAGCTTCACCCCGCCGAACAGGTACGGCAACGCGGCGGGCAGCTCGATGCGCCAGGCCGTCTCCAGTCGCGACATGCGCATCACCGCCGCGCTTTTACGCAATACGTGGGGAATGCGGTCCAGGCCGGTCAGCGTCGCGGTGATCATCGCCACGATGGCAAGCAACACGGCGATCGCGATGATCGAGCCATGACCGACCCCGAATACGACGATGAACACCGGATAGAAAATGAACGTCGGAACGGCGTAGTAGCTCGCCAGCAATGGCTCCAGTGCAGCGCGAAAACGCGGCATCGAATGCACCGCCAGGCCGATGAAAAATCCGCTGATGATCGCGATGAACGCCGACACCAGAATGTTGGTGAAACTGAACAGGATGTCGTTGCCGTAATGACCGGCCGACATCAGCGCCAGCAGATGGGTGAACATCTGCGAAGGCGGAATCAATACGCTTTGCGGGATGACATGAGTGCGACACAGCAACTCGATCAGCCCGATAAAACCGGCGACCAACGCGGACCGCAGCACGCTTTCGGTATTCAAATCGACGTCCTCGACAATGGCTCGGCCAGATCAGTGCTGCGTGCCCATGACCTTCATGGTTTCCACCCGCAGTTTTTCCCACAGACGCGCATTGATCTCGCCAAATCGCGGCGTTGACACCACGCGACTGTCGCGGTCGCGATCCCAGCCGGTCTCGACCATGTCGATGAACAACCCGGGCCGTGAAGACATCACCCCGACCCGGTCCGAGAGCATTGCCGCCTCGTCCAGCGCGTGGGTAATCAGCAATACCGTGGCGGAGGTTTCGCGCCACAGCCGCAGCAACTCATCGCCCATCAGCAGACGGGTCTGCTGGTCCAGGGCGCCGAAGGGTTCATCCATCAGAATCAGCCGTGGCTGCATCACCAGCGTGCGGGCGATACACACGCGCTGGCGCATGCCGCCGGACAGTTGGGCCGGGTAAGCGCCCGCGAAATCCCTCAGGCCCATGAACCCCAGCGCATAGGCAACACGGCGCTCGACTTCGGGGCCGTCGACACCGCTGCGACGAAGCCCGAAAGCGATGTTGTCGCGCACGGTCAGCCACGGAAACGAGGCGTCTTCCTGAAACACCACACCGACGCCGTCCGGCACGCTGGAAATCACTTTTCCCTCGAACATCACTTCGCCAGACGTGGGACGGGCAAGCCCGGAAAGCACGTCCATCAAGGTGGACTTTCCGCAGCCCGAAGGCCCGACAACGGAAAAGAATTCCCCTTTGTTCAGCGTCAGATCGATAGGTCCCAGCGCTGCGAACATTTCGCGGGCCCCAGCCTTTTTGAATGAGCGAGTCACTTGACTCAGGGTGACATGCGGCGTCCGGGTTTGCGCAGTGACCCGCAACGTTTCGACCGAACCACCTTTTAATGCAAACGTCATTCTTCACTCCTCCGAACCGGCTGGTGACCCTTGAGCCCGCTAAGGCTGAAAGCGTTAAAATTACAATGCATACGCTAGATATAAGAGGAGTAGCAAAATAGACGCCAGAAAGGCGACAAGGTTTTTAAAGTATAAATACAATAAAAACAGATGATTGATTTATAACGACTTAAAAATTTTTATGACGTTTAATTAATCCGAAAACGCTTAATAAGCGACGTCTTTATGCACAGGCATTCCAGAGGTCTTTTAGTGCGTATACGCTATTCGCTCCAGTGTAGTGCCCTCGCGACAGCTGCCGCACCAAAGCAGGACGCCGCGTCTGCCTGCCCCCCGGCAATCGGCCCTGACCGCTAATCGTGCACGAATCAACGTACACACTTGTTTAAGGGGCAATACCTCAAACCCGGGACAACAGGTGGCTCATTTATGAAAAGCCATTTAAATCTTTGTTATCAGACAGTTGAAAAAACGCAGACAAGCCCTGAACGTGAATTAAGGCGTTGGCCTGCATTTTGCTCCGAGATTCTTAATAGCGTACAGAAACTAAAAAAACACCGCTCAGCCCTGATTCTTGCCATGACCCAAGCACCCTGATGCTATTAGGAGTTTCAAGAATGACCGCACAGCAAGCCCTGTTCCGCTCAACCAGAAAGCTCGCCGTTGCCAGCCTCGCGACGCTGTCGCTGGTGGCCTCGATTGCACACGCCGATGAAATCTCCGTGACCCAATGGGGCACCAGTCTCTATGGCTTGCCCTACGCCGTGGCCATGGAAGACGGGTTGTTCAAAAAGGCCGGTGTCGATATTACCGGCATCCTGGGTTCGGGCGGAGGCGGAACCACGGTGCGCAACATTCTGGCAAGCGACACACCGTACGGTGAGGTGGCGGTGGCCGCTGCCTTGGCCGCTCAACGGCAAGGTCTGGACCTGGTCATCGTCAACATCGGCACCCGGTCGGTGGCCGAATCGTCGGTGGTGACCCTCAAGGGCTCTGCGCTGAAAGACATCGCCCAGCTGGACGGCAAAAAAGTCGCGATCACCTCGCCCAAAGGCGTGTCGGAAATGCTGCTGCTGATGTCGCTGAAAGCCAAGGGCATCGACGCAGACAAGGTCACCCGGGTCGCCTCCGGCGGTTATGTGAACGGGCTGACCCTGCTGGATCAAAAAGCCGTCGATGCCGCGGTGCTGATCGAACCGTTGTCGATTCTGCGGAAGGACCAATACGCCACACTCTATAAATCCAGCGACCTGCTGCCCCCCATGACCACCTCGGTCGGCATCACCACCCGCGAATTCGCCAAGGCGCACCCGGACAAATTGAAGGCGATCATCGAAGGCCGCCGAATGGGCGTCAACGCCATTTACGACAATCCGCAACACGCCGCCGACATCCTCGCCAAGGGCTTCAAGCTTGATCCGGCAGTCGCCAAAGAAGCCGTGGACAACATGATTGCGCCACACATGTGGAGTGAAGGTGATTTCAACCTGGTGGAAATGGAGCGCATGGCCGACGGCCTGCGGCTTAACGGCGAGTTGAAGGGTGACGTGGATTGGGCAGCGATCATGGACAAGTCTTATTTGCCGAGTGACCTGCAGCATTGATCAAAGACGGTCCACGGACGCATGGCTGAACGAAGTCAGAAAACGAGCGGGCATTAAACAGCCCGCATGGACGGTAAACACCGGCAGACAATGGATGGCTCGCTCCAGGCCGTCATCCATTGCCGAGCCGATTACTGCAGCACGAATTCGTGAAAGATTTTCGAACCGTGCTCATCGTTATTTCGGCAGGTAAACCCGAGGCTTTTCGCCAACAGATCCATGTGCTGATTGTTGGACGCATCCATCGAGGAGATTTTTTTAAAACCCTGCCGTTTGGCCGTGTCCATCAGATGTTGCATGAGCGCGGAAGCAACCCCTTTGCGCTGCCATTGTTCGGACACCGCCACGGCAAACTCACAATGAGCGTCTCCTTCGAACGCCCCGTAACGCGCTTTGCCGATTTCTTTCAACTCCTTGCCTTCGTAAGCAAGCGCGATGTAGGCCATGCGGTTGGGCAAGCTCACATCCATCAATTGGTCATGGGTGTCTTCACGCTCGCTGAAAGAGGCCAGAAACCGAAAATGCGGCGTGTCCGCCCCTAACCCTTCAAAGAAAACAAGGTCACGTTCACGGTCCCGCGCCGCCAGCTCACGGATCAACATCGGCGTTCCATCCCGCATGGGCTCAAGCCAGTAATCCCCGCTGAGTGCTTTGGTCTCGTCATCGAACCTTGTCACAATGCTCGCATCGTAAGCCATGTCTAACACTCCCAGTTCACCCAGTGGCCTCTTTGCTGACCTTAGGCTTATAACGATCAGTGCAGGGAGAATTTCAGCGATGTCGCATACGTTCCGGATGGTCGGTCACTCATAAGGCGTCGTGGTAAAGGGCGCGCCGGTAACCCTCACTCCGTTAGCCTGACAACGCTATGTGGGCCAGCGCACAGACGCAGAATGCTTGAGAACATCACACTCGTCGCTGCAAAGCTTCGTCCTATAAGGCGCTGCTCGCGCTGGCGCATGACGTCGGTGCACCTTTCAAAATGCACGCATTCACCTCCGTGCGTTTCAGGCTCAGGACCTTATGAACAGCATATGGACACGCATACGGAGAGTGGCTGCTCGCTCGTCCGGGTTTTACCGGACCGGTTCATTTGCCCTTCCCCGCTTCGAATACGAGCCGATTCTGCGCTCCGAGCTGTTCAGTGCCGATCAGATGGCAGAGCACGGGATTGCACTGGCCAGGCAGCATCGGCTCACGGCGTTGTCTGCGCGGGACGCGATGCTCGGCAGGCTGGACGATAACGAGGCGCTGCTAAAGCGCAGCTTTGCGGCGCTGGCCGAGGCACAACTGTCCAGTCGGCGGGTCACGCCGGCAGCGGAATGGCTGCTGGACAACTTTTTTCTGATCGAAGACCACATACGCACCGCAAAGACCCACTTGCCCAAAGGCTATAGCCGAGAGCTGCCACGGCTGATGAACGGCGCCTCCGCCGGCCTGCCAAGGGTTTACGACATTGCCCTGGAAACCATTTCCCATGGCGACGGACGGGTCGACGAACAAAGCCTCAGCCGCTTCATCTTTTCCTATCAGACGGTCATGCCGCTGGCGCTAGGTGAGCTCTGGGCGATCCCCATCATGTTGCGACTGGCGCTGATCGAAAACTTGCGCAGGGTCGCTTCTCGGGTCATGGCCAATGCTGACGACCGAAACCTGGCCGATGACTGGGCCGAGCGGTTGATCGAGACCTCCGAGCGCGACGTGAAGAGCCTGGTGCTGACCGTCGCCGACATGGCGAGGTCCGCACCGCCCATGTCGCCAGCCTTTGTCGCCGAGTTCACCCGACGCTTGCAGGGGCAGAGCGCGTCCCTCGCCCTGCCGCTGAACTGGATCGAACAGATGCTCGGCGAGACAGGCTCGAGCATCGAGCGCCAGGTCCAGATCGATGCTCAGCAGCAGGCCGCCGACCAGGTTTCCATCAGCAACAGCATCGGCAGCCTGCGCCTGTTGTCAGCGACGGACTGGCGAGAGTTCGTCGAGTCGATGAGCCACGTGGAGCAAATCCTGAGCGAAGACCCTGCCGCCGTTTACCGGGCAATGGATTTCGGCACCCGGGACAGCTATCGGCATGTCATCGAGCGACTGGCACGCCGCAGTCCGCAGCACTCGGAAATCCAGGTGGCGCGCGTGGTGGTCAATCTCGCCACCGCCGAAGCCGCCTCGGTGTCTTGCAAAGTGCTGGCGCGTCATATCGGCTATTACCTGGTCAGCGCGGGGCTGCCGCTGCTGGAGCGCAGGCTGAATGCCCGCGTGCCGATTCATGAGCGCTGGAAACGGTTGTTACAGCGCTCGCCGCTGCTGTTTTACCTGGCGCCGGTGTCGCTGCTGACGATGATCTTCGCCGCGCCCTTACTCGCCTCCGCACACCGGGACCGCATGCCGGACATCGCCCTGCTGGTGTTGGCCGTGCCCTGCCTGATCATGACCAGCCGCCTGGCGATCAGCCTGATCAACTGGCTGGTGACCTTCAGTCTGTCGCCCTCCGTGCTGCCCAAAATGGATTACGAGCGCGGGATTCCCGCCGACGCGCGCACGCTGGTGGTCATCCCCACCCTGATCGCAAACCTGGCCGATGTGGACGAGTTGGTCGAAGGCCTCGAAGTGCGGTTTCTCGCCAACCGCGATGCGCATCTGCGCTTCGCCTTGCTCAGCGATTTTCTCGACGCCGCCGAGCAGACCTTGCCGCAGGACGCCGGACTGCTCGCCCACGCCTGTCAGGCAATCGCTCGGCTCAACCTAAAATACGCTGAAGGCGGTGAAGGCGGTGAAGGCGGTGAAGGCCCCGAGGATCGTTTCTTCCTCCTGCATCGACCACGTGCCTGGAATCCCAGTGAGCGGGTGTGGATGGGGTATGAGCGCAAGCGCGGCAAACTGATCGAACTCAACGCGCTGTTACGCGGCAGCGGGCGCGCGTCTTTCAACGCCATCGTCGGAGACGTCGATCAGTTGCTGGGCGTTCGCTACGTGATCACCCTGGACACCGACACGTTATTGCCGCGGGACGCCGCGCGCCACTGCGTGGCAGCAATGATGCACCCGCTGAACCGGCCGGTGTTCGATGCCATGGGGGCGCACATTGTCGCCGGTCACGCCATTTTGCAACCGCGCGTGGGCATCAGCCTGACCAGCGTTACCCGCTCGGCCTATGCACAATTGTTTGGCAGCGATGCCGGTGTGGATCCCTATACCCGTGCGGTGTCGGACGTCTACCAGGACCTGTTCCAGCAAGGCTCGTTCATCGGCAAAGGCATCTACGACGTGGACGCGTTCACCTGCGCGCTGGAGGGTTGCCTGCCGGACAACCAGATCCTCAGCCACGACTTGATCGAAGGGTGCTATGCGCGCTCCGGCCTGCTGAGCGATGTGCAAGTGTACGAGCAATACCCCGCGCGCTATGGCGCTGATGTCAAACGTCGGCATCGCTGGATTCGGGGCGACTGGCAGCTGCTGCCGTGGCTATCGCCCTGGGCGCGCGATGCCAGCGGCGGGTGGGCGCGCAACCGGCTCGGCGTCATGGCTCGATGGAAAATCCTCGACAACCTGCGCCGCAGTCTCGAACCCCTGGCCACGATGCTGATGCTGGGTTGGGCCTGGCTGTTCAGCAACGCTCCGTTGGGCTGGACGCTGACCGTCGTCGGATTGCTGGTGATTCAGCCGCTGCTTCGCGCACTCACCGAACTGATGCAGCCACCGGCGTCCGCCGTACCCTATCGGCAACACGTCCAGGCAATGGCGGGCGATCTGGGGCAAGATCTCGCCCGCGCCTGCCTGACGCTGGCCTGGATGCCATTCGAGATGTTCTACAGCACCGACGCGATTCTCAGGTCGCTGTGGCGGCTGGGTTTCAGCCGACGCCTGCTGTTGCAATGGCAGCCCTCCCGAGAGGTGGAGCGCGATGCCGCCAGTCGGCTGGGCGGGTTCTACCGGCTGATGTGGGTCGCGCCAACGACAGTGGCGATCGCCGTCGCCGTGCTGTGCAACAATCCGCTGACCCTGGGGATTGCCGCCCCGCTGCTGCTGGCGTGGTTGCTCGGGCCGTGGGTCGCCTGGCGCCTCAGCTCGCCTCCCCGTCAATCGGTGTTCACACCGTCAACCGAGGCGCTGCGGTTCCTGCGCATCCTCGCACGCAAGACCTGGGCCTTCTTCGACCAGTACGTCGGGCCCGACGACCATTGGCTGCCGCCCGACAACATCCAGGAAGCCCCTAAACCCGCCATCGCCCATCGCACCTCGCCGACCAACATGGGCATGTCGTTGCTCGCGCACCTGGCGGCCCACGACTTCGGTTACCTGAGCACGGAGCGTCTGCTGACCCGGCTCGCCGCGTCGCTCGACAGCATGGACGGGCTGGAACGGCATCAGCGGCATTTCTACAACTGGTACGACACCCGGACGCGCGAACCCCTGCGGCCGCAGTATGTGTCTACCGTCGACAGCGGCAACCTGGCGGGGCTGTTGCTGACCCTGCAAGCCGGCCTTGCGCAATTGCCGGATGCGCCGATGTTCGGCGTGACGGTGCTCAATGGTCTACGCGATACGCTGGACACGCTGATCGAAGTACAACGTGCCAGCGGCGGTGACGAAGACCCGCTGGATCAGTTGAGGAAGGGAATTGACCGGGCCGCGCTGACGCCGGACGCCGACACGTTGAGCGACCTGCTGCACACCGCGCGCGCCATGGTTTCACGCGCTGATGCTGGCGGCGATGAAGACAGCTCGTACTGGCTTGGAGCCTTCAGGCGCCAATGCATCGACTGGACCGAAGAACTGCAACGCTTTCGGCTGCCGGCCCCTCGGGTCGGCGTGCGGCCGATGACGTCTACCTTGCGCCAGTTGGCGTGCCTGAACATCGACGACTGGGAAGCCGTCCACCATGACGACGTCACGCGCGTTCTCCGGGCCGCCGATGAGCGCCTTAAGACGCTGGAACGGCTGAGTCAGCTCGCGGCATCGATGGCGCTGATGGATTTCTCGCTGCTTTACGACCGTCAACGAGACCTGTTTTTCATCGGCTACAACGTCGACGAAAGGCGGCTCGACACCGGTTATTACGATCTGCTGGCGTCCGAAGTGCGCCTGGCCAACTTCGTGGTCATCGCCCAGGGACAGATTCCGCAGCGGGCCTGGTTCACGCTGGGCAGGTTACTCGGCGAAAACGCCGGGACGCCGACCTTACTCTCCTGGTCCGGCTCGATGTTCGAGTACCTGATGCCCATGCTGGTGATGCCCAACTACGACGGCAGCTTGCTGGATCAGACGTGCCGCGCCGCCGTAGCGGTGCAAATCGAACATGGCAATGCGCTGGGTATTCCGTGGGGCGTTTCGGAATCGGGGTATTACACCCTTGATGCCCATTTCAATTATCAATACCGCGCGTTCGGGGTTCAGGGTCTGGGGCTCAAGCGCGGGCTGAGCGACGATGTGGTGATTGCGCCCTACGCCAGTGCACTGGCGTTGATGATTGATCCGGACGCGGCCTGCAAGAACCTGCAACGCCTTGCCCAGCAAGGTTCGTCCGGCCGTTTCGGCCTGTACGAAGCGGTGGATTACACCGAGGCGCGGCTACCGCGCGGTCAGCGGTTTGCGGTTGTTCAGTCATTCATGGCGCATCACCAGGGCATGAGCCTGCTGGCCCTGACCAGCGTGTTGCTCAACCAACCCATGCAGCGACGCTTCGAAGCCGATCCCTCGCTGCAGTCGGCGTTGCTGTTGCTGCAGGAGCGAGTTCCCAAGGCGGCGGCACCGTACCTGCAAACCGCGCAGTCACCGATACCCGGCGACAACCCTCAAGACCCCGGGCTTCGGGTCTTCGCGGACCCGGGCCGCAAACGCCCGGCCGTGCAACTGCTGTCCAACGGTCGCTACCACGTAATGCTGACCAGCGGTGGCGGCGGCTACAGTCGGCGCAACGATATGGCGGTGACGCGTTGGCAAGAGGACACCACCCAGGACAACTGGGGCATGTTCTGTTATCTGCGCGATGTCGAAACCTCGACCGTCTGGTCGGCGACGCACCAACCCACGTTGCAACAGCCTGAAAGCCACGAAGCCATCTTCAGCGACTCCCGCGCCGAGTTCCGGGCCCGTCATCTGGATTTCGATACGCACCTGGAAATCGTTGTCTCGCCCGAGGAGGACATCGAACTGCGGCGTCTGCACCTCACCAACCGGGCGTCGTCGCCAAAGACCATCGAGATCACCACCTACGCCGAAGTCGTGCTCACTGCCTCAAGCAGCGACGCCATGCACCCGGCCTTCAGCAAGCTGTTCGTGCAGACCGAACTGCTGCGCTCGCTTCAGGCCATCGTGTGCAGCCGCAGACCGCGAGCCAGCGATGAGCCAACGCCCTGGATGTGCCATTTCCTGGCCGTGCATGGGGTCGACATCGATGCGATTTCCTACGAGACCGACCGCATGCGATTTATCGGGCGAGGACGCAACCTGGTCGCGCCCCAGGCACTGGATGCCGACTGCGAGGCGCTGTCGGACACGGCCGGGCCGGTGCTCGATCCCGTGGTCGCAATCCGCTGCCGAATCACGCTGCAGCCCGGCCAGCAGGCCACTATCGATCTGGTCACGGGCGTGGCCGACAGCCGAGATGAGTGCCTGTCGTTGATCAACAAGTACCGCGACCGCCACCTGGCCGACCGCGTGTTCGACCTGTCCTGGACCCACAGCCAGGTGCTGCTGCGCCAACTCAATGCGTCACTGTCCGACGCCCGTTTGTTCGAGCAGATGGCGTCCTCGTTGCTGTATGCCAACACCTCGATGCGCGCCGACAGCGCCGTACTGATCGCCAATCGACGCAACCAGTCCGGTCTGTGGGGGCAGGCGATTTCCGGGGACCTGCCGATCGTGCTGTTGCAGATCTCCAGCCTGGACAACATCGAACTGGTGCAACAACTGGTTCAGGCCCATGCCTACTGGCGGCAGAAAGGGTTGATGGTCGATTTGCTGATCTGGAATGAGGATCAGGCCGGCTATCGTCAGCAGTTACAAGACGCGATCATGGGGCTGATCACCTCGGGCAGCGAAGCCACGTTGCTGGATCGTCCGGGCGGCATTTTCGTTCGGCCGGCCCAGCAGATATCCGCCGACGATCGCGTGCTGGTTCTGTCGGTCGCCCGGCTGGTGTTGAGCGAAGGGTATGGCACGCTGGCCGAGCAGGTTCATCGGCGCAGGGTATCGCCCGTGCACGCCCCGTTCGTTGCGACCCGGCAGCACCCGTCTGCGCCGTCTGCGGCGCAACCGGACCCGCCTGATCTGCTGCTGGGCAATGCCTATGGCGGGTTCAACGCCGACGGCAGTGAGTACATCATCGCGGGCCTCGCCACTCATTCAACGCCCGCGCCGTGGGTCAACGTATTGGCCAACGCGCATCTCGGCACCGTGGTTTCCGAAGCGGGCAGCGCCTACACCTGGGCCGAAAACGCCCATGAGTTTCGCCTGACGCCCTGGCACAACGACCCGGTCACCGACCGCAGCGGCGAAGCGCTTTACCTGCGTGATGAAGAGACCGGTCACTTCTGGTCGCCCACACCGCAGCCCCGCCCGGGCGAAGGGCCTTACCGCACCCGACACGGGTTCGGCTACAGCGTCTTTGAACACGAAGAAGATGGCATTCACAGTGAGCTGTGGGTCTATGTGGCACTGGATGCGCCGATCAAGTTCTCGCGACTGGTGTTGACCAACCGCTCCGGGCGCGCCCGGTCCCTGTCGGTCACCGGTTACGCGGAATGGGTGCTGGGCGATCTGCGCAGCAAGTCAGCGATGCACGTGGTGACCCAGTCCGACCCCGTGAGTGGTGCCCTGTTTGCGCGCAACGCGTATTCAGTGGAGTTCTCCGACCGGGTGGCGTTTTTCGACACCGACACGATCGACCACGGCATCAGCGGGGATCGCACGGAATTCCTCGGGCGCAGCGGGACACTGGCCTCGCCGGCCGCCATGCGCCACGCCGGCCTGTCCGGGCGTGTAGGCGGCGGTCTGGACCCCTGCGCGGCACTGCAAGTACAGGTCAGCATGGCGGACGGTCAGAGCAAGGAAGTCATTCTGCGTCTGGGCGCGGAAACGTCGACAGAGGCCGCCACCCAGCTGGTGCAACGGTTCCGCGGCAGCCAGGCGGCCGCGACCGAACTGCAGAAAGTCCGGGAGCACTGGCGCTCGGTACTGGGCGTCATCCGGATCGAATCCCCTGCCCCTGCGGTGGATGTCATGGTCAACGGCTGGTTGATGTACCAGGTCATTGCCTGTCGCTTCCTGGCCCGCAGTGGCTACTACCAATCGGGCGGCGCCATTGGCTTTCGTGATCAATTGCAGGACAGCATGGCAATGATTCACGCCGATCCGACGGCGGTGCGAACCCATCTGTTGCTGTGCGCCGGCCATCAATACGCCGAAGGGGACGTTCAGCACTGGTGGCACCCACCGATGAACCGGGGCGTGCGCACCGCGTGCTCCGACGATTTCCTGTGGCTCGTCGCCGCCACCAGTCGCTACGTCGAAATGACAGGCGACCTCGGGGTTCTGGATCAGTCCGCCGGCTATCTGGAAGGACGGCCACTGGTGGCGGGCGAAGAGTCCTATTACGACCAACCCGGGACCTCTCCCCTGCAAGAGTCGCTGTACCGGCATTGCGTGCGTGCCATCGAACACAGCTTGAGCCGTGGCCGGCACGGCTTGCCCCTGATGGGTTGCGGTGACTGGAACGACGGGATGAACCGCGTCGGTCATCTGGGCAAGGGTGAAAGTGTCTGGTTGGGTTTCTTTGGCTATCAGGTGCTGGAGCAGTTCGCCGAAACGGCACGCCTGCACGGTGATCTCGCTTTCTCCCGTCGCTGCAGCGACAACGCGGAGCTGTTGCGTCGCGCGCTGGATCAGAACGCCTGGGATGGCGCCTGGTATCGGCGCGCCTGGTTCGATGACGGCCAGCCGCTTGGCTCGGCCACCAATCAGGAATGCCGTATCGACTCGATTGCCCAAAGCTGGTCGGTGTTGTCCGGAGCCGGTTCGCCCGCCCGCCAGCGTCAGGCCATGCAGTCACTGGACGAACACCTGATCAAACGCGACATTCGCGCGGTGCTGCTGCTCGACCCACCGTTTGACACTAGCAGCCTGGATCCGGGCTATATCAAAGGCTATGTGCCCGGCGTGCGCGAGAACGGCGGTCAATACACCCATGCGGCCGTCTGGGCGGGCATGGCCTTCGCGCGACTGGGAGAGGTCACTCAGGCGTGGGAACTGCTGGGGCTGATCAACCCTGCCGACCCTGCGAACCTGACGCGAATCGACACTTACAAGGTCGAACCTTACGTCATGGCGGCGGATGTCTACGGCACACCGCCCCATGCAGGACGCGGTGGCTGGACCTGGTACACCGGCTCCGCTGGCTGGATGTACCGTTTGATCGTCGAATCCTTGCTCGGGGTGCAACGCATCGGCAAGACCCTGACGATTGAACCGCTGATGCACCCTGAATGGTCAGGCTTCACGCTGCACTACCGTTTCGGCAACACCCTGTACCACTTTGACATCCGCCAGGGCAGTTCGGCGATAACGTCCATGACGCTGAACGGCGAGCCCGTCACCAACAGTGCGCTGACCCTCAACGATGACGGTGGCGAGTACCGGGTCAGGGTCGACTGCCGGGCGCGCTCACCCCGGCCTGAAGAGCGGGCCCACGCGCCCGTCGTCGCTGACTGACGAACTATCCCCTGTGAGGGCGTGCAGGGGAGTACCCTGACCCGGCACGCCCCCCCTTCCCCTTCGGTGCTTCGCCATGTCTGTTCCCCCCCAGCCCAGCCACAATCACCTGCTTGCGGCGCTCCCGGCCGATGACCTCAAACGGCTGGCGCCGCACCTGGAGCAGGTGTCTCTGAATCTGGGTGAGGTGTTGTATGAACCGGGGGACACCCTGCGTCATGTCTATTTCCCGACAGACGCCATCGTGTCCCTGCTGCATGTCACGGAAAACGGCTCGTCTGCCGAAATCGCCGTGGTGGGAAACGAGGGCCTGATCGGCATTGCGCTGTTCATGGGCGGCGAAAGCACCTCCAGTCGGGCGGTGGTGCAAAGCGCCGGCGTTGCCTTCCGGCTTCCCGGGCAGAAGCTGAAAAAGGAATTCAACCGCCACGGGGATCTGCTCCTGCTGATGCTGCGCTACACCCAAGCGCTGATTACGCAAATGTCCCAGACCGCCCTGTGCAACCGTCATCACTCCATTGATCAGCAATTGTGCCGATGGCTGCTGTTATCGCTGGATCGCCTGCCCGGAAATCACCTGAACATGACCCAGGAGCTGATCGCCAACATGCTCGGCGTGCGCCGCGAAGGCGTGACGGAGGCAGCCGGCAAGCTTCAGCGCCAAGGCGTCATCGAATACAGCCGCGGGCAGATCACTGTCCTGGATCGCCCGCGCCTGGAACGGCTGAGCTGTGAGTGCTACTCGGTGGTCAAGACCGAAACCGATCGACTGCTGCACTACACCCGTCGTCAGGATGAATAACGCCTGCGAGTATCATTCGCGAGGGGCGCCTTGCCGAGCAACCTGTTTGCCTGGGGAAAGACCTTGCCAACGCCAAAACGTCAAAACGTCAAAACGTCAAAGGGGCTTGATGTCAAAACCCCCACTGCTCTCAACCTCCGAGTGATAGCCACTCGCTTCGCGAAAATCTATTAAAGCGAGCTTCACCCCTGAGGCTTCACGCACGGTTCAGCCCGTCCGCCACTCCACATCGGTGATCCCGTGCTTCTCGGCCTGAGGCTTGCTGAGCTTGTTGATCGGATCTGTCCGGTACTTGGGCAACTGCCCGATGCCGGCATCCACCGTTGCCCAGTGCCAGGCTTCAGCGTTGTCCATTTTCGCTGCCCGAATGTAGAAGGTTTTGTAGCTTCCGTTCAGCAGATAGTCGATGCGGTAATGCTTTTCCTGCGCCATGTTTATTCTCCTTGGCCTTTGTTCCTATAAGCCAAAGATTGTCCGACCCAGAAAAAATTCCCTTTTTAAAACAGAAGATTAAGCCGGGCACTCGTTTGAGTGGCGCAGAATTCTGACCCCGTTGCAAACGCGTGGCTCTGCGTCGGCATGGCGCAGTCGGGGCAGCCTGGCCTATTTTTACGGGGTCGCTGCGAATCTCGGCCTGTCACAGGGCGAGCCGGGACCCGGCAGGTAAAACGATATAGGCGTTCTGCTGCTTCACCCCATTGTGCTCGCCTTCGACCAGATGAACGTAACGGCCTTCCACCCGATCAATCGGCAAACAATCGTCGACGTCCATCACCGCATCGGTATGCGGTTGTCCCCAGCTCGCGAGCATGTGCCGCTTACCCTTGGACTTCGCCTCGTTCTTGCTGTGAGCCACCACGACCAAGTAGTGATGCGCCTCGCCAAAGGCTCGCGCGTCATAGCCGCCCAGGTTGATCAGATACAGGCGGGGCGATCCGGGAAGAGGCGCCAGCGGACTCAGTTCCACCTTCCAGTTCTCCACGCCCTCGATGGCCATCCATGCGTCGATGTGCAGACCGGTCTGAGCGCCAAACCAGCCCTCGCGCAATTGCGGATAGGTCGCTTCAAGGCTGTCACCGACGACGACCGCGATGTCATGCACTTCAATCTTTGCCTTCGGGTGCTTGCCACCCAGCAACACGACAAACAGCACCTTCACCTCTCCTCAAGCCCGTTTGGCACGAGCAAATCCTTCTTCAAGCCCACACTATAAGCTCGCACAAAAAAGCCCGCATTGAAGGCGGGCGAACGTCATCCGGAAGGTGATCAAGACCGGGAGGCAATTTCGTCAAGGTGATCGAGCAGATCAAGCGGGTCGTCGTAGACTCTCAAGGCCCCGGCACGCTCCAGCTCACCCACGTCATAGCCACCGGACAGCACACCGACGCCCGTTGCTTTGGAGCGTCTGGCCGCGAGCATGTCCCAGATGGCATCCCCAACCACGACGCACTGCTCAATCGGCACGCCCATCCGGTCGGCTGCCGCGAGGAACAGATCGGGATCAGGCTTGCCGTGGTTCACGTCGTCTCGTGTGATGATGGCGACCTCATCGAACCCCAACCCCAATGCCTTCAGATTGATTTTCGCCGTTTCCGCACCACCACTGGTGGCAATGCACCATTTGAGGTTTTCACGGGTGAGCGTGTCCAGCAGCTCTGCCGCGCCGGGCAGCGCGATAATCTGGTGTTGCAGCCTGGCGTAGGCTTGATCGTGCCTGTCACTGAGACGCTTGGCTTGCGCCTCGCTGATATTCAAGCCGGTTTCGCGAGAAAGCGACTTGAGCATCAGGCCGCCGCTCATGCCGATTTTTCGATGAATGCGCCACATGGCCAGCGGAATATTTTCCGAGTCGAGGGCTTCCTTCCACGCGGCGACGTTCTGGTAAACGCTGTCCGTCAGCGTGCCATCCAGGTCGAAGATGAACGAGGTTTTCGGTCGCATACATTCTCCGTTGCTTCAAAAGCCAGATCTTTCCAGCACTTCACAGCCCTCTGTGGTGCGCAAGCGCGCAGGGCTTCAGACCGGGGCAACTGATCGATTTCAAGTCATCTGAACATCAGGCTGAATCAGGCGGTCACTTTAGCCATCGCCGTGAACTGACTCTGCTTGTTGTTCACCCGCTCAAGCACTTCAGGCGGCGTGGACTCGCGGAACACCACCAGATGCCCCACGTCCTTGCCGCCCTCGGTGACCCGCTCGATATCGTTGATCATCCAGGTCTTCAACTCCTCGAACGTGATGCCCAGCTCCTGCGCCACTCGATGGTGAAACTGTTCAGCGTCGTACTGATTGAATTGGTCGTTGTTCATAAGGCCGCCTTTTGGGTTAGCTGTCAGGGTGAGGCCACAGTGCACCTCGACAGTTCACTCATTCAGATGAGCTGATCGGCGTGCCAGCGGGTCAAAGCGGTAAGAGACAATGATGGAGCGTCTATGAACACAACCACCCCGGATGGCCGCTACCTTGTCGTCAATGGACGGTTATGGCGTTGCTCGAATCCCGCCCTCGACGCAGGTGAACGGCAGCATTGGGTCAACCAGCTCATGGAGGCGCGCAGGGCAGTAAAAGCAGCGAAAGCTTCGGGTGACCCTGACGAGATGAAGGTCGCGCGGGCGGCCGTTCAGACCGCTAAAGTGGCACTGGGAGAACGTGGACCGGTCTGGTGGGAGGACGGCTCGCCAGACTTCAACCGCTACAAGGTCGCGAATACCCCGTACGCGGATGAGTACCGCACGCGGGATTCAGGCGATGCTTGAACAGCAGAACGGACTTTTCACGCGTATAAGCGTCCAATCCTCAGATGGCCCATTGGCCGCTCAAACCCGGATTCTTCAGCCAAGGACAACCGATGACCTTTTATATCTTCCTGATAGCCTGCTGCGCCGCTGCCACCACCGGCATCATCTTCAAACCGGGTACGTGGTACGCATCGCTTCAGAAGCCCAGGTTCACCCCACCCAACTGGCTCTTCCCTGTCGCCTGGACGACGATTTATCTGTTGCTCGCCTGGGCCGGTTATCGACTGACGCAGCTGCCTGGCAGCGAAACCGTGTTGGCGCTATGGGCCGCACAGATTGCCCTCAACACCCTGTGGACACCGGTATTTTTTGGGGCGAACCGGATGCTTGCCGCCATGGTGATACTGGCCGTGCTTTGGGTCGTGGTTGCTGTGATGGTCGTCATGGCGCTGCAACTGGACGTCATCACCGGTTTGATCCTGTTCCCCTACCTGGTCTGGCTGTGCGTGGCCGCTGCGCTGAACTTCTCGATATTGCGTCACAACCGATAAAGGTCGTGAGCCTTCGCGACCCGCGAACCCGGGGGAGTGAGCGGGCTGACCAAGGCTGAGAGTCAGCCGCTAAAAATCGGCTGGTTCTACCGACCGCTTCGTCACCACGCTGGCGTGTAGGGTGCTTGCAAATGTCTGACGCTCATCGCAAAGGGCTCGTTCAGTGAGGGATGGGAAGGTGTCGGTGGCGCTTTCGGGGTGCAGCCCTGTGACGGCAAACGTGTCGGCGTCGCCGTGCGGTAATGCTGCGATTTCGGACAGCCTGAGCGGCTTGATGGGCGGACGCAGCCGGTAGGTGCCAATGTCACCCGGCTCGGTGCCCTGCTCTTCCGCCAGGAGCTCTGCCACCGTGGAACCGCACATTCGCCCTTGGCAAGGCCCCATGCCGCAGCGAGTGAACACCTTCAGTTGATTGGGGCCTGTCACGCCGCGGCGAGCCGCACGCCGAATGGCACCGACCGTCACCTCCTCACACCGGCAGACCACGGTCGATTCGTCCTCAGGTGCGAGGAAGTGGCGGGCGGGCAAATAGACCTTGTTGATGAAGGGTCGCCCACGCTGCAACCGTGCGCACTCGCGAAGCGTACCCTGGCGTCGCGCTTCGAACGGATGAGCATCGCCCGGCGACAACTCGGCCATGACTGCCAGTGCGACAGCCCGTCCGGCCTCAGCGGACGCGAGGGCTCCGGCCATTCGAGCGCCGTCACCAGCGATGAAAATATCGGGCAGCGAGCTGCGCCCGCGGTCATCGGTCCTGGGTTGAAAAGCTCGGAGCGTTTCATTCCACTCAAGGGCGCAGCCAGCGGAATTGGCCAACGCGGTGTCCGGGATAATTCCCTGGTGCAGCAGCAGGTGATCAACGGGCAGCATCTCTTCAAAACGGTCGGTCTTGAAACGCACGGCAGTGGCGCGATCCCGTCCCTCTATCTGCAGCCGCCGAACGCCGGACACCACCCTCAGGCTGCGTCGCGCCTTGAACAGCAACGCAGCGCCTTTGAGCGCATAGGGCGAAACGAGGAATGAAGGCAGATACCGCCAGCCGCGCCGCAGCCCCCCGCCCGTGTCGAGCAAGGCAACGATGTCCGCGCCCGCATCCTTGAGCTGGACGGCGAGTTGGTAGAGCAATGGCCCACAGCCCGCCAGCACGACGCGCCCTGACGGCACCAGGCCGGCGGACTTGAGCGCTATCTGCGCAGCGCCCGCCGTCATGACGCCGGGGAGCGTCCAGCCGGGCACCGGCATCGGGCGTTCCAATGCACCCGTGGCCAGAATGACTCGCCGGGCTTGAACATGCCGGGCGACGCCGCCCAACGAAATCCCGACCCGTGCATAAGGCTCATCCAGCGACGGGTTCGCGCTGTCCAGACTCCACACCCGGCAACGCGGTGCATAGGTCAGCGCAGACGTCATGAACACGGCCGCTATCGGCCGGCCGGCCCAGTACGCGGCGCCCAGATACGGCCTCTTGGTCTGGGCGTTGAGGGTAATGTGGCGATAGATCTGCCCACCGGGCGCCGGGTTTTCATCCAGCACCAGTACGCTCAGGCCTTCTGCGGACATCAGTGCCGCTGCGCTCATGCCAGCCGGCCCCGCGCCGACTACGATCACGTCGTAGAGCTCGACGAGGTCGCCTGCGTGCGCAATCACTGAGGCCGTCATGATGAGGTCGCCTCATCCATCGAGCGCGCACCTGACTGACGAACGACGCGCATCCCGGCCTTCACCTCAACCTGACAGCCCTGGCAGCTGGGAACACCATCAATGACCACAAGGCATTCGAAACAGGCACCCATCAGGCAGTAAGGTCCCCGAGGTTCCCCGCTCACGACACTGTCACGGCAGCTTTGAATGCCTGAAGCGAGCAACGCCAGCGCCACGCTCTCACCTTTTTCAGCGGTCATCGGGCGGCCCTCGAATTCAAAGCTTATGGCTTGGGAAATCGGAGCGAGTCTACGAAACATGCAACCTCCGCGAATGAAACGGCAGCAATGAGTCCGCCAGGTGTCCCGACGCGATCTGCGGAGCAATGTGCATTGCGTGCAGCGAGGTCAGCGTGACACCGGAATGACAGAGCATGAGAAAGGCGCCGGGATACGCAGCCGACTGTTCATAAATCGGCATGCCGTCGGGCGTTTTAACCCGCAGGCCGGTCCAGATACGCACCACATTCAAGTGCCGGATGACGGGGAATATCTGCGCGGCGCGATCGGCGAGGACGGCACTGATGCCGTGATTGACCGCCAACGCATTGGACTGCGTCTCCTGGCTTTCCCCGATCAGAACACTGCCCTCGCCGGTCTGTCGCAGCGAGCCGCCCACCGAGTCGAAAAGCGGCTGACACTTTTCCGTCACGATGACCTGCCCCTTGGAGCGCACCAACGGAGCGGACATCCCGACCATGGGCGCCAGACGCGTGTTGTCCAGGCCCGCGGCGAGTATCACCTTGCGTGCCCGAAGCGCGCCCCATGATCCGGTCACGGTGAATCCGCTCGCCATCGGTTCGATGTGCTGCACCGGAGAATGCGAACGGTATTCCACTCCACGCCTGGCCATCCCCAGGTGCAAGGCGTTGAACAGGCGCAGGGAGTTGACATGGCCGTCATAGCGGCAGAACGAAGCGCCGACCACGTTCGGCCCGATGTGCGGCAAGCGCGCGCGGAGCTCAGCGCGACCCAGCATTTCGTAATCGCCCAGGCCGCCATGGGTCTGGGCGGCAATGGTCGCCATGTTCGCTTGCAGCTGAGCGAGTTCGCGCTCCGACAAGGCGAAGTTGTAGCCACCCGGCTGCTGCAATTGCAGGTCGATACCGGTCTCGCGCTCGAGGGTCTCGGCAAAGGCTGGCCACTGCAACGCGGCGTCCCTGGAC
Organism: Pseudomonas sp. S2_H01; assembly: GCF_054668305.1. Classification (NCBI taxonomy): domain Bacteria; kingdom Pseudomonadati; phylum Pseudomonadota; class Gammaproteobacteria; order Pseudomonadales; family Pseudomonadaceae; genus Pseudomonas; species Pseudomonas sp. S2_H01. Next base: position 4,874,909 of record NZ_CP162756.1, on the reverse strand, counting down.
CACAGCGCGTAGTGCGGCTGATTGAGGCCTTTGTCACTGACCCAGACCAGACCCAGGTTGGCGCGTGAGGCACGCGGGTCGAGGTCACCACCGTCGAGCACCAACACCTCATGGCCAAGGCCCGCCAGACCCCACGCCAGCGCAGCGCCCATGAGGCCCCCGCCGATAATGACAATTTCGCGCTCTTCCACACCGCTTCCTGCTTTAAATCACTGCACCGAACGTGCGGGTTGCGGTTAATGTGCGATTCGACGAGCATGAGGTCAAATGCCTAAAAACGCCTCGTGCATAAGCCAATATTATGGAGCCGCTCAATGAACTTCAGGCAGGTCGAAGCCTTTCGAGCGGTCATGACCACGGGAAGCATGACCGCTGCTGCGGAACTCATGTCCGTCACACAACCTGCTGTCAGCCGGTTGATCCGGGACTTTGAAGCCGCCACGCGTTTGCTGCTGTTCGAGCGCCACGGTAACCAGATCATTCCCACCCAGGCGGCCTTCACCCTGATCAAGGAAGTCACACGCTCCTTCGTCGGACTGGATCGATTGACGCAAGTGGCCGCCGACATCAGTCGTCACTCCGCCGGCTCACTGCGGATCTCGGCCATGCCGGCGCTGGCGAGCGGAATCCTGCCGCGTTTCGTGGCGCAATTCGTGCTCGACAAGCCCAATCTTTACGTGGCCGTCACCGGTCTCGGCTCCCCGCAGGTGATTGAAACCGTGGCGTCCGGACAAGCCGATCTGGGGTATGCGGACGGTCCGATCGACCGGTCCGGTTTCGACGTGGCGATGCAACCTATCGCAGCGGTGGTCGCCCTGCCGGATGGGCATCCATTGGCGCAGAAAGCAGTGATCTACCCTTCCGATCTGGCCGGGCAAAAGATGATCGCGCTCGAACCTGGCAGCCTGTTCGCCATGCGCGTGGAGGTGGCGCTGGCTGGCGTGCCGCGCACCGTGACGCTGGAGGCGTTGCTGTCCCACACGGCGTTGATCATGGTCGCAGCAGGCGCCGGGATCACCATCCTTGACCCCACCGCCACGCTCGACTTCCTCGACAAGGGCATCACCATCCGGCCGTTCGGCGTGTTCATCGATGCCAGCTTTGCCGAGCTTCGCCAGTCGGGGCGCAACCGTTCGGCAATCGTCGATCTGTTCCGCAAACAGTTCATGGACTGGCACAACGATCTGATCGCTCAAACCGGCCTGGACCTTTCCCCCCTCAATAACCCTTGCTTCGGTCGATGGCGCCCGTCAACGGCAAACCGGCCCGGTGCTGGGCGATCACCTCGAGCACCGTCGTCACGGCGGTCTCGGGGCGCGTCATGCTGGCAACGTGCGGGGTCAGCAAAATGCGTGCGTCATGCCAGAAAGGGTGATCTGGCGGCAATGGCTCCGGGTCGCACACGTCCAGCACGGCGGCGCGCAGGCGCCCCTCGTCCAGCGCGGCCAGCAAATCGGCATTGACCAAATGGCGCCCACGCCCGACGTTCACCAGCGCAGCGCCCTGGGGCAGTTGCGAGAACAAGCGCCGATCGAGCACATCCTGTGTCTGATCGGTCAAGGGCAACAGGCACACCAGAATGTCAGTGCGCGCCAGGAATTCCGGCAACTGCGCATCACCGGCAAACACCTCCACGCCCTCAATCTCTCCCCCCGAACGGCTCCAGCCCGCGAGGGGGAAACCAAACGGCTGCAATTGCCGCAACGCCTGCCGGGCCAACCGCCCCAGGCCAAGCACACCGACACGGCGCCTGGCGGCGGGCACATTGCGCACCTCACGCCAAACCGCCTGCCGTTGCTGCGCCAGGTACTGCGGCCAGTCACGGTGCAGCGCAAGCACCGCCAACGTGACGTACTCGGCCATGTCCTGAGCAATCCCCGGCTCAGTCATTCTCACCACGGGCAGGTGCGCAGGAATATCAGCCCCGGCCAGTTGGTCGACACCCGCGCCCACTGAAAACAGGACGTCCAGATGGGGAAACCGCTCGGCCAACCGGTCAGGTGGTTGCCACACCACCAGGTAACGCACGTCTTCCACCGGCCCGGTTTGCGGCCAGATGTAAAACGGCATCTGCGGCGCCAGCTGCCGGAGCAGCGCACGCCATTCCTCCCCGCGTTCAGGGTCAGCCTTGTAGACCAGACTCATGGCCGTCAGTCCAGCTGAACCCAGACTTTGCGGGTGGTTTCGATCACGCGCCAGATGCCTTTGAAGCCAGGTTGCATGATGAAATTATCCCCCGCCTGAATGCGTTTGACCGGTTGGCCCTCTTCCACCAACTCCGACACGCCGGAGAGGATGGAGCAGAACTCCCAGCTCTCGCCCTTGATCGACCAGTACGCGCCGGGAGTGACTTCCCAGACGCCCGCCGTGACGCGACCGTCAGCACTTTTCGCAATGTCCCAAGTGGTGAACTGCGGGTCGCCCTCCACCAGACGGCCTGGCAGTGGCTCGCCTTTGCGGCCGGCGCCAAGGTTGGAAAAATCGAAATGGGTCAAATAGCTCATGTTCTGTGTCCTGTTCGTTGAGTGCTGTTGAATAGGTACTGATAAATGGATTACCGCTCGCCCGCTGCCCAGCGCGTCAGCTCGTCAGCGGCCAACTCCCCGTCGATGCACGCAAGCACCCGCTCGCCCATCAACGTGGAAAACTTGAACATCTGACCGTCGCAATTCGTGACGACCACGGCCTGGCCATCCTGCTGCACACGGAATTTGCTCGACGCGTCCTTGACGTAATAACCGACGGCCATGCGAACCGGTCGGTACGCCGATGCATCGCGCAGGTAAGGGGCGAAGTGGGCAATGACCTCGTAGCCTTCCTGGACATCGGCCTTGAACCCTGTGAGCGCTGGCGTACCGGCGCGGCGGTGCAATCCGGAGCCGAATTTGAGGCCGGTCCCGCCCGCGGGTGCCAAGGCGTAGTTGTCGCCAATGCCAAGGTCGGTGAGGCAGGGACCGTTGGCCCAATCCGCCAGGTACTGTTGCGGTGCATCGACATAGCACACCGCCTGGCGCCAGATCGGCAGATCGTCGAGCTGCGGCATCAAGCCCGGAAGCCAGGCCCCCGCCGCGACCACCACCGCATCGCCCTGGAGCACGTCGCCGTTATCGAGGGTCACTCGACTGCCGAGGGTGTCGATGTGAGCCACTTTGCTCTGCGAACGAAGTTCGCCGCCCTGCCCTCGCACCCAGGCCAGCAGGCTGTCGACGATGCGGTCGGCGAACAGCACGCCACCGTCGGCCTGATACAGGCCCTGAGCCGATGCCGGAAGCGTGAGTTGCGGACACAGCCGCTCCGCCGCGGCACCGTCCATCAATTCGTGGGATATCCCCAGGCGCTTGAACGTCGGCACGGTCAGCTGGATTTCGTCGTTGGCCTCAAGGGACACGCCGAAGGTGCCTGTGGCCACGAAGTGACGCTCGCCAATGTCCTGCCAGAGTCGGTCCCAGGCGCCAAAAGCCTCGCCGACCATCCGCGTATAGCCTTCAGCGTCACCGTATTGGTAACGGATCATCCGGTGCTGGTCATAGGACGCCGACTGGGGATTGGGTAACGGACCCTGCTCCACAACGGTCACTCGATGACCGCGTTTCAGTGCGGCACGCGCGCAGGAAAGCCCGACGGCGCCAGCGCCGACGACGATGATGTGTTTCATGAAACGACCCTTGAGCAGAGCGCGACAGGCGTCGCGCGCACTAATGACATCCCGCGGACGCGGGAATCAGATCCGAATGTTGCGGGTGGCCTTGACGCCTCCCGACAAGTACTTCTCGAACTGGCGCACGAGCAGCATCGCCAGCAGATTGATCACCAGGTAAAACACCGAGGCGATCACAAAAATCTCGATGATGGCGAAGGTTTCGCTCATCAACCGTTTGGCGTATCCGGTGATCTCGAGCACCGTGATGGTCGACGCCAGGCTCGACTCCTTCACGACAATCGCGATCTCGTTGCCATACGCCGGCAAGGCCTGGCGCAGCGCAAGCGGAAAGCGAACCCGAAGCAGCGTGATCCACTTCGACATGCCGCAGGCTTGCGCGGCCTCTACCAGGCCGTGGGGTATCGACTGGAACGCTCCCCGAAAAATTTCGGAGGTGTAGGCCACGGTATTGAGCACCACGGTCAGGATCGCGCAGTTCAGACTGCTGCCCACCACCCACCAGAGCACCGGGTTGTGCCGCACGAACTCCAGCTGCCCCAACCCGTAGTAGAGAATGAACAGCTGCACCAACAGCGGCGTACCCCGAAAGAACGCGCTGAACGCCGAGCAACAGGCCACGACCCACCGCCTGCCGGACAACCGCAGCAGCGCCAGCAGAACCCCCAACGGCAGCCCCATCACCACGCCGAAGAACCCGATGAGCAAGGTCACCTGTGCCCCTTTGAGCAGAAAAGGAATGGCTTCCTGCAGCAACTCCATGTCCATCAGTGTGCCCCTCTGAATCCGCGATTCAGGCGCACTTCACACACCCGAAACAGTCGCTGGCTGAGCCAGGTGATCAACAGAAACACCAGACCGGCAATGAGGTAGAAAACCAGCGGGCTACGGGAGATGCCCGCCGCCAGCGCTGCCGTTCGCATCAACTCGCCCAGCCCGACCACCGACACCAGTGAGGTGTCCTTGATTGTCATCTGCCAGACGTTGTTGAGGCCCGACAACGCACCGCGCAACATCAGCGGCAAGACCACTCGCAGGTAAATGGCCCTGCGCGGCATCGCCAGTGATTTCGACGCCTCGATCAGCCCCTCCGGAATCGCCTGCAGTGCGCCACGCAGCACTTCCACCGAATAGGCACTGGAAATGATGCTGATGGCCAACACCCCCATCAGAAACGGATAGGCGCTGCGCAACGCCGACTGAAACCCGAAGAACGCACCGATCTTGTCGACGACCTGCACTGAGCCGAAGAAAATCAGGTAGATGATCAGCAACCCCGGAATGCTGCGCACCAGCATGGTGTAGGCCTCGACCAAGCGGCCCAGCGCATAGACCTCGCGCCAGCGCACGATCGCCAGTGGCAGCGCGACGATCAAGCCGACGCACATGCCCAGCAGCCCCAACCCCAAGGTCACGGCACTGCCTTTGAGCAGGGAAACCGCCCAGCCCTGCTCGAATAAAAACCGCCATATGTCAGTCATCAACCACCCGACTCATTCAATACTGCACGAACGCTGCTCTTGCCCCACACGCTGGCAAGAGCCACGGTGGCCGGTCTACTGCTTGCAGGCGATGGCGTAGTCTTCGTCAAACCACTTCTGGCTGATCGCCGTGAGTTCGCCTTTTTTCGACAGTGCGCATAGGGCCGTGTCGACCTTCGCCTGCAACGCGGTATTGCCTTTACGGATCCCGACGCCCATGCCGTAGCCCAGCACGGTCGGGTCATCTGCTTGTCGCACGGCGACCTTCACGCGGGTGAACTTCGCACCGCCCGGCGTCTTGAAGAAGTCCGTCCAGGTGGGCGAATCGCTGTAAGCGGAATCAATGCGTCCGGCCTCAAGATCGGCCAGCATCTGGGTCGTCGCGTCGTAGGTCTTCACCTCGGACTTGGGCAGATGCTTCTGCACGTATTTGGCGTAGGTGGTGCCGTTGACCACACCCACCGTTTTGCCGTCGAGCTGCTTCTCGATTTCAGAGATCGAGCCCAGCGCGGCAATCGGCGAATCCTTGGCGATCACGTAATACTGCGGCACACCGCCGTACGGGATGGAGTAATCGATCTGCTTCTTGCGCGCTTCGGTGATGCCCAGGCCCGACACGATGACATCGAATCGATCCGTGCTCAGCGAGGGAATGAGCGTGCTGAACGACTGGACCACAAAGCGGCATTTGACTTTCATTTCACTGCACACCGCATTGGCAATGTCGGCGTCGTAGCCGGTCACATTCCCGTTGACGTCAGCCATGCTGTAAGGCGGGGCATCGCCCTCGGTGCCTACCGTCAATGTATCTTCCGCCGCGTTGACGACCGAGGTCATGGTGATCAACGCAGAGCCACAAACGAACGCGAGCAATGTCTTCTTCATCGAGAGATACCTAAGGTCAGTTCAGTGACGGCAGTGATTCAATGTTGCGCAAGGAATTTCCTGACGCGTTCGGACTTGGAGTTATTGAAGACCTCTTCCGGGGTGCCGTCGTCCTCGATGCCCCCTTGGTGCAGGAAGATGATGCGGCTGGAGACTTCCCGTGCAAAACGCATCTCGTGGGTCACCAGCAAAATCGTATTGCCCTCATCCGCGAGCTGGCGGATGACCCGCAACACTTCACCCACCAGTTCAGGGTCAAGCGCGGAGGTGGGCTCGTCGAACAACATGATGCCGGGCTTCATCGCCAACACCCGTGCGATGGCGACACGTTGCTGCTGTCCTCCCGACAGCGCCGACGGATAGGCTGAACACTTCTCGGCCATGCCAACCCGGGTCAGCACGTCGAGCGCCCTCTCCCGAGCCTCGTCACGTCGCAACTTCTTCACCCAGACCAACGCCTCGGTGACGTTCTCAAGCACCGTGCGGTGCGGCCACAGGTTGAAGCTTTGAAAGACCATGCCCAGTTCGGCACGAAACGCATCCACCAGGCGAGGATTGCTCAAGTGCACACTGCCGTCGCTGCGGGTTTCGATGTGCAGATCACGGCCGTTGACTTCGATGGCGCCGGAGGTCGGCATTTCGAGAAAATTCAGGCAGCGCAGAAACGTGCTTTTTCCCGACCCCGAGGAGCCTATCAGCGAGATCACCTCTCCCTGACGGACCTTCAGATCAATACCTTTGAGCACCGCGGTATCGCCAAATTGCTTGTGCAGCGCATCGACTCTGAGCACAACGGGTGATGTCTGCGTGTTCAAATCGATGCTCCAGTTCAAGTGGATCGGCGGGTGGGCGTGCCCTCAATCTGGAACGTGGCGACCATACTGTCAAATGCGATAAATATTGCCGTGCATAACCAAATGTTATTCACAATGGACTTCTGCACACTGGGAACCATCGGCTACTCTAGGGCGAACTCAAGCCGCCTCAGGGGATCATGACCGTGGAACTGGACAGAATCGATGCAAGGCTGCTTGCCGAACTGCAACACAACAACCGCGTGTCCAGCGAAGAACTGGGCGAGCTGGTCGGCCTGTCCAGCACCGGCATTCAGCGCCGTCTCAAGCGGCTTCGCAGTTCGGGGATCATCGAGGCTGACATTGCCGTGGTGTCGCCCAAAGCCGTCGGGCGCGACGTGATGATGCTGGTGATGGTCTCGCTCGAACGCGAGCGGGCCGACATCATCGACACCTTCAAACATTCGATCCGCACGACCCCGGAAATCATGAGCGGCTACTACGTCACCGGCGATGCCGACTTCGTGCTGGTGGTGACGACGCGCAACATGGAGGAGTACGAGCAATTCACCCGGCAGTTCTTCTACAACAACCCGAACATCAAGGGCTTCAAGACCATGGTGGTCATGGACCGGGTCAAGGCAGGTTTCAGCATCCCGATACCGGGCGCCGTTGAAGTCAAATAGCGCTGCGCCCATCCTGATTTCCCTGTAGAGACGAATTTAATCCCTGAGCCGCAGTAAAGCTGCGTGGTTTTCCGTTATTCGCAGTATTGCTGCGCCAGTAACTGCCGTTACGCAGCCTTGCCTCTAGGGCCCGTCCGTAAAATGAGTCATCAGCCCGTCATCGACGATGAGACTCTGCACATGAACCACCTTGCCCCACTCGCGCTTGAGCAACTGCGCCGTCCGGATTTGCTGGAGACCCGCGCCTACATCAATGGAACATGGGTCGAGGGCGAGTCGCGCCTCCCCGTGACCGACCCGGCCACCGGCGCCGTGATCGCCCACGTCGCCCATTGCACTGTCCAGTGGCTGGACACCGCCATTGATGCCGCCAGCGAAGCGTTCCTGACCTGGCGGGATTTGCGCCCGGCACAGCGTGGTGCACTGCTGCGACGCTGGGCAGCCTTGTGCCGGGAGCACGCCCATGACCTGGCCATCCTGATGACCGTCGAGCAAGGCAAGCCGCTCAACGAGTCGCTGGGGGAAATCGAATACGGGGCCGGCTTTCTGGACTGGTTCGCCGCCGAGGGCGAGCGCAGCTACGGCGAGTCGATCCCCAGTCATTTGCCAGGCAGCCAGCTCAGTACGCGGATGCAGCCTATTGGTGTCACGGCGGCGATCACCCCGTGGAATTTTCCCCACGCCATGATCACCCGCAAGGCCGCCGCTGCCCTCGCCGCCGGGTGCAGCATGATCGTCAAGCCTGCTCCAGAAACGCCGCTTTCAGCGCTGGCACTGGCCAGGCTGGCCGAGGAAGCCGGCCTGCCGGCTGGCGTATTCCAAGTGGTGACCGGGGATGCACCGACGCTCAGCGCACGGCTGATGGAGCGCCCGGAAGTGCGTGCATTCAGCTTCACCGGCTCCACCCAGATAGGCCGGCTGCTGCTGAAGCAGTCGGCGCAGACGCTGAAAAAGGTCTCGCTGGAACTGGGCGGGCATGCGCCCTTCATCGTCTTCGACGACGCCTCGCTGGAAGAAGCGGTGGCCGGTTGCATCGGCGCGAAGTTCGCCACCTCCGGGCAGGATTGCCTGGCAGCCAATCGCATCTATATTCAACGGGCGCTGTACGAGCCCTTCGTAGCGGCCTTCAGTGAAGCGACGCGCCAGCTGAAAGTTGGCCATGGCCTGGAAGACGGCGTGGACATCGGGCCGATGACGCGTGTGTCGGTGGCCAACAAATGCCGTGACCAGATTGGCAACGCCCTGGCGCTGGGCGCACGACTGACCGCCGGCGGCTTGAACAGCGCCCTTGGCAGTTCATTCGTCACCCCGACCGTTCTGGCGGACGTGACCGACGACATGGACATCGCGGTGGAGGAAACCTTTGGCCCGGTCGCCGCCCTTCTGCCCTTCGACAGCGAAGACGAAGTCCTGCGCCGCGCGAACAACAGCGAATACGGCCTCGCCGCTTACGTCTACACCAACGACACCCGCCGCGCAGCCCGCGTCTCGGACCGGCTGGAGTTCGGCATGGTCGCCCTCAATACCGCACGCTTCACAGGGCCGCCGATTCCGTTTGGCGGCTGGAAACAATCAGGCTTGGGGCGGGAAGGTTCTCGTCACGGCCTGGCTGAATACATGGAACTCAAATACGTCTGCGTCGGCAGCCTCTAACCCCGCTTGGAGTATTCATCATGGATAAACACACTCAGGACCAGATCAGCGCACTCGACCGTGCGTCCGTACTGCATCCATTCACCCAACTGAAGGATTTCGCCAGCGGCAAGGCCGGGGACCCGACCATCATCGAAACCGGCAAAGGCATCCGCATCACCGACGCCACCGGGCGCGAGTACATCGACGGTTTTGCCGGGCTGTACTGCATGAACGTCGGCTACGGCCGCACCGAGGTCGCCGATGCGATTTCCCGCCAGGCGCACAAACTGGCCTACTACCACTCCTACGCCGCCCACACCACGGAAGACCTGGCACGTTTGTCTGACCGTCTGGTGCGCATGGCGCCGGGCAAGATGAGCAAAGTGTTCTATGGCATGTCCGGTTCGGACGCCAACGAAACCCAAGCCAAGCTGGTCTGGTATTACAACAACCTGCGCGGCCTGCCGAAGAAGAAAAAAATCATCAGCCGCGAGCGCGGATACCATGGTTGCTCGGTCATCGCCGGGTCCATGACCGGTATGAGCTTCTATCACGACCATATGGACCTGCCGGTTTCCGGCATTCTTCAGACCGGCGTGCCACACCATTACTGGGGTGCGGAACCTGGCGAAAGCGAGGAGCAGTTTTCAGCCCGCCGCGCCGAAGAACTCGAAGCCCTGATCCTGCGCGAAGACCCGGACACCATCGGCGCGTTCATCGCTGAACCGGTCCTCGGCACGGGGGGTATCACGCCGCCGCCAGCCGGGTACTGGGCAGCGATTCAACCGATCCTGAAAAAATACGACATTCTGCTGATCGCGGACGAAGTCATCACCGGTTTTGGCCGCACGGGCGCCCTGTTCGGTTGTGACAAATACGGCATCGAACCGGACCTCATCACCGTCGCCAAAGGCCTGACCTCGGCTTACGTTCCGCTGTCCGCCGCCATCGTCGGTGAGAAGGTCTACAAGGTGCTGGAAGACGGTGCGGATCGAGTCGGCGCCTTCTCCCACGGCTACACCTACTCCGGTCACCCACTGGGCGTCGCCGCGGCAAATGCCGTGCTGGACATCGTCGAGCGCGAAGACATTCCGGGCAATGCGCACCGGGTGGGCAGCTACTTCCAGCAGAGCCTGAAAGAGACGTTCGCCGGTTTGCCGATCGTCGGTGAAGTGCGCGGCGTCGGCCTGATGGCGGCGATCGAATTCGTTGCCGACCCTGCCACCAAAACCCGCTTCGATCCGGCCCTCAAGGTCGGTGCCCGCGTCTCCAAGGCCGCCCGCGACCTGAACCTGATAGCCCGTGCCATGCCTCACGGCGACATCCTGGGTTTCGCACCTCCGCTGGTGACCACCCAAAGCGAAATCGATGAAATCGTCGGCCTGGCGCACAAAGCAGTGCTGAGTGTGATGGACGAATTGAAGGTTTAAATTCCGCGCCCCATCAAGCCCTGAGAACGTGGGTTCTCAGGGCTTTTTTATGGGCGTTTCAATGTCCGGAATCCGGAAGGTCTGCGTCATTTTATTTGCCCCAATGCGTTGCACTATGGCCGTGAGCCGGGTGATGCGTGAATCACATGATTACCGTCATCCATGCGCTTTAGACACCACTCACAGTTGCTCCACGCCTACAGCACCGCTCACAGCGCGTTGAGTGAATAAAGGCAGTACCCCGCTTACTTTTCCAGGAGCCTTATCATGAAAGCCATCGTGTACGATCAGCCAGGATTGCCCATCGACAGCCCAACTTCGTTGTATGACATCGAACTTGCGACACCGGTGCCTGGCCCACATGACCTGCTGGTTAAAATCGAGGCGATCTCTGTCAACCCGGTCGATAGCAAGTTGCGCAACAGCATGCCAACGGCCTCGCCGCGCATCCTGGGTTGGGACGCTGCCGGAACGGTCGAGGCCGTAGGGACCGAGGTCAGCGCGTTCAAAGTGGGCGACAAGGTCTGGTACGCCGGCGACATCACCCGCCCGGGAAGCTATGCCGAATATGGGCTGGTGGATGAACGCATCGCCGGTCATCGCCCTTCCTCCCTCGACGTCGCAGATGCCGCCGCGCTCCCGCTGACGACCATCACTGCCTGGGAATTGCTGTTTGACCGTCTTGGCGTGAAGGAAGGCGCAGGTCACGGTGAGACGCTGCTGATCATTGGCGCAGGGGGTGGAGTGGGTTCGATCCTGGTTCAGCTCGCCCGCAAGCTGACGGCATTGACGGTCATCGGCACCGCATCCCGAACGGAAACCAAAGACTGGGTCACGGCACTGGGCGCTCACCACGTCATCGACCATGGCCAGCCGCTTCAGGCTCAGCTGAGCGATCTGGGTCACAAGGAAGTCGATCATGTCATCAGCCTGACTCACACCGATACGTACTACGAGCAGATCGTTGCCCTGCTCAAACCCGAAGGTCAACTTGCCCTGATTGACGACCCCGCCACGCTGGATGCGATGCCCCTCAAGCGCAAATCCATCTCGCTGCACTGGGAGTTCATGTTCACCCGCTCCATGTACCGCAGTCCTGCCATGATTAAACAGCACGCATTGCTGAACCGTGTGGCTGAACTGATCGATTCAGGCGTTCTGCAAACCACCACCGGCGCGCATTTGGGTGCGATAAACGCCGAGAATCTCCGCCGCGCCCACGTGTTGATCGAAAGCCACAGCGCGAGGGGCAAGATCGTGCTGGAAGGGTTCTAGTACACCCGCCGCTTGACGTGTCTGTCCGGTGGAAACGGTTTTCATATCGCGCACAGCGTCGCTTCTGCCCGAAGGAAGCCGGTGTCATACCCGGCACAGATTCGTCGTGGGAGCGCGCTTGCTCTGGGCCGCACTCGGACGATCTGCCGGGCACCGGCAGCAGAACCGATGGATGCTGTGTGTCAGGTAAACCGAGTCGCCGGATTTTGCTACCGATGCGCGGTAGATCGCGGGCAAGGTGGAACGCCACCCCGGTCGCTCCTACGGCCTCCGGCCAGAATCAAAAGCCGCAGACCTCCTCAATGCGCTTCTGCCCAGAGCGCAATCATGTCAGGCACCGTCTTGCTTCTGCCCGCAGGGCGTAGGAGCGCGCTTGCCCGCGATCTGCCGGGAACCGGCAGCAAAACCGGTGGATGCGGAGTGTCAGGCCTCATCGAGTCGCCTGATTGCGCTACCGCTGCGCGGTAGATCGCGGGACAAGCCGCGCTCCTACGGCCTCCGGCCAGAATCAAAAGCCGCAGACCTCCTCAATGCGCTTCTGTCCAGAGCGCAATCATGTCAGGCACCGTCTTGCTTCTGCCCGCAGGGCGTAGGAGCGCGCTTGCCCGCGATCTGCCGGGAACCGGCAGCAGAACCGATGGATGCTGTGTGTCAGGTAAACCGAGTCGCCGGATTTTGCTACCGATGCGCGGTAGATCGCGGGCAAGGTGGAACGCCACCCCGGTCGCTCCTACGGCCTCCGGCCAGAATCAAAAGCCGCAGACCTCCTCAATGCGCTTCTGTCCAGAGCGCAATCATGTCAGGCACCGTCTTGCTTCTGCCCGCAGGGCGTAGGAGCGCGCTTGCCCGCGATCTGCCGGGAACCGGCAGCAGAACCGATGGATGCTGTGTGTCAGGTAAACCGAGTCGCCGGATTTTGCTACCGATGCGCGGTAGATCGCGGGCAAGGTGGAACGCCACCCCGGTCGCTCCTACGGCCTCCGGCCAGAATCAAAAGCCGCAGACCTCCTCAATGCGCTTCTGTCCAGAGCGCAATCATGTCAGGCACCGTCTTGCTTCTGCCCGCAGGGCGTAGGAGCGCGCTTGCCCGCGATCTGCCGGGAACCGGCAGCAAACCCGGCTGATGCGGTCTCTCTGACACACCGAGTTGCCTGACTCTACTGCCGCTGCGCGGCAGATCGCGGGACAAGCCGCGCTCCTACGGCCTCCGGCCAGAATCAAAAGCCTCGAATCCCCCCCCAACATCGCTTCTGCCTGAAGGAACCCGACGTCATACCCCGCACAGCCTCGTCGTAGGTAGGAGCGTGGCTTGTCCCGCGATCTGCCGGGAACCGGCAGCAGAACCGGTGGATGCGGAGTGTCAGGCCTCATCGAGTCGCCTGATTGTGCTACCGCTGTGCGGCAGAACGTGAAATGCGGCCCTGACACAAGCCGCGCTCCTTCAACGCTGCCGAGGCAGCGTTCAGCCCTTCGAAACGATTTGCTCGATACAGTCAATGATCACTTGGGCGTTATAGGGCTTGGCCAGGAAACACACCGCGCCCGCCGTCACCGCACGTGTGCGAACGGATTCTTTTGGGTAAGCCGTGATGAAGATAATCGGAATGTGGCGTTCGGTTTCAGCCAGTTTCCGCTGCAGATCCAGTCCATCCATGCCTGGCATTTGCACATCGGATATCAAGCAATCGGTGTTATCGATGTCTGTAGAGGCGAGAAATTCTTCGGCAGAAGAAAACAGGCAAGGCCGGTAGCCTAAAGAGCGCACCAGACTGCCAAGGGCCATTCGGCATGATTTATCGTCATCGACGATAGCGATACAGGGGGCGTTATTCACGTTATTTTTCCTGGGCTCACGAAGACACGGATTAAATGCAGCGTGCGCCCGTCATTGACGTCCACTCTAGCGAATACAGTGTGCGGGGAAGTACCCACCCCTCGTGTTCATCCGCTTGTTCTCGGTGATGAAGTGCAGACTTGATTGGAATTTAATGGAGTACTGACCAGGGCCCGCCGTTGAGCCTGTCGTCAGGTTTAACAGGACGCGGCGACATCCACCAAGTGCGTGACCTCACCGCAGTTCTGCGATTGCCAGCGCCGTGGGCTTACACCTTTCAACTGCCTGAATACGCGCGTGAAGTAAGACTGGTCCGAAAATCCGCATTCTTGCGCCACTCGGCTGATGGGCACTCGCCCTGTTCTCAGCAGCGCTTCGGCGCGGCGTATTTTTTCCTGGCGAAGCCAGTCGTGCGGAGCCAACCCAGTGGCATTCTTGAACGCCCGCGAGAAATGGCTTCTGGAGATCGCACACTCATTCGCCACGCGCTCAATCGAACAGCCTTGGTCCATGAGCTCTATCATCAACGCCTTGGCTCTTTTGACCCGCCAGGGAGCCAGGTTTTCCTGGGTGCGCTTTGGCGACTGTTGATCATCAACCTCGGCTTGAGGCTCGGTCCGGTCATATTCATTGCAAAAACGTGAGGAGAAGCCAGGCTCTTCAATCAAGCCGGCCGCACTGGCCGAAGAACCGTCGTCGTAAAGGCGGGTATCGAAAAACAGGCTCCCAGGATCGGCGGGGTTTGCCTTCCCGCTTTTGAGGAGCGCGCCTCCAGAGTAAGACTCCATCGATCGCTCGAGTCGAGTCAGTTTGATGCCCGGTAACATGACCACACGAATATCCTCTGCATCGGATGAAATGGACGATACGGCCCCTGAAGCTTCTTTGCCCGCCTTCACAAAGCGCCGCGGGAACACCACCACGAATGGCCGCGCGCCTATCAGGAGAGCTGCAGTTGATGACCCGCCATGACGACGTCTGCGATGGAGTTGGCGTGCAATTTTCGCATCATGTTGGCGCGGTGAAGCTTTACCGTGATCTCACTGACCACAAGGTCGCTCGCGATCTGCTTGTTCAATAATCCTTTGACGACCCCGACCATGACTTGCCGTTCTCTGGGCGTCAGGCATTCGAACCGTTTGCGCAGAGAATCAAGGGCACGTTGTTTTTCCAGATACGCTTGATAGGCCGCCACCGCTTCGGTCACGGCATCAATCAAATCCTGAGATCGAAAGGGCTTGGTCAAGAAGTTCGCGGCGCCTGCTTTCATGGCACGCACCGACATGGGGATATCCCCATGCCCCGTCATGAAAACGATGGGCAGATGATTGCCGGATTCCGAGAGTCGTTGCTGCAGGTCAAATCCACTGTAGCCCTGCAGCCTGACGTCCAGCACGAGGCAGCCGGCCAAACCGGCCAACGGGTCCGCGAGCATTTCGTTCGGGCCCGAGAACGCCCTGACGTCGTAACCCACCGATTTGAGCAAACTCGTGACCGCGCCGCTGACCACCTGGTCGTCATCCACCACAAAAACGATGGGCGCACCCGTTGGGGTGGGCGGCGAAGACGTGAAGGTATGCATTCAGCCTCCTTACGACTGTCGGCGGTGACGCGCCAGGCAAAACCGGACGCGTTCAGCGCTACCCACTCGCAGAGTTCATGACCGGTGCGGTTAACCCACAGGAATCGGGTTATCCACCAACGACTGGTTGAACCCATGAATCAACGCGTGCTCCTGCGAACCCGGGTTGTCGCGCAATGGCCGGATGGCCTCGACGATCACCTCGGGCACGTCGGTCGCCAGGCCCAGCATGGTCTCCTCGATAAACGCATCGAGCGGCATCGCACGAGGATCATCGCCCTTGTGAACGAGATCGGTGTTGACCCAAGGCGGCGCGATTTCTTGCACCGTCACCGATGTGTCACGCAGCGTAAAACGCTGAGAAAGGGAGTAAGAATGCAGCGCCGCTTTGGTGGCCGAGTAAACCGCATTGCCAGCCAACGGCACGAAGGCCAGAACGGAGGTGTTATTGATGATCACGGCACGAGGCTGCGATTTCAGGTGTTCGATCAACGCCGAGGTCAGACGGATCGGCCCCATCAGATTGGTCGTGATCGTTCCGATCATCGTGGCATCGTCGATGTGCCCGGCGGCATCGTCGAACGGCATGATCCCCGCGTTGTTGATCAACACGTTCAGCGACGGGTAGCGGCTGATCAGCGTCTTGGCGACCTTATCGATACTTTCAGGATCATTGATGTCGAGCTCGAGCCCTTCCATTCCCGGATTGGCCGCGATGACCTCATCGAGTAACGCCTTGCGGCGGCCGGCGATAATGACCTTATTACCCAGTTTATGGAAAGCCTCTGCGAGACCACGGCCAATACCCGAGGCGCCACCGGTAATAAATAATGTGTTATTGGTCAGTTGCATGGGGATCAATCCTAACGTGGGAAGTTAATGACAACACTTCATGATGCGCCGGCCATAAGCGCCGGTTAAGCCGTCAGTCGCCTACAACTTATTTATCGCGTAAAACAGCGTAAAAGAAGCCGGGTTTATTACGGCGAACTGCAGCGTGTTGTCACTAACTCTGGCCCCACAAGACGACAGGGTCAATTCATACGAAAGGATAGGTCGCGTATCGAGACGATGTTGTTACCCGATATACACAGGCACCCGCTCGTCCCGATACTTCAATGGTTTTATACAACCGCGTCATCTACTCGGGCATCACGTCGTAGCGACTGTGGCGATACGCCTAGTTTGCGGATAAACACCTCACGCAGATGCCGTCTGTCTCGAAACCCTGTCTCCCTGGCGATGACTTCCAGCGGGTGGTGACCCCGCTGAATCATGTTCCTGGCGGTCTCAAGCCGGAGCTGCTCCACGGCTTTGGCAGGGGACATGCCGGTTTCCGCCAGGAAAATCCGCCTGAATTGCCGCTCGCTGAGGTGAACGACGCTGGCCAGGGCATCGGCACTCAAATCACCTCCAAGGTTGGCCCGCGCGTGGGCCAGTGCGGCCTGAATCCGGTCAGACTTGGGCGCTATCTTGAGCATTTCCGAGTGCTGGGACTGCCCGCCCGACCTGCGGTGATACATGACCAGCACACGAGCGACTTTATTGGCCAGTTCATGCCCCAGGTCATTCTCGACCATCCCCAGCACCAGATCCATGGCCGAAGAGAGCCCGGCTGACGTCCAGATGCTGCCGTCATTAATAAAGATCCGGTCGGGCTCGACATGGGTGTTTGGAAAGCGCTCCTTAAGAACGCCCGCATACGCCCAGTGCGTCGTGACACGCCGCCCCTCAAGCAATCCGGCCTCGGCAAGCACGAATGCGCCCGTGCACATTCCACCAACGCGCTGGGCGCGACCCGCGGCAGACTTGACGAAATCCAGTTCCTCGACCGTGCTGTCCCGGGCAAGGGGATCGACAATGCCTGACACCATCCACGTATCGGCCTGCGACTCGGAGGACGCTCGCTCGGTGTTGACCGACGCCCCGATCGATGAGGTGATGACCCCGCCGGTCAGGGAATAATTGGTGACCTTGTAGACCTGCTCCTTGGCGACGACGTTGGCGAACTCGAACACTGACTGGGTGCCCAGCGCCATGACCTGGAATCCTTCCGTCAAGAAGTAACCGATCTTGTGCATTTTCTCTCCGTCCGGCGTCATGTCCGAAAACACGACCGTAAATGTCGTTTCAATTCCAGTCAACGCGATGCACGATGACGCTACTGGTCGCACGTCAAGAGAGGTCATGCAACGAAGGGGCTGGCAGGTCATCGGGGGATGATCACGGTTGTATCCTACGCCAAGCCGAACACTTAAGCCACGCTGTAACTCACTAACTTTAACGCCGCATCTGCACGACCTGTGCAGCTGTTAGAGTGTGCGCGACACACACTAAAGACCCGGCAACACCGAGCGCCTGAACAACTTACACAATAAGCACCAGAGTCCTAGTCAAGCCTTCCGCTTGATCGTTGTAATAGCAGTCACACGATAACGCCAGCGAGGCCAGCGCCCCCTGCGCTTAATCAGTCGGTATTTGACGCTTTCAATAACAAAGAGCAACCGCTATGACTGAACATTCCGTAAGTTTTCATGCACCCACTCAATATATAAACCTCAGTGGCAGGACGCTCGCTTACAGAACGTTTGGACAAGGCACACCGCTCGTACTTTGCGTCAGGTTTCGCGGAACAATGGAATCGTGGGACCCCGTATTTCTCGACGGCCTGGCGCAGCAGGGTTTCCAGGTCACGGTATTCGACTACAGCGGCCTGGGACGATCCACGGGTGAAAAAAGTTACAACCCGGGCGTGCTAGCGAAGGACACCATTGAGCTGATTACCGCGTTGGGATTAGGAAAGGTGGCCCTCGGCGGCTGGTCGATCGGGGGTGTCGCGGCGCAAATTGTCCTCGCCCAAGCGCCTCAACTCGTCAGCCATCTGGTGCTGATCGCAACAACGCCTCCAGGCAAGCTGGCCAAAATGGGCGAGCCGCTTTTTTACGAACTGGCCAAGCGCGAAAACGACTTCGAGGATTTCGTCAGTCTGTTCTTCGAGCCCGACTCAGCCTCCAGCAGAGCCGCCGCTGAGCGTTCGTGGGCGCGGCTTGCGTCGAACAGAGAAGACGCAAGCCCCGCCGTTCCTCACGAATGGGCGGGCGCGCAGCTGGGCGACGGGCCCAAGAATCCGGTGTTCCCGGTCGATGCCGTGCTCCATGTACTGAAAACGACGGACATTCCGGTCCTGCACCTTGGGGCCGATCA
This sequence comes from Pseudomonas sp. S2_H01, assembly GCF_054668305.1. Classification (NCBI taxonomy): domain Bacteria; kingdom Pseudomonadati; phylum Pseudomonadota; class Gammaproteobacteria; order Pseudomonadales; family Pseudomonadaceae; genus Pseudomonas; species Pseudomonas sp. S2_H01. Next base: position 4,856,445 of record NZ_CP162756.1, on the reverse strand, counting down.
CGATATCGCGTTCCCGGTGGAGAACTGGTACGCCCTCAGCGCTCAGCTACCCACCCTGCACATCGTGACCTTCCCCAGTTCCGGGCATGGCCCACAACTGCAGTACCCACGCACTGCGGCCAAACACATTGCGGCCTTCGTCGACGCTTCGAATGACTGATGCCTGAGCAATCGGGCCACCGTTCGAGCAACCGGACTGCTGGCCCCCTTTAACTTCCAGCAAGACGGCAACGGACTGCTTCTTCCTCGCACCTGCGAAGGAGATCCGACATGCAGAACCGTGGCCGATGCCGCTGGCGAATCACTGAACACAACCCTTGGCGCTCGGCTCTCGCGCGTTCAAGTCCTCTCGTGCACGCGATGAAAAGCCACGCCTTTGGCCCGCAAGCGTGTGCGGACGCCCAACAACACACCCTTGCATTCAGGTGACATATGACAACCCGCACGACTTACAGAGCAGTAGTGGCAACCGCACCCGGTCAACTTGAACTGGTGGAACGCCCGGTTCCAACACCCGGGCCCGGCCAGGTCCGCATTGAGGTTGAAGCCTGTGGCGTTTGCCATTCGGACAGCGCCACGGTTGAAGGTTTTGCAGGCGTCCCCTACCCCCGCGTGCCTGGGCATGAGGTCATTGGGCGCATCGACGCCGTGGGGGATGGCGTTCATGAATGGCGCGTTGGCCAGCGCGTCGGCGTGGGTTTTCTGGCGGGCGAAGACGGCACTTGCCCGTCCTGCCGCCAGGGTGACCCGGTCACTTGCCAGAACCCGGTGATCACCGGCATGACCACCGATGGCGGCTACGCCGAAATCATGCTCGCTGAAGCACGGGGGCTGGTGAAGGTGCCGGAAGACCTCGATGCTGCCCAAGCCGCTCCTCTGCTGTGTGCAGGCCTCACCACGTTCAACGCACTCCGTCACTCGGGTGCCCAAGCCGGTGATGTGGTGGCCATTCACGGCCTGGGCGGCCTGGGTCACTTGGGGGTGCAGTTCGCCCGCAAGATGGGTTTCCACACCGTGGCCATCGCGCGCGGGGCGAACAAGGCAGCACTGGCGTTATCCCTGGGGGCCCATCGGTACATCGACGCCACGGTAGAAGACGTCGCCGCCGTATTGCGCTCCATGGGCGGCGCACGCGTCGTGCTCGGCACCGCCCCGACCGCACAGGGCATGGCGCAGACCATCCCGGGCCTGTCGCCACGTGGTCAGCTGGTGGTGGTCGCCGTACCGGGCGAGCCTATCAGCGTCAACGCCACGGATCTGATCTTCGGCGCACGCTCCGTCGCCGGCGCACTCACCGGCACGGTGGCGGACAACGAGCAGACGCTCGCTTTCGCCAACCTTCAAGACATTCGCGCGCAGGTTGAAACCTTCCCCCTCGAACAGGCGCAAGAGGCCTACGACCGAATGATGCGCGCGGACGTTCGGCTGCGTGCGGTTCTGGTCATGAAACCGTCGTCACCTCAACACCCATGAGATAGCGGAAGTCGGCGTCCATGGGGAGACATCCCGGGCGCCGATTTCCACGGATGATTCCGAGGCCACTCAGGCCGTTATTTGAAAACCCGCTGACATTGAGATCTGGAGATTCACCATGGCACGTTTTACCTCTGTTCCCGCAGACCAAGCCACCGGCGCAACGGCAGACATCTACGCAGGCATCAAAAAATCGTTGGGCAAGGTCCCTAACGCCTACGCCACCCTCGCGACCCTGGCACCTGCTGCGCTCCAGGCGATGCTGGCGGCCGATAAAGTGCTGTCCGGCGGCCCTCTGAGCAAACCCGATCAGGAAACCATCAAGCTGGTGATCAGTGAACTGGCCGGCTGTGACTACTGCGTGGCGGCCCACAGCATGGTCGGCAAAATGGTCGGGCTCTCCGTTGAGGCCATGCACCGCATTCGTGAAGGCCAGGTGACCGGGGACGCCAAGCGAGACGCCCTCGTGGCGTTCGTTCGTCATCTGGCGCTCAACCCCGGCACACTTCCTGATGTTCAGGTGCAGGCGCTGCAGGAAGCCGGCTACAGCGGGGAAGAAGTCGTTCACATCGGACTGGCGATCTCCGTGATCACCTTTACCAACGTGTTCAATCGCATCAACGACACCACCGTCGATTTCCCCAAGCCCGAGTAACCGCCTGAGCGGCATCAGGCCTCAAGGACTCAGCCCATGAGTACGTTCCAGAACCTGCTATCGAACGATCCCGCCCTCGAGGCGGCATGCAGGGCATTCGCTATCCCGGACCGAGTACCCGCCACGGCGCAAGAAAGGGCCTTTCTCGACACGGCGACCTGCTCCCGGCTCAAGGTCGATGCGCAAGACATCGTGTATTGGACCCTCGGAAAGGGCCCCCGCGTTCTGCTCGTGCATGGCTGGTGCAGTCGCGGTTCGCACCTCATGGGCTTTGTAGAACCCTTGCTCGCGGCAGGGTTCTCTGTGGTCTTGTTCGATGCGCCCGCCCACGGTGACTCCGAGGGCGCTGTCTCGAGCATGATCCACGCCGGCAGGACTGCCTTGGCGCTTGCCCAGGTGCTCGGCGACTTACATTCCCTGATCAGTCATTCGGGTGGGTCGACGGCGGCGCTGTGGGCATTGGCAAACGGCCTGTCGGTGGAGAACAGCGTCCACATCTGTGGCCCTTGTTCCATGAAGCAGGTCGTGATCGGCAGCGCCCACGCCCACGGGCTCGATGACACACAAGCCAAGGCCTTTCAACGCTGGGCAGAAGCGTTCACACGCGTCAGCCTGGATTCTGCAGATCTTCCGGCGCTGACCGCCGGGCTCTCCCATCAGGGCTTGATTGTTCATGACACGGGTGACCGCGTCGTAAGCGTCACGCAGTCACAAGCACTGCAGAGTGCCTGGGCGAACTCAACGCTGCTTATCACAGAGGGGCTTGGGCATCGCAGGATTCTCAGCGACCCTCAGACCATCACCTCCATTGTCGGGTTTGTATCCATTGAGCATTAACGCCATACCCACTTTGAAAAAGGTGATCCCCCAGAAAGCCGACAGCCTATTGAGGGCGGCCGAATGACACCACCCATCTCGCCCGCCGAGGCCGATGTGTTCGAGCGTTTTCACGACGCCGTTTTCGTCCGCGACATGGAGGGGAAGATCCATTTCTGGAATTCGGCCTCTGCCGCGCTGTATGGATGGCCCTCACACACGGCGCTAGGCGCTCACGCCCGCACGTTGCTTCAATGCAAACATGAAGAGGAAAACTACGACGCCGTGCATGCCCGTTTGTTGAGCGACGGGTATTGGGAGGGAGAACTTTCACGTCTGACAGGCACAGGCTCCCGCCGGCTGGTGAACGCCCGCTGGTCACTGCGCAGAGACGCGGCGGGTCATCCCGTGGGTGTTCTGGAGACCGGCTATGACATTTCTTTGGCAAAAGAGACAGAGCTGCATCTGAAGGCCACCGAATACCGTTACCGTAATCTGTTCCAGGCCATGGCCGCCTCATTCTGGGAGCTTGATTTCACGGCGGTCGGACCCAAAATCCGCGCGCTACTCGACGCCGGTGTTCGCGATCTCGAAGCATACTTCCTGGCGCACCCTGAAGTCGTTCGCGACTTCATGCAAAACACCCAGGTGGTCGATTTGAACGATCACAGCGTCCGGCTGTTCGGCCGCGGCGACCGCACCGAGATGCTAGGCACCATCGATCGTTACTGGCCTGATGAGAGCATTCAGGTTTACGCCCGCTGCGTCGTCAAGTCTCTAAGCGGGCTGCCCAACAACATTGAAGTCACGTGCCTGAGAACGCTCAAGGGGAAGGCGTTCGAATGCCTTTTCACTGCCTGCTTTTCCAAAGAGAACATCGCCCGCGGCGTTATCTTGATTGGCATTATTGACCTGTCGGAACTGGCCGAGGCACGCCACGCGCTCGAAATCATGCAAACCGAACTGGCGCATGTGGCACGCATTTCTATACTCGGCGAATTGAGCGCGTCCATCACCCACGAGATCAACCAGCCACTGACCTCGATTTCGACCTATGCGCAAGCTGGGCTGCGCTGGTTGCGACGCCCGGAACCCGATCTGCGAGAGGTCGAAAACGCGCTGTTGCAGATCGTTGATGAAGCTCAGCGCACCGACGATGTGATCACGCGTATTCGCAGCATGGCACTGCGCCGGCCTGTTCAAGAAACGGATCTGGCGTTGAATGAAGTGATTCAGGATTCACTTCAGTTCACTGACCATGAGCTGCGCAAGAATTCGGTACGGCTCACGACGGATCTGGCGATATCATTACCGCCAGTTCGCGCTGACCGGGTGCTGATGCAGCAAGTGATCGTCAATCTGGTCATGAACGCCGCACAAGCCATGGCCTGCGCGAATTCACCGACCCGCGAGTTGATCGTCAGGAGCGAAGTGCTCGCTGACAACGAAGTCCGGCTCGAGGTACTGGACAGTGGACCCGGCATCGCGCCCGGGCTCGAAGGGAAACTGTTTGACAGCTTCTTTACCACCAAAGCCACAGGAATGGGGATGGGGCTGCCTATCTGTCGGTCGATCATCGAGGCCGCAGGGGGGCTGATCCAACTTGCAAACAGGGATGACGGCAAGGGGGGCGCCAAGGTAGCCTTCACATTGCCTGCGTTACCGCACTCGAGCGCTCTCGGTCGCGGGTTTCCACACGTTTCACCCTAAAAAAGACCGCCCTGGTCGATGACACGGGGCGAAGTCGAATAAACCAAGCTTTGCGCCCATGCCTGAGTCAGCGTTCCGGCATGGGCGTCTACCGTGATGAACGCCAGAGGTAGCGATGCAAAAATTAATGGTTAATGGCGTAGAGCATCAGCTGGATGTCCCCGATGACATGCCGCTGCTCTGGGTCTTGCGGGATGTGATGGGACTGACCGGCACCAAATACGGCTGTGGCATCGCCCAATGCGGCGTGTGCACGGTGCACCTGGACGGCCATGCAACGCGCTCATGCGTATTGCCCGTCAGTGCGGTGGCGGGCCGACAGGTCACGACCATCGAAAGCATCGGTGAGCAGCCTGTCGGCCAGGCCGTGCAGAAAGCCTGGCTGGAGCATGAGGTCGTGCAATGCGGTTACTGCCAGTCGGGACAGATCATGTCCGCGGTCGCGCTGTTGACCGAACACCCCAAGGCCAGCGATGAGCAGATCGTCGATGCGATGTCCGGCAACCTGTGCCGTTGCGCAACGTACACGCGCATCCGCGCGGCCATCAAAAGCGTCAGCCAGGCGTGAGGGAATGACCATGTCCGACAATCAATCGTCCCCTGCCCTGCTTTCACGTCGTGGCCTGCTCAAAGGCGGTGCCGCCCTGAGCGGTCTGATCATCAGCGCCTACTTGCCGCCCATGGTGTCTCGCAGCTTTGCGGCGGATATCGTCAAGGGTGCCAATCTGGGCGATGGCGCGGAAAAAGGCTACGGTGCATTCGTGCGCATCGACCACACCGGCGCGGTCACCGTCATCTCGCCGAAGATCGAAATGGGCCAAGGGGTTCAGACCGGCATCGCCATGATGGTCGCCGAGGAGCTTGAAGTGCCCTTGAGCCAGGTCACCATCGCTGAAGCTCCGCCCAATGCGGCCTTGTATACCGACCCGCTGCTGACGTTCCAGGCCACCGGCGGCTCCACCTCGACGCGCTATACCTGGGAGCCGTTGCGCAAGGCCGGTGCTGGCGCGCGCATGGTGCTGATTCAGGCGGCCGCTTTGCGCTGGAACGTTGCCCCGAGTCTGTGCCGCGCCGAAAACGGCAGGGTATTAGGCCCGAACAATCAAAGCGCCGGCTACGGCGAACTGGTCGATGCCGCCGCGGCCCTTCCACTGCCGACCGACATTCCACTCAAGCCCATCAATACGTTCAAGCTGCTGGGCAAACCCGCGCAGCGTCTGGACACGCCGCACAAGGTCAACGGCACCGCCAAGTTCACCATTGACCTGCAAGTGCCCGGCATGCTGATCGCGTCCACGCGGACCTGCCCTGTTTCCGGCGGCACCCTGCGCAACCTCAAGAACGAAGCCGCCGCAAAAGCGATCGCCGGCGTTCGAGACGTCGTGCGGCTGGACAATGCGGTCGCGGTCACAGCGACGAACTTCTGGGCATGCCAGCAAGCGCTCAACGCCCTGGACATCGACTGGGACATGGGGCCGCACGCAGGTCTCGACTCTGCGAAACTGGATAAATCCCTGTTCGAAGCCAGCGCGGGCGACGGTGTTTTTGCGCACAAGGCAGGCGATATCGCCAGCGCACTGAAAAATGCGTCCAGCCGTTTCGAAGCGATTTACGAGCAACCCTTCCTGTCGCACTCCCCGCTCGAGCCGATGACCTGCGTCGCCCATGTTCGAGCCGATGAATGCGAGTTGTGGGTCGGCTGTCAGGCACCGGGACTGGCCCAGATGGGCGCCGCGAAAGTCTGCGGACTGCCCGTTGAAAAGGTCGTGATCCACAACCAGTTGATCGGTGGCGGCTTTGGCCGACGCCTGGAATCCGACTTCATTTTTCAAGCGGTGGACATCGCTCGCAAGCTCAGCTATCCGATCAAACTGATCTGGAGCCGCGAAGAGGACATGACCCACGACCGCTACCGTCCGCACTACGTCGATCGTCTGAACGCTGCCCTGGACAAGGACCTGCGCCCCGTCGGATGGGAACATCGCATCGCGGGTGCCTCGGTCGTGGCAGCCTACCTTGGAGGGCTGCCCGCCGATGGCGTCGACTTTGACGCCGTGGAGGTCGCCAAAGACCCGATCTACACCCTGAAGGATTTGCAGGTTCGCTACATCCGGCACGACCCGGAGGTCATCCCGGTCTCCTGGTGGCGAGGCGTAGGCCCCCTTCGCAGCACGTATGCGGTGGAGTGCTTTATCGACGAATTGGCGCACAACGCCAAAGCCGACCCGGTGAACTACCGCCTGGGCCTGATGCAATCACAACCTCGTGCCCAGGCCGTGCTGCGCAAAGCGGCGGAAATCACCGGGTGGGACAAGCCTCTGCCTGCCGGATCCGGCCGTGGCGTGGCGGTGTCGGCCGTGTTTGGCAGCTTCGTTGCGACCATTGTCGAGCTGGAAAAACAAGGCGCCAAAGGCCTGCGCATCAAACGCCTGGTGACGGTGATCGACTGCGGGTTTGCAAACAACCCCACCTCTGTCGCGTCGCAGATGGAAGGCGGCACCCTGTTCGGTCTGTCGGCTGCGCTGTTCAACGAAATTCTCATTGAGAACGGACAGGTCCAGCAAACCAACTTCCACCAGTACCGACAAATCCGCATGAGCGATGCGCCCCCTGTCGAGGTGCACATCGTCGACAGCGTCGAGAGCCCTGGTGGCGTGGGTGAAACGGGAGCAGTCCCTGCCGCCGCAGCGCTGGTCAACGCGCTGTATGCCGCGACAGGCGTACGCGAACGCCGCCTGCCATTGAGCCGCTCGGGCTATTTCACTGTTTAAGGAGTGCACCATGAAATTTTTCCATCATGCACTCGGGCTTGTCGCCAGTTGCCTGACCCTGAGCGTTTACGCGAATGAAACCGCCACCCTGAGCAAGGGTGAGTATCTGACGCGCGCTGCCGACTGCGTGGCGTGCCATGTCGTGCCGGGCGGTAAACCCTTCGCCGGGGGACTTGAGTTCAAGCTGCCCTTCGGCAGCATCTACTCACCCAACATCACCCCGGACAAAGAAACCGGCATCGGTAACTGGACCGATGACGAGTTCGTCAGCGCCTTGCAAAAAGGCGTCGGCAAGGACGGCAAACATTACTACCCGGCGTTCCCGTACACGTCGTACACCCTGATGTCGCGTGAAGACATCCTGGCGATCAAGGGCTACCTGTTCAGCCTCGAACCGGTGAAGCAAGTACCGCCCGAGAACACGGTGTCGTTTCCATTCAACCAGCGCTGGGGAATGATGTTCTGGAACGCGATCTTCGCGTCCAACGAGCGGTTCACGCCCGACAGCAAGCAAACCGCTGAATGGAACCGGGGCGCCTACCTGGTTCAGGGACCGGGCCACTGTGGCGAGTGCCACACCCCGCGCAATCTCTTCCAGGCGATGAGCTCGGGTCGGCCGCTGGCGGGCGCCGAACTGGGGAACTGGCAGGCGTATAACATCAGCTCCGATGTTCAACACGGCATCGGCGCATGGCCGGAAGACGCCCTTGTCAGCTACCTCTCCAAAGGCTACGCGCCGGGCTTCGGAGGCGCTGGCGGGCCGATGGCCGATGCGGTCGAACACAGCCTGCGTTACCTGAGCCCGGAAGACCTCAAAGCCATCGCGGTGTACCTCAAGAGCACGCCGGCGCAAGCGGAAGGGATCACACGACCATCGATGGTCATGAACGATGCGGCGCTGCAAAAAGGCGTCGGCCTGAAGCTGTTCAACGACACCTGCGTCGCCTGTCACCAACTCGATGGCAGCGGACGGCAATCGCCCGCGGGCGGTCTCGCAGGCCTGAAGACCGTCAACGACCCTTCGGGTAAAAACCTGATCGCGACCCTGATCGAAGGCCACACGCCTAAGGCCATGCGAGTAGATCAGCGCATGCCCGACTTTGCCGGCAGCTACTCCAACGAGGAACTGGCGGCGGTGAGCACGTTTGTGCTGCGACGGTTCGGTCAGTCTCAAGGACAGGTCAAACCGGAAGACATCGAAAAAAGCCGCGCCAGCGCTCTGCACTGATCGGCGCTTCAATCGAATCCCCGGCAGGCGACTGCCGGGGATTTTTTTTGTTTCATCACAAACAACGTACCACCCGTTGCTATTCCAAAAACCGCACAGGCCTCCTAGTCGGAACAGGCCTGGTGAATGAACCTTACCCCGGACCCGTAACGCCTGTTGGCATGTGCTTCAACAGTGCTGACTCGCAGACATTTTGCTCTGCAGCATTCAACCGTCAAGGGCCAGGAGCACGCGCTGAGCGTCGCTGACGAAAGGCCTTTGCTGCGGGTCCAGTGTGATGCTTCGGCCTGGCCGCATGCATCTGAATCCCGACACCATAGGAATCTCCATGAGGACAGATCAGCAGGTGACGCGAGCACTTCGCACCTTGAGCGTGGCGTATTTCGTACAAGCCGTGGGCGCTCTGTCGGTCATTGGTAGCCTGGAACCGATTGGCCGTGAATGGGGCCTGAGCAACGCTGAGGGCGCCTACCTTATGACGGCCTTCGGCATCACATTTGCGTTGGCCGCTCCGCTCCTGCAAGTGTTGCTCGGGCACCTGCACAGACAGCGCCAAGTGTTGCTCGGACTGTGCGTATTCGGGGCCGGCGCCCTCTTGTTCGCAGCCGCTCCGACCTATCCAGTACTGGTGGCTTCCCGAATCGTCATGGGATTGGGCGCCGCGTTTATAGGCCCGGTTCTGGCAGCCCTAGGCTCAAGCCTGGTCAGCAGCGAACGTCAGGGAAGCGCTATCGCCATCGTACTGCTGGGACTGAGTGTTGCAGGGTTGGCAGGCATTCCGCTGTCCAGTTGGGTGGCGTATCAAGTGGGCGTTCGCAGTCTTTTCCTGGCCATAAGCGTGGCCGCATTCGCGACCGCACTGCTGATCGCCTGGCAAGTTCCCAATCAATCCGAAGGCCAACGCGTCGCATTAAGTACCCTCTTCAACCTGCTGACCCGAGCGCATTCCCTGAGCGTGTTCGGCGTTGCTTTTTTTGTCACCGCATCGGTTTACACCACCTATTCATTCATCGCGCCGATCGTGCATGATTTTTATACCGGAAGTGCTCATGACGTCTCTATCGCCCTTCTGGTATTGGGGGTGGCCGGTGTAACCGGCAATCTCCTGGTCACTCGTCTCGCTGCGCGTCATAGCTCCGATCGCCTGCTCGTCGGCAGCATGTCAGTGCTGGCTATCTTGATGCTGGCCCTGGGGGCTGGACCGCGCTCACTGGGGTGGCTCTTCCTGATGCTGGTGATGTGGGCGGTTGCAACCGATGTCATCTGGCCGTCGCAGCAGCGTCGGGTGATCGAGCATCTGGCAGAGTACCGGGGCGCCGCATTGGCGTTGACGGCGGCGTTCGTATTCTGCGGCATCGGCAGCGGGGCCGCCGTGGCGGGCTGGGTATACCCGATCGCAGGCTTCACAGGCTTACTGGCGGCAAGCTTTGCGTTGATGGTATTGGCTGTTGTCTGCATGCTCATCTCTGCAAAGCGGTCGCCGCTGCGTGCAGCCGCGATCTAGGCTTTTATCCGCCGACAGACCCATGACCGCCGTCGGGGCAGCGGCCCTCATGCCGATGGCGCCTCACGAGATTGGTACGGATGAGTTGAATCCCACTTGCTGTGTTTATCGCGGCGTACGAGGCTGCTTAAAATGACGAACCCGCAACTCCACGGCACCAGGACCAGAGTTGCTCGCCTGCCTGCATACCTAACAATCCGACCAGTGCTACAAGCGGTGGCGCAGGAGACCGGAAGTCCAGAGCGCCGTAAAGAAGCCCAACCGCCACTCCTATCGCGAGTGAAATGAGATAACTCACAATAACCTCCAAACGTATCAACGGCTTCCAACGGGGTTTTACTTTTTAACGGTGCGAGGATCATCCGCCGTATTTTCGTAAACAGTGTCGGTTGGGCCAGTCCCTGTGATGAGAATGACCACCGGTTCGCCGTGCGTTTCAGCGTAGTGAGCCACATTGGAAGGTTCTGTGTAAACGGAGCCCTGCGGCAGCGCGCGTAGCTCTTTTTCAGCTCGTTCTGCGCCGTAACCGAAGTACCAGGTGCCCGACAATACGGTTGCCACCCGATCACCCGCATGGTGGTGCGGAGCGATCCTGGCGCCCTGTTTGACTTTTAGAAGCTGTGCATAGGGACCTGGAGCTGCCGGGTTACCCAGGATAGTCACCACTTGAACCTTGGAATTTTCTGATCCACCCGGCCCGCCTGTTTCTTTAGCCGCCAACAGCTCAGGGAGGGTTTTAGCGTAGCTGGGAAGTTTAGGTCCCTCGTCCGCAGCGTAGCTTGTTGCCACCAGGAAAGTACTGATGAAGCATCCCTTGATAAGTGTATGCATGCCTATATCCCTAATCAGAACGTTAGTGTAAGCACGTCAGTAGCGCTGGAAAAACACGTATGCGACTAACAGTCAATTGAAGTGAGAAGCGTTAAAGTGCTATTGGCAATCAGGCGCTTGGCGCGTCGGGCCATTCTAGAAATTCCAGCGTCAAGCCATCGGGCGCACGCACGTAACCCAGCCGCAACCCCTTACGCTCGCCGTCCTCCACGGTCTGCAACTCGCCAAGTCTCTGCCCTCCTACCGATTCGATCTTCGCGAGCAGCCCATCGATATTTTTCACGGTGAACGCAAGGTGGGCGGCGCCCACGTCGCATGATCTCGGTTTGAAAACTTGAATATCGTCGGGAGAGTGATATTCCAACAGCTCAATCAAATGTCCGCCCGGTGCTTCAATCATTGCCAGTGTCAGTGACGCACCCTCGACCCCGACGACATTGTCGAGAAACACACCGGCCTCATACGTATTGGTATACAAGTGCTTGAAGCCAAGTACGTTGACCCAAAAGTTCAAAGAAGCTTCAAGCGACTGAACCGTAAACCCTGTGTGATCAGCACAAATTAAATTTGGAAAATGATTGGTGTCGTTCATATGTCACCCTTCTGATAGGTCGGGATGCGTTCACGTCTTGATTTTAAAAGGTGCCTGAAGGACACCACTTGTGCACCAAACCCTTGGTTCACATCAGCGGGCGTCCACCCTGACCGCTTCGCTCGGCATGATCTTAAAGCTCCTGACTTTCAACTTGGCGGACAGCCGCCGCTGGGCGATGCGAAGGCCATGCAAGCTGCGAGGTGATGTCGAAACAAACAGGGTCGATCTCGCGAAGAGGATCGCTCCTCACCAGCGAAAAAAAACTGCTCGCGAATGGTAAGACCTACTCTCTTGGAGCGTAGGTCCACGCTCCCCTTGCGCAATGCGGTAGGAGTGGCTTTTCGCTCAGTGCCGCGAGTGCGCCTCTCAGTTGTCCTATCAATTTGGCTATCGGAGCGCAGAGCCGAATCGTTATGATCCAGATCGGGGAGATAGAAATGACGATTGAGTAAAGGCTGCCGTCAACCGCTCTGGCCTCGTGGTGTAACCCATGACCATGGAGCACATTGCTGTGGGCGCCAGGCTTCATTACGGCTAGACCTTCCAGCCCAAAAACCGATGGCAACTGACTGTCATCGACTCACTTGAAAACCAAGTAACTTGCCGAAAGGGAATTGGCGAGCAGTGGGCTGCGATCTTGAAAGAGTGAGCTGTACTCTGACGGTCTAAGGAACTTGATTTTATAGGCAGTGGGGCAACAACATGACACACCAACGATGGTTGATCCTGATCGGATGCTTTATCGCATACCTGTTCGATTCGGTAGAAATCGTTCTGTTTTCCCTGGCGCTCCCGGCAATGTGCAGCGATCTGGGACTGACCGTCGTTCAGGGCGGCTTGCTCGTGACTGCCATGTTGTTGGGCGTTGGTGTCAGCAGTATTACGGGTGGCTACATCTCCGACAACTTCGGGCGCAAGACAGCGTTGGTTACCTCGCTGATTGTCTTTGGCTTTTTCACCGCGGCATTGTCTTTCGGCGCCAGCTTCACCAGCCTGGTCCTGCTTAGGTTCATTGCCGGGATTGGCCTCGGTTCCCTCTGGAGCGTAGTTTCTGCCTACATCGTGGAGACATGGCCTGTAGAAAGCCGGGGACGAGCTGCCGCATTCGTTACCAGCGCCCTACCTGCCGGAGGCGTCATTGCAGGCGTTGTGTCCGGCTATTTTCTTCCTGACTGGCGGACAATGTTCTTGATCGGGGGGTGCTCGATAGTAATCCCCGCCATTCTCATCCTCATCGGATTTCGCGAGTCGGCTTTATGGTCCGAGCAGAGGACCCGATATGGAAACGAGAGGGTGGCTCTGAATCACGTATTTACCGCTGCTCTGCGTCGCTCCACAATCCTCGGCACGCTGATGTCAGCCCTCGCCCTGACCGGTTTTTGGGGAACGATGACATGGCTTCCGACTTATCTGGCGCAAGAGCGAGGTCTACCCGCCGCGTCCGTGGCCTGGCTGGTCACTGTATTGAACATTGGCATGTTCGTCGGATACAACGCCTTCGGCTTGGTGGCGGACCTTATCGGCCGGCGTCTGACGATCATCATCACACTCATGGGCGTCGCAGTGATCATCCCGATGTACGCATCCACGAGCGAGCATGACACCCTGCTGTGGCTAGGTTTAGCATTCGGTTTCTTCACCGCATTCTTCGGAATTTTCGGATCGTATCTTGGCGAGCTGTTTCCTACACGCGTTCGATCTACCGGTGCAGGATTCTGCTTTAACGTCGGACGAGGCGTGGCCGGCATCGCGCCTTTGGGACTGGCGGAGATTTCCGGCGTTGTAGGTTTTAGCGGTGGGCTGATCGTGTGTGCCTTTTTATTCGCCTCGTCAGCACTGGTAGCAATGCTGATGCCCAAAACCGGCGGTCATGCACATTGACCCTGCGCAACCACCGTTAATAGTCAGCGCTGGGACGGGTTCGAAAATGCCTGTACCAAGCGTCTAGTCGTGGATGGTGCGTTGCAAACGGAAGATTGAACCGTTCGCGTGCGGTCTGGAAAATCGCGAAAAGGGTGCAGTCGGCAATAGTCGGTTGATCTCCAGCCAGAAACCGATTGCCACCGATCGCCAATTCCAGCACGTCCAGCAACTCCTCGACATGTCTGAAAAGGGCGCTGGCGAACTCTTGAGACGGTTCTGGCTCGTTCCTCGGGAAAGCGCCTGTAACGTTCCACAACCACAACTGGCTTCTGACGATAAGATCGTTGGCTGTTCGCTCCAGTGCCCGAACCTGAGCGCGAGACACAGGATCAATGCCGATCATAGGGTTCTCGGGATACAGCTCTTCCAGGTATTCGACGATTGCTGCGGACTCGGTAATTGAGACGCCCTCATCAGTTACCAGCGATGGTGCGCGCCCTGAAGGATTGATCTGCAGGTACGCGGGGGATCGGTGCTCTAAGTTGACATGGTCCAGCTCGTGAAAAGGCACATCGATTCCTTTTTCCGAGATGTAGATAGCGACCCGTCGAGGATTGGTGCCCATAGGAAACTGGTAAAGCATCATGTCTCAATTTCTACTGTTATCAGATGTTGAGCGGAAGCCTTCACATTGCTACCCATGTTGAAGAGTTACGAGTTTGGAAACGACGTCATCAGCCGCTGTATGAGAGGCAAAATCAGTCCTGAATCCTCCTTCGCGACGGGTCACGGATAAACGAAGTTGGGCGAGTAAGTCTTACTTTCTCAGAGCGTAAATAAGAGCCAGCAGAGGATGCTGCACCGTAGTAGCCTCTTACCAAACAAAGGAGAGGTAACGCCATGACAGTCCCTGACAAAAAACCTGACTTCGATGCGCTGCTGCGCGCTAATCTGGATCGCATCTTTAACGAGCGCGACGCCACTAAGCGAGCGGCGGCGGCCAAAGAGCTGTTTTCAGAAACGCCGACTATGTACGAACCTGATGGCGTCGTTACGGGTCAAGCCGCAATCTGCGATGTTGCAGGCGCGTTGCTGGATCGGTTCGGCGCCGACTTTACTTTTGTGGCCGAAGGGCCAGCTGTCGGCCATCACGGGCTGGGCTATCTGCTTTGGCACGCGGGACCTAAAGACGGTCCCGTCGCTGTGAGTGGTGCCGACGTCGCTGAGGTCAAGGATGGCAAGATCGTGCGACTCTGGGTGCTTTTGAATCCGCCGCAATCCTGATGGTATGAGCCTCTTCTAAGCATCGACCAGAGCAGCCACGATGTAAACGGCGCCCTGATCGAATGTGCCAAGCGTCCCATTGCTGCAGCGCGGCCTCACCGCACTCAAGCTATCAAGGCGCTTGAACCTGCGCCAACGCGCCCAACTGATCAGGCTTGCCCGCCACCACCACCAGATAACGCCGCTGCTCGGGTGTGTCGTTCTGCACGATCTGTCGGATCGGGCCGATAGTGTTGACGATGGCCGACCCCGCCGGGTTGGTCATGAAGGCTGACAACGGCTGCAGGTTGCCACTGCCATCCGGCTTGTCGGCCAGTGCCAGGGTGTAAGGCTGCTTGGGTTCAAGGCCCGTGACCGCCGCTTGCAACACTTGTGTCAGGCCCTGGTTGAACAGCGTGACGCTGGTGGGTGCTTGATCCGCAGGCTTGCCAACCGCGTTCAAACTCAGGTGCGCAGCTTGCCCGGCCACCCCCAGCGGCTTGAGGTTGTCGGTGCCAGCACCTTTCTCCACTGCCTTGGGCACATAGGCAATCGCTTGCGGCGCCTGGCCAATCGGGATGTTGGCGATGACCTTGTTGCTCAACGTGTCAATCACCGCAAACGCATCGGCGTTTTCCAGGCCCACATAAATACGGCTGCCGTCACCCGACGGCCAGATGCCGTGAGGCAAGTTGCCGACCGGGATCGTCGCAACTTTCTCGAACGTATCGGTGCGATAGACCTGCACCTGATTCAGCCCACCCACAGTGATGTAGGCGAACGAGCCATTGGCGTTGTTGACCAGGTTGACGTGGTTGGCAATCGGCCCGATGTCCAGCGTCTTGATCAGCTTGAACGGAGGCGTGGCTTCAAACACCTGCGCTTTGCCGACATCCTTTAGCGTGAACCAGACCTGCTTGCCATCGGCGGACGCGGCGATATTCGGGCAGAACGGGCTGGCTTGTGGCACGTGGCCGACGATCTTGTGATCGGCCACGGACACCACCACCGTTTCCGGATTGAACGAGGAGCAGATGTAACCGTATTTGCCGTCCGGCGAGAAAATCTGCATGCCGGGCCCTGCCGGTGTCTTGATGCGAGTCTTTTCCTCGAAGGTCTTGGCGTCGATCACCGATACGTAATCCTCGCCGCGCACGGTCACCCACACCTCTTTGCCATTGGGGGTGAAAAACGCTTCATGGGGCGCTCGCCCAACGTAGGTCTTGTGCTTGACGGTGTTGGTTTGCGTGTCAATGAACGACACCGAGTTGGTGCCGATGGAGACCACCGCCAATGTCTTGTGATCCGGCGAGAAGCCTAGTCCGTGCACCAGCACTTCGCCTTTGTACAGCGGGCTCAGGTTACCCGGCTGTGGGTCGCCGAGGCTGATTACCCCGAGCAGTTTGTTGTCTACCGGATCGGTGACCGATACGGTATTTGAGAATTGCTCGGCTGCGTAAAGGCGATCCTGATGGGAGATGGGAATGTCCTTGGCCGAGGCCTTGCCGGGAATCTGTCCGGCGAAACTGGACATCGAAGCGGTTATCAAGGCGCAGGTCAGCAGCGCCATAGGAAAACGAGGGAGGTGCATGAGATTTCCTTCTTTTCGTGAAGTCAGGGAGTGACGATCAGGGCCGTGCCGTGATCGGTGTCTGGGTCGGGGAGGCGACAGAGGGCGGCAGGGGATCGCCGATGGCCAGGCGCATCGCGGCGATTTCCTGCTGTTGCTCGACGATGATTTCCTGGGCCATGCGCTTGAGCTGTTCGTTGTGGCCGTACTTGAGCAGGGTCACGGCCATGTCGATGGCGCCCTGATGATGCGCGCTCATCATCGCCACGAAATCGCGGTCAATGTCGCCGGTGGGTTTGCTGTCCATGCCGGCCATCATCGTTTCCATGGCGGCGGCGTTTTCGCTGAGGAAGGGAGCCTCGGCGCTCACGGGATCGGGAGCCCCGTGCTCATGGCCTTCGTGACCCATGGCGGCGGACACCGCGCTCACCAGTAGCAGCGCGACGCCGCAGCGCAATGAAGGGCGGGTGAGTCGTGACATGTGCGTTTCCTCTTGTCTGAAAGCGTTCACAGGCAGGACGCATGGCGATGACTTTTATTCCCTGCTATGCGTCCGATGCCTGTAACAAGCCACATCCGCACTGGCTCGCTGAAGTACCGCGTCATTTCAGACAGGGACAGCCTCCTTCCGATCACTGACGAGTGATATTACGGAGCGCCCTGTGAACAACCCGATTCCGAGCATTAAGGGTGCTGGACGGCAAGTTGATACTGACTATTCAATGGGGCGCGGGCGGTATCAGTCCTGTCAGGGTTAGGCTGATAGCTGTCCCCAATACCGGAACGCCACGCACGCGGGCTGATACCTGCCTCTCGTTTGAACCAACGGCAGAAGTGAGACTGATCACAAAATCCAAACTGAAATGCAATGTCTGTCAACTTTAAATGACTGTGAAGCATCACCCAACGGACTTGCTCCAAACGTCGATACATCAAGAAGGTGGCGGGTGGAACACCAAATGAACTTCTGAACGCTCGTGTAAAATGGCTACGGCTATACCCCAACACACTTGCAAGTTGTTCCACCGTCAAGACCGGATATACGGCCGCGTTCAGAAACGCGATGATTTTTTTGACCTGCCATACGACGAGATAATTGTCAGAGGTCGAGCGAAAGTGGTTCAGCAGATAGTTGCCTAACCAAACACGGGGATAGCTGCCTCGATCTGGCGTTACGCGGCTATACGTCTGCGCGAGCTTCAGTCCAAGTTCCAAAACCTCTTGAGAAGTGACGGAGGTCGGCTTGCACGAGGTTACTGCAGCACTAGCCCCGCCGACATCGTAGCGAACAACAACCCCTTCGCCTTGATTGACTTCACTCATCACCTTTCTCTCACACCTTAAGTTTTTTATTCATACTCTCAGCGATTCCGCAATCGCGTCCGCGAACGCTGCCATGTTTGTCCCATCAGCTGTGATCAACCAACCTGAACGGACGATGGGAGAATCGTTATAAATGCCGCCATATCGGCGCAATGCCTCAATTGCAGAAGAAGCACGCGCCGTGGTGGCTTGCTTTCCCAACAACAACCCGGCCCGCGCGAGAACCAGGCAACTATTACCCGCCGCCGCGACCAGCATCCTTTGTCTGTCAAAGGCCTGAAGCTGGTCAGTCCACGCATGATAATTGAGCGGATAACCCTGCCCCTCGAGACCGTCCATCAACACGATTCCATCAAATCTCAACGGCGCAAAACCGCCCACCGTCCAGTTCGTCGCAGACACTTGCATTGCTTCCCCACCCTGCGGAATGGCTTCGGATGTCGCAACCGATGCTTTCAACCGACCTTCCCATGTAGCGAGACAAACGCTGAGTCCTGACACCGGTTTAGGCGGAATCACAACGATGATTGTTTTCATGGCCGTATCCTTTCGACTGTCCGAGCAAATGTGAAACCGGATCCGAGACGAATTGCACTTCCCTGTTGAACGCACCACTTTTGTTGAACAATGTTAAGTCTTAGTGCTCACCCCCGCGGGTAGACGCTCGACTCTTCGGGGAAGAACAACGTCTATCGCCGATACGCCATGAACAAATGGTGTCCGATACACTCCCGCAACGCCACGCATCGAACTGCGCAGGACTTGCTCTTCAAAAGCGCAGGTATTGACTGTGAGGGTTAGTTAAAAGCCACTACTGCTGTTCACTTAGCGAAGCGGAGGCCACAATAGCGTCCCACGATGTCGGGGTTGGAAACAGCGCGGAGAGAAACTCCAGGAACACCTTCACATTGGGACTTCCCCGCCGACTGACCGGCCAAAGGGCTGTGATTGCGAACTTATCGACTTGATGCTGCGCAAAAACCGGAACCATCTCGCCACGTTTGACGAACGGCGCTGCGACATAAGTCGGCGATATACCGATGCCACCACCCGCCGCGACGACAGCAGCTACTGCATCGCTAGCATCAATGACGATCCGGGATTCTGGAGAAACTTCGACCAGACGCTCGTTCAGCTTAAAAGGCCAACGTAGCGCTTGCCCTGAGCTTTGATAGCGAAAATTGATGCAATTGTGATGAATCAGGTCGTCCAGATGCTTAGGCATTCCCATTCGTTCAATGTAAGCGGGAGATGCGAATGCACCGATCCTGTGAGGGCCCAGTGAGCGTGAGATCAGACGAGAATCTGACAGATTGCCTACGCGGACGGCGACGTCGATCCCCTGCTCGATGATGTCTGAAAACTGACCTCCCAGCCGTAAATCGATTACCAGTTTTGGGTATCGTTCGCTGAACTCAGGCAGCGCTGGAGCGATGATGTTAATACCGATCGGCAGCGGCGCTGTGACCTTCAAAACACCCGACGGCTCCGCCCTGGATGCCATTGCCGCCTGCTCAATATCATCCACTTCCCGAATGATACGCAACGCCCTTTCATAGAGCTCGCGCCCCTCCGGCGTCAACGTTAATGAGCGCGTCGTGCGGGCGAAGAGCTTGAGCTCGAAATGCTCCTCCAAACGTTGGACGCTTTTGCTGACAGCCGAAGGAGACACAGAAAGCTCACGAGCCGCCGCCGTATAGCTGCCCAAAGACGCAGTCCGCACAAAGGCGACCAAGCCTGTCAAACGATCCAATCCAATCTGTTCTTTCATCGCCGGATTGAAGCCAATCTGATTCCGATTATCAACCCCCAAGCGCAAGTAGTCGCGTTGCAGCCGCCTGTTCCACGGAGATTCTGATCATAATCAGGCAGAATTCTGATGAATGGGTCAGGTCGACGACAATATATCAACAACAAAAATACTCAATTCATCAGGTTTTATTTAATAAAATCATGCAGATAGATCTATAGACGATCTTTTTATGACGTCAGGATCCCCCAAGACGAGGGACAAGACATTTGTGCCTATCAGGAAAAACTGAAAGGACATGGCACCTCATTACCATTACTTCTACAACCCCCTATCGTTCCACTGACACAGAAGCGCACCTCTGCCGGGGGACATACCCGCGCGCATCGCTGCCTGTTTTGTGGACCAGGGCTCGCATCGGGCGGGCTTCGGCACTCGGACCGCTGGTGACGCGCAGTCATTTTCGGCAACCGAACCCAGTGGCGTCACTGTCATGCGCAAGGCAAATGTGCCGTTTCTTCCAGGCCGGAAACTAATAGAAGCGAGCGATTCAATGATCCGGATAGATGATCTCGTCATATTCATACGCGTTACGTCTCTGGACAGTTTTTCGGCTGTCGGGAGAGAGATGGATCTTCTGCCTTCGCAGATCAGTGCCTCAATCAAGAGGCTTGAGCGTGAGCTTGATATAAGGCTGTTTGCGCGCTCGACCCGAAGCCTGCGATTGACTGCTGAAGGCGAGCAATATTTGCCGTACGCCCGAGCAGTGGTCGACTCCTTGAACGAGGGCAAGGCGTGCTTCCAGCAAACCGAGAAGAATCTCAAAGGTATGCTTCAGATCGCTTGCTCGTCTGACTTTGGGCGCAATGTCCTGTTGCCATGGCTGATCGAGTTCCGGCAGAAACATCCTTCTCTCGCATTGAGATTATCGCTGTCCGATCAAGTCGCTGACATCTACCGTGACCCTGTCGATGTCGCCGTTCGCTACGGGATGATTCCCGAAGCTGACTTCGTATCGTTACCGTTGTTGCCGTTGAATCGCAGAACCCTGGCCGCCGCCCCCTCCTACCTGGAAAAGCATGGCCGGCCAAAATCAATAGAAGAGCTGAACGTTCACCTGTGCCTGAGATTTCAGCTGAATGGAAAACTCTATGATCGATGGACGTTCCCCAAAGATGGCGATCATCAGTCGATCTCAGTGACAGGGCCGGTCATCAGTGACGATGCCGACGTTATTCGTCGATGCGCGATCGCCGGCGAAGGCATTCTGTACAAATCCTGGCTGGACATTTGCCAAGACGTGCGTGCAGGTCATCTTGAAGTGCTGCTTCCTGAGCAACCCGGCGAGCTCTTTCCCCTGCACTTCATCTGCCCCCATCGCAAACAGTTCTCCCCTTCAATCAGGTCGCTTTACACCTATCTGAGGAGCCGCTGCGAATCGCTAACCAGCGCTCGACCTATAAGCTCGAGAAGCATCATGTGAGCGCGCAACTACCCGTAGCAAAGGTCTTTCGCTACGGGCAATGGCTATCGACTTACTTCAAATGCGCCTTTAGTTCGACCGCCGCCTGACGCATCGCCGCCTTAACCTCGGCAATTCCGCTCAACGGATTCAGCAAACCGTAATCGTGCACCATGCCGTTGTAACGCACCGCCGTCACATCGACCCCGGCAGCATCAAGCTTACGCGCATAGGCCTCACCTTCATCACGCAAGACATCCAGTTGAGCGGTCTGCACCAATGCAGGCGGTAAACCTTTGAGCTGTTCGGTGGTGGCACGTAGCGGCGAAGCATGAATCTCGGCCCGCTGCTTGGGATCGGTGGTGTAGCTGTCCCAGAACCAGGTCATCATGTTTTTGGTCAGGAAGTGACCTTCGGCATACGTCTTGTAGGACTCTGTATCGAAGTTGGCATCGGTCACCGGCCACAACAGCACCTGGTAACGCAGCTTCGGTGAGTTCTGCTCCTTAGCCATCAACGCCACTACCGCAGCCATATTGCCGCCTACGCTATTACCCGCGACGGCCAGACGCGAGCCGTCGACATTGATTTCCTTGCCATGTTCGGCGACCCATTTGGTCGCAGCGTAGGCCTGATTGATGGCAGTCGGATAATGAGCTTCAGGCGACGGTGAGTAATCTACATAAACCGCCACCGCTTCCGAATCCACTACCAGATCACGGATCATTCGGGCATGAGTCGGATAATCGCCCAAGACCCAACCGCCGCCATGGAAGAACATGAATGCAGGTGGCGTGCCCTTGACATTCGCCGGGCGCACAATCGTCAGCTTGATGTTCTGGTTATCTGCCTTGATGGTCTTCTCGCTGACTTGAACGCCAGACATATCGACCTTCACTGAGTTCTGCGCCCCGGTCAGTACGGCACGCGCGTCTTTGGGGTTCAATTGCTCGATCGGCTTACCCCCGCCTGCGGCCAAGGCCTTCAGAAAAGCTTGAGTCTGATGCTCTGGAACGTCGATCTCTCCGGCGAAAGCCGTTCCGATGGACAGGGCAAGAAAGGTAGCAGTCAGCGGTGCACATATCGTTTTCATATTGATCACTCTGTGGATTGAGTCGTTTTCACTTTCATTTGCCAACGACGTGCGCAACCGCGTGCGCACGACTTCAACCTCGAATCGGCATGCTATTGGGAGCAGCCCGAGAACTTTTTTACGGACGGCCCAGGTTGGCCTCATTCAGATCAAGCTCAGCGAGTACATGACTGAGTACGTCATCTGCGATCTCGTGGTCCTTGTGCAGCCGATACAGCTCAAGGCGCTGTGCTTTGAGTGCGTTGATACGCATGCGGCGCTCCACCACTTCCACGTGAAACGCCAATGCCTGGGCCTCTGCGGAGCCGTTGTATATCTCAAGGCGATGTTCGTACTCGGACATCACTCTGGACTTAGCCTGGACGATCAGGACGAGCTCTGCGGCATCAGAGGGGTTTTGTACAGCGGGGTCGTCGACGTGCTCCATTGACCGGATGGCGGCCAAAGCAGTTCGCCGCCAGGCATCGTCGATCTCACGCCGAATCTGCTGATCAGGTACGGCATTGATGCCCCTGAGCAACAGCGGCAGCATGACCGTGGCGCTCACCAACGACAGCAAGATGACGCCTGCCGAGATGAAGATCAGAAGGTTTCGCTCCGGAAACTCGACACCCTGCGCGATGAACAACGGTACAGAAAGAATGCCTGCCAAGGTGACCGACCCACGCACGCCGCCAAACGTCAGAAGAAGCGAAGACCTGTGCCTGGAGATCAAGTCCGAATGGTCCCCGCTCTTGCGCCATGCATGAATGCCGGAAAGCACCAGACACGTGCCTTGAGTCCATACATAGCGCAGCAACAACAGCACGGCGAAGATCCACAGCACATCCAGACAGCGAAGTGGCAGTGCTGACCACTGAGCCTGGTCGTCATGGGCAAGTGCGATCACGATGTCAGGAAGCTGCAAGCCCATCAGCAGAAAGATCAGGCCGTTGAACGCGAACTCAAGCAACGTCCAGACGCTGCGATTGAGTAGCCGCGTGCTGGTCTGTCGCGGCAGCAGATCGACCCAACTCTGCATCATTCCAGCGGCAACGGCAGACAGGATCCCTGAGACCTCCAGCCGTTCCGCCAATACGTAAGCTGCGAAAGGCAACAGCAACATGAAGACAACGTGAGTCGCAGGGTCGTCCCAGCCCCGCTCGACCATCCAGCCGCGAAAGCGCCCCACTACCCAGCTCAACGCGACACCTACGCACAGACCACCACAGGCCACGAACACGAACGTTGCGGTGGCGGTCGGCAAAGAAAAAACGCCAGTGATTGAAGCGGCTATTGCAAAGTTGAACGTCACAAGCCCTGAGGCATCATTCGTCAACGCCTCGCCCTGCAGCACGCGCATCACAGGAGCCGGCAAGCGATTCTGCGCAATTGCGATCACGGCCACCGCGTCAGTCGGTGAGATAACTGCGGCGAGTGCAAATGCAATGGGCAGCGGAATCGACGGGAGTATCCAGTGAATGAAAAAACCGGCGATGATCACGGTGAACAACACCAGGCCCACTGCGAGTAAAAAGATAGGAGCTCTGTAACGCCACAAGTCTCGCTTGGGCACTCGCCAGCCATCTGAAAATAACAGAGGCGGCAAAAACATGAACAAGAACAATTGTGGGTCGAGCGCTACGTGCAATCCAAGCGTCGGCCAGGCGAGCATTGCGCCCATGCCGATTTGAACCAATGGCAACGGCAGAGGCAGCATCCTTGCGATCAAGCGCGACACGCCGACCAGGGTGAGCAGAATAAGTATCGTGTAGGCCGTTTGCATACTTACGCCTCTGCCCATCGAAGCATTGCGCAGGATGCTGGTGCGACCCGGCATTCAAGCCCTTGAATCACATCGACACTGTTCGGCGACCGCGCAGTGATCAACGCGGCATTTTCCTGAAGGCTGGAATCATCTCTGTCTCTTGAGTGCGCCAGTGAGGGGCGCTAATCAACCGCGCTAAACTACCCCGTTCGCCACCAGACGTCGGAACCTGCATCGACGATGCCGCGCCGCAGGTTTACCCGACCCGCTGAAACAGGCCAGTCGTCAGGTTGATCATCAGTCAAATGCGGCGCTCTGAAAACACATGTCCGTGCGCAGGACTTACGCTGGAGAAGGGAAAATCGCTGACGTTCTTGTCGTCTGAAAACATACAATCCACGATCGCTCGGTTTCGGCTATCACGCAATGAGCGCATTCATCTGCGCCTGCAAAGCGCAAGTGTTTAAGCACGCAAAGGTCTTATCTTCCACCGGGAAATGGGATCTGATAGAGGCGTTTATTTTCTTCGGCGCAGTATTGCGATACGCGCGCAGCGATCAACCTTGCCCGTCGCCGCAATCGATCAGGCAGTCGAGACAAGACGTCATGAGGAGTTACATGCGATGGCTCAACTCTACAATCGCTTCACCGCCTACGAGAGCTACAGCAAACTGAAAGTGTTGTTCCATAAGCCTCTTGAACAAATGCCGGAGCTGTTCATTACCCACGTTGAAGCAGTCCAGATGATTCCGGGGTGCCAGCAATACACGGTCAGGCACAGCGAGAACCCGCAGTTTCACATCATCTTTGTTGGCATTTGGGACTGTCCGAAATCAACACTGGGCTACTATCAAGGAGATGAGTTGCAGGTCCTCATCAGCGCCTTGATGAAGACAGGTGCACGGGCCATTGAGTTTGAGGAAATCACTGTCCTGTAGGCCTTGACTTCAAACCGGCATGCGATCAGCGATAGCTTGGTCCCAAGACGCTGGAGAGGGGAAAATCTCGGAGAGGAATTCGAGGAAGGCTTTGACATTGGGGCTGCCCCGTCGGCTCTCTGGCCACAGCGCAGTAATCGGGAATCGCTCCATGACAAATTGCGGCAGGACCGGCACCAGCTCTCCACGCAGCACATAAGGCGCGGCGACATAGTTAGGCGTTATGCCGATGCCTCCGCCGGCTGCTAGAGTCGCGGCGACTGCGTCGCTAAGATCGATCGTGATCGTCGGCTCCGGTATTAACTCAATCGAACGCTCGCCCTCCATGTAAGCCCACCTCAGCGCCTGACCTGAACTCTGATAGCGAAAGTTCACGCACTCATGATCGCTGAGTTCATGAGGATGCTGGGGGGTGCCCTTGCGCGACAGATAATGCGGCGAGGCGAACGCGCCAGTCCGGTTTGGCCCCAAATGGCGACTGATCAATCTTGAGTCCACCAGGTCTCCCACTCGGATGACCACATCGATGCCCTGATCAATGATGTCCGAGTACTGATCTCCCAAGCGCAGGTCCACATTCACCTTGGGATAACGCTCGCGAAACCGGGGAAGCGCTGGCGCCAAAATGTTCAGGCCTATCGGAAGCGGAGCCGTGACCTTGAGGGTTCCAGAGGGTTCTGCACGGGAAGCGACGGCGGCCTGATCGATGCCCTCGACTTCATGCAGGATGCGCATGGCTCGCTCGAAGAGATCACGCCCTTCCGGCGTCAACGTCAGTGAGCGGGTGGTACGGGTAAACAGCGTCAGCCCGAAATGTTCCTCAAGACGTTGAACACTTTTACTGATCGCCGAGGGCGAGACCGACAAGGCACGGGCGGCCGCCGTGTAGCTGCCCAAGGAAGCAGCACGGGCAAAGGCAATGAGCCCCGTCAAACGATCCAGACCTATTTGTTCCTTCATGGCACTAGTAAAGCGACTTTCAGCCCAATTATCAATCACGTTGCGAGGCTTTAGTCTTTCTCCATCGAACGCCACTTCGGCATTCCAAGGAGATGACCATGACTCAGACTTCGTTCACCCAAGCAATTTCTTCGAACCTCAAAGACCAACGCGTGGTCATTTTCGGCGGCACCTCTGGCATAGGTTTGGCCGCTGCCATTCAGGCAAAGGCAGCAGGCGCTTCGGTCATTGTGATCGGCTCCAACGCCGAGCGCGCGCAGCAAGCTGCTGAGGCAAACGGCCTGACAGGCTGGCGCGCTGCAGACGTCACGCGCAGTGAAACCATCTACGCGGCGCTCGCAGACATTGAACACGTCGACCATCTGGTTCTGCTCGCCGGCACATTTGTTGCGGGCCAAGTGATGGACGCTGACATCGATTATCTGCGCCGAGCTTTCGAAGAGCGCATCTGGGCGTCGATTCATGCCATTCGCGCATTGGGCGAAAAACTGTCGAAAAACGGCTCGATCACCTTCATCTCCGGCAACCTGGCTGACCGCCCGAATGCCTATGGCACCGCAGTACTTGCCGCCGCCTCCGCCGCGATGGAAGCCATGGCACGGGGCATGGCACTTGAGCTGGCGCCCGTTCGGGTCAACACCTTGTCTCCAGGCCCGATCAACACCCCGATTCTAGACAAGGCGTTGGGTGAGCGACGCGACGCTTTCGTCGCGTCGCTGGAACAGTCCCTGCCCCTGCATCGCCTCGGTTCTGCCGAAGAGGCCGGCAACGCAGTCGTCTTTCTGATGGCCAACACCTTCATGAATGGCGCGGTGCTCAACATTGATGGCGGCGCCCGCCTGGTTTAACGCCCCTTCAGCAACGTTCAGGAGACACTGCAATGACATCACTTTTTCAACCGTTGCGTATGGGGGCCATCGAGCTGCCACATCGTATTCTCATGGCGCCGATGACACGCGGTCGCGGCACCCGAGATCACGTTCCCACTGCGATCATGGTGGACTACTACGCCCAACGTGCGAGTGCTGGGCTGATCATTTCGGAAGCCATCGGCATAAGCCAACAAGGTATGGGTTGGGCCTACGCCACGGGTATCTGGTCGCAAGAACAAGTAGACGGCTGGAAGCTGATTACCGATGCCGTGCACGCCCAAGGTGGACGCATCATCGCGCAACTCTGGCATATGGGACGGGTCGTTCATCCAAGCTTTCTGCGGGGTGGCCAACCTGTCTCGGCGTCGGTGACTACTGCCCCTGGCCTGGCGCATACCTATGCCGGCAAACAACCTTACAGCGCCGCAAGGGCATTGGGTGCACAAGAAATCCCCGAGTTGCTGGAGCAGTTCCAGCAGGCAACCCGCAATGCAATCGAAGCAGGATTCGACGGCGTGCAGATTCACGCCGCCAACGGTTATCTGATCGACCAGTTCCTGCGCGAC
Organism: Pseudomonas sp. S2_H01; assembly: GCF_054668305.1. Lineage (NCBI taxonomy): Bacteria > Pseudomonadati > Pseudomonadota > Gammaproteobacteria > Pseudomonadales > Pseudomonadaceae > Pseudomonas > Pseudomonas sp. S2_H01. The sequence continues at coordinate 4,829,455 of NZ_CP162756.1, read as the reverse complement.
AGCGGGAATTTCCGCACTGACGCCTATGGTGGATCGATAGAGAATCGCATCCGCTTGCTCAAGGAAGTCACGCAAGCTGTCGCAGACGTGATTGGCGTCGATCGAACATCGGTACGGCTGTCGCCGAGCAGCTACGATCAGGGCGTGCGAGACAGTGACCCTGAACCGCTTTTCGTGCAGGCGGCGCAGATGCTCTCGGAGATTGGTATCGCTCACCTTGAGCTGCGCGAGCCGCCGCTGGACGGTACCTTCGGCGCATCGGAACGACCACCTATGGCGGCGACGATTCGTCGAGCTTTCAAAGGCGTGCTGATCCTCAATTCCGATTACGACGTTGATCGGGCGCAAGCCGCCGTTGAAGCAGGGTTGGCAGACGCCATCGCATTCGGCCGCCCCTTCATCGCTAACCCTGATCTGCCACAGCGCTTGCGCGATCAGTTGCCGCTGTCACAGGACGACGCCGGCACCTGGTTCACACAAGGCGCCGAAGGCTATACCAGCTACCCGCCTTTCGAATCCGCCTTTGCCTGACTACAACAGCAGAGCCGTCATCCGTGACGGCCTTTTATCGCGCGGATGACGACCGGGATTCCATCTATAGGCCCTATGCTTGACCTCACCGAGCGGCTAGACAGCGCAGGTAACTGCCTGTCTTTGTCGCAAACAGCCTTTTGAAACTCAGGCTCCAACGGCGCCCCGGTGCCATGTCTACGCCCCGGATCTCATTGATGATTCTGGTCGCACTTTCTCCAGAATTCGCTCAATGCTTCACAGATGAAGTCCGTCTTCTCTTCGAACACCCAGTGTCCGCAATTTTCAATGACGCCTCCAATCGCTGACTCCGCGATTGCATTGGCACTGCGATAGCAGTGGTCCCCGAAAGACACACTGCCTCCCCATGCCAACACCGGGACCTTGAGCTTATTTTTGGTCAGTTCGGCCGTTTGTTCAGCCATCTGAGGGATATAACCGTAATGATTCAAGCTGGCGCGCAAGTTGCCAGGCTGCTTCATCTGCATGACGTAATATTGAACCTGTTCCTCGGAAATGGCCGATGGATTGTAGGCAAAGTCCCTGAAAAAATGCCGCAGGTATTGCTCCTCACGACCCTCGATCAACATCCGCGTGATGTCCATGTTCATGTGCATGCTCAGATGCCAGTACGGTACGCGGGGGTCAACGTAGCCGGGAAAGTCCAAACCGAAATAGGGAGTCTCGATGGTGGAGAGTGACAGTACGTTGTCCGGGAACATGTACGCCAGAGCGACGGAGGGCGGACCTCCCAGGTCATGACTGAGCACATGGAACTGCTCAATGCCTTCGATCCTGACCAGTTCGATCATGTCCTGAGCGATGGTCTTGGGTTCATACCCGGTGTATGGCTTGTCACTGTCGGCAAACCCTCTCAGGTCCGGTGCAATGAACGTGAAGTGCTCAGCCAGCTTCTCAATGACAGGGAAAAACTCTCGGTGGTTCTGTGGCCAACCATGCATACACAACACCGCTGGCCCGTGGCCTACGACCACGTAGTGCAAGTTGACACCATTAACGCTGGCACGTTTTTCGACAAGACCTTGCATGTTGAAACTCCTGGGCTATCGCATGAAATTCAGGGAGGAACTTGCGCGGGGTCATTCCTTGATTTGCAAAACATTTGCGGCCTCGTTCGCTCCCCCTTCATCGGTGCTAATCGATTCAGACAGCCGCCTATTCAGAGAGAGGGCTTTTTTGCAAAAACATCGAACGCGCAGGCTGCTGCTGATCACGTTGCAAGGAAGAGGGATGCTCGCAAGCAGAAATCAAGGCCATTAAGGCCGCCGCATGGAAGTTGGACCAAGCGGCCTGTTCCTGATATTTACAAGCGCCGGACGCGTTTGATAAAGACCCACCCGAAGTAAGGACCTGCACTTTCAAAGTGCAGATAATTCAGCATATTCACGCAGGTTGAGGTATCAACCGATTACCTGCCAGTAGCGGTCCGCGCATCAAGCCGCTGTGCCCATTGCCCCTGCCGGGCGTGCCCAACCACAAAATCGACAAATGCCCTGGTTTTGGCAGGAAGCAATTTCTGGCTGGAAAAATACAAAGAGATGCTGCCCGCGTTCACATACCAGCCAGGGAGAACCCGTTCCAGCGCGCCTTCTTCAAGATGCTTAAGAACATCAGGTACCGCCAGCAACGCGATACCCAGTCCAAGCAAGACGCTTTGGCACAGCGCCTGTGGATCGTTGACAAGAAGACGAGGTTTCATTTCCAGGGTCCGTTGCTGCGAGTCAGGGCCTTGCAGCATCCAGCTTCTGACCTTGCCCGTTGTTGTCGAGCGCATGGCCAAGTGTTCCAGTCGAGACAAATCATCAAGATGAGTAATGCGACCTTTTCCTGCCAGATAATCTTTCGACGCAACGAGTATCAAGTGCGCCGGCGCAATTTCTCTGGCCACTTGACCAGGAGTGAGTTCAAAGCCTCCTCCAATAGCAGCGTCGAATCCTTCAGCGACTAGGTCTACTTGCCGGTTATCCAAATGCCACTCCGGTATCACGCTTGGGTATTGATTCAAAAAAGCGGGCATCAGCGGCAGTAAAAAGTCACGACCGAAGCTCGGTGCAGCTGTGAGTCTAAGCACGCCGGCGGGTTCGCCCGCATGACTGGTGATATCTGCTATCGCCGCCTGAACGCCCTCAAGACCAGGCTCAACATTCAGGAGAAAACGCTCCCCAGCCTCAGTCAACGTGACACGACGTGTGCTGCGCTGGAACAGCTGTACACCCAGATTGGCTTCAAGCTGAGCGACGTTGCGACTGACGGCGGCCGGCGTTAAGCCGAGGCGGCGTGCCGCCGCAGAAAAACTGCCGGACTCAGCGCTGCGAACAAACGAAAGCAGATTACCCAACGTCTCCATCCAGTCGACCTTCAAGCAATGATTGAAACTGATTATAGCGACTATGTACTATTCGTTAAGCCGTCAAAAGCGTCTCATAGCCTCACTATTTACCCCCTGAGGCTACAACGATGAACACGACTACCCTCCCCCTTGCTGGCAAAATTGCAATCGTCACTGGCGGCTCGCGCAGCATCGGCGCTGCCATCGCCAAGCGCCTTGCCACCGATGGCGCAACCGTCACCATCACATACAACGCATCGCCCGACCGTGCTGATTCGGTTGTGAAAGCCATCATCGATGCAGGCGGCAAGGCCATCGCTCTGGCTGCTGATGCCGGCAACCCAGATGCAGTACGTGCTGCTATCGGTGAAGTCGCCAAGCGTTTCGGTAAAGTCGACATTCTCGTCAACAACGCCGGGATCAGCGTCCTCGGCGCGCCGGAAGACATTGCGTTCGAGGACTTCCAGAGGATCCTCGCCGTTAACGTCACCGGTGTTTTCGTCGCCACTCAAGAAGCGCTCAGGCACATGGGCCAAGGTGGCCGGATCATCCACATAGGCAGTTCTATGGTTCAGTACGCAGCGTTTGCTACTGCATCGGCTTACACGCTGACCAAAGGCGCAGTAGCAGGCTTCAGTCGCGGACTGGTTCGTGATCTGGGTCCTCGGGGCATCACGGTCAACACCGTTCACCCAGGCCCTACCGATAGCGACATGAACCCTGGAGACGGCCCCGTCGCTGACTTTGTTCGTCCCAACATCGCGGTTGGTCGATATGGCGAAGGCAAAGATATCGCGAGCGCGGTGGCGTATCTCGCCAGCCCGGAAGCCGGCTTTGTCAGCGGCGCGGAGTTAATGGTCGACGGTGGTTTCACCGCCTGAGGAGGCTGCCATGAACATCAGCATCATTGGCGCAGGCGCCATCGGCGCAGCCATTGCCCACTTGGTCGTCAAAGCAGGTTTGAACGTCAGCGTCGCCAACAGTCGAGGACCGGACAGTCTCGCAAAATTAGTCGCCGAGCTGGGCCCGCTCGCTCAAGCAGTGACGGCGCAACAAGCCAGCCAGGCAGACATCGTATTCCTGGCGGTGAACTGGTCGAAGATTGCAAACGCAGTCGAAGGGTTGGGCCCGTGGAAAGGCCAGATCGTGGTGGACACTAACAACCCCATCGAAGCTCCACTGTTCAAACCTTTCGATCTGGACGGCAAAACCTCCTCTCATATCGTGGCGGACATGGTGCCGGGCGCTCGGCTGGTGAAGGCATTCAACCATCTGGCGCCGCAGCTGCTTGCCAATCCAGAAGCTGAAGGTGGGAAGCGTGTGCTGTTCTACGCCGCAGAAGACGGAGAGGCTAAGTCGCAAGTCGCAGCGCTGATCGCTCGACTGGGATTTTACGGCCTGGATCTGGGTGGCCTGCAGCAAGGTCAACTGGCGCAGTTTCCGGGTGGCCCTCTGCCCGGCCTCAACCTCGTCAAACACAACTGACAAGCAGGCCGGTAACCCGGCCTCGCTTGAGGAGATTTTTGTGCAACCCTCCACTTCTTCAAGCGCTGCATCCTCCTGGCTCTCAGTGGCAGCGGTGGGGATCGGCGCGTTCGCTCTGGTGACGACCGAGTTCCTTCCAGTCGGATTGCTACCACAGGTCGCGCGGGAACTCTCCATGACCGAAGGGCAAACCGGACTGATGGTGACATTGCCCGGTCTGCTCGCTGCGCTGACCGCACCGTTGACGCTCCTGTGGGCTCGTACGTTTGACAGACGCCATGTGCTCTGTGCTCTTCTGGCCTTGCTCGCCGTGTCCAACATGACCGTGGCTATTGCTTCGGATCTTTGGAGTTTGCTGCTTGGCCGCGCGTTTCTCGGCATCGCTGTCGGAGGCTTCTGGACCATCGGCGGCACGCTCGGAACGCGGCTACGCCCCGAGCAGGCAGCGAAAGCCACCTCACTGATTTTTTCTGGCGTTTCAACCGGTACAGTCGCTGGAGTGCCTGCCGGCACACTCTTGGGCGAGTTACTGGGGTGGCGCGTGGTTTTCGGCGTTGCCGCAGGATTGTCGGTCATCGTCACATTGCTGCTCTGGCGGACGCTGCCTCGGCTGCCCGCACAATCCGGAGCCGGGCTTGGAATGCTGGGAGAGGTCCTTCGCATGCGTAAAACCCGAACAGCACTGCTGGCGGTGTTGTTGATCTTCGTTGGGCAATTCGCGGCATACACCTACCTGTCGCCTTATCTGATCAACGAGGCAGGTATGTCCTCAGTATCACTCAGTGCGATTTTGCTGGGGTTCGGTGCCGCTGGTTTTGTCGGTAATCTGGCAGGAGGCTGGGCGGTGGCGAAAAGCTCAACCTGGACGTTAATTGGAACGGCCTTGCTGATGGGGCTTCCGATGATCCTGCTATCAGTGGTCGCCTCGCTCGCACCGGCCGTTGTGTTGCTCGTCATGGTATGGGGCGTCGGTTTCGGCCTGTTGCCTTTCGCGATGCAGAGCTGGCTGTTCGCAATGGCGCCGGACAAGCTGGAGGCCATGGGTGCCGTTTTCGTGTCCAGCGCGCAAGCGTCGATCGGCGTTGGTGCGTTGGCGGGTGGGCTGATTGTGGACCATCTCGGCGTACTGAGCGCACTGACCGTTGGCGGAACGCTGGGTGTGCTGACGGCCGTCGTGATCCTTGTCAGTCAGTTCAGGACATCCAAGGAAGTACAGTGGAGCCCTGAAGTTTAAATGCATTGAGCAGCGCCGCGGCCGGAGCCAGTGAAGCTGCACTGCTTTTGTCCCCCGCATCTGCAGCCCCCCGAAGAACCGATTTTATGTCTGAAAGCGCAAGTGCTCACCTTCGCAGGTAGTGTCTGCGGCTTAGACGCTCTGGGATCATCGCTTGGTTCATACCGGAGATGGCAAAGCTGCTCGGCGAGGGGGTGGGCGTGGATGCGTATTACCGGTTGCATTCGCAGCCCGCGAACAGCCGGCTGTTTCCCCGCCGCGACCTGATCCTGCGTATGGGCGTATCGATATCGGACCGTTACCCACCAGACAAAGGCTTAAGAATGAAAAAATCTACAAAATCGGCTTCTGCAGTTCTCGCAACCGTTCTGGCGCATTCGGCACTGGCTTCACCCCCTGTCGAAACCGATGGTCATCTTGATCCGCAGGTCCGTGCTTTTCTGTCACAAGTGAACAAGGACAGCAGCCCTTTCTGGACTTTGCCCGGCCCACAGGTGCGGGCCACGCTGACCGGACTTCAGTCCAAGTCGGACGTTGACGTGTCTGGAATATTGATCAACGAAAAGACCATCTCCCAAGACGGTCGAAAGGTAAAGCTGTACGTCGTTAAGCCGGAAAACGCCAAAGGCTCTCTCCCAGTCGTCCTGTTCATTCACGGTGGTGTATGGCTAGCAGGTGACTTTGAAAATCATAAACGTCTGGTTCGAGACATAGCCGTAGGATCGGAGTCTGCAGTCGTTTTCGTGGAATACACCCCTATTCCAGACGCAGTCTTTCCAACGCAGTTGGAGGAAAGCTACGCGGCGGCGAAATGGGTGGCAGCTAACGGCGATCAAATCGGTGTCGACGGAACACGGATGGCTGTTGCGGGTAACTCCGTGGGTGGCGATATGTCTGCAGCGTTGACTCTGATCGCCAAAGAGCGCGGCGGCCCGAAACTGCGCTTTCAGGCGCTGTTGATCCCGGCCACAGACGCCAATTTCGAGACTCAGTCCTACAAGGACTTCGCCACAGGTCGCTTTTTGGCGCGAGACTTCATGAGCTTCGGCTGGAACATCTATGCACCTGATGCCGCTACGCGCAAAAACCCTCACGCTGCCCCACTGCAGGCCAGCATTGCACAGCTTCAAGGATTACCGCCTGCACTGGTCATCACTGCAGAAAACGACCCCTTGCGCGACGAAGGTGAGGCCTATGCCCGCAAGTTGAAGGAAGCGGGCGTGCAAGTCACTGCTACGCGCTACAACGGAACGATCCACGACTTCGTGCTGCTGAACGGACTTCGTCAGGTGCCGTCGACCATTGCCGCGCTGGACCAGCTGAATCAAGAACTGCAAAAACATCTTCAGCCCTGATCAACAGGCCTGATCCCATGCGCGTAAGGGCGTAATGGCCTCGCCGAAACTTCGGTATTAACGCGCGAAGGGCTGGCCCAATAGCCGCAGCGCTAGAAATGCCTGTTCCCGGGCATTTCAACCGCGGCCGATTGGAGGCTGAGGCTACCAATTTGCCAGCCTCTCGACCAAATGCGCTACCGCCTCATCTGCAAATCGGCTGACAGCTAACGGAATATGCCTCCGGCTGGGAAGCACGACGGATAAGTCGTTGTTGAGATGCCCATACTCCGGCAGTACATGAACCAATTGCTTGCTGTGTAACGCAGATCGCATGAGTGATTCGGGCATCAGGCAAATGCCCAGCCCAGCCATGGCAGCCCTGATTTGGGCCTGGGCTGTGCTCGCTTGAAAACGACAACTAATCTCGACCCGTGCCGAACCGTCTGGACCGACCAGGTCCCACCACAGTTGGCTGGAGGGATGAGAGAAGCTAATACAGTTGTGCTGATTGAGGGAATGCACATCGGTGGGCAAACCGAAGTTTTTCAAATATTCAGGGCTTGCAGCCAAGATACGGCGGACAGCGCCAATCTTCCGGACGATGAGTGCAGAGTCACGCATTGCACCTGATCTAAATGCAATATCTATCCCCTCCGCAATCAAATCGTTGTGTTGGTCTCCGAGCACAAAATCCACTTGGGTTTTTGGATGGCGAGCGAGAAATCCGGCAACGAATTCCATCTGAAACACCTCAAAAAAATCGGCGTGAGCTGCGACCCTAATCCGCCCTGCCGGCTCTTGCCCCTGGTCGACCAACTGACGACTGACCTCGATCAGCGCATTGACCGGGCTCGCACTTTGCTTGTAGAGCAATTTTCCCGCGTCAGTTAACGTCAACTTACGGGTTGACCGGTGGAGCAGCCGTGCGCCTAGACTCTCTTCAAGTAGCTTGATGCGTCGACTTAAGGTGTTGGACGGCGCCCCGGTAGATCGTGCCACTTTTGCGAAACTGCCCGCATCGGCAATCTGGACGAAAATTGCCAAGTCATTTAGGTCGAACATGATTGAGCCATTTTTGGATTACTGATAGCTGATTATAGCCACTAATCATCCAAAACAATCGCATCTATGATTGAACGCAATGCCAGCTTGACAAGGTTTTTTTCCATCTAACTCATTGTCATAGAAAGGATGCGCTGATCACTCAGCTGGTTCTGAATGCCTGACCTGCGATGGACTTCGTAACGCGTGGCATCCGCAGGACAAGCGACCGTCAGGCAGGTAGTTGTCCCAAGCTGTGCATTATCTGATCGTGGCATGAGTCGAGTGGTGATAGTCGGTTTTAGGCATCGACCGGGGATAAAAACTATCCCTGGGGAAACTCAACTAACCCGAACGATTCATTATTACGCCGTGGTCATAACTCGCCCATGTCTGCGGCCTTCCGGTCACGACTAAACACAATGAGACCCATCCCATGACGAAGGTACTGATTCTTTATTATTCGATGTATGGGCACATAGAAACGCTGGCCCAGGCTGTTGCTGAAGGCGCTCGCAAAGTCTCCGATGTGACGGCCACCGTAAAACGCGTTCCGGAAACCATGGATGCGGAGATCTTCAAAGCGGCGCACGGGAAAGCTGATCAGCAATTTCCGACTGCCACACCGAATGAGCTGGGCGACTATGACGCAATCATTATCGGCACTCCGACTCGATTCGGAAACATGGCGGGGCAGATGCGTACCTTCCTCGACCAAACGGGCGGCCTTTGGGCGAGAGGTGCGCTGATTGGTAAGGCCGCGAGCGTGTTTACATCCACTGGGACCGGAGGCGGTCAAGAGACTACCATCGCTTCGACATGGACCACTTTAGCGCATCACGGAATGGTCATCGTCCCGCTCGGCTACAGCGATCCGGCACTTTTCGATATATCTCAAGGCGGGGGCGGCTCGCCTTACGGGGCTTCCACTGTCGCAGGCGCAGATGGGTCGCGTCAGCCAGATGCTCGGGAACTTGGAATCGCCCGCCATCAAGGTGAGTACGTGGCCAAGATTGCAAAAAAACTGAATAAACCCTGAAAGCGATGTAGAAGTCAGCGCCCCATTCAGGCTGTCTCCATTCGAATGCGACCTCAGGATTTACGGTTAGAGGAATAGCATCAGACTGAAAGTTTCTCCATAGCCCTTCACAGCAGTGCGTGGATTTTTCCATGCACTCTCGGTTACGCACTTTTCCAGGAACCACACGACGCGGGAATGCATTTCACTAGATGGTTACTTACAATCACATCAAAGGCATTTATACCTGCGCTGAATCACGGAACTCACTGAATCGGATCAGTACTCAGAGTGACATAGGCGCTGAACTATCATGATTCGGATTGAAGACCTGATCATTTTCATACGCGTAGTTTCTCTTGATAGCTTTTCTGCTGTGGGTAGGGAGATGGACCTGCTCCCTTCTCAGATTAGCGCCTCGGTAAAAAGGCTCGAGCGCGAGCTCGATATACGGTTATTTGCACGTTCTACACGCAGTCTTCGATTGACGCCAGAAGGTGAGCAGTAGTTGCCCTATGCCAAGACCGTGGTGGATTCACTGAATGAAGGCCGAGCCTGCTTGCAGCAAAGCAGCAATGATTTGAAAGGTCCGATACAGCTCGCCTGTCCTTCCGACCTCGGCCGGAATATCTTGCTGCCTGAATTGATCGGATTTCGGCAAAAGAATCCAAGCATCTCGCTGAAGCTCTCTTTGTCCGACCGGATAGTTGATATTTACCGCGAGCCGATTGATGTAGCGATCCGCTACGGTGTCATTCCGAACTCAGATTTTGTCTCAATACCGCTCTTGCCTTTAAACCGCAAAACGCTCGCCGCTGCGCCGTCCTACCTGAAGAAAAACGGCAGCCCAAAAAGTATTCAGGATCTCAACGAGCATGCATGCCTGACCAGTCATTCAAACGGTAAGGCACATGACAGCTGGATATTCCCTGACTCGGATGATCACCTGTCAGTCCGCGTATCAGGTCCCATCATTAGCGATGACACGGACGTCATTCGCCAATGTGCCATTGCTGGCGAAGGTATTCTCTACAGGTCCTGGCTAGACATATGCCAGGACGTCAGCGCCGGCCATCTTGAGGTTCTTCTACCCGACCAGCCAGGCGAACGCCTCCCGCTTCAGTTTATCTGTCCGCACCGCAAACAGCTCTCAGCGTCGATTCGGTCACTTTACAGCCATCTCAAAAACCGCTTTGAACAGATTGCCGGAGAAGGTTCATGTGGTGAACGGCCGTAGCTCAGCACACCGCGCACGCACGCACCAAGTACCTCTGGCATTTACCACTACCACGCGTAAGACTTCACTCACGGCGTGGCATCAGTAACATCACGAGGATCAACTGACCTGAGGAATCAGCACGATCGACCCGGTATGCTTGCGCGCTGCAATGGCTTGATGCGCTATTGCCGCTTCTTCCAGTGGATAGCGGGAGAGTTCTAAGTGGCCTAGCGCGCCTGCCCGGAAGCGCTCGAACAACTCGGATGCAGCCCTGTTCTGGTTCTGCGCATTGACGTATTGCGGAGTAGAGGGTTGGACGTATCGAATGCCCCGTGCCGCCAGCAGCTCGGCGTCCGCGGCCACACCGCCCGAGGCATTGCCGACGTGAATGAGGTCGCCACCTTCACGCAGCGCGCTGATTGAGGCGTCCAGCGTCTGCCGCCCGACCAGGTCATACACCACGTCGACACCGACGCCACCATTCACGGCTTTGATCCGTGCGGCCAGATCCGGCTCGTCAGAGCGCAACACATGATTCAGCCCCCAGCCCTCGACGATTCGGGACTTACCGGCTGACCCGACCGTAGCGATGACGGTGGCGCCCAGCGATTTGGCCCAATGTACGAGCAGGCTCCCTACGCCACCTGATGCGCCATGGACGACAACGGTCTCACCGGCTCGAACCTGATGGACCTGCTTAACCAGCGCCCAGGCTGTGAGCCCCTTTGATAGCAGCCCGGCGGCCTGCTCGCTGGAGATATCGTCAGGAAGTTTTATCAGCGCATTGGCATCGATCACTCGACGATCGGCATACGCGCCGAACGCGAAGAAATAGCCCACACGGTCACCCACTTTCAGGTCCTGTATACGCGAGCCGACAGCCTCCACGATGCCCGCCGCCTCCACGCCCATACTGAATGGCAATGGAACCTTGAAGGTGCCGTCCCTGAACATGGTGTCTACGAAATTCACCCCGATGGCTTCGTGGCGTATCACAACCTGCTCACGCGCGGGTGGCTCCAGATCAAAGGTTTCGTGATGAAGTACAGCGGGTGTGCCTTGCTGGTAAATCCGGATGCGTTGAGTCATGACAGCCTCGGTAATTGAACAACGTGATTGGCTAAACTCCAGCCCTTGGAGGTAGGCAGCACCGCACACCAGGGGCGACGCTGCTGATCGGTTCGCTGGGAGTGAGGCGGATCAGGCGCTCTGACCGCCATCGACGTTGAGCGTGGCGCCAGTGATGTACGACGCCTCGGGGCCGGCCAGGAAGGACACGGCTGCCGCAATGTCTTCGGGTTGACCGTAACGGCCCAGTGCCGCCAGGCCTGAAAGGAATGGAGCGTGGTCGGCGGTTTCCGGGTTCATCTCCGTGTTGATCGCGCCCGGCTGGATGACATTCACAGTGATGTTGCGAGGCCCTAGATCGCGAGCCCAACCACGGGTGTAAGCAGCCACGGCAGCTTTGGTCGCGACATAGTCGGCAGCACCGGGGAATGGCACGTGGTCAGCGCCCGTCGTGCCCAGAGAAATGATTCGTCCACCGTCGTTCATCAGACCGACTGCCGTGCGCACTGCAGTCACCACGCCGCCCACGTTGACCGCTTGCTGGCGATCAAATGCTGCAATGTCTGCGTCAACAGCACCCACGGGACCCGTGACGAAGACGCCAGCGCTGTTGATCAGGATGTCCAGGCGACCAAAGTGTTGATGAACCTGTTTGACCAGCGCGATGACTTGCGCGGTGTCACCCTGATCGGCCTGAATGGCCAGCGCTTGTACGCCCTGACGCTTGATGTCAGCGACCACGTTTTGTGCCTGCTCAGGAGATTTCGCGTAGCTGAACGCGATGTGCGCGCCGTCTGCCGCGAGACGCTTTGCGATAGCGGCACCAATGCCACGAGAGCCACCGGTTACCAGTGCTACCTTGCCTTTCAGTTGCTGTGTCATCTGTCTGATCTCCACTAGGAGCCAACCGGAATGGATGGCTTGGTTTGGGTGAGATCAATCTATGAGATAGCTTACGCGGGATAAATAAGCTAAAACGAACCCCACTGTTCCTTAATACGGGCTAATCGATTTGGCCTTGATCTGATGAGTAAGCGACACCGTGGACTATTTCAACGCAGTCAAAGCGTTTCTTCAGGTGGTGGAAGCCGGTAGCTTCGTCAAGGCGGCGCAAGCGCTGAACCTTCCGCGCAATACCGTCACCAAACACATCCAGTCGCTGGAAAGTCACCTGCGGATCAAACTGCTCAACCGCACCACGCGACGCATCTCGCTCACCAACGATGGAACCGCTTACTACGAACGCATGGTGCGTGTGGTCGATCAATGGCTGGAGGCCGAATCGGATCTGGCCAGCGCCCAGGCCCGTCCTCACGGCCGGTTGCGCGTGGACATGGGCTCGACCATGGCGACCATGCTGGTGCTGCCCGCTCTGCCAGATTTTCAGAGACGCTACCCGGAGTTGCAGCTGGACATTGGCGTGAGCGACAGGCCGGTTGACCTGCTCGGTGACCGGGTCGACTGCGTCATTCGCGGCGGCGCCCTGAACGATCCGTCGCTCATTGCCAGACGTCTGGGTAGCCTCAAGTTCGTCACCTGCGCGACGCCCGGATACCTCGCCACTCATGCCACGCCTTCCCACCCAAAAGATCTGGAAACGAACCACCAGATGGTTCGCTACTTTTTCGCCGGAACCAATCGGCGGCTGCCTGTGGAGTTCGTAAAAGGTGATGAGCGCATCTCGGTGGACGCGAACTATTTCGTCTCAGTGAACGATTCGAATGCGCTGCTCGCGGCCACCCTCGCCGGTATGGGCGTGTTGCAGACATTGATGTTCATGGCTGAACCGCACTTCAAGTCCGGCGCCTTGATTCAGTTGCTGGAGGACTGGTCGTTGGAGCCGAATCCGATCTATATCGTTTACTCACCCAATCGACACCTCAGCGCCCGCGTGAGGGCCTTCGTAGAGTGGCTTGTCGAATTGTTTGAAACGAAGGGGTTACGCTGAAGAGTTGCACACGGCCAAGCGCTTCTTTTCTGACGCCTGGACAACAGCTCGTCTGGGAATGGGGCATTCGTACGGGTGGGGATGACATTGCGGTCCAGTGACCGCAATCGGCTGTGGATTAACCAATCTGTTGCGCTGACCGGTTGAATACACAGTCGATTGCTGCCTGTGCTCGATGACTGCCATCCGCCCCAAGCGGGCTATTGACCCGCCCCGCTCGATTGAATATCCGGCCCTAAAGCCCCACCCTCATCACCCCTCAGGCTGCAACTTCTCCCCACCCTCAGTCACCAGCACCATGCTCTGCGGGGACGACAACGCAACACCCAACTCGCGCAGCCTTCCGAGGACGGTGAACAGCAAGTCGCTGCGGGCGCCACCTACTGAGCGTGGGCTGTTGACGTAGCCGCTGACGGCGATGATCACGCCGGTGTTCGTCAGGTCCTTGAAGGACACCGAGGGCTCAGGGGTGTCGAGTATCGCTTCGTGCTCGGTGAACGCTTGCAGCAGCAGCTCGCGGATTTTCAGTACGTCGGTGTCCAGCGGCAGGGTCAGGGTGATGCCGACCACGCCCAGTGCATTGCCCATGGTGACGTTGCGCACGTTCTGGGTGATGAATTGCGAGTTGGGCACGATCACAGTGGAGCGGTCGGACATCTGGATTTCCGTTGCACGGACGTTGATTCGGCGGATGTCCCCTTCCACGCCGGCCAGGCTGACCCAGTCGCCCACTTTGACCGGCCGTTCGGTGAGCAGAATCAACCCGGAAATGAAGTTCTGCACGATGGCTTGCAGGCCAAAACCGATACCCACGGACAGTGCACTGACCACCCAGGTCAGGTTGGTGAGGCTGACGTGCAGCGTGGACATGACGACGATCGCGAGCAGGACGACGCCGATGTAACCGACCAGCGTCACCAGCGACGCTTGCATGCCTGCGTCCATGTTGGTTTCCGGCAGCAGCCGTTCCGCCAGCCAGTCTTTGAGGATCCGAATGCTCAGCATTCCGACGATGAGGACGCCGATGGCCAACAGGATGTCGCTGGGTGCGATCTCCAGACCACCCAAAGGCTTGTTGCCGAAGTCCAGCTGAGTGAAGCCTTCGAGCAATTCGCCTGGGCTGGAACCCGACGGCATAAAGGCGAGCACGACCGCGGTGAACAACAGCAAGGTCCGGCCAATCCCCGCAAGCGCGGTGCTCGCTTGCGCCTGATGACGCGGCGAGAGGCCCAGCGCGCTGCCCAGTGCCTCGCCACCAGGTTGTTTGGGGGACAGCAGGGTTTCGCAGATGTCACCAAAACAGGCAATCAGGAGATAACCGGTGGCAGACACCACGCTTATCCAGAGCAGTTTCACCGTCAGGAAGTACGCCAGCGTGAGGTAACCGGCCAGCAACGCCAATAGACTGAACCCCACCCAGACCGCCACCACGAACGGAATCAGGCCGGCGAAACCGGGCAGACGCTCCAGACCCTGCTTGCGGCGGGTTCGGCGATAGCGCAACAAGGTGAAGAAGAACACCAGCGAAACCGCCAGCGCGGTCAGACCGTTCACCGCCACGGTCAGCGCCAGGCTGCTGGCGATCACGCTGTTGATCCGCTCCTGGGTCCCAATGATGACCAGCGCCAGCGCCAGCAGCACGGGAAAATGGCCGATGGCCTCGGCGATCGGATCAGGTATCTGCGGCAAGCGCCATGACGGGTGAGAAAGCATCAACAGCCCGCGACCGAGGCCGACGATGAAGGCGCAGAAGATGATCAGCGTCTGCATCTGGTCAAGCAGGTTCACCACGTCAGCGCTCAGTACCGCATTGGTCTCAATGCCCCAATGCAGCAAGGATGTGGCGGCGCCGATGGTCAGAACGGTCGTGAGCCCGACCGTCAGCGCCAATGCACTGCGTCGCAGGCGCCCCTCGGGCAGCCAGCGGATCATCAACCAGATCAGCAGATGCTCCATCAGGCGCCGGCCTGCGACCCAGATCAGCAACGCACCGACCAGCACGCCGAAGAAGAAAAACCGCTTGCCCGGCGCCAGTGCGGTGCTGGAGGCGCTTTTGATATCGTCGAACAGCCCACGTAAACGGCCCAGGTCGTCGTCGGTCGGGCGGATCATCGTTGACCAGAACACCGTGCTGAGCGGGCTGGCCGAGCGCGCAGTGATCTGAGAGTCGAAGAGGCTGCGGCGCAGGCTGAAAATCTGGCTGGCCAAGTCGCGAGCCGACTGGCTCAAGGTGTTGGTCTGACGCTGATCGTCCACCAGCGCATTCTTCTTCGCGGTCAGCGCTTTTCGCTGACTGCTGATGGTGGGCGGCTCGTCGGGCTGTGGCGCCCCGAGAATGTTCAGCTGGTCGTTAAGGTGTTCAATGCTGGTGGCTTGCTGGGCAATGAGGGTATCGGCCTGCTTCTGCACCTGAAGCGCGGCCTGACGTAAGTCCGAGAGCACGTCATCATTGGCGCTGCCCGTTACCTTTTGTCGGATCTGATCGAGTTGGTCGTTGAGCTGCTCCAGCGTCGGTCCCTCGGCAGGGGCCTGTAACGCATTGAGTTCGTTATCGGGAGCCGGACTCGATTGAGCAAAGGCTGGCAGCGTGACGCACATGGCCATCAGGACGAGCAGTCCAACAAAAAAGCGGTTCAGCGAGACGGGCTGCATTCTCATTACCTGTTCTGGGCGGCGGCACGAAAGCCTGCCTGCGCCGGGTGCCAATAGATTCGGACGCCAGTTTAGGGAAGTCGGGTCGTGGCCGCATCACCGCTAATCCATTTCACGGGTGATTGGTGAAATGAAATCGCGGCGCCGCCTGCTCCGCTCTGTATTTGAGCCATGCCAAAGGTCAGGGATCATCGGGAGGGTCAGCGACTTCACACTGGCGATCGGGGTACGCTCACCGAGGCGTTTTTAATGCGTTAACCGCGAAACCCGCGACCGCTTTCAACTGATCGGTAGTCATTCCACCTTTGGCACTGACTTTCATCCCGTTCAATGTAGAAAGCAGAAAATCACAGGCGCTCTGGATGTCGGTGCTCGGTGGGACTTCGTCCATCTCCACCCCTCGCGTAAGCGTATGCGCGAGGGCTTCACGCAACGTTTGGCCTGCGCTCAAGTGGAGTTCATTAAGCTCAGCATCGCTCAAGCCGAATTCGCAGACCGCGTTGATCGCCATGCACCCAGCCGAACCTTCACGCTCCGTGCGCGATGCAAATGACAGCAAGGTGTTGTACAGCGACTCCATCGGCGTGGCGTCTTTACCCAGACGCCAGACGAGGTCTGTGATGCTGTTGGCCTGGTACTGCTTCATCGCTTCGACGTACAACTCGCGCTTGTCTCCAAAGGCGTTGTACATACTCTGTCGACTCAACCCCATTGCTTTCATCAACTCATCCGTCGATGCAGCCGCAAACCCCTTTTCACAGAACACATTAATCGCCTGAAGCAATGCCTGGTCACGGTCGAATTGTCTCGGTCTTGCCACAGCCATTGCCTCGAGGATTAAACACTCAACTTAGAGGGATCAGGCCAGGAAACCACCATCGGCGGTCAAGCTGGCCCCCGTTACGAACGACGCTTCATCACTGGCGAGGTAGGCTGCCAGGCTGGCGATTTCATCGGGAGTACCCAGACGGCCCAGTGGAACCAGGCCGATGACCTGGTCGATGTACGGCGCGTCCGCGGGATTCATGTCAGTGGCCGTCGGGCCGGGCTGGATATTGTTGACGGTGATGCCACGTGCCGCGAAATCAAGCGCCAGCCCGCGGATCATACCGCCGATCGCCGCCTTGGTCATGGAGTACGCACTTGCACCCGCGAAGCCAGCGCGCTGCCCCGAGACGCTGCCGATACTGATGATGCGGTCTCCTCGCTTGAGATAACCGGAGGCGGCTTTGGCCGCTACATAGGTGGCACGGACGTTGATGGCGTACATGTCGTCAAGCGCCTCGACACTGAACTCGTCAACAGTCCCCATACCCAGAACTCCCGCGTTGTTGACCAGGATATTCAACGCACCAAAGTGTTCGACCGTCGTGACCACCGCCTGCTCGATGTCCTGGATCACCTTGCTATCCGCCTTGATTGCCAACGCACGACCGCCCTCGGCAGCAATGTCCCTGGCCAGTGCCTGGGCTTGATCGGCCGCAGCGGAATAAGTGAACGCGACCGCCGCGCCCTCCTTCGCCAGTCGACGAACGATAGCGGCGCCGATGCCGCGAGAGCCACCAGTGACTAGGGCGATTTTTCCGGTAAAACGGTGAGCATAAGCGGTCATATCAACACTACCTTCAAATGGATTAATTAATCTATAACGAAGTCATTAGAACTGTCCGCTCCAATGAAAGCAATGGTTGGTAGATAAATTAATCCATAAATCAGCTGTTCGATCGGACCCCACCCTCTCTCCTGCTTGGAGGGCTTGCGAAACAGCCTGAGGCAAGCGGACGAGTACCCGCTTGTCTGCTGCCGTTCTTGAGAGCAAGCCTTGGCCGCACGACGTTTCGTCGCGTGGCAGAGAGAAATGGAAGACGCTTAGGTCGGCGTATGCTCATGGCTGAAAGCCGCCACTTCTCGCACCAGGCTTTCGACTGCCAACATCACCAGTGCCCGCCCCTTCTCAGGCGTTGCCTGAGCGGGATCCGAACCCATACGTCCGTCTGGATAGCGGGCACGGAAATCGTGCGCCTCGCGGATCGGGCCAGAGTCTGCGATCTGCGGTGAGTAATGCGCCTCCTTGATCGCCTCAGGATACGCCCACTGGGTAACGGCTATTTCCGAAGGGGTCGCATGTGCGCCGTGCCCTGTGGGAAATTGCTCACGCGCCAGATCAGTTACACCGTCAAGGTCCCACCAATTGACCAGCTTGAGCGCGAATCCCGCCGGACGCCGGGCGAAGCTCGCTTCGGCATAGAGTTCGGAAAACGCCGCTTCAATCGAAGCCACATTTCCACCATGGCCGTTGAGGAACAGGATCTTTTCAAACCCGTGCGCCGCCAGCGAACGCACCCAGTCGCCGATCGCGGCAATGAACGTCGACGGCCTCAAAGAGAGGGTTCCGGGGAACGCCAAATGGTGTTGAGCCATACCAATATTGAAGGTCGGTGCCACCAGAATATCTGCGTTTTTGTGCGCCTCTCGGGCGATGATTTCAGGGCACATCCAATCGGTGCCCAAGAGTCCAGTGGGGCCATGCTGCTCATTCGAACCGATCGGAATGACGATCGTCTGGCTGCGCTCAAGGTATTGACCAATTTCGGACCACGTCGACAGATACAAAAGCATTCGAATGCTCTCCTTAGGGGATCGTTGGAAACAGGAATCAAGGCTTGGCGCGCATCAGTCACGCCGGTGATGACGATGGTGCATCGGTGGCGATAGCCGAGCAAGAGCAACAAAAACCCGTCAACGTTGCCTTTAGAGCAACACCTCTTTTGCTGCTGTTCCGCAGATTGCGTTCCCCATTGGCTTGGTATCCTGGTTCTGCTACCATTTTTGACCGATCATTCTTAAACCACGGCATAAACCATGGCCAGACCCAGAGAGTTTGATGAAGAGCAGGCGCTAAACGCGGCTGTCGAGGTCTTCCGTGAGCACGGGTTCGAAGGAACCTCAGCGGTCATGCTGACCGAATCCATGCGAATTGGTCGTCAGAGCCTGTACGCGACGTTCGGTGACAAATGGAATCTGTACCTCGCCGCTCTACGCCACTACAGCTCAAGCGAGGTTACGGCCCATCTGGCAACAGTGCGAGGGCAATCCGATGGTTACGCTGGCATCGCCGCATTCCTTGACCGGGTCGTGCACGAGGCCCATCGCGGCTGCCTGGGGATTGGCTCGATTTGCGAGTTTGGGGATACGGAATCCGAGATCTCTCAGATTCGCCAGACGATGGGAAGCGTTCTGCGAAACGGCGTTGCCGAGCAGGTGCGCATCGCTCAGTCGGAAGGCCACATATCGCCGGATCTTGACCCTGAATCAGTCGTCGATTTTTTGCTCGCCAGTGTCACTGGAATCCGGATCGCAGCACGAGGAGGAGCGGATCAGGCTCACCTCGCATCCCTCAAAGAAATGGCATTACGCGCGTTGCGATAGACGCGTTTTTTTACCCCATTCTGGACTGATCGTTCAATAACGGAGAACCCCATGAAAGCTGTCAAAGTCATCCCATCGGGCGAGAGCGTCGTGCTGACGTACGAACAGGTGGAGCCGCCTGTGTCAGGCCCTCATCAGGTCACCGTCGAGGTTTCGGCCATCGGCGTGAACTTTATGGACCTGGCCGCAAAAACCGGCGCAATGGGCGGTAATTACAGGCCGGACGTCCCTGGCGTCGAAGGCGCTGGCCGGATCGTAGCAATGGGCGCCGAGGTAACGGGTTTCCAGATCGGAGATCGGGTCGCCTGGGTTTTCGTTCGGCACAGCTACGCTCAGCAAATCGTTGCGGACGTGGATGCGCTGGTGAAAATCCCTGACGACATCGATGATCACACCGCCGCCGCGGTGATGATGCAAGGCCTGACCGCGAGCCACTTCGCGACCTGCTTTTATCCCGTCCAGCCAGGCGACATCGCGCTTGTGCATGCGGGCGCCGGTGGTTTGGGTCGGTTGCTGACACAGATCATCAAACTCCGAGGCGGCACTGTCATCAGTCGCGTTTCCAGCGAGGCGAAAATAGCCGTTGCCAAGGCGGCGGGCGCCGACCACGTCATCGTCAGTGACAACGGGACGTTCGCGCAAGAAGCGATTCGTCTGTCCGCAGGTGAAGGCGTCCACGTCGTTTACGACGGGTCAGGACCTGCCACCTTTCAGGGATCGCTCGACGCATTGCGTCGAGCCGGCACGTTTTGCTGGTACGGGCCCGTGCTAGGCGGCCCCGGCTCCATTGACATCATGAGCTTGCCGAAAAGCATCAAGCTTGGGTATGCCGTGTTTTTCGACCATATTCATACGCCGGATCTGCTGAGGGAGAAGGCCGGGCAACTGTTCGATTGGCTACGCTGCGGAGCACTTACCATTGAAATCGGCGGCGTGTATCCGCTGGCTGATGCAGACAAGGCATTGACCGACCTTCAAAGCCGGAAGACCACGGGAAAGCTCATCCTCATTCCATGATGCAGCCACCACTCCTCGCCTGCCGGTGCAACAGGCGAGGGAATGGTCTGCCCCATCACCTGCAATGATCCTCCGTAAGGCAGGCGATTTGACGCTCCATAGCAGCAGAGAGACCGCTAGAGATGATCCGCGTCGATCACCGCCTGAGCGAAAGCTTGTGGAGCCTCCTGCGGCAGGTTGTGGCCGATGCCACCGCTGATCAGGCGATACTCGTACTTGCCGGTGAAGCGTTTGGCGTAAGCCTCGGCGGGTGGGTGTGGCGCGCCGTTCGCGTCGCCTTCAAGGGTGATCGTCGGAACACGGATGGATGGGAAGCCCGCCAGTTTTTTCTCGATAGCATCGTATCTGGGCTCTCCTTTGATCAGGTTCAGGCGCCAGCGATAGTTGAAAACCGAGACGGCGACGTGATCCGGGTTTTGCAGGGAAGCGGCGCTGCGATCGAACGTCGCGTCGTCAAAATCCCACTTGGGTGAAGCCAGCTTCCAGATCAGCTTTGCGAAGTCATGGGTGTTCTTCTCGTAACCCTGACGACCACGCTCGGTGGCAAAGTAAAACTGGTACCACCACTGCAACTCTGCCGCCGGTGGCAGCGGTGTCTTGCCTGCCGCCTGGCTGCCAATCAGGTAACCGCTCACTGCGACCAGCGCTTTCACCCGCTCCGGCCACAGCGCTGCGACGATGTCGGCGGTACGAGCGCCCCAGTCATATCCGCCAAGCACGGCCTGCTTAATCTTCAAGGCGTCCATGAAGTCGATCAGGTCGGTGGCCAGCGCCGCCGGTTGTCCGTTGCGCAGCGTCTTGGTTGAGAGAAAACGTGTGTCGCCGTACCCACGGGCGGACGGGATGAGCACGCGGTAGCCTTTTTCGGCGAGGGCCGGCGCGACATCGGTGTAGCTATGAATGTCATACGGCCAGCCGTGCAGGAGAATGACCACCGGGCCATCCGCCGGTCCGATCTCCGCGTAGGACACATCCAGCAATCCTGCCTTGACGTGCTTCAGTTCGCCGAAGGATGTAGTCGCCCCCGGTGTGATTGCGTGAATCGTGGACGCCGGTACATCGGCAGCATTGGCTTGGGAGAACCCTACGCTCATCGCTCCAAATTGCAGAAAAGCGGCCACCAGAAGAAAGGGGGCAGCAGTGCGCAGGCGTCGAGGTCTGTCAGGCGATTTCAACAGGGTCATCTTCATGGTGCTTCTCCGTATCGAACCGCCATCCAGCGGCTCGGTGTGTTGAATCAGTTGTGGATGAATCAGTGGTCGACCTTTGTCGCGTCGAGCCTTACGCGCAATGGCCGAAAGGCTTCGCGCAACTCTTCGCTAAACAATTGCGGTTGCTCCCACGATGCGAAATGACCGCCCTTGCTGACCTGGCTGTAATAGGAAAGTGATGGGTACGCGCGTTGCGCCCAACTTTTCGGCGCCTGATAGATCTCGTGCGGGAACACTGTGATCGCCACCGGAACCTTGATGTCGGTGGTTTTCTGCGCGACGGCGCTGAAGTTGTTGTTGTTGTTTTCCCAATAGAAACGCGATGACGACGCGCCAGTGTTCGTCAGCCAGTACAGGCTGATGTCATCCAGCATTTCGTCACGGGTGAGCACGCGTTCAGGCTGACCGCCGCTGTCCGTCCAAGCGGCGAACTTCTCGTACATCCACGCCGCAGTACCGGCTGGGGAGTCCGCAAGCAGGTAGCCAATGGTCTGAGGGCGGGTGACCATCATCGCCCCGTACGCGGCGTTGCGGCCGAAGAACGTGCTCAGGACATCAAACGCTTTACGCTCAGGTTCGGTCAGCCCTGCCGGTGCGGGATCCCCGCTGTTGATCGGTTTGACCAGCTCAGGGGGTACGGTTGCAGGCATGTTCAGGTGAATACCCAGCAGGCCGGGCGGATTAAGACGACCCAATGCATCAGAAATCACCGAGCCATGATCCCCACCCTGCGATACGTAATATTTGTAGCCAAGACGCCTCATCAGCACGTCCCAGGCTTTGGCAACGCGGTCAGGCCCCCAGCCGAGTTCGGTGGGCTTGCCGGAAAATCCATGTCCGGGAATAGAGGGAATGATGACATCGAACGAATCTTTGACCTTACCGCCGAACGCCACCGGATCGGTCAGCGGCCCGATGGTTTTAAGAAACTCGAATTGCGAACCAGGCCATCCGTGTGTCAACAGCAACGGCATTGCGTTGGGGTTGCGCGACCGAACGTGAATGAACTGGATGTCGACGCCGTCGATGGTGGTGATGAACTCAGGCAGTGCATTGAGCTTCGCCTCGGCCTTGCGCCAGTCATAACCGTCGCCCCAGTATTTCAAGAGTGCTTGAACCTGAGCCAGTTGCACGCCCTGAGCGTCATTATTGACGGTCTCTTTATCGGGCCAGCGGGTCGCCGCGATGCGCTTGCGCAAATCGATCAACTGGGCTTCATCGACATGAACCCGATAAGGTCGAATCGAATCGGAAGCGGTCGTTGCGGCGGTGCTGGACGACGCACCGACGGCAGTGCTCGCCGCCCATGCACCGCCACTCGTTATCAACGCCAGCCCCAGTACACTCATCCTCACGGAGGACGTCAGATCAGAGCGCAAAGTGAAACCCGGACAAGCTACAGGCATTTTGAATCTCCTATCAGTAAGTGGCCGACCCGGAGGCGACCGTTACCGGAGTTTCCCTCGTGGGACGGTGGGATCCGGTGCATCCAGGCTCCATCAGATCACCAGGACCCTGCGCCGGACGATTGCACCATGGTGTCGATCGATACCAAGGTATGACTTGCCACACACGACAGACGCATGTTGCTGTTGCAGGCTTGAACGGTGCGGCTGGCGGTGACGGCAGACAACCCGCACGCCATCGTTGCAAGCGCAAATGCACGTAAAAAAGGATGTGAATGAACACAGACTCGGTATCCGGATCCGCCGCCAATATGCCGATGGCCACCGCTCAGTGGGGCATCGTTGGACTGTGCATGCTGTTCAACCTGATCGATGGCCTGGACGTCATGGCCATGGCGTTCACGGCAGGCAGCGTTGCCGAAGAGTGGAGCCTGAACGGCGTGCAGACCGGCATGCTGCTCAGCGCAGGACTGGTCGGCATGGCCTGCGGCTCCATCGTCGCGGCGCCCATTGCCGTGCGTCATGGTCGTCACACGTTGCTGGTAATCAGCCTGCTGCTGAGTGGCGTGGGCATGCTCATCTCGTTCAAAAGTCCGGGGATCGGACCGCTGCTGAGCGCACGCTTCATGACCGGCATCGGCGTCGGGGTGATGCTGGTGATGGCAAATGTGTTGACCTACGAACATGCCAGTCCAGATCGGCGCGGGTTGGCGGTCGCACTTCAGTCGATGGCCTTCGCCCTGGGTGCCGTGTTGTGTGGCGCGCTTGCCCATGGATTGAATGACACCGCCGGATGGCGATACGTTTTCCTGACTGGCGGCTGTATCACGTTGGGCGCAGCGGTCATCGCCGCGTGCTGTTTTCGCGAGTCGCGGCACGGCCAGGCGTTCAGCCATGACACGCGTGAGCGGCCACTTCATGGAGAGGATCCGCCCCGGATGATGCGCAAGGACGCGTATCGGTTGCTGTTTTCCGCAGAGCAATGGCAAAAAACAGCTTCGTTGGCGTTGGCATTTTTCCTCCTCATGTTCGGCTTTTATTTCGTGATGAGCTGGACACCGACTCTGCTGATGCAGAGCGGTTTCTCCGAGCACAACGGAGCCGCAGGCGGCATGCTCCTCAACGCCGGCGGTATGCTGGGTGCGCTGACCGTGGGTTTGGGGGCCAATCGATTCGGCTGTCGTCAACTGCTATTGGGCTGCTTGCTACTCAACACAGGCCTGATGGCAATCATGGTTCCAGTGACGCAGGTGCCAGGACTGTCCATCGCGGCGGGCTGCCTGGCGGGCCTGCTGCTGAACGGTGCAGTGGCGGCCCTGTACAACCTGACGGCACAAGCGTTCACCGCCCCTCTGCGCACCAGCGGCGTCGGTCTCGTCCTGGCCACGGCACGCCTGGGTGCGATCCTTTCTCCGGCGGTGGCGGGACTGTTGCTCGACTCCGGCTGGACCCATCAAGGGCTGTTCACGTTTTATGCAGGCAGCCAACTGCTGGCATCGCTGCTGCTCTGGTTTCCCGGGAGACGCGCCTGAACGGATTACCCATGGGGCGCGTACGGATGCCTTCGGTCAGACGGGTCCAGTCCAGCGCTGAAGGATCGGCAACCGCCGGCCCGGGTGCTTTCGCCACCAGCACAGCCTCGGCGATGGGTTCGAAGTCGGCGCGAAAATGCACCGAGCTTTTATTGACCAAAATCCTCATGCGTTCAGGTTCGATGCCTGCGACCCGGTAGAGATTGCGATCAAACATTTGTGCCTTGTTAGAACTGACGGCTATCAGAACGCCATCGATCCTGAGACACGCCACCGGACCCAGCTGCGCGAGCATGCCTTGCATCATCGGGCCGTCGAAACGGCAACGACCGTCGGACAGCGACATCACCTCAAAGCGGCCGTATAGAGGTTGGTCCCCCGCAACGTTCGGGCAGCCGCCTAACCCAATATCGATGAAGGCCCCAACACCGGCGTCATGGGCGGCGTGCGCCGCTTGCGGATCCCAGATCAGACCAATCGCGGCGTTCACTGCGCCGTTGCGTATCAACGCCCGCAGCATTCCCGTAGTGTTGGAGTCTGCGCCAGCGCCCGGATTGTCCTGGGTATCGGCTATGATCACGGGCTTGCTCGCCCCTGCACTGAGCCGCATCGCTTCCTGAACGGCGTCATCGGGCTCGAGCAGCGTGACGGTCCACTGCGCCTCCTCGGCCAGCAGCAAATCGTACAGCGCCGAGACCGCCTGCTGGACGGCGGCAGGATCACTGCCATGTCCCCAGATGGCTGGGCCGCATTCGGGAAAATCCGCCGCCGGGAATCCCGGGGAGAACGACAGCGACTGCACCCCGTCCGTTTCGAGCTCGGCCAGACGACCGTAGAAGGACCTGGCAGGATCGAGCAGCGTACACATGCCATTGATGGGGATCAGAAACGGTATCCGTTGCATGACCGATCGATACGGTTCGGCCCGAGTCACTCGCTGCTCCAGCAACTCAGCGGCCCGGCGTCCCGTCTCTGCCAGATCGACATGCGGGTACGTGCGGTAGGCGACCAGCGCGTCTGCGTGATGGAACATCTTCTGAGTGAGGTTCGCGTGCAGATCCAGCGACACCACGATCGGCAACTGAGGCCCTACGATCGCCCGCAAACGCTCCAACAATGTCCCTTCCCCGTCGTCCGTATGTTCGGCGACCATCGCGCCGTGCAGATCCAGATAGATGGCATCGAAATTCCACTGGCGGGCCGCGTCGGTAATCTCACCGACGATGCGTTCATAGGCACTCTGCTCGACGTGCGCACTCGGGCTCGCCCCCGCCCAGATCACCGGTAGCAGTTCATGACCCGCTTGCTCAGCGGCCTGGATGAAACCACCGGCAGCGACGTTGACATCGCGCAATTCAAGTACCGCTGCGCCACGGGCCATCATTGGAAAGCCCTCGCCTTTTTCGAAGCTTACGTATGTCGCCCTGGAGGGTGCGAACGTATTGGTCTCGTGCTGGAAGCCTGCGATCAGTATCCGCATGTTCATGAACCTCACTCCTGAAACCCGCATTCGTCAGAAATCGGCCTGCTGCGATGACCGCTCACTGCACAGGCAACGCGCTTGCGATTGATTGCTCCGGCGCACGACTGGCCAGCAATAACAGCGCTCCGACGACCAGCAGCGACGACATCAACAACAGGCCGCTGCTGGTGGTCCCGGTCGCCGTTTTCGCCCATCCGATGATAATCGGGCTGAAAAAGCCGCCGGTCTGGCCGATGCTGTTGATCAAGGCGATTCCGCCTGCCGCGCTATCGCCTTTGAGGAATTGGCCAGGCATGGCCCAAAACACGGTATAGGCCACCCAGCTCATGGAAGTTGCAACGATCAGGCTCACCATCGTCCAGAAAAGATTGCCGATGATTTGCGTACTGCATGCCAATGCCACAGCGGCGATCAACGCGGGGATGGCACTGTGCAGCCGTCGCTCCCCGTGTCGATCGGAGCTGCGGCTGAAAACAATCATTGCGACCACCGCCGCGACGTAAGGAATGGCCGTGTACAGTCCGATTTGTTTGATGTCGGCAATTCCCGCGTCTCGTAGCAACGTCGGTAACCAGAAGCTGGTCGTGTAGATGCCGTTCAAAAGACAGAAATAGGCTGCCGCAAGCAGGTAGATTTTTGGATCACGCATGACGGCCTTGAACGAGTGGTGGGGGGCCTTTTCCACGTTGACTTGCGCCGCCAGTAATCGCTTTTCATCTGCGCTTAACCAATCCGCATCTGCCGGTCGATCGGTCAGATAGAACCAGGCAACAACGCCGAGTGCCGCACAGGGCAGCCCCTCCAACAGGAACATCCACTGCCACCCCGCCAACCCACCGTGACCGGCGAAGGCGTCCATGATCCAGGTGGAAACGGGCGCTGCAAAAATGCCAGCCAGGGGCGCCGCCAACCAGATGATCGACATCACACTGGCCATGCGTTTCTGCGCATACCAATAGGTCATGTAGAAAATCATCGCAGGAGCGAAGCCAGCTTCGAACACGCCGAGGATGAAGCGCAATACATAAAAGGTGGTTTGGCTCTGGACGAACAGCATGCTCGTCGACGTCAGCCCCCACAACACCATGATCCGGCCCACGGTGCGGCGCACGCCGACTTTTGGAAGCATCAGATTGCTGGGGACTTCAAACAGCACATAGCCCACGAAAAACATACCGGCGGCGATACCGTACACCTTGTCGTTGAATCCCAGATCCGCCTGCATCTGCAATTTGGCGAAGCCGATGTTGACGCGATCCAGATACGCGAAGACGTAACAGAGGAGCAGAAACGGCAACAGCCTCCAACTGATCTTGCGATACAGGCGGGACAGTGCATCTGGATTATTGTTGTTGTTCGATTCGACTGACATGGCCAGACCTCGTGTGGGTAAGCCAGGCGCAAGGTGATCGCCTGCTCGATGGCCCAATCGTCCGTCGCAGAGGCCGATGCAGCAAGAGCAACTTATTGCTGCTATCGTTGCCCTTCGAGCAACGGAGGCGAACATGCGCGAACTCAACCAGCGTCGAATACGCTACTTCTACGAGGTGCTCAAAAGCGGATCGATCCGGGGCGCTGCAGACAATCTGAACACAGCGCCTTCGGTCATTACCCGGCAGATCAAACTGCTGGAAAGCGAGGTGGGCGCGCTGTTGTTCGAGCGTCAGGCCCGGGGTGTGCAGCCCACTGCGGCTGCCCACTACCTTCTGGACTTCTGGCGCGGCTGTCAGTCTGAGCAGGAGCGTCTGGAAGACCAACTGAATGCACTGATGGGCTTGCAAACCGGTGAGATCCGCATCGTTTTGAGTCAGGGCTATGTGGACGGGCTTATGGAGTCAGTGCTCACCGATTTTTGTACGACCTATCCCGGGCTCAGGATAATGATGGACATTCTGCCGGTGGACGAGGTGCTCACCGAAGTTGCGCAGAACAAAGCCCACATCGGACTGGCCTACAACCCCTCCCCCTCACCCCGAAATCGAATACCGGCGCAGCGCTTCGCAGCCGGTGGAACTGCTGGTGCATGCACGTCATCCTCTGGCGTTGCGCGGCACTGCGGTGGAGGTCAGGGAGCTGCTCGACTACCCGCTCGCTCTCATGCCCCCGGAATATGGCCTCGGCCAAGCCGTGCGCTGGGTCGCTTTCTCGGAAAACCTGCAACTGCACCCCACCTTGGTCACCAACTCGCTGGAAGGGCTGCGACGTTTTGTAAGCCGGGGCAACGGCATCACGTTACTGGGTGGATTTGCGGACTCTTTGAGTATCACAGGAGACGAACTCGTCGCGCTTCCCATCAACCACAGTTTTTTCCAGAGCGCTCACGCACGCCTGTTGGTAAAAGCCCGGCGCCCGTTGTCCGCTGCTGCCGAAGAGTGCCTGAACTGGATTACCGAGCGCATGCCGCTCTTCGCACGGGATCGTTAGCCGTCGTTATCAGGCGACCGGACACGGGAAGATCCGGCCGTTCCGATGACCGCC
Organism: Pseudomonas sp. S2_H01; assembly: GCF_054668305.1. Taxonomy (NCBI): domain Bacteria; kingdom Pseudomonadati; phylum Pseudomonadota; class Gammaproteobacteria; order Pseudomonadales; family Pseudomonadaceae; genus Pseudomonas; species Pseudomonas sp. S2_H01. Next base: position 4,801,016 of record NZ_CP162756.1, on the reverse strand, counting down.
GAGGCAGCCCGCGTGAAGGGTCCCATCACTCAACGTCCGGGCATCAGAAACTCTCGGGGCGACTCACCCGTGACCCGACGAAACATCGCACTGAACGCGCTGGCGCTGGTATAGCCCAGGTCGCGAGCGATCACGCCTACCGACTGGCCCTGTTCCAGCCGATCCAGTGCGGTGGCCAGACGTACCTGCTGCACCCAGTGACGAAACGTGAGCCCGGTTTCCTTGAGGAACAACCGGATTAACGTTCGCGAACTGGCCCCCACTTTATCGGCCCAATACTCCACAGACTGCGCGTTTTCAGGCCTTGCCAGGATGGCCTCGCAGACGACTGCCAGGCGACGATCCACCGGCCACGGTATCTGCACCGGCAGGCTACGAGACCGCTCGAGCTCACTGAGAATAAGCGCAACGATATGCGCGTTCCGGCTGTTCTGCGGGTATTCAACCGGCTGGTCGGCAAGCGCCAGGATCAGCTCACGCAGCATCACCGACACCTCCACCACCTTGCACGTGGGCCCGAATACACCGCAGGCCTGCGGATCGATATACACCGAACGCAACTTGACGGGACTCAACATCAATTGATCGTGCACCACCCCGGCGGGAATCCACAAGGCTCGCCTGGGCGGGAGATACCAGAGCCCGTTCTGTGCCGAAACGCGCATCACCCCGGCGCACGCGTAGAGCACTTGTCCATGCCGGTGGGTGTGCGGCGCGTTGTAGGCCCCGGTTTGTTGATTGCGCACCAGAACCGTCATTGGCCGAGTGACATCCCGATAGTCCAGGTAATCCTCGCTGCGACCCGTTTGCGTAACACAAACGGCGGCAGTCCGAACCTCTCTTTCCATCAGGCTATCTCCCTGCCATCAAGCGGCCGCACACCGCTTGCTCCATCACAGGTTGTCACTTTCGCGATGATTATTGGCATTTGTCGTGTCTCGATCATTTCTACCATCACCCTCGTTCCAATCACTCACTGAGGGCCTTTCATGAAAGCGTCTCACCCCCCCATCAGC